>JAWKHU010000036.1:0-218033 GCA_041394685.1 Vicinamibacterales bacterium
TCAAGCCTTCAAGCCCCCAAGCCCCCAAGCCCCAGGTCCCACGCCCCAGGCCCCACGCCCCAGGCCCCACGCCCCCTAGCGTCCCCCCGCCAGCGACACCATCACCGCTCCGCCGCCCCTGACCGGTGCGGGGACCACGGTGAACCGGGCGGCGCCGTGGCCCAGGGTCACGGTCCTGGCGCTGGCAATGCCGAGCGCGGCGCCGAACAGCACGTCGCTCATGTAGTGCTGGTTCTCCTGCAGCCGCGACGCCGACACGAAGGCGGCCACGAGTGAGGCGGGCACGCCCGCCTTCCACCCGCCGTGGCGCCAGAGGACCGTGGCCGAGGCCCAGCTGGTGGCGGCGTGACCGGAGGGGACCGAGTGCGTGCCGACGTGGCCGGTCTCGGCGTCCTCGGGACGGTCGCGCTTCACCGCCAGCTTGATGCCCTGCGTGAGGATGCCGGTGACGAGCTGCGCGCGCATCAGGTCTGCGCCGAGGTGCGCGGCGGCCGGGTGGCGCGTCAGGCGCCCGACGGTAAAGGTGGCGAGCGCCGCGCCCCCCTGCACGACACCGTTGCCAAGCGCACCGCCGACGGCGAACACCGTGTCGGTGCCGCCTGCGGATGCGTGACGGGTGAAGTAGTCGTCGTTCTGGTGCGCGACCGCACCCATCGCACCGCCGAGACCCAGGATGACGGCGGTGCCCAGTGACGGGAAATGGCCGAGGTCGCGGGCCACGCGCGGGACCAGTCTCGACATCCGATCGTCGGGGTCGAGGTCTGCCGGAGCGGGTACGGCCGGCGGCGTCTGTGTGAGCGTCAGGGGTGGCGAACCGTCCACGTCCGCAGCGCTCTCTTCAGGGGCAGACTGCGCCCACGCGGGGGCGGCTGCCATCCACGTCGCCAGGCGGGCGACCGTCACGAGTCGAATCCAGCTCATGGGGCGGAGTATATGCGCGGCCATGCGTCAACGGCAGAGGCAAATTTCCGACACGATCCTCAGGGCGGGCCCGACGCCCGCAGCGCGCGTCCGCGCTGGACACCACGGCGACCCGCGGCGACAATCGGGCCGCATGCTTCGCGGCCGGCACCTGCGTGCCCTCGTCTGCACACTCCTGCTCGTGCCGTTGCCGCCGACCGCCGTCCGGGCGCAGGGTGCATCCGCGCAGGTGCGAATCGCGGCCGAGGCCGCGGGCCAGACGGGCCCGCCCAGTGGAGCAGAGGTCGAACTCGAGCCCCTCGGCCTGATGGCACCCACCCGCCGCGCCCGCATCGACGGCGTCGTCACGTGGTCCGTGCCGCCGGGTGAGTACCGGCTCCGCGTGCGGCCAACGAGCGGCTCGCCTGTCGAACGCGTGATCGACGCTGAACCTGGCGGACTGGTGTCGGTGATCGTGCGGCCGTCCGCCGATCCGTCTGCCGCACTCGAGGTCGCCGTGGAGTCCCCCGGGACAGGGTCCTACGGCGTCCTCTTTCCGCGACGCCTCCTCGAGGGCCTCCCCTCCTCGCGTACGGTCCAATCGCTGCTCGAGACCGCGCACGGGTTCCTCATTGCCGACACCATCGACGGCGGCGGCATCTGGACCGGCGATCCGATTCGCCTCGGTGGCTACGGCAGCTCGTCGCGCCAGGTCACGTACACGCTGGCCGGCGCCGACCTCACCGATCCCCTCGTCCTCGGGACGCCGATGATCTTTCCGGCGCTTGGCGCGTTGCAGGCGGTGTCGGCCGAGGCCGCCCACCTGGATCCGTCGGCTGCCGGCCCAGGCCCGCTCGTGGTGATGGCGCCGAAGCGCCCCTCGACGACGTGGACCGGGGATGTGTCGGTGGAAGCGTCTCCGCCGGGACTGCAGGCGGACGCCGGTGACATCGTGCCGATCGCGCGGCTCGAGTCCTGGACCGATGGCAGCGTTGCGGCGGGCGGGCCGCTTGCCCCGTCTGCGGGACTGTTTGTCGCCGGACGCGTCAACGACGCGCGCCGCGTGGAGCGCGAGGAGCCGGTGCGGCTGGATCACGACACCCGCGCGTTCTTCGCGCATGCGGTCGGCATGGGAGCGCCCGGCCGCGAGATCGGGGTCGTGGCCAGCGTCACCGATGCGACACGGCCGCTCGAGACGCGCGCGAGCTTCGCCGACCGTGCGCAGGCACAACGGGATCGGCAGGCGCTCGTATCGGCGTCGTGGCAGGCCATGCGTGAGAACGGCGCGGGGTGGACGCTGGCCGCCGACTACCAGCGCGCGAGCGCCGCGGCGGACCTGACCCCGGACGCCGCGGGCGGCCTCATCGAACGCCTGCGTGACGGACCGCCGCTCCGGCTTGCCGACCCGGTGGACGGCGCCCGACAGCGCTGGGCCGTGCGCGGAGCGTTCACGCCCGCCGTCCGCCGCTGGCTCGGGCGGGATCACGTGCTGCGACTCGGCGCCTCCGTTGGTGCGGTCGCGGCCACGCTCCGGCTCGGCCCGCAGCCAGTCTTCGGTGAGCTCGTCAACGGCCGGCCCGCGCGCGTCTGGGACATCGCCGCGTCCGGGGAGTCGCATCGGACCGTCACGTCCGCAAGCGCGTTCGTGGACGACCAGATCCTGCTCTCGGATCGCCTGACGATGTCCGCTGCCCTGCGGCTCGACGTGGATCGCGGCTCGGCACGCGGCGCCGCCGGCGACATCGGCTGGACCACCGCCTCGCCGCGCGCGGCGCTGGCGTGGCGGCCCTCCGGCCGCGACGGGCTCGTCATCACCGCCGGCTACGGCTGGTACCGGCATCGCCTGCCGATCGATGCGCTGGCCGTCGGCGACCCCGCGGCGCCGACAGGGACCATGTACCGCTGGGACGACGAGGACGGCAACCGGCGGTTCGCGCCGTCGGAGCTGACGGCGGTTGCGGCCGTGGGCACGTGCTGTACGGCGGCGGGCGCCGGTGTCATTGCCGAGGACCTGCGCCGGCCGACCACGCGGGCGTTCCATATCGGCTTCGAGCACCGGTGGCTTGGATGGCGCTGGGGCATCACGGGGCTCGATCGGCGGGAGGACGACCTCCTCGCCCTCGTGAACACCGGGGTCACGCCCGACGACTTCGACGTGACCGTCATCGACGACCCCGGCGTGGACATTGCCGGCCTGCAGGGCTTCAACCCGCTGCCCATCTACGACCGGCAGTCCGCCTCGTTCGGGCTCGATCGCTATGCGCTCGTCAACACCGCGGCGCTGCCCTCCCGCTACCAGGGCCTCGACGTGTCGGTGGCGCGCGAGGCCGGCGATCGCTTCTACCTCCGCTTCGGCGGGAGCGCCTACCGTGCCGAGGGCATCGGCGCCAGTCGCGGGTATCGTCCTGACGAGAACGATCAGGGTCTGCTCGGTGAGGTCTTCACCACGCCCAACGCCGCCACCAACGCACGCGGCCGTCTCTTCTCCGATCGGGCGTTCGTGATGAAGGTGCTGGGCGCGTACACCGGTCCGGGGCCGTTCCGCGCGGCGGCCGTGGCCCGCTATCAGGATGGCCAGCCGTTCTCCCGCCTGGTACTTGCCGAGGGCGTCGGCCAGGGCCTCGACGTCGTTCAGGCGTACCCGCGCGGGGGACAGCGCTTCACGTTCACCGCCACGCTCGACGCGCGCGCGGAACTGCGATGGCCGCTGGGCGCCTCGCGTGCCGTGAGCGTCACCCTCGACGTGTTCAACCTGCTCGACATGGCCAACGAGGTCGAGGAGGACATCGTGACCGGACCGGCGTTCAGGACGATCACGGCCGTCCAGCCGCCGCGTGTCGTGCGCCTCGGCGTGCGGGTCACATTCTGAATTCAGAATTCAGAATGAAGAATTCAGAAGATGCGCGCAGCGCATCGACACGCCCGCGCGGTGCCCACGCCTTGACAGGCACCCCGCCCGCGCAGAACAGTTGCCACGACATGTCGACGCCCGACGCCCCCTCCGACGCGGTGACGCCGGAGGTCCCGCAGTTTGCGTCCTACACGATGGGCGCCGGCTACGACGAGATGTTCGAGCACCTCGGCCTGGCGCGGCCGCACTACGCGGCGCTGTACGAGCGGCTGCGATCGGTGCCTGCCGAGGAGATGAAGCGACGGCAGTCCACGGCCGACCTCGCCTTCCTGCACCAGGGCATCACGTTCACCGTCTACGGCCAGAACGAAGGGACCGAGCGCATCTTTCCGCACGATCTCGTGCCCCGCATCCTGACCGGCGACGAGTGGGCGACGCTCGAACGGGGCCTGACGCAGCGGATCACGGCACTGAACCTCTTCCTCAAGGACATCTACTCGCGCGGACGCGTGCTCTCGGACGGCATCGTCCCCCGCGCGCTGGTTACGCTGCAAGCATTTCCGCCGGGAGATGCAGGGCGTGGACGTCCGGCACGACGTGTACGTCTCGGTGGCCGGCACGGACCTGGTGCGCCTCCCCGACGGGAGCTTTGCGGTCCTGGAGGACAACCTGCGCGTGCCGAGCGGCGTGAGCTACATGCTCGCGAACCGCCAGGTGATCAAGCGCGTGTTTCCGATGCTCTTCAGCAGCTACGACGTCCGGCCCGTGGACCACTACGGGCAGGAGCTGCTGGCCACGCTCCGCGCGCTCGCCCCGCCGCATCGCGCCGACCCGACCATCGTGCTCCTGACGCCGGGCGTGTTCAACTCGGCGTACTTCGAGCACACGTTCCTGGCGCGGCAGATGGGCATCGACCTGGTCGAAGGGCGCGACCTCTTCGTCCACGACAACGTGGTCTACATGCGCACCACGGCGGGCTCGAAGCGCGTGGACGTGATCTACCGCCGCGTGGACGACGACTTCATCGATCCGCTCGCGTTCCGGCCCGACTCGACCCTGGGCGTGCCCGGTCTCTTCAACGCCTATCGCGCCGGCAACGTCGCCCTCACCAACGCCATCGGCACCGGCGTCGCGGACGACAAGGCGCTCTACGCCTACGTGCCGGCCCTCATCAAGTACTACCTGGCCGAGGAGCCGATCCTGCCGAACGTGGAGACCTGGCAGCTCGGCAACCCCACGGACCGGCAGTTCGTCCTGGAGCGCCTCGACGAGCTCGTCGTGAAGGCCGTCGGCGAGTCGGGTGGCTACGGCATGCTGATCGGCCCGCACAGCACCGCGACCGAGCGCGAGGAGTTCCGCCGCCGCATCGTCGCCGACCCGCGCAACTACATCGCGCAGCCCACGCTGGCGCTCTCGGCGGCGCCCTGCTTCGTGGACGGGCGCGTGGAGCCGCGCCACGTGGACCTGCGGCCCTACATCCTGAGCGGCGACGAGGTCGTGATCGTGCCCGGCGGCCTCACGCGCGTGGCGCTCCGCAAGGGATCGCTCGTGGTGAACTCGTCGCAGGGCGGCGGCAGCAAGGACACGTGGGTGCTGAGCCCGGGCGTCCGGCCGCCCACGCGCGTGGACCCTCCGGCAGGAGCCTGACATGTTGTCGCGTGTGGCGGACAGCCTCTACTGGATGAGCCGGTACCTGGAGCGCGCCGAGCACATGGCGCGCGTCGTGAACGTCAATCTCAACCTGACGCTCGATCGCGCGCCGCAGGACGCGGCCCGGCACTGGGGACGGCTCCTGCTGGCGCTGCCCGAGCCACCACCCTGGGCGCCCCGCAGCGCCTCGGACTTCGTCGAGCGCGCCACCGTGGACCTGGCCAACCGTGAATCGATCGCCGCCTGCATCGGCGCCGCGCGTGAGAACGCTCGCCAGGTGCGCGAGGAGATCTCCACGGAGATGTGGGAGGAGGTCAACCGCCTCTTCCTGCACGTCCGCGGCAACCGCGTGAGCGAGCGCGAGTGGACGGCCGGCACCCACGAGTTCCTCACCTCGACCATCGGCGGCGTCCAGATGTTCCAGGGCGTCACCGACGCCACGATGACCCACGGCGAAGGGTGGCACTTCATCGAGCTCGGCCGCTACGTCGAACGCACCAGCTCCACGGCCGCCCTGCTGGAGGTCCAGTTCCGGGAGTGCGCGTGGGACGACGACCAGGAGCTCGGCGTGAGCGAGTACGTGGAGTGGGTGGGCCTTCTGAAGTCGTGCTGTGCGTTCGAGGCGTACTGCCGCCACTACACGGCCGACGTCCGCACCCGGCGCATCGCGGAGTTCCTGGTGCTCAACGACCAGTTCCCGCGATCCATTCACTTCGCCGTGCGCTGCATCAAGTCGTCGCTGGCCGCGCTGGCGGAGCGGAGCGGCCGCGCCAACGGGCGCGCCGACCGGCTCGCCGGCCGCCTCAAGGCGTCGCTCGACTACGGGCAGGTGGACGAGATCATCGGCGAGCTGCCCGCCTTCCTGCAGGGCATCGTCCGCCAGGCGTCGCAGATCAACTCGGCGGTGTACCAGCAGTACATCGCCTACCCCATCGAGTCGGCCCTGGCTGGCTGAGGCCCCGTTCATGCCCGCGCACTACGCCATCCGACACCTGACGCGCTTCATCTACGAGACCCCCGTCCGGGAGAGCGTGATGGAGCTGCGCATGCGGCCGTCCAACACCGACCGCCAGCGCTGCCTCCAGTTCGAGGTCGACATCCAGCCGCGGGCGCGCGTCTTCGCCTACCGGGACTACCGCGGCAACTGGGTCCATCACTTCGACCTCCCGCGCCGGCACGGTCAGCTCGCGATCACCGCCCGCGCGCAGGTCCAGATCGACGACGAGCTCGCCCTGCCGGAGCGCCTGGCGCCCGAGAGCTGGCGACTGGTGGACGAGTGGGACGGCCGCGAGGAGGAGTGGGAGTACCGGCAGCCCAGCCAGTTCGCGGTCTGGTCGCCCGCGCTCCTCGAGTTCGCCGGCGCCATCGGCGCCAGGCGCGACGATCGCGACCCGCTCACCGCCGTCCGGGAGACGATGCGCGCCATCCACAGCGCGTTCGAGTACGCGCCGAACTCGACGCGCGTGGACTCGCCGATCGACGAATCACTGGCCTCGCGCCGGGGCGTCTGCCAGGACTTCACGCACATCATGCTCGCCGTATTGCGGCGGATGGGCCTGCCGGCCCGCTACGTGAGCGGCTACATCGCGCCGCCCGAGGTGGCGCACGGCGACGAGCCGACGACGATCGCCACGCACGCGTGGGTGGAGGTCCGCCTGCCGGAGCTCGGGTGGGGCTCGACCCCACCCACGACATCCCGACCGGCCTGCGGCACATCCGCGTCGCCGTCGGCCGCGACTATGCCGACGTGCCGCCCACCCGCGGCACGTTCAAGGGGCAGACGGCCAGCCAGCTCGAGGTCTCCGTGGACGTCACGCCGGCCGAGTCACTGCCCACGCTCGATCCCGCCGTGCTGGACGTCACCTGGCGGCCGAGGAGCCGACCCCGGCCGAGGACGAGCGCGAGCGGCAGATGCAGCAGCAACAGCAGCAGTAGCCGCCCGCGTCACCCGGAAAGCGCGTCAGCGTCCGGCGGTGTCGTGCTCGAGTGCCCGTGCCTCGCTCGCGACCGCCGACTGTCCGCACATCGACAGCGATCGCTCGACGAGCTCGTGCGCCCGGGCCGGCTGTCCGGCGCCCTCTGCGATTGCGGCCGCCCGGTAGAAGGTCGTCGGCTGCGTCACCCCGACCGCCAGCACTTCCGCCATCTCCTTCTGCGCGGCTGCCGATTGCCCGTTGCGGTGCAGCGCCCACGCCAGGGCCTCCCGCGTCCGGACGTCCTGGCGCCGGGCGGCCTCTCGGCGCGCCAGCGCGAGCGCGTCGGCGGGCCGCTTCGCGTAGTCGGCGTAGTAGTAGATGAGCTCGACGTTGGCCGAGTCCCACTTCTGCATCTCCGCGCGTGCGGCGGGCTCGAACGCCTCCCACTCGCGCTGGGCGTCCGCCGTCTGGCCGGCGCGATCCAGCAGCGCGCCCAGCTCGAAGCGGTTCTCGGGATGCGGCGCCACGTCCACGTGACGCCGCCGCAGCGCCACGGCTTCGTCCATCCGGCCCTGCTGCCGGCGGACGTCGGACATCAGCGCCAGGGCGTAGTGGTAGTCGGGGAAGAGGTGGAGCGCCTCGGTCAGCAGCCGATCCGCGGCGTCGGTGCGGCACGTCAGCAGCGACAGGTGCGCGATCTGCGTGAGGATCCACGCGCGGTCCTCGACCTCGGCATCCGCCGTCCGGCGGTAGGCCATGTCCATCAGCTCGACGGCGCCCTCGTGATCGCCGAAGAGCTCGCGCAGGTGGGAGGCGCGGGTCAGCGCCGGCACGTTGCCGGGACGGATGTCGAGCATCCACTGCGCCGCCTTCTCGGCATCGGCATAGCGTCCGAGCTGCGTGTAGCCGTCCACCAGGAACCCATACGTCAGCACGTCGTCGGGCGTCTGGCGATTGATCCGTTCGGCGGCCTCGACGGCGCGGGGGAACTCGTGCTGGCCGAGCAGGATCCACACCTGCAGCTTGCGCGCCTCGAGATCGTTCGGCTCGAGGGCGAGCGCGCGCTCGGTAGCCTGCCACGCCTCGGCATAGAACGCCGGGTTCGCGGTTTCGCGGGCGCGTCGCGCGAGCGCGAGGGCCAGGTCGTTCCACAGGTTCACCCGCTTCGGGTGCAGGTCGAGGGCCGTGCGGGCGGCGGCGATGCGGCGTTCGGCCGGCGAGCCCGTGTCGGAGCCGTCGGTGGTGAAGGCCGCCTGCGGCACCGTCGAGCCGCGCGCCGACAGCCCCGTGGCCGCCACCGCGAGCGTGCAGGCCACGGCCAGCCCCCCCATCAGTGACAGGGCGCGGGCGGAGCCCCGAGGGGCGCCGGCCGGAGCCGGCGTCCCGTCGGTGTGATGGATGCGGTCTACAGTCCGGGGCATGGCGCGCCTCCGCCGGCCGTGCAGCCCGGTTCCGTGGGGTCGATGTGCCGGCGATCGCGCCCGCTCGGGGAGAGGCCGACGTACGGGAAGTCATCGAGGTACGGCGCGTCGTTGACGTTCACGCCGTCGCCGAGGCGGCCGTTGATGTCCGCGTTGAAGCCGGGGAACGGCGCGGCGAGCACCCCGCCCGCCACGACGCGCAGCGCGATGTCGGTGACGTCGTCGAACACGCGCCGCCCGTTGGGGAAGCCCGCGTTGTCGCCGCCCAGCACGCCGAGCCGGCTGGCCGAGCCCGGTGGCGTGGGCGGGACGCCCGTGTTGATGCGCAGCACGTCGGCGATGGGCCCCATGGGGGTCCCCGCGGCGGCGATGGGCGGCACGTACTGGACGAGCGGCCGGAGGTCGAGGCGCGGCGCGGGCGGAATCGCGAGGACGCCGCCGGTGAGCGCGTTGAGGACGCGCGGCAGCGCGGGGTCCGCGAAGAAGCCGACGAACTGCGCGTCGTTGGCGGGCAGGTCCATGCTGAAGCGATCCTTCGAGCCGGTGCCGATGATGAGCTCGTTGATGAGCGGGTTGCCCACTCGCTGCACCTGGCGGAAGAGCCCCGAGCGATCGGGCACGCCGTTGTTGTTGCGGCGGACGGAGATGCGCGGCCGCGACGTCGTGCCCCAGATGCCGAGCGTGGCGCCGGGCGAGGTGGCAGGCTCCACCTGTCCGCTCCGCGTGAGGAGGTTCACCGGAATCTCGATGGCGATCGTGTTGACGCCGTACCCCGACACCGTGTCGGGCGAGAAGTTCTCGTTCGCCGCGTCCTGCGTCGGCGACAGCACGCCCGGGGCCACCGAACTGCGCAGGTTGAAGGTGTCGAACGCGGCGCCCAGGTCGATCCAGAACGCGTCGTCGGTCGTCCCGGCGAACGTGCGGATGCCGGAGGGCAGCGTGTAGACGCCTTCCGTGAAGAGCGCCTGGTAGTCCATCGTGCGGGGGCCGACGTTGGCCGGCACGGCCTGGAGCTGGCGGCCGTCCACGGGCCGCAGGTTGAACTGCTGCGAGCCGCGGAAGGCGGTGACGCTGTAGCGCTGGCGCTGTCCGAGGCCGGGGGAGTCGAGGCTCGTGATCCGCGGCGGGACGATGAGCGTTCCGGGCGGGACGGGCGCCGGCGAGTTGGACGGGGCGACGTAGCCATCGTCGGCGCCGGCGTAGACCTGGAAGAGCGAGGGCAGGCGCTGGTCGATGTCGAAGCGGAACTGGAGCGTGATGTCCTCGCGCGCGTCGTGATCGTTGTCGATCTTCAGCTCATAGAGGATCTCGTCGTCGAACGGGAACCAGTTGGGCCCGTTGGCGGTGTCGAGCAGCGGATCCACGCCCATGATGATCGTGAGCTTGCCGGCACTGCCCGCGCCGTAGCCCATGAAGGCGTAGAGATCGGTGATGTCGGCCTTGTGGTCGAGGGCCGTGATGGGCGCCTCGCGGTGGTTCGAGGCCGTGAGGGGTGGAGCCAGGGTGGCGACGGCCGCGCCAATCCCCAGCAGGAACGCCAATCGTCGAGTCATGTCACCTCCGTCGAGCGTGCGGTACGAGCCGCCGGGCATGGCACGGGCCCGGCAGCCAGGGTCAGTCCTATTACGCGAGGCGTCGCCGGTTGGATTGGCGGGGTATGCTGGCTGCGCAACATGAGCCTCGAGCGCGCCACAGGCGCCATCGACGACCGCGACGCGATTCGGCGCGTCGCCGCGCAGGATGGCCTGGGCCTCGAGGCGCTGTACGACCGCTACTCGACCGTGGTCTACTCGCTGGCGCTCCGCGTCCTGCGGGACGCCGCCGATGCGGAGGACGTCACGCAGGAGGTGTTCGCCCAGATCTGGACGCAGGCGGGACGCTTCGACCCCTCGCGCGGCGTCGTGGCGGCGTGGGTCACGGTGCTGGCCCGCTCGCGCGCTCTCGACCGGCTGCGCCGGCGTGGCCCGGCTTCCCGGACCGTCGGGGGCGAATCTGCGCTGCCACACATCCCGGACCCGTCGCCGAGCGTAGAGTGGATAGCGGCCACGGCCGAGCAGGCCGACGCGGCGCGCGAAGCGCTGTCGGCGCTGCCGGACGAGCAGAGGACCGCCGTCGAGCTGGCGTACTATGAAGGCCTGACGCAGGCCGAGATCGCGACGCGTACGTCCGCGCCGCTCGGCACCGTGAAGACGCGCATCCGGACGGGTGTGCAGCGTCTCCGCGATGCCGTGACCCGGCGCGCAGGACCCAGGAACGAGGCATGACGCACGACGAAGCCCGCGACGCCATGCCGCTCTTCGTCGTCGACGCCGACGACGCCGAGACGCGGACCGCGTTGCTTGCACACGTGGCCGGGTGCGAGGCCTGCCGGGAGGCGCTGCGGGAGTACGAGACCACCGCGGACGCCTTGGGGCAGGCCGTTCCGCAGGTGCGCCCGCGGCCCGAACTGCGTGCGCGCACGCTGGAGGCCATCACCGGGTCTCCATCGCCCGCGCAGGCGCGGCCCGCGTCCGATATCCACGCGGTCGAGCCGGCGTCACGTGAGGCGTCTCGCGGGCGGTGGGCGCCGTGGCTGGCGGCCGCGGCGGCCCTGGTGGCAGCGGTGTCAGTGGCCGGTCTCGTGCAGACGCGGCAGGAACTGGCGGACGTGCGCGCCACGGTCGCCATCTGGCAGGCCCGCGTGGCCGACGCCGAACGAAACGCACAGGCGGCACAGACGAGCCTGGTCGGCTATCAGCGCCAGCTGCGGGTGATGACGGCCGACGACCTGCTGCTGGTGTCGCTCTCCGGCGTTCCGCCTGCCGCGTCGGCGCAGGCCAAGGCGTTCGTCAGCCGCTCGCAGAACGCCATTCTCTTCACCGTCCGCGACCTGCCGCCGCCGCCCGCCGCCCGCGTCTACCAGCTCTGGGCGATCGCGGGCGGGCAGCCGATCAGCGCCGGCACCTTCGTGCCCGACGCCAGCGGCCGCACGCAGCTGGTGGCCGAGGTGCCCGCGCTCACCGAGCGGCCTGCCGCGCTGGCGGTGACGCTCGAGCCGGAGGGTGGTGTGCCCTCGCCGACCGGGCCGAGTTTACTCAGGGCGCGCCGACCGAGTAGCCACTGTGACGAGGCCTCGGTGTGGTATCACCGGGAGATGTCCTCGACGCCGCAGAGCTCGAGACGCACCGCCCGCGTCTGACCGGCCACTGCTACCGCATGCTCGGCTCCATCGTCGATGCCGAGGACGCGGTGCAGGACACGATGATTCGCGCGTGGCAGAGCCGCGACCGGTTCGAGGGACGGGCGTCGCTGAAGACGTGGCTCTATCGCATCGCGACCAACGTCTGCCTCGATCGGCTGTCCGACAACGCGCGCCGGGCGAGGCCGATGGAAGACGGCCCCAGGGGCACGGTGGACAGCGCGCTCGAGACGCGCACGCGCGAGCACTGGCTCGAGCCCGTGCCCGACGCGCGTGTGCTGCCGGCCGACGCCGACCCGTTCGAGCTGACCTCGCTCCGGCAGAGCATCCGGCTGGCCTTCGTCTCGGCCCTGCAGCACCTGCCGCCGCGGCAGCGGGCGGCGCTGCTGCTCACCGAAGTCCTGGGATGGTCCGCGGCCGAGGCCGCCGCCGGCCTGGACACCTCGGTCGCCGCGGTCAACAGTGCACTCCAGCGCGCCCGGGCGACGCTCGCGGGTCGCGACGCTGGGACCGGACCAGCTTCGCCGCTGACCGAAACCGAGCTCGGCCTCCTCGACCGCTTCATGCGCGCCTTCGAGCGATACGACGTCGACACGCTGGTCTCGCTGCTCAAGGAGGACGCCACGATGTCGATGCCGCCGTACGCGTTGTGGCTGCAGGGGCCGGCGGACATCCGCGCCTGGCTCCTGGGCCCGGGCATCGGGTGCCGCGGGTCGCGGCTGGTGCCCGTCGAGGCCAGCGGGGTACCCGGCTTCGGCCAGTACCGGCCCGCCGCGGACGGTCATGGCCACACGCCCTGGGCGCTGGTGGTGGCCGAGGTGGAGGGGGACCGCCTGACCTCGTGGAACTCGTTCCTCGATACGGACACGCTGTTCCCGATCTTCGGCCTGCCGTCGCACCTGCCGCCCGCGTGAGGGCCCAGGCTCACCCCAAGCCCCATGCCCCATGCCCCAAGCCCCAAGCCCCACGCCCCAAGCCCCACGCCCCAGGCCCCACCTGCCACCGATGATTTCCCCGCGCGCCCGCGGTCTAAGCCTTCAGTTCCCTGTTCGAGGGCTCGCGCCGCCTTCATCTCATTTCCCTGGAGTGCCCTGATGTCCGTGTCCCCATCGCGCAAGCTGTTCGTCAACCTGCCCGTCCGTAACCTCGAGCGGTCCAAGGCGTTCTTCACCGCCCTGGGCTTCGGCTACAACGCGCAGTTCACCGACGAGAAGGCGGCCTGCATGGTCCTCAGCGAGGACGCGTTCGTGATGCTGCTGGCCGAGCCGTTCTTCAAGACCTTCACCGCCCGCGAGGTCTGCGACACCAGCCGCAGCACGGAGGCGCTGCTGGCCCTCTCGTGCCACAGCCGCGAGGAGGTGTCCTCACTGGTCGAGAAAGCCCTGGCGGCGGGCGGGGCCGCCGCGATGCCGCCGCAGGACCACGGCTTCATGTTCGGCTGGAGCTTCTACGACATCGACGGCCACCACTGGGAGGTCGTCTGGATGGACCCGGCCGCGGTCCAGCCGACGGCCTGACGTCGAGGGGTGTGGTGGGCCATACTGGTCCCCCACACTCCCCGCTCCCGGGCCGGCTCATGGAGCCAGAAGGGAGCGCGGGCGCGTCACCGTGCGCAACGGTGGGCAGCAGGAAGGACAGCGTGACGCTCGACAGCCTGGGTCCGGAGGCCGCGTTTGCCGCGCGCGTCATGGCAGACGCCGCCCGGCTGGCGCTCACCGTGCGCGTCGCCGGAGACGACGTGGAGTCCAAGCAGGACGAGTCGCCGGTGACGATTGCGGACTTTGCAGTGCAGGCGTTCGTGTCCGGCCGCCTGGCCGCGGCCCGGCCCGGCGACACGCTGGTGGGCGAGGAGGACGCGGGCGAACTGCGGCAACCCTCGTCGGCTCGGCTCCGCGGACGCGTCCTCGAGGTGCTGCGTCCCTTCGAGCCCGGCATGGACGAGGCGACACTCCTCGACGCCATCGATCGAGGTGCCGGAGCGCCATCGGACCGATACTGGACGCTGGATCCAATTGATGGAACAAAAGGCTCTTGCGAGGGGCCAGTTTGTCGTCGCTCTCGCCTTGATCGAGCGCGGTACCGTGACGATTGGCGCAATCGGGTGCCCGAGACTCGGCCTCACCGGCGTTGAGGGTGTGCCGGAGGAACCGGGAGGCGTGGCCGTGGCGGTCCGCGGCCGTGGGGCGTGGTGGACGCCGCTGTCGGGAGGCAGCCCTGTCCGGCTGCGGGTTTCGGAGAACCGGAACCCCGCCGAGGCGCGGATTGCGGACTCCGTCGAGACCGCCCACAGCGACCGGTCCCGGCAGCAGGCCATGCTGCAGGCCCTTGCCTGCCGGGCCGCCCCGGTCCTCATGGACAGCCAGGCCAAGCACGTGGCGGTGGCGGCGGGCATGGCCGATGTCCTCGTTCGCTTCCCACGGCCCGGCTACCGGGAGGCCATCTGGGACCAGGCGGCCGGCACCATCCTGATCGAGGAGGCCGGTGGCCGGGTGTCGGACCTGTCCGGACGCCCGTTCGATTTCTCCACGGGCCGACGCCTGACGCAGAACGAAGGCGTGCTGGCCACCAACGGCCTCGTCCACGACGCCGTGCTGTCGGCAGTGGGCGGCGGTTCGACGGCCTGACGATGCCCAGGCCCCACGCCCCACGCCCCAGGCCCCACGCCCCACGCCCCAGGCCCCAAGCCCCCGTCACAACGCGCTCGCCACGACGGGCACGGACGCGGCCACCGACACGAACAGGTCCACGTTGTCGCCGACCTTGGCCATGAGGAGCGCGCCCTCGAGGAGCGCCAGCACGTTGCGCGCGCGCTGCTGGTTGTCACCCTCCAGGATCTCGCCGCGTTCGACGGCCTCCTCAAGCCAGCGGGCGATATAGCCGATTTGAGAGTCGAAGACCTCGTTGACGGTCGTGCGGATGCGCTCGTCCTGGTGTCCGGTCTCCTGTCCGACGTTTCCGAAGGGCGATCCGAGCACCAGGTGGAAGAACTGGACGGAGCGGTCCTGCTCGGCGGCCAGGAAATCGGTGAGGCGGCGGAGACGATCCAGCCCGGCAGGCCCGGACGCCGAGATGGCGTCGAAGACGTGCCCCCGGACATAGTCCCAGCGAGCCCGGATGGCGGTGATGGCGAGCTCGGTCTTGGACGGGAAGAAGTGGTAGAAGCTGCCTTTACGGGCACCTGCCCGAGCGCAGACCTCTTCCACACCCGTGGCGAAGTAGCTGCGTTCCCACAGCAGCTCGGACGCAGCCTGGATCAAGCGATCGCGCGTGGTGGGTGTCACGAACTCGGGTGGTCGCGCCGGATGACGAACGGTGCGGTCCGATGGCAGTATACGGCTGCGTTGACCGGTTGGTAAAGAGAGACGGCCGTTGAGACGGTCGGATCACCGCAGGTGTGGGCAATCTTGACCAGTCGGTCAGGGAAAAATGCCTATTCGAGCGCGTCGGTCAACGCCGGGAAGGCCCTGGTCAAGCGGGAGAGACGTTCGGTCAAGGCCGGAGCCTGCACCGAGCCCGACCTTTGAACCGTCCGGTCAAGGGCCTCTGAGGCCCTGAGAACTGACCCAGGCTCAGCCCGACTGGTGATCGCCGGCCGACCCCTCCTCGTTGACCAACTGGTCAAGAACGGCCGCATCCGCGGGCCCGGCACCCGCGCGGGAGCTGGTCAGCGGACGTGTCGTCCGCCGTCTACGCGGATCGTCTCGCCGGTCACGAAGTCGGTCTCGACCAGGAACAGCACGGCCCGCGCGATCTCGTCCTCGCCGCCCCAGCGGCCGAGCGGCGTCGCGCGCGCCACCGCCGCCGCCTCCTCGTCCGAGGTCCCCGGTGGTGGAACGATCGGTCCAGGCGCCACGGCGTTCACGAGGATGCCGTCCGGCGCCAGCTCGAGCGCCAGCGCCTCCGTCAGCGCCATCACGCCGTGCTTGGCCACGTAGTACGGCACGTAGCCCGTGTACCGGGGCCGCCCGCTCGCCGCCACCCAGTCCGTGAAGTTCACGATCCGCCCGCCGCCAGCGGCTTTCAGGTGCGGAATCGCGGCCTGTGACACCAGAAACGACCCGCGCAGATCCACCGCCATCTGCGCATCCCAGTCCGCCGCGGTGGTCTCGGCCAGCGGCTTCGCGGCGTACAGCGACGCCATGTTCACCACGATGTCGAGCCGGCCGAATGCGGAGACGGTGTCAGCAACCGCGCGCGCACACGCACCGGGATCCGACACGTCAGCCTGGACGGCCACCGCGCGCCGGCCGATGCGCTCGACGGCCGCGATCGTCTCCTCGGCCTCGCGCCGCGAGCTCCGGAACACGATGGCGACGTCTGCGCCGCCCTCCGCCAGCCGGCGTGCCACCACTGCGCCGATCCGCTTGCCGCCCGTGACGAGCGCGCTTCGTCCATCCAGTCGCATGCGCGAATTCTACCGGACGCGAACCGTGCAATCTGCTCGCGCGCCCGCCGGGGACGCCGCGTGAGCGCGGCTACAATGGCGCCGTGTTCGCCCGCCGGGAAGTCTCCCGCATCGAAGGCTTCAGCGACGCCGTGTTCGGGTTTGCGCTCACGCTCCTGGTCGTGTCCCTCGAGGTCCCCGCCGACTTCCGGGACCTGGCCAAGGTGTTGAGCGGCTTCCTGCCCTTTGCCATCACGTTCGCGGTCGTCATCTGGATCTGGTTCGAGCACTACCTGTTCTTCCGCCGCTTCGGGCCCGAGGACGGCCGGACGGTGCTGCTGAACGCCGTCCTCCTCTTCGTCGTGCTCTTCTACGTCTACCCGCTGAAGTTCGTCTTCTCGAACCTCATGCCGCGGGTCACGTTCGGCGGGTTCGAGCGCTCGGCCGAGGGGTTCGCCGACATGACCGTTGACGACGCCCGCTGGCTGCTGTCGGCCTACAGCGCCGGCTTCATTGCGGTGTTCGGCGTCTTCGCCCTCCTGTACGGACACGCCAGTCGGCAGGCCGACGAGTTGGGCCTCGACACGCTCGAACGATTCGACGTCCGCGCCGGCATCCGCCGCCACCAGGTGAGCGTGGTCATCGGACTCATCTCGCTGGTGTTCGCCGTCGCGCTGCCGCCACACCTGCTGTGGCTCTCCGGCACGATCTTCTGGCTGCTGGGGCCGGCACACGCCCTCGTCGGCCGGCGGTCCGGCCGTGCGCGCGCGCGCCTCGCCGCACCACCCGAACCCGCCGATACACCCGCGGAAGGCTGACGCCGTGTCCGCGGACGCCCTGCTGCAGGACGCCCTGCGGCGCATGACCCGCCTGCAGTCGGATCCGACCATCGCCGGCGTGTCCTATGGCGTGCCGGAATGGGATGCCCGGCTGTGGCGGCTCGGGCGCGAGTGGATGCCGCCAGCGCCGGGGCCGCACCACCGAGGCTCCCGCTCCTGCGACGTCTACGTCGCGACGCAGGTGTACGAGATCGGCGGACACACCGCCTTGCTCGGCGACCTCGTGCGCGCTCGCCCGCACGCCGAGGCACACCTCATCGTCACCGACGTGCTCGGCCAGAACCCGCCGCCGCTGCAGGAGGTGTTCGTCGCCCGTCTCGGTGTCCCTCGCGAGCGCATCACGGTGCTCGACGAGCCGACGCTGGAGGCCCCGCGCGGCGCCGGGCGCTCGTGGCGGGGATGAGCCGGGTGCCGTAGCTGCTCCACCACCCCAGGACCCGCTGGCCACCGTCGTCGCGCAGCCGGAGAGCTGGCCGGAGTGCCGCCTGCTGGTCCATCACGCCGACGCCACCCCGTCCTTCGGGCTGCATGCACGCCCGGGGTTCGTGTCGTCGACCCACTCGCCGTCGGCCGCCGCGGCGGCCGCCTCCAGGGCGGCACGCGCTGCTCCTGCCGCTCACGGCGCCCGAGGAATCGGGCCCGCGCTCGCAGCCCTTTCTCGCACGTGGCCGGCTCACGACCGCCTCCAGCGGCAGCGCGCACAAGTTCCGCGGCGACTACCCGCTGCGCTACGCGGAGACGATCGGCCACGTGCTCGCCAGCACCGGCGGCTGGCACGTGCACATCGGTCCGCTGGACGACGACACGCAGGCCGAGATCGGCGACGCGCTCGACGCCCGCGGCATCGACCGCGATCGACTGCGTTCACCGCCGTTCGGTCCCATCCGTGGCGCGTGGGATGTGGGACGAGCGCTGCGACGTGTTCCTCGCCTCCTTCCCGGTGGACGGCGCGCGGACGAAGGTGGAGGTCCTCGCCTCGGGTACGCCCTATCTGCGTCACTGGCGCCGGCCCGGCGGCCAGTCCGCGGCTCCGATGGACGACGAGGGCCTTGCCGGCTGGCATACCTGGGAGGACCTCACCGCGCACCTCCACGCGATGGAGGATCGCGCGCGCCTGGACGCGCACGGTGCGCACGCCCGGCGCTGCTACGACGAGCGGCATGCGCCGTCCGTGTTTGCCCGGCACGTGGACGACATCGTCCGCGGCGTGGCACGCATGCCGCCGGACGATCCGCGAACGATGCTGGCGTCCGCCAGCCGTCTGCTCACCGCCATCCGGCGGGGCCTCCCGGATCTCGAACCCGTCCAGACCCGTCTCGCCGCGCTCGAGGCGCTGCCCGCCCAGCTCGATGCCATCCGGGACGTGCTCGACGACGTGACCGCGCAGGCCACTGCCGCCGCCAGGCGCGCTGCGGACGTGGAGGCGACTGCGGCTGAACGCCGTGACGCGCAGCACGTCGAGCTGATGCGGCTGGAAGGCGAGGTGGCGCCTCTCGCGGAAGCTCGCGCACGCTCGAACGCCTGACCTGCAGCGAGGCGGAGCACCGGGCGCAGGTCGAACGCCTGCGCACCGATGCCACCGAGGCCAACCGCCCGCTGGGCGCGCGGCTGCGCCGCTGGTTCAGCGGACGCTGACGAAGGTCGCCGAGTGCCTCGCCGATCGATCCGCGAGTCCGATGAACTGCTCGCGCAAGCGCTTCTTGCTGACCTCGCCCGGCGCCGTGTGCTCGCGCACCGCGTCTGGCAGGTGTGCCAGCGTGTCTACGGTCACCGGTGTACGCCCGCACCGGAGATCGCGCGCGAGGTCCGCGTAGCTGAAAGAGGGTCGTCCTGCCACGGCGTGCGGTGCGCCGGACGGTGCTCGGCGGCAGTGTCGGGCAATGACCAGCGTCGAAGCCCGCCAACGCCGCCGGCGGTCGCGCTGGTAGATCCAGCACCGCCCGCTGCCGGCGGCTGCAATGCCGACACGGACGGCGTCGCCGTGGATACCGCTGCCGGAGCGCCGACGCAAGCTCCGCGATCGACGCCGGGTGCGACGCCGCGTACGACCGATCCGGCCGCCGCACTCGCGCACCTACTGGCGATCGGCCAGCCCCGCAAAGCCGGTGAGCGCACCCGATGCCCGCGCAGGCGCGCCGAGGTGCCGTGCCGCGACCGCCGCCAGCGCGGCGTTGCGCACGTTCATCATGCCGTGCAGCCGCACGTGGAACGGCACGCCCTCGATGACGAACGACAGGCCATGGCATCAGGCGCACGTGCGACACGCCGATGTCCGCGCTCGCGTGGGTCCCCACCGACACGCCGGGCGCGCCCGAACGGGTCATGAGGTCCGCGACCGCCGCGTCGCCCGCCCACCACACGACCTGCCCCTCGGCAGGCACCCGTTCGACCAGTGTCGCGAACGTGACCAGCGCGTCGTCGGTGGGATAGAGGTCCGGATGATCCGCGAGCAGGTTGTCCAGCACGACCACGTCAGCCGGTAGTGGCTGAACTTCAGGGCGTCGTCGCCCGGGCCCGATGCGTACTCGTCCCCCTCGATCACGGCGATCGTCGCGCCGGCCAGGCGGCACGACGTGTCCAGGCCGTGCACGATGCCGCCGATCAGGTAGTCCGGTGCAAGGCCCGCACGCTCCAGCACCCACGTCAGCAGCGCCGTCGTCGTGGTCTTGCCGACGCCGCCCGCCACCACCGCGTTCGGGTCCGCGCCAGCGCCTCGGTGCCGAGAAGGCGGAAGCGACGACAGCGCAGCCCGCGTGCGCGCTTCGCCGGGCGACGCCGGGTTGTCGTCGCTGCGCGCGGCGTCCCACGATGACGGTTCGGTGTCGGGAGGCAGGCTCCCGGCGGCGAACGGCGGAACGCAGATACCGGCCTCGGCAGTGCGTGCGCATAGGCTCAATACGTCACCCGGTCGCTGCCGGTGACGGTGGCCCGCGCGTGCCGGCGCGATCCTTGGCTCACGCCCATGGCGCGTCCGGCAATACAACGAAGTGCACCGTCACGACACAGCCTCCACGCGCCGGCACGCGGCACCATCTCGGCCCGCAGTTCCTCCAGCGTCGTGGCACGGGACGGCGACGACCACTGCCCGTCCAGGAGCTGGTCCGTCATCTTGCCGATCAGCACGGCACGATGCGGCTAGTGCTGGGCGAGGGCCGCCATCTCGGCCGCCGGGTCAGGCGGCTGCGCCGCGTGATCGGCCACGACCTCGTCATAGAGGGCGAGGATGCGATCGACGACGCGGTCGAAAGCGGCGTCTTCGCGGGTGCGTATCGAGACCAGCGTGCACGCCGCCGGGTCATAGGCGTCGAGCTGTGCACCGACGGCGTCGGCGGACGGCGGATCGCTGTTCACCGGGATCGTGAAGTTCACGGCCCGGTAGTGATCGAAGTTGCCTTCGTGGACCAGCTGCCCGCAGCTGGTCCGTCCGAGGATGACGACCGCGCAGCCTACTGCCAGCGCCTCGAGCGCCGGAGACCGGACGCGAAGACGAGGTCGTAGCGGGGCAGCAGCAGCTCAAGGGCGCTCCGTGATCGAGCCGAACTGCGCGCCGACATAGTCCACGGCGAGCCCGCGTTCGGCCGCCGCTTCGGCGATGGCGCGGATGGTCGAACCGTGTCGTCGTGACGGCCGTGGAACACCAGCGCTCGAGCGGGCCGCTCGGGGAGGCGGGCGCGCGGCGGAAGGTCGCCAGATCCACGCCGTTGAGCAGCACGGTCATGCGCTCCGGCGGGATGGAGAACTCCACCATCAGCCGCTCCGCGAGCATTGCGTGACACGGCCGCGTGGCGGTAGATGCGTGGGTGTGAGGGCGACTCACGCCGGCGCCGTGGCAGTGGTAGAGCGCCGGCACGCCGGGGAGGGCGGCCAGCGCCGACATGGCGTCGAGGTGATGCTGCGCGTGAGATCACGTCGGGGAGGACGGGCAGCCGCGCGTGAGGTCGGTGGCGACGGGAATGACGTCGTTCTCGAGCAGGCGGGCCTGCGCGGAGGGGTCGCTGCAGTAGGCGAGCACGGAGTGGCCGCGCGCTTGAAGGCCGCGGGCCAGCTGCCTGACGAAGGTCTCGGTCCCGCCGCGGCCTTCCAGACGGGTGTTGGTGATCAGCACCCGCATCGATGAGGGTGCCCTCGGAGCGAGCGTGGAGCCTGTGCCGATGGCATGCGCAGCGGGCCGATCACGGGATCGTGACGGAGCGCACGGACGTCGGTGCGCTCGGGCCGCAGGCGTTCACCGAGACGATGGTGATCTCGTAGGTGCCGGGTCCGGCGGCTCCGCTCAACGCGCGGCCCGTGGTCCCGAAGCTGCCCACGAAGGCGCCGCCCACGTTGACGAGATAGCGCGTGGGGGCGGGCCCGGCCGGCGACGGCCCCCACAGCGTATGGATGGTGCTGCCCTCGCGGTAGGAGACGAATCCGACGGGTGGCTGCGGCGGTCCCGAACACGCGCCAGGAAACGTGAGCGTGACCGGCGCCGACGGGGCGCTGCGCCCGCGGCGTTCACGGCGCTGGCTGCAGCGTGTAGGTGCCCGGGGGGCACGCCCGGAGAACGCGAAGCTATCCGAGCGCGGCAGCGGGAGGCTGGCCCGTGATCGCCCGACACATCGAGCACGAGCGAAGGCCGGCTCGCCGCCGCCGAAGTTGTTCCGCGGTGCGAGGAGCGAGTCCGGCCCGTTGACCAGGCTGACCAGGTTTGCCGGCGGCGCCGGAGAAGGGCACGACCACGAAGGCTGCGTCTCGTTGGACGCCGCGCTCTTGGCAGTGCCGTCGAGGCTGTGGATGCGGATGTAGAACGACCCGTTCGGCGCTTCGAAGGTGAAGATGGGCGCGGCACTGCCCGTCGGAATGCTCGCCTGCACCTCGCCCGAAGAACCCTGCCCTCCAGGACGTAGCCGGTGGGGGCAGGGCCGGCCGCGGGCGGGTCCCATCGCAGCGTGACGATGTTGCCCGAGACGTCGGCCGCATGCGAGGAGGGCTGCACCGTCGTCTGCGCCGCGGCGGGTATGGGCGCGACGGAGAGCAGGCACACGGCGGCCGCTGACCACAGCAATGCGAACGGTTGGGGAGGTGGGACACGCCATGACGAGCCTCTGAAGAATCCGGCGGCCGGATGATAGCATCGGCCGCAGGAGGGACGGGCGATGTCCGCAACCACGTACTGGCGTCGTCGGACGGCGGTCGAGGCGGACTGCTCCTGCTGTGCACGGTACGGGCGGGCATGCAGGTGCCCGGCCGGATCGGCAGCCCGCAGGCGGGCGCTCCCGGCCCGCCGTGGCCGGACCCTCGGGCGGCGTCTCCGCCGGCCGCATGACGACCGCCGCGGCTTTCGCCACGCTCCTCGAGGGCGGCAACGCGTTCGACGCCGGCGTGACAGCGCTGCTGGTCGGCGGCGTCGTCGGAGGCGGGATCTGCTCTGCGGGCTCGGTGGCGGGCGCTGGTGCTGGTGTGCTGACGGGCGAGCGCACGGTCACCTCCGTCGTCGGCGAGGGCTGGGCGCCGAAGGCGTGGACGTGGACTGGTTCCTCTCGCGCGGCAAGACGCTGGCGGGCGAGGGCCTCGACCCCGGCTTGGTCGTGCCCGGTGCCCTGCGCCGGCGCTCACCGTGCTCGAGAAGTGGGGCACCATGAGCTTCGAGCAGGTGGCCGCGCGGGCCATCACCGGCCGCCGACACGGGTTTCCTCCGCACCAGCACCGTTTCATCGTTGATCAACCAGAAGGCGCTCTTCGACGTGGCCGGACAACGGCAGAAATGCTGGAAGTGCAGCCCGACGGCACCTGCACAAGGCCGGCGAGGACGATCCGGCTGCCCACGCTGGCGCGCACGCTGCGTCGGATGGTCGAGGGCCGAGGCGCGCCGCGAGGCGCCGGGGTCGCGCGGCGGGCATCGCCGCCGCGCGATCCCGGCGCTACTACAGGGCGACATCGCGGGGAGGATGGTGGCGGCCTTCCTGCAGGCTACGACGCGCCGTTCGACCTGTCGGACTTCGCCGAGTTCTACGCGCGCGTCAGAGGCGCACATCCACCGCATGCGCGGCTACACGGTGTGCAAGCATGGATTCGGCTCGCAGGGCCCGATGCTCCTGCAGACGCTCAACATCCTCGAGTCGTTCGACCTGCACGGCATGGGCTACGGCAGCGCCGACTACCTGCACACCGTGACCGAGGCGATGAAGCTCGCCTACGCGGACCGCGACACCTACTACGCGGATCCTGCCTTCGTGCAGGTGCCCGCCGAAGGGCTGTTGTCCAAGGCCTACGCGAAGGAGCGCGCGGCCCTCATCGATCCACGGCACGCCTCGCGCGCCTTCATCGCCGGCAACCCGCTGGCCTTCGACTCCACGGTCAAGCAGTGGCCCTACTGGAAGGCCGACGTGAAGGACGGCACGGCCTCGAACGCGCCCGGACAGGCGGCCTCGCTCCTCGACGCCCGCGACTCGCTCGGGCTCGATTCGACCGGCGTCAGCAAGGACACCTCACACATCGCGATCGTGGACAAGGATGGCAACGTCTTCGACGCGACGCCGAGCGGCGGCTGGGTGAACGGCGCCGTCATCCTCGGCGACACCGGGATTGGCATGAGCGTCCGCGGCGAGCAGTTCTTCCTCGATACGGCCCGCGCCAACCAGATCCGTCCCCGTGCGCGCCCACGCTACACGCTCACACCCAGCCTGGTCTTCAAGGGCGACACACCCCTCATGGCCCTCGGCACACCCGGCGGCGACAACCAGGACCAGACGATCCTCCAGACCTTCCTGAGCGTCGTGGAGTTCTGGGACGCGTGGTACCCGAACCTGCACGCGGCCATCGAGCGGCCCAAGGTGCAGACCATGCACTTCCTCGGATCGTTCTGGCCGCACACGGCCGGCTACAACCGCCTCAACGTCGAAGCCGCCATTCCGGACGAGGCGTTCGACGAGCTGAAAGCACGCGGGCACGACGTGCGCCGCATCCGGACGTTCGGCATGTCGGGTTGCTCGACCGCCGTGCTCATCGATCCCGCCAGCGGCAACCGAATCGCGGGGGCTGACCCGCGCCGAGACTGTTACGCGATCGCCTACTGAAGGAGGGCGTCCATTGACGATGCTCAATTGCGCCAGTGCCGCACTGCACCAATTCCAATGCCGCACTGCGTCAATCGTCAATCGACCAATGAATCACCCAATCGACAATTGACAATCGTCAATGCACAGCCTCCCCATCAGCAGCTCCGTTTCCTGCATCGAAGGCACCCCGTGCAACGCACCCAGCCGCGTGCAGCTGACGGCGGCGGCAGCGTTGGCGAAACGGAGCGTCCGCTCGGTCGGCCAGCCCTGGAGACAGCCGTAGATGAACCCGCCGCGGAACACGTCGCCGGCGCCGGTCGTATCGGCCACCTGCACGGGGAACGCGGGGACGCGGATGAGCCGGTCACCGTCGAGCGCCATGGCGCCGCCCGCGCCGAGCGTCACGACCAACAGACCCTCGTGCCGGGTACGGAGCCGCCTGAGCACGGCCTCCTGGTCGTCGAGGCCCGTCAGAGCGGGTGGCACGTGTTCGGCGAGGATGGGAATGGTGACCGCGGCGAGCAGCGCTTCGGTGCGGTCGGTCAGCCGGTCGAGATCGCTCGTCACCGGGATGCCCGCCTCTCGCGCGGCTTCGGCCACGCGGATGGCGGCGTCCTGATCGACGTCGTCCACGTGCACGAGCCTGGTGTGCGCCACCAGTTCGAGCGGTAGCTCCCTCGGGCGCAGGCTGAGGCGCTCGTCGCGGTCCCACAACACGATGCGCTCGCCCGTGCTTTCGTCCACGAGGATGACGGCGAACTGGTTCGGGGCGTCGCGGATGACCGCGTCGGTCATGTCCACGCGGCGCTCCGCCAGCGCCTGGCGCACGCGCCGGCCGTTCTCGTCGGTGCCGCTGACGCCGACGTATGTCGCGCGAAGCCCGAAGCTCACGCAGGTCGAGAGCGCGGTCGCCATCTGCCCGCCGCAGCAGGTTTCCTGGCGCCGGATCCGCATCTTGGCGAGCGTGCCGTGCTGGCGCGGATAGCCCGGGAGGAGGTTGACGAAATCGACCGAGTTGGCGCCGACACCGACGACGTCCCAGGCCGGGGCTGCGACGGATCGAGCCATGCCGCGAGGCAGTATACGGGGCCGCTCGCGACGGGCGCAACCACGCGGCGCGCGGCCGCTGGCACCTCGGCCGAAGCGCTTAGGTGGGCGGAATATGCTATGTTGCACCCCCGTGCCCCTGCCGGATCTCATCACGCTGGGCGAGGCCTTCGAGGACCTGATCTTCCTGGACCTCCCGCGCCTGCCGGCGCCCGGCGAGGAGATCAAGACCGCACGCTTCGCCCGCACCGTGGGTGGGGGCGCCGTCATCACGGCGGTGGCCGCCGCGCGCCTCGGGGTGTCCTGCCGCGTCGTGAGCGGCCTCGGTGAGGCCGGCGAAGCGCGGGTGGCGGCCGAGGGCGTGTGCGTGACCAACCTCCGCCGCCGCGGCGAGCCCGCCGCCCTCTCCGCCGCCCTCTCGACGCGCGACAACCGCACCTTCGTCACCTTCAACGGCATGAACGACGCGCTCGAAGGCCGGCTGCTGCGTGCCGTGCCCGCCCTCCGGGCGCGCCACGTGCACCTCGCCCTGCAGCCCCGGCGCTGCCGCCCGTGGCGCGCGGCCGTGACGGGCCTGCGCCGCCGCG
This sequence comes from Vicinamibacterales bacterium, assembly GCA_041394685.1. Lineage (GTDB taxonomy): Bacteria > Acidobacteriota > Vicinamibacteria > Vicinamibacterales > UBA2999 > VFZN01. The sequence continues at coordinate 25,811 of JAWKHU010000036.1, forward strand.
GCATCACGTGCTCGTGGGACTTCGGGTGGAGCGAGGCCCTGCTGGACGATCCGCACTTCGTGCCGCTCCTCGACGCCCTGGACCTGCTCTTCCTCAACGAGCAGGAGGCCGTGCTCTACGCGCGGCGCCCCACGCTGGATGCTGCGCTGGAGACCTGGCGCGACCGCGCGGCAGAAGTGGTGGTGAAGCTCGGTCCGCGCGGCAGCTGCGTCGTCGCGCCACAGGGCGCCATCGCGCGCGTGGCCGCGCCAAGCGTCAGGGCCGTCGACACGACCGGCGCCGGCGACGCGTTCAACGGCGGCTTTCTCGTGGCCCGCCTGCGGCGGCAGGCCACGACCGACGCGCTCGCGCTCGGCAACTTCGTCGGCAGCCGCTCCACGCGCGCGCCCGGCGGGCTCGACGGCCTGCCCGCGGCCGCGGACGTCCCGCCCGGCTGGCGCCGAAACCCGCCGTGCGGGCCCCCGCGCCACGCGGCGGCGTTCGACGGGAGCCGCGCGATGAAGCTCGCCGTGATTGGCGGGGCGGGCGTCCGGACGCCGCTGCTCGTGAGCGGCCTGACGCGTTCCGACCTGCCCATCCGCCACATCGCGCTCTACGACCCCGACCAGGCGCGACTCGAGGTGGTCGGCGACCTCGCGCGGCGCGTTGCCGCGGACGTGCGCGTCACGACGAGCACCACCTCCGCGGACGCCATCGCCGGTGCCGACTTCGTGTTCATCAGCATCCGCGTCGGCGGCATCGCGGCGCGCGCCCGCGACGAGGCCGCGGCCCTCGACCGGGGGCTCGTCGGCCAGGAAACCGTCGGACCCGCCGGCTTTGCCATGGCCATGCGGACCATTCCCCCGATGGTCGCCTACGCGCGCGAGGTCGCCGAGCTGGCGCCCAGGGCCTGGATCATCAACTTCACCAACCCGGTGGGCATCGTCACCCAGGCGGTGCGGACCGCCACCGGCGCGCGCATCATCGGGATCTGCGATACGCCGACCGAGACCTACGAAGAGGTGTGCCACGCGCTGGACCTGCCGGCCGACGAGTGCTTCGTTGACTACTTCGGCCTCAATCACCTCGGCTGGGTGCGCGAGGTGTATCACCACGGCGTGCCGCAGCTCCACCGGATCTGGGAGGACCCCGCGCGCCTGGCGCGCGTCTACCGCACGCCGCTCTTCCCGCTCGATCTCCTGCGCGAGCTGCGGCTGCTGCCGACCGAGTACGTGTACTTCTACTACCTGTCGGAACGTGCGGTGGAGAACACGAAGCGCGCCGGGCACAGCCGCGGCGAGGTGATTGCGGGCCTCAACGAACAGCTCATGGCCGACCTGGCCGCCGCCCGGCAGGATCCCGTGAAGGTGTACGAGGCCTACCTGGCCGCGCGCGATGCGGGCTACATGCAGATCGAGTCCGGTTCGCGCGAGCCCCGGGCGAAGTCGCCGTGGGCCGAGGTCACCGGCTACGACCGGATCGCGCTCAACACCGTGCGCGCCATCCACTTCAACACCGGCGCCGTCATCCCGCTCAACGTGGAGAATCGGGGGAACATCCCGGAGCTGCAGGATCAGGACGTCGTCGAGGTGCCGTGCGTGGTCACGGCCAACGGCGCCCGGCCCGTGCACGTCGGCCACGTCGCCGAGCAGACACACGCGCTCATCTCCGACGTCAAGGCGTACGAGCGGCTCACGGTGGCCGCCTCGCTCGAGGGTGGCGGCGACCGTGCGCGCCGGGCCCTGGCCTCCAACCCTCTCGTCCCGTCCGACGAGACAGCCGGCGCCCTGCTGGCGTCCCTGGCCCTTCCATGAGCGATGCCGACGACCGCGTGACCACCCCGGCCCATCTCGTCCGCCGCATGGGCCTGCTCGAGGCGACCGCCACCAACATCATCAGCATGGTCGGGATCGGTCCGTTCCTGACCATCCCGTTCATGATCACGGCCATGCACGGCCCGCACATCATCTACGCGTGGCTGGCCGGCGCGCTGCTCGCCCTCTGCGACGGGCTCGTCTACGCGCACCTCGGCGCGGCGCTGCCCGGCAGCGGCGGCCCGTACCTCTACCTCCGCGAGGCGTACAAGCCGTTCGGCCTCGGACGGCTCATGGCCTTCCTCTTCATCTTCCAGACCATCCTCGTCGCCCCGCTCTCCATCGCCGGCGGCGCCGTCGGCTTCGCCGACTACCTGGGCTTCTACTGGACCACGATGTCCCCGCTGGCGCACAACATCGTGGCCGCCGCCGTGTGCGTGGCGATGACGCTGCTCCTCTATCGCGACATCCAGTCCATCGGCCGCCTCACGGTCGTGATGCTCGTCCTGGTGTTCGTCACCGTCGGCTGGGTCATCATCGCCGGCCTCTTCGCCTTCGACCCGAGGCAGGCGTTCGACTTTCCCCCGGAAGCGTTCGTCCTCGACCGCTCCCTCCTCACGGGCATCGGCGCGGCGTCGGTGCTCGCGATGTACAGCTACGGCGGCTACAACCAGGTCTGCAACATCGGCGAGGAGATCCGTCAGCCCGAGCGCATCATTCCCCGCTCCATCGTCTGGTCCATCGCCGTCGTCGCCGTCATCTACATCCTGATGACCACCGTCATCCTCGGCATGATCCCGTGGCAGGAGGCCGAGCAGACGCGCAGCGTCGCATCGGTCTTCATCACCCGTACCTTCTCGGATCCCGACACCGGCTACCTGGCTGGCATCGTGATGACGGCGCTCGTGCTGTTCGTGGCGGCCGCGTCGCTCTTTGCCGTCATCCTGGGATACTCGCGCGTGCCGTTTGCCGCGGCGCGCGACGGCGACTTCTTCAAGGTGTTCGCGAAGGTGCATCCGACCAAGCACTTCCCGCACGTGTCGCTGCTGGCCATCGGCCTGGTGTCCCTGCCCTTCTGCTTCTTTACGCTCGGTCAGCTCGTCAACTGGCTCATGCAGGTCCAGATCCTGCTGCGCTTCGTCTGGCAGTGCGCGGCCGTGATCCTGCTCCACCGCTACCGCCAGGACATCCCGCAGCCGTTCCGGATGTGGCTCTACCCGGTGCCCGCGCTGGTCTCGCTCGCCTTCTGGCTCTACCTGTTCTTCGCCGGCCCGGTCGAAGGTATCGTGTTCTCCGTGCTGTTCCTCGCGGCCGGCGTGGTCGCCTACCGGATGTTCCTGCGCGGCGCCGGCGCGGCGCCGGGCTCCGGAGCCGCGGGGTGACGACGCACCCGACCCCCTCTACATGCTGGCCGCCGATCACCGGTGGCAGCTCGAGGAGTGGTGCGACAGCCGCGGCGTGGCGCGCGCCCGCATTCCCGACGCCAAGGCCCTCATCCTGGACGGGTTCCTCGCGGCGCGCCAGCGCCGGCCTGCCGTGGCGGAGCGGGGCGCCCTCCTGCTCGACGAGCAATACGCGAGCGCCGAGATCCGGCGCGCGGCCGCGGAAGGGATCGTCGTGGCCACGCCGGCCGAACGCGCCGGCGCCTTCCCGCTGGAATGGGCGGCGGATCCGTTCGACCGCGTCCTCACCGGATCGATGGTCAAGGTCCTCGTGCGGCATCGCCCCGAGTACCCGCGCAGCCGCACGAACGCCGAGCACGCCCGCCTCCGCGCCCTGGCGGACTGGTGCACCGCGCACGCGCGTCCGCTCCTCGTTGAGGTCGTGGTGATGCGGGAGCAGGAGGACGAAGCGGCCTTCGAGGCCGAGGGTCGCCCCGCGATCGTCGCCGCCTACATCCGCGACGCCTACGCCCGCGGCCTGGCGCCGGACTTCTGGAAGATGGAGGGCACCGTGAACCCAGCCGCGGCCGCCGCCATCGACGCCGCGCTCGTCGAGCGCGATGGCCCGCGCTTCCTGGTGCTCGGCAAGGGCGCCGGCTTCGAGCTCGTGGAGCAGTGGATCGGCGTGGCGAAGCAGATGTCGAGCGCCGGCGGCTTCGCCGTCGGCCGAACCGTCTACTGGTCCGCCTGCGCGGACTGGCTCGACGGCCGGCTGGCGCGCGACGAGGCCGTCTCGCGCGTTGCCGCCAACTACGAGCGCCTGGTGGACGCGTGGGAACGGCCGGCGGCCGCTACGGCGCCTTGTTGAGGGCGAGCACGTTGGCGAGCAGGCGGTAGGCGCCCGGCACGCCGTAGGGCAGCTGCCGGTGGAAGGCGTAGGCGAAGTAGGTGTAGTGGCCCTTCCCGTAGGGCGCTGACAACCACCCGCCGCGCTGCGGGTCCTGTCCGATGTCGTGGGTCTCGATCATCGGCGTGTATCGCTCGTCCCAGGTCGCCCAGAACTTCGATCCACGCTGCTCCACCCAGCCGTCGAAGTCGGCGGTCGTGATGCGGTTGGGCCACGTGAACGCCTGGTTCGACGGCGCCAGGATCTGCACCGGCGAGTCCTCTTCGGACACTTCCTCCGCCCGCTGCGTCAGCTCACCCGGGTACGGGGCGAACTGCTTCGGGTCGAGCTCCTGGGTGTTGTAGAGGACGATCAGGTTGCCGCCGTTGCGCGCGTAATCGAGCAGTCGCTGGTTATAGGTGACCAGGTCCTTCCTGACGGCGTAGGCGCGCGTGCCGGTCATGATGGCGTCGAACCGCGACAGATCGCCCGACGCCAGCGCGGCTTCGTCGAGCAGCGTCACGTCGTATCCCAGCTGCGCGATCCCGTCCGGCACCTGATCGCCGATGCCCATGACGTAGCCCACGTGCAGGCCTGACACGGTCTTCACGTCGATGCCGCGCACCTCGGTCGTGGAGGGGCGGTAGAGATAGCGGGTTTCCAGGTCCCGATGCTCGATGACCTGGTAGCCCTCGGTGAACTCCGTGCCGTTCGCCGTGGCGACGACGGTGACCGCATAGGGCTTGGAGTCGATCGACGGCAGGGTGACCTCGAACTGGAACGCGGCGCGCTCGCCCGCTCGCGCGAAGGAGAAGTCGTGGCTCGGCGGCGTGGCCGTCCATCCGGCGGGCAGGCGCGGCGCCACGATCCCCTTCAGCCCGCTCGCCCGGTTGTTGAGGAGGTCCACACTCAGCGTCACCGATTTCCGGGCCGCCTCCAGCGGCACGATCGCGGAGGTCGGGCCGACCTGGACGCTCACGGCGGGCACCACCTGCAGTTCGAGTGTCGCGTAGCCGAACGGCCGGCGCGATTCGCGGCGCTGCACGACCGAGCGGACCGTCACCGGGACCCCGGACACGGTGTAGCGCACGACGGCGGTGGCCGCCGGTTCACGCGCGGGCCGCCCGAACTGCGACGGGTCGTCGAGGGTGTAGTGGTTCTCGCGGAGCGAGGCGCGGTGGAAGTAGGGCCGGCTGCCGAGCGCGGCCTTCGGCGAGAGCGTGACGTCGAAGCGGCGCTCGGCCACGTCGTTCAGCTCGAGCGGACCGGCGGGGTTGCTGGTGGGCCGGGCCGTCCACGCGTCGGGCGTGTCGAGGGCGATCTCGCTCACCTGGATCGGCACGCGCGCGCGGTTCACGAGCGACGCGCGGATCTCGAAGGAGTCGCCGGGCACGACGTTGCCCATCACCGGCGGCGGGGCAAACGCCGCGAAGGGGCCGGTAGGCTCCGGCACGCCCGCCGGCCGGGCGAAGGCGCTCAGCTCCAGGCCCAATGCGGCCGTGATGGCGTCCTGGAACTGCTGCTCCTTGATGCCGAGCACGAACGCGGCCTCCGGCTCGCCCGCCGACAGCGTCAGGGCTTCGCGGGTGGCCGTCAATCCCTCCGCCAGCGGCGCGGCTGCCGCCGACGGGTCGGTGATGCTGAAGGCGCGCATGGCGGCCTTCACCGAGGCGTCGATGCGGGCGAGCGCGGCCTCGGCGCCGGCGGGCGCGGGCGTGCCGAGCGTCTTGAAGAGCGCCGGGATCGTCGTGTCGATGCCTTCGAAGAAGCCGGACTCCTTCTCGGCCACCGGCACGCGCGCGCCCACGCGCTCGTAGAGGCCGTAGGACGGGCCGAAGCGCGGGAAGTACTGCCCCCCGTTCTGCGAGCGCTGGAAGCTCAGGCCGTAGCGGGCGAAGTTCTCGTACGAGTCACCCAGCCAGGGGCTGGGCTCGCCGGTGTCGATCCGGAGGTTCCACGGTTGGTCGTCGCGGACCCCCACGTAGATCTTGAACGGCTTCCACGGACGCAGCCCTTCCGCGATCTGCTCCGGGAAGCGCGAGGGATCTCCGGCCGCCTCGAACGCCAGCCGCGTGACGACGCCCGCGGTCTGGTGGTTGCCGTGGCCGTCGCGTTCGTTGCCCTGGAAGCGCGAGATGAGCACCCACGGCCGGTTCATCCGCACGAGCCGCACGACGTCGCGCAGCACGTCGTCGCGCCCCCACTTGTCGAAGGCTTCCTCGAGGCGCTTCGAGAAGCCGTAGTCGATGACGGTGGTGAAGTACTGGCGGTCGGTGCCGTAGTAGCGATCGGCCACCAGGAGCTCCTCCGTGCGGATGAGCCCCAGCCCGTCGAACAGCTCGTCGCCGATGGCGTTGTCGCCGGACTCCCCGCGATTGAGCTGCAGCATGGCCATCCGCACGCCGTCGCGCCGGCTGAGCCGCGCCACCATGCCGCCGTGCTCGTCGTCGGGGTGGGCCATGGTGTGCATGGCGCTGGCGGTGGTGGTCAGCTTGAGGATGGCCTGCCAGGCGCCGCTCGTGCCGCGGTCCTCGCTGGGGACCTGCGAGGCGATGGGCACGGCCGCACCGAGGGCGAGCGCGAGGACCAGGGGGACGAACCGGAAGGGTCTGGGCATGACGGTTCCTGTCGGAGCACGGACGTCAGGGGCGCGGCACCATGGGCACGCGCGCGTCGGGCGGCGGCCACGACGCGCGAATCGCCGCGAAGCGCGGGTCGTCGGTGGCCGCCATCGAGCGGGCGGAGCCGGCCAGCACGTTCAGATAGTACGCGTCGTTGCCGACCGCGGTCACGAAGGGGTGGTAGCCCTCGTGGATGAGCAGGACGTCGCCGTGGTGGACGGTGAAGGTCTCGTCGTAGTGCCCGTCCGCGGTGTACAGCCGCTGGAACGCATACCCATCGTGGGGGCGGCGCATGCGGAAGTAGTAGGTTTCCTCGAGGTCGGCCTCCACCGGCGGCTGGTGGCGGTCGTGCTTGTGCGGTGGATAGCTCGACCAGTTGCCGCCCGGGGTGAACACCTCGCAGATCATCAGGTGGTCCGCCGGAAACGCCGGCGGCAGGATGTCGATGATCTGGCGCGTGGCGTTGCCGCCGCCCCGCACCTCGTCGGGGCAGTCCTCGGGCCGGACCAGCCGCGGCGCGAGCGCACGGGTGGACCGCGCGCGGCAGTCCGCGACCTCGGAGTCGACCAGGCTGGTCACCGTGCACGGCGTTCCCGCCGGCAGGTAGACGGCGTGCGGGGCACCCCGTGAACACGTCCGCCCGCGGGCCCAGCGGCTGCGGGTCGACGCCCGGCCACTGCACGGTGCAGTGGCCCCGCAGCAGCACGAGGCACGTCTCCTCGGCCGCGTCCTCGACCGTCCACTGCGCGCCTGCGGCCAGCGACCGCACGGCGAAGTGGATCAGCTCCCAGCCCGCCGACGCAGGCGTCACTTCCACCAGCGTCGACGAAGGCTGGTCGCCGGCAGGCGCCGATCGGAACAGGCGGCGGTCGGGCATGCGCCTCAGAAGTAGAACTTCACGGCCAGCTGCATCTCGCGCTGATCGCCGCGGGTGCTCGTGATCTGGCCGAACGTGTTCTGGTTGCTGACGTTCGATCCGGGGAACCCGAAGTTCACCCAGTTGAACAGGTTGAACACCTCGAGGCGCAGCTCGAGCCGGCGCTCGTTCGCGAACGGCAGGCTGCGGAACACCGAGAGGTTCATCGACTTGGACGAAGGGCCGCGCAGCGTGTTGTAGCCGCAGTTGCCGTGGGTGAACTGCGCCGGCACCGCGAAGGCGCTGGTGTCGAACCAGCGGTCCAGCGTCTGGTCGAAGCCGTCCGGCACCGGATCGCCGATGCAGTCCGCCCGCACGTTGCGGCCGGAACCGACGCCGGCTCGATCCGCGGATCCCACGCTGAAGGGCAGTCCCGAGTTCAGGCTGAGGATGCCGTTGACCGACCAGTCGCGCGTGATGGCCCCGAGGACGCCCGACGGCTCGAACGCGCGCCCGGTGCCGACCGGCAGCTCGTAGATGAAGCTGGTGACGAGGCGGTGCGGCACGTCGAAGGGCAGCGGGCCGTAGTCGGCGGCCATGTTGTAGGCGGTGTTCGGGAAGTTGCCCGACGCGCCGCCGCCCGCCGTGAGGTGATCGATGAAGTCACCCTTCGCGCTGCTGAAGGTATAGGCGACGGTGAAGGCGAGCCCGTTGCTCATGCGCCGCTGCAGCCGTGTCTGCAGGGCGTTGTAGTTGGCGCGCCCGTTGGTCACGATCTGTTCGAGGAAGGCGTTCCCGAAGCCGTACTGCGCGTAGGGGAAGACCACCGGCCCCACGCCCGGGGTCTGGATGATGCCTTCGTTGAGGTTGCGCAGGCGGCGGCCGTTGCGGATCCGGTTGCCCACGTACTCGACGGCGCCGACCATGTTGTCGGAGATCTGCCACTCGGGCCCGACGCTGAACTGGTGGACGATCGGCGTCTTCTGGTTGGGGTCCTGGATGCGCCACTGCACGCGTGCCTTGTCCACGCTGGCCGGGTCGAGGGGCACGAAACCCTCGGCGAAGGTGAAGGCCGGCGCCACCGACCCCGACGGGGCGTTGATGTCGGCGTCCACCAGCTGCGGCAGGTTGAGGCCCAGCTGGCTCTCCGACCCGTAGCGGTCGGTCTGCTGGTAGAAGATCCCGTAGCCCGCGCGCATCACCACGCGCGGCGTCACCGTCCAGGCCACGCCCACCCGCGGCGCGAAATCGTTGCGGTCGGGATTGATGAGCGTGCGGTCGAAGACGCTGCCCGACGACTGGGCCAGCAGGATCTCACCCGTGGCGGGATCGATGTTGGTCAGCTCGTTCGCCCGATCGTAGAGGGGCGTGAAGTACTCGTAGCGCAGGCCCGCGTTCACCGTGAGGTTGTCGCCCACGCGCCACGAGTCCTGCGCGTACATCTGCAGGCCGGTCGTGTAGAGGTTGGGCTCGTGGAAGAGCGTGAGGCGCTGGTTGCTGCCGAGGCCGAGCAGGAAGTCGGCGAAGCCGAAGCCGGTGTAGCGGCCGTCCGGGAAGCTCAGCTCGCCGTTCAGCGACCGCAGGTCGATGTAGCGCACCAGGTCGCGGCGAGCCTCGAAGCCGAACTTGAACGTGTGGCTGCTGCGCGTCCAGGTGAGGTTCTCCGAGAACTGGAAGACCTGCGAGGTCTGGAACTGCGGCCGGAAGAACGGCCCGCCGATGCGCGACACGCGTCCGATGGAGGTGTTGGGCAGGCCGCCGGAGTAGCGGGGGTCCACCGGCACGCCGACGATGCCCACCTGGCTGTCCGCGTCGATGCCGAAGGCCGGGTGCACCGAGTCGGAGCGCACCCGGTTGTAGCCGAAGCGGAACTCGCTGAACACCGAGCTGCCGAAGACCCGCGACCAGCCGGCGACCATGTTCTGCCCGCGGATGAAGATGTCGCTCGAGAAGTCGCCCGACGCGACCGGATCCTCGAACACCGGCGGCTCGCGCCGATCGGTCTCCTGGAAGCTGTAGCGCGCGAACAGCCGGTCGTTGCCGGTGAGGGAGTGGTCCACGCGGACGTCGAACTGGTCGATGTCGCTGTTGAGCACGCCGTTGGAGATGAAGTTGTTGCCGAAGAAGCCCGCGCCGGGGATGTTGGCCGTCGGGTAGTAGCCGAGGATGGCACGCGCCACCGGGTCGATGCACGCGGGGTTGATCTGCTTGGCCGTGGCGTCCACGCACCCGGCCGGCACGAACGGGTTGCTGGCGTTCAACGTGCCCGTCAGCTCGCTCAGGTCGCCGGCTTTCATCCGCTCGGTGGGCACCGTCGCCGTCTGCGACAGCGCACGCTCGGTGCGCGTGGCCTGGTAGTCGCCGAAGAAGAACGTCCGCCCGCGCACGACCGGCCCGCCGAGCGTGACGCCGGCGATGTGCTGGTTGAACTGGCCCTTGGGCCGCCCGGCGCGGTTGTTGTCCCGGTGTTGGCGTTGAACGCCTCGTCCCGGAAGAACTCGTAGCCGCTGCCGCGGAACTGGTTGGTGCCCTGCTTGACCGAGGCGTTGATGACGGCGCCCGCCGCCTTGCCGAACTCGGCCGAGTAGGTGCGCGTCTGCACCTTGAACTCCTCGAGCGCGTCCACCGGCGGCTGCACGACCTGCGGGCTCCGTTCCTGGAGGTTCGTGGAGAAGGAGTTGTTGTCCGCGCCGTCGAGCATGTAGTTGTTCCACGTCGCGTAGTTGCCGTTGGCGTTGAAGAACGTGTCCTCGCCGCGGCTGGTGATGCCGGTCGGCGCCTGCACGACGCCAGGGGTCAGGTACGCCAGCTCCGAGTAGCGGCGTCCGAGCAGCGGGAGGTCGCGCACCTGGCGCGACTCGACGACGTTGCCGATGTCGGCCGACTGGGTCTGGAGCAGTTCGGCGCGGCCGCGGACGACCACCTCCTCGCTCAGCTCGCCGATGGCCAGGGTGAAGTTCACCTCGAGCCGGTCCTGCACCCGGAGCGGGACTTCGGCCTGGACGGCGCGCTTGAAGCCCTGCAGCTCGGCCGCCACGGTGTAGCGGCCGACGCGCAGCGACGGGAACACGTACTGGCCGGCCGAGTTGGTGACGGCCGTCGACGTGACGCCCGTGCCCTCGAGCGTGGCCGTGACGGTGACCCCGGGGAGAATCGCGCCCGACGAGTCGATCACCGTGCCCACGATCGAACCGGTGTCGAGCTGGGCGTAGGCCGATGTGGCGCTGGCGAGCACGAACCCGAGCGCGAGGCGGATGATCCACCGCGCGGAATGGCTGGCAGTCATGTCGTCATCCCTCCAGTGCCCGGCAATCGCGGGCCGGGCGCGGGACGCGCCGGCCATGGCGAAGCGCTTCGCCAGAGAGGCCCCACCTCGGCGCTGACGGGACGATGCGGAGCCCAGCTGGTCAGCGGGGGAGGACCGGTCGAACGATCGCCAGAACGCCCCGAAGTATGGGGAGCGACCGAACAGGTGTCAACTGTTTTCACCAGCGTCGCCCGATTGCCGGGGACGGCCAGCGAAGCGCTTTGCGGACGAGCCCCGCCGGTGGTAGCGTGTGGGCGCGCGGCCATGCCCAACATCTACGACGTGGCAAAGGAGGCGAAGGTGTCGGTGGCCACCGTCTCGGCCGTCGTCAACGACAGCGCCTACGTGAGCCCGCACCTCAAGGCCCGCGTCACCGCCGCCGTCAAGCGCCTCGGCTACCAGCCGAACCTGCTCGCCCGCAGCCTCGCCAAGCAGCGCTCCCACATGCTCGGGATGATCGTCCCCGACATCGCCAACCCGTTCTGGCCCGACGTCGTCCGCGGCGCCGAGAACGTGGCCAGGGCCGCCGGCTACACGCTCCTCGTCGCCAGCTCCGACGACGAGCCCGCCAAGGAGGACGTCTACCTCCGCCTGTTCCTCGCCAAGCGCGTGGACGGCATCCTCCTGACCAAGGCGCCCGGCCGGCTGGCCGAGCCCGTCCTCCAGCACCTCGCCCGCACGCGCACCCCCGTCGTCCAGGTCTCCCGCCTGGTTGACGACACACCGGGCGACGCGGTCCTGATGGACGACCGGGACGCGGCCTACGAAAGCGTCTCGCACCTGCTCCGCCTCGGGTTCCGGCGCATCGCCATGATCAGCGGCCTGCACGGCGTGACCCCCTCCGAGCGCCGCCTCCTCGGCTACCGGCAGGCGCTGCGCGCCTTCAAGCGCCCCTACGACAAGGCGCTCGTCTACGAGGGCGACTACCGCCCGGGCTCCGGCTACGACGCCGGCATCGCGCTCCTCAAGCGCAAGCCGGACGCGGTGTTCGTCGCCAACTCGCAGATGGCCGTGGGCTTCATGAAGGCCCTGCAGCAGTACCAGCTTCGCTGCCCGCAGGACGTGGCGCTCGTCACCTGCGACGACCACGAGTGGATGGACGCGTTCCATCCCCGCCTCACGACCGTCAACTTCCCCAAGCACGAGATCGGCGCCACTGCCGTCCGCGTGCTCGTGGCGCGCATCGACGAGCGCGACCGGCCCTTCGAGACGCATACGCTGAAGAGCCGCCTCACGATCCGGGAGTCGTGCGGCTACCCGCAGCGGGCACGCGCGCAGCAGGCCCAGGTTCACCCATGAACGCGGTACCGGTTCCGGGGCGGCGCTACGACGTCCTGGCCATGGGCCGGAGCAGCCTGGACCTGTACGCGCAGGAGGTCGGCCGTCCCATCACCGAGGTCACGGCCTTCAACGCCTACGTCGGCGGGTGCCCCACCAATGTCAGCGTCGGCACGCGACGCCTCGGGCTCCGCTCGGCGGTGCTGACGGCCGTGGGCGACGACCAGGCCGGCGACTTCGTCCTCCACTTCCTCGATCGCGAGGGCGTGGACACGCGCTACGTGCCGCGCAAGCCCGGGCGGCGCACGAGCCTGGTGCTCCTCACCATCCAGCCGCCCGATCGCTTCCCGCTCACGTTCTACCGCGACAACTGCGCGGACCGGGAGCTCTCGGTGGCCGACGTCGGGCGTGCCCCCGTGGCCGACTGCCGCGCGGTGTTTCTCACCGGCACCGGGCTCTCGCACCAACCCGGCCGCGAGGCGACGCTGCACGCGGCCGAGTCCGCGCGCCGGCACGGCGCGCTCGTGGTTGTCGATCTCGACTACCGCCCTGATCAATGGCCCGCGGCGGACGCGTTTGCGGGCGAGATGACGCGCCTCCTCGCCGGCGCCGACATCGTCATCGGCACGGAGGAGGAAGCGGCGGCGGCCACGGGCCGCACGGATCCAGCGGCGATGGTGGCCGCACTGGCCGCGTCCGGCCCGCGCACCGTCGTCGTGAAGCGCGGCGCGCGCGGGTCCACCATCGTCGAGGGCAGCCGCACCGAGGACGTGCCGCCGTTCCCGGTGCAGGTGCTCAACGTGCTGGGAGCCGGTGACGCGTTCGCCAGCGGGTTCCTGTTCGCGCTGCTCGGCGGGCTGCCGGCGCGGGAGGCGGCGCGCATGGGCAACGCCGTCGGAGCCATCGTGGTCACGCGTCACGAGTGCGCCAATTTCATGCCGACGCTGCCCGAGGTCGAGGCGTTCGTGCGTCAACAGGGAGGCTGGACGTGGCCGTGGACATCCGCCTGACCGTCGGACAGGCCGTCGTCCGGTTCCTCCAGCAGCAGGCCGTGGAGCGCGACGGCCGCCAGCACCCGTTCATCGGCGGCGTCTTCGGCATCTTCGGCCATGGCAACGTCGCCGGTCTGGGCCAGGCGCTGCACGACGCGCGTGAACGGCTGCCCTTCTACCTGCCGCGCAACGAGCAGGCGATGGTGCACGCCGCCGCTGCGTATGCGAAGACGCACAACCGTCTGCGGGCGCTGGCCTGTACGACCTCGATCGGCCCGGGGGCGACCAACATGGTGACGGCCGCCGCCGGCGCGACCATCAACCGGCTGCCCGTGCTCCTGCTGCCCGGCGATATCTTCGCCACCCGGCGGGCGGGCACCGTGCTGCAGCAGCTCGAGCACCCGCTCTCGCCAGACATTTCGGTCAACGACTGCCTCGCGCCGGTGTCGCGCTACTGGGACCGCATCAACAGGCCCGAGCAGCTCGTCACCGCCCTGCCCGAGGCGTTCCGCGTGCTGACCTCGCCGGCGGAAACCGGCGCCGTGACGCTGGCGCTGCCGCAGGACGTGCAAGCCGAGGCCTTCGACTTCCCGGCCGCGCTCTTCGAGCCGCGCGTGTGGGTCGTGCCTCGACCCCGGCCCGACGCCGCGCTCGTGGCGCGCGCGGCCGCCTGGATCCGCGAGAGCCGCCGGCCGCTGGTGATCGCGGGCGGCGGGGTGCTGTACAGCGAGGCCAGCGCCGCGCTCGCGCGCCTGGCAGAGGCGACCGGCATCCCCGTCGCCGAGATACAGGCGGGGAAGAGCGCGCTTCCGTTCGATCATCCGCAGCAGGCAGGAAGCATGGGCGTCACCGGCGCGGACGCCGCAAATGCGCTCGCGCGTGAGGCGGACCTCGTGCTGGCCGTCGGCACGCGGCTCACGGACTTCACCACGGCGTCGAAGACGGCGTTCGCCCACCCGTCGGTGCGCGTCATCGGCGTGAACCTCGTCGACGCGGACGCGGCAAAGCTCGGCGGGCTGCCGCTGGTCGGGGACGCGCGCGCTGTGCTCGACGAACTACAGGCGGCGCTCGTAGGCCATGTCGTGCCGGACGCCTATGCGCGCGACGTCGCCACCCTGCGGGAGGCATGGTCGCGTTCGGTGGATCGCGCGCGCGGGCCCGTGGAGGGTCGCGGCCTCGGTCAGGGCCAGGTGATCGATGCCGTCAACCAGTCCGCGGGCCCACGCGATGTCGTCGTGTGTGCCGCCGGCAGCCTGCCCGGCGACCTGCACAAGCTGTGGCGCGCACGCGAGCCCGGGGGCTATCACCTCGAATACGGCTACTCGTGCATGGGCTACGAGGTGGCGGGCGGGCTCGGCGTGAGGATGGCGGCGCCCGATCGCGAGGTCTACGTCATGGTGGGCGACGGCTCCTACCTGATGATGAGCCAGGAGCTGGCCACGGCCGCCCAGGAGGGCATCAAGCTCATCGTCGTGCTCGTAGACAACCAGGGATTCGGCAGTATCGGATCACTGTCGCGGAGCGTCGGCGCTGATGGCTTCGGCACCCGCTACCGGCGCCGATCCGCGGATGGCCAGCTTGATGGGGAGTTGCTGGCCGTGGACTACGTCGCCAACGCCGCCTCGCTCGGCGTTCGCGCCTGCCGTGCCGCCACGGCGGGAGAACTGGCCGACGCCCTGGCCGAGGCGCGGCGCGCGTGCACGACCAGCGTGATCGTCGTGCCGGTGGACCCGGACGCGGCACCGGTGGCCGGCGGCGCGTGGTGGGACGTGCCGGTCGCGGAGGTGTCCGACGCCGACGCGGTGCGGCAGGCGCGTGCGGCGCACGAAGCTGGCCTCGCACGACAGCGCGTCTTCTGAGCCCGCCGATGCACGACCTGCACTCCACACGGATCCGCGTGGCCAACGCACCCTGCTCGTGGGGCGTGCTCGAGTTCGGCCTCGGCGAGGGCGCGTCGTATCGCACGGTGCTGCAGGAGATCGCCTCCTCCGGGTACGAAGGCACGGAGTTGGGCGACTGGGGCTTCATGCCCACGGAGCCCTCGGCACTGGCCGACGCCCTCGGCGCGCACCACCTCGCGCTCGTGGGGGCATTCGTCCCCGCCGCGCTCTGGCGACGCGACACGCACGACGATGCGCGCCGGTCTGCGCTGCGCGTCGCGCACCTGATGGCCGGCGCCGCCGGCGGTGCGTCGAGCCCGCCGCCGTGCGTCGTGCTCTCCGACGACAACGGCACGGTGCCCGCCCGCGCCGGACGGGCCGGACGCATCGGCCCCGACGATGGCCTGGCGCCGGAGGCGTGGGACGCGTTTGCCGAGGGCGCCGCGGCGCTGGCGACCGCCGTCCGCGACGAGACGGGCCTGCGCACCGTCTTCCACCCGCACTGCGGCGGCTTCGTGGAGGCGCCGTGGGAACTGGCGGCGCTCATGGATCGCACCGACGCGGCGCTCCTCGGGCTGTGTCTCGACACCGGTCACGTGACCTTCGGCGGTGGCGACCCGGTGCAGGTGGCGCAGGCGTATGCCGCGCGCACCTGGCACCTGCACCTCAAGGACTGCGATGTCACTGTGGCGGCGCGGAGCCGCGACGAGTCGTGGGACTACCTGACCGCGGTCCGGCAGGGCGTGTTCTGCGAGCTGGGACAGGGGCAGGTGGACTTCGCGGGCGTGCTGGCCGCGCTTGCGGACGCGCGCTTCGAGGGCTGGGCGGTCGTCGAGCAGGATGTCCTGCCGGGACTGGGGACGCCCGTTGACAGCGCGCGGCGCAACCGCGCGTTCCTGCGCGGGCTGGGGTTGTAGCGCGCGGCGCCGGGCGCCGCCGTCGAAGCGAGAGAAGAAAGAGAGGAGCCGCGTTCATGCTGGCCGCCGTGTTTGCCCGCGAGGGCGTGCTGGAACTGCAGGACCGGCCGGTGCCGGACGATCTCGCTGCCGACGAGGTGCGCATCGCGGTCGAGGGCTGTGGCATCTGCGGTACCGACCTGCACATCCTCGATACGCCGCCCGGCCATCCCGCCACGCCCGGTTCGATCATGGGCCACGAGATGATCGGCCGCATCGTGGCCGCCGGTTCCGGTGTGCGCACCCGCGCCATCGGCGAGCGCGTGGCGGTGGCGCCCAACATCACGTGCGGCGCGTGCGCCAGGTGCACCGCGGGACGCGCCAACCACTGCGAGCACTTCACCACTCTCGGCATCTTCCGCGACGGCGGCCTCGCGGCCTTCTGTCGCGTGCCGGAACGCGCCTGTTATCCGCTCGCCGATCACGTCCCGTTCGACGATGCGATCTGGACGGAGGTGCTGTCGTGCGTGGTCGGCAGCGTCTCCAACGTCCGCTGCTCCCCGGGCGAGACCGTGGCCATCATCGGCGGCGGTCCGGTGGGTGCCCTCCACGCGCAGCTCTTCCTGGCGTCCGGCGCGCGCGTGATCGTGTCCGACCTGTCCGATGCCCGGCTGGACCGCCTCGCCGCGGCCGGCGTCCAGCTCACCGTCAATCCGCGGCGCGACGACCTCGTGGACGTCGTGCGGCGCGACACCGCCGGCGGCGCCGACATCGTCGTGGACTGCGTCGGGACGGCCCTGGACCTGGCCCTGGACCTCACCGCCACCGGTGGGCGCATCTCGCTCTTCGGCATGAACAGCACGGCGCGGCCGGCCGTGCGCCAGAACACCATCACCCGCAACGAGCTCACCATCTTCGGCAGCTACGTCGGCGTGAACACGTTTCCGCGCGCCATCGCGCTGCTCGAACAGGCCACCATCCGGCCCTCGATCTTCCTGAGCGGTGTCGTGCCGCTGGAAGAAGTGGGCGAGGCGATGCGGCGGTTACGCGGCGGCGACGCGATGAAGCTGGCGGTGAGGCCGTCGCCGCTGGCATAGTGCCGCCGACAGCGGAACCGCGTTCGATGCATCACCCGCTGCGACGGCGGCGATACCCGGCGCCCCACGCCCGGAGCACCTCGATGGCGGGCAAGGCCGTGCGGCCGAGCGACGTGATGTCGTAGTCCACGTGCGGCGGTACCACCGCGTGCACGGTCCGCGTGATCAGGCCATGACGCTCCAGCTCGCGCAGCTGCTGCGTCAGCATCTTGTGCGAGATGGCCGGCAGGTCCCGGCGCAGCTCGCTGTAGCGCCACGTGCGCGTGCCGAGACGCCACAGAATCGGCATCTTCCACTTGCCGCCGATGACGTCCTGTGCCAGCTCGACCGGATTCTGGTAGCGCCGCCCTCGAACTCGAACGCGGGCATCCTTTATGCTCTCCTTTTGGTGAGTATCACACGGAGGAGTGCGTAGCTCCCAAACGAGTGTGAGGGTGCGTATGGTCGTGACTCGAACCCGATTCATCAGGAGTCCACGCCATGAGCGCCAAGGATCCGAACCGCGCGTCTCCCAAGCCGAAGCGCATCGCCCCGGTCATTGCCAATCCCGCCATCTCCACGACCACAGGCTGGCCGGTGGGATTCTGGTGGGCCGAGCTCAGTCATCCGTATTACGTGTTCACCGAGAAGGGCTACGAGGTGGAGCTCTTCAGCCCGGACGGCGGCCCCTGTGAGGCCGACGCCATGAGCGACCCGGGCGATGCCAGCGGCTACTCGGCAGGCGATCTCATCAGCGGGGCTTCATCCCACCCCTCGCCTCAGGGCGCTCGTGGACACCACCGCCCCGTCGCAGCCATGAATCCGCAGGCCTTCGACGCCATTGTCGTGGCCGGCGGCCAGGCGCCAATGTTCGGCTTCGAGACCGCCACGACGCTGCACGACCGGTTCGTGGCGTTCTACGAGGCCGGCAGGATCGCCTGCGCGTTGTGCCACGGCACGGCAGTCCTCGCGTTCGCGCGCCTGTCGAACGGGAGCCCCTGGTGAAGGGGCGGACCGTGACCGGCTTCGCCAACGTGGAGGAGGACTTCGCCGACAACGCGGTCTGGTCGATGGGGCTCCTGCCGCGCGACCGGCACGTGATGCCGTGGCGCATCGAGGACCGGCTCGCGGGGCTCGGCGCCAACTTCGTGCAGGCGGGCCTCTGGCGTGGGTTCGCCGTGCGGGACGGCAACCTCATCACAGGGCAGCGGAACTTCTCGGGCGAGGAAACCGCCGGCTCGTCGTCGCTGCGCTGGGCGAGTAGGCGCCTGTCGGCGCGTCACGCGCCCGGGTTGCTGCGTTGATGTGCGGTCATCCCCGCATCACCTGCTCGAGGATGCGGGTGCGTCCGGCGCGCGGCGGGAGTGCGAGGGGATCCCTCGAGCAGCTTCGACAGCAGCCCGGGCCTGACGGTGCCCCGGTGACCGAGCGCATCGAGCGTCTCCCGGCCACGGTGGCGGCGCTCACCGCGCGCGTGATGTGCATGTCGGCGACGGGCCGAAACCTGAGTCCACGGGACCGGGCGCGCAGGACAGCACGTCGATGCCAAGCGGGCGCCATTCCCGCCGGAGGCTTCCGCGAGCGTCTGGACATGCGCCTTGGTGGCCGCGTAGTGCGCGGCGCCAGGGACGCCCTGGAAGCCACGAGGATCCCATCAGCACGACGCCGCCGCGGCCGCGTGCGCATGCGGTGGCCAGGGCCAGCGTCATGCGCATGACGGCGTGGCCGTTGACGGCGAGCATCGGGACTGCGATCGGGGTCCGCGTTCAGGAACGGTCCGGACGTGCCGAATCCAGCGCACGCAGCGAACAACCCGATGTCGAGGTCGGCGACGCGGCGCAGGACCTCGTTCACGCCGGAGGCGTCCGACAGGTCGGCGTCCACGACGAGGACATCGGTGGAGGGTGACGCGATCTCCCTGGCCAGCGCCTCCAGCCGCACCCGCCGCCGTGCGACCAGGACGACATGGAGGCCGCGCCGGGCGGCTTCGCGGCTCATGGCCTGGCCGATCCCGTCCGATGCGCCCGTGACCAGCGCCCACGGTCCGTATCGGTGCGCCCACCCCGTCGTCGTGCCGCCGGCGCTGTGCGTGTGTTCGGCCATGTCGTCAGCAGCCATTTCGTAGGACGCGCGTGCCGGAACGCGAGGTCCCGGCGCCGACCGCTGTGCAGGTGGAGGTGTAGCGCTCGCGCTCACTGGCGCGCTGGCGCCGGCGCCCGGGAAGAGGCATGCTGTGCGCTTCCAGGGAGGCCCCATGCAGGACACGATCGACACGCTCGTTGACCAGTTCGAACAGCAGCGCCTGACGCGGCGGGAGCTGGTGGCGTCGCTCAGCGCGCTCGTCGCCGCGGCGGCGGCGCCCACCGCGGCCGCGGCGCAGCCCGCCGTGGCACAGGGCGCCACGCTCAATCACGTGTCGCTGGCAGTGGCGGACGTCGAGAAGGCGGCCGCGTTCTACCAGTCGGTGCTGGGCCTGACGGTCGTGAGCCGGCCGGGGAACGGCGGCATCAACATGGGGCTGGGCACGAGCTTTCTCGGCGTCTACAAGATCGCCAATCCCGGTCGCGTGCATCACTTCTGCATCGGCGTTGCCGACTACGACCCGGATGCCATCGCGGCACGGCTGAAGGCGCGCGGCCTGGCGGCCCGCGTGGATCGCAATCCCGCCAACCGCACCAGCGGCGGCGATCAGCTGTACTTCACCGACCCCGACGGCACGTCGGTGCAGTTGTCGGCCAACGGCTATCAGGGGTGACCCGGCGGGTCAGAAGATGCTCGAGAGTCCGACGTAGGCGAGTGCCGACAGGAGCGCGGCCGCCGGCAGCGTGATGACCCACGCAAGGGCAATCGGCTTCATCAGCTTCCAGTTGGCGCGCCGATTCACGAGCCCTATGCCCAGCACCGATCCGATCAGGATGTGCGTGCTCGACACCGGGATGCCGAGCGCCGAGGCCAGCATCACGACGCCCGCGGCCGAGAGCTCGGCCGAGAAGCCCGACGCGGGGTGCATCTCCGTGAGGTTGTGGCCCACCGTGGTGATGACCTCCTTGCCGATGAACCAGAGGCCGGCGATGAGCGAGATGCCGAAGGTGAGCATCACGGGCGTGGGCACGGGGGCCACGGCCCCGACCGTGCCGTGCCGGAGCACGTCGAGGACGGCGGCGAAGGGCCCGACCGCGTTGGCGATGTCGTTCGAACCGTGGCTGAAGGCGAAGCCCGAAGCCGTGAAGACCTGCATCCAGCTGAAGAGCAGGAAGGTGCTCTTGTCGAGCGTGCGGCCCTTCAGCGTCCGGGTGAAGATGTAGATGGCCATCCACACCGTCGCGCCCACCATGGCCACGATCAGGTAGCTGTTCAGGTTCGAGAGGCCCAGGTTCATGTTCTTCAGGCCCTTGAAGATCAGCATCGCGGCCACCAGCATCGCGCCCAGCGATGCCAGCGCCGGCACGTAGACCTGGAGGGCGTAGAAGGCCTTCACCTCGTCGCGCCGCTGCTCGATGCGGTGCAGCTCGCGGAAGTAGTCGGTCTCCAGGTCCTCGGCGGTGAAGTCCTCGTCCAGCCGCGCCTGCGAATCGCGCGCCATGGCCGTGGCGTACGCCACGCGTTCGATCTCCGACAGGCGTTCGAACGCCGTCTTGTGCGCGCGCTTGTGCGCCTTCTTGAGCGCCTGGATCTCCTTGAGCTGCACCGCCGCCTGCTCGTTGTAGAGCAGGATGTGGACCTTGATGATGCGGAACAGCACGTAGGACACCGCGCCGCCCAGCAACGGCGAGGCCACCCACGACACGGCAATGCTGGCCACCTCGGTCCACTTGACCAGGCTCAGGGCCGAGTCCATGCCGTCGAGCGTGATGCCGAGCGCGATGGAACTGCCGACGATGCCCCCGACGATGGAGTGGGTGGTGGAGACGGGGTAGCCCATCCTCGTGGCGTAGAGCAGCCAGACGGCCGCGGCCAGCAGGGCGGCCATCATCACCAGCGCGAACTGGATCGGCTCCACCGGCATCGAGCTCAGGTCCACGATGCCGCTCCGGATCGTGGAGGTGACCTCCCCGCCCGCGATCATCGCGCCGCTCACCTCGAAGATCGCGGCCACCGCCAGCGCCTCGGTGAGCGACAGCGTGCCGGCGCCGACACTCGTGCCGAACGAGTTGGCCACGTCGTTGCCGCCGATGTTGAAGGCCATGAACAGGCCGAACAGGGCGGAGACGATGAACAGCGTCGTGTAGGTGGAGGAGGTGTAGCCCAGACCCCAGTAGAGGAAGCTCGCGGAGGCGACGAAGAGTAGCCCGCCGAAGAACAGGCTCAGTTTCCCAGTCGAAGACACGGGCGGGCAGTATAGCTACCTCATGTGACGGAACGTCACCGCCCGCACCCGGATCGAGCCCGCGGTTGCGGTGCTTGACAGGGGCAGAATGGCCGAATTCCTTCGAATTTCACGCATGAATCGACCCCTGGGCCACCCGCGGCGACGGGCCGCGGCCGCACGCCCGGCCTCGTGACAGAATCATCGCCATGCGCGCGACCGTCATCGAGGCCAGGGCGCCCTCCTGGCTGAGCACGCTGGGCGAGATCTGGGACGCCCGCGAGCTGCTCCAGACGCTCGTCGCCCGCGAGCTGCGCATCCGCTACGCGCAGACCTGGGTGGGTGTCGCATGGGTGGCGCTCAAGCCGCTGGCGACGATGGCGTTGCTGTGGGCCATTTTCGGGGTGGCCGCCGACCTCCCCACCGACGGCATGCCGCGCCCGGTGTTCTTCTTCGCCGGCCTGATGATCTGGTTCTTCTTCTCCGGCGCCATCACCGACGGGAAGGACAGCCTCGTCGCCAACGCCGACCTCATTCGCAAGGTCTACTTCCCCCGCGCCCTCCTCCCGCTGGCCATCGTCGTCGCCCGGCTGGTGGATCTCGGCATCATGATGGTGTTCCTCGCCATCCTCCTCGTGCTCACCGGCACGGCCGCGTGGCCCTCGGTCCCTGGCGTGCTGTGGGCGGTAGCCACCACGTCCGCCCTTGCCACGGCCATCGGCCTGCTGTCCGCCGCCATCAACGTGCGCTACCGGGACGCCACCCATGTCGTCCCCGTCGCGCTGCAGCTGCTGATGTTCGCCTCGCCGATCCTGTACTCGTCGCGGCTCGTGCCGGAGCGGTGGGTGCACCTCTACGCGCTGAACCCGCTCGTCGGTCTCATCGACGGTGCACGTGCGTCGCTGGCGGGACGGCCGCTGGATCCGGCCTCGGCCCTCATGGCCACGGCCGTCACGCTCGTCCTCCTGGGCGTTGCGGCCATCGTGTTCCGGCGGCTCGAAACCTCGTTCGCGGACTTCGTCTGACCCATGTCCGCATCCGTCATTCGCGCCGAGGGGCTGAGCAAGCGCTACGATATCGCGCCGGCCGCCGCGTACGAGACCTTCAGGGACCTCATCGCCCTGGCCGTGCGCTCACCGCGCGCGTGGTGGCGGCGGAAGGAGGGCGAGCCGCTGTGGGCGCTGCGCGACGTCGGCTTCGAGGTCGGCGCCGGCAGTGTCACCGGCATCATCGGCCGCAACGGAGCCGGCAAGAGCACGCTGCTCAAGATCCTGTCGCGCATCACGCGGCCCACCGCCGGCCGCGCCGTCCTGCACGGGCGCATCGCCAGCCTGCTGGAGGTCGGCACCGGTTTTCATCCCGAGCTGAGCGGCCGCCACAACGTGTTCCTGAACGGCGCCATCCTGGGCATGACGCGCCGCGAGATCGCCGCCAACTTCGACGCCATCGTCGCGTTCGCGGACGTCGAGCGCTTCATCGACACGCCGGTCAAGTTCTACTCCACCGGCATGTACCTGCGCCTCGCCTTCGCGGTGGCCGCGCACCTGCAGGCGGAGATCCTTGCCGTGGACGAGATCCTGGCGGTCGGCGATCTCCTGTTCCAGCGCAAGTGCATGGGCAAGATGGCAGAGGTCGCGCACAGCGGACGGACCGTGCTGCTCGTCAGCCACAACCTGGCCGCCATCCAGGCGCTGGCCGACGACGTGCTGCTGCTCGACCGTGGTGAGCTGGTGGCCCAGGGCCGGCCGGCGGAGCTGGTCACGCGCTTCCTCGACCGGCTGCAGGGGCCGGAGAACGGGGGCGAGTCGAGCGACCTGCGAGTGCTCCCGCGGCCGTCGCGTGAGTACGGCGGGCTGGTGGAAGGCTTCCTCAACGCGCGTCCGCTCGTCTCGAGCCACACGCTCGTGTCGGGACGCGACCTGCTGTTCGAGCTCGTCGTCGAGATGGCAGAGCCGAGGCGCCAGTGCTACGTCGGCATCAACATCGAGGACGATTTCGGCGTCCGCATCTGGAGCCTGCACAGCCAGTGGCAGATCCCGCGCTTCGATCTCGGCGCGGGTACGCATCGCGTCCGCTGTCGTGTGCCCATGCCGCCGCTGGTATCCGGCCAGTACCACATCGGCGTCGAGGTCGGCGCCGGGCGGGAGCGCGTGGATCTCGTGGAGCGCGTGGCGACGCTGCACGTGGTGCAGACCGAGCACGGCGATACGGGCGAGACGCCCGGGCGCGAGCACGGCTACATCCTGTCCCCAGCCGAGTGGACGGTCGTGCGCAGTGACGTCCCGGCGTCCGCGTCACGTCCATGAGCCCGGCACCCGCCGGCAGCGTCAGCGTCGTCATTCCCACCCACAACGGGCGCGCGTTCCTGGGCGAGACCCTTGCGTCGGTCCTGGCCCAGACGCACCAGCCGCTCGAGATCGTCGTGGTCGACGACGGCTCCACTGACGGCACGGCGGAGCTTCTGACGTCGATGACCGAGCGCGGCGGAGTCATCGTCCTGCGCCAGGCGCAGGGAGGGACCGCGAGCGCCAGGAACACGGGGCTTGCGGCCGCCAGGGGCGAGTTCGTGGCGTTCCTCGATCACGACGACCTCTGGCCCGCCGACACCGTGGAGCGGCACGTGGCGGTGATGACCGCGGTCCCGGATGTGGCGGTCAGCTACGGGTACATGGAGAGCTTCGGTCTCGAGCGCCCGTATCGCTGGCCTGGTCCCGACGGCCCGACGGGCGATGTGTCGGCGGCGTTCCGCCGCAAGAACTGGATCCGGTCGCCGGGCCAGGCGTTGCTGCGCGCCGAGGCCGTGCGGGCCGCCGGCGGGTTCGATCCGGCCGTGGCGGGCGCCGACGACTGGGACCTGTACCTCTCGCTTGCCGCTCGCTGGCGCTTCCACTACGAGCACCGGCTGGCGCTGCGATACCGCGCGCACGGGGCGAACCAGTCGAAGCGTGCGTGGCGGATGTTCCGGCACGCCTGCGCGGTGCAGGCGCGCCACGCGGGCCGCTGGCCATCCGGTTCGCTGGCCGCACGCGCGAGGTGGGTGCAGTGCCGCGCGACGCTCGTGCACATGCTGGCGCGCGACCTGGCCGCCAGGCGAGGCTTATGGACGGCCTGACGCGCCGCCCGGGCTCAGCTGCGGGTGCCGCCGTCCAGCATCGAGGACGACCGCGTCGCGAGCCAGCGGGCGTTCCGGCGGGCGAAGGTCCAGCTCCAGTGACGAACAGCCACGCGAGCCAGGCGGAGGTGTCGCGCCATGCCCGACGCCGGCGTGCGTGCCGTCGCCGTGCGGCGCGCCGTGGCCAGCACGGTGCGTAGCGCGGCATCGATGGCCTCGGGGCCGCACACGGCGCCGATGAACGCCTGCCCGGCCAGTCCCATGGACGCCGCAGCGGAGGGATCGGCGAAGACGTCCGCCAGGGCATCGGCCAGTCCCTCTGCCGTGTCCGCCACGCGCAGGTGCCGCGCGTCTGCTCCCGTCAGGCCCTGTGCGCCAACCGTGGTGGTGACAACGGGCAGGCCGGCGGCCATCGCATCCGTCACCTTGCCCTTCATGCCGGCGCCGTACCGGAGCGGCGCGATGGACGCGGCCGCGCGGTCGAGGTGTGGCGTGAGGTCGGCCACGTAGCCGAGCACCGATACGCCCGGCACGCGACCGAGCGCCCGCACGCCGTCGTCGGCGTAGCTGCCGATCACCGTGAGCCGTGCCTCTGGATGTCGCGCGCGCACGCGCGGCCATCCGGCGTGCACGAACCAGTGCAGGCCGTCCAGGTTGGGCGCGTGGTGGAAGTGGCCGACGAACACGGCCTCTGGCTCTCGTGCGCGAGGATCGCGCTGGCGGGGCGTCACGCAGTTGGGCACGCACACCGTCGGCGGCATGCCCGGTTCCTGGGCCAGCAACCGGCCGTCGTCGGCCGACGCCGTGATGACCAGGTGGGCGTCGCGGTAAACGGCGGTTTCGGCGCGACGCACGCGGCGCGCATGGCTCGACCTCACGGCGCCGATGGCGGCCCCGGCCTCGAACCTGGCGAAGTGGACATCCACCGAGTCCACGATCAGCGCGGCCGCTGGGCACCGATCGTGCGCCACGGCGAGGTAGCGGGCGGCGGCCTCGTAGCCCTCGAAGAGCACGATGTCCGGCGTGGCGTCCACGGCTTCGAGGAAGCCCGACCAGGTGGAAGGCACGACTCGGATGCCGCGGGCGGTCAGCCGGCGATGATCCTCGACGATGCGCCCCGCCGGCAGCGGCGTGCGGCCCTGGCGTTCGTCGCGTTCCACCCAGAGCGCAACCTCGGTCATGCCGGCCAGCGCGGTGAGGACGGCGAGAAAGCGAGCGCTCCCGGACGATTCGTCCGGGCGCGGCAGTCGCTCCGAGATGGCGAGCAGCCGCCCGCCGCGCGTCGCCGGCGCATCCACGAGCACGCTCACTCGGCGTCCGCCCGCGGCGACTCCGCAGCGCGATCGGGCCGCCGCCAGCGTTCCACGGCATGCTCGACCACACACCAGGCGAATGTGCCGCTGGCATACGCGTAGTAGAGCGCGTGCAGCCAGAACGCCCTCGCGGCAAACATCGGCCCGCGACGCCTCGCGAGCAGGCGGTAGAAGTCGAAATTGAGCACGACGACGACGGCGAGGCAGACGGCTGCTGCGAGAAGCGCGGCTGCCGCGGACGGGAGAAACGGCGCGGTCGCACACAGCCCGACGGCCAGCCATACGCAGACGGCGCTGAGCCGGTGCGGCCACCGCAGGTTCAGGTCGTCGGCCAGCGCGCCCGCCTCAGCATCAACTGCGTCCACGGGCGTGCGCGGTCCAGGATGTCGGCACGCAGCATCGAGGAGAACGTCCACTGCTTGAGATGCGTGCCCTGCAGGTCGCGATCGATGCGGATGCGACAGCCTGCGGCCGCCAGCCGCGAGCCGAGCTCGATGTCCTCGATCGACGGCCGGGCGTAGCGCTCGTCGAAGCCGCCTTGCGCCGTCAGCACGTCCCGGCGCGCCGCACCCAGGCCGGCCCAGAACGTCTTGGCCTCGGGCCGTGCCTGCTGGTGCACGTAGTGGTGCAGCAGGTTGCGATAGTCCGACAGTAGCGTGCGGGCGTCCGGGTCGTCGTCGTAGCTGCCGAAGAGGGCGCCGAGCGACGGATCCCGTTCGAAGGTGTCCACTACGCGATTCACAGCGTCGTCGGCGATCGCGACGTCGGCATCGACGAAGAGGATGATGGGGGCATCGCTCCTGGCGATTCCGGCATTGCGCGCGCGCGCGGGCCCCGCCGCCCGTTCGTGCCTGACGACGAGCGCGCCATGCTCCGTGGCCAGGCGCCCCGACGCGTCCGACGACCCGTCGTCCACGACGATCAATTGGCAGGGCACGCTCGTCCGGCGGATGGCGTCCAGGCAGCGCCCCAGGGTGCGCGCCGAGTTGTGCGCCGGCACCACGATCGACAGCCGCGGGCCGCTCATGCGCGTCCCAGGTGCCGAAGGACCCGAGCCGACCAGCGCGCCCATGCCGTCGGGTACTTCTCGCGAAAGCCGGACTCCACGTCGTAGAGCGGACGTCCGGTCTCGAGATAGCGCTCGACGGCGGCGGGATCGTCGAGGCGATCGACGAGATCGCGGTACTGGTCCGGGTAGAAGGCCAGCAACTCCGAGATGCTGTGCCAGTGGTGCACCTTCAGCTCGATGGGCGCGATGCGATAGCCCATGGCCGCCCACCGCAGGTACCACTCCCAGTCGGAGTGATATTGCGTGAACGGGCCCGTGTGCAGGTACAACCCCGTCTTCTCCACGAGCGACCGCTTGAGCAGGAAGCAGTAGCCGTACAGGTGCATCACCGGATCGGATCGTCCGACGATGGCGGCCATCCGGGCCGAGAGATCCGGGGTCGCGTACTGCGGGTCGTAGCTGGAGAACACACCGCGATAGCGGTCCGTGACCGGCTTGAGCGCCGCCTGCCCGGACGCAATCACGTCCTCGGGCTGGACGGCCTCGATGAGGTCCTGCAGCCACGTGTCGCTGCGCGCCTCGACGTCGTTGCAGTAGAGGGCCAGGTACTTCGATGACGGGGACGCGGCCTGGAAGCCCTGGTTGCAGGCCGTGCTGAAGTAACGGTTCTCCTCGTTGTCGATGAACGTCGCGTCGAGCTCGGGGTGCCTGCGGAGGAAGTCGCGGATGTAGTCCTTCGAGCCATCCGTCGAGCCGTTGTCCACGACGATGAGCTCGTAGGGAAACGTGGTGCGGGTGACGAGCGCGTCCAGCGCGCGGACGAGGAACGGCCGCGCGTTCCAGTTCGGCAGCACGATGGAGACACGTTCGACTGGCGGGGCGTCGGAGCGGGCAAGGACGCCCGGGGAGCGGTCCGTGATGATGGCGTCGAGGGGGGTGACGGGTTCGTCGGCGACGCTCGCCGCGGCCGAGGCTGAGGATGGGGCCGTGTGGGAAGCGGACGGCGCGCGGAACAGTCCCGTCGAGCGATCGACGGGCAGGCGCAAGCCGTCGCGGACGCCCGCGAGGAAGCCGAACAACCGCGCACGCCGGTGCGCTTCGGTCCCCATGTCCACGACCGGTCTCGACACCGTCCAGCGCACGGCCAGCCGGGCGGCGATCCATCCACCTGCCAGTGGCCGAGCCGCGCCTGCTTGGCGAGCGTCGCGCCGATGCCGTGCAGGTAGCCGCGCAGCGTGGACGGCGCCTGCGCCCAGGTCCGAAGCCCGCATGGATGACCGCCGCGCCCGTCGTTTCGTAGGCGTGATAGCCGGCCAGCAGCGCGCGTGACGAAGTCGGTTTCCTCGGCGGAGTGCAGCACGGCGCCGGCACCGAGCGCCGGGTCGAAGCCGTGGAGCGCCGCCCACGCGGCCTTGCGGATGGCCATCGACGCCCCAATGCCCTCGACCTTCGGCTTGTCGAAGACGCTCGTGGCGAGGAACGGCTCCGCGCGCGAGTAGTTGGGCAGGAAGCCGAGCGCGGGGTCATGCGGCGCCGGCTTCACCGTCCCGAAGACCAGCGCGATGCGCGGGTCCAGTTCGAAGGGCGCGAGGATCTCCGCCAGCCACGTCGGCGTGACCGCGCAATCGTCGTCGGTGAACGCGACAACGTCGGTCGAGCTGGCCTCGACCCCTGCGTTGCGGCCGAGGAGAGGCCGCGGGACTCGCACGGCACCCGCACCACGCGCGGGTCGCTCGTCAGCGCCGACAGTTCGCGGCCGACCTGGTCGTCGTCGCTCTGATCCACGACGAGCAGCGTGAAGCGGGCTTCGGTGCTGGCGAGGATCGAGGCGACCGTCTGTCGGATGCGGTGGCCGGGATTGCGGGTGCAGACGACGACCGTGGCGATGGCTGGCTGGCTCATGCGGTAGTGCCGGGCCGCCAGCGCGGCCGAGCCGGCCGTATCATAGCGCAGTGCCTCTTTCGATCGTGGTCGAAGGGCCCGCCGACTCGTCGTTCAGCCTCGCGATCGTGAATCGCGCGTTCTCCGACGCGCTTGCCCGTCGTCCAGAGTGCCAGAGTCGCGTCGGCCTGCCTGGCCCGGACACCACGCACGTCGTCCGCAACATGTACCCGCCGCGGCTCGACGCGCCGGATGGCGGCGTCCCGACCTTCTTCTACTTCGCGTGGGAGGACTCGCGCATTCCGGTGGACTGGGCCAACGCCTTCAACCGGCACTTCACCGGCCTGCTCGTGCCGTCGGCGCACGTGCGTGACGTGGTTCGCCGATCGGGCGTGGTCATTCCGGTGGCCGTCGTGCCATACGGGGTGGACGCGCACACCACCCGTGGTGCGGGTGCCACGGGAGCGGCCTCTGACGCGCACCGGCCATTCCACTTCCTGCACGTCAGCACGGGCTTTCCACGCAAGGGCCTCGACGTCCTCGTGCGGGCGTTCACGCGTGAGTTCTCCGCGCGAGAGGATGTGGTGCTGGTTCTCAAGACGCTGCCGCAGTACGACCACGTCACGGCGCGGCTGGTACGCTACGCCCGATGGACGCGGCTGCGCTGCCCGGAGATCCGGCACATCGACCGCGACCTCGACGACCAAGAGATGCGGCGCCTGTATGCGGATGCAGACTGCCTGGTGCATCCGGCGCGCGCGGAGGGCTTCGGCCTGCCCATCGCCGAAGCCATGCTGGCCGATGTGCCCGTCATCGCCAGCGACTACAGCGGCCACACCGACTTCTGCACCGCGGAGACCGCCCTGATGGTGCCGTGCCGCATGGCGCCGTCGAGAAGCCCGTTCGTGGTGGCGCATGCCGAATGGGGAGAGCCCGACGAGGACGCGCTGCGCCGGGCGATGCGGAACGTGTTCGAGCGACGTGACGAGAGTGCGGTGCGGCGGCGCGCCAGGCGCGCCCGCGCGCACATGCAGTCGTTCACGTGGGACCGGGCGGCCGAGCGGGCGGTGCAGGTGCTCCGCGCGTGCGATGACGTCGAGCGCGTGCCGCTGCGGGCGGGCATGATGACCACCTGGAACGAGCGCTGCGGTATTGCCGAGTACAGCCGCGCGTTGATTGACGCGGCGGGCGATGCGGTGGCGGGCTGGACGATTCTGGCGCCGCACCGGTCCGGAGATGGCGACGTGGAGACCGCGTCCGGCAGGCCGCCGCTGCCGATGATCCGGTGCTGGCGCGACGCCTGGCCCGTGGACGTGACCGATGCGCTCGCGCACGCACGCCGGCTCGATCTCGATCTCCTGCACGTGCAGGCGCACCTCAACACGTGGGACGCGGCTGCCGTGAGCGCCCTTGCGGACTGGGGCGGACAGGGCCGCAGCGTGATCGTCAGCCTCCACTCGGTGCGGGGCGCCCGGCCCGATGCCGCGACCCGCGCGGCGCTCAGGCGCATCGAGCGCATCCTCGTCCACACCGAAGGCGACCGCGAAGGCCTGCGCCGGATGGGCGTGACCGACAACGTGGCCGTCCTTCCGCATGGCTATCCGTCCGCGCCGGCTCGCGATGTCGCGGACGCGCGATCTCGCTTGGGCATCACGGGCGCACCCGTCATCGGCACGTACGGCTTCCTGCGGCCCCACAAGGGCACGAAGGAGCTGATTCGAGCGATCGCCCGGCTGCGGAACGCGCATCCGGACATCTCGCTCCTGGCCGTGACGGCCGTGTACCCGACGCCGGACTCCTCGGCCTATCTGGACGAGTGCCGGCACGAGGCCGTCCGGGCCGGCCTCGACGGCCGCTGTCATTTCCTCACCGGCTTCCTCGACCCGGACGACAGCATCGCGGCGCTCCAGGCGTGCGATGTCGTGGCGCTGCCCTATCAGCCGACGATCGACTCCTCGAGCGCGGCTGTCCGCGTCGCGCTGGCCGCCGGCCGGCCGGTGGTGACCACGGCCGTGCCGGTGTTCGACGACGTGAAGGCCGCGGTGCACCAGGTGCCGCGGACCACGCCCCGTGTCCTGGCAGCGGGCCTGGCGCGCGTGCTGGAGGACGAGACGCTGCGCGCGGCGCTCGCCGCGGGTGCTGCCGAGTGTCTGGCAGCCGCGTCGTGGACGGCCGTCGGCGGGATCTACCGCAAGCTGTTGCGGGCGGGAGCGCTGGACCGCGCGGGCTTCGGCCAGCCCTATCCGATGACGCCGGACTCGTAGACGGCCAGCGTCTGCGCGGCGATGCCCGCCCAGTCGTGCCCCTCGACGCGCGAGCGATTGGCGAGCCCCATGCCGTCGAGCCTCGGCGCCGCGTCAACCGCCGCGCGGAGTGCACGGACCAGGCCGTCCGGAGCCCCGGCGTCATGCAGGAAGCCCCCGTCGTCTCCCACCATGTCCGGCGCGCACCCGAGCCGTGGCACGACCACCGCGCGTGCGTGCGACAGCGCCAGCACGAGCGATCCTGACGTCAGCGAGCTGGTGAAGGGGCACACCACGACGTTGGCCGCGGCCATGTACTGACCGATCTGATTGTCGGGCACCGTGGCGAGGCGGAGCGTGACGTCGGGGTCTCGGCCCGCCAGCGCCGCAATCTCGCCTCCGATCTCGGCGTCGAACGGCTGCCCCGCCACAACCAGTCGCGTGCCGGGCCGCTCGAGGCGCGCGAAGGCCTGCAGGAGACCGTCCACGCCCTTGTGCCGGCGGATGTTGCCGAGGAACAGGAGCAGGGTGCCGTCGTGCGGCAACCCGAGCGCCGCCCGAGCCGCGGCTCGACCTCCCCCCGACGAAGGATACGCGCTGAGATAGTGGCCGTGCGGCACGACACTGATCGGAGCGGCGTCCACGCCCAGGGCTGCGGCGGCTTCCGTGTGCGCCGACGCGCAGTGCACGATCAGGGCATCCGACAGGCGAGCCGTCAGCCGTCGGCACCAGCGGTCGATGACGGGATAGCGCCGCTCGTGATTCATCAGGTCGTGCACCGTCCAGACGATGCGCACACCGCGTCGGCGAAGCAGGACGAGCTGGACGGCGGTGATGACGAGGGCTGCGAGCGCCGCCGGTGCGCAGCAGCGGTAGACCACGAAGTGATCGGGCGCGTGCAGGTGCACGACCTCCGGCCGTCCTCTCGACCAGACCGACGGCAGGAACCAGAGCCGTCGCGCGACGTGCACCACCTCGACGCCGAGCGCGCCGAGCCCCGCGGCCAGCAGCTCCTGGTACGGGTTATCGGGCCATGTCGGCAGGAAGACGACCCGCCTGATGCCTCCAGGGGCGGCCGCGCCGGTGTGTGCGCTCACGGGTCGAGCCGGTAGGTGGCCACGCCCTCGCCGCGCTCGATGCGTGCGCGGTCCTCGGGGTCGAACACGCGGACGCGCACCGGACCATCGAGCTCCGCGACGGGCTGCCAGTCGAGACGGCCGAGCGGGCTCACGTCCTGGAAGCGCGCCTTGAACACGACTTCCTCGTGGTCTTCGACGATGAAGTACGGGTGCAGCCCACGTTCCCGCACATCGTCGAGCGCATGGGTGAACCACCCGGACGTCAGGACGTCGAAGCGGACGATCGGGCGGTCGGTGTAGTAGTGGAGTGCGCCGCTTTCCTGGTAGGCAAAGAAGACCGCGTTGGGTGGGAGCACGCGTCCGGCGAAGCGCGCGACGGTCTCGTAGCGCGACTCGATCCCGCGGAGGCCGAACACGTTGCGCGCACTGGCCTCCCATGCGCCGGCGCCGATGATGACGGCGGCCAGCGCCGCGAACGCGGGAGCACGCCACGACGGCGCGGTGCGCGCCAGGACGCCGGCAGCCGCCACCCGCCAAAGGCCGCGGCCGGCGGCCATGCCGGCAGGAGCAGGCGGAGATACCACCACTCCGGGAACGACACGTAGAAGGCATACGACGCCAGAACCAGACCGACGGCCGACGCGGCCAGCCACCCGATGGCGCGCATGGGGCCCGGCGTGCGAAGACGCCACACCGCGCCGGCGACGCCGAGGACGACGAGCAGGGGCTCGACGCTGAGCGGCCGCACGACCAGCCCGGACGCCGTGGAGGAGAGGCGCGACACGTCGTAGATCTGCGCCACGCTGCCATACCCGGTGTTCAGCGGGGATCCGTACGCACGGTGTGCACCGCGGCAACGCCGAGGCACCCCGCGGCGCCAAGGCCGCTCGTGACGAGCAGTCGAGTCCATGCGCGTCGATCGGCGGGTGCTCGCATTGCCCGCCAGAGCAGGAACGCGCCTGGCGCCAGGGCCACCAGCACCAGGTTCGGCCGCGTGAGGACGGCAAGCGCGATCGCCAGCCCTGCGCCGATCGCGGACGGCAGACCGGTGCCGGTCGCGAGCACCAGGCCCAGCACCCAGAGCGCGGCGGCCGGCACGTCGCTCATCGGCCACATCAGCGAGAACAGGAAGGTGGGACTGGTGGCGAGGAGCAGCGCCGCAACCGCGCCGGCTGACGCCGACGCCATCCGGGTCGCCAGCAAAGCTGTCGCAAGGACGGCCATCATGCCGAGGACGGGGACCGCCACGAACACCGCGTCGGCGCCACCCACGCCGCGGAGCGCGGCCATCACCAGGGGCAGCCCGACGGGATAGACGGGCACCAGCGTGCCGGGCTCGACGCCGGGCCGATAGCCGAGCGGTGCGAAGGTCCAGCCGGCGTTGGCCCAGGGAACGGACGCGGCGAGCGGTACACGCTCGACGAGCGTGCCGTCGAGCCAGAGTGCCGACTGGCTGATGTAGCCGCTGGCGTCGGCGCTGCCCGCCGACCACGTACCCCAGCGGAGGCCCGCGATGCCGACCCACACCGTGGCGACCGCGACGACGACCAGCGCAGCCCTGCGTTCGAGTGGAACGGCCGTGCTGGAGAGGGGAGCGTCGTGCGCGGACATGACGGAACCGATGCGCGCGAATGGTATCATTCGCGCCAGTTCTGCCCGCACGACGCCCCGCCGATGTTCACGGACCTCCATGACCTCTCGCCCCCGCACTGACGTCCTCATCATCGGGGCGGGTCCGGCGGGCCTCACGGCGGCGCACGCGCTGATGCAGCGCGGCCGGCGCGTGACCGTGCTCGAGAAGGACGATCAGGTCGGCGGGCTCGCGCGAACGGTCACCTACAAGGGCTTCCGCTTCGACATCGGCGGGCACCGCTTCTTCACCCGCGTCGAGGGCCTGCGGGACTTGTGGCGCTCCATGCTGGGCGCCGACTTCCTCACGCGCCCGCGTCTCTCGCGCATCTTCTACGACGGCCACTACTTCTCCTATCCGCTTCGTCCGCTGAATGCGCTCCGCGGCCTCGGCCTCGTCAACGCCGTGCGCGTCGCGGGCAGCTATCTCCACAGCCGCCTCCGGCCCATCGAGCACGTCGTCAGCTTCGAGGACTGGGTCGTGAACCGCTTCGGGCGGCGGCTCTTCGACGTGTTCTTCCGCACCTACACCGAGAAGGTGTGGGGCATGCCGTGCTCGGAGATCGGCGCACAGTGGGCGGCACAGCGCATCCAGTCGCTGTCGCTGTGGACGGCCGTGACCGACATGCTCTTCCGCCGCTTCCGCAGGCCTGGCAGCGCGCCGGTGAAGTCCCTGATCGAGCAGTTCGAGTATCCGCGCCTCGGGCCCGGCATGATGTGGGAGGCCTTCCAGGCGCGCATCGAGGAGGGCGGGCAGGAGGTCGTGCTCGGCGCCAACGTCACCGGCATCACCCATCGCGACGGTACGGTGGAGGCGGTCTCCTACGAGCAGGGCGGACGGACGGTCACCGAGCGTGTGGACGCCGTGCTGTCCACGATGCCCCTGCGCGAGCTGGTGGAGAGCCTGTCACCCGCGCCGCCGGTGGACGTGCGAGCCGCGGCCGCGCGCCTGCAGTACCGCGCCTTCCTCACAGTCGCGCTCATCGTCGAACAGCCCGAGGTGTTCGAGGACAACTGGATCTACGTGCACGACCCGGGCGTGAAGCTCGGGCGCATCCAGAACTTCAAGAACTGGAGCCCCGACATGGTGCCCGACCGGCGCCGCACCTGCCTGGGCCTCGAGTACTTCTGCGCCGAGGGCGACGACCTCTGGCGCATGACGGACGACGAGTTGATCGCCCTCGGGCGCCGCGAGCTCGTGGCGCTGGGCCTCGCGAAGGCCGACGCGATCAGCGACGGCTCGGTGGTCCGCATGCCGCACGCCTATCCCGTGTACTCGACCGACTACCACGAGGCCGTGGCGGTGATCCGCGACTACCTCGCCGGCTTCACCAACCTGCAGGTGGCCGGACGGAACGGGATGCACAAGTACAACAACCAGGATCACTCGATGGTCACGGCCATGCTGGCCGCCGAGAACCTGATGGGCGGCTCGGCGGACCCGTGGGGCGTGAACGCCGACGACGAGTACCACGAGAGCGACCAGCACCCGGTGAAGGAGCTGGTGAAGAGCCTCGACACCCTCGCCCCCACCCAGCCGCTGGTGCCCATGCCCGTCGGCTCGTCGGAGTCGACGCAGGCGCGCTGAGCCTGCTGCCGCGGGCCCGGGTCAGCCGACCATGCCGGCGGTCAGCGTCATCGTCCCCAGCTACAACCACGCGCGCTTCCTCGAACGGCGTCTCCACTCGATCCTCGCCCAGACGCTTCAGGACATCGAGGTGCTGGTGCTGGACGATGCGTCCACGGACGGCACGGGCGCGATCCTCGACGTCTTTGCCTCTCGCCCTCGCGTCAGGATCGCGCGGTCCGTGCGCAACAGCGGCTCACCATTCCACCAGTGGAACGCCGGCGTCGCGCGCACGAGCGCCCCGCTCGTGTGGATTGCCGAATCAGACGACGATGCGGGCCCGCGGCTGCTGCAGGCGCTGGTGTCGCGGCTCGACCGGAATCCGGCGTGTGGGCTCGCGTTCACACAATCCACGAGCGTCGATGCCGACGGGGGTGAGCACGGCTCCCTGACGCGGTGGACGGACAGCGTGGACACGGCGCACTGGCGCGCGGACTACGTCAACGCCGGCCGCGACGAGTGCGCCCGCTACCTGGCGGTGGCCAACACCATTCCCAGTGCGAGCGCCGTGGTCTTCCGCCGCGACGTCTACGAACGCGCCGGCCGCGCGCCGGAGTCGATGCGCCTGGCGGGCGACTGGATGACGTGGCTGCGGATGCTGCTCATCTCGGACGTGGCGTTCGTGGCCGAGCCGCTCAACCGCCATCGCACCCACGCGGGGACGGTCCGGTCGTCACTGGCGCGCAGTGCGCGGTGGTACGAGGAGTCCCTCGCGGTGTGGCGCCTCGCGCACGCGGAGCTGCCGCTGCCTCCTGAGACGACGAGGAAGATCGTGGACATCGTTCGCGACGTGATCGTGCGCCTGGCGAAGCGGCCGGTGGCGAACCGGCGGATCATCCGGGACCTGTTCGCGTTCGGCCGCGAACTCGATCCGGGATTGCCGGCGTCGATGGTGAGGATGGTGGGGGAGCGGATGCTGCGACGAGGGGAGCGCAGCTGATGTCGATCGAGCACGCGCTGGCCCTCACCGCCGGCCGAATCCGATAGCGGCCACCCCTCACAGATTCGCGTCGTACTGCCACGCTCCGATCTTGAAGAGGTTCTCCGGGTCGTGCTTCTTCTTGAGCGCGTTCAGACGCGTCAGGGTCTGTTCGGGGAACACGGCCAGCATGTCCTTCTCGCTCGCGGGTATGGCGTTGTTGAGATACGTGGTGACCCTTCCGTGGCGCGTGGCGGCGACCAGTCCCAGCCTGGCGGGGTTGTGGGCGTCGGCGATCGGCGGGCTCGGTCTGACGGTACGCACCCGCCTCGCACTACCGGCGTCCCTAACGTAGTACGGCGAGCTGCTGGGCCTGCCGCCACTGGCGACGTTCGCAGTCACGATGCACGTCCAGCCCCACACCACCGGCTACGGCGTCGAGCGACTGCGGGAACTGATCAGCGAAGCCGTTGTCGGAGTATTGCCTCAGAGCCGCCGCGTTCGCGCCGCGGTTGAACGGCCCCAGGGGCGTCAGGCGGGCGTCGACGGTCGTCGGTCCGGGGCTGGTCAGCGGCCTTCGTCACATGTGTTGCGGGCCACGACGTCGGCTCGCCGCGAACGGTCGTGAGGATCAAGCAACCGAAGGCGCAGTGAGTTCGTTGGGACGTAGGAATTCGTGCCGAGTCGCGACGAACCTGTTCGTCGGGTGGATTCGAATTCGGAGAGAGGCTCTTTCGAAGTGGCTGATGGCGCAGGACTTCTGGTTCTAACCGACTGGGAGTCAAACGGTTGCGGCGCTCCGACTAGTTCACTGCCGTCCCCCAGCTCCTCCCGTTTCTCCTCTCGTCTTGGAAACATTCTGGGGACCGCTCGGAGCGCGACTGCCGCCAGATCCCCTTGGTCCTTTCGAGGTATCGCTTGCGCCCCAAACGAATGGCTTGTGCAGCGCGGGGCCACTGACCGTCTTCAGTCCACACAGTTCGGCGCGACTTGATCGGCGCCCATTACGTATCCCAGCTTCAGCCCAACCTCTCCAAACGCCCTCTCCGCATCCTGATTCTTCTGCAACGCGTCTTTCACGGCTCGCATCTTGACGCTATGGTTGAAGTCGGTGACCCAGACGGGGTGCTGGAGAAGGCGATCAATCCCCTTCTCGATCTTTGCCCACTGCACGTCGTCCGGCGATTTTTCAAGGAGCTCGCGCGGCGAGTCTACAGAAAGCGTGTGACCCACCAGCCTGCGAATCATCGACGTCACGAAGGCAAGGGACGACTGGTAGACGAGGCGCTTTTCGCGCAACTCCTCTTGCGGGGACTCCGACTTGAACCCCTTGTCGTGAAACAGATTCAAAAGGCGACACACATTGTCGCGCTCTCGTTGCCGAAGCTTCTGAGATTCCGGGAAGTACTGCACCAGCGGTGCAGTGTGGAGGAGTGGCCTGAGCACTTTGTTTCGAAACGCTGCCTCTGATACCACGCCGGTATCAAGTGCACCGCCAGCCCTGGACACAAGGCTTTTGATCGTCAGGATCTCCTCGGACAAGACCGTGTCGAACAGGGCATCAACGAAGGCCTGCTTGGCACGCGGACGCTCGTCCTTTTCGACCCAGCGCGTAAACCCATCCTCCGAGGCGGATTCAGTGCCCACTTCCGTCTCGTACTTCGTTACACGCTCCTGCCACTCCTCGGTCATCTTCGCTGCGAGCTCAAAGGGAGAGAGGGGTAGCTTCCTGATCTTCGCCTGCACAGAATTGACCAGTCGGATCGCGGCATCCTTGTCCAGGTCAAGATAGACCTTCGTGGCCACGCTGTCTCGGCCGGCAAGCCAGAACGCCAGCGCCTTGTGCTGACCGTCGAACAGTAGCATTCGGAAGGATGCTTGAGAGCCTGGGGTCTTCTCGATACGGACCGCAGGAGCTTCGTGGAGCGGGTTCCTGTTGATGTCGCTGTAGATCGACCAGATGTGGGCCGGCTTAATTGTTCGTGGCTGGCACTGGTCGTCGTTGTAGAGGCACTCTCTTGGCATGTTGACAAACGCGAAGCGATACGTTCGCTCCAAGTTCTTCTCGGTGAACACAGGAGAGACCTGATCGGCTAAGCCGCTAAGGGAAACTGTGACGGACTCCCCGTGGTCCGTCATGGTCAGTAACTTAGGGTCGATCCGAGAAACTTCGAGGCCTCGTCGTTTCGGACGAAGCCTCCTGCCTTCGCGATGCGCTGAAACAAGGCAAGGTAGGGCCTGACCGCGATGCTGGGATGGTCGCGCTTGAACGAATTGCAGCTCGAGTGCACCAAGTTCAGATTGGCGAGCTCGGTCTGGCCGCCATCTGCTTCCGGCAAGTCATGGTCCGCAACAAGGTTCTCAGTCGCTTCAAGCAACGGCCCCGAACACAAGAAACATATGCCTCCGCTCTTCTGCCAGAGCAGCTTCCCGATATCGGCTCGCTCTGTTTCTGGCAGCCTCTTCTTCTGCTGTTGAGAGATCGTGATGGGCATTTCCAGTCCCTTGTTGTCATGCTTCCGAAGCAGGCCCCTGAAGCGTCCCTGAGAACCCTTCCTCCTGAAGCTTGCGCAGAATCTCCATTGCGCGAACCGACTGCTTCTCGCTTGGCAGCTTTCCCGGAGTGGCAGCCGCCGAGATGATGCTGGAGTCGGTGGGCGACAGCATCGCTTTCGTGTCTCCCCACTGCTTCGCCCCCTGCCAGAACTCATGGCCTGCACCGACGACGGCGGTTTGGGCTCGATGCCGTTCAGGACCCTCTGTTCCTTCTTCGCGGACTTCCTGGCTCCGCTCTGCTCCTCACCGGTTAACAGGGACTCGAACCAGCCGGCGGGCCATTCGACTGCAAGCTTCTGGACTCGGTTCCAGCAAGCTTGTTGCTTCGCCCACTCAAGGGGATTCGGCACTTCGGAGTCGACGCCCACAATCACTCGGTGCACCGCAGCGGATGCCACCTCAAGAGCGCGCCTCAGGCCGTCCGGTAGGCCCTGCAGACGCCACACGGCTTCGAGGTCAACGAAGCGTCCCCGCTCGGCCGCGTCGTGAGCCAGCTTGGCGATGGCGTATGGAACGACTCTCGATCGGATGCCGCCGCCTTGATACCACGGCTGCTCGGTGACCAGCTTCTCGGTTCCGTGAAAGACGATCGCCTGGCAATCGACTGACGGTAGAAGTGTTCATTGAAGGCATCGGAATCCTTGCTCCACTCGGCCCCAATGTGCCGGGCGAACTCGGCGAAGTTCTTCTGTGAACCCTTGCTCACGATGTCAGGGTGTCCTCGCCAGGAGTTGAGGAACTTGGCCAGATCTGTCTTCTCGACCAGCTGCATCTTCGGGTATTCGAGATCGAACTTCTTTCGTTGAGCAGCGTTGAGCAGTGTGCGGGCGTCCTGGTACTGGCCACGAGCGCGTTCATAGAACCACTTCGACTCGCGAAATGAGCCGTCGGGTGAAGGGGCAAACACGCGTCGAGAGAACTCTTCGAACCTCACATGGAAGGGATGATTGGCGAAGAAGTCAGCCGCATTCACCCTGTTCTGGCTGTTCGCGAACTCCGAGATCCTAGGAACCACGTCCAGAGCGCGGCTTGGTTCGATGATCGACAACTTCATCTGCACGAAGACCTTCGAGAGGTCCACGTCCTTCTTCCTGCTCGCTGCGTGAATTGAGGCGGTCGTCTGACCGCCGTTCACGATCTGGAGGTTACGGACTGAACGGACGACTAGGCCACCAGAATCGCGGCTGGTCTCGACGCCCTCAGCGGTCGCCGTGATTCCGTTGTTGTAGGCGAAGAACATTTCGGGATCGTTCTCGATCGTGTTCCGGATGCCCTTATTGACGCTCCCTCTGGCCTGCAGGAACACCCGAACGTTCTGCTCGAGGAGCCGTGCGCCCCATCGCTCGTAGACGGCGGCCAACTGCGAACCGGGAACCACAGCGAGGAAGGCCTGGTATCCAGCGTCGCTCAGGTGGGCTGGCAGGACGGGCAGACCTCCACCGAAATCGGCCTCAAGATCGACGACGATCTCCTCGCGTCCGCCCGAACCTGCAAACCGGTGTAAGCGGCCGATGTCCCACACTGTAGGTCACTGGCACCTTACCAACGCTCGCGCCTTCCTTACCATCGACGCGAGAACTCAGGACACGGTTCGAGATCAGGAACATCCTGACCTTCGACAGCCCGGACCATCGCTGGGCAATCATGTCAGCCAGGCCGAACGCAGGACTGGTCTCTTCGAGGCAGTTCCGGAACCGTTGGTCCAGCGCCTTGACAAGGAAGTTCTCCACCCGCTTGAAGATCGCCTCCATCTCGGTCGCCGTCAAGTCTCGATAGTCGGAGTCTGCGAGAAGTCCACTACGATGAGGCTCAGGACCCCATCAGTTTCGAGCGGATCCCCGCCATAGCCGTCCACTCGAACGCCGCCACGCGCAGGAGCGTACGGTAACCGATCAGCAGCATCAAGTTCGCCCGCTGCGATGAAGTACTCGCAGAACTGCTCGAAGAAGGCATCTTCGGCCCGGTCGCGTCGACATCCGCCGATGCCTGCACATCCTGAAAGAAGTCCTGATAGAAGTTCTGCAGGTCAGTTGACATTGCCTTCTCCCGCAAGAAGGGAACCGAGTGACTCGGTTGGCACTTGGAATGCCTCGCAGGCAGGCAGCGAGATGGAGTACCTGACGTTCAGGACACCTCCTGGGAAGGACGACGGCGTTATGCTCGGAAACCCTGGCGAGACTCGAAAGAGTAGCTCGCGTCCACAGAGCCACTTGGTGTCCGAGTAGTCGTCCTCCCAGCGAAATCCGGCAGACGACAGTAGCGATTCGAAAAGAGCACATGCGCCGGGATCGCGATCGCTGAGGCCCCTTCGGAGGTCGGTCGCGACGTCAGACAGACTTGCACCGTCCGGGTTGTCGGTGGGAACGTGGTCGACCTCCTGTACGAAAAGCAGGAGAAGCCCTACGCCTGAGGTGTCGAGCTGGTATTCGGATGATACCGTCACATACGGAGTCGCCGCCCCGCGCCGTGCCTTCGCTTCAATGGAGCATCGACCAACCTCGAAGTCCTTCGGCGCTCCAAGAGGCCCCCGCCATGCCTGCACCGCGTCTAGGGGAGACAGGAGCCCAAGGAGGCGTTTCAGGAGCGACAGCTCGCCGAGAAGTCCTCTCTGTTCTTCGGTCGCCAGCCGACCATCTCCGCCGCCCCTCAGGAGGTGATGCCACCGCCAGGTTCGCGCGAGAGTCGCTGC
The DNA here is from genome assembly GCA_041394685.1 of Vicinamibacterales bacterium. Lineage (GTDB taxonomy): Bacteria > Acidobacteriota > Vicinamibacteria > Vicinamibacterales > UBA2999 > VFZN01. The sequence continues at coordinate 67,141 of JAWKHU010000036.1, forward strand.
GACTGCATCTTCCTCTGAGTCTGCGGTACCTGCATTCGCGACAATGTCGAGGCACAGGCGATGGAAGAGCTCTCGTTGCGATGAGTCCTGTAACCTCAGCGCGAGGACGGCAAGACCGTTGGCGTCTCCGGGCATCAGAGTGACTTCGATCCCGTTCAGTTTCGGCAGCCGCCTTCCCTCAAGGACGCCCGTGCCGTGCTGAAGCAGCAGAAGGCATCGACGGTCTGCCCCTTTCGCCCAGAAAAAGGAGTACGGAAGACTGGCGTCAACGCGCCGTGCGCTAAGCAGGTCGGCCTTCGGAGAAGGCGCGAGATCTCGCCAGGGGTCCTCAGTCACGGTACTCGTCGCCCTCCATCTCTTCGTCGTCCAGATCGTCGCCGTAGTGTTCCTTCCACCACGTCGTGTTGACCACGTACTCGACCTTCTTCTCCTCAAGCTCCGTCTTCGGGAAGCTGATGCTCCATGCAACGACCGGAGACTTGCCCGATAGATCCTCGCCGTCCTTCCCGATGGCGAGGAGATGAACGATCAGAAGCGGCTGCGTTCGAATCTTCCGGTAGATCCTGTCCGGAAAGTTTTCATTACCTGTGTACGCCGACTCAGCCGCCGCGATCTCGGTGGACGACAGGCCAGCCTTCTCTGCGCCACGTGATGCCACTCGCTGCTTGTTCGTGACACGCAGTGTGTCGCGATCGCTCCGGGCACCCTCACTTCTCCTCTGGCAGTGGATCGAAAAGCCAAGCGACCTGTCAGTCAGGCCGAAGGGATCCTCCTGCCTCAGGCTTGCAAAGAGCACGTTCCAATATGCCAGCTCACCGCTGCGGCGATCCTGGATGTAGCGACGCACGGGCTCGGATTCGGTCAGAAGCGAGCCGGGGTGATTGCGGAACTCACCGATGAACTGCTCGACGAGTGCCACCGGCGCATCCCTGATCAGATAGCCACCGGTCCCCAAGGGAACATCAGAGGGTGGCAGTCCAGCGGCGGCGAGGCCGTCCGCAAGACGCTTAGCCGCGGCCCGATTCCCGTCGAGAGCTGCTGCGTCGCGCCTGAGGATTGCCGTTTCTGCAAACGTCTCTCCGAGGCCGATGGACACGACCAGTTTCTCGCCCGACCCCATCTTGTTCCGTGCCGTTACCACGAGTGTGTCCGGATGACTCCGAACCTTGAGACCGAACTGCACCGGAGTTGCGTTGGCGGCCTGCATTACTCGCAGTTCCTCGCGCAGTTCCTCGATCGCGTCGGCAATGTGCGTGTACCATCCCTCGGCTTCCTCTGGCATCCACACTCGACACAGGTCCTCGTAGCCGGGCCGATACCCGAACCAGCGACCCATCTGCATCAACGTGTCATACATCATCGAGTTACGGAGGAAGTAGCTCGTCATGAGCCCCTCCAGGGTCAGACCGCGCGATAGCGAGAACCCGCCTACCGCGATCACGCTGAGGCCGGTCTTGGCCTGCTGGTTGTAGTCGAGGACCTCTGCGGACTGGCTGTTGATCAGCACGACTCGTATCGGTGCGGCTGCGTCGTGTAGATGCGCCAGGACGACTGGCCAGTCGAACTCCGTGTCTCCGTACTCCAGCCGCCACGCATTGTGCAGAGCGGCGATCTCCGCGTCACGAAGTGCCTCCTCTGGCGGAAGACTTCCGTTAATGCGAATGCTGGACTTGATGGTCTCCATGAAGTTGTGAATCTCGTTGCGCAGCTGCCGCTGGACGGCGTTCTTGACTGAGGCGTTCACAAGCATGGAGCAATGCGCTGTCTCGTGGCCGCGCGCCAGACGGATCGCACGCGCCAGAACGAACGTCCGCACCGCAGTCAGCAGGCTTTCCGGAAGAGCGTTCACAACGAAGCTCGTCGCGTGCTTCAAGGGCAGCCGGTCCTCGTTGTCCTCGATGTAGCGCACGACACGGGACGCCTCTCTCAGGAACACGCGTTCCGGGCCGAAATAGTTTGTTGGCGGGTCGAGGCTGACAATGAAATCACGTGGAAACAGGTCGGCTCCCGCATGGCGTCAGCGGTGTCAGGGTCGATGAAGATGTTGGCGAACGGCGTCGCCGTGTATCCGACGTAGCAACTCCTGTCGAACGTCCGGAGGAGGTCTCGGATCAGGCCGTTGATGCGAGTGACTTCGCCGCTACCATGCCGCGTGTTGATCGACGCATTGTCGGCTTCGTCGTCGATCAACAGCATGGGCACGTCGACGGATCGAAGTCCGCCACGTCCCCCGTACTCACGGAGCCACTCCAGGAGATGCTGAAGTGTACCCGCATGCTTCTTGACCACGAAGACAGCTGGTTCGGTCAGGTTCTGAAGGGGAACACCGACACCCGTGGCCTGAGCCTTGCTGAAGTCCTTCAGTGATGTCGTGAAGGTGACGGGTAGCCGCGAACTGTCAAAGCGGCCGACACCCACCACGCGCGCCGCACCTGCAGAGAGACGTTTCGCGCTATCACGGCCAATGAATCCCTCGTCGATACGGCCTTGGGTCTGGTTCCGCAGGTTGTTGTGGACTCCGGCGATTACGACGATGAGCCGATAGCCAGCGTCAGCAGCCTTGGCCATCAGACCTATATAGTTCGCCGTCTTCCCGGACTGAACATGGCCGACCACCATGCCACGGCGGTCCCATCGCGAAGCCTTCCTGGGGTCTTCAAGAAGCCCCAGAATGCGGTCCGTCACGCCGTCCAGCGTGGCGACGACCTGCCCCGACATGCCATTCTGAACAAGAAGGTCTCGGTAGCGATTCCAGTAGTACGGAGTGATTCCGGCCCGCGAGGCGTCAAGCCACGGCTCGTAGTCGGCGTCGGTCAGGTACGCGCCGAGATCCATGGTGACTCCGTGGCGCTCTTCGAACTTCAAGGCGAGTTGCTCGGCGTCCGCATCAGAAACGCCGGCACACATCGGAGTGCCCCGGAGCGCCTCAATCAGCTCCCGGATTCGCTCAGGCGAAGGCAGTGGTTCACGCGCCAATTGAGCAGCGACCATGGTTTCGAGGATCTGAAGGGCCTCAGTCATCCGCCTGTGTCTCCTCAACGAGACCGTCGAGAACCTCTTCGGTCGCCTCCCAGTTGGACTTGAATGGATCGGTCACCCTGAGCATGTCTACGACATCGCTGGCTTTCAGGCCCGTTCCGATCAGGTGCCTGAAGGTCGTTTCGACGATATGTCGGTGTGCATCGAGCGATAGCGTCCCGCCGGTCACGTGGTCCGGGTCTCCTGCCGTGTCGGCGAACAGGGAGTCGATCGGCAGGCCCGCTGCCACCATTTCGAGCACCGTCTGGAAGTCGGGCTTGAGCCGCTCCGGAGACGGTTGCGGAACTCCGTAAGGACAGGATGCTCGAGATTAACGCGGTAACGAATCTCATTCTTGTCCTGCAGCCGTTGCCATACTGGAACTGTGGTTCGACTTGCAAGGCGAGCGCCACGCCCGCGATAGACGCGCTTCGAGCCGGCGCCGATGGTTTCGATCAACTTGCGCAACCGATCGCGCACGTGCCGCGGAGCTGCGCGGACGATTTCCTGACGTCGATCTTCCAGTCGTCGTCGAGAGTGTTCGGAAGGTCAATCCGGACCCGTGCCAGTTTCGTTAACTCAACTGACGGGCCAAGCCGAACCAGGTGCCATGGATGATCAGCCGCTTGCCCGGTCACGTAGAAGCCCTGATTACGGGTATACCCGGCCTTCCCTGCGTACTCTCCCAATCGTCTGCCGGAACCTTCGAGTGGTGAGGCAGCGTAAAGGCCTGCCCCGAGACGTCCTGCGAAATGCGCTCAATCGGACCGGCCTCAGACTGCGCTGTGTGGAATGGGTCGAATGGAACGAGCGGACGCTCATTCAATGCGACGGCGAGCTTCCTGAGCCTCTTCTCTCCCGTGAGAAAGCGGTGGAAGACAAGTTCCAGATGTTCTCGAGCCTCGTCCAGGCGACGGATAAAATGCCGCTGAACCTCCTCTGGAGAACCACTGTCTGTCAGCCGATCGAGCTGCTCCCAGAGCACGAGCGTCCCGTGCGGACCGATTCGATCAGTCCACTGGATCTCCAACGGCTCCTCCGGAACCTCGAGCAACCAGTCGTTGACTTCCGCAACGAAGTCAAGGTCCCAGCGTGCAGCCGAGACGGTGCCGTCACGTCGGGAGACCACAGTCAGCCGACGACACTGAGAGAACGATGCGGTCTTCAGGCCGAGACCGAATCGTCCCAGATCGTTACTCTCCCTGGTCTCAAGAGGACTTCTGGATCCCGGGCGCATGGCGTCAAGCAGTTCGGCGCGCGTCATCCCCTGGCCGTCGTCAACGATCGCGATGCGAGGAGAAGTGGCATTCACCTGAGCGAAGAGCCTGACAGTGGATGCACCTGCGGTGATGGAGTTGTCAACGATGTCGGCGAGTGCGCTCTCCAGGGAGTAGCCGATATCCCGCATGCTCTCGATCAGCATCGCCGCGCGTGGCGCGGCGGCGACAGTCGAGACGCGGGCATCGATCTGGCGCTTGGCTTTCATGCGGACTGGGAGGCGAGGGTGCGACGTTCTGGCCGATGCTTGGAGGCCCTTCTCCCCGCCTTCGTCCTCCGATAGGCGTCGAGCACGGAAAAGAGTGCTGTGCCTATTCGCAGCGCAAGGTACGGCGGGACCGCGTTTCCGACCTGCGTGTACTGCTGGGTCCTGTTTCCCTTGAAGTAGTAGTTGTCGGGAAACGTCTGGATGCGGGCCGCTTCACGAACCGTCAGGCTGCGGCACTGCTCTGGGTCAGGGTGAATGAAGTAGTGCCCGTCCTTGGAGATGTGGCTCGTCACGGTTGTGGCGGGTCTGCCCTTCAACTGGACGCGAAACCGGTCCGCAAATTTCCCGGATTCCCAGTTGCCATGATGGGGGGCGAGCTCTGGCGGGTAGTCTTCGGACTTTGGGGAACAGCCCAGAACCTCTCCAGAGACAGCAGCGAACAGGTAGCGTGCAAGGTCCGAACGCATGTGCCGTCGCGAGTGGTGGTTGGGGACCGATGTCAGTCGGCGATCGAGCAACCAGTCCCGCAGGTGTCTCGGGCTGCTCGTCGCCATCCGCACTGGGCGGGAGCCGCTCTCATGCAGGGTTCGGGAGAGATGTTCGGCCCGCGAGGAAATGTGCCTTACCCGCTCGCGGAACTTGCGTTCCTCGTCGCGTGTCATATGCAGCGATGTGCCTAGGATCAAACGCGTCGCTTCGCGAACCGCGGCGGCCCAGTCCGACGCACTGTCGTTTGACTGACTGATGCCGCTGCGAAGCTTGGGAAGGCCGTCGAGGACATCTTCCACTACTGCCCGCGGATCGGTATGGTCTGACAAGAGTGGCAACGTAACCTTGGGTCCGGCGGCATCCAGCACGTCCCAGCGAATGCCGACGATGATCACCCGGTGGCGCGCTTGAGGCACTCCAAAGTCCTCAGCCCGGATGACGAACTCCTGAGGCCGCGGAACATCCTCGAAGAGCTCCGAAGCCGTTCTCGACGCCGTCAATGCCACCAGGTAGTAGCCACCGTCACGCCCGGCGCTCTGCACGTCCTTGAGTACCTGATCGAGGACGCTTGTACCGGAAACCGTCGCTGACAGGAGCCCCTTGACGTTCTCCATTACGAACGCGACGGGCCTCAGCCGCCGAAGTACGCGAACGTACTCCTTGTAGAGAAAATGCTTCGGATCCTTCTCGGGAACATAGCCGGCGACACCGCGATTCCTGGCGCGACCGACCAACGAGTACGCCTGACAGGGAGGCCCTCCGATGAGAACGGAGTCGCCATCGCGATGGCCCCGAATGGCGTCGAGCCTTGGACCGAGCACGCGTTCGGCCTCGTCCGATCCCAAACTGAGCCTGAGGGCCTCGCCCTGGGCGGCTCACGCCACTACCTCGGGTACGATGTGGACCAGTCGGGCTCGTCGCTCCCGCTGTTGAGAAAGTTGTGAAGTATCCTGTGGAAAGTGGTCCGAGAACTGGCGCAGGAATGCCCGAAGCAACAGCGTCTCGTGCGCTACCCCGTCCTGCTCGACCGACAGAGAGAGACGGAAGGAGCCGGTTCCCGTCAGTGGCCCCCTGACGGATGAGAATCCCTCGGCGAGACCACCCGGGCCAGCGAACAGATCGACTACAGGGAAAGGTGAGGCCACTCACTTCCCCGCTTCCGGAGTTTGATGACAGACGTCGTTGACAGCGCCACACGTTCCCGGATGATGTCGGGAATTCGGGGACGTCACACCAAACCGGAGCGCCGCGTCAGGGCGGCCCTGCATGCCGCAGGCTTCCGTTACAGACTGCATGTGGGCGAACTTCCAGGCCGGCCAGACCTGGTCTTGCCGAGATTTCGGGCGGTCGTACTCGTCCAAGGCTGCTTCTGGCATCGTCACAAGGGGTGTTCTGCTACAACCGATCCATCGTCCAACGTCGAATTCTGGCGCCGCAAGTTCAGAGAGAACGTAGAGCGTGATGCACGGACCTTCGCCCAGCTTCGCAGCGATGGCTGGCGTATCGCCACGGTCTGGGAGTGCGCAGTCCGCCGCATGACCGACCAAGCCCTCGGAGAAGGCCTTGGCGGCGTGGCTAGTCAGCGATCGGCGCTCCATCACGCTACCCCGCAAGGCTAGGTCTTCCATGCGAGGCACCGCGCGTCCCCTGCCGCGCGGACGCCTCCTCCCTGACGGTCCCAGCGGCAAGAGTCTGACCGGTCCGGCTGACCAGGGTAGGTCACAGCCGCGAGCCAGGCCCTCGCACGAAAGCTCGAGCGTGGGCTAAGGAGACCGAGGGATCGGTCAGGGCGCCGACCCAGCCATCCACTCACCCTTCATCGCCCTTCCACGGTTCTCCCGGCAACAAGGCGACGAGCAGACGCAGCACGAGCAGCTCAGCCTCAACAGGGTCCCACGCTTCGCCACTCGCAAGCGGCGGACTGAGATCGGCGAGGAATGCCCCGTCGCGCATCTTGAGCGCGGGGTTCTGTTCGACCTGTGCGCGTGATCGGGTGGCCTTCGTGCTCCATGCTGGAGGAACGCCCACCCGCGGCTATCCGTTCCGGATCCACGGGCAGGCGGGTGAGCGCGACTTCAAGGTCAAACAGGTCACGTGCCTGCTTGCGCTGGTACGCGCGCGGAGCTTCGTTCGAGAAGTTCGTCCAGCTCGTAGGTCTGGATGTCGCAGGCACCCTCGAACCACCGCGAGGAGACCGCAAACGGCGCCTTCCGGAGGCCGTAGAGCGCGAAGTGTTCGCGGGTATTCGTCTCGACCTTGAGTCGTAACGGCACAGGCGTGCCCTCTGCCGTGAAGCGGAAGTAGAACGTGAGGCGTCCCTCGCCCTGCTTCCACTTCGCCTTGCCGAGCCACGGTTCGAGCACGGCGCGTAACGCGTCCATCATCGGCCCGGCAGGTTCAGCAGCGGTCTGCACGAGGTCGATATCCTCCGAGTACCGTGCCGGCGGCAGGAGGTGCAGCTTGGACAGGGCCGTCCCGCCGCGCAGCGCGACCGACTCGGCGAGCAGTGGATGCCCGAAGATCTCCACCAGCGCACGACTGATAACCAGGTCCTGCTCGACCTGCGCATCGTCCACCCAAGGCGCTTGGCTGCGCCACTCGGTGATGTAGTCGAGCGGGATCACAGGTCGGGCTCCACGGTCGTGTTGACAACGATCTTCCAGCCCTTGTCCAGATCACCCGAAGCGCTTCCGTTGCCCGCTAACAGGGGCGCGGACTTTCGCGCGTACTCGGGCCCACGCCTTGAGCGGTGTCGCCTTGTCGGCCGCACCGACACGCTCCAGCAAGTAGCCGAGGCGCTGCGACCAGGCCGGCGGCGCCGTATCGGCGACCGCCACGAGCCTGTCGGCGTCGAGCTGTTCGACGAGCTCGCCGAGGACGGTGACAACCTGGTTCAGGCCGCCGACCCTGTGCGGGTAGCCGGCGACATCCAGTGCGGTCGCTTCAGGGGTGGAACCGGCGGGTCCCGCGCGGGTGTTGACGTGCTGGACGGGCGTCACCCAGCCGCTTGCGGACGATGAAGGCGACGCGGACGCGGCTGCACGCCAGAAGGCCGGCGCGCGCGTTCAAGACACACACGGAACTCCTGTGGCCGCTGGTGCGCCGCGCCGTGGTGCTGCGCCGCGTGAGCAGGCCGGCGTAGTAGCGAAGGCCTGGGCGCTCCATCAGCGACGGTATCCACTGCTCGGCGGGCGGACACCCGAGCGCACGGTATTCGGGCGGGACGATGACGTAATAACCGCGCGCGGGCGAGGCGACGAGTCCCTGCTGGGACAGGCGATGGATGGCCATCTTCGCCGCCGCTGGAGACACACCGAGGCCTCCGCGCGTCGGCGGAAGAAGAAATACCGCCCAGACCAGCGAGACCATCGACGTATTGCCGAACAGTCTCTGCCCGCCCATTCATGTGCACAAAGTAACCTGTTTCGTTACTTTACGCAAACGAATGGGTCAGCCAACCCGGTCCCTAAGGAATCGCTCCGCCGCTGCGTTCATCTTCCTCAGAGACACCGGGTGCCTCCAGTGGAAGAAGACGATGTCCGGTGGTTCGTCTGATGTTGCGCTACTTTCCAAAGGGAAGCTATCTTCGAGGCTCCGGTCGACGCGCTCGTGAATGCAGTCAACGAGGTCGGCGTGATGGAAGGAGGCATCGCCCTCATGTTCAAGGAGCGCTATCCGGAGGCGTCTGCCGAGTATCAGCGTGAGGCAAGGGCGGAATCCATCGAAGCTGGAGTGGGTCCAGACGGGACTGCGCGACCTGGTCAGAGTCGTTCGAGAGAAGCGCATCGAGTCCCTCGCGTTGCCGGCCCTTGGCTGCGGCTTAGCAGTGGGCTCGACTGGGCACTCGTGAAGCGTGAGATCGAGGCAGCGGCGGCGGCGATCCCCGACGTCGACGTCCTCGTGTTCGAACCGATCAACGAGCAGGAGAACGCTGCCAGGTAGCCGGTCGGCGGACGCGTCGACGCTAAGCAGCTCTTCTCCCGATGAGCGAACACCGGTCGCTCGATGACCTCGGCGCTCTGGAAGGACTGTGAGCACTCCCGCCGAGTCGCTGATTCACGGATGAGCGCCGACAGGGGGGCCAAGGATCTCGCGGGAACTCCGGCCCCCCTCCCCGCGTCGTCGAGAGCGATAGCGCCACGGGCCAGCGTGAAGCCGACGGGGGGCTGGCTCGCTCGCAACTGACGGCAGTAGCGCGAGATATTGCGCCGGTGTCTGACAGCCAATTGGCGGCGGTCTGCGCCGCCCCAGACCGTGCGGCAGGCAGGAGAAGAAGTGGGATCGGGGCGTGAGCGACCCTCAAATCGACCGCGCGCGCATTCTGACAATGCGCGGCCCCGAGGGTCGCTCACGCCCCGCCTGCCGGTGTCGTTTCAGGGCACGACAGCGAGCGTCCGGCTACGGGAAGCCGAGACCGTGTCGGCGGCCATGCGCCAGGCCTGAGAGGGCCGATCCGCCGGTGCCTGACGAAGCCGACCTGTCCGTGAGGTTTTTGACCCGCTGCTTGCGTTCATCCAGGTAGAGCCTGTTGACCGCAAGCTGGCCACCGCACGCTCCGAGACGCGATTCTCCGGGCGTGCCCGGTGCGGTCAAGGCTCCGCTCGCAAGCTCGCCGCGTGATCGTCCCGCGCACATCCGCCGGACCACGCGGCTTCGGCCACCCTCCGCGCCTCGCGTTGGGCACATATCGGAGCGTGCGGCAGACCATGGTCGCGTAGACGACGCGACGGTCAGGACGAGCCACAAGGCTGTCCAGCTGCACGCACTCGACGTGCCCACTCGATGCCGGCCAGCGCCCGCATCCGCGCTGACACCACGCGACCATCAGCACGGTCGCACCCCGCAGCGCGACGACCAATCCCATTCACGTTCGCTTGCCCGGTCGCAGTGTCGCGGCCCAGGGTAGGCCGAGCGGCGGGCGAGAGCTGCTGCTGGCTGGCGAAGATCCGGAAGGAGGTGCCCACACTGGAGTCGTTTGCGCCGCGGTGCATCGAAGGCTACGCGCGCGCGCAAACCAGCAGAAGCCGAGCGGGATCGCAGCGAAGCAGTCGATTCTGCGGTTGCACACGGTCCAGGAAAACTCGGCACACGATCGCTCGATTCGATCAGCAACGAGCAGGTGCAGCGATTGAAGCTGGGCCTGCACGACAAGTCGCCGAAGACGATCAACAACGTGCTGAGCGTTCTGAGCATGCTGTTGAAGCAGGCGGTGGAATGGGGCGTGCTGGAGAAGATGCCCTGCTCGATTCGCCTGATGCGGGTGACTCGGACGGACGCCGCGTTCCACGACTTCGAGGCATGCGGCGGCTGCTGGACGCGGCGCAGACGATCGACCCGCGCAGCTACCTGGTCGCACTCCTCGGTGGCGAAGCCGGGTTGCGGTCAGGCGAGATCGTGGCCCTCGAGTGGGCCGACATCGATCTCGATCGGCGTCAGATCATCGTCCGGCACTCGGACTGGGACGGTGAGCTGACGGCGCCCAAGAACGGGCGTATCCGATACGTCGGGATGACCGAGCGGCTGGCCACGGCGCTCCGCAAGCACCGGCACCTCCGTCACCGGCGGGTGCTGTGCAAGGACGACAGGACGCCGCCCCGACGCAGGAGCTGCTGGTCGCGGGTCCGGTACGCGGCGCATCGGGCGAAGGTGCCGACGGGCGTCCACATCCTCCGTCACACGTTCTGCTCGCACCTGGCGATGCAGGGCGCGCCGATGCGAGGCGTGCAGGAGTTGGTGGGGCATCAGAGCCTGGCGATGACGCAGCGCTATTCGCATCTGACGCCGGCGTCGCTCGACTCGACGATCAGACTGCTCGACAACCGCCCGATCCGTCGCGCGGTTGGAGACAATCTGAACCATAGAGGGTCGAAAGTCGTAGGTTGTTTGGGTAGAACGGGTCAAGTGGCTGGGAGGCGGGGATTCGAACCCTGACTGCCGTCACCCATCGAGGAGCAGACTGCGCAAACATCTCCTTCAGCGCGAGCGTCGTCTCCGCGGCCGGAAAACGCGCCACGAACCGGACGGCCGCTGCGGTGAATGCTGCTCAAATGCCGCGTTCGAGCACGCTCACCTCGACCCGGACCGTCAGGCGCACGAGCTGCATGGGGTCGCGATCGGCGGCGTCTGGCTCGTGCGCAGCAGGCCGACCGTCGCTCCCGGCGTGAGGCCGCGCGTGTGGCGCGCGCCAGGCCCGAGGCCTGGACGTAGAGCTGCGTGTAGTCCGCGCGGACGGCGAATGGCAGCAGGCCCGCGTCGGGCTCGTCGTCCACCACCACCGCCAGGCTCAGGACGCGCGTGGTGTCAGCAGCGTCCGGATGGCCGTGACGATCTGAGCGTCCATGGCGCCCGAGAAAGAACCCTGCGGCGACCTCAGGCCTTCGCCGGCGCCTGCCGTGCGAACAGCGCCTTCATCGACGCCAGTGCATCCCCGTCAGCTCCTCGCGCGAGCGGCACGTGCAGAAGCGGCCGTAGCCTTCCGACGCCTCGCCGGGGGTACGCCCGGCACGCAACCGATCCGTGCTCCCTTGATCAGGTGCTCGGCCATCGCCCACGACACTGACTCGCCCAGCAGGCCCGCGTCCTTCACCCACTGCGGGTTGACCTTGAGAAGGCATAGAACGCGCCGGCCGGTGGATTGCCCGAGAGGATGTCCCGGGCGCGGCGTCCCCCTGATACCCGCGTAGAACAGGTCGCGGCGCAGCTCGAGCTCCTTCCGGAACTCCTCGATGCACGCCTGCGAGCCCTCGAGGCGCGGCGATGGCCCCGTGCCGTCAGCGAGCTCACGTTGCTCGTCGTGTACAGCACGATCTTCATGGCGCGCGCACGCATCACGGGATCCTTGATGGCGTAGTACCCCATGCGGACGCCCGTCACCGCGTAGCTCTTGCTGAAGGTGTGCAGCAGGATGGTGCGATCGTACCATGTCCGGCAGCGACGCGATTCGCCACGTGCTCGCCGTCGAGGCACCACCATGTCCTCATGCCTCGTCGGAGAACACGTCACCACAGGTCGTGCTCGCGCGCCAGGCCGGCCAGGTGCTCGGGTCGGCACGCGTCAGGATGCCGCCGGCAGGGTTGTTCGGCGAGTTGATGTAGAGCGCCTTCGTCTTCGGCGTGATCGCGCGCGCCACTTCCTCAAGGATCCCACCGCCACCGCCTCCCGGGCGCCAGCGGCACCGGCACGCCGCCCGCCGCCAGCACGATCGCCATCGTCGGCGGCCACTCCGGATCAGGGACGATGACTTCGTCACGCCCGGCTCGATCACCGCGTGCATCGCCGCGTAGATCGCGTGCGTCCCGCCGTTGGTCACCTGCACCTCGTCGGGCGAGCCGATCAGGATGCCGTTCTTCGTTCGCATCTTCTCCGCCAGGGCTAACAGCTTCCGGGAGCCCCGTCGTCGGCAGGTAGTGCGTGTGGTTCTCCTCAGCGCCCGCTGCACCGCCCTGCTTGAACGTGGCGGGCGCGTCGAGAAGGCGTATCGCCCTGGTCCAGGCGGAAGGGGTCCTTCACCTGACCATCAGGTCGCGGATCTTGACGATGGCGGAGAGGGGGGACCCGAGTCGTAGAGGGCGCCCATCCCGCGGATCTTATCTGATGCCGTAGGCAGCCGCCTGAATCCCGTACGCTCCGCGTACGCCCGCCCTTCGTCATCAGCGCCTCGTGGGTGCCCACCTCGACCAGCCGCGCGTCGAGGACCACAATCAGATCCGCCATTCTCACCGTCGAGAATCGGTGGGAGACCAACACGGTGATCCGGCCGTTGAGCCCTGCACGCGCAGCCGCTGTGCCGCTCGAAGGCGCGTGCTCGGTTTCGGCGTCCAGCGCCGCGGTCGACTCGTCCAGCACCAGCAGGAGCGGCTCGTCCCGCATGAACCCGCGGGCGGGCCAGCTTCTGCCATTGCCCGAACGACACCTCCACCCCGCCGGGCGGGTCGGCCCCAAGTGCGTCTCCAACCCCGCCGGCAGGCGCTCGATCACGTCGTCGGCCCCCGCGCGCCCGACCGCCGCCGTCACCGCCTCGACGTCTTCCAGCCGCGGGACGTCGCCCAGCCCCACGGTCTGGCTGGCCTGGAACTCGAACCGGTAGAAGTCCTGGAACGCGCCCGCCAGCCGCGCGCGCCAGTCGGCGGCCGGCATCCGCGCGAGCGGCTCGCCGTCCACCAGGATCGCTCCGGCCGACGGCTCGTACATCCGCGCCAGCAGCTTCACGAGCGTCGTCTTGCCGGCCCCGTTCTCGCCGACGATGGCGACCACGGCGCCAGCGGGCAGCGTCAGTGACACGTCCTCGAGCACGCGGCGCGTCGTTCCCGGATAGCGGAACGACACATGGTCCAGCGTGATCCCGTCTCGAATCGCCTCGGGCACCGGCCGGTCCCACGCGGCCTCGAGCGACGCCGCGTAGTCCTCGAGCCACGCCAGCCGGCGCGACCCGTCCATCCAGAATCCGCGCAGGAACCCGATCTCCCCGACGGTGGCGCCGACGTACGCCGACAGCCGCGCACCCGCCGCCAGCACCAGGAGGACGCTCTCCGGCGGTCGAGTGAGGCCTGCAGACACGAACACGATGGCCCCGACGTACGCCAGCCCGAACAGCGCCCACGCCAGCGTCTGCCAGCCCGCGGATCCCCATCGCGCGGAAGCCAGCGGCGCGTAGCTCATCTCCCACGCCGCCCGCCGCTCGCTGGCCAGCCGGTCGCCCATGCCGAGCACCCGCACCTCTTTCGCCGGCGACGCCGTCGTGGCCGTCGCGAAGAGGTGCCGCGCCAGCCGGTTGGCCTGTGCCCCCTGCTCGCGTGCCGCCCGTTCCACCGCCGGGCGCCACGTGGACACCAGCGCCGTCGGCAGCGCGAACACCGCCAGCAGGACGAGCGCCGGATGCACCGACACCAGCAGCGCCATCGTCACCACCAGCCGGAGGATCCAGCCGAGCGTGGCGAAGACCGACATGTACATGTGGTCCAGCACGAACACCTGGTCGCGCAGCATCGCCAGGCGATCCAGGTACTCGGGCCGCTCGTGGTGCGCCACGGTGACGATGGACGCCTGGAGGCGGGCGACGTGTGCTTCGAGCGCGATGGTGACCTTGTCGCGGAAACGCCGCTGCACCCGCGTGCTCACCGTGCGCAGGAACCACGTGGCGGCCGCCGAGAGGCCCAGGCCGATGGCGGCGCCGGTCACCAGTGCCGGCCGCGCCTCCAGAATGCCCTTGCCGACGAGCATCAGCCACAGCGCCAGAAGCGCGTCGGGCAGCGCCGAGAGCTGCGACAGGACGAAGGCCACGAGCATCAGCCGGGGCTCGTGGCGATACCCCAGCTTGCAGAGCCGCCACATGGACGACAACGCGGGCGGCAGCGCGGCGATGGGCTCGGGGTCGAGCGCGGCCTCACGCGAGGACGTCATACGCCATCCCCTCCTCGCCTTCAGGCACATGGAAGCGCTGTGCCTGCAGGTCGAACATCGTGCGATAGCGGCCGCCCTGGGCCATGAGCGCTTCGTGCGTGCCGAGCTCGACGACGCGTCCGTGCTCCAGCACGCAGATGCGATCGGCGTGGCGGACCGTGGAGAAGCGGTGCGAGATCAGGATCGTCGTGCAGTGCCGGGTCTCGGCCAGCAGCCGGTCGAAGATCTCGGCTTCGCCACGCACGTCGAGCTGCGCGGTCGGCTCGTCCAGCAGGACGATGCCGGCGCCCATGCGGACGGCGCACAGCGCGCGCGCCAGCGCCACCCGTTGCCACTGGCCGCCGGACAGGTCCGTCCCGCCGTCGTAGCCGCGCGCGAGCACCGTGTCCAGGTAGGCGACCCGTGCGGCCCCCGCCGACTCCAGCGCGCCGAGAATCGCATCGTCCGGCGCGCCGTTCGGCGCGACGTTGTCGCGCAGCGGCAGCTCGAAGCGGATGAAGTCCTGGAACACGGCCGTGATGCGCTGGCGCCACCCCTCGAGATCGAGCTCGCGGATGTCAACGCCGTCCACCTCGATGGCGCCTGCCTGCGGGTCGTACAGGCGGCACAGCAGCTTGGCGAGCGTGGTCTTGCCGGCGCCGTTCTGGCCGACGATGGCGAGCGACGTGCCTGCGGGGATCGTCAGGTCGAACCCGTCGAGTACCGGCTTGCCGCCCGGATACGCGAACGTGACGCCGCGGAAGCGGATCTCGCCGACGCCGGTGCGGCGCGGCACCGGCCGCGTCCCTCGCGCCAGCGCGCCCCTGGCCGCATCGCGGGTTCGAGCCGCAGCACCGCCGCCACCGGGGCCGAGGCGCCGTCGAGCACCCAGTTGAGCCCGCCGAACGCAATCATCGAGGCGGTCACGGCCGCCTGCGCGTACATCACCGCGCCGAGCGGCAGCGTGCCCGCCAGCGCCGCGTTCGCCAGCACCCAGAAGAAGGCGACGTTGGCGCCCACGACGACGAGCAGGCTCCAGATGACGGGCTTCTCGCGAAGCCGCGTGGCCTCGTACTGCAGGCCGTGCAGGCGTGTGCGCCGCGCGACGAAGCGATCGAGCGTCCATCCGGAGAGGCCGAACAGGCGCAGCTCCTTGGCCGGCGCGGCCTCGACGGCGAGGCGATAGGCGTACTCGGCGTCGCGCTGCGCGGCGCGGACCACGTCGGTGTTGCGATCCCGCCAGACCGCGCTCTCGCGCAGCCACCAGTGCGTCGTCACCCATGCGCCACCGACCAGGATCGGCGCCCACCACGCGAAGCCGGTGAGCACCAGCGCGGCCGCGACACCGCCGACCAGCTCCACCAGCCCGCCGGCCGTGAAATCCATGGCAATGGCCAGCGGCGGGCCCGTCATGCCGAGGTCGAACTCGCGCGCCACGGTCAGGTCCGACGCCAGCGCGGGGTCTTCCAGGTGCCCCATGCCGGGCTGGCGGACGCACGCATCGGTCAGGCGGTCGTACAGCCATGCGGCCAGCCGGTCGCCAAGGTTGGCGCTGATGGCCTGGTGGACCGGCGGCAGCACCTGCAGGAGGATGAACACGACCCCCGTGACGGCAAGCGGCGTCGTCAGGCTCCCGCCGCCCTGGACGGCGCCGACGAGGCGGCCCATCGCAATGGCAAAGGCCGCCGGCAGCGCGCCGCGCATCAGCAGCACGCACCACCATGCCAGGGCAAGACGCCCGTCCGCCCTGGGCAGGGCGGCAAAGAACTGCCAGGCCTGGGTCTGCCGCAGCCGATCCGGAATCACCGTTGTCCCCCTCGGGTCACCTGCCCGCCGCTGCAAGCCACGGCGCCAAGCATGGCAGAGTCCGGACGCGATCGCCCGGCGCTCGTCACAACCCGGTTGCAGCGCTGGGCTATCATCCCGCGCCGTGGGTCTCATGTCTCGCCGCACCGCGCTGACGCTGTTCACCGCCTGCTGGGCCGCCGCCTGCGGAGGCGCGGCCCCGTCGCCAGAGGCCTCGACGGCCTCCGCGCCTCGCCATCGACAGCTCCTCGTGGTCGTGGACGGCTTGCGTCCCGACTACGTCACCGAGGACGTGATGCCCCGCCTGACGGCCCTCGGGCGCCGCGGTGTCGTCTTCACCAGGCACCACTCGGTGTATCCCACCGTCACGCGCGTCAACGCGTCATCCATCGCCACCGGCAGCTATCCGGAGCGTCACGGCCTGCTCGGGAACACGGTGTTCTTCCCGTCGGTGGACTCCGCCCGCTTCCTCGACACGTCCGACCGCGGCGCACTGCTGCGTGTCGCCGAGGCGGAGGGACACCTGCTGACCGCCCCCACCATGGGCGAGTCGCTGCAGGCCGCCGGGCTTCGGATGCTGGTCACGAGCTCGGGCTCGTCGGGCTCCGCGTTCCTCAACAACCCCACGCTGGCCGGCGGCGCCATCCTGCACTACGAGTACGTGCTCCCGGAGTCGATGGCGGCCGACATGCAGGTGCTCGGGCCCGCGCCTGCGGACGATGCGGTGGACGGCTCGCTGGACGGCTATGCGATCGACGCGTTCCTGCGCGTGGGCCTGCCGAAGGTGGACCCGTCGGTCACGGTCATCTGGCTGAGCGATCTCGACACGGCCGCCCACGCGCACGGCATGGGCAGCCCCGAGGCCGTGGACACCCTGCGGCGCGTGGATGCCGGGCTGGGTCGCATCGAGGATGCCCTGCGCGATGCGGGCCTGCTGGACACGTACGACATCTGGGTCACGTCCGATCACGGCTTCTCCACCTACACGGGCGCGGTCGATCTGCGGGCCGTCCTCGCGCCCTTCATGGGCACGCTGGCCGACGGCACGCCGCGCGTCGTCGCTGGTGGCGGCGCCATTTACGTCCGCGATGGAGACGAGGCCGCGGTGGCCGGCATCGTTCGGGCGCTGCAGTGGTCGACGGGCGTCGGCGCCATCTTCACGGCCGGCGCCAGCCCCGACACGCTCGAGGGCCACGTGCCGGGCACGTTGTCCTTCCACGCCGCGCGCTGGCAGCATCCCCGTGCCGCGCAGATTCTCTATTCGCCCGACTGGACCGACGCCGCCAACGCGGCAGGCGTGCGCGGGACCACGTCGTCGAACGGCGTCGCGGGCCACGGGAGCTCGAGCCCATGGGACGTGCACAACACCCTCATCGCGGCCGGCCCGGATCTGCGCCAGGGCCAGACGGTGGACGTCCCCACCTCGAACGCCGACCTCGCGCCCACCTTCCTCACCCTGCTCGGGCTGCCGGTGCCGCCGACGATGCAGGGGCGTGTCGTGGAGGACGGGCTCGCGGGTGACCGTCCGGCCAGCCGGGTGGTAACCGACGAGCACACGGTGCGCAGGGAAGACGGCAGCTACAGTGTCACGGCGATGATCTCCACGGTCGAATCCGGTGGCCGGGAGTACACGTACTTCGACGGCACGCGCGTCACCCGCATCCTGCCGCCCGCGGCCTCGCGCCCGCGGTGACGGGCGCCACGCGCGCGACGACCGGCGGCCGGACGGTGTAATCTTCCCCCCTCATGAGCAGCGAGGCGGACGCGTCGTCCGCGCCATCCCCACTGGCCGGCCGCGCCGTCCGCTTCCTGGCACTCGCCGCCGTCTATGCCGTGGTGGTCCTCCTGGTTCCCAGGCCGGACACCGTGACGGTCGAGGGCTGGCGCATCACGGCCATCTTCCTGGCCACCATTGCCGGCCTCATGATCCAGCCGTTGCCGGGCGCCGCGCTGGTGATCATCGGCCTCACCTGCTTCGTCCTGATCGGCGGCCTGCCGGTGCCGCGCGTGCTCACCGGGTTCTCGTCCCCGTCGGTATGGCTGGTGCTGGCGGCCATGCTCATGTCGCGCGCGCTGCGCGACTCGGGCCTGTCGAGGCGTATCGCCCTGATCTTCGTGCGGCTCGTCGGGCAGACGTCGCTGGGCGTGTCCTACGCGCTGATGATGAGCGACGTCACGCTCGCCACCGGCATTCCCTCAATCACCGCCCGGTCGGGCGGCATCATCCTGCCGGTCGCACGCAGCATCGCCGAGCTCTACGGGTCCACCCCGGGCGCCACCTCGCGAAGGCTCGGCGCGTTCCTGATGACGTCGCTCTACCAGGGCAGCGCCGTCGCCTGCGCGATGTTCCTCACCGGCCAGGCGAGCAACGTCCTGATCGCCGGCCTGGCGGCCAAGCTTGCCGGCGTCACCATCACCTGGTCGAGCTGGTTCATGGCCGGCATCGTCCCCGGGCTGGCGTCGTGCATCGTCGTGCCGCTCGTGGTGATGCGGGTGCAGACCCCCACCGTGCGCCGCACGCCGGCCGCTGCCGAGTTCGCGCGCGAGCAGCTGGTGGCGATGGGCCCCCTGTCGAGGGACGAGGCCGTGTCGCTGGCCGTGTTCGTCACGGTCTGCGTGCTCTGGATGACGTCCGCCTGGAACGGGCTCGACGTCACCATCGTCGCGCTGGCGGCGCTCGGCGTGCTGATCATGTCCGGCGTCCTCACGTGGGACACGGCGTTGCGCGAGAAGCACGCCTGGGACGTCTTCGTGTGGTACGGCGGGCTCCTCACGATGGGCGAGATCCTCAACGAGACCGGCAGCACCACGGCGTTCGCCGAGTGGGTGGGCGCCTCGTTCTCGGGGATGGACTGGTTCGCAGTGCTGCTGCTGACGCTGGTCATCTACTTCTACGCCCACTACGCGTTCGCCAGCATCACCGCGCACGCGCTGGCGATGTTCCCGCCGTTCGTGGTCATGCTGATCGGCCTCGGGACGCCGCCGCTGGTGGCCGTCTACGCGTTGGCGTGCCTGGCCAACCTCACGGCCGGGCTGACGCACTACGGCACCACGACGGCCCCGATCGTGTTCGCGGAGGGTTACGTCAGTTTCGCGGACTGGTGGCGCGCGGGCTTCGCCGTGTCGGTGGCCAACCTCTGCATCTGGGTCGGCCTCGGCCTCGTCTGGTGGAAGTGGCTGGGCTTCTGGTGAGCGTGCGTCAATAAGTCGCACGTTCGCCCACGCTGTGGATGACACCATCGACGGATGTCCGTCCCCAGCTCACGACCTCATCCGCTCGTTCTCGCTCTCCTCCCTCTTGCACTCGTTGCCGCTGCCCGCACGCCGGCGCGGGCGCAGGACTGGTCGTCCGGCCGCCCCGATGGCCACGCGCCGCTCGGCGTGATGGGCGACCACACGCACGAGCACGGCGAGATCATGCTGTCGTACCGCTTCATGCCCATGCGGATGGACGGCAATCGCCGCGGTACCGACGACGTGTCGCCGTCCGATGTGCTCGGGCAGTTCCCGGTGACGCCGCTCCGCATGCCCATGAGCATGCACATGTTCGGCATCATGGCCGCTCCGTCGAGCCGGCTCACGCTGATGGGCATGGTGCCCGTGCTCGACGCCAGCATGGACCACCTGACGCGTGCCGGTGCGCGGTTCACCACCGGTTCGGCCGGCCTCGGCGACGTCCGCGTGTCGGGGCTCGTCCGGCTGCTGAACCGCAATCGCCGCGCCATGCATCTCAACCTCGGCATCAGCCTGCCCACGGGCTCGATCGACGAGATGGACGTGACGCCCGCGAGCGCGCCGGCGGCGTCCATCCTGCCGTACCCGATGCAGACGGGCTCGGGTACCGTGGACCTCATGCCCGGCGCCACGATCCTCGGGCAGTCCGACGACTGGTCGTGGGGCGCGCAGGGCGTGGCGACGATTCGCCTGGGCACGAACGATCGCGACTATCGACTCGGCCATCGCGGCATGGGTACGGGATGGGTCGCGCGGCGATTCAGCCGGTGGCTGAGCGCGTCGGCGCGCCTCGAAGGCAGCGCGTGGGGCAACGTCCACGGCGCGGACCCCGCGCTCAATCCCCGCATGGTGCCGACCGCGGACCCGTTGCTGCGCGGCGGGGAACGCCTGGATCTCGGCCTCGGCCTCAACTTCGAGTACCGGTGGGTGCGCTCCACGGGCAGCGGCTGGCGCTCGAGTTCCTGAAGCCCGTCTGGCAGGATCTCGACGGACCTCAACTCGAAACCGACTGGGCCGTCGTGATGGGCTGGCAGTACGCGTTTCAGGCGTGGGGGCGAATCCCTAGGAATTCTCGCCATACGCCAGAGGTGGCCCTCGAACTGGCCCGGATGCTGCAACGGCACATCGGGAAACGAGGAGATACGCCATGTTGAGACGCGTCACTGACATCGTGGGCTGCCGGGTCACGGGCACCGACGGCGACATCGGCACCGTCCGCGACGTCTACTTCGACGACGAGCAGTGGGTCGTCCGGTATCTGGTGGTGAGCACCGACGGATGGCTCGGCCCCGACGTGCTGATCACGCCGGTGGTCGTCAGCTCGGTGGCCTGGGACGATCGCGCGGTCAAGGTGGGCCTGACGAAGGACGAGGTCGCCGACAGCCCGTCGATCAACCTGCACAAGCCCGCCTCGCGGCGCGAGGAGACTCGCTACTACGCCTACTTCGGGTTGGATCCCTATTGGACGGGGGCGGCAATCTGGCCGACGGCGGGCGCGCCCGGCCTGATGGCGGACGAGACGCTGGCGTCCATTCGCGCGCGGCGCTCGGCGAGCCAGGCCGAGCAGCAGGCCCTCGACGCCTCCTCCGGATCGGACGTCCACCTGCGCAGCGCCAACGAGGTGAAGGGCTATCACATCCAGGCCTCGGACGGCCGCATCGGCCACGCCGACGACTTCCTGCTGGACGAGATCACGTGGGAGATCCGCATCGTCGACGTGGACACGAGCAACTGGATCGGGGCACCGCGGTCGGGCTCGACCGCGAGGCCATCAGCACGGTGAGCTGGCCCGACCACACGATTGCGGTGAGGCTGAGCCGCGCCGAGGTCGAGCATGCCCCGCGCGTCGAGCAACTGATCGGCCAGACGTCGGTGCCCCGGACGAGCGAATCCGGTTGACGTGGACCCGCCGTCACTTCGACCGTGACAGCCGACGCGCGGGTCGGGACCCGTGGCGGACCGTTCGTGTCTGCCGTGCACCTTTTCTGGCTGAGGCGGCCCGGGTCGCGCATAATTGACGGCCTGGGAGGTGCGTGTGAGGAAGAGAGTGGGTGTCATCGTGGCGGCGGGGGCAATCCTGTCGGTGTCCCTGTCGCTGTGGGCGCAGTCGGCGCCCCAGACGCCTGAGACACAGGCGCCTGCCGCGGAGGGAGCGATGGGCCTCGCCGGCGACGTCCAGCGCGGCCAGTACATCGTCGAGCACGTGGCGATGTGCCCGGAATGCCATTCCACCCGCGACCGGAACGGGAACATCCTCCCCGAGACGCGGTTCCTGGGCGGGCCGATGCCGCCGGCTCCGGCCTGGGTGCCCGACTGGGCGGCCCGAGCGCCCCGCAATGCCGGGCTGCCCGGCTACTCGGACGAGCAGGCGATGCGCCTGCTGACCGAAGGCGCCATCGGGCGAATTGGCGAACAGCTGAAGGCGCCGATGCCCCGTTTCCGGATGAATCGGCAGGACGCGGCCGACGTCATCGCCTACATGCGCACCCTGCCGCGCTAGAGGCGCGGTGCTGGCCGCTCCCCGGAGGCCGGGAGCTGCGGGGTAGACTGAACCCTGAGTGAGGCGGTGGGACACGCACCTTGCGGGTGGCGGCCCCCGGGAGGCCGACAACGACCGGTGCCGGAAGCACTGCTGGTCGTGATGCTCCTGCTGTGCGTCGGCCCTGCGCTCGCGCGCCAGGCGCCGGCCTCCCCGCCCGACACGCCAATCGTCGTCGTCGGTGAGTACGACGGCATCATCCATCCCATTGCGGCCGAGTTCGTGGACGACCTCATCGCGCGTGCCGACGCGCGCGGTGCGGCCGCGGCCGTGCTCGTGCTGCGCACGCCGGGCGGCCTGCTCGATTCCACCCGCACGCTCATCTCCCGGATGATCGAGGCGCGCATGCCCGTCGTGGTTTTCGTCGGGCCGTCCGGGGCGCGGGCCGCGTCGGCGGGCTTCCTGATCACGCTGGCGGCGGACGTGGCGGTGATGGCGCCGGGCACGCACATCGGCGCGGCGCACCCCGTGTCGTCGAGCGGTCAGTCGTCGGAGGCCGATCCGGTGATGTCGGAAAAGGCAACGGCCGATGCGGCCGCGTACGCGCGGACGCTGGCCGACGCGCGGGGCCGCAACGAGACGCTCGCCGCCGAGGCCGTCACCGAGAGTGCGGCGTACACCGAGCGCGAGGCGCTCGACGCGAGCCCTCCGCTCATCGACTTCGTCGCACGCGACACCGACGACCTGCTGCGCCAGCTCGACGGCCGGGAGGTGCGCCGTTTCGATGGACGCACGGTGACGATGCACACCGCCGGGGCCACGGTCGAGCGCTTCGAGGTGAGTTGGCGGCAGACCGTGCTCGGCGCCATCGCGCATCCGCAAGTGGCGTACCTCCTCCTGACGCTCGGCATGCTCGGCCTGGTCGTCGAGTTCTGGAATCCCGGGACGGTGCTGCCGGGTGTGGCCGGCGGCCTCTGCCTGCTGCTGGCGTTCTTCGCGTTCCAGGTGCTCCCCATCAACCTCACCGGGGTGCTGCTGCTGGTCTTCGGCCTCGCCTTGCTCGGCGCCGAGCTGATGGTGCCGAGCTTCGGAGTGCTGGGCATTGGCGGCATCGTGGCGCTCCTGGTGGGCTCGTTGATGATCACGCGCGAAGTGCCCGGCGTGACCGTCAGCTACGGCATCATCGTGCCGGTCGTCATCGCCGTGGCGGCCATCGTGCTCGGGCTGGGACGGCTGGCGCTGCTGGCGCACCGGGTGAAGCCGGCCACCGGGATCGAAGGCCTCGTCGGGGAGCGCGGGCGCGCGCTGTCCGCCGTCGGTCCCACCGACGCCGGCCAGGCGCGCGTGCACGGCGAAATCTGGCGCGCAGTCAGCGTGGCGCCCATCCCGGCGGGCGCCGGGCTCCGGGTGATTGCCGTCGATGGGCTCACGCTGCGCGTGGAAGCCTCGGACTCCGCCGTGCCCACTGGAGGCGCTTCATGATTGTCTCGCCGATGCTGGTCGTCCTGTTCGTGATCGCGCTCTACCTCGTCTCGTCGGTCTACGTCCTCAACGAGTACGAACGTGGCGTGATCTTCCGGCTGGGCAAGCTCCTGCCCCAGCCCAAGGGCCCGGGGCTGGTGTTCGTCTTCCGTCCGCTCGACACGATCGTGAAGGTGAGCCTCAGGACGGCCGTCCACGACGTGCCCCCGCAGGACATCATCACGCGCGACAACGTGTCGGTGAAGGTGAACGCGGTCGTGTATTACCGCGTGATCGATCCCAAGCGCGCGATCGTCGAGGTCGAGAACTTCAACTACGCCACATCGCAGCTTGCGCAGACCACCCTGCGCAGCGTCCTGGGACAGGCGGAGCTCGACGACCTGCTCGCCTCGCGCGAGCGGCTCAACACGGAACTGCAGCAGATCCTCGACAACCAGACCGACCCGTGGGGCATCAAGGTCTCGGCCGTCGAGGTGAAGCACGTCGATCTGCCCGAGGACATGCGGCGCGCGATGGCGCGGCAGGCCGAAGCCGAACGCGAGAAGCGCGCCAAGATCATCCATGCCGAGGGTGAGCTGATCGCGTCGGAGAAGCTGTCGCAGGCCGCGGCCGTGATCAACACGCAGGCGGGCGCCATGACCCTGCGCTACCTCCAGACCCTGAACGAGATTGCGGCCGAACAGAACTCGACCATCATCTTCCCGCTGCCCATCGACCTGCTCGGGTTGATCCCGTCTCCGCCCGGAGCCGCACGAACTCGCGATATGTCGTGAGTTTGACGAGCGCGGCGGCGAGCACGGCCGCAGAATCCTCCGGAATCCGGCTGGCGAGCTCCGCACTACAAGACTCCGATCGCGAATGAGCGAAAGGAGGTCTTGAAGAATGCTGAAGAGATGGACACAACGAATAGCCCCTGCAGCCGGACCGTGCTTCTCGTCGCCGGATTCCGCATACGCGGACTTGTGGGACGAGCGGACGATCATCGAGTTCTCGGAACCGGTGATGGTACCCGGAGCCACCCTCCCGCCAGGCACCTACGTGATGGAGTTCGTGGAAGGAATGACCGCGAACGACGTCATCCAGATCCGCCACGAGGGCGGCGACGTGGTCACCACCGCGATGGTGGTTCCCATCAAGCGGGCGAACCCGAAGGGCGAGATCGTCCTGCAGTTCACCCCGACCGAGGCGGGTTCACCGCCGGCCATCCGTGGCTGGTTCTATCCGGCCTCGATCTACGGCCACCAGTTCATCTACCCCGCCGACCAGGCCCGACAGATCGCCAACCGCACGAAGACGGTGGTGCTGTCGACCGATCAGCAGGGCACCGACATGCGCGCCGGCCGGCTGGTCGTCTTCGATCAGAGCGGATCCAGCCAGGCGTACGAAGGCGATGCGGCCACGACGAAGGAGTGGCAGGACTGGCGGAACCAGCGGAACACGGATAACGCCAATGCCAACCGCGACTCGAAGAGCGCCGCGAACGCCAACGACCGCAGCGCCGCGTCGTCGCAGCGCTCGGGTCAGTCGACGCAGACGGACAGAGGGCAGAACGCCGTTGCCGTGTCGGACTCCGATGACAAGTCCACCGCCCTTGCGATGGAGACCAAGTTCCGCGGCGAGCGGGTGAAGCTGGACGACATCGAGGACGAGCCGATGAAGTTCGTCGGCCGCACGGTCAGCGTGGACGCGGAGGTCGAGAAGGTGTACGGCCCGCGCCTGTTCACGATCGACGAGCCCAACTGGATGGACTTCGACGGCGAGGT
Organism: Vicinamibacterales bacterium; assembly: GCA_041394685.1. Taxonomy (GTDB): domain Bacteria; phylum Acidobacteriota; class Vicinamibacteria; order Vicinamibacterales; family UBA2999; genus VFZN01. The sequence continues at coordinate 92,276 of JAWKHU010000036.1, forward strand.
GCTCGTGCACGCGCCGAACGCCCTGGCCGCCCTGGTGCGCGAGGGCGACCGGGTGACGGTCACGGGCCAGATCAAGGGCTTCGCGGCCGGTGACGTCGAGAACGAGTGGGGATGGATGGGCCTCGACCCCGACGACCCCGAGGCGTATCGCGACAAGCCGCTGCTCGAGGCCTCGCGGATCGTCGGCGGCGACAGCGACCTCGTGCTGCTGATCAACGCCGCTGACAACCCTGGCGCCGTCGAGGGCACGCGCTCGGCGAACTCGCGCAGCATGCGCGGGCACGACGAGCGGGCGGTCACCGATGCCGGGCAGCTGGCCGCAGGTGGTGACGAGCTCATCGGTCGGCACGTCTCGCTCTCGGGTGTGCGTGTGAACGAGCTCGCGGATGCCCATGGCGGGTTCTACGCCAGGGGCGGCGATCAGGCCGTCTTCGTGCTGCCCTCCGCAGGTACCTCGGCCGAGGTCGCCAGTGGCGACAGCGTGACCATCGAGGGCATCGTGCTCCGCGCGCCGCGCAACATGGCGCTCGAGGGCGACATGCCGGACGACACGAACGACGACATCTACGTGCTGGCCACGGGGGTCACGCGGTAGACCTGATCGAATGTTCGAGCCCCGGGAAGCAGCCGGCCTTCGCGCCGGCTTCCCGGGCGCGTTTCCTGCATGTCGTGGAAGCATGTCGACCCACGACAAGCGCTCCCCTCCATCCCGACCATCCAATCCTGCCGAGGACGTCCGCACGGGCCAGCAGTACCGGAAGCTCGACCGCGGCACCTTCGACGAACGCTTCGCCGCCAGCTTCTACGATCCCGCCTTCGATGCCGTCCGCGACCAGCTCGCGGCACTGGCCGACGTGGCGTGGGACGGCTACGACGCCTATCGCAAGAGCCCGCGCACGCGACCGGCGGGCGACGAGTTCGCCGATCCCACACACCCCTTGCCCATCGAGTGGCTGCAGGCCCGGCAGGCCATCCGGGATGCCCAGCAGCAGCACGACGCCGCTGACGGCCCGCCCGCCATCCTCCTCGTCTGCGCCTCGCCGCGCACCGACAAGACGTGCCCCGGCGAGATGTCCAAGAGCTACCGCCTCGCCGTCGAGGCACGCCAGGCGCTCGAAGACGCGGGTGCGCACGTTGACTTCCTCGACCTGAGCGCACTCACCGCCGAGTATGGCCGGGTCATCTATCCCTGCAAGGGGTGTGTCTCGACCGCCATGCCGTTGTGCCACTGGCCGTGCTCCTGTTACCCCAACCACGCCATGGGACAGGCTGGCGACTGGATGCACGAGATCTATCCGCGCTGGGTTGCCGCGCATGGCGTGATGATCGTGAGCCCCGTCCACTGGTACCAGGCGCCGAGCGCGCTGAAGCTGATGATCGACAGGCTCGTCTGCGCGGACGGCGGAAACCCGGATCCGACGACGACGCACGGTAAGCAACCGGCCGAAGCCAAGGCGCTCGAACTGGAGGACTGGCCGTATCCACGGCACCTGGCCGGGCGGGCCTTTGCCGTCCTGGTGCACGGCGACACCGGCGGCGCCGAGAGCCTGCGCCGTGGGTTGTCGGACTGGCTGACCGACATGCACCTGGTTCCCGCGGGCTCGCCCGCGCAGCTGGATCGCTACGTCGGCTACTACGAGCCGTATGCAACGAGCCACCGGGCGCTGGATCGCGACGAGGCGCTGATGGACGAGGTCGGCATCGCGGCGCGCGCCCTGGTCGAAACCGCGACGCGCCTTCGATTCGGTTGGCGGCCGGCGGGCTCGCTGGCCCCGGACCCGCGTCCGAAGTAGCCAGCGTCCCGCGTTGATCGGCGACTCCGCCGGCCCGCGGCTGTTGCCCATCTCACCGAGCGGTGTCTTCCCCGTCGAGCCCGCCGCCGCGACAGTCGAGTGACTCGCGCACGACTCCGATGACAGGCGCACGTGTGCATCGACACGCGCGCGTGTCTGGTACACGCGGACGTCGGTCGGTCGTCTCGCAGGGTCGCCGGTCGAAATCGTGTGACGCGTGAGTGAGTGAGAGTGGCCGCCGGGGGTGTCGGCCGAAGCCGTCCCCCGGGGTATAGGTGGGCTCTTGAACGGAACTGGCCGAGCGGCCAGCCTGTGCCGGCCGTGGCCGACGCTCTGACCTAATACAAACGCGTTGCCAACATCGAGCGCGGATCCCGCTGCTGCGGAACATCGCGAGTTTCCGCCTGAATTCACGCAACGCGCAGGTGCCGTTGCCGCTGCACGCCCGAATGCCAGGTGCGCGCCCGCTCCTGGTGAGCAATGGAATCCACAGCGGTGAGCAATTGGCAGCCGAGGATCGGCAGCCGCCCGCCTCGCGCGGCTCGCACATGCGGCGCCATGCGCCGCTCCTGGCGTGGCGATACGAGCGCCGCCCACACCGGCGGTGTATGAGGTCGCGTCAGCAGCTGGGAAACATGCACGGTTGTCGCGCGACGCGCGTACGAACACGCATCGCACGCACACAAAGGGCAACGGATCTCCCACTCACCGTGGCACGGATGATGCTCATTCCCCGGCGGAAGGAGAACACCGATGTACGAGAGGGATTCTGGCAGTGGGTTCGCGATGGGCATCATCTCCGGCGTGCTCGTGGGCGCCGGCGTGGCGCTCCTGCTCGCGCCGAAGGCCGGCACCGATCTGAGGGGCGACCTCGGTCAGACGGTCGGCAACGTGCGCGACAACCTGGCGCGCCGCCTGCACGAGCTGGCCGATCGCGTCAGCGCCGAGCTCGACTCGTTCCAGGTGCGCGTGGATCGGGCGAGCGACTCGGCTGCCGGGGCCGTGTACTCCGCCGCCGACACCGCCTCTGCCGCCGCCGAACGCGCGCGCGAGCAGGTAGACGACTGGGCCGCCCGCGTGCCCTCCGGCTCGCGCAGCTGACGGGAGGTTGCCGTGCTCGATACGATCCTCGTCCTCCTCGTGGTCATGTGGCTGCTGGGCATGGTGTCGTCGTACACCCTCGGCGGCTTCCTGCATCTGCTGCTCGTCCTGGCCGTCATCGTGCTGATCGTGCGCATGGTGTCGGGACGCGCAGTCGTCTGACCGAACGCGGTCGCGCATGGCGCTGGATCCGACCACGCGGCGAGACGGTTCGCCGGGGGCGACCGCGTCGATGCCGGCCGCCGATCCCATCGTCGGTGCGGTGCTGCAGGATCGGGACGCCCTGGTGGTGGCCACCGATCCTGTCGCCCGGGCCGCCTACGGCCACCTGCGGACGTCTCATCTCGGCGGCACCACGCTCGTCATCGCGGGGATTGGCGCCGGCGGCGCCTTCCCAGTGGAGGGTGCGCATGGGGCCATCGAGGGCGATGATCCAGAGCGTCGCCCGTTCCGGCGCATCCTGGCCACCCCGAGCACCTGAACGCGCATGCGATCCGCCAGTACCTCGGCCGGCTGCCCGTCGATCAGGTCGTCGTGGACGATGCGGAGCGGGCGTCTCCGCGAGCCGCCAGCTTCCTGCCCGCGCTGCTGGGCGTGCAGGGAACGCTGGCGGCGCTGGGACGGCCTCCGGTGCTGGCGCTCGTCTCAACGGCCAGCTCGCGCGAAGGGCTTCAGGATCTCCAGGATCGGCTGGGCCTTCAGGGCGCATGCGTACGCGCCGAACCCATCTACCGTCCCAATCTCTTTCTGGAAGCCAGGCACGTCGCATCCATCGGCGACAAGGTGCGGGCGCTGATGCCCATCCTGTCCGCGGCACCGGGGGCCGGCGTCGTAGTGGCCGATACCATTCCGCAGGCCGAAACCGTCTATCGACGGCTCGCGGCGCTTGGGGCGGACGTCGAGCTGGAGCACGGCGGCCTCAGCCGTGCCATGCGTCAGGGCGCGCTCCGGCGATTCGGCGACGGGGACGCACCGATCCTCGTCACGACCGGGTCGTTGACGGCGGCCGCCGACCGTCCCGACATTCGCTGGATCGCCTACTGCGACCTGCCGCCGTCACCCGAGGCGTTCTGGAACATGGCCAGCCGGGCCGGCCGCGACGGTCGCCCTGCCCGGATTACGGTGCTCGGCTGCCGCGCGAGCCGTCGGCGCCACCAGGTGCAGCAGTTCGGCCGCATGCCGGCGGCCGGCGCGCTGACGGGGCTGATCGAGGCACACGCCAGGCTCGGCGACGGCCCGGTGGACACCGCGATGCTCGCGCGCGAAGCATCGCTCTCGCCGCGGCAGACCGAGCGCGTGCTCGACATGCTGGCCCAAACCGGGCTGGCCGCACGCGACGACCGCGGCCGCTGGCGCTTCGAGCACACGGGCAGCATCGACCACGCCGTGGTGGCGGCCGCCCTCGATGAGGCACGTGGCTGGGTGCTGCGCCATCTCGAGCAGATGCAGCTCTACTGCACCTCCGCCGGGTGCCGCTGGCAGTGGCTGATGCAGTAAATCGAGCAGCGCGAGATGGCGCCATGCGGTCACTGCGACAGGTGTCAGCGCGGCTGAGCCTCGTGCGCCATCCCTGAGTGGCGCAGGTGTTGCACTGTCACCACGTGGTCGGCAAGTCGAGCTCTGCGGAAACGGAGCCGGCTCTTCCCCGGCCCACCCGATGCCACGCATGAGTGCGAGCCCGACCAGAACTGCCACCGTGCTGCATACCGTCCGGCGCAGTGTCGCCTCGGAGCTGACGAGCCAGAAGGACCGCGCGGCCGACGGCCTGCGGCAGGTGGACCACGCGGTCGCCCGGATGGGCGACGACCTCGATGACCAGAACATCGTGCTGGCCCTGCTCGCCCACGGCGCGAGCCGAGGCCTGGCGCGGGCGTCGGGCCGCCTGCGCGAGCGGTCCGCCTCGGAGCTCGGCCAGTCGGTGGCCCACTTCGCCCGGCGTCGCCCTGCGGTCTTCGTGGGCTGCGCCTTTCTGGTGGGACTCGCACTGGGACGCGTCCTGCAGCAGCACGACGGTCCCTGACGCGACGCGGCCTGTCGCCGCGCGCAGGAGAACGATGCCATGACGGAACCCCACCCGCGCGCGGAGTCGTCCGCCGCCATACACGACGACATCGTCAGGACCCGCGAACGCCTTCGCTCCACGATGGAAGAGCTGCAGACGCGGCTGGCGCCGGCTCAGATCCCGGAGCGAGCACGCGACACCGTGCGCGAGAAGGCAGCCGCCCGTCTGCGACAGGTGGCGGATGCTGCCGGCGACTCCGCCGGCCGCGCGGCGGAAGCCGCACAGTCCACCGCGGCGTCCGCCGTGAGCGGCGCGCGAGAGCATCCCGGCGCTGCGGCTGCGGCCGCGGTGGTCTCGGGTGCCGCGCTGGTTGCGGGGCGGTGCGCCAGCCGCCGCAGGCGCCGCTCATCGGTGACCATCATCGAGCCACGGGCCGAGCGGGCGGGGCTTGCCACGCCGAAGGCGCGCGGCGGCCTCTGGCGATGGGCGCGCGCCAACCCGCTCGCGCTCGGCGCCGCCATCGCCGCCGTCGGCCTGGTGGTGGGCGTCTCGAGCGGGCCCGACGGCCACGGCACACCCCGGCGCGACCGGCATGTGACATGACCCTGCAAGCCGACATCGGCGGCGGTCCCGTCAAGAACACCACCGCCGCCGACGAGGCGGACTCCACCAACTGCACCGCTCCACCACAGGGGCCGTCCGCCCGTCTCACCTTCGCAGCGGGCTGCCTGACCACGCTCGGCGCCGCCATCGTATTGGCGGGATGGGCCAACGACTCGACCCTTCCGGCCAGCATCGTCAGCGGATGGCGCGTGATGGTGCCGTCCACCGCCTTCGTCTTCCTGATCGTCGGCATCGGACTGGCCGTGGCCAGTTCCCTCGGGACGGGCAACGCCGGCGGCGCCATCGCGACGCGCGTGCTGGCGCTTGTTGCCCTCGTGCTGCCGGCGCTGACGCTAGCCGAGCACCTCCTCGGAACGCGGTGGTATATCGAGTCGTGGCTCGGTCCATTCCCTCCGGACCCGCTCGACGCCTATACGGGCCGCATGTCGCCCATGGCGAGCCTGTGTTTCGTCCTGCTCTCGCTCGCGCTCGGAGCGTTGACGTTCCCCGGACGGCTGGGCGCGGCCGTCGTGCGCAACACGGCCGGCGCGGCGCTGACCCTGAGCTGGCTCGGAGTGGTGGCGATCTCCTTTGACACCGCGCGACTCGACAACATTCCCGGGTTCCCGGGCATGGCCGTGCCCACGATCGTCTTCTTGGCCGTGACCGCCGCGGGCCTGCTCGCATGCTCGGCCCAGGCAGTGAGCCATCTGCGCGAGGCTGACGCCGAGGCCGTCCTCGACCCGAAGCTGCTCGCCGGCGCCTTCGTGCTGCCGCCGCTGCTGGGGCTGCTGCAGGCGGAGTTCGCCCGATGGGTCCCTGCCGACATGGCGGCAGCCCTGGCAGCGGCCGGGTTTGGCGCGTGCGTCACCGCGACGGTCTGGAGGGGCGTGCTCTACATGCAGGGCCTCAAGCGGCAGCGCAACGCCGTGATGGCAGACCTCGAAGCACGCGTGCTCGAACGGACGCGCGCGCTGGAGGACGCCAACACGAAGCTCCAGCGGAGCCAGGCGCAGCTGCGCGACGCCGATCGACGGAAGGACGAGTTCATCGCGACCCTGGCGCACGAGCTGCGCAACCCCCTCGCCCCCATGGTGACCGGGATGGAACTGCTGCGTACCGATGGCACCGGTCCCGAGGCGCGGATGCTGGCGCACGACGTGGTCTCGAGGCAGATTCGCCACATGGTGCGGCTGATCGACGACCTGCTCGACGTCAGCCGGATCACGGCCGACAAGCTCACCCTGCGACTCGAGCCCGTCAACGTGATCGACGTGCTGGAGCAGGCCGTGGAGACGGCGCGCGAACACGTGCTTCGGGACGGGCACGAGCTGTCCATCGACGTGCCGCGCGACCCGGTGGTCGTCGAGGGCGATGCCACCCGCCTGACGCAGGTGTTCGCCAACCTGCTGTTGAACGCCTGCCGGTATACACCCGCCGGCGGACACATCTCGCTGCACGCGCGCGTGCATGGTGCCGCGGTCGTGGTGCGCGTCCGTGACACCGGCATCGGCATTCCCGAGGAGTTCCTGCCGCGCTTGTTCGACAAGTTCTCCCAGGTGGCCTCACCGCTCGACCGGAGGGGCGGCGGGCTGGGTCTCGGCCTTGCGCTGGTGCGCGGCATCGTGTCGCTTCACGGTGGGTCGGTCGAGGTGCGCAGCGAAGGATCGGATCAGGGGAGCGAGTTCACCGTCCGCCTGCCGCTGTCCTCGAGCGTCGTCGCCTCCGTGCCGCCCGCGAACGACCCGGCCTCCGTGCACGCACGCGGGCGCCGCCGACGGGTCCTGGTGGTTGACGACAACGAGGACAACGTCAGGACACTCGCGGCATTCCTGGCATCAGAGGGCCACGATGTCGAGACGGCCGCGGATGGCGAAGCCGGGCTGGCGCGCGCCGAGCAGTTCCGTCCTGATGTCGTGCTGCTGGACATCGGCATGCCCGGCGTCAATGGCTACGAGGTATGCCGGACGATTCGGCAGCGGCCGTGGGGCCGCGCCATCTACCTGATCGCGCAGACGGGATGGGGACAGGCCGAAGACCGCCGCCGGACGCACGAGGCGGGCTTCGACACGCACATGGTCAAGCCGCTGGATCTCGACGTCCTCCGCGAGCGCCTCGCGGACTTCGATGGCGGAACGGCTGGCCGCGAGTAACGCGGCCATCCGCTAACCTAGCGCTTCTTGGACGACGCCGAGCGGCTGGATGACTTCTTCGCGCCCTTCTTCTTGCTCGCGCGGCGCGGGGGAACCTTGGCGCCCGCTTCCCGGGCCTCGCTCAAGCCGATGGCAATGGCCTGCTTACGGCTTCGCACGGTCTGGCCGGAGCCACTCTTCAGCGTGCCCTTCTTGCGCCGCCTGAGGGCCGATGCGACCTTCTTCGACGCCTTCTTCCCGTACTTGGCCATGGTGGGCTCCGGTGCAGGAGGCTGTGTCTCAGGGCGTCTCAGAGAGGCGGGCGGGCACCACGGGCCGTGCGCCCCGGAACGGGGTGGTCCACCGCCGGAAGCGGGGCCGTTTACTCTGCATGATGGGCCAGGTGCCCATGCACCGTGGGCACCGGTAGACGGCGCGGCCGGTGGCGTCCCGGTCGCGGAACGGCTCGGCGTGTGTCAGACAACGTCCACGAAGCGCCCAATCGAGCATCGGATTCATCGGCGACCTCCGGTCAGCGCCCTCGAGCGTGCAACAAGCGCACCACCGAAAACGCGCGAACCTGACGGCAGATTGGGGTAGCGGGGCACCGAGACTGGGCACGGCAGTGCCGTGCGGGGCAGGCGGACGCCCACGCCGGGGGTGGCATGGGCGGTCCGGTGGGCAACCCGTTGCACTAGCGGTAGTCCATCGAGTTGCGCAGGTCGGGGTTGACCTCGAGGGCGTTCACGACATCGCTGACACCAGGGATCTCGCGTGCCACGGCCTCGGCTCGCGTCCGGGCCTTGTCGGTGGCCACTTCACCGCTCAGCGTGACGACACCGTTCTCGACGCGCAGGTCCACGTCGGCGCCCTTGCTCTCCGGTGCGGCATCCCACTGGGTCCCGAAACGCTCCTCGATGCCACTGTCCAGGTCGTCGGCCATCTCGGCCTGTACGCCCTCCACGACGATCTCGTTGGCAATCTGCGCCCGGTCACCGATGGATGCCCGCACGACGTCGAGGGCGCGGTCGCGTTCGCTCGACGTGTCCACGCTGCCGGTCAGGCGGACGACCTGCGTGGAATCGTCGTAGTTGGCGTCCACCTCGTCCTGCAGCGCCGCGCGCTCGAGCGCGCCGTCGGCCATCTCTTCGATATCGGGTGACTGCTGACACGCCGCCATGGAGACGGCGAGCGTGCCGATCATGATCCAGTTGCGCATATGTGACCTCCCGCCCATGACGGCTCCAAGATCGGTGCCACGCCTCGTGGTTCATCAGCGTTCCTCATGCGTCGGCTCCGGTGCCCACCGTGGGTACGGAAGCACCCAGAGTGAGAGGCGCCCCGCCGCCGACGAGGCGCACGGATCAGGTCCGGCGCTGGCGCGAATGGTGCAGCCTCCCGAAATGCCGTGCTGCGTCGTCGTGACGTCACCGGCAGGAGGGACATCACATGATGAGGACGTTGCTGGCGACCATGAGCGCGGCGGCACTCACCGCCGCAAGCGCGGCCGCGTTGCCGCAGGCACCGGCCCCGCGGGCGGCTGCTGAGCCGCGCAACGAGGGGCAGGATCGGCAGAAGGCCATCACCATGCACGGCTGCCTGCGGACCTGGGACGGCAAGACCGTGGGCTCCACGCTGACGCCTCCGCCGGGGAGCGCCAGTGCGGCGGGGGCCCGCTACGTGATGACGAGTGCCCAGCTCGGTGTGGCCGGTACCGAGGCCGCGGCGCCCACGTCGGGCTCAGCGCGGGTGGCCCATGACACGTACCTGCTCGAGGCGCGTCAGTCCGAGGTGGACCTGAGCCGTCACCTCAATCACCTCGTGCAGGTGACGGGAACGGTTCGGGCCGGCGAGCCCGGATCGACCGAACCCGAAGCCGCGTCGCCGACGCCGGGCACGCCCCAGCGCACGGGCGAGCGCACGGCCGAGATGACCGCGCAGGTCGCGATGCAGACGGTGCACGTGGCCGAGCTGAAGATGCTCGCGCCGGACTGTCCCTGAACCCCGTGCGCCGATCGCCGCGATCAGGCGGCGACCTGGACCTGCTCGAGGATGGACCTGAGCACGCCTGCCGTGCCGCGCAGCGGCAGGTTGCTCAGGTAGAAGTGCCGCACGCCCAGCGCGCGCAGCGTCCGAATCGTGCGGGCGCAGATCTCGACGGGCGTGGCTCCCGAGGCGAACTCCTCCAGCAGCGGCTCCACGGGGACCGGCAGGAACTCGCTGAGCATGCGCAGGGTCTTCTCGTTCGCGCTGCGGTAGTAGAAGACCCCGAACACCCCGGGCCGCTCCATGCCCGCCCGCGTGGCTTCGTCGAGGAACGCACGCACACGCTCCGCGTGGTGGTGCGACACGATCTGCGTCAGGTAGAAGTCGGCGTTGAACTGCGGGTCGAGCAGGAAGCGCATCTGGCCGGCCGGGTCGGCCGCCGGGTTCGCCCATCCGCCCAGTTCGAGCGACGGATGGCGCTGCCGGATGACCTCGCGCAGCTGCCAGGCGTGCTCGACGATCCGCGGCCGTCCCACGTGCTTGTCGCCGCCGAGCACCACCAGCGACGGGAACCCGTGATGCACCGCCTGATCGGCGTACGCCTGGCAGAAGTCCATCGAGTGCTTGGCGGTCAGGAACGGGATGATCCGCGATCGCGGAACCGCGTCGCCGAGGTTGGTGATGAGATGACGGAGGTTGTTCTCCTCCTGTGCGCCGACCGCGCTGTCGGTGAGCATGACGCGCACGTCCAGGCGCGCCAGCGCGCGGATCGCGTGGTAGATGTCGATCCACGCGTCGATGCTCTCGGCGCCCTCGAGCTCCGCGCGCGGCGGCCGCAGCTCGACGGCAATCAGGGACTCGGCGGTGCGAAGGTCGTGGAGGAAGCTCACGGGACGTGAGGGCGTGGCAGGGGAAGGAGAGGCGGGGCGTGGCCCCGCCTCGTTCCAGCCGCGGCTCGCGCGGCTCGGTGCTACTTGCGGGTGTTCATCTTGTAGCCCGCGGGGGCGTGAACAGGTCGTCGGCCAGGGCGCCGGTTTCCACCGACTGCACCGTGCTGGTCATGGACATGCCGCCCATCTTCGCCATGATGGCCGCCATCGGGCCGTCGCCCTCCATCTTGACGTGCATCTCGGTCTCGTACGGCACGCCGCCGGTATCGGCGAGCTGCTTGTACATCTCGGCCATCGCCTTCGCCTGGCCGGGCGAGCCCTTGGCCGCACGCGGGTCGCTGAAGATCCAGCCCTTGTCCACCGCCGCGTTGTAGAACGCGATGTACTCCTTCGTCCCGGGTGCGTCCTTCACCACCCACATGGGCCCTTCGAGCTTCACCGTCATCGACGGGCCGCTCGGGCCGCCCATCTTGGTCGGCATGGTGATCTCCATGTCGTAGCCGGTCGCCGTCTGCCCAGCGATCTGCTTCGTCTGGCCGTTCGGCGTGACGCTGCCCTTCATCTCCGACGGGTCAACGGCCTTGCCCATCTCGCTCGAGAAGGCCTGCATGTCCCACACGTCGACTTCCTTCTTCTTGTCGTCGAACATGTAGAGCTTCTGGTTCTCGACGTCGAAGATGCTGATGCGCGTCGTGCCGCCCGTGACCGTCTCGGTCCGCATCTTGAGGCCCTTGATGTAGGTCGTGGAGGACATGTTCCCCGACACGCCCATGCCCTTGCCCGTGTTCGTCTGCTTGATGGTGACGTCCGCCCACGCCGGCGCCGTCGCCAGGACGATGGCGACCACCGTGCTCGTGATAACCCGATTCATGAAGCCCTCCTGCTGGGGAAGTCCAGTATACCGGTCCGTTCTCAGCGGTGCGGGGCCGAATCCGTGCGTCCCTTGCCCTTGGCCCAGCGGTCTGCCCAGTTGAGCATCTCGGCCACCGTGTGCAGCACCGACTCCCGCGCCACGTAGCCGTGGGCCTCGTGCGGCAGCGTCACGTACCGCACCGTTGCGCCGTGCCCCTTGAGCGCCACGTAGAGGCGTTCCGACTGGATCGGGAACGTCCCCGAGTTGTCGTCGGCCTCGCCGTGGATGAGCAGGATGGGCTCGTTGATCGTGTTGGCGTAGCGGAACGGCGACATGCGCATGTACACCTCCGGCACCTCCCAGAACGTCCGGCGCTCGTTCTGGAACCCGAACGGCGTGAGCGTGCGGTTGTAGGCGCCGCTGCGCGCGATGCCCGCCCGGAAGATGTCGGAGTGCGCCAGCAGGTTGGCTGTCATGAACGCGCCGTAGCTGTGGCCGCCGACGACCACGCGCTGCGGGTCCACGATGCCCATGGCCGCCGCCTTGTCCACCGCCGCCTGCGCGCTCGACACCAGTTGTTCGATGTAGGTGTCGTTGGCCGTCTCGCCGCCACCCACGATCGGCATCGTGGCATCGTCGATGACGGCGTAACCCTGCAGCAGGAAGAGCAGGTGGAGCGTGCTCCAGCCGGGTGTCGTGAAGCGGAAGGGCGACCCCGTCACCTGGCTGGCCATGCGCGGATCCGAGAACTCGCGCGGGTAGGCCCACAGCAGTGCGGGCAGGCGGCCCTGGTCGGGCGTCCAGCCCGGCGGCGTATAGATGGTGGCGCGCAGTTGCACCCCGTCGGCGCGCTGATAGGTGACCATCTCTGCTTTCGCGCCCTGCAGGGGTGGGGCCGGATCCGCGTACGTGGTGAGGGCCACGCGCTCGTCCGAGGCGAGATCGCGCGTGAACACGTTGGGCGGCTCGCTGCGCGACTCGCGGCGCGTGACCACGCGCGAGGCGTCGGGCGTGATCAACCCGACGACGGTCTCGTAAGCGTCGCCGGTGCTCTGGAAGACGCGCCGCTTCTCGAGCGTCTTGACGTCGAGCGCATCGAGGAACGGACGGTCGCCGGTCGGTGTGGACCCGGTGCCGCGGAGATAGATCGTGTCGCCCACCTGCCGGACCGCGTCGTGGCCGGATCCTGCGGCGTGGACCAGCGGCGTGCCGGGGTTCGCGTACGCGTCCTGCTGGCTGCGCTCGTCGAACTTGCGCGGCGTCGCGCCCGGTGTGTCGATGAGCCAGGTCCGCGTCATGCGCGTGGCGCGATCGTTTTCGGTCAGCATCAGGACGCCCGCGTCCGTCCACGCCGCCCGCCCGGCGCGCCACTCGGTGGTCGCCAGCTCGGCGGGCTCGCCCGCGAAGGGCGCCGCCAGCGTCATCAGCTTGTCGCGATGGGGAACCGTGGCCTTCGGGTCGCCGCCGTCCAGGGCCTCGGTCCAGACGAGGGTCGCGGGCTGCGTGGGCTGCCAGGCCCAGTCGCGCGGCCCGGTGGGCACGCCGCCGACGGGCACCGTGTCAGCCAGCGGCAGGTCCGCCACCTCGCGCACGCGGGCGCCGTTGCGGTCCCAGACCTCCACCGCGGCCGGGAAGTCCTCGTAGGGCACCAGCCAGGAGAACGGCCGCTTGACGCGCGCGACGAGCACGAAGCGTCCGTCGGGTGACGGAGCCGCCACGTGGAAGATGCCCGGCTGGCCGACCGGCGTCCGCGAGCCGGACGCGGCGTCCACCCACGCGAGCTGGCTGGTGGCGTAGTACTCGAAGAGCGCTTCGTCGTGCGCGGACGTCAGCAGGTCCTGGTAGGTGCGGACCGGCGCCGTCACGCCGTCGTTCTCCTGGATGTTCGGGCCGGTAGGCACCTCGGGGGCGGCCGGTGCGATGCCGCGGGACGCCACCGTGAACGCGCACAGCAGCGACGCACCCTGGGCCGCCCACTGGCATGCGGCGGGCGTCTGTGACGAGCCGAGCGTGTCGTTCAGCGCCGCCGGCGTGATCGCGCGCGCAGCGCCGGTGGCCGCATCCCCCACCCACAGCTCGATGCCGTTGGGACGCGTGTTGGTGAAGGCGAACTTCGACGAGTCGGGCGAGAAGCCGATCCACCGGATTACGGCGCCCGACGGCACCTGCACGGGCATGGAGGCCCCGGTCGCGGGATTCCTGATGGTGAGCGCCTTGTAGCGCACCTCCCGATGCAGGCCGTTGGTCCGCGGATTGATGCGGACGCCGGCGAGGCGCAGCATCGGCTGCGCCAGCTCGGCAATCGACGGCATGCTGTTGCGCTCCAGCACGGCCATGGCCTCGCCCGAGGTGCTCAGGTCGACGGTGGGCGGCGGGGCCGCATCGAGCACGTCGACGATGGCCTTTGGCGGCAGCTGGTAGCCGGATGGCGCGGCCTGTCGAGCCGACGGCTGAGCCAGCAGCGCGGTGGTCAGGCAGGCGAGAGCGGCGGTCGCGAGGATGGTGCGCATGCGGGGGAGTATAGGCCCGGCGGCGCCGGCGTGCACCAGCACGACCCGCCCTACGTGCAACCCCCGCCACGGCGCTACTGCACGAAGACCACCATCTCGTTCGAGGGCGCGCTCTCACCCGCCGCGTTGACGGCGCGGACGCGCACGAAATAGAGCCGCGGCTCGGCGGCCGTCGTGAACACCGTAGACGTCCCATCGGCGCCGAGGCGTGCGATGTCGGCACGCCCGGTGGCCGTGCCGGCCTCGACGACGTAGCCATCCGGCGAGCCGCCTGCCGCTGGTGCGTCCCACCGCAGCGTGACCGTGCGATCGGGGTGCACGACGGCGAACAGGTTGGCCGGCGGACCCGGAATCGGGGGGCCGACAACGGCGACCACTTCGTTCGACGGCGTGCCGATGCCGCACGCGTTGCGCCCGGCAACGCGCACGAAGTACACGCCGTCGTCCGCGAGCACACGCGCGGTGAGCGCGGCGGATCCCGTCTCGATGATGCCCGCGTCGATCGACTGCGGGCGGTGACCGGCGCCGATGACATGCGAGTCTGGCACTCCGCCGGTGGTGGGCGCCGTCCACGTCACGGTGACGTCGTGCCCCGCCACCAGGGGCGGCGCGATCGTGGGCGGCCCCGCCGGCTCGATGCAGCGGCCCGACGGCGTCATCAGGATCGGCACGGTGTCCGAGGGTGCCCCCGGTCCGTTGGTGCCGTAGGCGCGCACGCGCACGAAGTACTGGCCCGGCTGGATGTCCGTGACGGTCACCGTGGTCGCCGGAGCCGTCACGACCAGCGTCGCCACGTCGGCGAAGCCGGGCTCGGAACCCGCCTCGACGATGTAGCTGAGCACGGGGCCGGTGACGGGAGGTGTCCACGACAGGACCGCCGTCGTGCCCGTGCCATCCACGGTGAACGCCTGCGGTGAAGAGAGCCTCACCGCCGGGTCCACCGACGGCCGGAAGTTGGCGACAGTCAGGGCCGTGGCGTCGAGCGAGCGCGCGTTGTCCTGCCGCCCCGCGATGCCGGTCGGCTCCCCGCCGTACTCCACGAGCGGGTTGGAGAAGCGGAGCACGCGCGGGCATCCGTCCGGACAGTCGTAGGCCATCACGGTCCGGAAGTGCGCGTCGGGGTGCTTGTAGCCGTACGAGTACGGAAATGACGGCGCGGGATTCGGGTCCTCCGGCGCATGCGCCGATCCCATGTTGTGCGCGAGCTCGTGCCCGAAGGTGTAGTTGGGGCTGATGCAGTCGTACTCGACCACGCTGAAGGCGAGCGGCGCGAAGTTGGTGGTGACCGCCTGCATCAGCCACGCGACACCGCAGGCGTTGGACGACGCTGGACCGACGACGAGCTGCACGAGGTCGGCACCGGTCGCGTCCCGTCTGGCGTGCACGCCGTCCATGACGCCATCGGTGCGATCGGTGAGGTCCTGCAGATCCAGCGCGATGTCGCCGCTCTCGTGGTAGCCGACGAGCTCCGCGCCGACCAGCCGAACGCGCTGCGCGACGCCGCTGGCCGCGTACGCCTGGTTGGTTTCCGTGATGCCCAGGGCGATCCGCGCCTGGATGGCGGCCTCGGTGCCCCCGGCCTGCTCGCGTGCCGATGCCGTGTACACCACCAGCACGTCGATCGTGCTCCCGTCGTCCGCGCGCGGGCCATCGGCGTCTGCGGCCTGCACGGCCATCGATCCGGGAGGCGCGGTGAGCGGCACACGCTCGGCGCCCAGGGCGCGTGGGTCGAGCTCGCGGACGAGCGTGAGTCCGCTGCGCGCGTCCGGTTGCAGGCTGAACGCACGGGCCCCAACGCGCACGGCGCCCTGCAGGACGCCGTCAACGGCGACGAGCGTGACGCTGCTGAACGGATCCCCGGTGACGTGTCCGGTCCAGACGTCGGCGCCCGCAGCAGGGGCCGATGCGGGCGTGCGCACCGCCTGCAGTTCCACGTCCGGAAACAGCGCCAGGGCGAGCGTGTCGGACGCGAGCGCGGACGGATCGGCACGCATCAGCCGGCGTCGATGGTCGCGGCCAGCCAAGCCCGAGTCGGGTGCGGCGGCGAACTCGTGTGCGGGCTGCAGGAGATCGGCGCTCGCCGACTGGGCGTGCGTGCCGCCGGGATCGATCGCGAGAGCGAGGAGCAGGATGGGAACGATGAAGAGTCGACCAGGCACAGGCACCCACGGTCGGGTGTGCGGGCCCGACTACGATCCAAGAATAGCGTAGCCTGCGGCCTCGCGATCAGGGCACGACGATCACGACTTCGTTCGACGCGACGCCGGCGCCCGCACTGTTGAGTGCGTAGACGCGCACGAAGTACGTGCCCGGTGGCGCTACGGTCGAGAAGGACGTGGCCGTGCTGCCCGTTGACAGCACGGCGAGGTTGCCCAGGCCGCTCGCGCTGCCTGCCTCGACCATGTAGCCGGTGACCGGTGCTCCGGTGGCCGGCGCGTCCCACGTGAGCGTCACCAGTCGTCCGGGGGTCAACTCGTACGCGAGGGACGCGGGCGCGTCCGGCGGCTGCGGTCCGAGATTGAAGCGCACCTCGTTCGACGCGGCGCCGGTGCCGCAGGCGTTGGAGGCGGCGATACGCACGAAGTACAACCCGTCCGGCGCGCTCGCCGCATACGACGTCGCGGCGTTACCGGTACCGAAGCGCGCGAGGTTCGATGCCCCTGGCGCGGAGCCCGCCATGAGCACGTAGCTCGACGGCGTGCCTCCCGCCGCCGGCGCATTCCAGCTGAGCGTCACCGTGTTGCCCGTCACCACCGGCGGCAGCAGCACCGGCGGAGCGGGCAGGCCCACGCACCCGCTGGCCGCACCCATCACGATGGACATGTCCTGCGAAGGCGCGCCGACGCCCGCGGCATTGGCGCCGCGGATGCGGACCCAGTACGTCCCGGGCGGAACGCCCTGCACCTCGAGACTGGTGGCCGTCGAACCGGTGTCGATGGCGGTGATGTTGGCGAGACCGGGCCCGCTGCCGGCCTCGAGCCGGTAGCTGGCGGCCGGCGCACCGACGCCGGACGGCAGCCACGTGAACCGCGCGGTCCGCCCGGCCGTCGTGGCCGAGAACGCGGCCGGTGGTCCCGGAATCGGATCCGGCTCGACCACGGTAACCGACGTCTCTGGCGACGGCGCGCTGGCTCCGACCGCGTTCACCGAACGCACGCGCACGTAGTAGGTGCCCTCCGGCAGCGTGACGTCCAGGGCCGTGGCCGGCCAGGCCACCGACTGCGTCGGCAGCGTGGTCGTGCCAGGCGCCGAGCCGATCTCGACGACCGAGCTGGTGGGCGCCGCACCCGTGAGGGCGGGCGTCCACTCGACGCGCACGTTCGTGCCGTCGGCGACCGCCGCGAGTGCCGTCGGCGGATCGGGCGCGACGGGCGTGGCGGTGACGTTGAAGACGGTCGAGGCCGTTGCCGTGCGCTCGGTGTCGCCGGCCGTGAGACCGAGCGTCGTCGACCCGGTCTGGCCCGGCTCCGGGGTCAGCGTGACGAGGAACGTCCGGCTGTTGGCGCCGGTCGCCGTCGGCGCCACCGAGATGCCTCCGCTGCCGAGGAGTGCCGGGTTGCTCGACGTGACGGCGAGCGTGAGCGCCGCGCCGGCCGTGTCGATGTCGGTGACCGTCACCGGGAAGCTGGCGGTGTCGTTCATCTCCGCAGACACGATCGGCGGGACCTGGGCCACGACGGGTGCGTCGTTGACGGGCGTCACCGACAACGTGAAGCTCACCTGGCCCGACAGGCTGCCGTCATTCACCGAGACCGTGATGGTGGCCTCGCCGTTCTGATCCGCGCGCGGCGTGATCGCCAGCGACCGGCTGGCGCCCCTGCCGCCGGGCACCAGGCCGGCCGCATCGACGAGCGCCGTGTTCGACGAGGTGGCCTGGACCGAGAGTGCACCGACGGGCGTGTCCACGTCGGCGACGTTGAACGCGATGGTGAGCGGCGTGTCCTCGTCGGTCGTCCTCGTCCCGATGGGATCGACGGTCGGGGCATCGTTGACGTTGAAGACCGAGAGCGCGAACGACGTGGTGGACGAGAGCACGCCGTCGCTGGCGGTCAGGGTGATGTTCGTGATGCCGTACTGATCCGCCGCCGGCGTCACCGTGATCGTCCGACTGCCGCCCGCGCCGCCAAGCGCGAGCGCCTCCAGCGTGTTGGGCACCAGCACCGGGTTCGACGACGACGCGGTCACGACGACCGAGCCGAGGGGCGAATCGGTGTCCGCCACGGTGAAGGGAATGGGGGCCGTGGCGGTGTCCTCGTAGGTTGACTGCGGCTGCACCGGCGTGATGGTCGGCGCCGCCGGAGCGAGCACGGTGAGCACGAACGGCATCGAGCTGGAGAGGACGCCGTCGGAACCGAACATCGTGACGCTGACAGCTCCCTGCTGGCCGCTGACAGGCGTCATGGTCACCTGCCACGTGCGGCTGTTGGCCGCGGTGGCGGTCACCACGGCCGAGATGTTGGCGCCCGGCAGGATCGTGGTGTTCAGCGAGGACGGCGTCAGCGTGAGCGACGCCCCGGCGGTGTCGATGTCGGACACGACCACCGTGACCTGCGCGGGGGTGGCGTGCGGCGTGGTGGCGGCCGCGGGCGTGACGGTCACCGTCGGTGCGTCGTTGACGGGCGTCACCGTCACCGTGAACGAGGACGAGGCGCTCAGCACCCCGTCGCTCACCGTCAGCGTCACCGTCGTGCTGCCGGACGCGTTGGCCTGCGGCGTCACGACGATCGTTCGACTGCTGCCGCTCCCGCCCAGGGCGAGGCCCGCGGCGCCGACGACCGCGGTGTTGGATGAGGAGGCCGTGACGACGAGGCTCGAGGGCGACGACTCGCCGTCCCCGACCGTGAAGCCGAGTGTGGAGCTGGCGGTGTCCTCGTTGATTGTCTGGTTGCTCACCGTCGAAATGGTGGGCGCGGTGTTCGGCCCGACCGCCGCCCGCCAGTTGGCACTGGTCGTGCGCGCGTTGTTGATCGACGTGGCGTTGTTCGCGAGGCCGGTGCCGGCCCCCTGGCCGCCGTAGGTCACCGACGGGTTCGAGAAGTAGAGCACCCGCGGGCAGCCGCCGCTGCAGTTGTAGGCCATCACCGTCCGGAAGAGCTGCCCCGGGTTCTTGTAGCCGAACGAATAGGCGTAGAGCGGCGTCGAGGTGACCGGGTCGTCGGCCGCGTGATTCGAGCCCATGTTGTGGCCCATCTCGTGGCCGAACGTGTAGTTCGGGCTGATGCAGTCCTCGGCGGTCACGCTGAACGCGTGTGTCGCGAAGCCGGAGGAGAGCGACTCCATGAGCCAGGCCACGCCGCACGCGCCGCCCGCGGTGCTGCCGACCACCAGTTGCACGAGGTCCGCGCCCACGGTGTTGCGGAGCGTGTGCACCGAATCCATCTGCCCGTCGGTCGTACCGGTGAGCGCGTCGAGGTCCGTGCCGAGGTTGCCGCTCTCGGTGTAGGTGACCAGCTGAGTGCCGACGAGACGCAGGCGCGGGATGATGCCGCTGTTGGCGTAGGCGGTGTTCGTCTCGTTGATGCCGAGGGTGATGCGCCCCTGGATTGCGGCGTCGCTCCCGCCCGCGGCCGTGCGTGCGGCCGCGTTGTACACCACCAGCACGTCGAACGTCGTCCCATCGTCGAGCGGAGAGTCTGGCGGCGCGTCGAGCGGACGATCGATGGGAAGGGACGGCGGAATGCGGGGTGGCAGCTCGATGCCCGGCGGCGCGAGGCTCACCTGGCGGACGACGTGCAGGTCGGCGCCGGCGAGCGGCTCGATGGAGTAGGCGGCGTCGAGCGTCCGGATGGAGCCCTGCAGAACGGTGCCGACTCTAACGAAGGTGGCCGAACTGAGCGGCTGGCCCTCGACGACGCCCGACCAGACCTCGGGAGCGCCGGGCTCGCGGCTGCGCCGTTCGAGCCGGGTCCGCAGTGTCCGGTCCGGCGTGACGGCGACGTCGATGGCGTCAGCGGCCAGGGCGCCGGGATCGACGCGGACTGCACGCGCCTGCACTGTGGTCGCCGCATCGAGCGCGAGCGCCTGCGCGGGACTAGCCGCCTCGGCCAGCAGCGATGGCACGGGCTGCGCGCCCGCGAACCCTCGAACGGCCGCAAGTGAGACGAGAAGCGCGAGGGTGATGGCTCCGGGGAGTCGACGGGGCATGGTGCGGATTGGTGGCCGGATGTCTCGACGTGGACCACGGAGGCACGAGAATCGTCAGGCCTTCGTGGGAGACACCCCAGCGTGTATCGGACGTACGCAAGAGGAAGGCCAGGGGAGGGGGAAGGATCGCGTCGGGACTGGGTCGCGTCGGGGACGGGGTCACGTCGGGACTGGGTCACGTCGGGACTGGGTCACGTCGGGAGGCGGTTGCGTCGGGAGAGAAGTTCGCCGGGAGTCGAGAGTCGGCAAAAAGAACTGGAGTCGAGAGTCGGGACCCCCCGCAGCTCCACGGCGGCTCTTATGCCGTCTGCGCTATCTGTATCATCTGCGGCCCTGCCCTCCCCTCTGCGCCATTTGCGTCATCTGCGGCCCGCGCCTCCCCTCCGCGTCATCTGCGTCATCTGCGCCCGCGCCTCCCCTCTGCGCCATCTGCATCATCTGCGGCCCGTGCCTCCCCTCCGCGTCATCTGCGCCATCTGCGGCCCGTCTGCGGCTCCCTCTGCGGCCGTGGCGCCGCCGCAGCTCGATCCCGCCCCGCCGTGCAGCCGAAGCAGTGCGGGCCGGTGACGACGGGCTCGGTGAGGAGGCCTGGCGCGTCGAGGAGATCGGCGATCGTGCGCGGGCCGGCGGCGTGGACGCCGAGGTCCTGCATCTGGTTGAAGTCGCAGTCGTAGAGCGTCCGTCCCACCCGACGGAGATCGTGTCGCGGCACATGAGGCCGGGGACTGCGGCGGGGTTGAAGGCCTGGACCAGCTTCGCGAGGTAGGCCTCGAGGTTGCCCGACTGCTCCAGCCACTCCAGATAGCGGCTGATGGGCATGTTGGTGATCGTGAACAGGTGCGTGAACTCCACGCCGTGCCGGCGCAGCAGCTCGCGCTTCCAGTCGCGTTCGAGCGACGCCTGGTTGGCGGGGAGGAAGGCGCCGACGGGGTTGGTGACGAGGTTGAGGACGAGGCCGCTGCCCTCGCGCCCGTATCCCAGCGCGTTCAGCCGGCGCAGGGCGTCCAGCGACGCCGCGAACACGCCGTCGCCGCGCTGGCGATCCGTCTGCGTCGCGGCGTAGGAGGGGAGCGACGCCACGATCTCGACGCCCTCGGCGGCCAGGAAGGCCGGCAGGTCCGCGCGTAGTTGGGCAGCGTCGTGATGGTCAGGTTGCAGCGTGGTCCATCACGTGCCGCCCCCATGGCACGGGCGCGGCGGACGATGTCCCGGAAGCGCGGGTGGAGCTCGGGGCGCCAAAGCCGGTGATGTCGAGCGTGGGGATGGCTGATCGCTCGAGGACGTCGAGCACGACGTCAACGACCGCATCGGGCATCACTTCCGTGCGGTCGGGCCCCCGCGTCCACGTGACAGTGATGGGCAGGCCTGGTTGCACCGCTTGCCCAGGTTCACCAGCAGCACGCGCGCGGCCGCGCGCTGCAGGGGCTGATGTCCTGCCGTGGCCAGGGCCTCATCGAACGTCCGTGCCAGCGGCAACGACTCCAGCCGCGCGCGCTGTGCGGCGGGCGCCGCCAGCGGACTCCGCGTGTTGACGAGCGTAGGCAGTGTTATCTCGATACGACTCCCGGTTCCAGACTCCCCGGTTCCTCGACCCCGACTTCCGACTCCCGACTTCGACCACACCGCCGACTTGCGACTCCCGGTTCCCGACTCCCGGTTCCTCCCCTTTTCTACATCCCGATCTTCCGGATCTTGTTCCGCATTCGCACACCGTGCACGAGCGAGGCGCCGCCGCGGATGGCGGCGGCCACGTGCACGGCCTCCGTCATCTGGTCGGGCGTGGCGCCCTTCTCGAGGCTGCTGCCGTAGGCGTCGATGCAGTAGGGGCACTGCACGGCGTGCGCCACGGCGAGCGCAATCAGCGCCTTCCTCGCGCTCGGTCAGCGCGCCTTCGGCGAACACGGCGGTTACCAGGCGAGGAACTTGTCCCAGAGCTCGGGCGCGTCCTTTCCGACATCGGGAAACTTCGCGAGATCGGGCGGGTGATAGTAGGTGTCCATCCGCCTAGCCTAGCGCGCCCACCGCGCCAACGCCCCAATCAACTCCCGACTCCCGACTCCCGGCTCCCGACCTTCCCCTCACCCCTTCCCCGCCGCCGTTCCCGCCGCGTACCCGGTCGCCCACGCCCACGCGAAGTTGTGGCCGCCGATCGGGCCGAAGGCATCGAGCATCTCGCCGCACAGGTAGAGCCCGGGATGCCGGCGGCTCTCGAGCGTGCGCGGGTCCACCTCGTCGAGCGCCACGCCGCCGCCGGTGACCTCGGCCTTCTGTGTACCCCTCGTGTCCGGACCAGGGCAGCTCGCAACTGGTCAGGCACGTCACCAGGCTGGTCCGCTCCTCGCGCCGAAGCGCCGAGGTCCGGCGGTCGCGTGGCACGCCGGCGCTATCCAGCAACGCGAGCGCGAGGCGCCCGGGCATCTGCGCGGCCAGCACGCCGAGCACGCCGCGGTCGCGCTCCCGGAGTGCCGCGTCCCACGCGTCGGCCGGCTGCTCGGTCCAGCTCACCAGCAGGCGGGCGCGCGGCGTCGCCCTCGTCGAGGCTGCGCACGCACACGTGCGACACGTCGAGCACGGCCGGACCGCTGTAGCCGCGATGCGTGAAGAGGAAGCCACCGTTCGCCTCGGTGGTCCGGCCTCGGCGCGGGCGCGGAGACGGACGGGGAGGGAGAGGCCCTGAAGAGGTGCAGGGTGCAGGGTGCCGGGTGCCGGGTGCGGTGCAGGGTGCAGGGTGCCGAGTGCTGGGTGCGGTGCAGGTGCGGTGCGGGGGTGCGGGGCGCAGGGTGCGGGGTGCGGATTGTTGATTCGGGAGAGCGTGCGGCGTCGCGTCGCATGTCAGCGGCGTGAGGGCCGCATGCGTCGTTGACGAGGTGGCCCAGGGCGCCGGCCCATGCGAGCCCGCGGCCGTCGCTTCCAGTCGCGGGCACGGAGAGGCCTCCGGTGGCCAGCACGACGCGCGACGCGTGCATCGTGCCGTCGCTCGTGTCGAGGGCCCAGCCATCCCCGGTTGGGCCAGCGACGGTCAGGATGCCGAACCGGAACCCACACCGCGCCGGCGCGCCAGGTCGACGAGGCCGTCGCGCACGTCGCGGGCGCGGTTCGAGGCGGGGAAGAGCTTGCGGGTGTCGGCTTCGAGGGCCAGCGGCAGCCCGACGTCGTGCTCGAAGAACCGGCGCTGGTCGGCCAGCGGCCAGGCCTGCAGCATGGCGCGCAGGGTGTGGGGGCGCGAGTCGGTGACGAACCGTTCGGGGGCGAGGGCGTCCGGCAGGATGTTGCAGCGCCCGCCGCCGCTGATGAGGATCTTGCGTCCGCCGTCCGCCGTGCGTCTGACGACGACGACCGCGGTGCCAGGCGGCGTGGATGGCGGCGACGAGGCTGGCGGCGCCGGCCCCGACGATCACGATCGGCGCTATTTGAAGAACTCCTCGATCGGCACGACTCGCATCGGGCCGAGTCCGAGCGCCTTGATGCCCGGCTCGATGGCCTGGCGATCGCCGACGATGACTACCGCCATCTTGGTCGGCTGGACGTAGCGGGCGGCCGCGGCCGGACGTCCGCGGCGGTCACCTGCTCGACCGATGCGATGAACGTGCGGTAGGTATCGTCCGGCAGGTCGAACACGACCAGCTGCTCCAGCTTCTGGCCAGGTTGCGTGTCGTTTCGAACTCGGATGGAACCCGAGTGCGCCACGTAGTTCTTGGCCTTGCTCAGCTCCTCCGCGGGCACCGCCGCGCCGATGCCGTCGAGTTCGACGAAGAACTCCTTCAGGGCCTCGGCGGTCTTGTCGGTCTGGACACCGGCCGTGGCGAAGAAGGGCCTGCGGACGAGCGCATGTCGAACATCGACGCGGCCGCATGCGTAGCCGTGCTGCCCTCGCGCAGGTTCTGTTGAGACGTGGGATGTGAACGATCCGCCGAGGATGGTGTTGAGCACGTCGAGCGTGGCGTAGTCGCGCGTCGAAGCGTGGCACGCTGACCCAGCCGATGCAGATCTGCGACTGGGCGGCACCAGGCTTGTCAACCAGCACGATCTCGCGCGGTGAGCTGCGGCGCTCGCGGAATCGGCGCCACGCCGGTGCGCGAGCCGCTCGACGGCCACCTCGCCGAAGACACGCCCAGCGACGCCTTCACGGCATCGGCCGCCACGTCACCCACGACCACGATCGTCGCCGACCCCGAGGCGTGTAGTGCTCTGTAGAACGCGCGCGCCTCCTCCGTCGTCACGGCCTCGATCGCGGCGCCAGGCCTGACGCCGGCGTGCCGTAGCGTGCGTGGGGCCGAACACCACGCGCGGGAACGCGTAGCCGATGATCGAGGCCGGGTCGTCCTGCGCCCCTGGACGAGGGACGCCGCCCTTCTTGAGCCGCGCCAGCTCTCCGGTCCGGAAACGACGGCCGCAGCACGACGTCGGCCAGCAGGTCGAGTGCGGGCGTGAGGTTCTTGACCGGCGTCGAGCAGCCACGGACGGCCGTGTAGTCGAACGTGCTGCCCGTGGCGAGGTCCGTGCCCTGTGCATCGACCGCGTCGGGCTGCCTGAGCGGCGCTGCGCGACCCGGCGCCCTCGTCCAGCATCGCGGCGACGGAGGCTGGCGAGCCTGAAGCGTCCCGTCCGGTCCAGCGAACTGCCGCCCTGCAGCAACACGTTGACCTGCACCAGCGGGACGCGATGCTGCTCGATGATCCAGACCGGCACGCCGTTCGAGAGCGTGGTCTTCTGAATCGGCAGGCGCAGCTCCGGTGGCGGCTCGGCGGGCGGCGGCTGGCTCCGATCGACACCCCTGCGCGAACGCCGAGGTCGCGACGAGCGCGACGCAGACGGCTGGCCACGGGCTGCAGATGGCGCAGATGGCGCAGATGCCGCAGAGGCCGCAGATGCTGCGAATGGCAAGGATGGTGGAGGACGGCACTGGCTCACTCATGATTCGCTCGCTGACGATGGGCGGCACGCCTGCACCGGGCAACCGCACTCCGCATTCGCACCTGCACCCGCACCTGCACCCGCACTCGCACTCTGCACCGCACCCTGCACCCGCACTCTGCACGAGGCACCCTGCACGCGCACCCGCACCCGGCACCAGGTGCACCCTGCACCCGGACCATCATCCGGGCACGACCCGGAGCTCCACCCGACGATCGAGCGGCAGTACCGCTGCACGGCCGCCTGCACGTCGGTGGCCGAGATCGCCCGGCACCGTGCCGTCTTCCTCGAAGTAGTCGGGCATGCCCGTCTCGGTGTAGTAGGCGTTCAACTGGTCGGCCTTGCCGCCGAAGCTGCCTGTCCGTTCCATGCGGCGGTAGAAGCTGAGGCTTCGGTCTGGTTCAGCACGCGCGTCATCCTCCTCGCGCGCGTCCGGCGGCGCGGCGGCGAGCTTGCCGATCTCCTCGTCGATGACGCGCTGGATCGCGTCCAGGCTTTCGCCCGGACGCGCCGTGGCCACGATGAGGAACGAGCTGCCGAGGGCCTGCGACTGCTGGAAGGCGAAGACCTCCTGCGCGATCTCGTATCCGTGACGAGGCGCCGTACAGCCGCGAGTTCTTGCCCTGCTCAGCAGGTTGGACACGTAGTCCATGGCCGCGTCGCCCGGCGCGAAGAGCGCTGGGGTGTTCCATGAGGCGCGCGGTGCTGCACCCGATCGGTGATGGTCTTGCGCGTCACCTCGGTCAGGTAGGCCGACGCCGGATCGATGGGCGGCACATCGGCCCGCGCGGGATGGCGCTGAACCACTTCGACCAGCGCCTTCGTCCGCTCGTAGTCGATGTCGCCGGCCACGACGAGGCTCGCGTTGTTCGGCGCGTAGTAGGTCTTGAAGAAAGCGACCACGTCCTCGGCGCTCGCGGCTGACAGGTCTCTCCATGGATCCGATCGTGGGCCAGCGTACGGATGGCCCTCGGGGTAGAGCATGCGGCCCAGCCTCGAACGCCTGTCCGTAGGGCGCGCTGTCAACGCGCTGCCGCTTCTCGTTCTTGACGACGTCGCGCTGGCCGTCGAGCTTGGACTGCGTGAGCGTGGGCAGCAGATAGCCCATGCGATCCGATTCGAGGAAGAGCGCCAGCTCGATCGCGTTGGACGGCACGTCGGTGACGTAGTTGGTGCGGTCCTCACTGGTCGAGCCGTTGTTGTTGCCCCCGGCCGCCTCGAGCCACGTGTCGAAGCTGCCCTCGGGCACGTGCTCGGAGCTCCTCGAACATCACGTGCTGAACAGGTGTGCGCGAACCCGGTGCGGCCGGGCTTCGCGGCCTGAGCCCACGTGGTACCAGACGTTGACGGCCACCACGGGCACCGTGGTGTCCCGGTGGAGGATGACGTGCAGGCCGTTGGACAACGTGAACTGCTGGTAGGGCACCGAGTCTCGCCGCCGGTTCCGCGGGCGCCTGGCCTCGTGGCGCCGTGCCCGCGGCGAGGGCCAGTGCCAGCACGCAGGGAACGCACTTGGTCATGTCCGGGCCTTCCCGGAATCCCGCTGCCGCGCCGGCGGCCACGGCCACCTGAGCCAGTCGTTCCTCGTGGCCGGTGGCTGGTCCCACTCGCAATATACTGACGCCTCCCGCGCGCGCTCGAATGCCCCGCGCCGCGTCGAGATCCGATCCCCACGCATGTCATCGCCCGCGCCACTGGTTGCCGTCAAGGGCTCCACCTCCGACTGGGACACCATGTCGCACGCGGTGGCCATGCTCGAGCGCTTCGAGGTGCCGTACGAGAAGGCCGTCGTCTCCGCGCACCGGACGCCCGCCTGGCTGGCCGAGTTCGCCACCTCCGCCGAGGCTTATGGACTCCAGGTCATCGCGGGTGCGGCGGCGCCGCGCACCTGCCCGGCATGGCCGCGCACACGCCGCTGCCCGTCCTCGGCGCACCCGTGCAGAGCGCCGCACTCCAGGGTGGCCTCACCTCCTGTCCATCCAGATGCCGGGCGGCGTGCCCGTCGGCACGCTGGCTATCGGCAAGGCCGGCGCCACAAACGCCGGACTGCTGGCCGTGGCCATCCTCGCCACCACGCGGCCGGAGTTGCGCGAGCGCCTGCGGGCGTTCCGCGACGACCAGACGGCGCAGGTGCGGGCCGCCGAGCTTTGAGGTGAACCGCATCATCCTGCCGGGGGGCACCATCGGCGTGCTGGGAGCCGGCCAGCTCGGACGCATGATGGCCCTCGCCGCCCGTCGCCTCGGGTACCGCGTCCACACCCTTTCCCCGGGGACGGATACGCCCACCGGACAGGTGGCCGACCTGGAGATCGCGGCCAGCTACGACGACCTCGAGGCGATTCGGGCCTTTGCCGGCGGGGTTGACGTGGTGACCTTCGAGTTCGAGAACGTGTCGGCCGATGCCGCCGACGCGGCGGCGGAACTCGTGCCGGTGCGTCCGAGCGGGACGGCCCTGCACGCCACGCAGCAGCGTGCGCGCGAGAAGGCGTTCCTGGCCGACCGCGGCTGCCCGGTCACGCCGTTCGCCCGCGTGCAATCGCTCGACGAGCTCGCCGTCGCGCTCGGCTCGGTGGGTCTCCCCGCCATCGTCAAGACCGCGGCATTCGGCTACGACGGGAAGGGCCAGCACCGCATCACGGCCATCGAGCAGGCCGAGGCGGTGTGGTCGCTGGTGGGGCACCAGGAAGCCGTCGTCGAGCGCGTGGTGGACTTCGCGTGCGAGGTCTCGGTGGTGGCGGCGCGTGGGCTCGACGGCGCGGTGGTGGACTACGGCGCCATCGAGAACAGCCACGCCAGCCACATCCTCGACGTGTCGGTGGCGCCCGCGCGCGTCTCCCCTGCGGTGGCCGCCGACGCCGCGGCGCTGGCGCGCCGGATCATCGAGGCGCTCGACTACGTGGGCGTCCTGTGCGTGGAGTTCTTCGTGACGCGCGACGACCGCCTGCTCGTGAACGAGATTGCGCCGAGGCCCCACAACTCCGGCCACCTGACGATCGAGGCCTGCCGCACCAGCCAGTTCGAGCAGCAGGTGCGCGCCGTCTGCGGGCTGCCGCTCGGCGATCCCTCGCTCGTGAAGCCCGCGGCGATGGCCAACCTGCTCGGCGATCTCTGGAGCGACGGCGAGCCGGACTGGGCGGCGGCCCTGGCGCTGCCGGGCATCAGCCTGCACCTCTACGGCAAGGCCGACGCGCGTGCCGGCCGCAAGATGGGGCACCTCACCGCGCTGGCCGACACCCCGGACGAGGCTGCCGAGCGCGTCCTCGCCGCCCGCGCCGTCCTCTGAGCGGAACCCGTCCATGGTCCGCTTCGGGCCGTTCGACATCGACGCGCGAACCTGGACGCTGCGGCGCGAGGGGCAGGCCGTCGATCTGTCGCCGCGGCTCGTGCAGATCCTCGCGCACCTGATCGAGCGCGACGGCGACATCGTCACGAAGGAGGAGCTCCTCGAGCGCTTCTGGCCCGACACCTTCGTCGCCGAGAACACGCTGACGCGCGCCATCGCCGACATCCGCAAGGCCCTCCACGACGCGCCCGGCCGGCCGACCGTCATCCAGACCATCGCGCGGCGCGGGTATCGCTTCATCGGGACGCGGCAGGCCGGCGAGCCGCCGCTCGAGGCCTTCCGCCACTGGGTGAGCGGCAAGCTCGCGCTGGAATCACTGGACCCGGCACGGCTTGCCGAGGCGCGCGCGGCGATGGAGGCCGCGGCCGCGGCCATGCCCGACTACGCGCCCGCCCACGCCGGCGTGGCCAACGCGGGCGTGGCGGCCTTCGAACGCACGCGGATTCGCAATCACCCCGACTGGACGACGCTCGCCGCCGCCACCGCGGCCGCGCGGAGGGCGTGCGAGATCGATCCGTCGTATGCGGAAGGCTGGGCGGTGCTGGCGCATGCGCGGTCGCTCGACGGCGACATCCTGGACGCGGAGGCGTCCGCGCGGCGCGCGATCTCGCTCGAGCCGGGCAACTGGCGCCACCACTATCGGCTGGCGCTCGCCTCGTGGGGCGAGGCGCGGATTCGGGCCGCCGCCACGGCCTGCGCACGCTGTTGCCGGCCTGTGCGGCCGCCGACCTCCTGTCGGGCATGGTCTTCACCGCGCGCGGCGCGTGGGCACCGGCTCGTGCCGCGGCCGACGCGGGCGCGGCCATGCAGGATGCACAGGCGCCTGGCGTACCGCTGCCTGCCGCGGGCCTGCACTGGCTGCGCGCGCTCGTGGCCGTGGCCGATGGCGACTTCGGCCTTGCCCGGCGGGAACTGGCTCGCGAGCTCGACCGCTCCGAGCCTCTACGGCGCGGAGTTCGGCTGGCTCGCCCTGACGCACGGGTGCCTCGAACTCGCCGACGGACGGACCGGGGATGCGCGGGCGGCGTTCGAGCAGGCCATGGGACTCAACGCAGGCGCAGCCCGAACCGTCCTCGGCCTGCACCGGCCGGCGGGCTGCCCGCCTCGAGCGTGGACACGGCGCTCGACGAACTGCGACTTGGCCTGAAGCCCGAGAGGCCGCGCTGGTGCAGGTCGCCCGCGAGGCTGGGGCGGCGCCACGGACGCGGCTGCGGAGCTGCTGGGTCGTCTCGTCTCCGGTGCCCCGCCCGGCCCAGCCGGCTGGAACCTCGCGGGAGACCCGATGCTCGCGCCCCTCCACCGACATCCGCGGTGGCCGGGTCTCCTCGCCCTCGTCGCCGCCCGCGCGGCGTGACCGGCCGAATCATCCTTTCACATCGTTTTCAGACATCGCCGCCGCTCGGCCGGTAGCGTCATCCGGGTCCCCACCATGAACGAGGAGGTGAACCCATGGAGACGCTCATCCTGCCGCTCATCGTCGCGATCATCGCCGTCCCGGTGCCGCCGGGAACGGCGGCGGACCTGTCCAACTACGCGCGGCTGCAGGGCGCCTCGGCGAGGCCGTCTGGGTGATGGACGCAAACGGCCAGGAACGCCAGCTGACGCTGCTCGACGCCGGCGCCCAGGCGGTGCGCTTCGAGATCGGCGCCCGGCCAGTGACGATGCGCCGCGACGAGATCCTGGCGGTGGACCGCGTCAAGGACCGCAACCGCGATGGGGTGATCAAGGGCGCGCTCGTCGGCGCCATCCTCGGCGGGCTGATCGATAGCAGCGTTCGAGGAGGCGGCCGGTTCGCCATCAGGAGCGCCGTCAGCTATGCCGCGATCGGCTACCTGTTCGACCGCGCTCACACGGCGCGGGAACCTCTCTATCGCGCGCCAAGACCGTGAGGCGGTGGCGCTCCGCCTTCAGCCCGGGCCCCGCCTGCCCAATGCCCCAATGCCCCAATCAAGCAATGCACCAATGCATCAATGCGCCAATCATTCCCCCCGCCGTGAGGCGGTCCCAGATCCTCTCGCTCCTCCCGCTGCGCGGCGCGACCGCGCCGCGCAGCGGTCCTGATTCCTGCCCTACTGCACCACCACCACGATCTCGTTGCTCACCGGTCCCACGCCGAGCGCGTTGATGGCGCGCACGCGCACGTAGTAGAGCCCGGGCGGCACGTTGGTGGTGGTGAACGCCGGTGATGCCACGACGATCGTTGCCAGGTTCGACAGCCCCGGCGCGCTGCCGGCCTCGACGCGATACTGGAACGGCGCCGTTCCGACCGAGGGTGCCGCCCAGTCGAGCGACACGGTGGAACCGGTCGCGCTGCCAGCCAGGCCGAACGCCGGGCCCGGCGGAACCGCCGCGCCACCCACGACGGCCGTGGCCTCCGACGATGGCACGCTGACGCCGCAGGCGTTGAGCGCCTGGACGCGGACGAAGTAGGCGCCGGCCGGCGCCGTCGCCGAGAAGGTGGTGGCGGCGCCCGCATCGAGCGCGCCGATGTTGGACACGCCGCTCGCCGTCCCGGCGAGCACGCGGTAGCCGGTCACGATGGACTGCGGCGACGCGCGCCACGTCAGGGTGACCGTCGACCCGCTGACCGACGTCCCCAGATCAAGGGGCGCCGCGGGCGGGCCCGAACACCCCGGCGCTCCAACGACAAAGGCCTGCTCGAGCGAGGCCTGTCCTGTCCCGAACGCGTTCTGCGAACGCATCCGCACGTAGTAGGTGCCAGGCCCGAGGCCGGCGGCCGAGAACGTCGTGTTCGTGCTCCCGGTGGAGAAGTTGGCCAGGTTGCGCTGTCCGGGACCGCTGCCGCCCTCGATCACGTAGGAACTCGGCCGCGCGCCCAGCGGGGGAGCGGACCAGGAGAGCGTCAGCGAGGAACCGCGCACCAGGACGTCGGGGGTCGTCGGCGGCGCCGGCGCACCGACGAGCGTGGACTCGGGATACAGCACGGCGCCGATCTCGATGCCGTCCAGGTTGTAGAGGAGCCCGCCGAAGAGCACGGCGACGTCGCTCGTGTCGATGACGGACACGGCGCCGCCGTTGACGTCGGCCGGCTCCCACGGCTGGACCGCCCCGCCGTTCGCCAGCGCGTCCACCATCGCGATACCCGGGCGCGACTCGCCGCCGACCGAGCCGAAGCCGCCCGCCAGGTACACCACCGAGCCGAACACGTCGAGGTCGTAGATGGGCCCGCCCACCTGCGGGTCCCAGCCCTGCAGCTGCCCGTCGTCGCCCATGCCGGGCGCGGTGCGGACCGCGGCGGCGTTGCCGCGCGAGGAGCCGTTCGCCATGCCGAAGTTGCCGCCGAAGTACACGAGGTCGCCCTCGACGTCGAGGCGATAGATCGAACCGCTCACCGAGGGCGCGAAGCCGGTGACCTCGGCGCCCGTGGTGGTGTCCGTTGCGCCGAGCCGCGGGTGCGACACGCCGCCGAGCGTGGTGAAGTCGCCGCCGACGAAGACCCGATCGCTCGTGACGAACAGGGTCTCGATGTGCCCGTTGGCGGCCGGGTTCCAGGCCAGCACCGTGCCGTCGGTCCCGACGGCCGCGCCGCGGCCGCGCGCCGTGCTGTTCTTGACCTGCGAGAACTCGCCGACGAAGTACACCGCGTCGCCGAACACCATGAGGCCGTTCACGCGGGCGTTGGGCTGGGCCGTCCAGCTGCTGACGGCGCCGGTCACCACGTCGAGGGCCGCAATCCGGCTCCGCGACATGCCGCCGATCGTCGTGAAGTCGCCGCCGATGTAGACGACGTTCCCCTGCACGTCGAGGGCCCGGACCCAGCCGTTGGTGCCAGGGTTCCACGGCAGCAGCTCGCCGTTGAGCAGGTCGATGGCGGCCACGTTCTCGCGGCGCACGGCGCCGAAGAAGTGGAAGTCGCCCGACACGAACAGGTGGCCCGCCGCGTCGAGGGCCAGCGACGTGGCCGACGAATCGAGCGACGGGTTCCACGGCAGGACGACGTTCGTGAGGCTGGCCGTGTCGAGCGCCGCCAGGTGAAGCCGCTCCTCGCCGCCGACCTCTTCGAAGTCGCCGGCCACGAGGAGCGCCGTGCCCGCCAGCACGAGGTCGTGGACATCGTCGCCGGGCGCGGGATTCCAGGCGGTCGCCGACCCGGAGGCGGTGGCGAGGGCCGCCAGGTGCTCGCGGCTCTGTCCGCCGATCTGGCCGAACGATCCGCCGACGAAGAGTGTCGTGCCCGACACGGCGAGCGCGGAGACGTTGCCGTTGGCGTCGGCGTCGAAGGCGGTGTCGGCCGCGCCGGTTACCGGCGAGAGCCGGGCGACGCCGCGACGCAGCGCACCGCCGACGTTGGTGAACTCACCGCCGGCGTAGAGGGCTGCCGCGTCGAGGGCCAGCGACGTGACCACGCCGTCGGCCGTGCCCGTGAAGCCCGACAGGCTGGCGCCGGCCACGGCATCCACCGCACCCAGGTTGGCCTGGCCCACGCTGTTGACCGTGGCGAACGACCCACCGAAGTACACCGTCGTGGCGGTCACGACCAGCGCGTGCACCGACGGTGTGGCGCCGCCCGCGATCTCCGGCACGAACGTCGCGTCAACGAGCAGGGTGGTCGCATCGAGCGCGGCCAGGCGCAGGTGCGCGGCGCCGCCGACTTCCGTGAAGCTGCCGGCCAGGTAGACCTTCCCGTTGGCGACAGCCAGGTCCTTGATCGAGCCGTTGACGTTGAGTGAGAACGCGCCATCCAGCGTGCCGTCGGCCGACAGGCGCGCGATCCGCTGGCGTGTCTGGCCGTTCACGTTGGTGAACTCGCCGGCGATGAGCCATCCGCCGCCGGGCAGCGCAACGGCCGCCCTGACGCGGCCGTTGATGTCCAGTCTCGGCAGGACGGGAACCGCGGAATCGGTGGCGAAGGTCGCGAAGCCGTACATCAGGTTCGCCGACGGTGCGACGGTGCGGAACGACCCGCCGACGAACGCCACGTCGCCCGCGCGGGCGACCTCGCTGACGATGCCGTTGACCGCCCACCCGAGGGTGGACGTCGTGACGGGGTCGGCCCAGGCCTGGCCCGCGAGCAGGATCGCGAAGGCGCCGCCGAGGAGGCTGCGGAGGGAGCGGGTGCTGATGCTGCGCATGCGGGGAGCGTAGCAAGGGCTGGGCCGGGCCCGGACGTTCAGTCGCGCGCGGTTGCGTGCAATCCCTGTCCGGAAGCTCGACACCCGCGGCCAGGATCGTGATCGCCTGCGAGGTGCGTTTACGGTGTCGTTACGGCGTGAGCGTCAGCGTGAACGCCGCGGGTCCCGGCAGGAACGGCACGGACTCGCCGAGCACCCATGCCCGGTGCATATCTGCGTAGTGCGGTGACAGGGGATGCGCGCTTTGTCCGACCGGCATGTGCAGGATGCCGCTCTCTTCCCGGCCGGGCGACACGACCATGCGTTCGGACGGTCCCGTGCGCGGCGAGTGCGCGCGGGGGGTGAAGACGTCGCCGGGGAGCGGGTCGGCGGGCATGTCGAGCCATCGCGACAGGAACGGAACGGCGCCCGACAGCGGATGCGTGATGCGCGCCCGGTTCACCTCCCCCCACGTCCGGTCCGCGAGCGAGCCGCCGTCCACCGCGAGCTCCGCAGTCGCCGCGTCAACCGATGCGATCCGCAGGTCGTCCCACGACGTGAATGCCGGATCCAGGAGATGCGGCGGCCGCGCCGTCACGAGTTGCCAGACCGGTCCTTCCGCACGCGGCGAGCGGGTGTAGTCGAAGGACGGGTCCCTGGCGAGCGCGGGCGCCGTGAGGAACGCCATCGTGCGCCGGACGACGGCGGCCCGGAAGGTGCGCACCAGCCGATAGGCGGCCGACGGCGGCGACGCGTGTCCGTCCCACGTCGTTTCGATCAGGCGCGCGAACCCGGCGCGCGACGCCTGCCGGTCTGCGGGTGCGCTGGCGGCCGCTCGCGCCACCGTGTCCAGCGCGAGGGTGCGCCAGCGATCGAGGAACAACGACTGGTTGTCGAGCTGAATCGCGAGCATGTCTGGCGCTCGCGCGTGCGGCAGCGCGAGCAGCCGGTCGCGAATGATCCGGGCGCGAATGCCGTCCGACAGCCCGCCGTCGCCGATGAGGGCCAGGTCCGCGCCGCCGACCACGGCCGCGTTCGCGGTCCAGATCCGGCCGCCTGGCGGATCCACGATCCGGGGATAGTCCACCGCGGCCACGTAGCCGTCCCATCCCCGCGTGCCGTCGGCCCACGACTCGCTCGTGAACCCGTCGAGGCCGTACCGTTTCGGGATGCGGCCGCCAATCGTCCACGCCACACGCCCCGTCCGATCCGCCATGGTCAGGTTCTGGTTCGGGATGCCGAGGCCGGCCGACACGACCAGCAACTCGTCGACCGATCGCGTGCGCTCCACCTGCGAGAGATCGCTCGCGAGCACGTCCGGATCGTGCGCGACCCAGTGCTGGGCGTAGGCGTGGCCGTCCACATCGGTCCAGACGATGGGGCCCCAGCGCGTGGAGCGGACGGTCAGGGGACGCGGGTCAGCGCCCTTGACCGCAATCGACTCGGTCGCGACCTCGAACGGCTCGGGACCATCGGGTGTGAGGTAGGCGCCGGGATCGTGAGGGTCGGCGTCCACGCGGATCAGGTCGCTCCAGTCGCCGCCCGTGTTGGTGAATCCCCACGCCACGTATCCGGTGCTGCCGACGACGAGGGTGGGAATGCCGGGCAGCGTGATGCCGGTGATCCGCTGCGTACCGAGGGCGTCGGCGGGATCCGGGAACACCATCGACGCGCGGTACCAGATGTTGGGGACGCTGATGCCGAGGTGCATGTCGTTGGCCAGCAGCGCGCCGCCGTCGGCGTGCGCGGCGTCCACGGCCCAGTTGTTGGAGCCGATGACGGCGGCCTCGTCCGAGGACTGGCACGCGGCGGGCACGAGGCGCAGGGGCCACGATGCACAGGCCGTCCGCGCTGCGACGCGCGACGGCTCGGCCGGGTGCGGGCCGCGGGCACGCAGATCTGCAACCTCCGGCCCGGGTACGGGTGGGCGCGTCACGGCCTCCCCGGCCGCGGGTGCTTCCCACTCGGAGCCCACGGCTGTCAGGAACCGGAACAACGGCTCGGGGAGCGCATCGCGCAGCTGCTGGTTCGTCCGCTCGAACGCCGCCTGACGTCCCTGCAGCGAATCGAACATGGCCAGCACGGTCAGGATGGTGTCCTCGGGTCGCCAGGGTTCCGGCGTCGCCCGCAGGACGAGGTACTCGAACGGTGGCGCACCGAGGGCGCTGATACCCGTGTTCACGCCCTCGGCGTAGGCGTCGACGATCGCCTTCCAATCGGGGGACGTCCGTGCGTAGGCCGCCCGCGCCACCTGGCGGAAGCGATGGACGCGCATGGCCGCGTCCACGTCGACGGCGGCGGCGCCGACGAGCGCGCTGAGCTCGCCGGCCGGCTGCCGGCGCTGCAGGTCCATCTGGAAGAAGCGGTCCTGGGCGTGCACGAACCCGAGCGCGCGGGCCACGTCCACGCGCGAGCCGCCCGTGATGGTCGGGACACCGAGGGCATCGCGCGTGACGGTGACGGGAGCGGTGAGCCCCGGCAGCTGGCGCGTGCCGTCCACCTGCGGCAGGCTCGCCCGAAGTTCCGACCTGACGTACAGCCCTCCGGCCAGCACCGAGAGCACCAGGAGACCGGCGAGGACCATGCCGGCGCGCAGCCACGCACGCATCCGTCGATTATGAGTCAGGCGTGGGGGACGTGAGGAGATCGCGGTAGGTGTCCGGGGTGATGCGCAGGGTGGCCGGCGTCCCGGGCGGGCCCATGCGCTGCACCACGCGATCGTCGATGGTGACGCGGAGGTTCCCGGGCTCGCCGATGCGGAGCACGGCTTCGCGGGTCACGTCCATCGTGACGCGCTCGCCCGCGTTCAGCACGCGGTACGCGATCTGCTCGCCATCGGCGTTGGCCGACAGCCAGCACGCGCTGGTGGCAACGATGGCCACGCGCAGGGTGCCCGGGCGGGTGGCGCCAGACGTCGTGGGCGAGCTCGCCGCGGGTGCATCGCTGGACGGTGATGCCGGTGTACTGGCGGCAGGGGCTGGGCGATCGGGTGTCGTCGTGGCCGGCGTGGGGCGTGCGGCAGGCGTCGCGGGCGACGAGGGCGTCGCTGCATTGGCAGCCGCTGGTTCGTCCGCCGGTTCGGGTGCGGGCGTCCGGACGAACACGAACGCGGCGGCCACGGCGAGTGCGGCCACGGCCACCAGCGCGAGCCCGGCACCGGCGCCGCGGGATCGGGCGGCGGGTTCGACAGCAGGATTCGCGGCCGGCTGGTCGTCGGTGCCCACGGCCGACGCATCCGCCTCCGGGACGTCACGCGTGGCGTCGAAGCGGCGGCTGATCTCGTCCGCGTCGAGCCCCACTTCACGTGTACAACTTGAGGTAGCCGCGCGTGATGACGTCACCGGGCAGCGATGCGAAGTCGTTGGCCTCGATGGCGCGCAGCGCCTGCGGCCGGATGTTCGTACGCTGGAAAGCTCCTTCAGCGAGAGCCCGCTGGCTTCCGGCCTGACGCAGATCGGAACCGATGGACATCGCCGCACGCACCGCCGAGGGCCATCTTACACGCGCGTCCCGACAGGAGCGCGACACGCAGCCGAGCTGTGTGGGACGGGACGCCTTCCGCGAGGGTGGCGTTTCGGGTTGACACTCGCCGAGGCCGTCCAGCATCCGACCGCTGGGGCGGCATGACCAGAGACGACATCGCGTGGTTCAAGGAGCAGTTCGCGGGCTGGATCACGCCCGCGTTGCAGGGCACGCCGCTCACCATCGACCTGATGGCGGCCGTTGCCTGCCAGGAGACGGGGCCCGTCTGGTCGCGGCTCAGGCGCCGTGGGCTGCCCGTGCAGGAGATCCCGGCCGTCGCGTGGGCGACACCATCGACGCCCCCGGCCGCCGCTGCGCCCTTCCCCGTGAACCGGGCGGCGCTCGTGGCTACATCCCGATGGCGATCGCATGTTCGGATCGCGCGTGCGGCGCTGGAACGGATGTCGCCGCTGGTCCCCGGTTACACGTCGGTGGTCAGGCAGCCGCACAAGTTCTGCCACGCCTTCGGCATTTTCCACGACCTGCAGTTCTTCCGACCGACCCGCGCATTCCTCGAGCGGCGCTACGAGGACTTTCCGGCCAGCCTCGCCAAGGCCGTTCAGGAACTGAAACGCGGGCTGACGCGCAATGGTCTCGCGGGGAAGGATCGCGTACGGATCTGGAGCTGGTGAGCGTGGCCATCGCCTACAACGCAGGACGGTTCGATCCGCGGAAGGGCCTCAAGCAGGGGCACTTCGACGGCACGCCTATTACGGCGAGCACATCATGGAGTACCTGCGGCTGGCGCAGACGGTGCCCGTCGCCGGCGCTCCCGCCCGGCTGCCGCCGCCGCCGCCCGGCACGGCGCCGCTCCCGCCGCCGACGCCCGTGGATCCCGGCGGGCTCGTGTACGAAGTGGACGTCCGCGACTCGCCCCTGCGCCTGCGGAGCGCACCGACGACGAAGGCGTCGAACGTCATTGCGCGCCTCCCGGACGGCCAGCGCGTGCGCGCGAAGAGCTCACGCGCGAGAACGGCTTCCTCGAGGTGGAGACGAGCCTCAACGGTGCGTTCCTGCACGGCTACGCGGCGCGCGAGTTCCTCGTGCCCGCCCCCGGGACGGTGGTGGCCGTCCCGCGGCCGGCCGTGGCGATGCCGAGCGAGGGCGTCACGATGGTGACCATGCCGCGCCGCGCGGGCAGCGTCACCCGGCGCCGTGACGCCGCCAACGCACATTCGCTCAACGAGCCCGGTCAACCCGGGCGCGCTGGCACGACGCCCGAGGCGCTCCGCGCGGAGATCGACGCCATCATCGACTACCTCGCAGTCGACCGTGCGTCGCACCGCCGCTACCAGCCGCGCGACGGGCTCACCTTCTGCAACATCTACGCGCACGACTTCTGTCACCTGGCGGGCGTATATCTGCCGCGCGTCTGGTGGACGCCCGCCGCCATCGAGAGCCTGGCTCGCGGGGTGCACGTGGAGCCGCGGCTCGGCAAGACCATCGAGGAGCAACGGGCCAACGACCTCACGCGCTGGCTGCGCGACTTCGGCCTGCGCTTCGGCTGGCGGCAGACGGGCACGCTGACCAAGCTGCAACTCGAGGTGAACCAGGGTGCGATCGGCCTGATCGTCGCGCGCCGGCTCGACGACCGCCGCCCCGGCCACATCGCCGTCGTCGTCCCGGAGACGGGCGAGTCTCGCGCACGCCGCGCGGCGGACGGCGCGGTGACGTCACCGCTGCAGAGCCAGGCCGGCAGCACCAATCTTCGCCGCGGCACGGGCCGCCGCGACTGGTGGACGGGCGCGGCGTACGCCGACAGCGGGTTCTGGGTGCACGGGTAGGGAGGAGCGGGACGGGAGGCGGGGAACTACGCGCCGGGAGGCGACGCGCCTTCGGGAAGGCACGCGTTCGGGAGAGGTGATCCTTCTCGGGAGTGATTGCGCCATTGGACAATTGGCGGGTTGGGCGGTTCAGTCCCTCGGCGTGTTCTGGCATACTGCGCCCTATGCGAGCCCCCCTCGCCGCTGCCGTTACCGCGCTCTCGGTGCTCGTCGCCGCACAGGCCTCCGCGCAGACGCGCGTCTACACCAACGCCGACCTCGCTCGTCCCCTCGATCGTTCGCGCACGCCCTCGGCCGACGACCTGGCGTCGATGGCCGCGCGCCAGTTCGTGGCGCCGCCGATTGTGCCGGATGGACCCACGGTCACGGTCTTTGGCGGCGACCCGACGGAGGGGCCGTTCGGTCCGTTGCATCAATCCGCGGGCCGGCCGCTGGATCCGTTCTGGCGGCCCGCGGCCATCTGGGGCTACGGCTACGGCTTCGGCGGTGCGCGCCGCTCGTCCTCGGATCGTGCGGCCGGCCGGGTCCGCGGTGGCGAACCGCAGCAGGTGCGGCGACACGATCGCGTCTCACGCGGGGCTGGCCCCACCGCCCCGGTGATGTCCGCGCCCGCCAACAGCACCAGCCGCGGCGCCGGAGCCGGACTGGCGCCGGTCCGCCGGGTGCGTTAGCGGCGGCATCCTCGACCTCTGCGCCATCCGCGCCATCTGCGTCATCTGCGCCATCTGCGGCCCTGCGGCGTTGGTCTCGGCGTCATCTGCGGCCCATCTGCGGCGCCCCACCCCGCCCAAGCATCTGCGTCATCTGTGGCTGCACTTCTGCGGCCCGGTTTTCACCGCAATCCTCGGATCGCGCGGCTCTGCGGCACTGGCCTAATCTCGCCGCATGATGCAGCATGAACTCGTGCGTTCCCCTTCCACGCCCTCGCCGCGTCCCGGTGCGACGACGGGCCTCGACGCCCGCTGGCAGGCGCTGGCCGCGCGCGACCGGGCGGCGGACGGCACCTTCGTCTATGCCGTGACGTCCACGGGCGTCTACTGCCGCCCCAGCTGCCCGAGCCGGCGCCCGCGCGCGGATCGCGTGCGCTTCTTCGACACCGGCACCGGCGCGCGCCAGGCGGGCTTCCGCCCGTGCAAGCGGTGCAAGCCCGACCAGGTCGATCTCGGCGTGCCCGGCATGGAGGCCGTGCGCCGCGTCTCCGCCTACCTGGCGGCGCACGCCGACGAATCCGTCTCGCTCGCGCGGCTCGGCCGCGTGGCCGCGATGAGCCCCCACCACCTGCAGCGCCGCTTCAAGGCACTCGTCGGGGTCTCTCCGCGCGAGTACCAGGCGGCCTGTCGCGCCGGCCGTCTCAAGGACCACCTGCGGCGCGGCCACGACGTGACGACGGCGATTGTCGAAGCGGGCTACGGCTCGCCGAGCCGCGTCTACGAGGGCCAGGCGCTCACCGGGATGACACCGTCGGTGTACCGGCGGGGCGGTGCCGGCATGCAGATCGCCTATTCCGTTGTCGCTTCGCCGGTGGGCCGCCTGCTGGTGGCCACGACGCCAGTGGGCGTGTGCTCCGTGAAGCTGGGCGACGATGATGGCCTGCTGGCCGAGGATCTGCGCCGCGAGTATCCGGCGGCGGAGATTCACGAGGACGGCGAGGCGCGCGCGGAGTGGGTGCGCGCGATCGTGCGCCACCTGCGCGGCGAACTGCCGGCGCTCGACCTGCCCATCGACGTCCGGGCCACGGCCTTCCAGTGGAAGGTCTGGCGCGCGCTGCAGGCGATTCCGTACGGCGAGACGCGCCCCTACAGCGAGGTCGCCCGCTCCATCGGCCGCCCCCGCGCCGCCCGCGCCGTGGCCCGCGCCTGCGCCACCAACCCCGTGTGCCTCGTCGTCCCCTGCCACCGGGTCGTGCAGAGCGACGGCGGCCTCGGTGGGGTGCCCGGTGGGGCGTGAGCGGAAGCGGAAGCTCATACGGAGGGAAGAGGGGTAGGCAGCACGTCGTCGTGTGCCTGGTGCCTTGTTCCGCGTGCCGGGTGCGAGTGCAGGGTGCAGGGGGCGACGTGCGAGTGCCGGGTGCGACGTGCGAGTGCCGGGTGCAGCGAGTGTCGCTCCCAGCACCCAGCACCGCGGCTCTGCACCCTGCACGTGGCACTCGCACCCGGCACGCGGCACGAGGCACCCTGCACCTCGGTGCGCACCCCGCACTCGCACCCCGCACCTCTGCACGTGGCACTCGCACCCGGCACCCGGCACAAGGCACCCTGCACGTCGGCGTGCACCCCGCACCCGCACCCCGCACCCTGCACGTGGCACTCGCACCCGGCACCCGGCACGAGGCACCCTGCACCTCCGACTCGGTTACACTCCCCCGGTGCCGACCACGCGATACGGACGGTCTCCGTGGATTGATGAGTTCCCCGGAAGAAGCGCTCGGCATCCCCGTGTTCTCCGGCGATCGCGAAGCCGAGGTGGTCATCATCGGCGGGGGCTTGCCGGCGTGATGACGGCGCATGCCTGCGCGGCGGCGGGCATGGCCCCGCTGCTGCTCGAGGCAGAGCGGCTCGGCCTCGGCGGCAGTGGGCACGCCAGCGGGATCGTCGCCACAGAGGCGTCGGCGTCGTTTCGGGACTTCGAAGCGGCCGCGGGACGCCGCGCGGCGCGCGCGCACTTCGACCAGACGCGCCGGGCGGCGCTCGACCTGGCCGCCACCGTCCGGCGGCTCGGAATCAAGGCGCAGATGGCCGGCGCGGGCGCCTTCCGCGTGGCCGCGTTCGACGCACCGGTCAAGGTACTGCGGCGGGAGGCCGACGAGCGGCGCGGCGCCGGCATCGACGGCGCCTGGCAGACGCCGGCGGCCATTGCCCGGGCGACCGGTCTCGAGGCCACGGACGGTGGCGTCAAACTCGGCGCCTGGGCGGTCTGCGATCCGTTCCGCATGGTGCTCGGGTTCGCCGCGGCTGCTGCCGCGCGCGGGGCCGAGATCTTCGAGCGCTCTCCCGTGACGAAGGTCACCTTCGACCGCAAGCGCGCCACCGTCGTCACGGCGCGCGGCCGCATCGTGGCGGCGCACGTCGTGCACTGTACGGGAGAGCCGACCACGCTCGTCCGCGCGCTCGTGCGGCACTTCCATCTCTCACAGCGGTCCCTGGTTGCGAGTGCGGCGGTGCCGGCGAAGGTCCGCAAGGCGATGAGCCCGGTGGATACCGTGGTGATCGATGCCGACACCCCGCCGCATCGCATCCGGTGGACCGACGACCACCGAGTGGTCGTCTCGGGCGCCGACGGCCCGCGCGTGAGCGCGCGTCAGATGGAGAAGCACCTCGTGCAGCGCACCGGTCAACTGATGTACGAGCTGTCGCGCCTCTATCCGGACGTGTCGGGGGTGATGCCCGCCTACGGCTGGTCGATGCCGCTGGCCCTGAGCGCGGACGGCGGCCTCTACGCCGGATCGCACCGCAACTTTCCGCACCAGCTCTTCGCCTTCGGCACCGCGCACGATCC
This sequence comes from Vicinamibacterales bacterium, assembly GCA_041394685.1. GTDB lineage: Bacteria > Acidobacteriota > Vicinamibacteria > Vicinamibacterales > UBA2999 > VFZN01. The sequence goes on from JAWKHU010000036.1 coordinate 134,420, forward strand.
GGCCCGCGCCTTCCTGGCAAGCCGCGTGATCCTGCGCGCGCTGCAGGAGTCGCCCATCTCCGAGGACCAGTACCTCGGCTTCGCGCGGGCGCTCTGACCCCGCGTCAGCGGGTGGCGCGGCAGACGGACGGCCGCCGTTCCGGGCCGGTGTCGTCCGGCACATAGCGGCGCGCCCACGCGCCTCGGGCCGGCGCCCCGAGCTCGACGCGCAGGCTTTCGGGCGCCGCGGCGTTGCGATCCACGCGCACGCGGACGACATATCGCGCGAGGGCAACGGCCGCGGCGTCGAACTCGTCCCGCGCCATCGCTTCGTCCAGCTCGGTTCGCGCCGTCTCGTCCTCGAGATCGAATGCACGAACGATGAACCCGTCTGCCGCACCGGGCGGCCAGCCGTCAGGAAACGGCGATAGCGGTGTGTCGCCGGTCGCGTACACCAGGATGCCGCGCAGGGGCGCCACGGCGGGAAAGACGCCGGCGAAGCGCCCGGCCGACGCCTGCTGCGTGACGTCGGACCACGACGCGCGCAGCGTCACGCACGGCACGACGTCCGTGGCGCGCCACAGCACCGCCGCCGTGTCCGCTGCGGTCACCGGCTCCATGCCGAAGCCGCGCAGCTCCATCTCACGCGCGGACGGGGTCCAGGTGAGCAGCGGCGTGCCGGTGAGGGACACGGCCACGTCGGGTGGTGCAACGATGGCGAGCGGACGTCCGCCGGGGTCCGCCGCGCGCCACAGCAGGGCGCTGACGTCCTCGGCGCCGCCGGTGCTCACGATCGACGCCGGCATCGGCGCGTCGTCGAGCGCCTGCCAGACGGCGCGTGCGGCGATGGACGCTGAGGGCGAGGCCGGCGGCACGAGCGTCCCACAGGCGAGCACCGGTACGAGCAGCACGAGCGCCACCGCTCCTGCTCGCGCGAGCACCGTCGCGCCTCCGTCGATGACGTGGCGCGCCCCTGCGACCGCACGCCACCACAGGACGGGCGCGAGCGCGCCAAGCGCGGTCGATCCGTCCACGATACCGGCTATGGCACATACGACTGCCACGAGGGCCACGGCGCCCGCGGCCGCTTGTGCGCGACGTGCGCGCCCGAGCACGGCGTCGAACCCGATCAGCATCAGCCCTGGCAGACCCACGGCCGCAACGGCCATCGACGAGAGTGCGGGCCAGGCCGTTCGCGCCTGGCCGCCGACGCACTCCGTGGCCAGCACGACGGCGAGAGCGGCCAGCGCGCTGCCGAAGACGAGGCCCCGCCACCAGCGCGTGGGGTGGGACCAGTCGGTGCACGCCGCCAGGAGCGGTGCGAGCACGATCGGCAGCCACGGATGCACGAACGCGGACGCCCCCACGATCACCGCAAACGAGGCCGACGATGCCGACGCGGTGAGGATGGCGGCAGTGGTCGCGATCGCGGCGGGCACGGCGAACCACACGGGAGCGGGAAGCACGCCCGCAAACGGCACGTCAGTCCACCAGCCCGACGCCACGAGTGCGTGCGCGGCGAGGTGCCACGCGGCCGCGCAGGTGGGCAGGAACCCTGCTGCTATCATCGACGCCCAGCATCATGCCGCAGGTTCCGGGCAATCAGAAGCCGCGCGCGCTGCTCGTCGTCGCGGTCCTGCTCGCCGCGGTCGCCGTGCGCAGCTGGTTCTTCCTCGCCTTCGACGAAAGCTACTTCGATTCCGACCAGGCCATCGTCGGCCTGATGGCCAAGCACCTCTCGGAGGGCCGGGCGTTTCCGCTCTTCTTCTACGGCCAGGAGTACATGCTCGGCGTGGAAGCGTGGCTGATGGCGCCGGTGTTCGCCGTCGCGGGGCCCACCGTGTTCGCGCTGCGGCTCACCATGGTGCTGATCAATGCAGCCACGGCCGTTCTCCTGTGGCGCCTGCTGGTGACGGAGGCGCGGTTGAATCCCTGGATGGCCGCCCTCGCCGCGTCGCCATTCGCGCTCGCGCCGTTCATGACCGCCGCGCACCTGGTGGAGGCGCAGGGCGGCAACCCGGAGCCGTTCTTCTGGGTGCTCGTGCTCTGGCTGCTCCGAGCACGCCCACTCGCGCTGGGGGCGACGCTGGCCGTGGCGTTCCTGCATCGGGAGTTCGCGCTGTACGCGGCACCCGCGATCGGCCTGGTGCAGCTGGTGCAGGCGCGGGGCCGCGTGCTGGCGCTGGTGCGTCCGTGGGCACTCGGCGTTCGCCTTCGTGGTCGTCTTCCAGGGCATCAACGCGCTCAAGCCAGCCGATCTCTGGGGGCCGGGCACCGCGGGCATTCCGGTGTCCACGAGCGATCAGGACAACGTCACGCTGCTCCTCGCGCGGGCCAACCTCGATCCGGCGGCCCTGCCCGCCCGTTTCCGCTCGCTGGTGACCGAGCACATGCCGATGCTGGTCGGGCTGGCGGGCTTTCGTCCCTACCTCCTGTCGGTGGGCTCGGACGCGCACGTCGGATGGGACGAGCTCGTCCCGGTCGTGATCGTGCTGCTCGTCGTGGCGCTCGGGTGGCTGGCGTACGACCTGGCGCGGCGGCCGTCGGCCGAGGGCGTGCCCTTTGCCGCCTACCTTGCGGTCATCGGACTGGAGAGCGGCGCCGCGTACGCGCTGACGCGGGACCCGAGTGTCTACACCCTGCGCTACGGGCTGCTGGCGCTGCTCCTGCCGATCGCGGCGGCGGCGCTGATGCTGCACGCACGGAGGCCAATCGGGCTGCGGTCCGTGGGCGCGGCGCTGGTGGGGCTGCTGGCCGCGGCGTCGCTGGTGGATCACGCAACCGTCCTGCAGCGGTCGACGTTCGCCCCGCCACCCCCGCGCTTCGTCCCGCTGGCCAGGACCCTGGAAGACAAGGGTGTGCACGTGGCCCGCGCCGGCTACTGGCGCTCGTACGTGGTGGCGTTCCTCACAGCCGAGCGCGTCAAGGTGGCGTCGACCGAACTGCAGCGCATCCGCGAATACCAGCTGCTGGCCGATCGCGCGGGACCTGGGGTGGTCACGATCCAGGAGACACCCTGTGACACGCAGGCGGCCTTCGCCATCGTCGGGCCGTGGCACCTGTGCCGCTGATCGTGCATCTAACCCGTAACATATACTGCCAAGTCGGACACTTTTTGGAGGGGTTTCCTCGATGCTCCGCATTCTGCTTGCAAGTCTTCTCGCACTAGCCAGCGCACTCCCCACGGCCGCACAGTCCACTGCCATCAACGGCACCATCGAAGGCACCATCACCGACGACCAGAGCGCCGTGCTCCCGGGCGTCACGGTCACCGTCGTCAACCTCGACACCGGCGACACGCGCGTGGTCGTCACCAACGCCAGCGGGCTGTACCGCGCGCCGCTGCTGCCCCTGGGCAGCTACCGCGTCGACGCCGAGCTGCAGGGCTTCAAGAAGTTCGAGCAGAGCGGCATCGAGCTGCGCGCCGGCCAGACGGCCGTCATCGACTTCCGCCTGTCGGTCGGGACCGTGCAGGAGACGGTCACGGTGACGGCAGACGCGCCGCTGGTCGATCTGGGCAAGATCGAGCAGGGGCGTACCCTGAGCAACGCCGAGGTCAAGACGCTCCCGCTCACCTCGCGCAACCCGTACAACTTCGCGCTGCTGCAGCCGGGGGTCGTCGGGTTCGAGACCAACGAGTTCGGCGTGCCGCGCCTGACGGCCAACGGCGCGCTGCTGCGCGTCAACTACCAGGTGGACGGCAGCAACAACACCCAGAAGGATCGCGCGGGCCTCAGGCAGATGCCGATGTCCGAGGTGATGATCCGCGAGGTCAAGGTCGTCACCAGCGGCTACGCGCCGGAGTTCGGCCAGACGATGGGTCTGGTGTACAACGCCATCACGCCGTCCGGGACCAACGCGTTCCGCGGCCAGGCCAGCTACCGCCTGCAGCGGCAGTCGATGGTGGCGCTGCCGTTCTACACGGGCGCCGGGGCGGAGAAGCCCCCGACGGACGTCAACGTCTACACGTTCGACCTGGGCGGCCCGATCGTCCGTGACCGGACGCACTTCTTCGGCGGCTACGAGCACACCGAGCGCGACCTGTCGGGCCTGAGCGTCATCACGATCTCGCCGGCCAACCAGGCCGCCCTGGGAATCAGCGAGCCGCAGTACCAGCCGCGCGGGCTCAACACCGAGTTCGCCATCGGCAAGGTCGATCCCCAGTTGAACCAGGCGAACCGGCTGTCGGTGCGCTACATGTTCTTCGACAACTTCATCACCGCGAACGTCGGCGGCGGGCTCACCTCGTCGCTGCGTGCCACGGACTTCTCCGACCGGCAGCACTCCACGGGCGTGCAGCTCATCTCGACGCTGGGCAATGCGTTCCTGAACGAGATGCGGTTCCAGTACGCGACACGCGCGCAGGCGCGCACGCCGGGCGCACTGGCCGGCACCGGGCCCGCCATCAACATCTCGGGCGTCGCCAACATCGGCGGCCCGGTGGCGAGCGTGTCGGACGCCGGCTTCGGCTTCTCGCAGGACGTCCTGCAGGTGAACAACAGCACGACCTGGCTCAAGGGTGATCACGCGTTCAAGGCCGGCGTGGACCTGCAGTTCGTGTCCGACAACCGCGTGGCCTCGCCGCAGGCCATCTACACGTTCGCCAGCGTCGCGGCGTACCAGGCCGCCCTCACGGGCGCCAACCCGCGCAGCTACCAGTCGTTCACCCAGTACTTCGGCCTGCCGGGCCTCGAGTACAACACCACGCAGACCGGTCTCTTCGTGCAGGACGACTGGCGCGTCAGCCCGACGCTCAAGGTGCTCTACGGCATCCGCTACGACCGCTACGGCGTTCCGGACGGCGTCTCCGGCGGCCCGATTGCCGCGTCGCAGGACTTCCCGACCGACAACAACAACATCGCGCCGCGCGTGGGCGTGGTGTGGACGCTCGGCGAGCAGCGTCGCTCGGTGGTGCGCGCCAACACCGGCATCATGTACGACCAGACGCTCAACGCCATCTACGAGCAGGCGCTGCAGAACGACGGCACCAACGCCCGGGCATCGGCGACCTTCCAGCCCGCGACGGCCGGCTCGCCCGCCTTCCCAAACACGCTTAGCGCCGGTGCGGGCGCCCAGCCCAACAGCGCCTGGACGGTGGACCCCGACTTCAAGGTGGCGCGCTCGTGGCAGAGCAACGTGCAGTTCGAGCACGCGCTCAACGACCGCTACTCGGTGGCCGTCGGCACCTCGTACGTGAAGGGCAACAGCCTGCCGGTGGTGACCAACATCAACCTGCAGAATCCGACCGGCGCCCTGCCCAGCGGGATCCCGATCTTCAGCACCGCGGTCAACGCCGACACGCGCGTCGATCCGCGCTACAACGTCATCCTGGCCACCCAGGCGATCGGCGAGTCCACCTACAAGAACATGACGCTGCAGTTCACTCGCCGCAGCATCAACGGGATCGGCTTCGACCTCGCCTACACCCTCGGCAAGAGCGACGACAACGCGCCCATCCCCGGCCAGCTGTCGGTGTCGGGTGACGCGGGCCGTACCGATGTCACCAACCTGGAGCGGGACCGAGGCCCCAATCTCCTCGACCAGCGCCACACCTTCAGCGGCAGCATCGTGGCCACCCCGCGCTTCGACCGCGACGGCGCCCTGGGCGCGGTCCTCAACGACAACGTGTTCGGTATCGCCATGCAGTTCGCGAGCGGGATTCCCGTGAACCTGCGCAGCAACCGCGAGCTGAACAACGACGGCGTGAGCTCGGACCGGCCGAACGGCGTGGGTCGGAACGCCCTCAACCTGCCGGCCCGCTACAACGTGGACTTCCGCTACTCGCGCCGGGTCCGCATCGGCGGCAACCGCGCGGCGGAGGTGATCGCCGAGGTGAAGAACCTGTTCAACAGAGTGCAGACCTCGAACGTGAACGCCACGATCGCGACCGACGCGCTGGGGAACCCGCTCGCGGCGCTCCCGGCCTCGGGCGACCTGCTCACGCCCACCGGCGGGTACGAGCAGCGGCAGCTGCAGATTGGTTTCAAGTTCACCTTCTGGCAGCCCTCGCTGCAGAGCGACGTATGGCCGATTGTCAATCGACGATGCACTCGTTCATTGGCAATCGGCCCAATGCGCCAATCACGAATGATCCAATGCCGCATTGCGGCATCGCACCACTGTCATTGCCTCAATCCCCAATTGTCCAATCTCCAATGAATCGCCAATCGACAATTCGTCAATCGTCAACGGTCGCCGGCGCCGCCGCCCTGTTCGTCCTCGTGGCGCTGACCACTCCTACAGCCCAGCACCAGCTGGTCCCGGTCGCGGCGCTCCGTGGCGAGGCCGCCGTCGAGCTCGCGCTGCGCAAGCTCGACACGGTGGGCACCTTCATGATGACCACCGCGCATCCCGACGACGAGAACAACGCGATGCTGGCCTATTACGGCCACGGCAAGGGCATGCGTACGGCGCTCGTCACCGCGACCCGTGGCGAGGGCGGGCAGAACGAGATCGGTCCCGAGCTGTTCGAGGCGCTGGCCGTGCTGCGCACCGAGGAGCTGCTGGCCGCGCACCGCTACGACGGCGCCGAGCAGTACTTCACGCGGGCCGTCGATTTCGGCTACTCGTTCAGCATCGAGGAGACGCTGGCGAAGTGGGGCAAGGAAGAGATCCTGGGCGACTACGTGCGCATGATCCGCACGCTTCGTCCGCAGGTGATCGTCGGGTTCGTGTTCGACGGGGAGGGTGGCGGCCAGCACCACCAGACCTCGTCGCGGTTGACGGCCGAAGCTTTCCTGGCGGCCGCTGACCCGGCCCGTTTCCCCGAGCAGATTGCCGAGGGCCTGCGCCCCTGGCAGGCCTCGAAGTTCTACTACACGGCGGGCTTCGGACCCGGCGGTCCGGGCGGCCCCGGCGGCCGCACCATCCAGTTGACCGGCCCCGGCGCCTCCTCGCCCCTGATGTTCGACGGCGGGAACGACTACGACTGGGTGCTCGGCCGCACCTACAACGAGATCGCGGGCGAGGCGCGCAGCATGCACAAGTGCCAGGGCATGTCGCAGCTGCTCCCGCTGCCGGGCGCCGGCGGCGCCATGGGCCCGGGCAGCATCCGCGCCTATCGACTGTACGAAACGGTGCTGCCCGACGGCGTGAACCGGCAGGAGTCCGACCCGTTCGACGGTGTGGACGTCAGCCTCGCGTCGCTCGCGGCGTACGCCGGTGCCACGCCGCCTGCCGCGCTCACCTCCGCGCTGGCGACCATCACGGGCCACGTGCGCAGCGCGCGTGAGAGCCTGGCGCGCGGCGCGGGTGCGACGGTGCCGTCGCTGGCATCCGGCCTCACGGCCGTTCGCACGCTGCGGGCCGACCTGAAGGGCATGGGACTCGGCGACGCCGCCCAGTACGACATCGACTTCAGGCTGGCACAGAAGGAATCCCAGTTCATCAGCGCGCTGGTGGCGGCCACCGACATGCGCATCGAGGCCATCGCTAACGACGGGGTCGTGACGCCGGGCCAGAACGTCGGCGTCCAGATGATCGCCGTGTCGCGCGGCTCCGTGCCGGTGGAGGTCGTTTCGCGCGAGCTCCACGGCTTCGACCAGCCCACGGAGAAGGGCGGCGTAATCCCCGCCGATGCGCGGATGACGGCCGCGCACTTCCGCTACGCCACCGACGCGTCGCGCTTCATCCTCGATCCCGACGTGCCGTTCGGCCTGCCGTTCCGCCCAACCCCGTTCACCGCTCTCTTCACGGTGAAGGCGGGCGGCGTGGAGTTCCCGGTGACGGTGCCGGTGCAGGCGCGGTCCGAGGGCAACCTGTTCAGCGGTGAGAAGCGTGCGGAGGTTCACGTGGTGCCCGCCTTCGCGGTGACCGCCAGCCCGGACACGCTCATCGTGCCGACCCACACGGTCGTCAATACGGCCGCGGGTGCCGGCGCCGGCGGCAAGGAGATCCGCGTGACGGTGGTAAACCACGCCAAGGGCGCGGCCGCGGGAGACGTGACGCTGCAGATGCCCGAGGGGTGGACGGCCACGCCACCGACCCAGGCCGTGAGCCTGTCGCGTGAAGACGAGGCGATTACCGTTCGCTTCGTCGTTCGTGCGCCGTCAACCGCCGCTCTCTCTACCGCCGCCTCCAAGCCCGGCGGCTCCACCTTCCGATCACGGCGGTGGTCACCGCCGGCGGAAAGACGTACGACCAGGGCTATCAGCTCGTCGAGTCCCCACACGACACGGCGTCAGGTGCGCCAGGCGCCGGTCGTCACCGCCAAGGCCCTCGACGTATCGGTCAAGCCCAACCTCAAGGTCGGCTACGTGATGGGCGTCGGCGACGAGGTGCCCGCCGCCCTCGAGCAGCTGGGCGTCGAGGTGTCCCTCATCGGCTCCGACGAGCTCGCGTGGGGTGACCTCTCCAAAATACGACGTCGTCATGACGGGCGTGCGGGCATACGAGCGCCGGCTCGATCTGCGCGCCTACAACCATCGCCTCCTCGACTACGCGAAGGCGGGCGGCACCGTCATCGTCAACTACAACAAGTTCGAGTTCAACGACGCGCAGTACGCGCCGTATCCGGCGCGCGTGGGCCGCGAACGGGTGACCGACGAGAACGCCGAGGTGCGGCTGCTCGAGCCGAAGAACCCGGTGTTCAACAGCCCGAACCAGATCGGACGTGCCGACTGGACCGGGTGGGTCAGGAGCGCGGGCTGCTAAGCTTCCTCGATACCGACAAGCGCGATCCGCGCATGAAGGATCTGGTGGAGTTCGAAGAGCCCTTCGCCTACAACGGGCGCCAAGCGCGGCGCGCTGGTGGAGGCCGAAGTGGGCAAGGGCCGCTGGATCTACGTGGGCCTGGGTCTCTGGCGCCAGCTTCCGGCCGGTACCGACGGCGCGTATCGGTTGATGGCCAACCTGCTCAGCACGGGTGGCTCGCCGGCGCAGTAGTTCGGCACGGGCGGCGGGTGCGGCCCGCCGCCCGAAGTCTGCTAACGTAGCCGGATGCGATATCTCCCCCTCGTCGTGGCCGCGTTCGTCCTGTCTGCGGCAGTTCCCGCGCGCAGTCCGACGAAGCCCGCCGCATCTCGGAAGCCGTCGTCGTCCTCTCCGAGATCATGGATGCCGGCGACCAGTCGGTGCCCTGCTCCATCATGGAGAAGGCCGAGGGGATTGCCGTGTTTCCCTCGCTCGTCAAGGCCGGCTTCATCGTGGGCGGCCAGTACGGGCGCGGCGTGCTGGCGCGCGCGACCCAAGACCGGTGAGTGGTCGCCGCCCGCCTTCCTCACGATCACCGGCGGCAGCATCGGCGCGCAGATCGGTGCGCAGGCCGTGGACCTGGTGCTCGTCGTGCAGAACCGTCGCGGGCTCGAGCAGCTGGTGCGCAACCAGTTCCGCATCGGCGCGGACGCGTCGGTGGCGGCCGGACCCGTCGGACGTGACGCGAGCGCGTCCACCGACATCCAGCTGCGCGCGCAGATCCTCAGCTACTCGCGGACGCGCGGCCTGTTCGCCGGCGTCACCCTCAACGGCTCCACCATCCGCCAGGATCGCGACGCGAACGAGGTGATATACGGGATGCCCTTCCGGACGGGGCAGATCGTGTTCGACCGCCGCGCCAGCTCGCCGGAGCCGGTCGGCGAGTGGATCGCCGCGCTGGATCGCTACTCGAAGTAGCGCGGACGCGACGGCTACAGCAGGTCGTCGAGAGCGCCGTCGAGCGTCGGGAACTCGAACGTGAAGCCCGCCCGTTCGGCGGCGGCCGGCAAGACGCGAGCGCCGGCCAGCAGGAAGGTGGCGAACTCGCCGAGGAGCACGTTCAGGGCCACGCCGGGCACGGGAACGATCGCGGGCCGGTGCACCGCACGGCCCAGTGCCTTGGAGAACCGGGCGTTGGTCACCGGCGACGGTGCGGTGGCGTTCCACACCGTTGACGTCCCGGATGGCGCGCTCGTCGCCAGCCAGGCCACCAGCCGTACCCAGTCGTGCAGGTGAATCCACGACATGAACTGCCGGCCCGAACCCATCGGCCCGCCGACACCCATCCGGAACGGCAGCAGCATCGTCTTGAGGGCGCCGCCCTCGGGATGGAGCACGATGCCCGTCCGGATGATGGCCACCGCCGTGTCCGGTGACACGGCCGCGATGGCCTCGCCCTCCCACTCCAGGCACAGCCGCGCGAGGAAGTCGTGGCCCGGTGCGAACTCTTCGGTGACGGCCTCGTCGCCGTGGGGCCCGTAGTAGCCGATTGCCGATCCGCTGACGAAGGTGCGCGGCCGCGGCGGCGCGGCGGCGAGCCCGCGAGCCAGGCTGCGCGTCGGCTGCAGCCGGCTGGTGCGCAACGTCTCCTTGCGTGACTCGGTCCACCGCTTGTCGCTGATGCCGGCGCCGGCGAGGTTGATGACGACGTCGGCGTCGGCGAGTGTGTCGGCCCAGGGGCCGGCGTGGCCGTCCGGGTGCCAGTGCACGTCGGTGGCGACGCCGCGCCGGGGGTGGCGGGTGAGGGTGCGCACGGTGTGGCCGGCGGCGGTGAAGTGGTCGTGGAGGGCGCCGCCGAGGAAGCCGGAGCCGCCGGCGAGGACGATGGTCATCAGGGATATGGTGCCTGTTCGGTGGGACGCGTGGCGAGGGGGGGTGGGTTCAGGGGCTGGGGGAAGTGCTGGGTGCAGGGTGCCGGGGTGCCGAGTGCGGTGCTGGGGTGCAGGGTGCGGAGTGCGGGTGCAGAGTGCTGTGCAGGGTGCAGGGTGCACGAAGAGGAACGAGTTGACTTCTTCGTGGCGATTGAATTAACTAAATAGTTAGTTAAGATGCCCGCTCGGCCCCCCGCTCCCCCTCGTGCCGCCAAGCCGCGCCGCCGCCGCACCACCCCCGCGCGCGCCACACCCGACTCCCGCGACACCATCTACGCCGCCGCCGCCGAGCTCTTCGCCAGCCGCGGCTTCGACGGCGTCGGCGTCGACGACATCGCCCACGCCGCCCGGCTCAACAAGGCGATGCTCTACTACCACTTCGAGAGCAAGCTCGCCCTCTACCGCACCATCGTCCGCGACATGCTCCGCCTCGCCGGCCACCACCTCACCCGGGCCGCCGGCAGCCCCGACCCCGCCGACGCCCGCATGGCCGCGTTCATCGCCGCCTTCGTCGCCGTCGCCGACGAGCGGCCCTGGTTTCCCCTGCTGATGCTGCGCGAGATCTCCGAGGGCGCGCCGCGGCTCGACCCCGAGACCTTCGGCCTCATGAAGGACGTCTTCATGGCCTTCGGCCGCATCCTCGCCGACGGACGCCGCGCCGGACTCTTCCGCGAGGTGAACCCCGTGCTCACCTACATGTCGATCCTCGGCCCCATCCTGCTCAACGCCGGCCGCGAACGCGCCGCCGCGCGCCCCGGCCGCATCGACTTCCCGATGTTCGCCGTCGTCTCACACCAGGACCTCACCACGCACATGCAGCAGGCCGCCCTGCGGCTGCTCGCCCCGGAGTCCACACTCGCATGACGCTCCGCACCCTCGCCCTCATCGCCCTCTCCGCTGCCGCCGGCGCCTGCAACGAGCCGCCGCCGTCCAACTCGCTGCGCACGTCCGGTCACGTCGAAGCCACCGAAACACGCCTCGCGCCGGACGCGGGCGGCCGGATCCTCACCTTCGACCTCGCCGAGGGCACGCGCGTCGAGGCGGGCCAGACCGTGCTCACGCTCGATCAACGGGACGTGCAGCTGGCGCTCGAACGCGCCCGCGCCGAGCGCGCGCAGGCCGAGGCCAACCTGCGCCTGCTGCAGGCAGGCGCCAGGGCCGAGGACATCCGACAGGCCGAATCCCAGGCCGCCGCCGCGCGCGCCGACGTCGCCGCCGCCCGGGCCGAACTCGGCAACGCCGAGGAAGACCTGCAGCGGTTCGAACAGCTCCTGTCCTCCAACTCCGGCTCGCGCAAGCAGCGAGACGATGCCGCGACGAGGCGTCAGGTCGCGACCGAACGCGTGGCCGCGGCCGAGAGCCGCGTGAAGGCGGCAGAGGAAGCCGTGGCCCGGCTCCGGGCCGGTGCGCGGCGCGAAGAGCTGGAGGCCGCCCGGGCCCGCGTCGCCGCCGTGGACGCGCAGATCGCCACGCTCGAGAAGAACCTCGACGACACGCACCTCGAATCGCCCATCGGCGGCCTCGTCACCGAGAAGCTCGTGGAGCCCGGAGAGGTCATCGCCCCCCGCACCCCTGTCGCGGTCGTCGTGGACCTGGATCATGCGTGGGCCGACGTCTTCGTACCCGAGCCCGCGATCCCGCGCCTCCGCCTCGGCCAGCAGGCGCAGGTGTACACCGACGCCGGCGGCGCCGGCCTTCCCGGCACGATCACGTTCATCTCGCCGAAGGCCGAGTTCACGCCGCGCAACGTGCAGACCGCCGACGAGCGATCGAAGCTGGTGTACGCGTGCGCATCTCCGTGGACAACCAGGACGGGGTGCTCAAGCTCGGCATGCCCGTCGAAGCCGAACTGCCCCTGCAGCCGGTGAGCCCGTCGTGACCGAACCGCCGGCACTCGACGTCGACGCCGTCACGCGCCGCTACGGCAGCGTCACGGCCCTGGCCGGCATCAGCTTCCAGGTCCCGCGGGGCCAGATGTTCGGCCTGATCGGCCCGGATGGCGCCGGCAAGACGACCACCATCCGCCTGTTGTGCGGCCTGCTGCATCCAGACGAAGGGCGCGTGCGGGTACTGGGCCGCGATCCGGTGGCCCAGCACCGCGCCATCACCGGATCAGTGGGGTATCTCTCCCAGCGCTTCAGCCTGTATGGCGATCTCAGCATCGACGAGAACATCGCGTTCTTCGCGGAGATTCACGGGCTCACTCACTACGCCGAGCGCCGCAACCGCCTGCTCGAGCTCACCCAGCTCACGCCGTTTCGCACCCGGCTGGCCGACCGGCTGTCCGGCGGCATGAAGCAGAAGCTCGCGCTCGCCTGCACGCTCGTCCACGAGCCCGACGTGCTGATCCTCGACGAGCCGACGACGGGCGTGGACCCCGTCTCGCGTCGCGAGTTCTGGAAGCTGCTGTCCCAGTTCCTGCAGTCGGGCATCACCATCCTGATGACCACCCCCTACCTGGACGAGGCCGAGCGCTGCCACCGCATCGCCATGCTCCACGAGGGCCGCGTCCTGGCGCTCGACGAGCCGGGGCGGCTCCGCCAGTCGCTGCCCGGCCGATGGTACGAAGTGGTCGTGGACGCACCGCGCGATGCCCACACGAGGCTGTCGGCTGCGGCCGACACCGCGCTGCGCACCTTCGTCTTCGGCGACCGGCTGCACGCGTGGCTGGACGTCGCGGACGCCGAGGCCTCGCGCGCGGCGCTCGATCGCGTCGTCCAGTCCGCCGGGCTCACGCCCAGCGCCGTGCGTCCCATCACCCCGTCACTCGAAGACGTGTTCATCGCCAAGCTCACCGAGAACCAGACGTCATGACGCGCTCACTCCCATCGACGCTCCTGTGCCTGTTCCTCCTCCCTGCCGCGGCGGCCGCGCAGCCTGCCAGCCTGCGGCTCACGCTCGACGACGCCGTCACCCGAGCCTTCGAGGCCAGCCATCGGCTGGCCGAGGCCACCGCGCGCCAGGAGGCGGCGGAGGCCACTCGCCTCGTGCGTCGCGCCGCGGGAGGGCCGACCGCGGCAGTCGCCGCCGGGTACACGCGCACGAACCACGTGGACGAGTTCTCCTTCCCCTCGCCCACCGGCGGGCTTCGCGTCCTCTACCCCGACGTGCCCGACAACGTCTCGACACGCCTGTCCGGCCAGTGGCCCATCTACACGGCCGGCCGGATCGATGCGCTCGAGCGCGCCGCGGCGGCCGAGGCCGGCGCGGCCGGCCAGGACCTGCAGGCGGCTCGGCTCGATCTGCGCCTGGAGGTCCAGCGCGCGTACTGGGCGCTGGCCACCGCTCGCGAGGCCGTCCGCGTGCTCGAGGACTCGGTCGCCCGCGCGTCCGCGCAGCTCGGCGACGCGAAGCAGCGGCTCGACGTCGGCCTCGTCCCGCCAAGCGACGTGCTCGTCTTCGAAGCGCAGCGCTCGCGCGAACAGCTGCAGCTCATCGACGCCGACACGCAGCGCGCGTCCGCGCTCGTCGATCTCCGGCGGCTGCTCGGCCTGGCGCCCGACACCGAGATCGAGCTGGCCGACCGCCTGGACGCGCCGACCCTCGCACCGGACCTGGTGTCCCCGCTGGCCTCCGGCGCCGAACGCCAGGCCGTCGGCACGCTCGTCACCGAGGCACTCAACCAGCGCCCCGAGCTGCAGGCGCTGGATCGGCGCACCGCAGGCGCCGAGGCGCGGCGCGATGCGGCGAGCGCCGGCAGGAAACCCACCATTGCGGTCGGTGGCGGCGTGGACCTGGCCCGGCCGAACCCGAAGATCTTTCCGCGCGAGGAGATCTGGCAGTCGTCCTGGGACCTCGGCGTCAACGTGAGCTGGACGCTCTTCGACAGCGGGCGCACCAGGGCCGAGGTCGCGGAAGCCGACGCCACCTCCCGCGCGACGGCCGAGCGCCGGCTCGAGCTCGCCACGATCGTCGATGCCGACGTGCGTCTGCGCGTCCTCGACTACCAGGCCAGCCTCGCGGCCGTCCGCGCCGCCGACGATGGCCTGCGCGCGGCCACCGAGGCCCGCCGCGTGCTGGGTGAGCGGTTTGCGGTGGGCGTCGCCACCACCACCGACGTGCTCGTCGCGCAGGACCAGCTCCTGCTGGCGGAGCTGTCACGGACCCGCGCGCTCGCAGGCGTCAGGCTGGCCGAGGCCCGGCTGCAGCGGGCGCTGGGACGTCCATGAGCGACCAGCCTGCCATCGACGTTCGCGGCATCTCTCGGCGCTTCGGCCAGTTCGTTGCCGTTGACGACCTGTCCTTCACCGTCAGGCCCGGAGAGATCTTCGGCTTCCTCGGCGCCAACGGCGCCGGCAAGTCCACCACCATCCGCATGCTCTGCGGCCTGCTGCGGCCCTCCTCGGGCACGGCACTGGTTGGCGGCGTGGACGTGTCGAAGGATCCGGAGGGCGTCAAGCGACGGATCGGCTACATGTCGCAGCGGTTCTCGCTGTACGAGCTGCTGACCGTGGATCAGAACATCACGTTCTGGGGCGGCATCTACGGTCTGTCCGGCGCGCGCCTGGCCGATCGCCGCCGGTTCGTGCTCGACATGGCCGGCCTCGACGGCCGCGAGCAGACGCTCACCCGCGACCTGCCCGGCGGCTGGCGTCAGCGCCTCGCCCTCGGATGCGCGGTCCTGCACGAACCGCCCATCGTTTTTCTCGACGAGCCGACCGGGGGCGTCGATCCGCTGTCCCGACGGCACTTCTGGGACCTCATCGACCAGATGTCCGCCGCCGGCACGACCGTGCTCGTGACCACGCACTACCTGGACGAGGCGGAGCACTGCCATCGCATTGCCATCATCCAGGCGGGCAAGCTCGCCGCGCTGGGGACGGCCACCGAGCTCAAGGGCATCTTCCGCGATCGGCCCATCTTCGAGGTCCAGGCGGCGCAGCCGGTGGCCGCCATGGAAGCGCTCGACGCCCTGGACGCGGTGGAGAAGACCAGCCTCTTCGGCACGGCGGTGCACGCCGTGATGAAGGCGGGCGTTGACGGCGAGCGCGCGGTGACCGATGCCCTGGCCGGCGAGGGCATCGGGCTCAAGGGCATCAG
This sequence comes from Vicinamibacterales bacterium, assembly GCA_041394685.1. GTDB lineage: Bacteria > Acidobacteriota > Vicinamibacteria > Vicinamibacterales > UBA2999 > VFZN01. Next base: position 150,001 of record JAWKHU010000036.1, read on the forward strand.
CCGTGTGACGCCGTCGCTCGAGGACGTGTTCCTCGATGTCGTCGAGCGATCGGGAGCGGAGGCCTGAGATGCGCACCATCAAGGCCGTCGCGATCAAGGAGCTGCACCAGATCGGCCGGGACCGACGGACCCTGGCGATCCTGCTGGTGTTTCCCGCCTTCATCCTGCTGATCTACGGCTACGCGCTCAACTTCGACATCCGCAACATCCGGCTCGCGGTGCAGGACCTCGACAGATCCACCGAGAGTCGCCGCCTGGTGTCGGCGTTCGTCAACTCGGGCTACTTCTCGCTCGTGGACTACGTGACCAGCGACGCCGAAGTGGACGACCTCGTCAACCGGAACGAGGCCAGGGCGATGCTGTCCATTCCGGACGGCTTCGGACGTGACGTGCTTCGCCGCACGCCTGTGACCGTCCAGGTCGTCATCGACGGCGACAACGCCAACACGGCCTCCACCGTGATGGGCTACGCGCAGGCCATCGTCGCGGAGTATCCGCGGACGTTCTGGTGCGCGCCGCCGCGCGCGCCGGTCCGGCGCCGCTGGTCACGCTGGAGCCGCGCATCTGGTACCAGCCCGGACCTCCGCAGCACGCTGTTCCTCGTGCCCGGGCTCATCGCCTTCATCGCCATGATCACGGCGGTGGTGTCCACGGCGCTCTCGGTGGTGCGCGAGAAGGAGCGCGGCACGATGGAGCAGATCCGGATGTCACCCATCGGACCGCTCTCCTTCATCGTCGGCAAGACGATTCCGTACCTGGCGCTCTCGTTCGTCTCGGCACTCCTCATCCTGTTCACGGCGCAACTCCTGTTCGACCTGCCGATGCGGGGCTCGTGGACGCTGCTCTGCGGGTCCATCCTGCTCTTCCTCGTGGGGGCGCAGGCGCAGGGTCTCCTCATCTCCACAATCGCCACGTCCCAGCAGGTGGCGTTCCAGGTGGCGCTGCTGTCGTCCTTCCTGCCGACCTTCATCCTGTCCGGTTTCATCTTCCCGATCTCCAGCATGCCCCTCGCGGTGCAGGCGGTGTCGCACATCGTGCCGGCGCGCTATTTCCTGGTCGCGCTCCGGGCCATCGTGCTCAAGGGGGCGGGCCTGCCCGCGTTCTGGGAGCAGCTCGTCTGGCTGGGCCTCTTCTCGACCGTGGCGCTCGGGGCCGCCTCGCTGCGCCTCCGGCGGGAGTGGAGCTGATCATGCGTCGCGTCCTGCACCTCGTGCGGAAGGAACTGCTGGAGCTGCGCCAGGACCCGCGCCTGTTCGGCATCGTCATCATGGCGCCCATCATCCAGCTCACCGTGCTGGGCTATGCCGCGACGACCGATGTCAAGGACGTGCCGCTGGTGGTCGTCGACGCGGACCGGTCGGTGGACAGCCGCCGCCTGATCTCGCGGTTCGAGGCGTCGCAGAACTTCGAGCTCGTCGGCCTGCTGTCCTCCACGGACGGCATCGACCGGTGGCTCGACAGCGGCGAGGCGTGGATGGCGCTGTCCATTCCCGCCGGATACGGCGAGCGCGTACGCGACCACCGCCCCGTGGTCCTGCAGGTGGTGGCCGACGGCACCGATGCCAATTCCACGAACGTCGCGCTTGGCTACGCCCGGGCCCTGGTCGCCGGCTACGCGCAGGAGCTGGCGCCGCCCGGCACGCCTCCGCCGCCGGTGTCCGTGGAGATCAGGGTCTGGTTCAACCCGGTTCTCGAGAGCCGGACTTCATGATCCCGGGTATCGTGGCGCTGCTGCTGCTGGTGGTGACCACCAACCTCTCGGCCATGGCCATCGTGCGCGAGAAGGAGGTCGGCACGCTCGAGCAGCTCAACGTCACCCCGCTGGCGCGCTGGCAGCTCATCACGGGCAAGCTCCTGCCCTACGCCCTGATCGGCGTCATCGACGTGGTGCTCGTGCTGATCGTGGCGCTGTATCTGGTTCGAGGTGCCCATGCGCGGCAGCATCCCGCTGCTCTTCGCCATGAGCCTCGTCTACTTGCTGTCCACGCTGGGGCTGGGGCTCTTCATCTCGAGCATCTCGAACACCCAGCAGCAGGCCATGCTGACGACGACCTTCTTCTTCCTGATGCCGATGATCTACCTGTCCGGCTTCGTGTTCCCGATCGAGAACATGCCGTCGTGGATCCAGCCGGCCACCTACCTCATCCCGCTCCAGTGCTCCTCGTGATCGTGCGCGGCATTTTCCTCAAAGGCGTCGGCCTCGAGACCCTGTGGCCGCAGGCGCTGGCGCTCTTCGCCTGGGGCGCCACCGTGCTGGGTCTTGCCACGCTGCGGTCGTCGAAACGCCTGGGTTAGTGAGGGCGTCCATTGATGATTGTCGATTGTTGATTGACGATTCATTCTGCGATTGATGATTGCCCCAATGCCTCAATCACATTGCGCCAATGGCGTAATGCGCCAATGACGCATTCGTCATTGCGCAAATCAATTGTCAATTGACAATCGTCAATCATCAATGAACGCCCGCGAGCGTTGCGCTTCTACGCGAGCGTCACCTTGCGTTCCTGCTGCGAGTTGTCCTCGAGGAACGTCTTCTTCGACTCCAGCTCCTCGGGCGTCGGCTGCACCTTCCCGTTCGCGTCGGTCGCGCGTGACATGAGGGTGTGCTCGCCCGCGCTGGCGCCGTTCCAGGTGTAGGTGTAGAACTTCCAGCCGATTGCTGGCATTGGTGGACGGGTCGGCGGTCATCGCCTGCCACGGGCCGCCGTCGATCTTCAGCTCCACCGTCTTGAGCGGGGTGCCGTCGGTGAGGGCGATGGCCAGCACTTTGTGCTGGTTCCCGTTCTTCGTCACGCGCGCGACGAACGACTTGAGCTGCAGGTGGGTGATGGCCGTTTCCACCCACTTCATCTCCCCGTTGATCATCTCGCCCTTGAGCGTGCGGTACCAGCGCGCCTGGAACTTGCCCAGGTACTGGTCTTCCTGCGCGTGGATGTCGGACACCCACTTCACGTTGGGGGCGCCGTACCAGCCGGGCACGATCAGGCGCAGCGGCGCGCCCTGGTGGCGGGTCAGCGGCTCGCCGTTGAGCGCGTAGGCGAGGAACGGCTCGGGCGCCAGAGCGCGGTCGCGCGGCAGGCTCCGGCCGTACTGCTGCTCGACGTTGAACTTCTGCGCGCGGAACTCCACTTCCTCCTGCCCGCGGTCGGCGCCGAGGAAGACGATCTCCCGCGCGGCGGCCTTGAGGCCCGCCCGGTCGAGAACGGTCTTGACCGGCACGCCCGTCCACCGGCCGTTCCCGATGAGCCCCTGGAGCGGCCGGCGGTTGCCCGAGCACTCGAAACCCGCGATGAGCTCGGCATTGCCCATCTTGCGGATGTCGTCGAGCGACAGCGACAGCGGCGTGTTCACCAGGCCCGTCACGTTGAGGCGGTAGGTGGCGGGATCCACCACCGGGTGGCCGTAGTGCTGCGTGGTGAAGAACTGGTCCTTCGGCGTGTAGACGCCGCTGACCGTGCGCGTATCGAAGAGCCGGCGATCCGGAGCGGGATTCGGGTCGAACTTCTCGGGCCAGTCCGTGAACGGCACCACCGTCTCACCCTGCGCCAGCACGGGAAGCGCCCACTCGGGCAGGTTCAGCAGGCCCAGGCCGGCGGCGGCCAGGCCGGTCTTCAACACGTCCCGACGGGTGGTGTCATGCGCCATTGATGTGCTCCTCGGATTCCGGACACGCATTCTTATCACGACGCAGGGGCATCGGTCATCTGCGCGGCGGGACGGGATGGCGCCTCGCACGGACCGGCGTCCGCCCGCGCGCGAGGGCTAGCCGAAGCGGGCCCAGAGCAGCAGGAGGATGAGGCCCACCGGCACGGCTGCCAGCCCGAGAGCGGCGCGGCTGCCGCCCGCCATCATGGCCACGTGCCGGTCGCGTGCGGCGGCGGCGATGACGAACGGCCGGCCCGACACGTGGCCGATGCGCGAACGCGTGATCGAGCGCGCGCGGTCGTGCGCCGCGTCCTCGCGCTCGAGCGCCGCGATACGGGCGGCCGCGTGCGGATCCGCCGGCTCGTCGTCATCGGGCGCGTCTTGGTCGAGGTCCTCCGGTTCGTCGTCTTCCTCGTCTGGCGCCGAGGAGGCGAAGCGTCCGCTCGTGAAGCCGCCGAGCACGAAGAGCGGATCGCCGGCGTAGATGCGCTCCTCGCTGTAGCGGAACCTGGTGTTGGCAGTGCCCGAGACCTCCACCATCCCATGCGTCGACTCAGCGGGGCCGACCTTTGGCGGGTTCCGATCGACGGGCACGGCCGTCGCGCCGTACCACAGGCTCTTGTCCGTCGGCGTGACGTCGGCCAGGTAGGGATCCACCGCGCACCCCCCGGTGCCGTCGCGCACCAGCAGCGGCGAGCCGCTGGTCCATTCCTCGACGAGCGTCCAGTGGCCCTCGTCGCGGTCGCCGACGCGGCGGGTGGCGTACTGCTCGACGCGTGCGTGATACCAGCAGCAGGACCAGGTGGTGAGCGGCGCGGTCAAGGCGCCATCCACCGCCTCGGCGCGGCCTTCGAACGCGCGGTAGCCGTCCTCGGTGAGGCCGACGGGAGAGGTGGGCGTCGCCCGGATGGCCGCGGCCTGCGTGCGTGCGCGCAGGCCCGCGAAGACGACGACGGCCGCCATCGCCAGCAGGAAGGCGAGGATGGTGATGAAGATGCCGAGCGGCAGGGCCGCCACCATGGGCGGCCCAGTATGCGCCGACTCAGCCGTGGGCGCAAGCGGACGTGCGTGCCAGGGGCAGCCGGTGATGGCTGCGCCCTGGCAGGTGGGTGAGTGCTACGGGACGACGACCGTCTGCGTTGCCGACGCCGCGCTGGTGCCGCAGGCGTTGGCGGCCGCCACGCTGAGGTGGTAGGTGCCGGGGCCGACCAGGCCGTTCAGCGTTCGGCCCGGCGTGGCCAGCGTCGCGGTGAAGGAGCCCGACACGTTGAGCAGGTACGAGGTCGAGGCCCGGCCTGACGCAGCCGGATCCCAGACGACGAAGATCTGCCGGCCGATCCGGTACGCCAGGAACCGCTCCGGTACGGAAGGCGGCCCCTCACAGACCGGCGAGGGGAACGTCAGGGTGATGGGGTTCGACGGCGCGCTGGACCCGGCGCCGTTGATGGCGCGGACCGCCAGCGTGTAGGTGCCGCCGGGCACGCCGTTGAACTGGAAGCTCTCGGTGAGGCCGAGGGGCAGCGAGGTGTTGAGCGAGCCGCTCACGTCCAGCACGACGCCGCCCGGTGCGCCACCGCCGAACGTGTTGCGCCACGACAGCGCGATCGACGAGCCGTTGGCCAGCCCCGTCAGGCCCGCCGGCGCCGACGGCGCGCGGGGGACGTTGACGAAGATCTGAATCTCGTTCGACGCCGTGCTGCGCGCGGCCCCTGAGATCGTATGCATCCGCACGTGGAAGGCACCCGTCGGTGCGGGGAACGTGAAGATGGGGTCGGTGCTCCCGGTCGGGATGCTGGCCAGCACCTCCCCGGGCGCCACGCCGCCTTCGAGGACGTAGTTGGTCGGCGGCAGCCCGCCTGCCGGAGGTGTCCAGCGCAGGGTGACGATGTTGCCGGAGATGGTGGCGGCGTAGAGGTCCGTCGGGGGCTGTGGGCCATCGACGACCTGGATGGTGTCGATGACCGTATTCCCAGGCCCGGCGCTGCTCACGGCGCGGTACTGGAAGGTATCCGGCCCCGAGAAGCCTGGATTCGACGTGCATGACAGGCTCCCGTCCGCGTTGAGCGTCAGGACGCCGTTGGCCGTGGTGGAGATGATCTCGGCCGTCATCGGCAACCCATGCCCATCGTCGTTGCCCAGGACCCCAGGAGCCGCAATCGACAACGCGATGCCGGTGCTGGCCGAGAACGACTCGGCGACCGTCGTTGGAACGGGCCCGACGACCGAGATCTGGACCGTGGCGATGTTGCCCGGACCGAAGGCATTGGAGGCCCGATACCTGAAGCTCGCGAGCCCCGTGAACCCGGGCATCGGCGTGAACGTGAACGATCCGTTGCTGTTCAGCACCGCGGTCCCGTTCGATGGCGCCGGCTCAAGTTGTGCCGTCATAGGACCGCCGCCACGGCTATCGTCGTTGCCGAGGACGCCAGCGCGGCAACCGTGAGCACGGTGTTCACGGTCGTTTCATAGCCAAGGTCATCCATGGTCAGCGGCGGGTCGCACGCACTGATGACCCCATTCTGCACGCGCACCGTAGTCACCGGTCGCGTCGTAACCGGAGTCGGCAGTCGAGACGACCAGAGTGAAGACGCCCGGTGCGGTCACCGTGTGGAAACCTGAGCCAGCGTGTTGCCGTACTGACTGCCGCCAGGAACCAAGGCACCCGCGGGGTTGTACAACCGGATCCACGGCCAGAATCCCGGATCCGGCACGCCGGGCCCGACGGGAACCTCGTTGATGGTGACGACGAGGGGCGATCCGGCGCACGCGGTGAAGCTCCACATGTCGAGGTCGCCAATCCCGATGCGGCCCGGGTACGTGGCGCCGTTCGCCATCGATCCGCCCTGATCGCCGGTCGGGACCACGAAGCCGCCGGGCATTCGGGCAAGGCGGAGGTCGTAGTCGCCGACGGCGTTGTATCCGCTGTCCGCGCTCGCGACGACCACTGTATACGTGCCCGTGAGCGGCGCCGAGAAAGCGACCTGTGCGACGAGGTTGCCATGCCGGCTTCCTCCTCCGATGAGTGCGCCCTGGGGGCCGTAGACGCGAATCCAGGGCCAGAAGCCGTGATCCTCGACATCGTCTCCAACCGGAATCTCCCCGATGTTGATGATGGCGTTCTCGCTCTGATTGAGCGTAAAGCTCCACATGTCCAGGTCGCCCAGCGCGATGTGCCCCTGATGGTTCGCACCGTTCGTGAGTGGTCCGCCGTTCTCGTCCGTGAAGCTACCAGTGGATTCTGGCCATCCGGACAACGTAGTTCCCGATGGCGTCATAACCGCTGTCGGCACTGCTCACGACAACGGTGTAGGTGCCGGACAAGGGAGCGACGAACGCGACCTCAGCGGCCTGATCGCCGTATTGGCTGCCGCCTCCCACCAGCGCTCCCTGCGGACCGTAGATTCGAATCCACGGCCAGAACCCGGGGTCGGGATCCTCCAGGGCGACGAGCACTTCCAATTCGGATGATGGCGCTGTCGCTCAGGTTTGCCGTGAAGCCCACATGTCGATGTCGCCGATGCCGATGTGTCCGTGTGATTGCCGGCGTTGGCCAACGCACCGCCCTCGTCATCCACTGGAACGGTGAAGTCCGCGCGCATCCGGGCGAGGCGCACGACATAGTCCCCGATGGCGTCGTAGCCGCTGTCCGCGCTCGCGACGACGACGGTGTAAGTGCCGGTCAACGGCGCGACGAAGGCAACCTGTGTTGACAAGTCAGCGCACTGGTTGCCACCGGCAACCAGCGCGCCCTGTGGGCCATACCCTGAGCCATGGCCAGAAGCCGGGATCGGTCTGATCACTAGGGACGGGAATCTCGGCGAGGATGATGATGGCAGAGTCGTTCTGGGTGGCCGTGAAGCTCCACATGTCGAGGTCCGCCAGGTCCAGATGCCCGGTGTGATTGCCGCCGTTCTGGAGTGGACCCCCAGATTCGTCGACGAAGGTTCCAGGCATCTTCGCGAGCCGCAGGGTGTAGTTGCCTTCGGCAGCGTACCCGCTGTCGGCGCTGCCTGCGACGACCGTGTAGGTGCCTGTCAGTGATGCCACGAAACCGACCTGCGCCGCGAGCGCGCCGTACTGACTACCTCCGCCGACTAGGTCGCCGAGCGGGTTGTAGACGCGAATCCAGGGCCAGAAGCCCGGATCGGGCCCACTCGGAAGGACCTCGCCGATGCTGATGATGGCGCTCTCGTTCTGGCTCATCGAGAACGTCCACATGTCCAGGTCGCCCGCCTCGATGTGGCCCGCGTGGTTGCCCGCGTTACTCATTGCGCCCCCTCGTCACCTCCAGGAACGATGAAGGAGGCAGGTATCCTGGCGAGCGTGAGCTGGTAGTCGCCGAGCGCGTCGTTGCCGGAGTCTGCTGGATCCCACGCGGACCGTATAGGTGCCGGTCAATCCGACGGCGGTCCCGAACTGCGCGGCGAGCGCACCGTACTGACTCGTACCCGCGACAAGTGCGCCGAAGGGGTCATAGAGGCGGATCCACGGCCAGAATCCCGGATCCGGGCCAGAGGGCAGGATCTCGCCGATCGTGACGATGACCTGGTCGCCGGCGTTGGCACTGAAGGTCCACTCGTCGATTTCTCCCGGCGTCGAGATTGATCCCGAAGGAGTGTCGCCATTCGTCAGCGCGCCCTGCGCAAACGCGGCCGCTGGAATTACTAATAGAAAAAGAAGGGTAACAGCACGCGCGCGCCACCGGCTGGGCATAGGGGCTCCAATGAGGAGGGGTCAACGAGCCGAACCGGGACGAACCCCGGTGCTATACTCTTTGCGTAATTCGCGTCCAAACCCTGTCACCATCCCCCCAATGGATCGCACGAGGGAGTCCGGCGGCGACGACGCACGCGCGCGTCTCGACGCGCATTACACGGCCGCCTACCAGGAGCTCCGGCGCCTGGCCTCCGCCGTCGGCCGGCGCGACGCCAACCACACCCTGAATCCCACGGCCCTCGTCCACGAGGCCTGGCTCAAGCTCGCCCACTCCGCCGACTTCGCCACCGAATCTCCCTCCACTTCAAGCGCATCGCCGCCCGCGCCATGCGGCAGGTGCTCGTCGAGGCCGCACGCCGCCGCGGCGCCAGCAAGCGGGCGGGCGGATCCGACCGGCTCGAAGTGGAGTTCGACGAGGCGTCGCTCGGCATCACCTCGGCCGAGCGGCTCATTCACCTCGACGATGCCCTGGAGGTGCTGGCGCAGGTGAGCGCACGCCAGGCGCAGGTGGTGGAGGCGCGCTTCTTCGGCGGGCTGACCGTCCCGGAGATCGCGGCGTCCATCGGGGTGTCCGAAGTGACCGTCCAGCGCGACTGGCGCGTCGCGCGGGCATGGCTGTCCACCGAGCTCGCCAGGGCCTGACGTCCCTCAGGAAGGTCCCGCATGGATCACGAGCGATGGCAGCGCATCCAGGACGTCTTTCACGCCGCGATCGAGCGGCCCGCGGCCGAACGTGACGGTCTCGTGGCCGACCTGGCCCGCGGCGACGCCGACCTGGCGGGCCGGGTGCGCGCCATGCTCGACGCCGACGCCACCGCCGACGTGCTCGACGACGACCTGGGCGAGCTGGCCGCCGACGTGCTCCGGGCCCCGGACGCCGGCGACCCCGCCGTCGGCACGCACATCGGTCCCTATCAGATCACCGGCATCCTCGGCGAAGGCGGCTCGGGCATCGTCTACCGCGCGACACGCGACGACATCGGCCACGACGTCGCCATCCAGGTCCTGCGCGACGCCTGGGTTTCGGCCAGCCGGCGCGAGCGCTTCACCGCGGAGCAACGCACGCTCGCCCGGCTCGGCGATCCCGCCATCGCCCGCATCGTGGACGCGGGCGTGCTCGGCGGCGGCACGCCGTGGTTCGCGATGGAGCTGGTGGAGGGGATGCCGCTCGACGATACCGTTGCGAGCATCTCCCGCGCCGGTCGATCGGGCGCGGCTGGTCCGGGTCATCGCCGCGGCCGTCCAGCACGCGCACGAGCGCCTGATCGTCCACCGCGATCTCAAGCCGTCGAACATCCTCGTGACGCCCGACGGGCGGCCACGCCTGCTGGACTTCGGGATCGCGCGACAGCTCGAGGCGCTGTCGGCCGTCGGCGTGACCGGCCCGCTGCGCCTGTTGACGCCCGGCTACGCGTCGCCCGAAGAGCTGCGGGGCGAGTCGCCCGGCGTGCGCGGAGATGTCACTCACTCGGGGTGATCCTCCGGGAGCTGATCCAGCCGGCACCGGCCGCCGCTGGCACCGGGTGGACGGCATCGCCCTTCGCCCGATCGTCGTTGCGAGACCTGCTGCTCATCGCCGACACCGCCGCGGACCCCGATCCGACCGCCGCTATCCGACGGCCGAAGCGCTGGTGCGCGACCTCGATGCCGTGCTCGACGGCCGGCCGGTGTCGGCAGGCCCGCGTCGATGGCCTACCGGATGCGCCGGTTCATCGGGCGTCATCGGCGATGGCTGGGCGCCGCGGCAGCCGGCCTCGTGCTGTCGGTGGCCGTTGGCGTGGTGTACGCCGGCCGGCTGTCCTCCGCTCGTGCGGCCACCGACGCGGAGGCCGCCCGGGCCGAGCGCTTGCTGCGCTTCATGCTCGGTCTCTTCGACGGCGGGGATCCGGGCGGCGCGCCGTCAGCGGAGCTGCGCGTGGTCTCACTCTCGATCGCGGTGTGCGCGAAGCGCAGGCGCTCGAGGACGACCCGCGCTCGCAGGTGGAGATGCTGCACACGCTGGGGCTCGCCTACGAAGGCCTCGGCGATCTCGCCAGTGCCGACCGCCTGCTGACCGATGCCCTCGCGCGCAGCCGGACCCGGCTGGCCGATCAGCCCGCCGACACCGTCGGCAGCCTCGTGGCCCTCAGCGAGCTCAGGCTGGACCAGGCCCGCCTCGACGAGGCCGACGCCCTCGCGCGCGAGGCCCTGGACGTGTCGGCCGCGCGGCTGCCGCCTGACGCGCCGGTTGCCCTGGCCGCACTCACCGCGCTGGGCCGCGTGCAGCGCGACAAGGGGGACTACCAGGCGGCCATTGCCACGCTCGCCTCGGCGGTCGAGCGGTACGGACGGCAGGACGCCGAACGGCTGCCGTTCACCGACGCGCTCGCGGCGCTGTCCGAGACGTACTACTACGTGGGGGACATGGCTGCGGCCGAGCGGCTGTCGCAGCAGGCCCTCGATGCCACACGCCGCCTTCGCGGTCCGAATCACCCGGACGTGGGCCACGCGCTGCTCAACCTCGGCGCCGTGTCGGCGTCGCGTGGCGAGCGGGCGGACGCCGAGCGCCAGTATCGGGATGCCCTCGCCATCCTGAGCCGCTGGTTCGGCGACGACCATCCCGAGACCGCGTCGGCAATGACCATCCTCGCGCAACTGCTCGGTCAGCAGGCACCGTCCACGGAGGCGGCCGGGCTGCTGCAGCGCGCAATCGCCGTACAGGCGCGCACCTTCGGCGAGCGGCACCCGCGCACGGCGTTCGTGCAGAACGAGCTGGGCATGCTGGCGTTCCGCTCCGAGGACTACGCCGCCGCCCGGCAGGCATTCGAGCAGGCGGTTGACGGCTACGGGTCGTCCGAAGGCACGCATTTCCAGCAGGCCATCAGCCTGGCGAACCTGGGCAGCGTCTCGCTGGCCACCGGCGACAACCGTGCCGCCGAGCAGGCCTTCCGTCAGTCACTGGAGATCTATGCGGGCGTGCTGCCGGACGATCACCTGAACGTCGCCATCTCGCGATCCAAGCTGGGGCGGGCGCTGGTCCGTCAGGGTCGGCGAGAGGAGGCGGCGCCGTTCCTGGCTCGCGCGGAGGCCGTGCTGCGCGGACAGCCGGGGCCGGAATCGAGCTGGCTCAAGGCGACCCGCGAAGACCTCGCGATCCTGCAGCAGGCGCCCGAGCCAGCCGTACCCGTTCAGCGGTGATCGTCGCTCGCGTCGCTCACGTCGAGCTGCGCGTAGCCCGGGAACCGCGCCGCCGGATCGCGCAGCACGTCGGTGTCCGCACCCGCTCGCAGCGCCTCGACGCGTGACCGCACGCGCGAACCGTCGGCCGCCCGCATCGTCAGGCGGAGCGGCAGCAGCAGCTCGGCGTTCCACCACACGTCCACGGCGCCCGTCGCGTCGGCCTCGGCCGCGACGAACTCCGCAAAGGCGTATCCGGCCTCCGTCGCCGTGCGGCCCGTGGCATGGAGCGCGTCGAGCGCGGCAGGATCGACGCGCGTCGTGAGCACGTCGGCCCACCCGCGCACCTGCACCACCATCCGGAGCTCGGCGTCGTCGTGCACCAGCACCCGGCGCGCGTCGTGGTCGATCAGGTAACCGGACACCCGATCCCGGTAGACGGGGTTCCTGACGAACAGCCACTCGCGGCGGCCGCCCTCGAGTGCGAGACGCGCGCGCTCGGCCGTTCGCGTCACCTGCTGCGTGGTCGTGCGCGTGACGCCGTCGTGCTCGACGGTCGTGACCAGCGAGAAGGACAGTGCCGGCACGGCGTCGGCCCCGGCCGGCACCGCAGGCACGGGCTCGCTGGGGACCGGTGGGGCGCTCCGGGTGGTCCACTCGACCGGATCCGGCCCGGGCGCCTCGGCCTCGGCGGCCTGCCGGGCGTTGACGATGACCGCGACCGCCGCGATTGCCGTCAGGCCCAGCAGCACCGCCAGTGCGGTTCGCCGCATGCTCAGAACCCGAGCGCCCAGGCCATCACCTTGTAGATGAAGGTGTTCTTGACCGTGCCGCGGACGACCTCGGAGCCGGGCCCGACCGCGTAGATGGCCACTTCCTCCGCCGAGTGCGTCTCCGAGCCCATGGGCACGGCCGACTCCCGGAAATGCACGCCTGGTGCGAGGGGCCGTCCGGGACGACGCCGTTGCGGCCCGGGAACGGATCCGTGCGTGGGTCCACGCGCGCGGTGCCGCGGTAGCCGGGCCCGTTGCCGTAGACGAGCGCGGTGTAGGGCACGCCGTTGCCGTCGGGTGCGGGCTCGACGCGGTTGCCGTTGCCGCTGTTCACGTCGTAGACGAGATCCAGGATGCCGTGGCCGGCCAGCGACGCGTAGCCCGGGTCGTACGAGTGCACGGGTACGGCATCTCCTCCAGCGGGCGCAGCGGGTAGCCGGCGATGTTGAACACGTGGCTGTGGTCGGCCGACACGATGATGAGCGTGTCGCGGAGGTCCACGGCGCGCGCGGCCGCGTTGATGGCGCGGTCGAACTCCTGCGCGTCGTGCAGGGCGCGGATGGCGTTACCCTCGTGATGGGCGTGGTCGATACGGCCCGACTCCACCATCAGGAAGTAGCCGTCGTCCTTGGGCCCGCGGCCGTACTTGCGCTTGCCCGAGCGGAGCAGCTCGATGGCCTTGACGGTCATCTCGGTGATGCTGGGCTCGCCGCCGGCGTCGCTCGCGCGGTCGTACTCGTACTCCATGTGGCTGCGCTCGAAGAGCCCAGCACCGGCAGGCTGTCGCGCGTGAGGCCATTGAAGCCGGCGGTGTTCCACACGTAGCTGTAGCCCGCGCTCTGGAACGCGGCGCGCAGGTCGCGGCCGTCCGTGCGGCTGCCGCCGCCGCCCTCCTCGTCCGGGGTGCCCTGCGGCACGAAGAACTGGCGGCCGCCGCCGAAAAACAGGTCCACGCCGTCGCCGAGCGCGGTGTTGTAGGTGGGATCGCCCGGCAGGGCCTGGGCCGCGATGCCGTTCTCGTCGTTGCGGTCGTTGGTGTGGGCGTAGGTCGCGGCCGGGGTCGCGTGCGTGATGCGGGCCGTGCTGATCACGCCCACCTTCATGCCGCGGCGCTTGGCGCGCTCGAGCAGGGTCGTCACGCGGGCGCCATCGCCGTCGCCGTTGAAGTCGTCGTCATCCGTCGTCTCGTCGAGGCCGATGACGCCGGCGTTGGTGTTCTGCCCCGTCATCATCGCCGTCATCGTCGGCGCGCTGTCAGGCGTGATCGAGTCCGATGATATCCGTGCGCGAGAGCGCGGTGTAGAAACTGGTCCACCGTCAGCGTGCCGGCGACGCCCACCGAGTAGACGCGGGTCGCGGTGACGGTGGAGACGCCCATCCGTCGCCGATGAAAAGGATGACGTTCTTGGCGCGGCGGGGGCCGCCCTTGTCTCCGCCGTGGTCGGCGCTGGGCCGGTCGGCCATCACGGTGAGGGCCAGAGCGGCCGTGGCGGCGCTGCCGATCAGCAGCCGGATCAGGTTCGTTCGTCGCATGCGGTGTCCTCCCGGGCCGGCCGTCGGACGCTGACGCCAGACCCGGGGATCACCGTATGCAGGGCAGGTGACGGCGAGACGACCCTGATGCAACGACGCCGTAATTTCGGCGCCGACCTGCTACAGGCCCACCGCCTCGCGATAGGCCACCGGCGGGGCCGATGCGGCGTGCACCAGGCCGGCCGCCGGCGCGCCGAGCCCGCGGAACGCCTGGAAGGGCCACTTTGGCACTCGTGCTTCCTCAGGAAGCTGAGCACCCGCTTGTAGTCGTCGGCAGGCATGTTGAACAGCTGGACGAGCATCCGGTAGTTGCCGGACGTGCGCTGGAGGCCGACGCGGATGATCGCGCGGAGCTGGGCCCGCGACAGGTCGCGGCTCATGAACGGGGCGTGGACGGCGTCCCAGAACGGGCGCCCTTCGAGCAGCTCGCCCACAATCTGGCCGACGATGTGCTCATCGCGCGAGGGACGGCCGGAGCGTGGCGCGGGCGGGCGCAGGAGTGGCACACCGACGGCCGCGCGTCCGGCCGCCGCGCCGCAGGCGCGCGAAGGCGGTCGTCGAGGTCGAGGTCCTCCGCCCGGACCAGTCGGCCCGGGGCGCTACGACCAGGCGCTCCACCAGGTTCTTCAGCTCGCGCACGTTGCCCGGCCAGTCGTGCTCCCCGCAGCGAGCCTCGGCTTCACCCGTCGACGCCCGCGGCTCCACCCCGTAGTGGCGGCTGAACCCCCTCGACGAAGGCGCCGAAGAGCTCCGCCACGTCGTCGAGCCGATCGCGGAGGGCGGAACGTGGATGCGGATGACATTGAGCCGGTAGTAGAGGTCCTCGCGGAACGAGCCGGCGGCAATCTCGGCATGCAGGTCCCGGTTGGTGGCCGCGATGATCCGGACGTTGACGCGGCGGGCCGCGCGCTCGCAGCCCACGCGCTGCACCTCGCCCGACTCGAGGAAGCGGAGCAGGACCCCCTGCATCCGCAGGCTCATCTCCCCGGCCTCGTCCAGGAAGGCGGTGCCGCGGTCGGCGAGCTCGAAGAGCCCCGCCTTGTCGCGGACGGCGCCGGTGAAGCTGCCGCGCACGTGGCCGAAGAGCTCGGATTCGAGCAGCGTGTCCGGCACCCCGGCGCAGTTGAGCGCCGAGAAGGCGGCCTGTCGCCGGAGGCTGCGCCGGTGCAGCACGCGGGCCACCACGTCCTTGCCGGCCCCGGTCTCGCCGGTGATCAGGACCTTGGCATCGGAGGCGGCGGCGGTGGTGATTTCCTGGTCGATGCGGCGGGCCGCGGCGCTGCGGCCGATGAAGGTGAGCGGGGTAGTCAGGATCATGATGTCGTCCCGTACGGCGGTTCCGACCGCCACCCGGTTGGTGCAGGGCAGCGGGCCGCCGTTTCACCGCTGCTCCCGTCCGGCGACCGGGAGGGCGACCGGCGCGCGATGTCCCGTCGTGTAACGGTTCGCACGCCACGTTCACTAGTTGACGAGCGGCCGGGCTGGGGTACGATGCCCAGTCTTGCAACTCACTCGACACGAGTTCGACCAGGCGTACGTGGATCGCCTCATCGGCGGTGACCCGGAGACCGAGCGGCACTTCGCCCGCTACTTCGGCGACCTGCTGACCCTGAAGCTGCGCACGCGGCTGCGGTCCCCGGCCCTCGTCGAGGACGCCCGCCAGGAAACGTTCCGGCGGGTCCTGACGACGCTCAAGGAGAAGAAGGGGCTGGCCTCGGCCGGCAGCCTCGGGGCGTTCGTCAACGGGGTCTGCAACAACGTGCTGTTCGAGACCTACCGCGCGGGCGGCCGGTCCGACCAGCTGCCGGAGGATCACGATCCCCCGGACGAGGGCAAGACGACGGTCGAGTCGGGGTTGATATCGGCGGAGCAGCGGGACCAGGTCCGGAAGGCCCTGGCTGCCCTGCCCGAGCGGGAGCGGGAAATTCTCCGCTGGGTGTTCTTCGAGGAACGGGACAAGGACGAGATCTGTCGGGAGCTGAACGTGGACCGCAACTACCTTCGCGTGCTCGTGCACCGGGCCAAGGCACGGTTCCGGGAACAGTTCACCCAGGCGGATGGAGCAGGCGCATGACGCACCAGCAGGCCATCGACAAGCATGCGGCGGAACGCTACCTGCTCGACGAGATGGCGGAACTCGAGCGGTACGACTTCGAGGCCCACTACTTCGAGTGCGACGCGTGCGCCGACAGCGTGATGACCGGCGCGCGCATGGCCGACGGGATCCAGGCCGGGCTGCTGCCCGGCGCCGCATCGGCGGTCACGACCCCGCGGCCGCTGGTGCAGGCGCCGGCCGCCGCCTCCGCACCGGCACAGGTGGTCTCCATGCCCGGCCGCACCTGGCTGCCCTGGGCCGTCGCCGCGATGCTGGCCATCGGGCTCGGCTACCAGACGCTGCAGGTGGTGCCCGATCGCGGCGCCCAGCTCGCCGGACCCCAGGTGGTGGCACCGGTGGCCCTCCGGGCCGCCACGCGCGGTCCGGACGTGACCGTATCCCGTCCCGACTCCGGCGTCCTGTCCTTCGCGCTCGACCTCGCCGGCGTCTCCGATGGTGCGCGTCTGGCGTATGATCTGCGGACCGCCGACGGCACGTCGGTGGCGTCCGGAACGGCCGCGGCCCCGTCCCCCGGGACCCCGCTGCTGTTGCTGGTGCCGTCTTCGGCCGTCAGCACGCCGGGCAGCTTCACGCTGTCGATTCGGGCTGTCGACGAACCGGCATCGTTGCCCGTGGACTACCGGTTCACCATTACTGAGCGCTAGCGCCCGGCCGAACCACGTGGCCCGGCGCGTGGAGACTGCATGGAACTCGAACGGCGTTTCCTCTTCAACGGCTGCGCGTCCGCGTACGGCGGCCGCTTCGTCCGGCCCGACGATGTCGTGCTCGGCACCCGGGGCGGAAGCGCCCTGCCGACGACGGGCGGCCGGAGCGTGTGGCGTGACGGCAACATCAAGCTGGGCCCCTCCTTCCGCATCCGATCGGCCGAGACGTTCGCCGAAGGGCTGGTGGACAGCCATCGCGATGCGGTCCGCGCGTCGAAGGGGCTGCTCTCCAACGACCAGCTGTCGGCGACCACCACGGTCAGTGCCCGGTGCCGCGGCGTGTCAATCGGGGGAGCGCGGCCGCTCAAGCCGACCGACGAGCCCGAGCCCATCATGACGACGTCCGACGTCATCGCCACGCTGGTGTCGAAGAGCGCCGGTCCGGGATTCGAATCGACGGTCACCGTACAGGAAGCCGCCGTGAGCACGGTCGGCTTCGAGTCGAAGGTCCACGGGCGGTTCCGCCTCGAGGTCGTCACCGACCTCGCCCCGTTCAAGCGCGCCGACACCCGAGCCAAGATCGTCGGCGACAAGAACATCAAGAGCCGGCACGGCGACCTGGACTACGTGTTCTGCACCGTCGTCAAGGAGCTGGCCTGGAAGGGGAAGGAGTACCCGGGGGCGAAGTTCATCGGGCCCAACGGCGTGTACATCCCCAACCTCGGTCACTTCTACTTCGGCGAGCTGATGATCCGCACGGGCACCAGGCGCCTGACCATGATCCGCATGCGGCTCGGCTCGCCCACCGGCGGCGACGGGTCGGTGGGAGACGTCGACACCAACGGCTCCTGGGTCTGATCACCGGAGGCGGAATGGGCCCCCTCGCGCGCCGATGGCCGGCGCTCGCCATTCTCCTGCTCGCGATCTCGTGCGCGTCGCCCGAGGCGGCGCTCGACCGCCAGTACGAGGCCGCGCGGCTCGACGTGCGGCGCGGTCAGCTCGACGCCGCGCTGGCCGGGGCGCGCGAGGGCATGCAGGCGGCCGCGTCCGCCGGCGACCCCGTCCGCGCGTGGCGCTTCCGCCTGCTCGCCGCCGACGCGCTCACCGGAAAGCTCGAACTGGACGAGGCATCCGCCCTCCTGCGTGAGGAGGTGCCGTCCGGTGCCGAGTTCGATGCGGTGCGCGCGCGCCGCGACTACCAGACCGCCTATCTCCTCGTCGCCCAGGGCAAGCTGCGCGATGCCGCGCCGCTGGTGGACGCGGCGCTGGCCGCCGAGCCCGCGGACGCCGGCCTCCGGCTCGACCTCGAGATGCTGCAGGCGCAGCTCCTGTATCGCACCGGGCGCGCCCCGGCGGCCGATGCGCTCCTTGCGGACGCCCGGACGCGCGAGGGACAGGACGCCGACCCCTATCAGCAGGCCCAGCTCGCGATCACGACCGGCATGGGACTGGTCACGCGCGGCCGCTACGACGAGGCGCTGCCGCACTTCTCGCGCGTGCTCGCGCTGCCCGGGCTCGACGACACGACGATCCACGGACGGGCGCTGAACAACGCCGGCCTCTGTCACGCCAGGCTCGGGCAGTTCGACCAGGCGGTCTCGCTCCAGCAGCGGGCGGTGCAGGAGCAGCAGCCGCGCGGACCGCGCGATTACTCGCAGGCGCTCGGTGAGCTGGGGAACACCTACCTGCTGAAGCGCGACATCGAGCGCGGCACCGACTATCTCCGGCAGGCGTTCACCATCGCCGCCGACTCCGGCCTCGACAGCGACGCTGCGCTCTGGGCGCGCAACCTGGCCGCGGCCTACGTCGCGATGGGGCGCTGGGACGATGCGTCGCAGTTCAACGCGCAGGCGGCGCGCCTGGGCACGGCTGCGGGTGCCGGGGGCTCGCCGTACGAAACGGTGACGGCGGCACGCGTGGCCATGGGCCGGGGGCAGCTCGACGAGGCAGCGCCGCTCTTCACCTCGGCGCTCGAGGATGCCGCCGCAACGCCAGGCGTCCGCTGGATGGCACACACGGGCCTGGCCCGGCTCGCGGCGCGGACCGATCGGCCGGCCGAGGCGGCCCGGCAGTTCGAAGCCGCGCTGCAGACGCTGGAACAGACGCGGTCGGCGGTACTGCGCGCCGATTACCGGATCTCGTTCACGTCGCGCCTCATCGAGTTCTACGACGCGTACGTCGAGTTCCTGATGGATCAAGGGCAGGCGGCGCGCGCGCTGGAAGTGGCCGACTCGAGCCGTGCGCGTGTCCTGGCGGAACGGCAGGGCGTGGCCGTGGGCGACGGTCGTGCGCGCGTGCCGGCGCTGCAGCGGCTGGCCCGCGCACGGCGCGCGGCCATGTTGTTCTACTGGCTCGGCCCGGAGCAGTCGTGGGTCTGGGTCGTGACGGGGCAGGGCGTCCGCAGCCGCGCGTTGCCGGCAGCCCCCGGCATCACGGCGCTGGTGGATGCCTATCAGCAGGTCGTGCAGAACCCGGTGGCCGACCCGCTCGCCAGTGATGCGGGGCGCGATCTCTACACGCAGCTCGTCGCACCGGTGGCCGCCGACCTGCCTCCCGACGCCACCATCGTCGTCGTACCCGACGGCGCACTGCACCGGATCAACTTCGAGACGCTCCCCGTGCCAGGCGCCCGTCCGCACTACTGGATCGAGGACGCGACGATCCAGATCGCGCCCTCGCTGGCCATGCTGCAGGGCGTCGGGGCCGGCTCCGCGCTGCCGTCGGCGGCCGCGCCTGCGTCGCTGCTCCTGGTCGGGAACCCGACGCCGCGTGCGCCGGAGTTTCCCGCGCTCAGCTACGCGCCAGCGGAGATGGAGCGGGTGGCGTCACACTTCCCGTCACGTGCCGTGACCGAGATCGTCGGAGAAGATGCCACGCCGGCCGCGTTCCGGGACGCACAGCCTGGCGGATTCGCCGCCATCCACTTCACCTCGCACGCCGTCGCCAACGTCGAGAGCCCGCTCGATTCGGCCGTCATCCTGTCCGGCCCCGAGCAGTCGTTCAAGCTGTACGCCCGGGACGTCGCGACGCTGCCGCTCACGGCCGATCTGGTGACCGTGTCCGCCTGCCGGAGCGCCGGCGACCGCGCATACGCGGGCGAAGGGCTGGTCGGCTTCGCGTGGGCGTTCCTGCGCGCCGGGGCCCGCCGCGTGATGGCAGGGCTGTGGGACGTGGACGACCGCTCGACGGCGCTGCTCATGGACGAGGTGTACGCCCGCATCGCGGACGGCGCCGCACCAGCCACCGCTCTGCGCGACGCCAAGCTCGCGCTCATCGGGAAGGGCTTCCCGAAGCCCTTCTACTGGGCGCCCTTCCAGGTCTTCACGGTGGTTGTCTGACAACCCTTCTGAATTCTGAATTCAGAATTCTGAATTCAGGACGTTCGTCCCAGGTACGAACGTCGAACGAGCGATCGTACCCGGCCATTTGGCCGTCGCCTGCGTAGAATCTTGAGGATCGGCGCTGTCGGGACAGCGCCTCAGGAGGAGGAATGATGCGCCAGTGGACCTTGGTCGTGATGCTCGCAATTGGTGTGGCGGCGGCCGCCGTGCAGGCCCAGAAGCGGGCGGGGCTGGTGGGCGACCTGCTTGCCGACGTGACGGACGTGGAAACCAAGATCGTGGGCCTCGCGAAGGCGATGCCCGAATCGTCGTACGCGTGGCGGCCGATGCCGGGTGTCCGATCGGTCGCCGAGGCGTTCACGCACGTGGCCGCGGACAACTACTTCATGCCCGCCGCCCTGGGCGTCGCCCCGCCGGCGGCGACGGGTATCTCGGGGACCGACTACAAGACGGTCGAGGCCTACGAGAAGAAGTCGCGCAGCCGCGCCGAGATCATCACCGAGGTGGAGCAGTCGTTCGCGTTCCTGAAGAAGGCGCTGAGCGACACGCCGGACGCCAAGCTCGACACGATGCAGAAGATGTTCGGTCGCGAGACGGCCGTGCGCAGCACGTGGGTGATGACCGTGACCCACGTGCACGAGCACCTTGGCCAGCTGATCGCCTACGCGCGCAGCAACAAGGTGGTCCCGCCCTGGAGCAAGTAGGGCGCCTGTCGTGAACCGTGCCGGCGTGGTCCTGGAGGCCGCGCCGGCGGCTTGACCCGCTGCCTGTGGCATCCTCTGCCCATGCGCACGCTCCTCCTGCTGCCCGCCCTCCTCCTCTCCGCCAGCCTCGCCGCCAGCGACACCTATCCGACGCCGAGGTTCACCGACCCCGATCGCGTGACGAAGCTGGAGTCGGCCATGCCGGAGATCGACCGGCTCTTCCGCGCGTTTGCCGAGGAGAGGAAGATTCCGGGTCTCGTGTGGGGCGTGGTGATCGATGGGCGAGTGGCGCACCTGGGGACCGCGGGTGTGCGCGACCGGGCGTCCAGCGCGCCGGTCACCCCGGACACGACGTTCCGCATCGCGTCGATGACCAAGAGCTTCACGGCGCTGGCCATCCTGAAGCTGCGAGACGAGGGGAAGCTGTCGCTCGAGGATCCGGTCTCGCGCTGGATTCCGGCGTTTGCCCGGATGGAGCTCCCGACCCGCGACACGCCGCCCCTCACGGTGAGGCGGCTCTTGAGCCACTCCGCCGGATTCCCCGAGGACAACCCGTGGGGAGATCAGCAACTGAGCGCCACCGACGCCGAACTCGACGACTGGCTGCAGAAGGGCATTCCCTTCTCGACGCCGCCGGGCACGCGCTACGAGTACTCGAACTACGCGTTCGGGCTGCTCGGCCGGATCGTGAGCACGGCCTCCGGCATCCCGTACGAGCAGTACATGCGGACGCAGATCCTGGATCCGCTCGGCCTCTCGCACACCACCTATGAGTTCTCGACGGTTCCAGCCGACAGCCGTGCCGTGGGTTACCGGCTGAAGCCGGACGGCACCTACGCGGAGGAGCCCCCGCTGCCGCACGGCGTGTTCGGTGCGATGGGCGGGCTGCTGACGACAGCAAAGGATCTCGGGCGCTACGTGGCATTCCACGTCGCCGCCTGGCCGCCCCGCGACGACGAGGACGCCGGTCCCGTGCGGCGCGCGTCGGTTCGCGAGATGGCGCACCTGTGGACGCCGTCCAACCTCACGGCGCGGCTGGTGGACGGCCACGTGCAGGCTTCGCAGACCGGCTACGGTTACGGCCTCCGCGTCACCGCCGACTGCCGCTTCGAGCACATCGTCTCGCACGGCGGCGGGTTGCCGGGCTTCGGCTCCTACATGTCGTGGCTGCTCGACTACGGCGTCGGCATGTTCGCGATGGACACGCTCACCTACTCCGGGCCGTCGGAGCCGATCAGCCAGGCGTGGGACGTCATGGCACGCACTGGAGGGCTGCGGAAGCGGGAGTTGCCGCCGACGGATCGCCAGTCGGAGATGCGCGAGCGCCTGGTGCGCCTGTGGAACGGCTGGAACGACGACGAGGTCAAGGCGATCGGCGCAGTGAATCTGCTCCTCGACAAGCCCGCCGATCAGCGCCAGGCGGAGATCCGGGCCGTCAAGGAACAGGTGGGCGAGTGCACGGCCGCCGGACCCGTGCGCGCCGAGAACTGGCTGCGCGGTCAGTTCAACATGACCTGCGCGAGGGGCACGGTCGGGGTGTTCTTCACGCTGGCGCCGACCTCACCACCGCTCCTGCAGCACGTCGCGTTCGAACGGCTCGCCTCGCCCGACGTGGTGATGGGCGCGCCAACGGGCGCGCCGGCGGGCGTGGCGTGCACGCCGTAAAGCGGGTCGCGCGGCCGAATCGCGCGGCCTGTGCGCCATCGCAGCGCGGTCCGGCCACCGGAGCGGGTTCGCTGCGCCGCACACGCACCGCCCGGTTCAAACGATCGGGCCAACGGTGTCAGGCAGCTTCTACCGGAGGTCATGCGGCGAAGGTGTTCGACTCGGCGTCACACCTTCACGTAGGTGACGCCCTTCTCCTGCACGAGGCCCAGCGCCATCACGTGCGAGGGCACCAGCTTGACGCCGGGGTTGAGGCCCGCGATGAGGTCGGCGCGGACTTCGTCCACGGGCAGCTTGCGGGCGTTGGCGAGCTGGCCGGCGATGCCGCCGAGTGCGATGGCGCACTGCCAGAAGATCGTGCCCCGCGCCTGCAGGGCCTTCACGCCGAGCGTCGGCTCGGCCATGAAGATGTTGCGCACGGCGGGGGCCTTGGTGTCCGGGTCGGTGATCTTGAACCGCTCTCCCAGCGCGTACTTCTCCCAGAGACGATCGGACGCGTTGAGCGTGAAGGCGCGGCCGCCCGTGATGCCGACGAAGGTCCGCACCTGGGGGAACTCGTTCTTCAGCACGTCGCGGAAGACGTCCATGTAGTTGCGCGGCAGGCGCAGCGGCGACGGCGAACCGGTCGGATCGGCATCGGCCATGTCGTAGGCCTGCATGTGCGTGCCCGTCAGCTCGTCCACCCACTTCAGGTCCCAGCCCGGCGCCGTCATCTGTGCGCTGGCGGCCGCGCCAGTGGGCTCGAGCGCCGCCACGCCGGCGATCGAGGTGAGGATGGACATGAAGCTGCGGCGATTCTGTCTGGTCGTCATAGCGCGTGTGCCTCCGGGAGTGGCGTCATTATGCGCCATCGGCCGCGGCGCCGGCCCACCACCCCGCACCCCGGCGCCCGCCTACTTGCGTGCGCCGAACAGCGTGTCCACGTCTACAGCCACCGGCGTGCCGAGACCGAGCGCCGTGAGGCGAGGCTCGATGTCCGCGCGGTCGCCCGCCATCGCGATGACCAGGTGCGCGGGGTCCAGGTACTGCGCGGCCACCCGCAGGACGTCATCGGCCGACGTCGCGTCGATCCGGTCCGCGTAGGTGACGTAGGTGTCGTCCGGAAGATCGAACGTCACGAGGGCTTCGAGCGCCTGCAGCCGGCTCGAGATGCGGCCCGTCGCGTCGAACGTTTGCGCGAACTCGGCGGCGACCTCACGCTTCGCGCGCGCGAGCTCGCTTGCGGACACGCCCTTCAGCGCATCTGCCAGTTCGCCCAGGAGTTCCGCGAGCGCCTCCGCCGCCTTGTGCCCCTGCACCGCCATCGTCACGGCGAGCGGGCCGCCGGACCGGCGCCGGTCGAACCCCGGCCGGACGCCGGTCGTGTACTCGCGAAGCGCCGGCGTGCGTGGTTCGCTGAACCGACCCCGGAGCACCGCCGTCAGGATCTGGATGGGAAAGTAGTCGGCCGGCGCACTTGCACGGCTCACCCCTCCGACGAGCACCCGCGCCTGCGGCGCGCGGGGCACGTCCGCGAGGAGGAGCTGCCGCGCGGGTGGCTGCGTGTCTGCCGTCGAGGCCTCGGCCGCGCCAGGGCCACCGGCGGCCCGCCACGACCCGAAGTGCCGCTCCAGCAGCGGCAGCACGTCGTCGGCCGTCACGGCGCCGACAACCAGCATCGTGCTGTTCGCCGGCCGGTACGCCGCACGGTGGAACGCCTGCACGTCTGCGGCGCTCGTGGACTCGAGGCTGGCCACCGACCCGATCTGCGGCGCGGCGTTGCGGCTGGCAGCGCCGTACAGCCCGCGCGCGAAGGCCAGGGCGACCAGCGCGTCGGGGTCGTCGCGAACGCCCCGAAGCATGTCCAGCCGCTGGCGTCGCGCGCCGTCAACGGCTGCGTCCGGAAACGCCGGACGCAGCGCCGCATCCGCCATCAGCGGCAGGACGGCCGCCAGGCCGTCGGCCGGGACGTACACCCGCAGCAGAGAGGCGTCTGCCGTCGTCGATGCGGAGAGATTGGCGACATGCCTGTCGAGCTCATCGGCGAACGCCACGGCGGAACGCCCGCCGGCGCCAGCGGTGAGCAAGGCGGCGGTGAGGCTCGCGATGCCGGCGTGGGCCGGAGGATCCGCGGCCGTCCCGCTGCGCACCACCAGGCTCATCTGCACGACCGGCAGTTCGTGCTGCTCCACGACCCACACCGGCAGGCCATTGCTCAGCCGCGCCTTCGTGATGGCCGGGGCCCAGACGGGCGGCGCGTCGCTCCGGGGGGTCGGGGCCGCGGGCGCCTGCCATGCCGCCGTGGTGATCACGGACAGGGCCAGGCACACGATTGCGGTGAGGGTGCCGTTCACTCGAGTGTCCACAACGTGAGCGACGAGACGTCCTTGACGAAAATCCGGTTGCCCGAGATGGCCGGCTGGGCCCACGTCGCGTTCGTGGCCACGGAGTACCGCGCCACCGGATCGAATCCGTCACGGCGGCTCCTCTCCACCATCAGCTCCCCATCGTCGTTCAGCAGGAAGAGCAGGCGGCCCGCCTTCACGACCGCGGTGTTCTCGGCCTGACGGGGCGGGCCGAGCCACAGCACGGCGCCCGTGTCCGCGTCGAGTGCGAAGTACTGTCCCCGCGCCTTCTCGGACAGGCCGAACAGCGTGTGGTCCACGAGCACCGGGTTGCTCAGGAACAGCGAGACCTCCGTCGTCTCCCACACGACGTCCACGGACCATGCGCCCCCGCGCACAGTGGGCCGCAGCGCCATCACGCCCATGCCCTGGCTCCCGACGATGATCGTGTCTTCATAGCGCGTGGGGGTGATCGCACTGGGCGTGCCGCGCGCCGGCCACGCGTGCTCCCACAGCCGCGTCCCATCCGCCATCGACACCCCGAGCACGCTGTTGGCCGTCATCGTCACCACCTGGCGCACGCCCTGGAGGTCGGTGACGATGGGCGAGGCGTACGACGCCCGGCCAGGTGCGGACCACCGCACCGCGCCCGTCTTCGCATCGAAGGCGGTGAGCGGCCCATGGTTGCCGGGGTGGACCATGACGAGATTGCCCTCGGCAACCGGTGAGACGGACATGCCGTACGTCGGGTGCTCGTCTGCGGCGGGTGTCTGCCACAGGAGCCGACCGGTGCCGGCATCGAACGCCGAGACGATGCCCGTCATGCCGAGCGAGAAGAGGCGTCCCTGGTGAAAGAGCGGCGTGGCCTTCGGGCCGACACCGTGTGCGGCGGCGAGGACATCCGGTTCGTAGGGCGCCGTGTACCCGGTGTGCCAGCGTTCGCGTCCGGTCGTCGCGTCGAGCGCCGTCATCACCTCGTTGCCGTTGCGACGGGCAAAGACGTAGACCGTGTCGCCCACGACGACGGGCGTGGAGTACCCCTCGCCGACGTCTACCTTCCACTGCCGGGTGAGCGCGTCGGGCCACATCGCCGGCTCGACGAAGGCGCTGGCCGAGCCGTCACGGTCCCGCCCGCGCCACTGTGGATAGTCGCGCCCCGCCTCCTGCGACACGGTCGCGCTCACCCAGGTCATCACGAGGGCGGTACAGATGGCCAGCGGTGTTCGCGTCGTGCGGATCGGCATCAGGCACGCTCGAGGACGACGTCCACGCGGTGAGTATAGCGAGGCTCGTGGGGACATGCCCCGGTGGCAGGGGCTTTGCGCGGTGGAAAGGTCAGTCGTCGCGAGAGGGGCGGGCGCGGCGGGCCTTCACGTCGCTCCGCTGCTTCTTCGTCGTGAGGCGCCGCTGCTTCGCAGCCTTGGTCACCTTGGTCGGCCGGCGCCGCACCGGCTTGATCGTGGCCTTGCGGATGAGGTCCACCAGACGCTCGCGCGCGGCCTCGCGATTCTGCGCCTGCGTCCGGTGCTCGCGGCTGTCCACGAGCAGCACCCCGTCAGCCGTCAGGCGGCGTCCGGCCAGCGCCGACAGGCGTGCCTTGACGTCGGAGGGGAGCGAGGATCCGGCGACGTCGAAACGCAGCTCGACCGCCGTCGCCACCTTGTTGACGTTCTGGCCGCCAGGGCCTGAGGCACGCACGAATCGCTCGTCGAGCTCGCGCTCGTCGATCGAGAGCGCGGGGGTGATCCACAGCACGCCACCAGTGTAGCGCGAGGGCGCGGGGCGGCCGGTACCCCGCGCGGCGCTGCGGCGACGCGGCGGCTCGATTCAGGCGGGTTCGCCGTCGGCCGGCAGCCCCTCGGACGCCGGACGCGATCGCGGGCGCCACGACCGTTCCACCAGCCACACGATCGACGCGGTGAACGGCAGCGCCGCGATCAGGTCGATGGCGTAGTGCTCGCCCAGCCCCAGCGTCGATGCGACGGTCAGCGCCACGAACGGCCACATCAGCAGCGTCCAGCGCGAGTAGCGGGCGGTCAGCAGCGCCCACGTCAGGTGCAGCGACGGCATGCAGTTGGGGAACGCGCCGGGGATGTACAGGGCCTGGGCAGTCAGCACGGGTTCGTGCCACGGGTACGAGGGAAACGTGAATCGCGGCCCGGCCGCCGGTATCAGCCAGTAGCAGGCGAACCCGAGCCCCACCGAGAGCAGCAGCGACGCGACGTACCGGCCCGGCGTTGGTGTCGTGAGATACGCGATGGGGAGGACGACGGGGACCGCGATGTAGGCCCAGCGGCAGACGGCCGCCAGCGCCGGCCACTCGGCCAGCACGCGTCCGGCCGCGAAGCCCGGCTGCCCCAGCCACGCGTCGAGCTGGTAGAGGTACTGGTCGTACAGCGGCAGGCCGCTGGTCGAGAGGAGCTCCTGCCCCTGGATGAAGGACAGGGGCATGGACAACAGCAGCAGCTCCGGCAGCGGCGGCCCGGGCGCCAGCCTGTGCGGCCACAGCAGCCGGACGACGGCCAGTAGCAGCGCGCCGACGGCGCCTGCGCGGACGAAAGGCGAATCGTACAGGGTGAGCGACGCCGCGAGTCCGGCCATTGCCGCGCACAGCGTGAGCACCCTGACGCGCCGCGAGCTCCACGCCTCGTTCGCGCGCGCTCCCCGGGCGGCGGCACCGGTCAACGGACGCAGGCTCCGTTGCCGATCCCGAAGACGTTGCCGGGGTCGAGTGCGCGCTTCACCGCGCGCGTCATGTCGAGGGCGGCGTCCGAGTGCACCTGCGGGAGGAACCGCTGCCGGATCTTGCCGACGCCGTGGTGGTGCGACAGCGATCCGCCGTGGTCGAGAATCACCTGCCGCAGCGCCTGTTCGATGTCGTGGAAGGTACCGGAGGCATTGGCGAGCCCACGTGTCGCGAACGCCAGCGTGAAGTAGATGCAGACGCCGTGGTGATAGGTCTGCGTCACCCGGTAGGACAGGTACGGCGTGCCCGGCACCCCTTGCGCCGCGCACGCCTGGTGCAGCGCCTGCTCGACGGCGGTGCAGATATCCGTGACCCGGTCCCACGGCGCCGAGGTCTCGAACGATTCCGCCGCGATGCCGAACTGGCTGAAGAAGTCCCGCAGGTAGGCGATGGCGAAGGTCAGCGTGTAGCCGCGGCGCCCGTTGTCCGCGCCGCCCCAGACCGCGCCGAAGCGTCGGGCGAGGTGTCGAATCTCCCGCTCCTGGCGCGCCACCTCCCCGGTTTCCCCTTCCATCACCAGCGTGCACGCCGCCAGGGCTGCCACGTCGAAGCGGAGGATGTCCACGAGCCAGCGGCGCGTGAGCGCGCTCGTCCAGGCGTGGGAACCGTGGGCCGCCGGGCGCAGCGCCTGGCCGAACCCGAACTCGCGGTTGTTCACCAGGCGGATGCTCGACGGCCGAAGGCCGGCCTCCCGCACGGCCTTCAGGAAGGCGAGGCAGTCGTCGAAGCTGCGGAAGACCAGCGATCCGACCGGCACGCCTGCGGCACGGGATGGATCGCGATCAGCGCCTTCGTGATCACGCCGAAGTTGCCTTCGCTCCCGAAGAACATCGCCAGCGGCTGTGTCCCCGTGGACGTCCGCGCCGCGGGCCGTCGCGTCTCCACCGTTCCCGACGGCGCCACCAGCGTCGCCTCGATGACGATGTCCTCGATGTTGCCGTAGCGGTTCTTCTTCATGCCGCTGGCACTGGTGGCGATCCACCCGCCCAGCGTGGAGAACTCGAGGCTGTCCGGTGCGTGCCCGCACGTGTATCCGTTCGCGGCCAGTGCCGCCTCGAGCTCCGCCCCCGTGATCCCCGCCTCGACCAGCGCACACCGGTTGGCCGTGTCGATGGCGAGCACCCGCCGCATGCGGCGCATGTCGAGCGACACGATGGTGCGGGTTTCGTCGGCCGGACACAGGAGGGCGCCGCTCACGTTGGTGCCGCCGCCGTACGGGACCAGGCAGGCATCGTGCTGGGCCGCCGCGGCGACGATCGAGCGGACCTCGTCCTCGCTCTCCGGTTCGACCACCACGTCCACCAGCCGCGCGAGCCGGCCGCCGTACAGGACCTGGTCCACTTCGCCGATCGAGAGCTGGCCGTGGCTGTGAATCAGCCGGACGTCCGCAGCCGTGGACAGGCGGTCGCCGGGAATCAGGCGCGCGAGCGCCGTCATCAACGCCGGATTCAGGACGGGCGGCGGGACCTCGGGCGACGAGTCTCGCATGGCGGCTCCCGCGTCGAACGGGAGGCCCAGCATCTGCTCGACGAACGGAATCAGGTGCGGCATCGACTGCCCGCTGATCGGGTAGCGCGTGCCCGTCATGCGGACCGAGCGTGGGCCGTCGAGCTCGAGCCTCGTGTCCGCGAACCCCCAGCGGTGCGGATGCCGTGCGTTCGAGCCGTCGCTAGGCATGGCGGCGGACCGGCGGGCCGGATCGGACGTCCTCGCCGAGCACGTGGCGCCGGAGGCCGGGCAGGTGCACCTCCTGGAGGTAGGAGCACCAGTCCAGTGCGCGCACGTCGAAGTCCAGCGCGAGGCGATCCGGGCCCTCGAGCTCGTCCAGGAGACGCTCGGTGTTCGTCGTGTCGAAGATGCAGCTGGTGTTCATGTACGTCTCGTAGAGATCCGCGAGGTACAGCACGCGCTTCATCGTGGCGCTGCGGGTCGCGGCGCCGCCGTACGTCTCCAGGAAGTCCGTGTACGTCGGAAAGGTGAGCCGGCTCGGGGCGATGGGTTCGCCCTGCCGGTCGTACATCGGGTTGTGCGTGAAGTACTCGTAGCTGAGGTCGTGGATACGTCGGCCGCTGAGCGGATTGCGCGCGCCGGATCCGACCGTGTAGTAGCTGACCTCCGGCGTCCGGCCCAGCCGCGGGATCATCGCCAGCACCGCGTTGGCGACGAAGTCCACCGGCACCATGTCGAGCACGGCATCCACGGCGAGCGGGAAGTCCGGCATGCGGCCCCGCCCGAACTCCACCCAGAGCGGGTCGCCGACGTTGAGGTTCTCGAGCCACCCCGGCGTCGGATGGCGGAGGCTGCTCTCGATGATCGTCGGCCGCACGATCGCCGTCGGTACCGTGCCGCGCTCGCGGGCCAGCACCATCTCGCCGAGCGCCTTCGTGAAGCTGTAGACGTCGTGCCAGCCCAGTCGCCGCGCCCGCGTCATCCCCTCGTCCACCAGACGCGCGCGGGTGGCCCGAGGGCTCAGCCCTTTCGCGCGCGCCTCTTCCTGGATGGACGCCACCGCCTCCGCGATCGCGTCCACCTCGAGCGCCGAGACGTCGGGCGCGAGCGGGGCTTCCTCGAACCGGCCCGTGCGCCGTCCAGCGACGAACGCCGTGGACACGTGCACCAGGGCCGCGGCGCCGCACTCGCGCGCAAACCGCGCGACGTGCTCGACGCTGCGGACGTTGTGCAGCAGGGCGCTGTCCAGCGGCTCGTCGAACACCACCGACGCGGCCGCGTTGATGACCACGTCCACGCGGGCAGCGAGGCCGGCACGGTCCCGGTGATCGAGGCCGAGGCCGGGTTGCGACACGTCCCCGGCCACCGGGACAAGCCGGCTCCGGACAAAGGGCGGCCACCGCTCGCCGTGCAGCGTCTTCAGCGTGTCGAAGGCGCCAGACGGGAGCACCTCGGCCTCGAATCGCGCCATCGCGCTCGCCGGTGCGGCGTTCGGCTCACGCCGCGTCCGGATGAGGAGGTAGATGCGGCCGATGTCCGGCACGCAGCGCAGCAGGCGTTCGACGATGACCTTGCCGAGGAAGCCGGTGCCGCCGGTCAGCAGGATGGTCTTGCCGCGGAGGGAGCGGTCGATCGTCAGGGGAGGGGGGGCAGGGGACCGCACCCCTCGCACCATAGGAGCCGTCCGGGGGCCGGCCAAGCGATCCAATGCGGTATCAACGACTTGCCGCCATCTGACGGCTCGTGTCGTGTCCTGTCGCGTGTCCGTTCTGGCAGGGTGGGGCGGTGAGATCGTCGGCACACGACGCGTTGCCGCTCGGCGGTCTGGCGGCGCCGGCCGTGCACGAGCGGCCGGTGCTGGGGCACGCCTTCGAACGGGTCGCCCGCCTCGTCTTCCGCCGCTACGTCCGGCTCGAGGTAGATGGCCGCCACCTGCTGCCCGACGGGTCGTTCCTCCTGTGCAGCAACCACGCCAGCCACCTGGACGGGACGGCGCTGATGGTGGCATCCGGCTTCGCGTTCGACGCGTTCCGGCTGCTGGCCGCCGCCGACTACTTCTCCGCCGGATCCCCGGCCGGCCGCCTCACACGCGCGCTCCTCCCGATCGTGGCCATCGACCGATCCAGCGGACACGCGGCGCGCCTGCGGCAGACCGTGGACGAGTGCAGGGACCTGATTCGCGGAGGCCGGGTGGTGCTGATCGCGTTTCCCGAGGGCACGCGCTCCACGACCGGCGAGCTGCTGCCGTTCAAGCGGGGCGCCGCCTTCCTGGGTGTGGAGCTCGGGGTGCCCGTCGTGCCCGCACACATCGACGGGGCCGGCCGAGCCCTGCCCAAGGGCCGCCGGGTGCCGGGCCGGGCCGCATCCGCGTGCGGTTCGGACAACCGATCCTGCCGGGCGAGTGGATGGCCGAGGGCCCGAAGGCCCGTTCCGTGCACGTCGCGCGAGAGCTCGAGCGCCGGATCACGGACCTGGCGAGGCAGGCTCGGATGTCGCCGTCGCAGTGACCCCGCCGCGTTCCCAGCGCACGACCTCGTGCGCCAGGTGCTGGCGCCGGACCTCGCGAACGAGGTGCCGCGCGGGGTTCACCAGGGTCGCGAACCCCGACGCCTGAATCAGCGGCCAGTCCTCGGCGTGATCGGTGTACACGTGCGGAGGCTCCCCGTCGAGCAGCCCGGCCTGGCGGGCGAGTGCGACCTTGCCGGCGCCGTAGGCCTGCGGCGTCCGCACCGCCCCGAAACGCGGACCGGTCCGTTCGTACTCGGTGGCAATCACCTCGTCAACGCCGACGTGTCGGGCCACCCGCTCGATCACGACTGCCGGCGCCGCCGACGCGAGCACGACACGGTCGCCCCGGCTGCGGTGGCGGGCGATGCGCGCGACGGCCTCCGGGAGGAGCGCCGGCATCACCACGTGGCGAACCACCCGTTCGGCGGTCGCCTCCACGCGCGCGATGTCGCGTTCCTCGATGAGCGCGTACGCGTGCGCCATGAGCGTCGCGAACGGCAGCAGCCGCAGGCGATAGAGCCACTGCTCGACGGCCAGTGCCGCCACCGTCCGCCAGGGGACCACGCCGTCGGACGCGAGGGCCCTGGCGAGCGCCGCCGTGCAGTTGACGCCAACCAGTGTCCGGTCCACGTCGAACAGCACTACCATGCGCGCCCGTCCGCATCGTCTGCGCCTGCCGGCACCAGGGTGAGCACCGCGATCTCCGCGGGCACGCCCAGCCGCATCGGAAAGCCGTACACGCCCGTGCCGCAGTGGCTGTAGAGCCGCCCGTGTCCCCGCGCGAACAATCCCTGGTCGTACATGCCGAACAGCCGCAGGAGACTGACGCCCCGGCCGCGCCAGCTGATGCCCACCTGCCCGCCGTGCAGGTGCCCCGCGAGCATGATGCCGCCGAAGGCTGGCGGCGCCGTCCGGAACGCCTCGGGCTGGTGGCACAGCACGATGGACGGTCCGTCCGGCCCGGCGGCCTTCCAGACGTCGGCGAACGCACGCGCGTACGCCCGCTGCGGCTGACGGCCCACGTGCCAGTCCAGTCCGGCGATTGGCACCGGCGCCAGCCCGTCGCGGCCGGGCAGCCACGCCACTTCGTCACGAAGCACGCGCACGCCGCTCGCCTGCAGCGTGGCCGACAACTCGTCGGCCACCTCGACGTCGTGGTTGCCCAGGCACGCGAACACGCCTTCCGGTGGCTGGAGCCGTTCGACGAACTGCAGCAGCGGCGTCCAGTCCCGCTGTGACCGCAGGGTCAGGAAGTCGCCGGTGATGGCCACGATGTCTCCGGCTTCCGACGCCACCGTCTCCGCCAGCCACGCCAGCCGAGCCTCGGGCAGATACGGCCCCAGGTGCAGGTCGGAGAGGTGAACGACGCGCAGCGGCCGGCCGAGCGATCGCAGGGCCACCCGCTGCCGCGTGACGCGTGGCGGCCTGTGCGTCCACGCCAGCCCGATGGCCGCTCCGATGAGCGGCGCGCCAAGCACCCACGCATCGATCGTCGAAGACGCGGGCAGCGCCAGCATTCGCATCGGCCACAGCACCAGCTCGAGGAAGAGCCAGGCCTGCGCCACGTGCACCAGGGGGACGATGACGCGATCGCGCGGCGCGGGCGGGCGGGGGAACGCGTAGGTGGCAATGCGGTGCGACAGCACGGCGAAGAGTGCGACCAGGAAGAAGACACGGGCGACATTGGCCCACGGCGCGGAGGCCATCGTCCACGAGGCCCAGGTGAGACAGGCCGCCTGCGCGCCGTACAGCGCGAGCAGCACGAGGGCCGAGCGTCGTGAGCGCCGGGAGAGCAGTACAGCCGCGGCCAGCACGACCGCGGCTGCGGCCACCACGTCGAAGGCACGCGGGGTCACTGGACGTGTCCGGAGAGTCCGAGTGACATGGCGAGGGGCGGCAGGGCCCACCGGTAGGCGGCGACACCCAGCGCACCCCACAGGAAGAAGTGGAAGAGGTCCGTGTGCCCGTGCAGGTGCAGGTAGCGGTCCGTGTAGTCCCACATCCGCGCGCCGCGCACGGCCGCAATGGCGCGTCCCGCCGCGTACTCGAACGTGCAGATGGCCACGGCGAAGACCAGGAACTGCACCACCCAGCCCGCGTGGGCCACCGGCGCCGGCATGGCCCACAACCCCAGGCTCGCCAGGCCGTACAGGGGCGAGAACGGTACGGGACGAATGGGCGCCCAGCGGCGCCGTCGAATCGATCTGAGCGCCGTGTCCACTCCCCATCCGACCACGGAGGCGACGAGGAAGAGTCCGCCCAGCCGGAGCACGAACCCTGCGGCCGGCGTCACGTCAGCGGGGCCGTGCGCCCGATTCGCCCCTTGTGCCCCGCGAGTTGCGCGAGCAGTTCCCGGTTGAAGACGTCGGGCTGCAGCGACTCCGGCATCAACCGGCCGACGTCGTGGTGATACCGCGGGAGGTCGTACCACGGCACGGCGTAGTTCAGGTGATGCTCGAAGTGGAAGATGGTCACGTAGAACATCGGCAGCAGCAGGCAGAAGGGGAACAGCGAGCTGCGCGAGCGCAGGAGACGATCGGGATCGAACGCGATCTCGCCGCCATGCTCCAGCGCACCCTTCACCTGGTTCAGCGCGGCGAGCACCTGCAGCCCGTAGACCAGCGCGAAGGCGGCCGGCCAGCCGTACACCGCGACCGTCGCGGTCACCCCGACCAGCCAGATCGCCGCGAAGGCGCCGAAGACGCTGGGGCTGCTGCCGCCGAAGCCCGTTTGCCGCCTGACCGTGAACCGGTGCACCAGCGCGGCGCCCGGTACCAGCAGCAACAGCATCACCACGCGCGCCAGCGCCGGGCCCGTGGACCGGTTGTACGCCTGCGGGTCGTCGTCTTCGATGGGATGGATGTGGTGGGTGACGTGGCCTTCGGCCCAGTGGCGGCGGTAGTGGATGCCGAAGGGCAGTGCGCAGAGCCATCCGATCAGGGTGTTCCAGCGCTTGCGCCGCGCCGGGTCGCGCGACAGGAACATCATCCCGTGCGAGGCCTCGTGCACCGGGATCCCGAGGAGCGTGTAGAAGAGCAATCCGAACCCGACACCGGCGGCGGGCACGTAGGCCCATGCGTTCGCGCCCCGCGACAGTTCGAGCAGGCCGGCTCCGGCGATGAGGACCGCCGCCAGCACCACGATGCCGATGGCGTTGTGCCGCCACGGGACCTTGTGACGATAGTGATACCGTCCGCCGGCGCGCGCACCGTCCTTCAGCCAGTCGCCGGTGGACGGGACGTCGGTCATGGGTGCCCTCCCGGTGACATGACGGGCAGGGAGACGCTGTTCAGGTAGCTGCTGATGGCGTCGAGCAGGCCCTCCTGCTGGAGCTCGCTCAGGACGCCCGGGTTGCGGACGGCCAGCGGTTCGAGCCGGCCGCCCGAGACCCGCAGCGACGCCTCGACGCCGTCGAGCGCGAAGCGGCCCTTGTCGGCATCGTGGAGCGTGCCCGACCCGATGGTGAACGTGACGGCCGGGCCCTCGTCGGCTGCCGCCTCCAGGCGCCAGGCCGTGACCGTCAGCTCGACCGAGAAGGGGCCCGACTGGTCCCGGTAGCGCACCACGAGCGGGACCGCGAAGGCGGGGGCGGGGACGAAGAGGCCTCCACGGTGCCCAGCGTAGGGCGCGGCGGCAGGCCCGCCAAGCGATCCGATGCGGTATCGACGATGTGCCGCCGGTTGACGGCTCGTGTCGTGTGCTGTCGCGTGGCCTACTTCGCCGCGTCGAGCAGCAACAGGTCCGCAATCGCCGGGACGAAGCGCGTCGTCACCGCGTAGCGGCCGTCCGGAGACACCGAGAGGCCGCGGCCCGGAGGCTTCGTGTAGCGCTGCATCACCGTGACCGCGCCGCGGTGACTCCTGAACGTCAGCGCGACCGGCGCGAGCCGCTGGTCGGCCGTCCGATCGAGGTAGTAGAGCCCCTCGTCGGTCATCCAGGCGTCGTCCTGGAAGTTCATGGTGGCGAGATGGACGGGCGGACCTGCCGGCAGGGGCACGACGTCCAGTTCCGCGCTCGCCCGTTCCTCGCGCCGCACGACGTAGAGTCCGTGGCCGTCCGGAGTGACGTCGATGACGTTGATGTAGCCGGGCAGCACCTGCTCGCCCGCCCCGCCGGTGACCGGCACCCGATAGATCGAGTAGACGCTCCTGTCCGCCGCGGCGGCGTCGCCACTGCCCGTCGGGCGACCAGGCAGGCCGCACGTAGTCGAGGGTGTCGGTGCTCACGCGCACCGCGACGCGCGACCCGCGGTCGGCGACGAAGAGCTGACAGTTGCCTTCCGGCCCGATGCCCGCAAAGGCGATGCGCGACCCGTCGGGTGACCACGCCGGCATCGGCATGTCCGCCTCGAACTTCTGGGTCCACTCGACCGGATTCTCCCCGTTCGCGTCGGCCACCCAGAGCTGCCGCCAGCCGTTGCGATCGCTGATGAAGGCCACCTGCGAGCCGTCGGGCGAGTACACGGGGCCGCGGTCGATGTAGGTGGACTGGGCAAACTCCTCCACCGGCGGGTCCACGGGGTCGCGCCCGGGTCCCGCGGGCAGGGGAAGCGCAGCACGTCGGACTGGCTCCGGAACGTGCGCGCGACGATCCGGCCGGTGGTGCGGTCCACCGCCGACTGCGTCGCGTTGTCGCCGATGATGCCGAGCGACACGGGAGCGCCCGTGCCATCCAGCGGCTGGTGCCACAGCGACAGCCGCGGCAAGGGCCCGCGGACACCAGGACTTCGCCGCGATCGTCGAGCACGCGCGGCGTGCCGTTCCAGCTCCCCGCGGCCGGCAGCTTCGTCGGCGGCCCGACCGGCCGGTACGCGGCATCGAGCCGCTGGACGAAGACGTCGCTGCGGTACTCGCCCCGCACGCGATTGAACACCAGCAGCCGTCCATCCGCGGAGAGTGACGGCTCCAGGTCGAAGTGCGCATCGCCTGGCGTCGTCAGTCGCTGCCGTGCGCCTGTCTCGGCGTCCACGAGAAACAGGCTCCCTTCGCCCGCGGTGGCCTGGTCCGGAACGACGATGTGGCGTCCGTCGGGCGTCCAGGCCAGCAGGTGGCCGATGAGCAGCAGCCGGCGCCGCGCGTACGGGCGGACGGTGGCGACCGTCCGCTCCGCGCCGCCGAGCGGCGTCGTGAGCATGAGGTCGGCGGTGTCGGCGGGGTCGCCGCGCAGGAACGCGATGCGTGCGCCGTCCGGCGACCACGCGGGGCTCCATTCGTCACGGGTGCCTGCCGTGATGTCGTGCGGCTCTCCGCCGTCGATGAGGCGGACGACGATGCGCGTGGCGAGGTCGGGGGCCTGCTGAGCGTAGGCGACGTACTTGCCGTCGGGGGAGATGTCCGGGTCGCGCTCGTTGCCGGGCTCGGAGGTGATGGGCCTGGCGGTGAACGGTCCCAGCGCCGCGGGGCCGCGGGGACGGAGCGCGAACGACGCCGTCACGACCAGCACGGCCGCGGCGGCGGCGTAGGGGAGCCACCGGATGGACCGCGGGGCGGCCGCTGCCGCCGGTGGATCGGGCGCACGCGCAGCGGCCTCGGCGCCTTCGTCCGCGGCGTCCGTGGCTGCAGGGTCGCGATCCCGCATCCACGCGTCGAGGTCGGCGGTGTAGGCGTAGACGGCTCGAAGGCCCGGCTTCTGCAGGCGACGAACGGGGAGGCCGGCCGTCTTCTCCCAGCGCTGGAGCGTGCGAACGTCGCGCTGGAGGTACGCCGCGATCTCCTTCCAGGAGTCGAGCCGGGTGCCGCGGTCGGGGACCGCTGGCCCGGACGCCGCCTGCGTCGCCGGGGGCTCGGCCATGAGTCCGGATCTTAGCTGGAAATCAGCGGGTGGTATCGTCACGCATGGCTCTTCCAACCAGATCCCTCGGCCGCTCGGGCCTCGTCGTGTCCGCCCTCGGTCTCGGCTGCATGGGCATGTCCGAGTTCTACGGCCGTGCTGACGACGCCACGTCGATGGCGACCATCCACGCGGCCATCGACCACGGGGTGACGTTCCTCGACACCTCCGACATCTACGGTCCGTTCACGAACGAACGGCTGGTGGGCGCTGCCATCCGCGATCGGCGGGACCGCGTGCAGCTCGCCACCAAGTTCGGTTTCATGCGCGACCCGGACGGCCGGCCGCTCGGCATCAACGGGCGCCCCGAGTACGTCCGGCAGGCGTGCGACGCCTCGCTTCAGCGGCTCGGCGTTGACACGATCGACCTCTACTACCAGCACCGCGTGGACCCGCAGGTCGCCATCGAGGACACCGTCGGCGCGATGGCGGAGCTGGTCGCCGCCGGGAAGGTGCGCCATCTCGGGCTGTCGGAGGCCGCGCCGCAGACGTTGCGGCGGGCAGCGGCGGTGCACCCGATTGCGGCGCTCCAGACCGAGTACTCGCTGTGGAGCCGCGACCCCGAAGGCGAGCTGCTGTCCACGTGCCGCGAGCTCGGCATCGGCTTTGTCGCCTACAGCCCGCTCGGCCGCGGCTTCCTCACCGGCCGCTACCGCAGCATCGACGACTTCGCGCCCGACGACTGGCGGCGCAACAACCCGCGCTTCATGGGCGAGAACTTCCAGAAGAACCTCGACGTGGTCGCGGAGGTGCACCGGCTGGCCACGGCCAGGGGATGCACGGCCGCGCAGCTCGCGCTGGCCTGGCTCCTGCAGCAGGGCCCCGACATCGTGCCCATTCCGGGCTCCACGCGGATCGAGCGCGTGGTGGAGAACGCGGCGGCGGTGGACGTGACGTTGACGGCGGCCGAGCTCGCCGCGCTCGAGTCGCTCGCGCCGCGGATCACCGGGGGCCGTTACACGGACGGCGGGATGAAGCTGGTGAATCTCTGATCGCGAGGGCTGCCGCTACGCCGGCAGGTCGATGAACTCGTGTCGCAGGCCCTCCGCGTCCACGGTGAGGCGCGCGAGGCAGATGGGCAGCGAGAAGCGCCGCGGGCCCGCACTGCCGGGATTCAGGTACAGCACGCCGTCCTTCTCGTAGGCTTCGGGGCGATGCGTGTGGCCGAAGATGACCGCGGCGAATCCGGCCGCCCGCGGGTCGAGGTCGAGCGCGGCCCGGTCGTGCAGTACGTAGAGCAGCCGTCCTCCCGCGTCGACCACGTCGGTCTCCGGAAGCGTTCGGCCCCAGGCCGAGGTGTCGACGTTGCCGCGCACGCTCACGGTTGGGGCAATGGCGCCCAGCGCGTCCAGGATCTCGGGCTTCCCGACGTCTCCGGCATGGATGATGAGATCGACGCCGCGCAGCGCGTCGAGGGCCGCGGGCCGCAACAGGCCGTGCGTATCGGAGATCACGCCGACCTGCGTCAGGCCGGTCCGTCCAGTCCGCGTCATGTGAGGCCGATCTTCACACACGCTCCCGGGATCCTGCCGGGACGCGCGTCAGCCTGACGTGCGCGCCCGAACGCGGTTGTTCCTGGCCGCGTGTTCCAGCTCGACCAGCCCCAGCAGTTCCAGCACCGGCGTCACGTAGTTCGCGAAGCGTCCGCGGTAGCCCTTGCGGAGCCCGTAGTAGCCGCCTACCGGGTTCGACGCGTCGCGTGCCCAGGCCTCGACGGTGTCCGGCTGGACGGGCTTGCCTTCGTCGGCATTACCGAGAGGCACCCAGTCGCCCCGGGTCCGCAGCATCGCCGCGAGGTCGTCGATCGCCCGCAACTGGTACGACAGGACGGTCGTGCCGACCTTGACGACCAGGGCCGGCGGCGTGCGGGTCTCGTCGCGCCACGCCTGGTAGTCGGACGTGAGCGAGGGTGTCTTCAGGACCCAGGGGTCGTCCGCCGTGCCCGTACCGTAGGTGACTCGCGGTGTCATGCGCCCTCCTCCTCGGCCATCGCGCGAAGGCCGTCCGCGAACTTCTCGAACGACGGCGTCAGGTCGGGCATCGTCCGTCCGATGAGTCCGGCGAGCGGTCCGCGAAACGTCTCTCGCATGTGGAACTCGGTCCCCTGCGTCGATGGCGACAGCGTGAACTCGCGAACGCCGGTGAAGAGGCCGAGCGGCAGTCCACCGGTCCAGACCATGCGCCGCTCGGGCGCGAACTCGTGGACGTGCAGTACGAACGCGCGCCTCGGCGCAGCCTCCGATGTGAGCGAGAGCCGCTCGCCCGGCGCGATACGCCCCTCGAGGCGCAGGATCCCAAGGTCTCCGGACACCAGCGCTGGCGCGTCCGTCAGACGGGCCCATACGCGGGCGGGTGGAGCCTTGATGGTGCGACGAACCTCGAACGTCTGCATACGATGCCCTCCCTGGCGGCCAGTCCGTTATCGCGCACCAAAGGTGACATCTTGTGTCATGTTTAATGCGCCGTGCGCGCGTCGCGACTGCTCCACCTCCTGCTGCTGCTCCAGAACCGAGGACGGATGACCACCGGCGTCCTGGCGCGGGAGCTGGAAGTGGCCCGGCGGACGGTCCTGCGCGATGTTGACGCGCTCACCGAAGCCGGGCTCCCCGTGGTCGTGGTCCGCGGCCCTCGCGGCGGCATCGAGCTGGGGTTCAACTACCGGACCCGGCTCACGGGGCTGGATCGCGACGAAGCCGAGGCCATCGGCGTGCTGCTCGCGCAGCCGCTGGATCGCCTCGCCGCGCTCGGCCTGGGCTCGGCGGCGGAGCGCGCCCGACGAAAGCTCCTGGAGTCGTTCCCCGACGCCGTGCGTGCCCACGCAACCACGGCCGCGGTGCGCTTCCGGTTTGCGGAGCCGCCCGCGGAGACCGACCCGCGGGTCCCGGCCCTCGCCGCTGCGGTGCGCGAGGAGCGCGTGGTGCGGATTCGGGCGCACGGCCCCCATGAACGGGTCGTCCATCCAGCGGCGCTCGAGCGCCGGGCCGACGGCTGGTTCCTGTTCGACGGCCTCGCCAACGAGCCGATTGCCCTCGACGAGTGCGGCGATGTCAACATCTCGTCCAGACGGTTCATGGACGGCACCCACGCCGCTCGCCGCTGACGGACCCGGCCGCTGCTCCGACCGCGGTGCCGGGCCGATACGTGTCACGTGGCCAAGTCGGGGCACCCCTGGATCTCACGTCCGTGGATCGATCTCCTCGTCGGATGCGGCGGGTGGTCGCTGCCCCTCCTGATCGTCGCCTACACCGTCGTTGACCGCGACATCCCGCGCTGGTCGGCGGTCTTTTACGCGCTTGCGCTGATCTGCAACTATCCGCACTACATGGCCACCATCGTCCGTGCCTATGGCCGCGACGATCGAGGCGCCCACCGCCTCTACACCCACTACCTCACCGCGGGGCTCGTCGGCCTCGGCCTGGCCGCCCACGTCACGCCCGCCCTCCTGCCGTGGCTCTTCACCGCCTACGTGATGTGGAGCCCGTGGCACTACAGCGGACAGAACTTCGGCCTCTCCATGATGTTCCTGCGGCGTGCGGGCATCGACGTGACGGCCGCCGAACGCCAACGCCTGCACGCGGCGTTCGTGGCGTCCTTCGTGATGCTCCTGGCTGCATTCAACCAGGAAGGACGGTCGGATCCGCTGGTGCTGTCGCTCGGCCTGCCGGCAGCGGCCGCAACGGCGATCGAAGCCGGGGCCTGCGCGCTGTTCGTCGGCGCAGGAGCGGCGGCACTCGTGCCGATGATGCGGCGCACGCCCCTGCGCCTGCTCGCGGCGCCGCTCACGCTCTTCAGCACGCAGGCGCTCTGGTTCGTGGTGCCGGTCGCGGCGGCGTGGGTGTGGCCGCTGTCGGCGCCGGCAACGCGGTACAGCTCGGGCATGCTCGCGGTCATGCACTCGGCTCAGTACCTGTGGGTCACCGGCTACTTCGCCCGGCGCGATGCCGAGGGAGACGGCGCGGGCGGCGCGTGGAGCGGCTGGCGCTACGCGGCCACGCTCGTGATCGGCGGCCTGGCGCTGTACCTCCCGGTGCCGTGGGTGGCGAGCCTCGGCTGGCACGTGGACTTCACAACCAGCGTGCTCATCGTCGCGGCCGTCGTGAACTTGCACCACTTCATGGTGGACGGCGTCGTCTGGAAGCTGCGCGATCGGCGCGTGGGTCAGGTGCTCGTGGGCGGAAGCGAGGCTGCCGCACGCCCGCCGTCCCCCGGTTCGACGTCGCCGGTTCGAGCCATCACGGGCCGCTCGCGGGGACTGGTGTGGGCGTGGAGTGCGGCGGCGGTCGTGCTCGTCGCGCTGGCCGCGGTCGATCAGTGGCGCCACCTCCTGGCCGTGTCGCGCGCGGACGCCGGCAGCCTGACGACGGCCACGCGTCTCAACCCGCACGACAGCCCCGCCTTCCTCCGCCTTGCCCAGGCGGCCGGGACGAGCGGAGACACCGCGGCCGCCGAAGCCGCGCTCCAGCAGTCCCTGGCGGCGAACCCCGGGAATCGTGGCGCCGCCGAGCGCCTGCTGCAGCTGCTCGTCGAGCACGGTCGCTTCTCCGAGGCCGAGTCGCAGGCCGCGGCCATGCTGGCGCGCTGGCCCGACGATGCGGAGACGCTGGTGAATGCGGGGGTGCTGGCGCATCGCCGCGGCGATGCGGCCGCCGCGGAAACCGCGTGGCGCCAGGCCCTCGAGCGCCAGCCCGCCCTGCATCGCGTGCACCTGTATCTCGCGGAGCTGATCGACGCCGACGGTCGCACGGCCGATGCCCTTCCGCACTACCGGCGCTACCTGGAGGCCGTGGCCGCCCGCGCCGTGGACCCGCCACCCGATCCGCGCGAGGTGGTCGCCGTCGTGATCAAGTTCGCGGACGCGCTCGCCCACGAGGGGCAGGCCGACGCGGCGCGGGAGCAGTACGCCCTCGCGGTGCGAATGGCGGGGCAGACCGGACTCACGGATCTCGCGGCCGTGGCGGAGGAGAAGGGGAAGCGTTTCTGAATTCTGAATTCTGAATTCAGAATTCAGAATTCAGAAAGCATCAGCCGATGCTCACGAGCGCGTAGCCGCGTTCCTGGGCGCGGGTCACGGTCACGACGCCTGCGGGCACGAAGGTAGCTGGCCCAACCGGGTTGGCTGTGATCTCCGCGTACACCGCGTCGGCCTCCTGCCCGGTCTCCTTGGCAATCGCACCCGCGTACCGGCGGGTCGAGAGGCTGCACACCCCGAGGCGCATGCCCTGTTTCGCCAGCGCCTGCAGCCGCTCGGCGTGCACGTTCGACGTGGGGATCGGGTTGGCGGCCGCGTTGTTGGCCGACATGTTCGCCGCGAGGATCTTTCCGTACTTGGCCCAGATGCCGGTGCCGAAGGCGAACGGCGCCGACCCGTGGCGCACGACGATGACCATTGCCAGGTCGGTGTCGGAGAGCCCGTACGGCTCCTTGTTCACCCGGAACCAGTTGGCAGCGAAGTTGACGGTTTCGCCCATCGTGTCGGACATCCAGCAGTCGAACACGACGCGGTGTCCCGCCGGCGCCTGGTCGAGCCAGTCGTCCTGCGGATGGCGCTTCGGGCTGGCTCCGGAACCAGCCGCCTGCGCGGCGAGGGGGCGAGGCGCGGCCGCAAACCACGCGGAGACGCCGAGGGCGGAGAGAAAGGCTCGACGGATCATGCGGGGATTATGGCTCAAGGCTTCTGAATTCAGAATTCTGAATTCAGAATTCAGAACGCCTGTAACGCCGCCGCTGTCGCTCGCACTACCTCGCTGCACACACAGGAGGTTGCCCGTGAGCTGCTGCCACAACCCCATCCACTGCATCCTGCCGCCCTACGTGCTCGATCAGATGGCGAAGTCGGACGATCCCAGAGTACGGGCGCAGGCCATCGAGGCCATCGCGCGGTCGGCCTCCCTGCGCGCCACGCGCACCGCCCTGGCGCCGTTTGCGGCCATGACGGCCATTCCCTCGCCAGCCGCGAAGAAGGACCGCCTGGTGTACGACATGCAGAGGCAGGGCTCCACCTTCCTGCCCGGGAAGCTGGTGCGGAAAGAGGGCGACAAGAAGTCGAAGGACCCGGCGGTCAACGAGGCCTACGACTACGCAGGCGTCACCTACGACTTCTACAAGGCGCTCTTCGACCGCAACTCCCTCGACAACCGCGGCATGACGCTCGTCTCGAGCGTCCACCTCGGCGTCAACTACAACAACGCGTTCTGGAACGGCGAGCAGATGGCCTACGGCGATGGGGACGGCTCCATCTTCCTGCGCTTCACGAAGTCGCTGGACGTCGTCGGCCACGAGCTCACGCACGGTGTGGTCTCGCATACCTCGAACCTGGAGTACCGCGACGAGTCGGGGGCACTGAACGAGCATTTCGCCGACGTGTTCGGCTCGCTCGTGAAGCAGTGGAAGAAGAAGCAGACCGTCTCGAAGGCCGACTGGCTGATTGGGCCCGACATCTTGGGACCGGGCACGAAAGCGCGGGCGCTGCGCACGTTCAAGGACGAGCCGGCCTACGAGGACGACGCGGTGCTGGGGACGGATCCGCAGCCCAAACACCTGCGCGACAAGTACACCGGCAGCGCGGATTCCGGCGGCGTCCACATCAACTCGGGCATCCCCAACCACGCGTTCTTCCTGGTGGCGACCACGCTCGGCGGCCGCGCCTGGGAGAAGGCCGGCCGCATCTGGTACGACGCCATGCTGGCGCTCACCCGCTTCAGCGACTTCGACGACATGGTAGATATGACCGTGCAGGTCACGTGCGGGCTGTTCGGAAGCGGCGGCACGGAGGAGAAGGCGGTGAAGAAGGCGTGGAAGGCCGTCGGCTTCTGACCCCGTCGCCCGCCGGCCTGCGGATGGCGAGGCGCAGGTGACGATTCTCTCGGTCACGTTGACACGGTCGGGCGGCTTCGCGGGCCTGATCCGCCAGGCGTCGATGCCGGGCGCCGATCTGAAAACAGCCGAGCGCACGGCGCTCGAGCACCTCCTGGCGAGCCGCGCTCCGCACCGCGACCCACAGGCACGGGATCAGCTCGTCTACGAGCTCGAGGTCGAGACGCCCGACGGCCGCACGCGCGTCGAGTTCGACGAGCTGCACGTGCCACAAGGCATCGCCCCGCTCATCGCGCGGATGGGGAAGGGATCGGAATAGCGCAAAATTCAGAATTCAGAATGATGAATTCAGAAGCGATGCCCCAATCACAATGCCCCAATCAGATTCCCCCCGCCGGAGGCGGTCCCT
The DNA here is from genome assembly GCA_041394685.1 of Vicinamibacterales bacterium. Taxonomy (GTDB): domain Bacteria; phylum Acidobacteriota; class Vicinamibacteria; order Vicinamibacterales; family UBA2999; genus VFZN01. The sequence continues at coordinate 194,372 of JAWKHU010000036.1, forward strand.
GGTGCGGGCCTGCGGGCCTGGGGCTTGGGGCTTGGGGCCTGAAGGCTTGCGGGCTTGAGGACCTGCGGGCTTGAGGGTTAGCGGGCATCCGCGTCATCTGCGCCATCTGCGGCTGTGGCATCTGTGCCCTCTGCGGCTAAGATCCCTGCCGTGGACGACACCGCCCGTTCCGACGCGACGCAGATCCTGGTCGATCTCCGCGCCGGCGGCGAGGATCGGCCGCAGCTCACGGCCCGGCTGACGGAACTCCTCTATCCCGAGCTGAGGCGGCTGGCGGCGGGCATCATGCGGCGCGAGCGCGCCAGCCACACCCTGCAGCCGACGGCCGTTGTCCACGAGGCATTCGTGCGGCTCATCAACCAGCGAACCGTGGAGTGGGAGGACCGCGCGCACTTCCTCGGCATTGCCGCGCGGCTCATGCGCCAGATCCTGATCGAGCACGCGCGCAAGCACCGCGCCGCCAAGCGCGGCTCCGGCGCCGACCGCGTGACGCTCGACGATGCGATGCTGCCGGCGGAGGATCGGTCGTTCGATCTGCTGGCGCTGGACGAGGTCCTCACGCGCTTTGCGGGCATCGATCCGCGCGCGGCATCGGTGGCCGAGCTGCGCATCTTCGGCGGCCTCACCGTGCAGGAAACCGCGCACGAGCTGGGCGTGTCGGCCCGCACGGTGAACGGCGACTGGACGATGGCCCGCCTCTGGCTGGCACGCGAACTGTCCCGCTGAGGCCGGCGACACGCCGGCCGCCCACGTACAATCACACCGGTATGCCCACCCCCGCGGGGGCGCGCCTGACGCGCGCCCTGCAGCATCGCAACTTCCGGCTCTTCTTTGGCGGGCAGAGCGTGTCGCTGGTGGGCACGTGGATCACGCGCGTGGCCACGAGCTGGCTCATCTACAAGCTCACCGGCTCGGAGCTGCTGGGCGTGGCCGGGTTCGCGGGCCAGATCCCGACGCTCGTCATCACCCCTTTGCCGGTGTGCTGGTGGACCGCATGGACCGCCGGCGCATCCTCGTCATCACGCAGGCCGCGTCGCTCGTCCAGTCGGCGCTCCTCGCGGCGCTCACCCTGGGCGGTGTCATCACGGTGGCGCAGATCATCGTCCTGCAGGTGCTGCAGGGCGTGATCAACGCCTTCGACACGCCGGCGCGGCAGGCGTTCGTCAGCGAGATGGTCGAGGACCGCAACGACCTGCCCAACGCCATCGCGCTCAACTCCTCCATGGTCAACGGCAGCCGCATCATCGGCCCTCGATTGGGGGCTCATGATCGCGGCCGTCGGGGAGGGATGGTGCTTCGCCCTCGACGCCGTGTCATCCGTCGGCGTGATCGCGTCGCTCCTGGCCATGAAGGTCACGCCGCGCGCGCTCGACGAGGCCGGCCGCCAGCACCTCCTCGAGGAGCTGCACCACGGCTGGCGCTACATCGTGGGGTTCACGCCCATCCGGACGGCACTGCTGCTGGTGGCCATCGTCAGTGCCGCCGGGACGCCCCACGGTGCTGATGCCGGCGATTGCGGCCGAGGTGCTGCACGGAGGGCCGAACACGTCGGCATCTGATGGCCAGTTCGGGCGTGAGCGCCTGGGCAGCGCGCTGTATCTCGCCTCGCGCGAGAGTGTCCTCGGGCTGGGTCGCGTGATCCTCTACGCAGCGATCGCCTTCGGCGCCGGCCTGATCGGCTTCTCGCTCACCTCGTCGCTGTGGATGGCGTGCGTGCTGCTGGCGGTGGCGGGCGGCGGCTTCATGATGCAGCTGGCCGGCACCAACACGGTGCTCCAGACGATCGTCGAGGAGCGGCTGCGCGGGCGCGTGATGTCGTTCTACACGATGGCCTTCTTCGGGATGGTGCCCATCGGCAGCCTGCTGGGCGGCTACGTTGCGGAGCGGCTCAGCGCGCCCGCCACCGTCCGGCTGAGCGGCGTCGCGTGCATCGTCGCCGCAGCCTGGTTCGCCTATCGGCTGCCCGCGATCCGCGCGCTGGTGCGCCCCGTCTACCAGGAGCGCGGCATCCTCCACGGTGCCGGCGGTCGATGCCGGGGCGAAGACACTCTGACGCCGCGTCGCGCGGAGTTTAATCGCAGTTTGCGCAGTCGCCGCAGGGTGTGGTCCCCGCCGTCACGGGCCCACGGTATCAAGGAACTCGGTTGTCCTGCAAGACCGTTTCCCTGGTGCCGTGAGGACCCATGCGACGTCTATCCCTGCTCGTGTTCGTTCTCCTGATTCTGAATCCGTCCACGCGCGCGCTCGCGCAGAGCAACGCCAGCGACGGGGCCCTCGAGGGCTTCGTCAAGGATCCCAGCGGCGCCGTCGTCCCCGGTGCGCAGGTGATCGCGCTCAACGTGGGCACCAACCAGGTCCGCGAAACCGCGGCCAGCCCCAGGCTACTTCCGCTTTCCCCTGCTCCAGGTGGGCGAGTACCCAGCTGCTGGTCTCCGCGCCGGGGTTTGCCGTGCCCAGCAGACGGGCATCCGCCTCAGCGTCGGTGAGCAGGCGCGCGTCGATGTCACCCTCGCCATCTCCGGCACGACCGAGGTGGTGCAGGTCACGGCCGACGCCTCGGCGGTCCTTGCCAGCCGGCGGCCACGGGCGAGGTGCTGAGCGAGCAGGCCGTGCGCGCGCTCCCCATCACGTCGCGCAACATCTACAACTTTCACCTCGTGGGCCCCGGCGTAAAGGGCATGCCGAGCACCGGCTTCGGGACCACGCAGTTCCTCGTCGGTGGTCACAACCGCATGACCTGGACGATGGACGGGATCGACAACACGCAGCGCCGCTTCAACCGCCAGATCCGGCTGGTGATCAGCACGCCCGAGAACGTCGAGGAGATGCAGGTGCTGACGGGCGCCTACTCCGCGGAGTTCGGGCCGCCGCCGGCGGCGTCATCAACGTCGTGAGCCGGTCCGGCTCCAACCGCTACAGCGGCGGCGGCCTGTCGCTCGTGCGGCCAACGCGCTGTCCGCCCGTCCCCCGCTGGCTTCCTCCAAGCCCGACCAGAGTGGTGGATGCTGCAGGGGAATCTCGGCAGGCCGATGAAGGACCGCATCTTCTTCTTCGCCAACTACGATGCAGCCCCTCAAGTCGCCCCCCAGCCGGTGACGATCAACCCGGCGGCGGCCGCCGCGATCGGCCTGCCGGCCTCGGACCTGGGCAACTCGCCCTTCGGTGAGACCTTCCACACGCCGAGCCTCAAGGTGAATTTCCGCGCCAACGATCGCACCAGCGGCTTCATCCGCTACAACCGCTTCACCAACGACCAGCCCGGCGCCGGCGGCGGCCTGACGGCCATCTCGCGCAGCCTCACGTTCCAGGACCGCATGAACGGCATCGGCGCGCAGCTGGCCACGACGCTCACGCCCACGCTGCTCAACGAGCTGCGGGTCGGGTTCAACCGGCGCAGCGGAGGTTCGCGACACCTACGCGCCCGGCGCGCCGACGGCGCCCTCGTCAACATCTCCGGCGTCGCCAACTTCGGCGTCAATCCGCTGGCGGCCAACAACAGCCTCGAAGCCAGCCTGCAGCTCATCGACAACCTGTCGTGGACGCGGGGCCGGCACACCGTGAAGACGGGCTTCGACTTCCAGTCCACGTCCTACGACGTCACGAGCGCCCTCAACCGCACGTTCACCTTCTCCGGCCTCTCGGCGTCCAACGGACGCGCCGCCGTGACGCCGCTCGACCAGTGACCTCCGGACGGTCTCGGGCCAGGTGGACCCGGCCACGGGGCGCCCGTACACCTTCACCCAGCTGACGCAGGACATCGGGGACCGCGACCTGGCGCTGCGTTTCAACTACCTGAACCTCTTCGTCCAGGACGAGATGCGGGTGCGCGACGACCTCGCTCAACGCCGGCGTGCGCTACGAGCTCATCATGTTCCCCGTGCTCGACGACCAGCGCCCTACCCGCTGTCGCGCCGCATCAACAACGACACCGGCAACCTCGCCCCGCGCGTCGGGTTCACGTGGCGGCCCGGCGGCAGCCAGGGCACCGCCATCCGCGGCGGCTACGGGATGTTCTACGACTCGACGAGCCTCAACCTCGTGCTGAGCGCCGCCCAGGTGAACGGTCGGCGCGTGCTCAGCTACACCGTGCCCGGCAGCGACTCCCGGGCGCCCGCCTATCCCAACCTGCTGGCCACGGCCGACCCCGCCTTCGCGACGCCGCCGAGCATCACCGTCTTCTCCGACGACTTCGACGTGATGTTCGCCCACCAGGCCAGTCTGGGCGTGGAGCGCCAGCTCGGGCCGCAACGGTGCTGTCGGCGTCCTACAGCTTCTGGAATCACCGCAACGCGCCGTACTCGCGGGACATCAACCTCGGCCCCGTGCTTCGAACGCTGGAGGACGGGCGGCCGTGTACCGGGCAGCGCCAACCGTCCGGATCGGCGTTCCGCGCGATCAATCTCGTGGAGAGCGGCGGCTCAGCCACCTACCACGGCGTCGACCTGTCGCTGCGCCACCGCATGTCGCGCGGCGTGCAGATGAGTGTCAACTACGGATGGTCGCGCAGCCGCGGGAACACCGACATGGAGGGCGGCGCCCTCACCGACCCCAGCGACATCGATCGCGACCTCGGACGCAACAACGGTGACCTGCGTCATTCGCTGTCCGCGCAAGGCAGCTACGCCCCGAGCTCGAGGGCGGCCTCTCGTGGCTGAACGGGTTCCAGTTCTCGACGCTGGTCTTCTACAACAGCGGCTTCCCGGTCAACGCCACGGCCGGCGCCGACCTCAACAACGATCTCGTTCTGAACGACCGGCAGTTGTTCCGCGAACGCAACGCCTTCGACGGCCCGAACTTCTTCCAGGTGGACCTGCGCGTCTCGCGCCGCATCCGCTTCGGCAGCGGCCAGAACATCGACCTGATGATCGAGTCGGAGAACCTGCTCAACCGCCTCAACGCCAACTGCAGCATTGCGGGCTGCACGGGCGCCGTGGTCAGCCGCGGCGCGGCCGACTTCCTCGCATCACCTCGACGCGGCCGGGACGCTACGTGCAGCTCGGCGCCAGTACTTCTTCAGGTCATCCTCGATGCGCCGATCACTCGCCATCGTCCTGCTCCTCGTCGCCGCGACCGCCTCCACGCACACGTGGGGCGTCCGCGCGCACGACCTCATCAACCGTGTCGCCGTCGGACGCTGCCCGACGACGGCCCGGTGTTCCTGAAAGCGCACGAGGACTGGATCGCCTACCTGTCCAGCATTCCGGATACCGCGCCGGCCCTCGGAGCCGTTCCTGCGCATCCTCGAGGATCCGAACCACGGGTGGTTCCGGGAGCAGTTCGGCGCCATGACCGACATCCCGCGGTCGCGCTACGAGTTCGTGCTGCGCCTCTACGACGAGCAGCGCCGCGAGTCGGCGGCGGGCGACCCGCGGGCCACGCTCACGAACGTTCGCTGGACGGGCACGCTGCCGTACGCGGCCGTCGAAGGGTACGAGCGGATGCTGACGGCCATGCGCCGCTACCGGGCCGCGGGCCCGGGCGAGAACCGCGACCTCATCGAGCGCGAGATCGCGTTCTACATGGGGTGGACGGGGCACTACACCGGCGACGGCGCGCAGCCGCTGCACGACACCGTCCATCACGACGGCTGGCAGGGTCCGAACCCGAAGGGCTATACCACCGAGCCCCGCGTGCACGGGCGCTTCGAGTCGCAGTTCGTCGACCTGATGGAGCTGAAGGCCGCCGACTTCCAGTCAACGGTGCCGGAGGCGCGGCTGCTGCCCGATCCCTTCACCGCGATTCTGGCGCACCTCGATCGCGCCGCAGAGGGCGTGGAGCGCGTCTACGAGCTCGACAAGGCCGGCGCGCTCGCGGATGCCTCGAACGCATCGGCGCGCGCGCTGGTGATCGAGCGCGTCGCCAGCGGGGCCGCCCTCCTGCGTGACCTGGCCTACACGGCCTGGATCCGCAGCGGCGAGCCGCCGGTGGCCGACCCGGCCGGCAACACCATCGTGCCGGCGCATCCCGCCTACGACCCCACCACCGGCAGCGCGCCGGCGTTCCGCCCCGATGCCGTGCGGCCGGCCGGTGACCGGCCCGCAGGCGAGGCGGGTGAGGGCCCACTGGTCTTCGCAGACCCCGTGATGGGGAAGAGCTTCTACCTGTTCGAGGCCATCGCGGCCACTCCCGCCGTCCACGACGCGGTGGCGATGGCACCCGCGCTGCGGGCGGCGCGCGACGTCCGCCTGGCGGCGATGGACAAGGCCGTTGCCACCTGCGAGACGGACATCGGCTGCCATGCCGCCGCGTTCCGCTGGCCGGCCGACGAGGTCGCGTCCATTCGCACCGCTTTCGAGGCGCTGGCCCCCGCCCCTGCCGGACGGGCACTGGCGGCGCGGCTGCGCGCGTCGGGGCTCTTCGTGCGCTACCAGGATCGAGACGACGCGGCGCTGCTCGGACAGGCGTGGGCGGATGCGGCAGCCGGGCTCAACCGCATCATCTCGGTGTACGCCCTGGGGCAACCGCCGTTCTATCCCGCGATCGACGCGGTGTCGCATGACGTGGCCAGCGAGACGTACCAGCGCGAGGTGCGCGTCATCACCGACGTCCTGCACGACCGACGCAGCGACCTGGCGTGCTTCTTCGATCCCACCCGGCAGTTTGCCCACGCGCTCCTGCTGGCCAACCGGCGCGACGAAGCCGGGCGGCACGAGCCCATGCACCTGGGCGTGAACGCGCCTGCCTACGGACGGATCCCCGGGATCGACTGGAGCAAGTACCGATATCCCGTGATCCTGGTGCCGGGCGCAGGCACCGACAGCGTGGACGTGCGGCTGAGCGTGCTGGGCCGCCTCCGCGTCGAAGCGGCCGCCGCCCGCTACCGCGCGGGGCAGGCGCCGCTCATCGTCGTCTCGGGCGGCTACGTGCACCCGGCGCAGACGCCGTGGGCGGAGGCCATCGAGATGAAGCGCGCGCTCGTTGAGGAGTACGGCGTGCCGGAGTCGGCGGTGCTCGTTGACCCGCACGCCCGTCACACGACGACCAACCTGCGCAACACCGCGCGCCTGATGTTCCGCTACGGCATCCCGACGGATCGGCCGTCCCTGGTGACGACGGATCGGTACCAGAGCGGGTACATCGAGGGCGAGGTGTTCCGCGCGCGGAACCTGAAGGAAGTGGGATACGAGCCCGCGGCCATCGGCAAGCGCATCTCGGTGTTCGACCTGGAGTTCGTGCCCAGCCGCCTGTCGCTGCAGGCGGACGCGCGGATCCGTTGATCCCTGACGGAACTGCTGGAAATCCAGAATCAGGAGCCAAGGCAGAAGGCAAAGCCAAGAGCCCCTGGGCCGCGGCCCGCAGGTCCCAAGCCCCAGGCCCCTATTCCCCGGCGAACGCTCCCAGGAGCACACGGTAGTGTGCGGCCGCGGCTCCGAACGCGTGTGACAGGCGCACGCGTTCGGCGGGACTCGCGTCCTGATGCCGATCCGGGTGCAGGCGGAAGGCGAGACGCCGGTAGGCGCGGCGCAGGTCGTCGAGATCGAAGGCGGCGGTGAGGCCGGCCCCGAGGCCGTTGAGCGCATCGAGCGCCTGCTGCTGCGCACGGGTCAGCGTGCGTGCGACGCGGGGAGGCTCCGGCTCCGGCGCGGGCGGTGGCGGCGGCGGAGCGGCCGGGCGCGGGGACGCCGCGACCCTGGCGTTCAGGTCCGGCAGACGGAAGAAGAGGAACGGGTCGCGGGGCGGCAGCCGGAACGAGTCGGTCGTGCCCTCGGACCAGGCGGCCTGCCGGGTGCGGGCCCGGGTCGTGTATGCGCCCAGGGCCTCGTCGAGCACGTCCGCGAACGGCCTGCCTGCCACGCTGGCGTAATCGCCCGCGCCGCGGTGGGCTTGAACCGGCGCATGGGACCCTCAAGTCCCGCGCGGGGTTGCCGATTACCTCCCGCTCCGTCCCCGGCGGACCCGGTTGCCGCGCTCAGCCCGCCTGCGCGGAGCGGACGCCTTCCTCCTCGTCCACCGTCCACAGCAGCGCCGCGCCGAAGTGACGAAGAACAGCAGGATGGCGAGCACGGCCGACCGGCTGGAGCCGGTGATGGCGACGCTGAGGGTGAAGACGAGGGGCCCCAGGACCGTGGCGAAGCGCTCGGCCACGGCGAAGAAGCCGAAGAACTCCGAGGTCTTGTTCGCCGGAATCATCCGCGCGAACAAGGCGCGGCTGAGCGCCTGCGCGCCGCCCTGCACCGTGGCGACCAGTGCCGCCAGCACGAAGAAGTGGGTGACGCTCGTCATGAAGTAGCCGAGCACCGTCGCAAACGCGTAGACGGAAATGGCGATGAAGATGGCGCGCTTGGTGCCGATGCGCGTGCCCAGGGACCCGAAGAGGAACGAGAACGGGATGCCCAGGAACTGCACCATCACGAAGGCCGCGATCTGCGAGGTCTGGTCGATCCCGATCTCGGCGCCGTAGACGGCCGCCATGCGGATGATGGTCTGGATGCCGCCTCCTGCACAGCAGCATCGAGAGAAAGAAGACGAACGCCTGCCGGTAGCGGCGAATTTCGCCGAAGGTGTGGCCGAGCCGCACGAACGCCGCACGGATGGCCGAGCCCTGCCGGACGTCGTCTGCGTCGAGCGCCACCGGCGGCTCGGGTACGTGCCGGAAGAGCGGGAGCGAGAAGACCGCCCACCACACCGCCACCGAGACGAACGACGCCTTGACCGCCGAGGTCGTCGAGCCGAACCCGAAGGCAGCCGGCTGCAGGATCCACGCGAGGTTGACGAGCAGCAGGATGCCGCCGCCGACGTAGCCCATGGCGTAGCCGGCCGCCGACACCCGGTCGGTTTCCTCGGGCCGCGCCACGTGCGGCAGCAGCGAGTCGTAGAAGACGAGCGACGCCGAGATGCCGAGGTTGCCGATGAAGAAGAGCGTGGAGGCCAGGCCCACGTCGCCCTCGCCGATGAAGACCATGGCCGCGCAGGCGCTGACGCCGATCACCATGAAGATGCCGAGCAGCCGCTTCTTGATGCCGCTGTAGTCGGCCAGGGCGCCGAGGAGCGGTGCCGTCACGGCCACGGCCGCGACCGAGATCGTCGTGATCGCGCCGAAGCGGGCGGTGGCGGCCGCCGGGGACAGACCGACGGCGGCATAGGTGGCGAAGAAACTGGGGAAGACGGCCGTGACACCGTCGAAGCACGTCGAGTTGGCCCAGTCGTACCAGGCCCAGGCGCGCTGCTCGGGGGTCACGAGCCCGACGCGGGCCAGCAGACGATTCAGCATGCGGTGGGATGGAACCGTATCACGCGGGCATCACGTCGATTGGGGCAGTGGCGCATTGGGGCATTGGAGGCGCGCCCGGTTGCGGGCGTCAGTCTGCCGTCCCCGGTTGCCGGGCGGTCCCGCCGGTCACCTGACCTCCGGCCTCCACAAGCCCCCCGGCCAACTCGCCCTGCCCTCACGCGGCTCGAACACGGCCGAGTCCCCGCCTGCGGTCAGGTGTCGGTGTCGCGAGTCGGCGGTCCGCCCAGGCAACCGCGGCCGGCAGGCCCCGATCGCCGCGTTCCGCTCGCGCCTCAATGAATGCGCCAGTGGGGCATTGGCGCATTGACGCATTGTGATTGGGGCATTGGCGCAATCAGCAATGCAGCATTGAATTGTCAATCGTCAATCAACAATCGTCAATGATCGCAATTCAGAACTTTCGGGTCCATTCGGAGGGCCAGCGCTCGACGACGACCTTCTTGTGCGTATAGAAGTCGATGGCGTCCGACCCCTGCGCGTGGAGGTCGCCGAAGAAGCTTTCCTTCCATCCAGAGAAGGGAAAGAAGGCCATGGGGGCGGCGACACCGACGTTGACGCCGACGTTGCCCACCTGCGCGTCGTAGCGGAAGCGGCGCGCGGCGTTGCCGCTCTGCGTGAAGATGCAGGCCATGTTGCCGTACGCCTGTTGATTCACGTACGCGATGGCATCGTCCACGGTCTGCATGTGCATGACGCTCAGCACGGGCCCGAAGACCTCGGTCTGCGCCAGGTCGCTGCCCGGGCGCACGTCGTCGAGCACCGTGGGGCCGACGAAATGGCCGCGCTCGCCGCCGCGCACGGTGAGGGTGCGGCCGTCCACCACGGCCTTCGCGCCGTCGCGCAGGCCGCCGTCGATGAGGCTGGCGATGCGCGCGCGGCTGTCCTCGGTGATCACGGGTCCCATCTCGATGCCGGCGTCGAGGCCGTTGCCCACCGTGCGGTGCGCCGCGGCGTCGGCGATGCGGGGCATGAACTGGTCGCGCGCGTCGCCGATGGTGATGGCCACCGACGCCGCCAGGCACCGCTGACCCGCACACCCGAACGCGGAGTCGGCCGCGATGCGGGTGGTCATGTCCATGTCGGCGTCGGGCAGGATGATGATGGGGTTCTTGGCGCCGCCCTGGCACTGCGCGCGCTTGCCCGCGGCGGTTGCGCGGGCGTAGACGGCTCGTGCGACCGAGGTGGAACCGACGAACGACACGGCCTTGATGTCGGGGTGATCGCACAGGGCTTCCACGGTCTCGCGCCCGCCGTGCACCAGGTTCACCACGCCCTTGGGCAGCTGCAGCTCGTCGAGGATTTGCAGCACCGCCGCCATGGTCCGCGGGGTCTTCTCCGACGGCTTCAGCACGACCGTGTTGCCGCAGGCGAGCGCGTACGGCAGGAACCACAGCGGGATCATGCCGGGGAAGTTGAAGGGCGTGATGATGGCGACGACGCCGATCGGCTGCCGGATCATGAGCTCGTCGACACCGGACGCGATGTCCTCGCTGATGCCCATCATGGTGGTGGGCACGCCCGTGGCGACCTCGACGTTCTCGATGCCGCGCCGCATCTCGGCCTCGGCCTCGGCCAGCGTCTTGCCGCACTCCTCGGTAATGGTGCGCGCAATGGCGGGCACGGCATCCTCGAGCCGCTGCTTCCAGCGGAAGAATTGCTGAAGATCCGCTCGGTCGCGGGCACGCGCCGCCACGCGGGCCAGGCGGCCGAAGCCGCCGCGACGATGGCGCCGACCTCCTGCGCCGGCGTCAGCGGCACGTCCGCGAGGGACACGCCCGTCGCCGGGTTGATGACCGCCAGGTGGTCACGCGCCTGCGAGCGCTGCCAGCTGCCGCCGACGTAGTTGAGGAGCTCGGTCTCGTGTGTCATGGGTGTCCGACCAGCATATACCCGGCGGTCGGGCCGGTGACGGCACCCCGGGCGAGCCGTGCGGGCGCAGCATCGTTCGGTTTGACGAAGTACCTGACGCCAGGACCATCGCCGCCATGCAGACCCTCGCTGCGCAGGCGCGCGACGTCCAGCGTCACTTTCCCCGCATCTATGTCGCCTGCCACGTGGATCACCGGGCGCGTCGCGGACGCCGGGCCCGCCATCACCGCGCGGGACCAGACGATCCTCGCGCACGTGCCCGATGCCGGCGTACGACACGCGCGCGCGGCACCTCGCGGTGGCGCCATCGACGCGCTTTCGAAGCGCTCACCAGGCTGGCGAGGTCTCGGGCTCGTGATGCTCCAGCCCGTCGCGCGCGACGGGCGCGGCAAGGCCATCATGCTCACGGACGCCGGACGCGAGGCGCTCTCGGAGACCTCCGTGCTGGAGACGGCCGCGCGTCCGCGCCGCTACTGAGCGCCTGTCGCCACCGGAGCGACGCGCGGCGGTGCGAGGGCTCGCGCTGCTGGCCGACGCCGCACAGGGCGGCTGGCCGCCGCACCGGAAAGGCCGCGCGATGATGCGCTCGTCCTGTCCGGCCTCTCGGCGTCGTCGTGCTGGGCCTTGCGGCCTACGTGGCTGGTTCGCTCCGCCTCGGCCCACACCGCCACCGTCGAGGGCGTCGTGGACGCGCCCACGTGACGCGTGGCCGCGCGCACATCGGGGACGTTCGCCGCTACCCGGACTGGCGGCCAGGCGTCCTCATCGAGGAGGTCGTCGAGGGACCGGGTGCGGTGCGGTTCACGGAAGTGTCCGGCGGCGAGCGCATCGCGTGCGAGCTGACGGAGTCCGAACCCGATGCCGTCTTCGTCTCGACGCTGACCGACCCCACGACGCTGCCGTTCGGTGGAGCCTGGCACATCGCCCTCTCCGCCGAGAGCGGTGAGTACCCGCGTGCGCATCCGCGAAGACGGCGAGGTGCAGCCCCATTTACCGGCTCTTCGCCCGCCTCGTGTTCGGCTACACCTCGACGATGACCACCTACCTCACGGCCCTGGGCGCCACCGGCGTCGCGGCCGTGCCCCCCGTCGCCGTTTCGTCGCGCCCCTGACGGTGGCACGGCGGCCAGTTCCCGCCTAGAATGTCCCGGCGTGTCGCGCCGTCTGCTCAGGGTCGTCGTCTGGCTCTGGTCCCGTGGCGCCGGCCGCGTTCGCGCAGGAGCCGGCGTCGTCCATGGGGCCCATCGAACCGCCCCCGCCGGTCGCCCCGGCGACCATCGCGCGTGACGAGGAGGAGGCCGCGCGACGATCCGCGCCATGCGCCTGCCGCAGCCGCTGGTCCTCGACGGGCGCCTCGACGAAGCCGTGTATACAGCGACGTTCCGCCCGCCTCCGACTTCATCCAGATGGAGCCGGCGGCCGGCCAGCCCGCCACCGAGCGCACCGAGATCTGGCTCTTCTTCGACGACGCCACCGTGTACGTGGCCATGCGGGCGTGGGAGAGCGAGCCCTCCCGGGTGATCGCGACCGAGATGCGCCGCGACAGCGGCAACATCCGCCAGGGCGACAGCATCGCCTTCGGCTTCGACACCTCGTACGATCGCCGCAACGCGTTCCAGTTCGAGGTCAACGCGCTCGGCGCCCGTACCGACGGGCAGAGCACCAACGAGCGCCAGTACAACGGCGACTGGAACCCGGTGTGGAACGTGCGCGCCACCCGCTTCGCGGACGGCTGGAGCGTCGAGGCCGCGCTGCCGTTCAAGTCCCTGCGGTACAGGTCCGGCCGTGAGCAGGTCTGGGGATTCCAGGCGCGGCGCATCAGCAAGTGGAAGAACGAGATCTCGTTCCTCACGCGGGTGCCGCCGTCGTTCGGCATGGGCCGCGGCAGCTTTGCCGCCTCCCTCTTCGCCACCGTCGTCGGCATCGAAGCCCCGCCCTCGTCACGGATCCTCGAGATCAAGCCATCCGTGGTGGCCGACGTCACGACCGATCGCCTGCGGGTACGCCGGTCTCCGAATCGTGCGGACGCGGATGCGAGGCGTTGACGTGAAGGTGGGCGTGACAGGGGAACCTCGCGGCCGACTTCACCTACAACACCGACTTCGCCCAGGTGGAGGCGGACGAGCAGCAGGTCAACCTGACGCGGTTCAGCCTGTTCTTTCGGAGAAGCGCAGTTCTTCCTCGAGAACCTCGGCCTCTTCACGTTCGGCAACGTGTTCGTCGGGAGCGCGGCGTCGGGCGGCGATTCAGGAGACAGCGCCCATCCTCTTCTACAGCCGCCGTATCGGGCTGGACCAGGGAGCAGGCGGTGCCCATCGCGGGCGGCGGCCGGCTGACGGGCCGCTGGCCCGTACGCAATCCGGGCTGCTCGACATCCAGACGCGGGACTCGGCGGCCCCCGCCGCAACTTCTCCGTCGTCCGGCTCAAGCGGGACGTGCTCCGGCGCAGCGCCATCGGCGTCATCGCCACCGGCCGATCGCGCGCGCAGGCGGGACAGGGGGCGAACCAGGTGTTCGGCGTGGACGGCACCTTCCAGTTCTTCACGAACCTGTCGATCAACACCTACTGGGCGGCATCCCGCACGGAGGGCGTGCGCGGCGACGACGAGCTACCGCGCGCAGGTGGACTACGCCGGCGATCGCTACGGCGCGCAGGCGAGCTCACTGTCGGTGGGGGACCACTTCAATCCCGAGGTCGGCTTCCTGAGGCGTGACGACATCCGCAAGCAGTTCGCGTCGCTCCGGTTCAGTCCGCGCCCGCGCCGCTTTCCCGCCATCCGCAAGTTCTCGTGGATCGGAGCATTCGCCTACATCGAGGACGGCGCCGGCCGTACCACGCGCAACGGACGGCGAGTTCGCGATCGAGCTGCAAGAACAGCGACCGCTTCTCGGTCGGCGTGGAGTCGGCATACAGACGGCTAGTGCGGCCGTTCGCGGTGGTGCCAGAGGTGCTGATTCCCGAGGGCGGGTCCAGCTTCACCACGGGACGGGTGGGCTATCGTTCGGCCAGCAGCGCCCGTGGTCCGGCACTCCTGGTCGAGCGCGGACGTAACTTCTACGACGGCGATCGCACGTCCGTGTCGCTCACCCGCGGCCGGCTGAATGTGTCGCCGCGCTTCTCGGTCGAGCCCTCGTTCTCGGTCAATCGTGTGGAGCTCTCCATGCGGGCGCTTCACACCACGATCGCCGCCTCGCGCGCCACGTGCACGATGACGCCCCGGATGTTCGTCAGCGGCCTCGTCCAACTCGACGGCCCGCGTCGGCAGCGCCAACGTCCGGTTCCGCTGGGAGTACAGCCCCGGCAGCGAGCTCTTCGTCGTCTTCAACGAGGAGCGTGACGGCGTGACGGCCGAGCGCACCGGGCTGCGGACGCGCGCGGTGATCGTCAAGGTCAACCGGTTCCTGCGTTTCTAGTTGCCCCGCGCCATGCGGCTGTCACAGGCCCCTTGCGATCAGGCCGTCGAGGCCTCCGTCTGCCTGACATCGACCCGGAAAAAGATCGCGTACAGCACCGGGACGATGCCCAGCGTGAGCACGGTGGCGAACAGCAGGCCGAAGATGATCGCGATGGCCATGGCCTCCCACAGCGGACCGCCACCGAACCACAGCGGCAGCAGGCCACCGAGCGTCGTCGCCGTCGTGAGGAGAATCGGGCGTAGCCGCCGCTGCGCGGCCTCGACGATGGCTGCGGCCGGCGTTCGCCGATTGACGTCGATCTCGAGTTGAATGCGCTCGATCAGGACAATGGCGTTGTTGATCACGATCCCGGCGAGCGCGATGATGCCGAGGAACGGCATGAAGCCGATGGACTGGCCCGTGACGAACAGGCCGAACGCGACGCCGATGAGCGCCAGCGGAATCGTCAACAGGATGATCAGGGGCTTTCGCAGGGAATTGAACTGGCCGACCAGCAGCAGGACGATGATCAGGGCCGCGACCGGCAGCTTGGCGACGATCGAGGCCTGCGACTTGCCCGAGGACTCGATCTCTCCGCCGAGCGCGTAGCTGGCGCCGAGCCCCCACGACTGGCTCTCGCGTTCGAGCCAGGGGGCGATGCGTTCGATGACGTCCGCGGCGGTGACGCCCGGCGCCGTGTCGGCCTCCACTGTCACCGTGCGCACGCCGCCCCGGCGCAGAATCCTGGCGGGCTGCCATTCCGGCCGCAGACGAGCCACCTGGCCGAGCGGGACGGAGCGCCCCGTGGCCTGGGAGTACACATCCAGCGTCTCGAGCCGATCGACGTCCTCGCGGTCGGCGGCGACCAGCCGGAGGGTGACCGGTATCAGATCGTCCTCCTCACGGAACTGCGTGGTCTCGAGACCGCTCAGCAGCGCCTGGAGTGACACGGCCACGTCCTGGTTGGTCACACCGGCGAGGCGGGCCCGTGGCTGGTCGATGTCCACGACCACCTTCTTGGTCCTGGCGCCCCAGTCGTCCACGACATTGCGCGTCCCGTCGATCGACTGCAACTGCTGCTTGACGGCCTCGACCCGCTTGAACAGGTCGTCGAGGTCGTTCCCCGAAACCCGGACCTGGACGGGGGCTTCGACCGGAGGGCCCAGCGTCAGCGGCTTGATCGTCGCGTCCACGTCCGGCAGCCGATCCCGGCAGTACGCGGTCAGGCGGGCCACGACGTCGTCCACCGTGTCCCGGGACGTCGCGTTGACGATCAGGATCGCGTACTCGGGGCTCGACGGCTTGGGGTTGTAGGGGAGCTCGAACTTCGGCGCGCCGCGTCCGACGAACGCGGCCCAGGTCGTCACGCCGTCCGGCCGATCACCGTTCGCCTGAAGCTCGTCCGCCAGGAACCGTTCCACGTCGGCCACGACCTGTGCCGTGCGCTCGATGCGCGTGCCGGTGGGCAGGGTCAACTCCGCGGTGAGCGTGGCCTTGTCCGAGGCCGGGAAGAACACGGTCGGCAGGCGTCCCAACAGCCAGACGCTCCCAATCAACAGCACCACCGTCGCCAGGACGGTGACGACACGGTGCCGCAGCAACCAGGCGAGCCCTGCCCGGTAGACGCGGTACATGACCCCGTCGAACTCCGCATCCGTGGCTGCTGACGGCGGCTTCAGGAAGAGCACGGCCAGGAGCGGAATCATCGTCAGCGCCAGCACCCAGGAGCAGAGGAGCGTGATCGTGACGACCACGAACAGCGGCGCCGTGTACTCGCCCGTTGTCGACTCGGCGAGGTAGATGGGCAGGAAGGCCGCGGCTGTGGTCAGCGAGGAGGTCAGCAGCGGAATCCTGAGCTCGTCGGCCGAGTCGAGTGCCGCGTTCACCGCGCTCCGGCCCGTCGCCATCTGCACCGAGATCGACTCGGACATCACGATGGCGTTGTCCACGAGCATGCCGAGCGCGATGATGAGCGACGCCAGCGACATCTGGTCGAGTCCCATGCCGAAGTAGGGCATCAGGAACAGGGCGAGGACCATCGCGGCGGGGATCAGGCTGGCGACGATGAGCCCGGTGCGCAGGCCGAGCGTCACCAGCATCACCAGTGCCACGATCGCGACGCTCTGCAGGAGGTTGACGACGAAGTCGTCCACCTTCCTGGAGACGGCGTCTGGCTGGAAGAGGATCGGCTCGAGCTGGATGCCGACTGGCAGCTGGCTCGACAGCCGATCGAGGATGCCGCGCACCTGTACGCCGAGCGTGGCGATGTTTCCGCCTTCACGCAGCGCCACGGCCAGCGCGAGGGACCGGGCCCCGTTGGCACGAGCGAGCGATTGCGGCGGATCAACGTAGCCGCGGGTGACCGTGGCCAGGTCACCCAGGTACACCAGCTCGTCGCGGCCCGGCAGGCTGATCACGGTCTGCCGCAGGTCCTCGAGGGTCTCGAAGTTGCCCGTCGGCTCCAGGGCCAGGCGCTCGGGCCCGATCGTGATGTGGCCGCCGGAGATGATGATGTTGCTGGCGGCGAGGATCGAACGGAGCTGCAGGGGCGACACGCCGAGCTCGGCCAGCCTGGCGTTGTTGTACTCGACGTAAATGCGTTCGTCCTGCGCGCCGTGAATCTCGACCTTCGCGGCGTCCGGCGCGCGCAGGAGCTCGTCACGGGCCAGTGTGGCGGCATCGGACAGCTCGCGGTCGCTGAAGCCGTCGCCTGTAAGAGCGATCACGATACCGAAGACGTCGCCGAACTCGTCGTTCACGGTGGGCCCGATCACGCCGTCGGGCAGGCGCTCTGCCGCGCGCTCGACCCGGCGGCGGAGGTTGTCCCAGATGGGCCGCATGTCGCGGTACCGCTCCTGGATGTTGACGAACTGCACGGAGACGCCCGTCTTCGACTCGCTCTTGACGAAGTCGAGCTCGGGAATCTCCTCGATGGCTTCCTCGAGGGTGTTGGTGACCAGGCGCTCCACGCGGTCCGGGCTCGCCCCCGGGAAGATCGTCGTGACGAGCGCTGTTCGCACGACGAAGCCGGGGTCTTCCGCTTGCGGCAGCGTCAGGTAGGAGCCGATCCCGGCGACCATGAGGACCGCCAGCGCCATTCCGGTCACCACGCGTCGTTCGAGGGCGAATCGTGTCATGGGCGTGTGCGTCCTGGCTTCGACCGGCGTTGTCAGCTCGGTTGGCGGCTACCGATCGACCTTCACCCGCTGTCCGTCCTCGAGGAAGGAGACGCCTGCGGTGACCACTTCGTCCCCATCCGACAGGCCCGACGCAATCTCGAACCCCGCGCCGGTGAGCGTTCCGACGGTGACGGCGGTGCGGCGAACCACGCCGACTCCCGCCTCGCTGCCATCCTCGACGACGAACACGAAGCGGCCCCTGTCATCCTCGCCCACGGCCTGCGACGGGACGACCAGCCGCGGGGAGGACGGCGGCTCGAACACGAACGCGACGTCGGCCGTCATGCCGGCGCGCAGGTCCACGGAGGTGTCGTCGAGCCGGACCGTCACCGG
The DNA here is from genome assembly GCA_041394685.1 of Vicinamibacterales bacterium. Lineage (GTDB taxonomy): Bacteria > Acidobacteriota > Vicinamibacteria > Vicinamibacterales > UBA2999 > VFZN01. The sequence continues at coordinate 212,380 of JAWKHU010000036.1, forward strand.
AAACGTCCCGCCGGTGCGTGTCGGTGAGACGCCCACCTCGCTGACGGTTCCGGTGAACGCGCTCCCGGGAAACGCGTCGAAGGTGACGCGTGCCCGTGCTGCCCTCGCGGATGTCGGAGACCAGGCCCTCCGGCACGCTGACCGAGACCTCGGGCCGCGATCGTGAGACCAGCGTGACGATGGCCTGACCGGCCTGGACGTTCTCGTTGACCTCCGCCTGCACGGTGGCGATGGCGCCGACGCCTGGCGAGATCAACCGCGTGTGCTCCCACCTGGCGCCGGGCCATGTCCAGTTGTCGTTCGGAGGCGGCAGTGCCAGCCGCCGCCGATTCGGCGGCCGCCCGCGCCGCATCGAGCTGGCCCTTCGCCACGGTGTCGTTCTCGTACAGGGCGCGCACCCGTTCGTGCTCGGCGTCGGCGTTCCGTTGCTGCGCTTGCGATCGGGCCAGCGACGCCCGCGCCTCTTCCACCTTGAGTTCGAAGTCCGTCCGGTCGAGCGCGGCGAGCGCGGTCCCTGCGGTGACCCGGTTCCCCACGGCGGCGTCGAGGGACACGATCCGGCCCGGCACGCGGAAGCTGAGCTTCGATTCGACCTGGGACCGCGCGACGCCGGAGAAGATCCGCGTGCGCGGGCCGCTCGCGGCCGCGAGGCGCTCGGTGCGGACGGGACGGAGCGGCTGCGGCTCCGCCGCGGGTGGTGGGGCGCACCCCGCGACGCCCCCTCCCCACAGGGACGCAGCCACGAGCACGCGAAGCAGGCGCACCATCACCATCGGCTGCCCTCCCGGTCCGACGATTGCGCGTCGACCTCGTATCCTGCGGCCCTGAAATACTGCTCGAGACGGCGGCGGAACGCCGCGGCGTCCGTCGGATCGGTGAAGTAGTCGAATCGGCCGATCGCGCGCTCGACGTTCATCAGGTCGATGAAATAGTCGAAGGTGGCATTGGCGGCCACGAGATCCGCCACGAGTGCCGCATTCTGGGCGTCGAGCAGATCGATGATCGGCACCACGCCCTGCGAGTAGGCGTCGACGACGAGGTCCAGGTTCTGCCGTGCGGCTCCGGCTCCGTCCCGGGCGAGCTCGATGCTCGCATACGACGCGCCAGCGGCGTGGAGCGCGCTGCGGACCCGCTGTTCGACGCGGTCGGCGGCCGCCTCGCGCTCGATCTGCAGCCGGGCCAGGTCGAGGTCTGCCTGTGCGCGATCGGCGGATCGCGCCCCGCCGGCGAAGAGCGGGAGGGACGCCTGGACGCCCAGCGTCCAATTGAGCGAGTTGGCCGATGGGAGCAGCAGGCCCGCGGGGAGTTGCGGCAGCGACGGGGTGGCGCCGCTGCCCCCGCGCCCGAAGCTCGTGAGGTCGGCCTGCAGCGAGACCGCCGGGGCCCAGAAGGCACGCCGCGCCCGCAGGCTCTCGCGCCGCTGCGCGGCGATCGTGGCGTCGATCTGGCCGAGTTCCGGCGAGGCGCCACGGGCCTCTTCCACCATGAAGTCGCGAAAGATGCGGAAGGCCCACGGGTTGCCGACGAACGGCCCGAGCTGGCGTGCGCCGGTGTAGAGCCCCGGGTCGTCGAGATCGGCCTCCTGGGTCGCGAACGGCTCCTCCAGTGCGCGGTTCAGGATCCGGTTGAGCGCGATCTCCGCCTGGTTGCGGCGCGCGCTGGCATCGATGACGTCCCGCCGGTTCGCGGCGATCTGGTTCTGCCATCGGAACACTTCGGCCGGTCCCGACGAGCCGATCCCGGCCCGCACCTCGGCAAGCTCGAGGTTGGAGCGCGTGACGCGGAGGTTGTCCCGCTGGATTCGCTCGAACGTCTTCGACCGCAGCACGTCCAGGTACGCCACCGCGGCGTCGAGCGAGACGTCCAGCGTCGTTCGCGCGCGCGTGGCCACCCGTGCGTCCTGGACGTGCCGCTGGACCTCGAGATTGGCGCGCGCGCCGTCGGAGTACAAGAGCTGCGTGAGCGTCGCCGACCCGGACACCAGCCGCTGCGGCACGCTGCCGAAGCTGGCGGCCGCGCGGTCCTGGTCGATGATGCGCCCCCCGGCGCTGACGTCGATCTGCGGCAGGAAGATCGATCGGGCCCGCTGGACGTCCTGGAGCCCGCTGTCAACGGTGCGTCCGGCGGCCTGCAGATCGAGATTGGCCGCGCGCGCCTCGATCATCGTGGACCGCAGTGTCACCGTGCGCCCAGACTCGCGGCCCTCGTCGTGCAGCACCTCCGCCTCGGTCACGATGCGCCAGGGCGGATAGGCGCCGAGGGCTCGGCCGGTGGCCATGTTGATGGTGATGCGGCGGTTCCGGCGGAAGAACACGGGGATGGTTGACGCGTTCTCTCCGAGCAGGATGCGCTGCACGTCGAGCGCGACGCGGCGTCCGAGGCGATCGAAGTCGGTCGAGGGGTGGGTGGTGGCATAGAGACCGCGCTCCACGTCGGCCGTCCCCCACAACGAGAAGCTCGGCAGGCGCTTCTCGACGAGGCCGGCCGCGAGGCGGTCGAACTCGCCGGCCGCCAGTTGCAGCAACGGCATGACGTAGACGGCCTGCGTGTCCGCGCCGAGGCGCGCAAGCGCATCGTCCGCCGTGCGATCGACGTCCACGATGCGGGTCGTGATCCCCAGCCGGCCGGCGGCCGCTTGCACGTTGGCGGCCAGGCCCGGCAGCGTCTCGTGCAGCGCCTTCGTGATGAGGACGGTGAGGCGGTCGAAGGACGCAATCTCCCGGAACGTGATCAGGTCCTGCTCGAAATCGGTGGGGAACGCGACGTACACCAGGTTGTCCACGCCGCTTGCGCCGTCGCTGAGCGGGAGTTGCTGGATGTCGCGGTCGTCGACGAAGGTGGCGACCGTGGGCTTCGGAAGCGGTCCCAGCCGCGAGACGTAGGCTGCGCCGACCGGGCCCGCCACCAGGACCAGATCGACAGCAGGATCGGCCAGCAGGCTGTCCACGTTGCGAACGGCGCCCTGCCGCGTCCAGTCCGCCGTCAGGCGCTTGTCAGCCGGCAGGCGGACGTCGAACTCGCCGCGCGTGAGCGCCAGGATCTCCCGTTCGAAGATGGCGCGCACGTCGTCGTTGCGTTCCCACGGACCATCGATGGCGATACCGATGGTCACGGCACGCGGCTGCGCGATGGCCACGGCCGAACCCAGGACGGTCGATGCGGCGAGCAGTGCGACGATGCAGGGGCGCCATCGGCAGGCGCGCGAGGTGCCGCACCGGGCCGCCGCCGTACGTGTACTGGCTCCGACTGCAGCGCCCTGGTGGTGTGCGTATCCGGACATTCCTGGACCTCGAACCGTGAGCGAGTCCCAAGCGAGAGCACCGAGAATCGTGTGGAGCCCGAGCATAGCGCCCCGCTGGCCATCGATCCAGCAGCACGGCGCCCGGTGTCGGACGACATCGCCAGCGGGCCTGAGCGCCTCGCTCAGCCGTGCCCGGCCGATCCGGGTGGTATCGTAGCGGGCATCGCGGCGGACGTGACGGGGTGCGGCGCGACCGCGCGAAAGCGAGGCGACGAATGAGGTTCCCAACGCAGACCGCACGACGGGGCATGCTGGCCGCCTTCGTGCTCCTGGCCGGCGCCGGCCTCGGCGCGCAGGATTGGCCCCAGTGGCGGGGCCCCCAGCGAGACGGCGTGGTGGCCGCCTTCCGCGAGCCGCAGGCGTGGCCCGCACAACTCACGCGGCAATGGCAGGTCGAGGTCGGCACCGGATACGCCACGCCGATCATCGTCGGCGACCGTGTCTTCAGCTTCTCGCGCCAGGGCGAGGAGGAAGTGCTGGCCGCCCGGGAGGCCTCCACCGGACGGCAGCTCTGGCGCGCGGCGTACCCGGCGGCCTTCACCCTGAACCCGGCCGCCCGCGGCCACGGGCCCGGTCCCAAGTCCACGCCCACCTACGCCGACGGCCGCATCTTCACCCTGGGCATGACAGGTGTCGTGCTCGCGTTCGACGCCGCCAGCGGGCGCGTGCTGTGGCAGGCGCCGGCGCCGGCGGTGCAGCCGATGTATGCCCACGGCCATGTCGCCGCTGGTGGACGGCACCCGCGTCATCGTGCACGTGGGCGGGCAGGACAAGGGCGCACTCACCGCCTTCGACGTGGCGACCGGCGAGGTGCGGTGGCAGTGGACGGGCGACGGTCCGGCCTGCAGATCGCCGGTCACGGCCACGCTCGGCGGGACCCGCCGGGTGATCACCTTCACGCGGAGAACTTCGTCGGCGTCTCCGCCAGGCGGGCCAGCTGCTCTGGCGGCGGCCGTATACACGACGCCCGCCACGACCACGGCGCAGACGCCCGTGATCTACAAGGACATGGTCATCGAGTCGGGCCGCGCCAACGGCATCACGGCGTTCCGCGTGGCGCCCGGCGCCGGGCCATGGACGACCACCGACGTCTGGCACACCGACGAGGTCTCGGTCCACATGAGCGACATCGTGGTCGCCGACGGCGTGGCGTGCGGCCTCTCGCACCTCAATCGCGGGCAGTACTTCGCGCTGGATCTCGACAGCGGCACGGTCCTCTGGAAGGGCGAGCCGCGCCGCGCGGAACACGCCGCCCTGTCGCGCGCCGGCGGCCTCATCTTCTCGCTCGAGGACGATGCGGAGCTGGTGGTGATGCGGGCGAGCCGCACCGGGTTCGAGCCGGTGACGCAGTACGAGGTCGCCGACAGCGCCACCTGGGCGCAGCCGGTCGTGTCGGGCAGCCGCATCTTCGTGCGGGACGTCTCCTCGCTGGCCATGTGGAGCGTGGAGTGACGGTGGGCCGGGCGCGGCGTCCTCTGCGCTCCGCCGCGTGGGCCCTTGGTCTCGCCTTCGTGCTGGCGACGGCGCCGGCGCTGGTGGCGCGGCAGGCGGGCGACGCCGCGGCGCTCAACGCACGCATCGATCGCATCTTCGGCAGCAGCGACTACGCCGTGCCGCGGTTCGGGCCGGCGCGCTGGCGCCCCGACGGCGTGAGCTACTCCACCGTCGAGCCCTCCACGACCGTGAAGGACGGCTCCGACATCGTGCGCTACGAGGCGGCCACGGGCGCGCGGTCGGTGCTCGTGGCAGCCGAACGGCTGGTGCCGCGCGCCGGGGAGGCGCCGCTCCCGATCGCCGACTACCAGTGGTCGCCCGACGGGAGGCGCCTGCTGGTCTTCACGAACACACGAAAGGTGTGGCGCACCAACACGCGCGGCGACTACTGGGTCCTGGGCCTGGATGACGGGCGGCTGGAGCAGCTCGGGCGGGCGGCGCCGGAGGCGTCGCTGATGTTCGCGAAGTTCTCGCCGGACGGCACCCGTGTGGCCTACGTGCGTGCCAACGACGTCTACGTGGAGCGCCTGGCCGACGGTAAGGTGACCCGGCTGACGAGCGACGGCTCCGAGACCACCATCAACGGCACGTCCGACTGGGTCTACGAGGAGGAACTGGGGCTGCGGGACGCGTTCCGGTGGAGCCCGGATGGCCGCTCGATCGCGTACTGGCAGTTCGACAGCACCGGCGTCGGGGTGTTCTCGCTCATCAACGACACGGACACGCTGTATCCGGTGGTGACCCGGATCCCGTACCCGAAGGCGGGGTCGACCAACTCCGCCGTGCGGATCGGCGTGGTCCCCTCGGGAGGCGGACGCACGCGCTGGATCAAGACGCCCGGCGACCCGCGCCAGACCTA
>JAWKHU010000037.1:0-209870 GCA_041394685.1 Vicinamibacterales bacterium
TGAGCTCCTCGTTCAGCGAGCGGAGCTCCTCGGTGGTGGCTTCGAGCTCCTCGTTGGCCGACTGCAGCTCCTCGTTCATCGAGGTGGATTCCTCGCTCGACGAGCGCAGCTCCTCGTTGGAGGCCTCCAGTTCCTCGATCGTGTTGCGCAGGTCCTCTCGCGTGGCGAGCAGCTCCCGCTCGAGCGTCTCCGCGGCGGTGTCGGTGGCGGCCGCCGGCGCGGGCTCGCCGGCACCGGGCTCGCGCTCCACCGTCTCGAACGTCAACAGCACCGCCTCGTCGCCGAGGTCGAAGACCGGCGAGGCGGTGATGCGCACGCGCCGGGCGGTGCCCGGTTCGGGACTGGACTCCGCGATCACCGTGGAACGGTCGCGCCGGGAGCGGTAGAGCGCCGCGCGCACGCGCGTCGCCAGCTCGGGCGAGACCAGATCCGCGAGTTCGAGCCGCGGTTCTCCCCGCGGAAAGCGCAGGTAGGGGCGCAGCTCGCCGTGCATGAAGACGACCCGCCCGCTGGCGCCGACCACCAGCCCGGGAGGCACGCGGGCATCGATCACCGCCCGGCGCGCCCGGTCGTCGATGCCGCCGCGGTCCGCGCGCGGGGGGCGCGCCTGGCCGCCCGTGAATGCCGGGTCGCGGTCGTCGGCCGTCCGGGGCCGGGTGCGAGGCACCACCGCCGCCCGTGAGGGGCCCACCTTGCGGTACAGCCGCCACCGCTTCGACAGGGTGGCGAAGAGGAAGGGCTGCGTGCCGGTCGATTCCGACGACCCGAGGAACAGGCAGCCGTCCGGCAGCAGGGCGAAGTGGAGCATGCCCAGCACCTGCGCCTGCGTCTCGGGGCGGAGATAGATCAGCAGGTTGCGGCAGCTCACCAGGTGCATCCGCGAGAACGGCGGATCGCGGGTGAGGTCGTGCGGCGCGAAGGAGACGACGTCGCGAACGCGCGGGACCACCTGGTAGCCGCCTCCGGGAACGGCCGCAAAGTACTTCTCGAGCCGGGCCTCGCCCACTCGTTCCACGGCGGCGGCCGGGAACGAGCCGGCCCGTCCGGTGCCGAGCGCCTCCTGGTCGATGTCGGTCGCGAAGACCTGCAGCCCGAGGCGCACGCCCCGCGCCTCGATCGCGTCGAGGAACTCGATGGCCATCGAGTACGCCTCCTCGCCGGTGGCGCAGCCCGGCACCCACGCCCGCAAGGTGTCGCCGGGTTCGGCCGCCTGCACGAGCGGTTCGAGGACCTCGGACCGCAGGGCCGCAAAGGCCTCGGCGTCGCGGAAGAAGTCCGTCACCGAGATGAGCAGGTCCCGGATGAGCGCCTGCTGCTCGCGAGCCTCGGACTCGACGTACTCGATGTAGCGCGTGGGGTCCTCGAAGCCCGCCAGGGCCATCCGGCGGAGCACCCGCCGGCGGATCGTTCCCGGCTTGTAGGCCCGCAGGTCGAATCCCGACTGCGCGTCGAGCGCGCCCGCCAGCCGCGCGATCGCGGCATCGGCCAGACCGGACGAAGGCTCGTCGGGGTCCGCGTCCGCCGCGGGGCCGGTGGTGTCCGCAGCCAGCCGCGCGTACCGCGCCAGTGCCGCCCCCATGTCCGCAACCGGCAGGACCAGGTCCACCGCTCCCGTGTCCATCGCGCTCCGCGGCATCCCCGACTGGCCGCACGTGGCGGGCTCCTGCACGATCGTGAGCCCCCCGGCGGCCCGCAGGGCCCGGATGCCGTCGCTGCCGTCGCTCCCGGCGCCCGACAGGACGATGCCCACCGCGCGGCCGCCGTATTCATGCGCGAGCGAACGGAAGAGGTGGTCCACCGGCAGGCGCACACCACGGCTGGTGGTCGGCGTGCTGACGTGCAGGGCGCCCTCGCGGCATGCCAGGGCCGTGTCGGGCGTGATCCGCATGCCTGGCGTTCGCGACCAGCGGTGCCCCGTCGGCCGCGTCGGTCACGCGGGCTCGTGGCCGCCCGGAGCAACTCACTGAGCAGGCTCTGTGCGCGGGGTCGAGGTGCTGGACGAGGACGAACGCCATCCCGCCATCGGCTGGAGCGACAGCAACTGCTTGAACGCCTCGAGGCCGCCGGCAGGCACCGACGCCCTGATCCAGGCTCGGCGACGCCACGGGGAGGCGTTCGCCTCGTCGAACGCGACGGGCCGGTCACCGGGCGACTGGGAGGCCGCGCGCGGTGACGCCCGCCGGGCATCGGGGGCTGGCGCCCGCGTGCCACGCACGCGCGCCGCGGCCGGGAGAGGGGGACGGTTGATGAGTCACGGCACTACTCAGCCGGTCGGAGCAATTCCCCTGCCGCAGTGGCAGCAGGCAGAACGACGACGAAGACACCGATCAATATATCCGCAGTCCCGCGCGCGACCGTGTCAGGCCATTCCGCTGCCACATCTGAGGCGTCCGGGGCACAGCGAGCCGACGCCCGGGACTCCCTCAGCGCTGGGGCAGTCTCGGAATCCGGATCGGCCCGCCCTTCTGCACCTCCGCCCAGACCCGCTTCCCGATCGCGTCGGCCTCGGCCACGAGGGCGGCCTCGTCCACCGTCAGGATCCGGTGGTCGCGCATCACGAAGCGGCCGTCGATCATCACCGACTCGACGTCCGAGGGCTGGCCATTGTGAATCCACGCCGAGAGCACCCGGACCGCCGGCACCAGGTAGACGCGCTGCGTGTCCAGGACGATGAGATCCGCCTTCTTCCCGACCTCCAGCGTCCCGAGCGCGCCCGCCTGCCGGACGGCGTGTGCGCCGCCCATCGTGGCGTCCGCGAGGATGTCCTCGGGCTGGGGCAGCACGCCGGGGAACTCGTCGTCTCGCCGGACGCGCTCGGTGAGGAGGGCCGTTCGCATCACCGAGAACATGTCCGTGGTGTTGTTGTCGGTGCCGTTGGCGATGGGGCAGCCCGCCGCGCGCAGCGCCGGAATGGGCGGGATGACACCGCGGTTGGCCGCCATGCCGGCCTGGTGGGACACGATCGTCCGCGTCCGGCCGAGCCGCGCGATGTCCGGCTCGTCCACGTAGCGGCAGTGGGCGGCGAACAGGCGCGGCCCGAGGAACCCGTGGGCGTCGAGGAACGCCGGCGGCGTCATGCCGTGATGCCGCTGCATGTAGGCAATCTCGGCGCGGCTCTGCGACAGGTGGATGGTGTAGTTGAGGTCGTGCCGCTCGGCGAAGGCGCGTACGGCCTGGAGCAGCTCGGGCGACGAGTTCTCCGCGAGTCCGGCGGCCGGGAAGACGCTGATGCGTCCCTGCTCCTTGCCGTGCCAGGCCGCATGCAGATCGGTGATGCGCTGGAGGCCCTCGTCGCGCATCCGCGGCGAGAACTGCGGCGCCTCGCCGCGCGCCAGGATCTCGGGGGACATCGGCGAGCCGCCGACGCGGTCGGTGGCCGACTCGGCGAACACCCAGCGGAGCCCGGTCTTTGCGAGCTCGGCGGCGGTGCTCGCGATGCCGCCGACGTTTTCGACGACAGTCGTACTGCCGGTCCGGATCGCCTCCACCGCGCCGACGACGGCCATGAGCGTGGCCTCTTCGCGCGACACGAGGCTGTTGGGCGACACGGGCAGCCGGTAACTGTTCGGAAAGCCGAAGTCCTCGTTGAACCCGCGCGCGAGCGTGGCGGCCAGGTGCGCGTGGCAGTTGATGAGGCCCGGCAGCAGCGCCTTGTTGCGCCCGTCGTAGACATCGGCGCCGGGATACCGCGCCAGCACCTCGTCCGACGGCCCGATCGCGGCAATGGTGTCGCCGACGACGGCGAGCGCCACGTCGTGCTGCGTGGCGCCGGCGTTGATGACGGTGGTGCGGGTGAACACCGTGGCCCGGCCGTGGCCGGCTGCGCGGCCCCGGCACGGGTATCGAGCAGGAGCGCGGCAGCACCCGCACCTGCGGCCCGGCCAGCAGGTCACGTCGCGTCAGGTGCGTGGACGGGGAACCGGCGTGGCTGCTGCGAGCGTCGGCGGGTGGTGGCATGGCGCACCGTACCCGTCGAGCCGGGGGCAAGTCAAGGAACGGTGGTGCTGGCACCCTGCGCGGCGATGCGGAACGCGGCCATTCTCCTCGCCATTGCGGACGAGCAGCGTGTCTCCCACCAGCACCGGATGGTTCCACGTCTTGCCTGCCAGGGCCGGCACCCGCGCGATCTCCGTGTAGGCGTCCGGCGTCGCCCGCACGAGCGCCAGCTCGCCGTCCTCCGAGAGAATGAGCAGCAGGTTCTGCCTGGGCAGCAGGAGCATCTGGCCGTGACCGTAGCGCCTGCCCTTCCACCGGCGCGTACCCGTCGGCCAGGTCGATGCTCGCGAGGATGCTGCCGTCGAAGCCGTAGGCGTATCCGTCGTGAACGACGAAGTCGTTGAAGCTACGGCTTGAGCGCGCGCGACGTCCAGCGTTCCTCCACCGTCCAGCCCTGGCCGTCCCGCGTGACGGCCAGCCTCCGGAGACCCGCGCCGCCCATCGCGTCGCCGGCGCCGACCAGGACGTCGTGCGCGTCAACGATGGCCGGCTGGATGATGCTGACGGCCGGGAGCCAGACGTGCTCCCACAGGGCCGTCCCGTCAACCGGCGACACGCTGGTCGTGCGGGCGCCGCGCAGCAGCAGGACCTGCCGCACGCCGTCGATGGTCGCGAGGTGCGGTGAACTGTAGCCGCCGCCTCCGGCATCGCTCTGCCAGCGGATGGCGCCGGTGGCCGCGTCGCCGCCACCATCCGCCCCGCCACGGCCGCCACGACCTCCTCGTCCACCACCAGCGGCGAGCCCGCCAGTGCCCCAGTCCGGCACGTCCGCGCCGGTGTCGGCGGCCGCGTTGCGGGACCAGAGGACCGCCCCGGTCGAGGCGTCCAGCGCGTTGATCAGGCCGGTCGCCCCCATGGCGAACACGCGTCCATCCTGCACGGCGGGTGTGGCCCTCGGGCCCGCACCGCCATTCGATTCCCAGAAGCGCGCGGCGTCCGCGTGGCGCCAGACGGGCTCTCCGCTATCCAGGCGGTAGCACGACACGAGCTCCTCGTCGCCGCGCTGTTCCTGTGTGTAGATCAATCCGTTCGCGACCGCGAAGGACGACCATCCGGGACCGACGGCACGGCGCCAGCGTTCGACCGGCGGGTCGTGCGACCAGTCGGTGGCGATGTCCGCACGGCGGGCGACGCCGTCTCTTTGGGGACCGCGGAAGCCCGGCCACTCCGGCTCCTCCGCGGATGCGTTGCGCGTGTGGCCCACGGCGCGCGGGTGCGGGTCTGCCGCAGGCGTTGCCGCCGCGCGTGCCGACGTGTCGTCGCGGACCGGTTCGTCCTGTTCGTCCGCTGCCGGAGCCGTGCGATCCGCGCGGGCATCCACGCCGACATCGTCTGACGGCGCCGCGTCGCCGAGCCGTGCGGAACCGGCGGCCGGACCCGGCGCGGGCTCCGGCTCGATTCCGCCAACGGCCTGCTGGAGCAGGCGCTCCTCGGGCGTGGGCGTCCAGCGCCAGTGCAACTCGGACCATCCGTCGCCCGTGATGCCGCCCGTGCGTATCAGCAGGAAGCCCGCGCAGGCCACGGCCATGCCCGCCGCCAGGGCCTGCCGGCGTCTTCCCGTCGACGTGCGGCCGAGGACCGACGCGGCCACGAGCACGAGGCTCAGGCACGGCAACGCGTACACCGGCAGCATCATGCCCATCATGCCGTTCTGCACCGAGCGATCCACGAACGGCGCGATCGCGCCGATGGCGGCGGCCATGAGGGCGACGGCGGCGACGCGTTCGCGCCACGGGGCGCGGCTGGCGGTCAGCCACCACGTGAGGACGACGACGCTCGACGCGACGGCGACCAGGATGTGCCATCCCCCCAGGTCGGGCCGGACGAGCGGCGCGAGGAGTGCCGACCACTGCACCGTGACCGCGACCACCCCCGGCCACGTCCGGAGTCCGGCCCCCGTCGTCGAGTGTGTGTTCGTGGGTGTGGGGCTCATCCCGATGTCACTCCGTTCGCAGCGCGCGCATCACGTCGACGCGCGCCGCGCGCGCGGCCGGCAGCAGCGACGCGACCACGGCCGCCGCGACGAGCAGGGCCGCGGCGCCGATGGCGGGCACGGGCGCAGGCAGGGCGATCGCGCCCGTCACCCGCGCGGCGGCGAGCCCCAGCGCGTATCCGCCCGCGGCGCCCGCCGCGAGACCGCCGGCGACGAGCGCCAGGCCCTCGACCAGCACGGTGACGAGCAGGTGACGGGGTGACGATCCCACGGCCAGGCGCACGCCGAACTCGCGCGTGCGGGTGCTGACCGAGAACGCCAGCACTCCGGCCACGCCCACCACCGCGATGAGGAGCGCCGTGCCCGCAAAGCCCGCGATCACGAGCGCGTTGACGCGGTCCGGCGCGAGCACCTCGGCGCGGACGTCCTCCAGCGTCGCGGGCCGCTCGACCGGCTGGTCCGCGGCGAGATCGCGCACGATCCGCCGCACCAGCGGAGCCAGCGCGTAGGGATCGCCGGTGGCGTGCACGAACAGCCGGCCCCCGATGGCGAACTGCCGGTAGGGGTGATACACCGTCAGCGCCGGGCCCGCCACCACGTTCTCGTCGTCGATGTCGCCCACGACGCCGACGATGCGCCGCGGCGGGAAGCCGGTGAAGAGCGAGTCGGTCCAGAGGAGCACCCGGTTGAGCGCGTCGCCCGAGGGAAACATGCGGCGCGCCACGCTCTCGCTGACGATGGCCACGTTCTCGGCGCCGGCCCGATCGGCCTCGGTGAAGTCGCGCCCGGCCAGGATCGGCACGCCGAGCGCCGCGAAGAATCCCGGCGACACGCTGCGCAGCCGCGCCCGCGGATCCTCCTCCCCGTTGGCCCGCGCGTAGCCTTCGACGGAGAACTGGAAGCCTGGCCCGAAGCTGCCCGCGTCCCGCCACGGCACGAAGCTGCCGATCGCCACGCGGGTCACGCCCGGCAGCTCACCGATGCGGCGCATGAGTGGCTCGTAGAGCGCGGGCGCCACGCCCTGGGAGATGTCCGGCGGCGGGAGGTCCACCGCGAGGACGCGCCGCGTGTCGATCCCGGTCGGGGCGCCCTGCAGCGCGATCAGGGCGGCCACGAGCATGGCGGCGCCGGTGAGCAGCACGAACGAGAGCGCAATCTGCGTCACGGCAAACACGCGGAGCCGGCGCGTGGTGGCCGGCGTGAGCCGGACCGCGCCGCCCGACGGCGCCAGGCCTGCAGGCGCACCAGCCGACGGCAGGCGCGGAACGTAGGCCAGCGCCACGGCCGCCGCCATCGCCAGGCCGGCGCCCACCCAGAGCACGCTGGTGTCGATGGTGACGTCGAGGGCACGGACGGAGAAGCGCGCGGCGTAGCGGGCGACGAGCGACACGGCCGGGCGGGCGAGCAGCACGCCCAGCACGGCGCCCGCGCCGCAGAGGATCAGGCTCTCCGCCAGCAGCGTGCGCCGCAGGGCACCAGTGCTGGCGCCCAGCGCGGCCCGCACCGCCAGCTCGCCCTCGCGCCGCACCGAACGCGCGAGGATCAGGTTGGCCACGTTCGAGCACGCGATCACGAAGACGACCGCGGCGGCCGCCAGCAGGATGAGCAGGACCGTGCGGGCGGGGGCCGTGATCTGATCCCGCAGCGGCCGGGTCGTCACTCGGATGTCGCTGCTGGCCGGGTACGCCTCCGGGTGGGCGCCCTTCATCGCCGCGTGCAGCGCCGCGATCTCGGCGCGTGCGCCCTCGACCGTCGCGCCCGGCGCCAGGCGTCCGAAGAGCTCGGTCATCCGGTGCGTCCGCTCCGTCACCATCGTCGCCCCGAGGTGGTGCGGGCTGGTGACGATGTTCGCGATGATCTCGGTGTCGGCCGGATACGGCACCGACGGCTCGAGCACGCCCACGATCGTCGCCGCGCGCGGACCCAGGCGGACGGTGCGTCCGATGACCGAGGGGTCGCCGTCCAGCGCCGTGGACCAGAAGCGATGCGTGAGCACCACCGCACCGTCAGCGCCCTCCCCGTCGTCGGCCGGGGACAGCAGGCGGCCGAGGACGGGCCGCAGGCCCATGACGTCGAAGAAGGTGCCGCTCACGACGCCGGCGTGCACGACGCGGGGCTCCGGCCCCAGCCCGACGAGCGTGAAGTCGATGGTGGAGAAGTCGCCGAAGGCCGCGATCGAGCGGGCGCCCGATGCGAAGTCGTCGATCTCGGGCACCGAGAAGGTGATGTTGTCGGCGCCGAGGCCGGGCGCCCCCTGGCGGATGTAGACCAGGCGGTCCTCGTCGCGGTTGACCAGCGGGCGCAGCAGCACGCCGCGGATGACGCTGAAGATGGCGGCGTTGGCCCCGATGCCGAGCGCGAGGGTGACGACAACGGTTGCCGAGAGCCCGCGCGCGCGGAGGAGTGACCGCGCACCCACCCGCAAGTCCTGTCCGAGGGCGGAGAGGGCATCGGCCCAGCGTCCGTACCAGACGCGTCGCATCGAGTCGCGGACGGCGGGCATGTAGCCAAGGTCCCGCAGGGCGGCGAGGCGCGCGGCCTCCGGCGACTCGCCCCGCGCGATGCGCTCCTGGACGGCCAGGGCGAGGTGCCCGCGGAGTTCGTCGTCGAGGTCGCGTTCGTCGGGGCGCATGGTGTCAGTCCTCGGTGGGCGCCGGGTTGAGGATGCGGCCGATCGCGCCGACGAGCTGCGACCAGCGGTCGCGCTCCCGCGACAGCTGGGCCTTGCCGGCGGCGGTGAGCCGGTAGAACTTGGCGCGCTGGTTGGCCTCGCTGAGGCCCCATTCGGACTTCAGCCAGCCTTGCTTCTCGAGGCGGTGCAGGGCGGGGTAGAGCGAGCCGGTTTCGACCTTGAGGAGGTCGTCCGACTGCCGCCGGATGGCCTGGCCGATGCCGTGGCCGTGCTGCGGCCCCCACTGGAGCGTGCGCAGGACGAGCATGTCGAGGGTGCCCTGGAGGAGTTCGAGCCGCCGGTCGTCGGTCTTCGCCATAGGTGTAGGCAGTCTACGGCCTTGACGTAGGACGTCACGGCTCTGTTCCGGCGCGCGGCGGCTGGGGCAGCTCGGGGGTGGCGTGGCGGCAGGGGATGACCCGCCACCGCAGCCTGGGGGGAGCTACTGGCGGGAGGACGAGATGCTGTAGTTGACGGTGGCGCCGCAGTTGCTGTCCCCGAGCGCCATCGACCGGGCCGTGCCCCACTGCCCGCCCGAGTAGACGTAGCTTCGGTTGGTGAACCGGTCGTTCATCCGTGAGTCGGCGCCGAGCAGGCCGTCGTACTCCGTCGCGCGGAACTCCAGCAGGAAGTCCTCGCCACGTGTCACGTTCCGCTGGAACGTCTGGCCCTGGCTGAGTGGGTGCGACCCGGCCGTGAATGCCGCCCGGTCGGTCGACCAGACCGTGGTCGTGCCGCCGTCGCGCGTCACCGTGAAGCTGAACGAGAACTCGCCGTCGCCCGAGTCCTCGAAGGGGTTGTTGCCGTCGCAGGTGCCGTTGATCACGATGCTCGTCAGCCGCAGGGAGACCTGCTGCACGTTGTCCACGGCGCGGACCTCGAGATTGAGCTGGCCCGTTCCGCCGCCGACCGCGGCCGAGATCGTCGAGGTGCCCGGCGTGAGCGCGTTGACGCGGCCGCTCGACGAGACGGTGGCGACCGACGCGTTCGAGCTCTGCCACGTGGCGGTGCGCGTCACGTCCTCGGTGGAGCCGTCCGACTTGGTGGCGGTGGCCGTCGCTTGACGTGCGCCGGAATCGACCGAGTTGGACGGTGATGGCAATGGAGGTCACCGTCGGCGAGGGCGTCGGGGTGGGCGACGGCGAGGTGGACTTGGAACAGGCGGCGGCGAACACGGTGCCGATGACGAAGACGAAGACCGGGCGGTTCAGGCGATGCATGGCAGCCTCACAGGAAATCAGGGGAGTCGCGATTGGGGTCCGGCGCGTCCGGTGCTCCGGCCCCCTGTCCTGGTATGCGCAGGACGCCGGCGAATCGCGCAACGGGTGGGTCGGCGGGCTGGCGGGGGGTCCGCTAGAATGCGCGCATGCCCCCTGAATACGGCCGCCTGAAGGCGCTGCTGCTGCGCCTGCGGGAGCTGCCGGAGGCCCAGCGTCAGGGCGAGATGGCCGCGCTGGCGCGCGAGGATCCCGTCCTTGCACGCGAGATCGCGTCCCTGCTCGATTTCGAGGCCGAGGGCGTCGTCCGGACCGCCGGTGCGTTCGACCTGGTGTCCGGCGCCGGCGCTGCGTTCGGCGTGGCCCCGGAGCCGCCGCTGGAACAGGTCGGGCCCTACCGGCTGCTCGATGTCCTCGGCGAAGGCGGCATGGGCACCGTCTACCGGGCCGCCCGTGCCGCACCCATCCAGCGCACCGTCGCGCTCGCGATTCGGCGAGGGCTCGACACCGAACGGGTCGTGGCCCGTTTCGAGCGAGCGCCAGATGCTGGCGCGGATGAACCACCCGAGCATCGCGCGCGTGTTCGACGCGGGGACCACGCCCGACGGGCGGCCCTATTTCGTCATGGAGCTGGTCGAGGGCGCCCCGCTCACGACGGTGGCCGACGCGCGCCGGCTCGGCATCGACGAGCGGCTCCAGTTGTTCCTGGCGGTGTGCCGCGGCGTGCAGCACGCCCACCAGAAGGGGATCATCCACCGCGACCTGAAGCCGTCGAACCTCCTCGTCGCCGATCAGGACGGGCAGCTCGTGCCGAAGATCATCGACTTCGGCATCGCCAAGGCCGTCGAGCCGGGGCCCGGCGAGGGCGGGCACACCTCACCCGGCCTCCTCGTGGGCACGCCCGACTACGCGAGTCCCGAGCAGGCCGGTGTCGTGGAGGCGCCCGTTGACACGCGCACGGACGTGTACGCGCTCGGCATCGTGCTCTACGAGCTCGTCGCCGGCGTGCGGCCCTTCGCGTTCGGGCAGTCCACGCCCGCAGAGATCGTGCGCGTCCTGGGCGTCGAGACGCCGACCGCGCCGAGCCGCCGCGTCGCTGGCGCCGGCGCGCCCGCGGCGAATCGCGGCCTCACCGCCGACCGCCTGGTGCGGCGCCTGCGCGGCGACCTCGACACCATCACCCTCCGTGCCCTCGCGCGCGAGCCGGGCGATCGGTACGCCTCGGTGGAGGCGCTCGCCGCCGACATCGAGCGCCATCTCGACGGACGGCCCATCGAGGCGCGCGAGCCGAGTGTGCTCTACCGGGCCGGCAAGTTCGCCCGGCGCCACGCCGCCGGCGTGGCCACGGCCGCGGCGCTGCTGGTCCTGGTGCTGGGCTTCGCCGTCTACGCCACGTGGCAATCGGCGCTGCTGGCCGGGGAGCGCGACCGCGCACGGCTCGAAGCCGCCACGTCCCAGGCCGTGTCGGACTTCCTCGTGGGCCTGTTCCGCGAGTCCGATCCGGGCGAGTCCCGCGGCAGCCCCGAAACGGCACGGGCCCTGCTCGATCGCGGCGCCGCCGAAGCGTCCACGCTCGAGGGCAACCCGGAAGTGCGCGCCCGGCTGATGTCCACGATGGGCGAGGTGTACCACGCGCTGGGCCTGTACGATCGCGCGCGGGACCTGCTGACCGGCGCCCTTCGCACCTACGAGACCGAGCCCGAGCCCGATCCCGCCGGGCTGGCCGCCACCCTCGACACCCTCGGCGTCGTGGCCCACGACACGCGCGACCTCGACGAGTCGGAGTCGCTGCTCCGTCGCGCGCTCGACTTGCGCCGCGCGGCGCTCGGCGAGGATCACGAGGACACGGCCATCACGCTGACCAACCTCGCGATCACCATCCGCGCGAACGGCCGTCCCCTGGAGGCCGAGCCGCTCTACCGCGAGGCCCTGGCGATCAACCGGCGCGTCCACGGCGAGGAGCACGAGGAGGTGGCCTGGAGCCTGTTCAGCCTCGGCTGGGCGCTGCACCAGCAGGGCCGCCTCGACGAGACCGAACCGCTCTATCGGGAAGCCGCCGCCATCCAGCGCCGCCTCCTCGGGCCGGACCATCCGGATCTCGCCGGCACGCTCAACAGCCTGGCGGGCATCCCCTGGCAGCAGGGGCGCTACGACGAGGCCGCCGCCATCTGGCGCGAGGCATTCGACATCTACGAGAAGATCTACGGCGACCATCACGCCGCCACCGCCCGCGCGTACCACAACCTCGCGCAGGCGATCATGGGCCAGGGCCGCTTCGACGAGGCGGAGCCCCTCTACCGCCGCGCGGTGGAGCTGAACATGGAGATGATCGGCCCCGCACACCCGCGCACCGCGACGACGATGCGCAATCACGGCGTCGCGCTCTGGCGGCTGGGCCGCTTCGACGAAGCGGAAGAGCGCCTGCGCGCCGCGCTCGACGCGATCGCCCAGGGCGAAGGAGACGCGTCGCGTGAAGCCGGCACGACGCACGCGGCCCTGGCGCTGCTGGACCTGGATCGCCAACGCCTCGACGAGGCGCTGGCCGAGGGGCGCCGGGCGGCGGAGGTCGGCCGGCGCGAGGCCGCGGAGTGGCCGGCCGAGGCGGGACGCATGCTGGCGTCCCTCGCCCGCGTGCTGGAGGCGTCCGGCGCCTCCGCAGAGGCGGTTCCCGTCTGGCGCGAGGTGGTCGCCCTCTTCGATCGCGCGCAGAATGCCAGCCCCAGGAACGCGACCTCGCGCGGGCGGACCTCGGCTATGCCCTCGCGCGCAGCGGGGCTCCCGCTGAAGGCCGCCCGCTGCTGGAGGCCGCCGTTGCCGCGCTCGCCTCCTCCATGCCCGCATCGCACCCGGACCTGCTCCGGGTGCAGGCCGAACGGCGGGAGGTCGTCACTCCGTGAGCCGCCGCCGTGAGACACGCCTCGTCTACTCCACGGGTACCGGCGGCACGTGTCCGGTGTGCGGCTGGCCGCAGCGCACGTGCCAGTGCAGCACCAGGCGCAGCACGCAGGAGCCGGTGCCCGCGCGCGTCACGGCGCGGCTCCGGCTGGATCAGCGCAGTCGCGGCAAGACCGTCACCGTGGTCGCGGGGCTTCCCGGAACGACGAGTTCCTGCGCGACCTGGCGCAGGCGCTGAAGCGGGCGTGCGGCGCCGGCGGTTCGGTAGGCGATGGCGCCATCGAGCTGCAGGGCGATCAGCGCGACCGCGCGCGCCGTCCTGCAGGAGTTGGGGCACGTGGTGAAGGGCTGACCGCCGTGGCTGGCTGAAACGCGGCGCCGCGGCCGTCCATTGAAACGGCGCGGCCGGGCTTCGCACTACTCATCCGTTCCGCGCGGAGGCCACCATGTTCAGGAAGATCAGCCACACCGAGGGCGTCAAGGACGACGCCGAGATCCTGTTCTCCACGGCGTTCGACTACATGTTTCCGGACGCGGCCCGGTCGCGGCCCTGCCTGCTGCCTGACACCGTGGCCACGCATCACGGACTGCGCGCGCTCGGCAAGCTGATGGCCGACACGGGCGCGCCGGGGTCGCCCCAGGCGTCGCTCGACTCGACCACGCCCGCCGCCTTCACGTACCTGGGCCAGTTCATCGACCACGACATCACGGCGCGCACCGATCGTGACGAGACGGTGTCCATCCTGGGTCGCGGCGAGCCGGTCGGACGGCTGGATCCCGACGAGGTCGTCGCCAAGCTGCGAAACGGCCGGCGGCCGCAGCTCGATCTCGACAGCGTCTTCGGAGAGGGGCCGGGACTCGCCGGGAGCGCCGTGCCGGCGACGACGCAGTCGCAGATCCTGTACGACGGCGCCTACCGGCTGCAGCTCTTTCAGTCCGGTTCCCGCGTCGACCTGCCGCGGCGGGTGACGGTGGACCTCGAGGGGAACACCAGCTACCCCGCAGTGATCGCCGACGCCCGCAACGACGAGAACCTCAACGTCAGTCAGTTGCACGCGGCGTTCCTGCGCTTCTACAACGCCGTGCGTGACGTACAGACCGGCGGCGACAAGGCGCGCTACGTGCGGGCCCGGCAGCTCGTGCGCTGGGCATACCAGTACGTCGTCGTGCACGACTACCTGCCCGCGGTGTGCGATCCCGACATCGTCGCCGACACGCTGGCCAATGGTCCCCGGTTCATCGGATCGACCGCCGGGCGGGGCGATGCGTTCATGCCACTCGAGTTCTCGACGGCGGCCTTCCGCTTCGGGCATTCGATGATCCGGCCGTTCTACCGGGTGAACGCCGCGTCCGGAGACCTCACCATCCTGCAGATCCTCGGAACCAGCGCCAACGCGGCGAACTTCGATTCCGCCGACCACCAGCTGCTCGACACGCGCATCATCGACTGGCGGAACTACGTGGGGTCGTCGGCGCAGCGGGCTCGGAAGATCGACACGAAGATCGCGCACGACCTCTTCACGCTGCCGTTCCGTCCGGACGATCCCATCCTGACGAACCTGGCGCAGAGCAACCTGTTCCGCGGCTACAACCTGAGCATCCCGACGGGGCAGGCGATCTGCGACGCGTTCGGCGTCACCCCGATGCATCCCCACACCGAGATTCTGGCGGGCGAGGATCCCGGCATCGTGGACGTGCTGAAGGAGGCCTACTTCCACCACCGCACGCCGCTCTGGTACTACATCCTCCGGGAAGCGGCGGTGCAGCAGGGCGGGGAACGTCTGGGCGAAGTGGGCAGCCGGCTGGTGTCCGAGACCATCATCGGGCTGCTCAAGCAGGATCCGAACAGCTTCCTCAACAACCACCACGACAAGGCCGTCAAGGACAACGGCATCGACGTCAAGCCCGGCGCGGGCGGCGTGATCAACGAACTCTCGGACATCCTCACGTTCGCGGGCTTCACCGTGTGACGCGCGCGGCTCAGCGCGCCCGGCAGTCGGCGCTGGCGCCGCCACCCTTCCGCAGGAAGTCCACGTAGTAGCTGGCGTACTCGGTCGCCTGCCGCCGGTCGGCGTCGGTGTCGAAGAAGCGCCCCGCGTCGCGGGTCCAGGCCTCGGCGCAGCCGGCGGCGGCCGTGTCACCGGCCACGCACGCGCGGAAGCGGCGGAAGGCCGTCCGGTAGGTGTCGAACGCCGCGCGCGTGAGCACGGGCCCATGGCCCGGGACGGCCTGCTCGAACGGCGTGGCCCACACCTCGTCCAGCGCGGCCTCCCACTGGGCCGGGCACGCGGTCTCGAAGAACGGTGCGGGCACGGTGACGAGGTCCCCGATGATCGCGACGCGGGTGGCCTCGTCGTACAGCCACAGATCCGCGTCGGTCACGGCGCCGTCGGTGACGTGCGCGGCGAAGCGTCGGCCTGCGAGCATCAACGGCCCCGACTGCTCCACGGCCACGTCCGGCGTGAGTGCGGCTGCCGCGTCCATGGTGGCCAGGAACAGCGCGCGCTCCTCCTGCCGGACGGCAGGCGCGTCGGCCTCTGGCGGTCTCGCGCGTGCGGCGTCGAGGTTGCGCGCGAGGAACCCTCCGGGCGCAATCGCCCGCTCCACGGCGCGCGTGGTGTAGACGCGCGCCGTGGGGAACGCCGCCTTCAGCCGCACATTGCCACTCGCGTGGTCCAGGTGCCAGTGCGTGTTGACGATGGCGGTGATGGCCGCGTGGTGGGCGCGGGCAAAGGCCACGATCCCGTCGCTGTGCCACGGGTGCCGGCCGGTGTCCACGACGACCAGCCCGTCCGGCGCGGTGATGATGACGGAGTTTCCGTCGGGCCCGCGATCGGGCAGCATGGCGCCAGGTACCAGGAAGGTCTGCGGTGCAATCTCGCGCGCCGCCGGTGGATCGGGCAGCGGCGCCGACTGGGCGAGCGCGAGGAGGACGACGAGGGCGGCGGCGCGCATGTGGTGTCGAGCCTAGCAGCGCCAGCCTCGCCCGGCGCGGCCGCGGCGGGTTTCGACGGTGACCGGTCGTGGGACCGGGCGCGTCGCGCAAGTTTTTGCAACCCCTTAACAACGCCCGCCGTCGCGCGCATTTCCGCCACATCCTGCGATCCCGCGGCAGGGAACCGCTGCGATCATCGGGCTCATGCGGATGGCTGATGGAGGCCGGCCGCGCCGAACTCGATGTAGGCTTGTGCCGTGATCAAGGACATGCGCTTCCCCGCGTTGACCCGCCGCCGGTTCCTCGAACAGCTCGGAGCGGTCGGCGGTACCTCGCTCGTGATGACGGCGATGAGCTCCTGGGACCTGATGGCCGGGTCGGCGGGCCAGCGTCCGGAGATCACGGGCCGTCCCGCGAACCGGAAGGTGCTCGTGCTCGGCGCCGGGCTCTCGGGCCTCGTGGCCGCGTACGAGCTCGGCCGACAGGGCTACGACGTGCAGGTGCTCGAGGCGCGGGATCGCGTCGGCGGGCTCCAGTGGTCGGTACACAAGGGCGCCTCCCACACCGAGATCGACGGCGGCGAGCGGCAGGTCTGCACCTTCGACGAGGGCCAGTACGTGAACGTCGGCCCGTGGCGCATCCCGTACTCGCACGAAGGCATCCTGGGGTACTGCCGCGAGCTCGGCGTGCCGATGCAGGTGTTCCTCAACGAGTGCGACGCCAATTACTTCTACTTCGAGGGCGAGCAGGCGGGTGCGCTCGCCAACCGCCGCGTACGGCTGCGCGAGGTAAAGGCGGACTTCACGGGCCACATCAACGAGCTGCTCGTGAAGGCGCTCGACCAGAAGGCCCTCGACGTGCCCCTCAGCGCCGAGGATCAGGATCGCCTCAAGACGTTCCTCGTCCGCCAGGGCTATCTCGATTCGTCGTCGCACGAATACAAGGCGTTCGAGAACCGCGGCGAAGGCGACCCCTACGAGCTGGCGCTGCTGCTGCAGGGCGGATTCGGCAATCGCCTCCGCTCGGTGCCCGCCATCGAGGGCACCACCGCCGCGCCCATGTTCCAGCCCATCGGCGGCATGGACCAGATCTCCAAGGCCTTCCAGCGGGCGATGCCGGCCAACCGCCTCACCTTCAACGCCGACGTGCAGTCGGTGGTCCAGAACGACACCGGCGTCCGCGTGGCCTACAAGGACACCAAGAGCGGCAAGAAGACGGAGGTGACGGCCGACTACGTCATCGTGGCCATGCCGCTCAACCTCGTCGCGCGCCTGGACATCAACCTGAATCCCGCGTTGATGGAAGCCGTCAAGGACGTCAGCTACAGCAACAGCGCCAAGGTCGGCCTGGCCATGAAGCGGCGGTTCTGGGAAGAGGACGAGCACATCTACGGCGGCCACCTCTACTCCAACCTCCCGCTCGGCGAGTTCTCGTATCCCTCGTACGACTACTTCACGAAGAAGGGCGTGCTGCTGGGGCTCTACGCGAATGGTCCGGTGGGCGACCTGCTCGATCGCACGGTGCCCCAGCGCATCGAGCACGTGCTCACGCACGCCAGCAAGGTCCACCCGCAGGTGCGCAAGGAGTTCGAGAGCGCCTACGCGGTGTTCTGGAAGAAGGTGCCGTACAACGAGGGCGGCTACGCCAGCGGCCGCAACACCGAGCGGCGGAAGACGCTCTCGACGATGGACAACCGCATCCTGATCGGCTCGGCGGCCACCGCGCCGCGGTCGGAGCCGGATTGGCAGGAAGGCGCCGTCGCCGCCGGATGGCAGGCGGTCGAGACGCTGCACGCCCGCGCGATGCGCAGCTAGCCTACGAGCCCGCGCCCTCCGCGTAGAGGGCGCGGCCCGTCCGCACCACGATCCCGGGCAGCGCCCGGATGTCCGCCTCGGACGTCTGGAAGTTCACGATGCACGCGCGCAGCAGGTAGCGGCCGTCGATGACGGCGTTGGAGACGAAGGCCTCGCCTCCCCGCTGCAGGCGATCCAGCAGCGCGCGGTTCAGCCCGTCGATGCGGGCCTCCACGGCGGCATCCCCGCGTGCGGCCTGCGCTCCCAGTTCGCGCGGCACGTACCGGAACGTCGTGATGCTCAACTGCCGGGTCGCCAGCTCCAGTTCGTCGTGCGCATCGACGACCTCCGCCAACAGGCGCGACAGGCGCATGTCCTCCGCAATCATCGCGCGGTAGCCCGACGCTCCCACCTGCTTCAACGCCAGCCAGACCTTCAGGGCCCGGAAGCCGCGCGAGTTCTGCGGGCCGTAGTCCACGAA
This sequence comes from Vicinamibacterales bacterium, assembly GCA_041394685.1. Lineage (GTDB taxonomy): Bacteria > Acidobacteriota > Vicinamibacteria > Vicinamibacterales > UBA2999 > VFZN01. Next base: position 17,922 of record JAWKHU010000037.1, read on the forward strand.
GTTGGTGGCCCGCTCGTCGAAGTGGTAGTAGGGCGGGTGATAGGAGAAGGCGGCGCGAAGCGCGTCGGCGTCCCGCACCAGCGCGCAGCCGGCCTCGAGCGGGGCGTAGAGCCACTTGTGCGGATCGACGGCCACCGAGTCGGCCCGCGCGAGCGCGCGCAGGTCGTCTGGCGCGTCGGCCACGGCGGCCGCGACGCCGCCGTACGCGCCGTCCACATGGAACCAGAGGCCGTGCGCCTCGCAGAAATCGGCGAGGGCCGCCAGCGGATCCACCACGCCGGTGCTCACCGAGCCCGCCGTCCCGACGACGAGCAGCGGAACATCGCCGGCGGCCGCGTCCTCGCGAACCTGGCGCTCGAGCGCGCCCATGTCCATGCGCAGGTCGCGATCCGTCGGAATCCAGCGGATGGCCGCGGTGCCCAGCCCCGAGATGTCGGCCGCCTTCTGCACCCACGTGTGCGTTTCCGCCGATACGTAGACGCGCAGCGCCCGGCCGCGTCCCGCTCCGCGGAGGCCCTCGGCGCGTACGTCCCAGCCCGCCTTCGCCGCGCGGGCCGCCAGGAAGCCCACGATGTTCGCCATGTTGCCGCCGCTTACGAGCAGCCCGCCGCACTGCTCGGAGTAGCCGAGCAGGCTCGCAATCCACCGGACCGTCTCGGCCTCGATCTCGGTGGCGGCCGGCGAGAGCGTCCACGCGCCGACGTTGGGATTGAGGGCGGCCGCCAGCAGGTCGCCCAGCATCCCGATGGGCGCCGGCGACGCCGTGATGTAGCCGAAGAAGCGGGGGTGCGCGTTGAACAGCGAGTGATCGAAGAGCCGTTCGGTCGTCTCCGCCAGGAGCCCGGCGGCGTCGGTGCCCTGCTCCGGCAGGGGGCCGCCCAGCCCGAGTGCGGCGCGTACGGCCGAGGGCGACTCGTCGCGCGTGACGGGCCCGGCCGGAATGGCGGCTAGCCGCCCGGCGATCCGGTCGATCAACTGGTGGCCCAGCGTGCTGAACGTGTCGGCGTCCATCGCGAGCGGCGCATGGCGCGTGGCGCCGGGCGCGGAGACTGGAGGGGTCGCAGGGGGTGTCATTTTTCGAGTCCTTCGAAGAGGTCGGCCTCGCGGGCGCGGCCGCCGTTGACGGTGCTGAACACGCGGTAGAACGACTGCCGGCCCCACAGCGACTCGTGATACTCGGGCGACAGGTCCTGCAGTGCCTTGTAGGCCGTGACCTGCGACTGGTGGCACGAGATGGCGTCCCACGCGGTCGTCCACCACGGACGCGTGTCGATCTCGGTGGTGATGGCCCAGTCCGGCCACGGCGTGGCCTGCCGGGCGACGCCGTCCACGTTCGAGACGAGCGTGCGGAACGCGGCCTGGAACGCCGTCCACGTGGACTGCGGCCACGCGATGTAATACAGCTTCGACACGGCGTGCGGCGCATGACCGTTGCCGCCGGCCGCCTGCGCCGGTTCCGCCGCGGCGACGACGGCGGCCGTGGCGAACTGCGAGATCGCGATGTGATCGGGATGGCCGTAGGCGCCGTCGGGGCCGAAGGTCACGACCACCTGCGGACGGACACGGCGGACGTGTGCCGCAATCTCGCCGATGATCGCGCCCGGCAACGCCTGATCCAGGTGCTGATCGCGGTAGTCCAGCAGGTGGACGTCCCGGAGCCCCAGGGTGGCGGCTGCGGCGCGCAACTCGGTCTCGCGGATGCCGGCGAGCGCCTCCGCACCGGGATGCGCGGGATCGTCCTGCCGAAGCCCGCGGTAGCGGCCCGCGTCGCCGCGGGTGGCCGTCAGCAGGTACGTCTCGACGCCTTCACTGGCATAGCGGGCCAGCGTGCCGCCCATGCCCATGGACTCGTCGTCGGGATGGGCGAGGACGGCCAGCAGCCGCCGCGGAGGGGAATCGGGTGTGCGGGTATGGGTCATGTCCGGAAGGAGGCTGCCCGCGATCTCATCACGGGCCCCTCCCCGGGACCATACCCGATCGTCCGGTGTGCGTGTCTATCCGGATCGTGCGGGAGCGGTGCCAGTTAGCGCTTCCGGCGCGCCAGAATCTGCTCCATCTCGTCCATGACCCGGTTCATCTCCTGCATCGTCAGGTCGAGCGGCTCGTCGGTCGTCATGTCCACCCCGGCGTCCTTGAGCAGATCGATGGCGTACTTCGATCCGCCGGCCGACAGGAACGTCAGGTACTTCCGGGTGGCGTCGGCGCTGCCCGCCTTGACCTTCTGCGCCAGCGCCTCGGAGGCGGTGAAGGAGGTGGCGTACTGGAACACGTAGAAGTCGCGGTAGAAGTGCGGGATGTAGCTCCACTCGTGCTTCACGTAGTCGTCGACGATGCAGACGCCGGCGTCGTGGCCGTAGTACTTCTTCGTGATGTCGGCGTAGAGCGATGCCAGCGCATCGCCGGTGATGGGCTGACCCTTCTGGGCCATCTCGTGCATGCGCAGCTCGAACTCGGCGAACTGCGTCTGGCGGAAGACGGTGCCCTTGATGTTCTCGAGGTAGTTGCCGAGGAGCGAGAGCCGCGTGTCGTCGTCCTCGATGGTCTTGAGCATGTGGTCGATGAGCAGCGACTCGTTGAAGGTGGAGGCCACCTCGGCGACGAAGATGGGGTAGTCGGCCATCGGATAGGGCTGCGTCGTGTTGGAGAGGTAGCTCTGCATCGTGTGGCCCAGCTCGTGGGCCAGGGTGCTGACGTCGGTGTACTGCCCGTTGAAGTTGATGAGCATGTACGGGTGGACGTCGTAGGCACCGCCGTTCGAGTAGGCGCCCGAGAGCTTGCCTTCCGAGGGCAGCAGGTCGATCCAGCGCTCGTTGAACGCCCGCCGGATGATGGACTGGTAGGCCTCTCCCAGGGGGGCGACGGCCGACAGCACGTGCTGCTGCGCGTCCTCCGGCGTGTAGGTCAGGTCCACCGAGTCCACGAGGGGGGCGTACAGGTCGTAGTAGTGCAGCTGGTCGAGCCCCATCATGCGCGCGCGGAGCTTGAGATAGCGGTGGAAGACCGGGAGGTTGCGGTTCACGCCGTCGATGAGGCGCGTGTAGACCTCGGTGGGGATGTTGGGTCCGTTGAGGGCGAAGGCCAGCGCGCTGTCGTAGTGCCGGGCCCTGGTCTGGAACTGCACCTTCTGCACTTCGCCGTTCATCGTCGTGCCGAGCGTGCGGCTGAAGGCGCCGAGCGCACCGAAGAAGGCCGACATCACCTTCTCGCGGTCCGCGCGGTTGGGCAGGGCGCGCAGGGCGGCGAAGCTGGCCTGGTCGAGCTTCACGGCGCGACCGTCGCTCAGCGTGATGGTCGGGAACGGGAAGTCGGCGTTGGTGAGAATGGTGTAGGCGGTGCCCGCTGCGCCCAGCGCGGGTCCGGCATCCGCCAGCAGCTTCTCCTCGGTGTCGCTGAGCGTGTGTGCCGCGCGGCGCAGCACGTCGCGCAGGTAGAAGGCGTAGTCGGCCAGGCGCGGCTCGCTCGCGATGAAGCGCTCGACGAGGCCGGCATCGGCCTTCAGGATCTCGGGCTCGACGTAGGCGATGGCGGCGCCGAACGAGGAGGCGAGCTGCACCATCTCCTGCTGCATGCCCTGGTGCGCGGAATCGCGCGTGTCCTGGTCGGCCAGCATGCTGGCGTAGACGTAGAGCCGCGCCAGGTCCTTGTTGACCGCGTAGATGCGATCGAGCGCGTCGGCCAGTGCCGTGGCCGAACTGGTGAGCGTGCCGCGGTACCGCCCGAGCGAGGGCAGGTCGGCGGCCATCGTGTCCTTGGCCTTGCGCCACGCCGCGTCGTCCGGGTAGATGTCCGAGAGGTTCCAGGTGTACTTCTCGTCGACCTGCGCGCGATCGCGGGTCTGTCCGGCGCTCGCCGTGAGCGTGGACGCCAGCAGCACCGCGGCGACGCGGGGCAGGGTGCGGGTGGGAATGGACATGCCGCCATTGTACCGGCCGCGCTCCGGCCGGTTGGCGCCGTGCCGCTGAGGGCTGGGACGGACGGGGCGGAGCGGTGACGAGTCCCGCAACCGGCTGCGCCGAATCTCGACCGTTCTCTTACGGTTCCCTTACGACATCGCGGGTCAAGCCTTCGTAGGATGCCGGCTGGCCGCCTGTGCCGTGCGGCCTCGAGGAGCAACCCATCATGGTGGTCCACATGCGCCGTCTCGCGGCGCTCGCGCTTGCCGTCCCTGCGGTCTGGGCGGTCCATCTCGTCGAAGCCGCCGGGACCCGCGTCCCCGTGCCCGCACGCGAACGCGTGGTCGCGAACGACAACCGGCGTCCGGCCGGCGAGCGAACGGCCGATGGCGTGCACCGCGTGACCCTGCGCGCGGCCGTGGGACGCTGGCAGCCCGAGGGCCCTGGCGGACCGTCGCTGGAGATCGAGGCGCTGGGAGAGGCGGGGCAGCCGCTCTCGGTGCCCGGTCCCCTGATCCGCGTCCCCATGGACACGCCGGTCGCGGTGACGATGGCCAACGAGCTGGACCTGCCGCTGGTGGTGCATGGCCTGTGCACACGCGCGGGCGATACCTGTCCCACGGTCACCGAGCCGCCGCACGCCACGGAGGAGGTGCGCTTCTCGAGCGGCGCGCCTGGCACCTACCACTACTGGGCGTCCACGATCGGCGCGCCCGTGCCCTTTCGCGAGCTGGCCGGGGCGCTGGTGGTCGACGAGGAGGGCCTCGTCGAGCCCGATCGCATCCTCGTCATCACCGAATGGAGCAACCTCACGGCTACACAGCTGCGGACGATCGTGACGTCGGAGGTGCCCACCGAGACGTTCCTGGGCTTCCATCCCCGGTTCACGTTCGTGATCAACGGCCTGTCCTGGCCCGGCACCGAGCGCTTCGCCTACGACCGCGGCGCGCGTGTGCGGTGGCGGATCCTCAACCTGAGCTCGCAGACGCATCCGATGCACCTGCATGGCTTCTACTTCGACGTTGACAGCCTGGGCGACGGCCTGCGGGATAGGGCGTTCGACGACGCGCACCGGCGACGCGTAGTCACGCAGGTGCTGCCCTCCGGCGCCACGATGTCCATGACGTGGGTTCCCGAGCGTGCGGGCAACTGGTTGTTCCACTGCCACGTGATGGACCACGTCTCGCCCGACCGCCGCATCGAGCCGGCCGACCCGCACGCGCACCACGCCACCGGCGCGCATGACGGCGGCGATCCCCTGCGCGCCATGGCGGGGATGGTGGTCGGCATCACCGTCCGCGATCCGGCCGTGGCCCCGGCGCCGACCGAGGCACCGGCGGCTCCGCGCCGACTCACGCTGGAGATGCGGCGTGCGCCCGGCGGCAACGCGGAGGTCCCGGCAGCGGGCTTCGTGCTGCGCGAAGGCGACACGATGTCCCACGACGCCGAGCCGTCGGCTCCCGGCCCGCCGATTGTGCTGCGAAGGGGCGAGCCCGTGGAGATCCTGCTGGCCAACCAGATGTCGGAGGCGACGGCCATTCACTGGCACGGCATGGAGCTCGAGAGCGTCTATGACGGCGTGCACGGATGGAGCGGGGCTGGCGAACACGTGACGCCGATGATTGCGCCAGGCGGGCGATTCGTCGTGCGCTTCACGCCGCCACGCGCCGGCACCTTCATCTACCACACGCACGTTCACGACTACCGCCAGCTCTCGTCGGGCCTCTACGGAGCGCTCATCGTGCTCGAGCCCGGAGAGACGTTCGACCCCACGGTCGATCACGTCGTGGTGCTCGGCCGGAGCGGGCTGGCAACGGCGGCGCCAAGCGTGCTGTCTGATCCCGCGTCGGTGGTGATCAACGGCTCGCGGGACGCCCGCCTCGTCTGGGCGCCCGGCCGCCGCCATCGGATCCGCATCGTCAACATCACGCCCGACGACGTGTTCGGCGTGCTCCTGCAACTGCCTGGAAGCGCCGCGGCATGGACGCCCGTGGCCAAGGATGGTGCCCCCGTGCCTCCCGTGTTTCGGGTTCCCGGCCCGGCCACGCAGGTCATCGCCGTCGGCGAGACCTACGACTTCGCATTCGACGCGCCGCCGACGCCCTCGTCCGGGTGGCTGGAAGTGCGGACCCCGTCCGGCCGCTGGCAGGCGCAGGCGCGCGTCCTGATCAGGTAGCGGCACCCCTGCGCGGCTCGCGCGCATCCCACGATCGCGGGATGCCGTGCGCCGCCGCGGTGACTACGATGCCGGCGTCATTCGCAAGGAGAACGCCGCATGCCGACCGTGACGACCGGGGACGGGACGACCATCTACTACAAGGACTGGGGAACGGGCCAGCCCATCGTATTCAGCCACGGCTGGCCGCTCACGGCGGACGCGTGGGACGACCAGATGGTGTTCCTCGCTTCGAAGGGATACCGCTGCATCGCCCACGACCGCCGCGGGCACGGACGCTCGAGCCAGCCCTGGTCGGGCAACGACATGGACACGTATGCCGACGACCTGGACACCCTCGTCCGGGCGCTGGATCTGACCGATGCCGTGCACGTCGGGCACTCGACCGGCGGCGGCGAGGTGGCGCGCTACATCGGCCGACACGGCACGGCGCGTGTGGCCAAGGCCGTGCTCATCAGCGCCGTCCCGCCCCCTGATGCTGAAGACCGAGCGGAATCCCGGCGGCCTGCCCCTCGAGGCCTTCGACGCCATCCGCGCGGGGGTGCTGGCCGATCGCTCCCAGTTCTTCATGGACCTCACCCTGCCCTTCTACGGCTACAACCGCCCGGGCGCGCAGGTCTCGCAGGGGGTGCGCGACTCGTTCTGGCTGCAGGGCATGCTGGCGGGCCACAAGAGCGCCCTCGACTGCATCAAGGCGTTCTCGGAGACCGACTTCACCGAGGACCTGGGCCGCTTCGACGTCCCGACGCTCATCCTGCACGGCGACGATGACCAGATCGTGCCCATCGGGGCTTCGGCCATGCGGTCGTCCACGCTGGTACCGAACGCCACGCTCACGGTGTACCCCGGCCTGTCGCACGGCATGTGCACCGTGAACAAGGACGTCATCAACCGGGACCTGCTGGCGTTCATCGAGGCCTAGCCGTCAGCGGCGGGCATGACGATTCATCGAGGGAGGTCGAGATGGCACACGTGGACGCCAGTCAGGTTCGTGAGGAGACCATCGAGAGCACCGGGGGCGTGCAGTTGCTCGTGCGGTCGTGGCTGCCGGACGTCGCGCCGCGGGCGGTCGTGGCCATCGTGCCCGGGTTCAACTCGCACGGCGGCTACTATCACTGGGCGGGCGCGCAGCTCGCCGCGAGCGGCTACGCCGCGTATGCCGTGGACCTGCGGGGACGTGGCCGATCGAGCGGGGAGCCGTACTTCATCGAGTCGTTCGGGGAGTATCTCCAGGACGTGGACGCCATGGTGTCGCTCGCGCGCGGGCGTCATGCGGGCCTGCCGGTGTTCGTGCTCGGGCACAGCGCCGGCGGCGTCGTGTCGTGCTGCTACGCCATGGACCACCAGGCGGAGCTGGCCGGCCTCATCTGCGAGAGCTTCGCGTTCCGGGTGTTCGCGCCCGACATCGCCCTCTCCGTCCTGAAGGGCCTGAGTCACGTCATTCCCCACACCCACGTGCTGCGCCTGAACATCGACGACTTCTCCCGCGATCCGGCCGTGGTGCAGGCGATGAAGGCCGACCCGGCGGTGAACGACGAAGTGCAGCCCACGCAGACGGTGGCCGAGATGGTTCGCGCCGACGAGCACCTGGACGCGGGCTTCGGCAGCCTGACGCTGCCCGTGCTCATCCTGCACGGGACGGGCGACAAGGTGACGCGGATGGACGGCAGCCAGCGCTTCTTCGATCACGCCGGATCGGCGGACAAGACACTGAAGCTGTACGACGGCCACGCGCACGACCTGCTGAACGACATCGGCCGGGACACCGTCCTGGCCGACATCACGACGTGGATGGCCGGCCGGCTCCCGCGCGCCTGAGCGCGCCGTGCTCCACACCTCCGTCCCGCTCATCGACGTGGCCCTGGCCGTGCATCGCGAGGTGCTCGGCCGGGATCTCGTCGCTACCGCAACCACGTCTACCGCGTCTTCAACACGGCCGCGGCGCAGGGTCACGCCCGAAGACGAGGCGCTCGAGAAGCTGGCCGCCGCCGCCGTCTTCCACGACCTGGGCATCTGGACCGCCGGCACCTTCGACTACCTGGAGCCGTCCGTCGCCCTGGCGGTGGCGTGCCTCGACGCGCGGGGACGGCCCGAGTGGGTGGAGGAGGTCGCCGCGATGATTCGCGATCACCACAAGCTCCGCCGCAGCCGCGGCGGGCCGCTGGCGGAGGCGTTCAGGCGCGCCGACTGGATCGACGTGACGCTGGGCGTGCGCCGCTTCGGCATCCCCCGCATCGTCATCCGCCAGATGCTGGAGCGCTGGCCGAGCGCTGGTTTTCACCGACGGCTCGGTCAACGCGTCCTCGCCCGCGTGCGGACACCCCCTCGCACCGCTGCCGATGTTCCGCTTCTGATGGCCGGGCCGGTATCATGGCCCCGATGAAGACACGCAGACTGGGTGGGGGGCTCGAGGTCTCGGCGATCGGCCTCGGGTGCATGGGGATGACCTTCTCGTACGGCACCCTCCGGATCGGGCCGACGCGATCGGCCTGCTGCGTATTTCGGCGGTGGAGCGGGGCGTCACTTTCTTCGACACCGCCGAGGTGTATGGCCCGTTCAACAACGAGGAGCTCCTCGGCGAGGCGCTGGAGCCCTTCCGCGGGCGCGTCACGATTGCGACCAAGTTCGGCTTCCGGATCGATCCCGGCGCGCGCATGTTCGCGGGCCTCGACAGCCGGCCCGGGCATATCCGGGAGGTGGCCGAGGCGTCGCTCCGGCGGCTGCGCGTCGATGCCCTCGACCTGTTCTACCAGCACCGCGTGGACCCCGACGTGCCGATCGAGGAGGTGGCGGGTGCGGTGAAGGACCTGATCCAGCAGGGGAAGGTGCGCCACTTCGGCCTCTCGGAGGCCTCGGTGGCCACGATCCGCCGGGCCCACGCGGTGCAGCCGGTGACGGCGGTGCAGAACGAGTACTCCCTGTGGTGGCGAACACCGGAGCAGCAGCTGCTCCGGTGCTTGCGGAAGCTCGGCATCGGCTTCGTGCCATGCGCAGCCCGCTCGGCCGGGGCTTCTGACCGGTGCGATGAACGAGCACACGACGTTCTTGCCGACGGACTTCCGTGCGCAGCTCCCGCGGTTCACGGCAGAGGCACGGAAGGCGAACCAGGCGCTGGTGGACGCCATCGCCACGATGGCCGCCCGTCTTGGCGCGACGCCCGCCCAGGTCGCGCTGGCCTGGATCCTCGGCCAGCACCCGTGGATCGTCCCCATCCCCGGCACGACGAAGCCCCATCGTCTCGACGAGAACATCGGCGCCGTCGACATCGAGCTGAGTGCCGCCGACCTCGCCGACATCGAGCGCGCCGCATCGGCGGTCTCCGTCCAGGGCGATCGGTATCCCGACTACCTCGAACAGCTCACCGGCCGCTGAGCCCCGCCGCGGCGGGACGCCCGAACCGCCCCACCCCGCGACGACGCTCCTCCCGCGTCCAGCTCTTTTTGCCTTTTGCCTTCTGCCTTCTGCCTTCTGCCTTCTGCCTTCTGCCTTCGGCCTTCCGAATTCTGAATTCTGAATTCAGAATTCAGAATCAGACTTCCGACCTTCCCTTTACGCCTGCCTTCCTTTCCCGGCTGCCAGAACACGAGCAACAACCCGTTGGGATCGCGGAGGCTGAACTGACGCCCGCCGTAGAACGGCGCGTAGAATCTTCGTCGAACGCGATCCCGCGAAGCACGGCTCGCCAGTCGCTGACACCTGCTGGCCACGCCAGCGTCGATACAGCGCCTCGACATCGTCGGTGAAGAACCACAGGCTCACACCTGTGGCGCGGTGATCGCCGGAGGGGGTCAGCGTGAACTCGGCGGCCCCGAGCGTCAGGCGCGCGAAGACCAGCGCGCGGTCGTGCTCGTAGTGGTCGGCCAGGATGAACCCGAGTGACTGGTACTTGCCCACTGCACGGTGGCGCGCATGTCCGGCACGGACACCATCGCGACGGCTTTCGCCACCGCAGACGTGATCGCCCCGGTGGTAGCGGTGTCACTCACATCCATCCCCGCCGTGCCTGCGGCCGTCGCGTGCGCACCGGCGGCACGAAGCAGCGCCATCGCGTCCCGGTCATCACGGCGCTGCGCGACGTCGAGCGGCGTCCGCCCTTTGCCGTCCGTGGCGTTGATGTCGGCGCCGAGGTCGATCAGCAGGGCCAGCATCTCGTAGTCCGGCCTGCCCGCCAGGTAACCCAGGCCGTCGGGCGGCGCGAAGGCCGCATGCACGGGCGTCTGACGGTCCTCGAAGCGCGACCTCCGCCGGCGCAGGGCGTCGGCGTCGAGCTCGGCGATGGACTGGACGAGGTCGCGATCGCGCAGCGCCATGGCCGAGAAGACGTGATGGCGCGCGCCCCGCTCGACGAGCAGGGCCACGACGGCCTCGTGTCCCGGGCGTGAGGCCCAGCCGATGACACCGCTCTCGTGCAGGTCGCCCTCGCCGTGGACGTCGGCGCCCGCGTCCAGCAGCGCGCGGACGCTCTCGAGCGCGCCTGCGGCGGCCGCCAGGTGCAGCGGCGTCACGTGGTCGGACTCGTCGCGCGCGTGGACGTCGGCTCCGGCGTCCAGGAGCACGTGCACCGCGTCCGGGAAGCCGACCGCGAGGTGGAGAGCGGTGGTGCCGCCACCGAGACGCTCCCGCGCCAGGCCCGGGTCGGCGTCGAGGCACGCACGAAGCGCAGGAACGTCGCCCGAGGACGCGGCTGCGGTCACGGCCGCCACGTGCGGCGCCCGCCGCCGGTCGAGGTCGGCCTTCAGTGCACGCCAGCCCGGGAACCCGTACTGGCGGGCGACGGCGAGCTGTGCGTCGGCGAGGCGCGCGGACGGGTCGCGCTCACGCAGCGAACCCAGGCGGTCCTTGGCCAGTTTCCGGAGGAACTCTTCGGAGGTGCGTTCGGGGAGTTGCAGCGGCATGGAACCCTCCTTCCAGACGGCGCCCGGTGTCCGCGTGGACGGGCAGGAAGTCAGGGTCCTGAGGTTCGACCAGCTCGTGCGGGTGGGTTCGACCCTTGGCGCGGACCGCGGGCCGCCCGCAACCGGCCCGAGCGCATTCTAGCGCGGACGGCGGCGAGTCCGACGCGGCATCGTGAGTTCGGGCAAAGTTCGGCGCTTTGGACAAACCCTGGCAGCGTCACTGGATCACGATGGGCATGCGAGTGGCCCGACGGTACGGCGCGCACTCGGGATCTGCACAACCTGGAGGACCACATGACCCCATCACCACGGCGCCACACACGAAGGACGATCGCCATCGGCGTGCTGTCCGCGATCACTCTCGTCGCAATCCCGCTCTTCGGGCAGCGCGGGCCCTCCGCGCGGTTGGAGCGCGCTCCCGCACACGTCGATCTGGCCGAGCAGATTCTCGAGACGATGCTCCGCGTACCCGGCAACCGCGCCGGTTTCCGAACCGTGCACGCCAAGGGCATCGTGTGCGAGGGCACGTTCACGCCCTCCACGGAGGCGAGCGGCCTGTCGAGCGCCGTCCACTTCGCCGGTGCGCCGACGCCGGTGACGGTCCGGTTCTCCGATGGCGCGTCGGACCCGCTCATACCCGACGCATCGCCCGATGCGGGGCCTCGTGGCATGGCGATTCGCTTCGCATTGCCGGGCGGATCGGTCACCGACATCGTGGCCATGTCGCACAACGGTTTCGTCGTGGGAACGGGAGAAGAGTTTCTGGCCTTGCAGCGAGCCGTCGTGGACACCGACCCGCAGGCGCCGCACCCCTGGCCCGTGGAAACCTTCCTGGCCGCGCACCCGCGGGCGGCGGCCTTCGTCCGCGAGAACAGGAACGTGCCAGCCAGCTTTGCGACCGACGCGTTCTTCTCGAACAACGCCTTCGTCTTCGTGGATACCCGCGGCCACAGGCAACCTGGCCGATACCAACTCCTGCCCGCCGCTGGCCGGCAGCTGCTGAGCGAGCGTGACGCGCTCACCCGCGACGTCAACTACCTGATGGACGATCTCGCATCCCGTCTCGCCGTGGGGCCAGTCGTGTTCCGCCTTCAGGTGCAGCTGCCGAATCCCGGAGATCCGACGCGTGGTTCCTCACTGGTCTGGCCAGACGATCGCCGGACCGTGGACCTGGGACGCATCAGCGTGACGCGGGTGCTGCCAGACGACGCCGTCGTCGCGCGGTCGCTCGCCTTCGATCCGGTGCGGCTGACCGTCGGCATCGAGCTGTCCGACGATCCGCTGCCGGCGCTGCGGTCGCGGGTCTACGCGCTGGCCGTTCAGCGGCGCCTCCACCCGTCAACAGGCGCCAGGTGAGTCGTCCACACGTGCTGAGCGTCGCCGACACCGTGGTCAATGCGGTGTCCGCGCTGCCGTCCGATGTCGTCTGCTTCAGTGGCGCCGCTGCGCAGTGCTGTCGCCGCCATGCGGCGGGAGGACATCCCGCGATTCGACTGAAGACGCGCGTGAGATGGGCTCTGGCTGGCGAATCCGCACGCCAGCGCGATCTCGATGGTCGGCGTGTTGGACCTCGCCAACAGCTCCATGGCGCGGTCCACGCGTCGCCGGAGCAGCCACTGGTGGGGCGTCAGTCCATGCTCACCCGGAATGCGTGAACGAAATGACTGGCCGACAACCTGCACGCATGGGCGAGCTCCGAGATGAGCACGTGGCCGTCGAGGCGGGCATCGATCAGCGCCTCCGCGCGCCGACGCTGCCAGGGGACGAGACCTCCGCCGGTGGGGCGCGTCTCGGCGCGCATGCCACCGTAACGCACGGCGACATGGGCCATGACGGCACGGGTGACGTGATCGACGAACAGCGTCGAGGCGCATGCCGGCTCCGACAGCGCTGGCTGCAGGGCCGCAGCCAGCTCGCGCATCACCGGATCGGCAACGCCCTGGCTCGACGTGCAGGCGAGACCGGCGATGCGCGGCGCCCCCGCATCCTCGGCCACCGCGTCGAGCGACCGCCTCGACAGATGAAAGTGAATCGAGTGAAAGGGTGATTGATGCGGAAACGGGGATCCCGCTTCAGGTCGTGACCTGGTGACGTCGCCGGCTTCCAGTCCGGCGAGGGGGCTCGCCGGCCGTCTTCCCAGAGCTCGTGCACCGGAAATGGCGCGAGCTGGACCGCGACGACGAATGCGTCTTCGACCGGCAGGCTTTCGGTCAGGGAACCCGTGACATCGTCGGACTGCACTTCGGTCACGACCGAGTCGGTCCTGGCCAGTGTGCGGGCCAACAGCACGGATCTGCGCGAGGCGTGCAGACGATCGCCCGGATCACGCCGAAGTTGTCGGGCATGCCGTGTCCTCCGCGGCTCGTGCCAGCGTGGCGTTCGGATCCCACTCTGCCACCTCACTGGCCGGGCGCATCCCCCGATCGAGGCAGCGAACCAGCCCAGACGACAAGAAGTCAGCGCGTGACGATCGGGCATCCGTCCGGTGCGGGGACACCCCTGAACCGCTCGCGTGTCCACGCGACGAGGTCCTCGGAGAGCGCCGACTCGGCTGCCACCAGGCTCACGTGGTCCCGGCCGGCATACGTGCGGTACTCGAGGCGTTGCCCGGCCTCGCACCGTTCGCGGACGAACGCGCCCTGCACCGCGGGCAGCACCAGGTCGTCGGCCAATCCCTGCGCCACGAGCACGGGCGCGGCGATTGGGGATCGCGGGACGTTCTGCTCCAGCCGCAGGCCGAGTGCCCCCTCGCGCGGGGATCGCTCGAAGAACGGCGTCTCCATCGTGGCCGCGGTGACCACCGAGAGCAGCGCCCCGGCGCCCGAGAGGCAGCGCGACGCCATCGCTCGCGCGCGTGCGCGCGGCCCGACGTAGTCATCGACGCGCACGTCGTCATAGGCGGCGCCGTAGGCGGTCATCACGAACGACGCCATGATCCGGCCGACGATGGTGTGCTGCGCCGCGTCCACGAGTGCGGGGAGCGCGGTGGCGGGCGCCAGGGCAGCCACTCCCGAGATCGGCACGTCCGGCGCGTAGCGCGTTGCCACGATGCCCGCCCACAGCGCCGCATGCCCGCCCTGCGAGTGCCCCCAGACTACGGTCCGTGCATCGAGGGACACGTCGGTCATGCGCCGCGCGGCGCGGACCGCATCCAGTGCCGATCGTGCCTCCGCCTCGCCGATCAGGTACGGGTGGCCACCCTCAGTGCCCAACCCCGCGTAGTCGGTGCCGACCAGCACCCACTGCTCGGCGAGCAGGCGGTCGATCGCCGGAACGGTGGCATCGAACGGAAACGGCGCCGGCAGCGTCGTCGGCGCACAACCTGCGACGACACCGGTCGTGCCGTGCGTCCAGGCCACGACCGGTCGCGGTCCGTCTGCAGGGCCCCGTGGCGCCAGGACGACGGCGCTGGCGACCGCGGGGACGCCGTCGGCGCGAGTCGTGGTGTAGAGGATGCGCCAGGCGCGCCCGCCCGGCGGCACCGCGCGTTCGAACGGCTCGGCGCGCAGGAGGTCCCCTGGCGATCGTCCCGACGTCTCCTCCGTGGCGTAGAACGCGTCGGGTACGGGCGCGTGCGCGTTGAGCACGAGCACGCCGAGGGCGGCGACGAGCAGCAGGCCCACGAGTGTCGTGACCACCCCGACGCCGCGCACGAGCGTACGCCAGCGTGGGTGTGTGGCCGTGCGGGTCACGATCCACCCGATGACCAGCCAGACGATGCCCGCGGCCGCCATCGCCGGCATGCGTGTCACCCAGGCCAGGGCGACGAGGCACAGGCCGATCGCCATCAGCGTGGCGGGCATGACGCTCAGTACTCGACGAACGCGTCGTCGGGATAGCAGTACAGCCAGCGCTCGCCGGGCTCGGCCGACGCAATCACCGGGTGCGTGCTGGCGCGAGCGTGGTGCGACGCATGCTGCCGGGGCGAGCTGTCGCAGCAGAGCGTCACGCCGCAAGTCTGGCACGTGCGCAGGTGAACCCAGCGGCTGCCGATCTTCACGCACTCGGCGCACGCGTCTCCGGAGGGTTGCGTCGTCTGGATGGCGTCGATGTGCGCGCAGGTCCCGGCGTTCATGGGGATCTCCTCAGCCGTGCAGGATGCGATGGACGAACGAGATGGCGACCGAGCCCTCGCCGACGGCGGAGGCGACGCGCTTCACGCTGCCCGAGCGGACGTCGCCCACGGCGAGCACGCCCGGTCGCGAGGTTTCCAGCAGGAAGGGCGCGCGGCCGAGCGGCCAGCCGGCGCCCTGGAGGTCGTCGTGCGTGAGGTCGGCGCCGGTCTTGACGAAGCCGCGGGCGTCGAGCGCCACGCAGCCGTCGAGCCATCCCGTGGCCGGCACCGCTCCAGCCATGAGGAACAGGTGGCGGACGGAGCGCTCGGTGACGGTGCCGTTTCCGTCGCGCAGCCGGACGTGTGAGAGATGGCCGTCGCCCGCCAGGCCGACGACCTCCGTGCGCGGGCGGACCGTGATGTGCGGGCTGTCCTCGATGCGCTGGATCAAATACCGCGACATGCTGCGGGCGAGACCGTCGGCGCGCACCACGATCTCGACCCGCGCCGCCGACTGCGCGAGAAAGACCGCCGCCTGCCCCGCCGCATTGCCGCCCCCGACGATGATCACGTCCTCGCCGCCGCAGAGCCCGGCCTCGGTTGCCGTCGCGCAGTAGTAGACGCCCGACCCTTCGTGCTCGGCAAGGTTGTCGAGCGG
Source organism: Vicinamibacterales bacterium (assembly GCA_041394685.1). Taxonomy (GTDB): domain Bacteria; phylum Acidobacteriota; class Vicinamibacteria; order Vicinamibacterales; family UBA2999; genus VFZN01. Next base: position 33,598 of record JAWKHU010000037.1, read on the forward strand.
CAGCCGGCGGTAGGCGGCGCCCGACGCCACGATCACGCAGCGCGCCGGCACGTGGGCGCCATCGGCCACCTCCACGACGAGCGCGCGCGGGTCACAGCGCAGGCGCACGACCTCCTCGGCCACGAGCATCTCCGCGCCGAACTTCTGGGCCTGCACGTAGGCGCGTCCGGCCAGGTCCTGGCCGGAGATCCCGGTCGGAAACCCCAGGTAGTTCTCGATCTTCGAGCTGGCGCCCGACTGGCCGCCCGGCGACGCCATCTCGATGACGAGGACGTCCAGTCCCTCCGATGCGGCGTACACGGCAGCCGCCAGGCCCGCCGGCCCGGCGCCCACGACCACGACGTCGCGGCGCCGCGTCGGCTCGATACCGGCATTGAATCCGAGGCAGTCGGCGATGTCGGTGTTGGAGGGATTGCGCAGGACGGACTCGCCCCGGCAGATGAGGACGGGTGTCTCCGACGGCCGGATGGCAAACCGATCGAGCAGGTCCTCCACCGCGTGATCGCGCTCCAGATCGAGGTTGAGGAACGGGTGGCCGTTGCGCGTGAGGAACTCCCGGACTCGCAGCGTGTCGGCCGAATGCCGGGAGCCCACCAGGATCACGTCGCCCATGCCCTGGGCGATGAGCTCGACGCGCCGCAGGAGGAACGCGCATGAGGATCTCGCTCAGCTCGGCGTCGCGGTGCACGAGGTCCTGCAGGCTCGCCCGATCCAGTTGCACGACCGTGCCCGCCGAGTGCGCGCGCACCTGCACCAGGGAGTGGCGGCCGGACAGCATGCTGACCTCGCCATTGAACTGTCCCCGGCCGAGACGGGCCACGAGGGGTTGTGGCGCACAGGGCGCGATGATGTCGATCTCGCCGCTCTGCACGAAGAAGAACGGCGCGTCGGACTGGCCCTCGTGCGAGAGCACCTCGCCGGCGGTCACCGATCGCGTCCGGCCGTGTGCGGCAATGCGCTCGCCGTGCGCGTCGGTGAGCACGGGAAAGAGCCGCGCCGCCGGCTGTCCGGCCCCGCCGCCCGGTTCGGGCGCGACGCGGACGGGCGCGTCCGCATCTGGCGTCGTCGATGAGCGGGCGTTGGGTGCCATGCAGGTCCTCCGGCCGCACGGCAGGCGGCCGTGCGTCATCCGATCCTAGGTGAATCGTCCGTCTCCGTGCATCCCGCGGTCGGGGGATGCCGTCACGCCGCCGTCGCGCGCGCGGCGGGCGAAGCCGCTAGAATCGATGCGCCGTGCGCTCGTTGCGGTTCGGTCCCCCCGCCCTCGCCGTCGCGCTCGTCGTGTATGCGTGTGCGGTTGCGGCGGCGGCGCCGGATCAGCCGGCGCCCGGCCCGTCGCTGCGCCAGCTCTTCCATCAGTCGTGGGGCGTGCGCGAGGGCGCGCCCGGCGCCATCATCGACATCACCCAGACGGAGGACGGCTACCTCTGGCTGGCCGGGACGGACGGCGTCTTCCGCTTCGACGGGGTCCGATTCGAGCGGCCGGCACTCGAAGGGCTTCGCAGCCTGCGGCGCATCAGTCGTCTGATCCGCGGCCGCGGCAACTCGCTCTGGATCGCGCATGCGGCCGGCATCAGCACGCTGCGGAACGGCGTGCTGGAGCACTACACCTTCGGCGGCGATCTGCCACGCGGCACGATCACGGACCTCGCGCTCGACCGTGATGGACGCGTCTGGGCGGCCAGTCGCGCGGGCCTGCTTCACCTCGATGCCGACGGGTGGCGGCGCGTTGACGTCGCGTCCGGCGTCTCGGGCGTGACTGCCGTCCTGGCTGACCGCGACGGTCACGTCTGGGTGGGCGGAGCGCGCGGACTGTTCGTGCGGCGGACGGGCGCCGCCGGCTTCGAGCCGATCGGCACGCTCGATGACATCCGGGGTCTCTCACAGGCGCCGGACGGCAGCCTCTTCGCCAGCACGTGGGCCGGCCGCCTGCTGAGGGTCGCCGATGCGCGCATGCACGTCCTGAACGAGCCGTGGCTCGAAGACGCCGGACGCGCGATGGCCATCGACCGGTTCGGCGCGCTCTGGGCGGGCACCAACGAACATGGTGTCGTGCGGCGCCGTGCCGAGGGCCAGGCCAGCGCCGAGCGGTCGGGGCGCGGCGAGGGGCTCACGGCCGACGACGTGTTTGCCGTGTTCGAGGATCGCGAGTCGAACGTCTGGGTCGGCACGAGCGGCGGGCTGGACATGTTCCGGACGAGCGCGCTGGTGCCTGCCGAACTGCCGTCTCGGTTGCACGCCGGGCGGCTCGCCGTCGCGCCGGACGGCATCGTCTGGGTCGCGTCGCAGAATCGCCCGCTGATTCGGTGGCACCGCGGTGGCTGGTCGGAGACCAACGTTCCGGCGCCGGTGTCCGCCGTCTACGTCGATGCCGATGGCCGTGCCTGGGCGTGGGCACGCCAGCGGCTCTGGCGGCAGCGCGGCCGTGCCTTCGTACCGGAACCGGGACCCCGCTCGGCCGGCGATCAGATCTGGGCTCTCGCCGCCGATGCGACCGGCCGCATCTGGGTGGCCTCCGAACGGGACGGCGTCTGGGTGCGCGACCACGCGTCCTGGTCGCGTCCGGCCGGCCTGCCGCCCGCGTGCCGGAACGTGCGGGTGATCCAACGCGACGCAGCCGCCAGCCTCTGGCTCGGGTGCGACGACGGTGTCGTGGCCGTCGTCGGTCCCGGCGGCAGCGACGCTGTCCTGCCCGGGCCCGGCGGCGGTGTCGGACCGGTCGGCGCCATTGCGGTCAACGGCCCGCGGACCTGGCTCGCGGGTCCCGGCGGCGTGGCGCTGGTGGAGGACGGGCGCTCGCGGCTGCTGCCCGCACTCGGGGGCGCAGAGATCGGGCGCGTCAAGGGCGTGGTCGCCGGTGCCGACGGCTCGCTCTGGATGAACGCCGATCGCGGTGTCGTCTCCGTGGCCGCGGCCGATGTCGTGGGCCTCATCGAACAGCCCGACGTCGCGCCGCGCATGCGGGCCTTCGATTACCTCGACGGCTCGATCGGCGGCGCCGCGCCGCTGCCGGCGCAGGCGGCCACGGCCGACACCGACGGCCGCCTCTGGTTCGTCGGCTTCGACACCATCGTCCGTCTCGATCCCACGCGCCTGCCCAGCAACCTGCTGCCGCCTCCGGTGCTCGTGCGAGGGCTGTCGGCCGGCGGCGTCGACTATGCCGCGAGCCCGACGGCCGTCTCGCTGCCGATGGGGACGACGCAGGTCCAGATTGCGTACACCGCGCTGAGCCTCACGATCCCCGGACGCGTGGCGTTTCGCTACGCGCTCGACGGCGTGGACGCGGGCTGGCAGGACGCGGGCACGCGCCGCGACGCGTTCTACACCAACCTGGCTCCCGGCACGTACCGGTTCCGCGTGATCGCCGCTAACAACGACGGTCTCTGGAACGAGTCCGGCGCCACGCAGACCTTCGTGATCCCGCCGGCCTTCCACCAGACCGCCTCTTTCAAGGCGGGTGCGTTCGCCGCCGTGACGGCGCTGGTGCTGCTGGCCTGCGCCTGGCGCGTGCGGCAGGTGCGGCGGCAGATGCACGCCCAGCTCCAGGAGCGCCTGGACGAGCGCGAGCGCATCGCGCGCGAGCTCCACGACACGCTGCTCCAGGGCCTGCAGGGCATCATCCTCCGGTTCCAGGCCGTGGCCTCGTCGATGCCAGCGGGTGCATCCGCGGACATGATGGAGCGCACGCTGCGGCGTGCCGACCAGGTGCTCGTCGAGAGCCGCGATCGCGTCCGCGGCCTCCGTGCGTCCACCAGTGCGCGCGACACGCTGCCCGGCGCGCTGGCCGACGCCGGGACGGAGCTGGCGGAGGCGGGCGGCCCCGCGGTGGCGGTGCGTGTCGACGGGCGTGCGCGTCCGCTGCATCCCATCGTCGCTGACGAGGCCTACTGGATCGGCCGTGAGGCCATCTCCAACGCCGTCCGCCACGCATCCGCGCGCCACATCGAGGCCGTCGTGGACTTCACCGGTGCCGGCCTGCGCGTGGTCGTGCAGGACGACGGCATCGGGATCCGGGGTCGCGCGAAACGGCGACCGCCGGCGGCACGGGCATGCGGGGCATGCGCGAGCGGGCGGTGCGTATCGGCGGGCAGCTCGGCGTGCGAAGCCATGAGGAAACGGCACGCGCATCGAGCTCAAGGTCCCCGCGGCAACCGCCTACGACGTGCCGGACGCGTCGGCCCACGGCCTGCGATGGCCCGGTCCCTCGGCCACGTGATCATGGACGCCGGCGCCGAACCCATCCGCGTCCTGACGGTGGACGACCATCCGCTCCTGCGCGAGGGGATTGCGGCCGTCATCGCCAATCAGCCCGACATCGTGGTCGTGGGCGAGGCAGGCACGGGCGAGGAGGCCGTGGCCGAACATCGCCGCCTGCGGCCCGACGTCACGCTCATGGACCTGCAGATGCCGGGCATGGGCGGCATCGACGCCATCGGGTGCATCCGGCTCGACGAGCCGCACGCGCGCGTCATCGTGCTGACGACCTACGACGGCGATGCACTCGCGCGGCGCGCCATCGAGGCCGGCGCCCGTGCATACCTCCTCAAGAGCATGCTCCGCACCGACCTGCTGGAGACGATTCGGGCCGTGCACGCAGGCCGGACGCATCCGCCCGAGGTGGCGTCGGGCACGGCCGGCCACCACGCCGACGATGCGCTCACCGGCCGGGAGGTGGAGGTGCTGCGCCTCGTGGCCGAGGCCAGACCAATCGCCGGATTGCCGATCGGCTGGCGATCACGGAAGAGACGGTGAAGTCCCACGTCAAGCACATCATGGGAAAGCTCGCGGCCAACGACCGCACCCACGCGGTGACCATCGCGATGAAGCGCGGCATCCTCTCCTGACGCCGCCCCGCGGGGCTACACTGGGCGCATGCCCACCCCTGCCTTCCGTCGCGTCACGCTCGCGGCCCTTGCCGCGCTGACGGCCGTCCAGATCGGCCGCGCCCAGGCGCCAGTCCAGACGCCGCCGCAGGCTCCCGACATCCCGGCGTCGTTCACCCGGCCGACGACGGGCTTCGACTACGAGAAGCGCGTGGAGATGATTCCCATGCGCGACGGGGTGAAACTGTACCGTCATCGTCGTGCCGAAGGGCGCGAAGGACGCCCGATCCTGCTCACGCGCACGCCCTACAACGCCGCCGGCCGGACGACGCATGCCGTCCACGTCCATGCTGTCCACGCTGCCGCAGGGCGACGAGGTCTTCGTCGCCGACGGCTACATCCGTGTCTTCCAGGACGTGCGCGGCAAATGCGGCTCCGAGGGCGAGTGCGTGATGACGCGTCCGCTGCGCGGGCCGCTCAATCCGAGCGAGACGGATCACTCGACCGACGCCTACGACACGATCGAGTGGCTGGTGACGCATGTGCCCGAGTCCAACGGGCGCGTCGGCATGCTCGGCAGCTCCTACGAGGGGTTCACGGTGGTGATGGCGCTGGTGCGCCCGCACCCGGCGCTCAAGGTGGCCGCGCCGATGAGCCCCATGGTGGACGGGTGGATGGGCGACGACTGGTTCCACTTCGGCGCGTACCGCCAGACCAACTTCGACTACTTCGCCGGGCAGACCGAAGGCCCGTCCGGCGGTCCGCCCATCGTGCGCGAGGGCTACGACGACTACGAGAACTTCCGGCGCGCAGGATCCGCCGGCGACTACGCGCGGGCGGCCGGGCTCGACCAGCTGCCGTTCTGGCGGAAGGTGGCGGAGCATCCGGCCTACGATGACTTCTGGAAGGAGCAGGCGCTCGACGCCGTCATGGCGAAGCAGCCACTGACGGTGCCGACCATGTGGATCCAGGGCATCTGGGACCAGGAAGACATGTGGGGCGCCATCCACAGCTACCTGGCCGTCGAACCGAAGGACACGGCCAACGACCACAACTACCTGGTGATGGGGCCGTGGCGCCACAGCGGCGTCAACTACGACGGGACCACGCTGGGTCCGCTGCACTTCGAGGGGGACACGGCCCTGCAGTTCCGCCGCGACGTGCTGAAGCCCTTCTTCGACCAGTACCTGAAGCCCGGGGCGCCCGTGGCCGACACGCCGGGCGTGTTCATCTACAACACGGGCGAGAACCACTGGGACCGGTTTCCGCGCTGGCCTCTGTCGTGCGCGACCGGATGTGCGAACACGAGCCGTCCGCTGTATCTCACCCCGGGAGCCGGCCTGTCGTTCACGGCGCCCGCCTCGGGCAGCGCCGGCGACGCGTCCGGCTACGACGAGTACGTGTCGGACCCGGCCAAGCCGGTGCCATACCTGCCGCGGCCCGTGCGCTTTGCCGACGGCGCGGCGTGGCAGCGCTGGCTGCTCTGGGACCAGCGCTTCGTCGCGGATCGGCCGGACGTGCTCGTCTACCAGACACCGGTCCTGACCGAGCCGGTGCGCATCAGCGGCGCGCCGGTGGCCAACCTGGTGGCGTCGACGAGCGGGTCGGACAGCGACTGGGTGGTGAAGCTGATCGACGTGTACCCGGACGAGGTCGCGAGCCGCCCCGAGATGGGCGGGTACCAGCTGCCCATCGGGATGGACATCTTCCGCGGCCGGTATCGGGAGAGCGTGTCGGCGCCCCGGGCGATTCCGCCGGACACCCCGCAGACCTATCGCTTCATCCTGCCGACGGCCAACCACGTGTTCCAGCCCGGCCACCGCATCATGGTCCAGGTGCAGTCGACGTGGTTCCCGCTCTACGACCGCAACCCGCAGCGCTTCGTCCCCAACGTGTTCTTCGCCAGCCCGGCGGACTACGTGAAGGCCACCCAGCGCGTCTACCACGCACCCGGGGCGGCCAGCTTCGTGGAGCTGCCGGTGGTGCCGGCCCGATGAGTCGGGAGGGCCTCGGGCAGCGGTTGGGCTGGAGACCAGGGTGGCAGGGCGGATCCGGGCGACATGCGGCGCCGGGGCGCGGTTGATATAGATTACACATGGCTGTATTGAGCGTCCCGTGATTCAGCGGGTTCCTCACAGGCCGTACCGGAGGAACCCCATGGTGGATGCCCCCTGCTCGGTCGTCGAGTTGGTGCGATGACCGTATACCTCGTCAATCCGAGTCACGTCTCGTTCGGTATCGGCGTCATCACGCCGCGCTGGCTGTACGTCCTGGCCGCGGCGACGCCCGAGGCCTTCGGGGTCCCACAGCTGGTGGACGAGACGCTGGAGGCCTTCGACGCATCGGCGTTCAAGCCGGGCGACGTCGTCGGCATCGGCATCCACACCGGCAATGCGTTGCGCGGGTACGAGCTCGGGCGGGCGGCCCGGGCGGCGGGCGCGTTCGTCGTCTATGGCGGCATCCATGCCTCGCTCTTCCCGGACGAGGCCCGCGACGTCGGCGGCGCCCATGCCGTCGTCACCGGCGACGGGGAACGCGCCTGGCCCGAGGTGCTGCGCGACTGCGCGGCGGGCACGCCCAGGGACGTGTATGCGGGCGGCCGCGTCGAGGGGGATGCCTTCCTGCCCGGGCGCTGGGACCTGATGCCCGAGGGCCGCTACATGTGGGCGTCGGTGCAGACCGTCCGCGGCTGCCCGAAGCACTGCTCGTTCTGTTCGGTCTGGCGGACGGACGGCCAGCGGCCCCGCGCCCGGCTCGTGGACCAGGTGGTCGACGAGATCGTGCAGCTGCGCCGCAAGGGCTTCCGCTTCATCGCGCTGGCCGACGACAACTTCTACCCCGTCACGCTCAACGACCTGCGGATGGCGGCGCGGCGGAAGGATCCGGCGACGCTGGAGCGCCTCGAGGCAATCCGCGCCGAGCGGTTCGAGCTGATGGCGGCGCTCGCCCGCCTTCCCGAGGACACCGTCTTCTTCACGCAGATCACGATGGAAGCGGCGGAGGATCCGGAGTTCCTCGAGGCCATGCGCAAGGCGCACATCCGCGGGGCGCTCGTCGGTGTCGAGGCCGTCACGCCCGAAGGCCTGAAGGACGTCTACAAGGACTTCAACGACAGCGGCGACGCGCTCGTGACGCGTCTCCAGCAGTTCCGCCGCCACGGCCTGCACGTGCTGGGCTCGTTCATCTTCGGCCTGCCGAGCGATCGCGCCAGCACGTTCGAGGCGTCGCTGTCGGTGGCGGAACGGGCCGGCGTGACCTTCGCCCAGTTCGTGATGCTCACGCCGTTTCCAGGCACGCTGGACTTCGCGGCCTGGGAGAAGAGCCTCGGCGAGGCCCCGCCGACCATCGAAGGCGTGCCTATTTCGCGTCACTGGCTCATTCCGCAGGCGCACCGGCCCAAGGTCTACATGGACCATCCGGTCATGCAGGCGGACGAGATCCGCGAGCGCACGCAGGCCGTGTGGGATCGCTTCTACTCGCTGCCCAGCATCTGGTCGCGGTCGCAGGGCGCGGTGTCCTCGCTCAAGGCCCGCCTGGCGTTCCTGCTGATCTCGAAGATCTACCGGCAGATGTACGCCAACACCGGCATCGCCACCGACAGCGCCCGCGTCAACCGGTCGGCGCAGTGGGCGCGGCTGATGGCCATCCCGTGCCGCCGGTTGTTCGCCGGCCGGCCGATGCCGGATCTGCAGCTCAGGCCGGAGTAGAATCCGGCCCTGCGGCCCACGGCGGCCGCCGACCGTGATGGGCAACGCTGGAGGTGGCTCGTGGGCGTACGGGCTCCCGTCGTCTGGCGCTACGGCATGCTGGGGTGGCTGCTCGGCGGTGCCATCGTGCTGACGCACGGCGGCGGCCAGGACGCGCTGTTCTCGGAGGCGCAGGCCTACGAGCGCTTCATGGGCCGCTGGAGCCGCGCGCTGGCGCCCCTGCTCGTGCGCTTTGCCGATGTCCACGACGGTGACGAGGTGCTCGACATCGGTTCGGGCACCGGCGCACTCACCGCCGCGGTCGTGGCCGCTGCTCCCGGCAGCCGCGTTGTCGGTGTCGATCCCGCAGCGCCATACGTCGCGCAGGCCCAGGCCCGCGAAGGCGGCGCGCGCGTCTCGTTCGAGGTGGGGGACGCCCAGGCGCTGCGGTTTGCGTCCGCCGCGTTCGACCGCACGGTGTCCCTGCTCGTCGTCAACTTCATCCCGGATGCGCCGAAGGCCGTACGCGAGATGCGGCGCGTGACCAGGCCGGGCGGCACGGTGGCGGCCGCCGTGTGGGACTACGGCGAGGGCATGGAGATGCTGCGCGTGTTCTGGGACGAGGCGGTCGCGCTCGCGCCGTCGAGCGACGCCAGGGACGAGCGGCACATGCCGCTCTGCCGGCCCGGCGAGCTCGCCGCGCTCTGGCGTCAGCAGGGCCTGCAGGATGTCGAGGAAGAGGGCTTGACCGTGGAAACGCGCTTCGGCTCGTTCGATGACTTCTGGACCCCCTTTCTGGCCGGGCAGGGTCCGGCGGGCGCGTATACGGCATCCCTTGACGAACCCGTGCGCGAGGCGCTACGAACCCGCCTGCGTCGGCGCCTGCTCGGCGATGGAGCAGACCGGCCCACCGTGCTGCGGGCGCGCGCGTGGGCGGTTCGCGGCCGGGTACCGTAACGTCACGCCTCAGCGCCCGGCGGCGACGGCCTCAAGCAGCCAGCAGGCCGCGGTGAAGCGCACCTCGGTGGCAACGATGTAAGGAGCGAACGCGTCGCGGACGGTCGCGAGGACGCGGGCGCGGGTGTCGTCGTCGGCCTCGCGCAGGGCCATGCCCACCGGCCCGAGTCGCGACACGTACGACAGGAGTGCGGGTTCGGGGAACGCGCACGGCACGTCCAACGCCCACGCGCACATCGTTCCATCCACCGGCCGCGAGGATGTCTCGGACGCGGTCGCCGTCGCCGAACGCAAACTGCCCGGGGCGACCGGGTTGGCGAGGCGGCAGGTCGGGCAGCAGCGGTGCCGCCGCGCGTTCGGCGGTCGTCATGAAGGGGTTCTCCTCGGCCCGCCGCCACGCCACGCACCGGAGACGCGCGCCGGGCCTGGCTGCGCGGTGCAGGTTGGCAAACGCCGCGACCGGGTCGTCGAAGAACATCACACCGAAGCGGGAGATCACGACATCCACCGCCGACGCGTCGAACGGGAACGTCTGCGCGTCACCGGAGAGGAACGTGACGGCGATGCCCTCCTCCGCCGCCCTGGCCCTCGCGTCCTCGATCATCGTCTCGGAGAGGTCGATGCCGATCGCACGGCCTCCGGGCCCGAGACGACGGGCCGTGGCCCGGGTGGTGGCGCCGGTGCCGCACCCGACGTCCAGCACGGTGGCGTCGGACCCCGCGGCGATGGGCTCGAGGAGCAGGACCTCGACCGGCCGGAACATGTGATCGAGGACTGCGCGGGACTCGACCCAGGCGTTGCCGGCGGGACCGTTCCAGAGGGCGGCCTGCGAGGTGTCGGGCTCGTTGATGGCGCTCATGGCGGCGACCTCCGTGTCGCCTGCCAGCGACTGTATCCCAGCATCGGCCACCGCCTGTCCGGTTGTCCCACGCTGATTGCGTAGTGGACCAGGGGGCGCCGCGCCCGTTCACTGGCGAGCGGGCGGAGGCGATACGGCCGCCATGCGAGTGTCACCAGTGGTCATGCGCGCGCTCTGGCCGGTGATGGGACTGCTGCTCGGTAGTTCCGGACCGGCGGCGGCGCAGGAGCCTCCGCCGGCGCCGACGGCCTCGGTGGAGGCGGGTGTCGAAACCGATACCGGCCGGCGCTACCTGTTTCGAGGCCTGGTATACGGCGACGGTCCCGTCACCCAGTCCACGGCGTGGATATCGGCGGGCGGGTGGTACCTGTACGGCTGGACCAACGTCGCTGTCGTTGCCGGTCCGGGTGCGCGGACCCTCGACGAGGTGGACGTCGGCGCGTCGTATGCCATCGAGCGTGGCGCGCTGACCGTGGAGCCCGGGCTGGACATCTACCTCTACCGCCTTTCCGACGCCGAGCGCGCGGACGAAGTCGAGGCGGGCACGGCGGAGGTCTCGCTGGCGATGTCGTACGCCGTGGGTCCGGCGACGCTGTCCACCCGGCAGGTGCTCGACGCCGGGAGCTATCGGGCAAGGCATTTCCGAGAGCTGGGGCTTGCTCACCAGCGCACGCTCACGCCAGGAACGGCGTCGAGATCAGCGGGCGCGTCGGCTGGGCGTCCGCGCAGTTCAACCGGGAGTACATCGGGCCGGAGTCGTCGGGCGTGGGCCTGGCGGGCGTGGCCCTGTCGCTGACGCGGCGCCTGGGCGGGCACGCCTACGTCCGTCCACACATCGAGCTGACGACGGTGCCAGACGCTGCAGTCAGTCCGCGCTGGTCACGCCCACGAACCTGAGCTTTGGTGTGGCCGTCGGCATCGAGCGCTGACAGACACGCGTGAGGCCCGTGCTGAGCGCATGGCCGGCCGTTCCGGCGACGGGCTGTCGCGCGGCCCTCACCCGGCGTCGACGGCCGGCCTGACTATCTCGACCACTGCCCGCGCGGAATCGCGCGCGAGCGCGGCGTCGGACTCGGTAGAAGGTCGAGGCGCGAGGTCCTCGGCGCCGCAGAAGGCGAGTTCGCGGTCCTGGCGCAGTTGGCGTGAGGCGGCCGTGGAGGCGATCCAGGCGGGAAGGACGCGGCTGCCGGCAGCCGTTCGCGCTCTGCCTCGAGCACGTCGGCCACGTCGTGGACGCGTGGTGGTTCCACGCCGCAGGCCCTGAGCAGCCCTTTCAACGCCAGTTCCACGACCTCCTGCGACTTTACGACGTCGGCCCAGCTGCCACAGTCGTAGAGCACGTCGAGCGCCCGAAGACCGCGCCGCGGCATCGGGTGAGGTGATCGGCCGCCAGCTCGCGGTTCCGCATCAGGCGACCTCCTTCCAGCATGGTTGTCCGTGGACGACCGCGCGGACGACGCGCCGTGTGCGATGGCGTGGCGAACGTCGGCGCCAGGGCTGCCGCGATGCGGCCGTCGCGATCGAACCAGACCTGTCCAGGCCGACCGCAGCCTGCACCAGAGCGCGCTGGGCGAGGCACCGGCCACGTGCGCGGATGGGTGAAATGGACGTCCAGATCGCGCTCGTCGAGGTAGCGCCGGCGCCGCGGCGTCCCACGTTCGATAGGAGGTCTCGCGTCAGGGGGACCGTCGGGTCGAGAACCAGCAGCACATCCACGTCCGAGTCGACGGCCGCCTGGCCGCGCGCCCACGACCCGATGGCGATGACGCCCAGAAGCCCATGGCCGTGGATGGTCGATGCGGCGGTCACGACCGGGGCGCGAAGTGTCGCAGCAGCCATGCCCGACGCGGACTCTGGTTCGGCCAGTCTGCGGACGCAGTATTCGTTGAACGACAGCCCGGCGGCAGCGGCCGCCCGACCGAGCGATCGGTGGAGGCTCCGCCGGGAGTCTCAACAGAATGCGGGAGATCGGCCGGCGTGATTGCCGTAGCTTCGACGGCTGGACCGGCGATATCACTGAAGTCGATGCGTGATATCAGCCTGTGCCCCCTCCGCCGCCCTGCCTCCCGTCTCGGCGTGGCTGCCGCTCTTGCGTTCGTCGCCTTCACCGGCTCGGCTGAGGCCCGGCGGTGGCATCGGCCTCGTCGTTTCTCGCGAGCGAGATGAACGGCAACACCGTGCTGGACGCCGGGAAGGCGGGCATGACCTTCTGCGTGGCGAACCCGGGGCCGCCCAGCCCCGTCCTGCGAGGCACGCTCTCGAGCGGCGGCGGCGTCGCGAACCCGAGTGGGTCGCAGGTGGATGGCAGCCTGATCGGGCCGGCCGCAGCGCCTGCCGCATGCATACACCTTCCGCGTCTCCGCCGCGTGCAGCGCAATGGTGGTGGCCAACTTCGTTGGGTCACGCCGGACGGTGCCTCGACGCCGGTCACCTACGACTACGTCCTGGCCGACCGGCCCACGGCGTTCGACCACGGCTTCGACAACGTCACCGCGCCGACGCTGCCGTCGGGATGGACGCGGACCGCGGTCGGCACCAGCGGGTGGGCGATCGTCGAGGGCGGTGCGCATGGCGGTCGCAATCGCGCCTTCGCACCTGGCCCGGTGGCATCTCGACGGCCACGCTCACGTCGGATGCGGTGGCCATCCCGGACGGCACCTATGTCCTGACGTTCTTCCACGCGCATCAGACCGAAGCCGGCTTCGACGGCGCGGTCCTGGATCGCGATCGGCGGCGGTCTTCCAGGACATCGCCGCCGCCGGTGGCAGCTTCCTGAGTGGCGGCTACACCGGTGCGATCCCGGCACGGCGAGTCCCATCGGCGGACGCCAGGCGCGGCGCTCGGGCGGCTACGTGCAGACGCGCGTCAGCCTGCCGCCTGCCGCCGCCGGGCAGAGCGTCCGCCTGCGCTTCCAGTTCGCGACCGACCAGACCGTCAACTCGACAGGATGGTCCCTCGACTCGGTCGTCGTCTCGTCCACGGCCTGCGCGGCCCCCGCCGCAGGACGTGCCCTGGGGACATCGCCGAGGTCCACGGCAACGCCGTGCAGCTCGCGTGGCAGCCGCCGCTGGCGGGCGGCAAGCCCGCCTATGCTCGAGGCCAGCGCCGACATGGGCGCCACCTATCCCTACGTCTTTCCGGTGGGTGCGGCGACTTCGCTGTCCACGACCGCGCCGGATGGCACGCACGCGACGCGCGTCCGTGCGGTGCAGGGCGGGGCGACGAGCGCGCCGTCGGCGCGCGTGACGGTGCCCGTCGGCAGCGTGATCGAGCCCGGAGTGGTCCGCAACGCCGCCCGCCGGTCGGGACGCCGGCGGCCATCGCGTGGAGCCTGGACGAGCTGGCGGTTCGGTGGCGGCGGTCGAACTGCGTGCCGGCACGGTGGAGATCGACGACATCGCCACGATCATCCTGCCGCCGGGCACGAGCACGCTGTCGGTGGCGAACGGCTCGCCGGGGTCGACCAGCCTGCGGGCGCTGCTCGGCCCTCGATCAGCCAGGCCTCGTCATCTGCCAGCTGATCCTGCCGGGTGCGCAGGTGAGGTGCCGGCGCCACCGGTTCCTTGCCGTGTCGCCCGCCCCGGGTGGCTATCTGTTCACGTGTGGCACCTGGGCGCGGTCGGCACGGCAGCGCCCACGTCGGGTGCTCCAGGCGGGAAGCGCCCGGACTGTCGGATCTCGTGGTGCTGCCGACCGGCACGCGGCAGTTCTTCACGGTAGTGCCGCCGCCGGGCACCTACGATGTCCGGGTGGCGGCGGTGAATGGCTGCGGCACTTCGGCGGTTTCCGAACGAGGTGCGGCTGATCGTGCCAGGCCAGGGCGTCTCGGCGAAGGCGTTGTCAGGCCGCGGGGCGGTCGCACCAGTCCAGCACGCGCAGCGCGCGCAGGGTGTTCCACCGGCTGGGTTGCCTGTCGCCGCTTCCAGCACGAAGTGCACGGCGCCTGGCGTGCTCGAGGAGCCACGTGCCATCGGGGCGGCGCCGCGACCGCACCACGGCAATCGCTTCGTCCATCCGCGGATCCGGAGCGGCCCCCGCGGCGCGGAAGTAGTCCAGCGCCCTGAGGACGTCGTAGTGCCATCGCACGGGAAACGCAGAGAACTGGAGCCAGGCGGCGTCGATGACCCGCCCGCGCTGCGCTGAAGAGGTGCCGTTCAGCAGCACTCGCCGCGCTGCCGCCGGACCGACTGCGCTGGCGTCGCCGCCGCACGCCGCATCGAGCAGGCCCTCCAGCACGTTCAGTGTCGTGGAACGACGAGCGGACCGATCCGTTCTCGGCCTCGCAGTTCCAGCCGCCGTCCTCCAGCTGCTCGCCGAGCAGACGTTCGACGATGGGGGAGACGTCCAGGCCGAAGTAGGTGCCGAGCGTCACGGTGCGGCCGTTGATGCACGGCTCGACCTCGCCGTCGAAGAACCGCTGCCCCGCGTGCTCCCAGCGGCAGTGGTCGCGCACCGCCGCCACGGCGCGGCGTACCCGGTCGTTCGCCGGGTCGATGCCGAACGCGTACAGGAGATGCAGCGTTGGCAGCGTCGAGGTCCAGGGTTGTCCCTCGCCCCGCCGCCAGCCTCGCCGATCGGCCGGGAAGCACGCGCCCCCCGCCCACTGACCGTCCGCATCCTGGAGCGCGAGTAACCGCGCCCCCCACCCTTCGCTGGCCACCCGCGCGCGCGCGGCCGTCACCTCCGCTTCCGGCGCCCGCACCAGATCGCGCAACACCTGCCAGCTCACGGCGGGATCGGAGTCGAGCAGCCAGTCGATCGTGCCCATCGGGCGACTATAGCAAGCGCGCCCGCTGCATTCCTCAGGGCCTGGCGACCGAAGCGCGCTCCGTGCCCTCCGCGCCCTCCGTGCTCTTCGTGCCCTCCGTGCCCTCCGTGTCTTCCGTGCCCTCCGTGTTCACCGTGCCCTTCGTGAACGCCTGGGCGATCGCCAGACCGATGCCGAAGGTGTCGGCGTAGGACGCGTTGGAGAGCACGGCAACGACGAGGCCGTCGGGGAAGGTCATCAGCGAGGCCACGGGACCGCCGAGCACGTCGCCATCGTGTCCCGCCAGACGCGTGGGCGCACCACCGAGCGTGACGTCCTCCAGGTCCCAGCCGAGACCGTATCCGGTCTCCTCACCCGACGGCAGCCGCTGCGATGTGCGCAGCTCGGCGACGGTGCCGGGCCGCACCACGGTGCCCGCGTTCATCGCCAGCGCGAAGCGAACGAGGTCGGGCGCCGTGGACAGGAAGGCGCCTGCCCCCGCGTAGCAGGAGAGGTCGATGGGGCGCATGGGATCCAGGCCGTAGCGCGGATCGGCGGCGAAGCGCGGGAAGTAGGACGCCGCGCGGTCGGCGATGTCGTCGGTGGCCCGGTCCGGACGCGTGCCGTCCATGCCGATCGGTTCGAAGACGACATTGCGCATGAAGCGGTCGAAGGGCTCACCGGCCGCGGTCTCGACCGCGGCGCTCACCGCGATCCAGCCGTAGTTCGAGAAGCGATACGCCGTCCCCGGATCGAACAGCAGTGGGCGCTCCGCCACGGCCGGCAGTGCGTCGGCCGGCCCCGTGCAGTGCCGGGCGAGCAGCGGTCCTTCATCGCCGCCATCGCTCCCGATGCCGGCCAGGTGGGCCATCACCTGCCGCAGCGTGACGGGTGAGGTCTGGCGCGGAAACGCGGGCACCAGGGCGTCGATCGGCGCGTCGAGCCGGAGGCGGTCGTGGTCCAGCAGCCACCCGACACCGGCCGACGTGAGCACCGTGGAGGCCGTCCCGATTCGGAACTGCGTGCCCGGTGTGACGGGCACACGCGCCTCGACGTCCGCCCAGCCGAAGCCGCCGGCCCAGACGAGGCGGCCACCGGCGCCCACCGCCACCGACAGGCCGGGGAGGTTCTGGCTGGTCAGTGCGGTGCGCGCGATGGCGCCCGACTCCCCGGCAGCCTCCGCCCACTCCGGGGGCGCTTCGGGAGATGCGACCGATGGAACCGCGTCCGGATCCGGGTGGACGGGCGTGGCCGTCGCGCTCATGTAGGTCCAGAGCGCCAGCACGAACAGCAGCACGGCTCCCGCGCCGGCGGCTGCCACCACCATCAGCTTCTCCACGCGGCGCTTCCACACAGGTTCGAACGATTCCATCAGCTGGCCCCCTCGCTGCCGGCGTCCGTAACGCCGGGCCCAGCATTGCAAGCGCCGGGCGATGAGTCCTGTCGTAGAGGTGAGCAGATTGTGAGATGAACCTGAGCGATGCTCCTGCAGGCGCGGACGGCGGAATCGCGGCTCGACCTCCGCCCCGCTCAGCGCGACGGTATCCGCACGACGGTGCCCGCCGCGCCGAGCGCCGCGACCAGCACGGCGAGCGCGTAGAAGGCAAACGCGTACGAGCCCGTGACGTCCACGCACCACGCGAAGAGCAGGGGGCCAACGGCGGACCCCAGGACCGTCATGACCTGTGCGGCGCCCTGGATCCGCCCGAGGTGACCGTCGCCGAACGCCCGGCCCCAGAAGGCGAAGAACACCACCATGACGAAGCCGCCGGCCACCCCCATCGCCACCGCCTGCGTCATCACGTGCGCCGTCGTCGAGACGCGGGGCAGCGCGGCCAGCGCGGCGGCGAGGATGACCATGGACCAGACGAGCACCGTTCGCAGCGAGCCGCGCTCGGCCCAGGCGCCGGCGACGATGTTGCCGGCGAGGCCGGTGATGGCCGTCACCGCCAGCGCCGCGTGATACACGTCCGGCGGGAACCCGCGCTCGGCGAGGATGGCCTCGTTGAAGAGCCCGATGCCGGAGGCGACCAGACCGTACAACGAGCTCGCCAGGCCGAACACCCAGAAGGCGGGCGCTCGCAAGGCCTCGCCGAGCGTGGCCGATCGGGCGGCAGGTTCCTTGCCCCGCGGCCGCCGGCGCATCGAACGCCCCACCGTCGAGGTCCTGGCCGACCTCGGACGGCGTGGACCGGACGAGCGCCCACGAAGGGCGCCAGCCCCAGCACCAGCGCTGCGCCAAGCCCCGCCCACGCGGTTCGCCAGCCCTGTGAAAGCACCCGTGGCGCCGACCGCCGGAAAGGCGATCGAAGCCGGGGCTCATGGCCACCGCGTAGACGCCCATGGCCCACGTGAGCCGGCGGCGGAACCCTTGCCGATCATGGCCAGGCTGACGATGGACAGCGCCGTCTGGCCCGGCCCCCGCGTCAGCGTCACGAACACCACCAGCATCAGCGAGCCCGCGGTGAGGCTCATGCCGATCGTGACCAGCCCGAGCAGCAGGGCGATCACCGCGAGGACCACACGCGAGCCGCGGCGATCGATGAGACTGCCGACGCCGAAGGCGAACAGTGCGCCCGCGAGGGTGGCGAACAGGTTGATCTGCGCGTAGGCCACGCGTCCGAGGCCGAGGTCGGCCAGCAGCGGCTCGGTGATGAGGGCCCAGCCCCTGCGTGCGTCCCGGCAGCGTCCCGACCATTGCCAGGGCCGACACGCCAACGATCACCCAGCCGTAGTAGACACGGCGGGGCAGGGGAGCGTCGTGGTCTCGTTCACGGCTCGATCCGGGGCCACCGGCCCGCCAGCCCCGAGATCCCGTCCCTTCCGTCCTCTGCGCCATCTGCGGCCTCGGTGTCCTCTGCGGCCCCTGCGCCATCTGCGGCCTCTGGTGTCCTCTGCGGCCCCTGCGCCATCTGCGTCATCTGCGCCATCTGCGGCTATTCTCCAGCAGGAGGCCTCGATGCGGAAGGTCATCTACGGCGGCGCGATGAGCCTCGATGGCTACATCGCCGGGCCCAACGGCGAGTTCGACTGGATCGTCATGGACCGGGACATCGACTTCGCGGGCATGATGGCCCGGTTCGATACGTTCCTGATCGGCCGGCGGACGTTCGACGTCATGCGGGCGATGGGCCAGGCGGCTTCGCCCACGCCAGGCATCCAGAGCATCGTGTGTTCGCGCACGCTCGAGCCCGAGGCGTGTCCGCACGCCTCGCTCAGCCGAGACGCGGCGGCCACGGTCGCGCAGCTGCGCGACCAACCCGGCAAGGACATCGCCCTCTTCGGCGGCGGCACCCTCTTCCGGAGCCTGCTCGCCGCCGGGCAGGTGGACGCGCTCCATTTCAACGTGATCCCGGTGCTGCTGGGCGGAGGCATCCCCCTCCTGCCGGCGCCCGCGGGACGGTCGGCGCTGCGGCTCGTGCGCTCGCGGGTGTACGAGAAGACGGGTACGGTCTCGCTCGAGTACGAGGTGGTCGGCCCGAGCTGAGGCTCCGGCGTGCCGGTGCCGCTCAGCGGTCGGCCGCGTGCCCGGTGCCCGCATGCGGTGTCCTGTCCGGGGCCGGGCGGCGGCGCGTGGCTGCCAGGCGCTGCTCGCGTCCGTCGCGCCGCCGTGGGAACGCGGAGAACGCACTGAGCATCAGCCACGCCGGCAGCTGCCGCACGAGGCGACGCGGACCGGCGATGTCGATGTGGCCGTCGCGGATTTCGGCGGCGAGCGGGCGGAAGCCGCGCCACGTCTCGATGAACCGCCGCAGGTCGGCCCGGATGCGCACGTCCACGTCGAACCCGGGGTGCTTCAGGCACATGTCCACCGCGCCGGCCTCGTGCACGAGCCAGAACCCGCGCACGTCGGCGCCCGGGTCGGTGAACTCGAACTCGATGACGGTGCGCCCCGGCGGCATGGCGGCCGTGTTCAGCCGCGTGTGCATGCTCCACAGCAGGAACTCCGGATCGAGATCATCGTCGACCATGTCGCGCGCCCAGTGCTGTCCCCACACGGCGAGCTGCATGATGATCGGCTCGAGGTCGCGGCCGGCATCGGTGAGCGCGTAGTGCGCCGGTGTCTTGGGCGTCGCGGGGATGCGCGCCAGGATCCCAGCGGACACCAGCTCACCCAGGCGCTTCGACAGCAGCGACGGCGAGATCCGCGGCACGCTCCGGTGGATCTCGTTGAACTGCGTGCACCCGTCGAAGAGGCGGCTGACGATGAGGAGTGTCCAGCGCTCGCCGAGCATCTCCACCGCCAGCGCCAGCGGACAGTACTGGCCATAGCTGCGGGACATGCGCCGATTCTGCGCATGCCCGGCGCCCGCGTCCACTACAGAATCCGTAGTGGCGTCCGGCCTCGCGTGCCGGATAGGGTCGGCTTGAGGAGGCACCAATGGCAAGAGCATGGCCCGTGGCACTCGTGCTGGCCTGCAGCATGGCCGGCTGCGCGGCGGTGGCGGAGAACGACGACGGCGGCGGCGCCGTGGGGGTTGATGGCGGTGTCGTGGTCGCCTGGAACGCCCGGGCCCTCGGCATTGCCGAGGCGGAGGACCACTTCCTCACGCTCAAGGGCGTCCGCACGGCGGCGATGATGCACCTCGCCATGCACGACGCGCTCAACGCCGTGGAGCCCCGCTACGAGGCCTATCGGCTTCGCGTCCGGGAACCGGGGGTGGATCCGGTGGCCGCCGCTGCGCACGCGGCGTATGCGGTGGTGGTCGATCAGTTCCCGTCCCGCAAGGCCGAGCTCGACGAAGAGCTCGGCCGGTGGCAGGCCTCCCTCGATGCGCCGGCGCGCACGCGCGCCGCAGACCTGGGCCGGGCCGCGGCAGCCGCCGTGCTCGAGGCGCGCGAAGGCGACGGCTGGGATCGGGAGGCCGAGTACCAGTGGCACCCGATGGCGCCTGGCGTGTACGCCGAGTTCCACGAGCACAGCGGGACGCCGGAAGGATTCGTGTTCGGGGCCGGCTGGGCCGAGGCCCGGCCCTTCGTCCTCGAACGAGCGGACCAGTTCCGCGCCCCGCCGCCGCCGGCGATCGACAGCGACGCCTACACGGAGGCGTTCGACGAGGTGCGCGCGGTGGGCAGCGACGGCAGCACCACGCGCACCGCCGACCAGACGCACCTGGCGATGTGGTGGAAGGACTTCGCGGAGAACGCGCAGAACCGCCTCGCCCGGCAGCTCGTCGCGGACGAGCAGACGCCGCTCTGGGAGGCCGCGCGGCTCTTCGCCCTCGTCAACGTCGGCATCATCGACGGCTACATCCACGTGTTTGCCGACAAGTTCCACTACAACCACTGGCGGCCGTACACCGCCATCCGCTGGGCGGCCAACGACGGCAACCCCGACACCGAGCCGGACCCGGATTGGAACAACCTGCACCGGAACACTTACGCGTTCCCCAGTTACCCCAGCGCACACGGCACCGTCTGCGCCGCGGCGATGACGATGTTCGCGGACGTGTACGGCGACGCGCACCCCTTCACCATGTCCACGCCGCAGGTGGACTCGGCCGGGCCGATGTCCCCGAAAATGGCCATGGATCCGCCCACCCGCCACTTCGAGCGCTTCTCCGACGCGGCCATGGAATGCGCGATGTCCCGCGTCTACCTCGGCATCCACTTCCGCTACGACTCGATCGAGGGAAACCGCCTGGGCCGGCGCATCGGCGAGTACACGCTCGCCCATGCGCTGCGGCCCAGGTCCTGAGCGCACTTT
This sequence comes from Vicinamibacterales bacterium, assembly GCA_041394685.1. Taxonomy (GTDB): domain Bacteria; phylum Acidobacteriota; class Vicinamibacteria; order Vicinamibacterales; family UBA2999; genus VFZN01. The sequence continues at coordinate 54,377 of JAWKHU010000037.1, forward strand.
CCGGCGCGTCGCTCCGTCTAATCGCATGCGATGCCCTGGTGGTGGCGGACGACACGCGAGACGGCCGGCCCGGAGGACCCTCCGGATGACTCGATGCCCGTCATCCGGCTGGAGGGTGTCTCGCGGGTGTTCCGCGGCGACGCGGACGAGGACACCCGCGCCCTGGACGACGTCACGCTCGACATCGACCGCGGCGAATACGTCGCGGTGTCCGGGCCGTCGGGCTGCGGCAAGTCCACGCTCCTGTCGGTCCTGGGCCTGCTCGACACCCCGACGGCCGGCCGCTACTGGCTGGGCGGCCGAGCGACGGACCGGTTCTCACCGGCCGAGCGCGCCCGCGTGCGCAACGTCGAGGTGGGCCTGGTCTTCCAGAGCTTCAATCTCCTCGCGGACATGACCGTGCTGGAGAACGTCGAGTGCCCCGCTGGCGCTGCGGCGCATCGCGGCCGACGAGCGCCAGGCCCGGGCCGCGGCTGCGCTCGAACGCGTCGGGCTCACGTCCCGCGCACGGCAGCGGCCCGGCGTCCTGTCCGGCGGCCACCAGCAGCTCGTCGCCGTCGCGCGGGCCATCGCCGGCCGGCCCGCCATCCTGCTGGCCGACGAGCCCACCGGCAACCTGGACTCCAGGAGCGGCGACGCGCTCATGCAGATGTTCGCCGAGCTGCACGCCGACGGCGCCACCGTCTGCGTCGTCACGCACGACGAACGGTGGCTGGCCCAGGCGCGGCGCCACGTGCACCTGTTCGACGGAAGGGTCACAGAAAATTCAGAATGAAGAATGACGAATTCAGAAAGCGGATGCGCCGATGATTCTGAATTCTGAATTCTTCATTCTGAATTTCCTCGTTCCCTTTCCGCCGCCACGCTCCCGGCCACGTAGCCGCCTGGGACCGTCCGCGCGGCCGCGTTCAGGCGGTTCCAGCCGTTGATGGCCACCACCGCGAGACTGAGGTGGAGCAGCTCGTCCTCCGAGAACTCCGCCCGGACGCGTTCGTACACCTCGTCGGGAACACCGGCCTCGGCCACCAGCGTGAGGGCCTCGGTCCACTCCAGCGCGGCGCGCTCCCGTGGTGAGTAGTAGGGCGTGTCGCGCCACGCGTCGAGCCCGTACAGGCGCTGTTCCGTTTCGCCCGCGGCGCGCGCGTCCTTGCTGTGCATGTCCAGGCAGAACGCGCAGCGGTTGACCTGCGAGGCGCGCATGCGGACGAGGTTGAGCACTGTGTCGTCCAGTCCGCCCTGACGGACCTGGCGCTCCAGGCCCAGCATGGCGCGCATCACGCCTGGTGTGGTGTGCATGAGATCGATTCGGGCTGTCATGATGTCGTCTGCCTCCATCAGTCAAGACGAGCGACGCGCCGGCCTGTGACAGTGACCGGGCCGCGGCAGGCGGTGTCACAGGACGCCACGGTCGTTCGTCTCAGGATCGGGGGACGCACGATACTCGACCTGGTGGAGCCCGACCTGGACCAGGAAGCCTTCGAAGGCCAGCGCGCGCGCCTGTTCTCGATTGCCTACCGCATGCTCGGCAGCGCGAGCGAGGCCGAAGACGTGGTGCAGGACGCATGGCTGCGTGCCCGCCAGGACACCTCGGCCGAGGTGCGTTCGGCGCGCGCCTACCTCACGACCATCGTCACGCGGCTGTGCATCGATCGACTGCGGAGCGCCGAGCGGACCCGGATCGGTATCCCGGCCCGTGGCTGCCTGAGCCGCTCGCGGAACCCAATCAGGAGCCCGCGGCGCTGGCCTCGTCACTGGCGGTCGCGTTCCTCGTTCTGCTGGAGCGTCTGGCGCCGGTGGAACGCGCCGTCTTCCTGTTGCGCGAGGTGTTCGAGCTCGAGTTCGCCGACATCGCCTCGAGCGTCGGCAAGAGCGAGCCCAACGTCCGCCAGATCCTGACGCGTGCGCGGGGTCGGCTGCGTGATGCACGCCCGCGCTTCGCGGTGTCCAGGCAGGAGTCGGAGGCCGTCGTCCGGAGCTTCCGGCACGCCTGCGCGACGGGAGACATGGCTGCGCTCCTCGCGCTGATGCACCCGGACGCAACGTTGATCGCCGACGGCGGCGGGAAGGCGACCGCGGCCACGCGTCCCGTCCTCGGCGCGAACCGCGTTGCGAGGTTCATCCTGGGTTACGCCAGGAAGGCCCAGTGGTCGGAAGGGGATCTCGAGCCCGTGGACATCAACGGCGCTCCGGGCCTCCTCATGCGCCACTCGTTGTCCGGCACGGGCACCTACGCCTTCGACATCGTCGAGGGCCGCATCCAGACCATCTACGTCGTGCGGAACCCGGACAAGCTGCGCGGTTTCCTCGCACGGGAGAATTCAGAATGAAGAATGACGAATTCAGAAAGGCGATCCGCAGATTGTTCTGAATTCTGGAATTCTTCATTCTGAATTGTCTTGCTTCCCTACTCGCCGCGCAGCGCCACCGCCGGGTCTGCCTGCCCGGCGGCGATGGCCGGCCATGCCGTGGCCACACCGGCCACGATCGTGATGAGCAGCGTGGCCGCACCGAACACCAGCGGGTCGGTCGCCGGCGTCCGGTACGCAGCGGCTGCATCCAACGGCCGAGAGCGGCGGCGGCGAGCAGTCCCGGCACCAGGCCCGCCGCGACCGGAACGAGGCTGCGCCCGACGATGAGTCGCGCAATCGATCCCGCGTGTGCGCCGAGCGCGGCTCGCACCGCCCACTCGCGCGAGCGCTGGGCGATGTCGTGGCGCACGGCCCCGAACAGCCCGACGCCAGCCACGACCAGCGCGAGCACCGCGAAGGTGGTGAGGACGGCCGCACCCATCCGCCAGGATGCCTGCTGGTCGTCCACGATTGCGGCGAGCGGCTGCGCCACGAGGTAATAGCCCGCCGGCAGGCCACGCTGAAGCGCCAGTCGCACCTCCTCCGCGCCCGGTGCGGCGTCCGCTCGCACGCGCACCAGCAGTCCGTTGCCGAACGTCCGCGGAGTGCTGCGCGATCGGGACGTAGTAGTGCAGCCGCGGACCGTCGGCCAGGTCGCGCTGGACCATGTCTTCCGCGATGCCCACGACGGTCCGGCACGGCAGGTCGCGCGAGCGCATGTAGAAGCACTGTCCGAGCGCATCGCGGCCAGGCCAGAGTGCTCGCGCCATGCTCTCGCTCACCACGGCGACGGCCGGCGCGCCCGCGCCATCTTCGTCGAGCAGTGGGCGCCCGCGCAGGACCCGCGTCCGCATCGTGGGGAAGTAGCCGGCGGTGGTCGCCTGATACGTGAAGGTGCCGCGCGAGGGGGTGGTGGCCCTGGCAGGAACACATCGGTCGATGACGTGCTGACGAATGGGGCGCTGCTGACCCAGGCGGCGGACTCGATGCCCGGCCACGCCGCCGCGGTGTCGAGGAGCTGCGAGCGGACGGCCGCCTGCGCCTCGGCGTCGAACCCGCCCGGTGGAATCCGCCGCGTGAGCAGGACCACGCCCGTGGGGTCGTAGCCGAGCGGCGCCCGGACGATCGCGTCGAGGCTGCGGAGGAACAGGCCTGCCCCCGTCAGCAGCGCGACGGACAGCATGACCTGCGTCGCCAGGAGGAGCGTGCGCGACCGCCGACCCTGGGTCGTCGCGCCGCGCGGCCGCGCCTGCAGCGCCGTCAGCGAGGTCCGGTAGAGGAACAGGGCGGGCAGCGATCCGATGAGGATCGCGCTTGCCGCGACGACGCCACCGGTCACGACGAGCATGCGGCGATCCGTGAACACCGACACCTCGGGCAGGTTCAGGGCCGCCAGCACGGGCCCGAACGCCAGCCTCGTGACGTGTGCCACGAGCAGGGCCGCCAGGCCGCCGGCGATGGCGAGCAGGCACGCCTCGACATAGGCGCCGGCCATGAGGCGCCGCGGGCTGATGCCGAGCGCGAGCCTGACGCCCAGCTCGCGCCGCCGGTCGATGGCTCGCGTCACGGACAGGTGTGCGACGTTCGCGCACCCAATCAGGAGGACCGCACCGGCCAGCCCGAGCAGCCAGACAGACGTCCGCGCGGCCGGCGTCGCTCTGGGGCCGGCTCCGGCGCGCACCGGCGCGAGCACCACGTGCGGGTCGGCCTCGTCGGCGGGCGGCAGGTTCCGGGTTGTCGGCGAGGGTGCGCGGCCAGGTGCTGCGGAACACCCGCGTGAGGTCCGCCGCAGCCGTGGCGCGATCCACGCCCGCCCCGGGGCGCACGAGGAGGGTGATCCAGCCCCACTGGTACGCGTGGAAATAGGTGCGGGCATCCTCGGTTCCCGTGCTGGCGGCATAGGTCGTCGCGGGCACGAATGCCGCGGGGGGCCGGCCATCGTCCAGGCCGTCGAATCCGGGTGGCGCGATGCCGATGATGGTGGCGCGGAGGTTCCCGATCCGCAGCACCTGCCCCAGGACGTCGCGGCCACCGTAGGCCGTCCGCCAGTAGTCATGCCCGAGCACGGCCACGTCCGCGCCGCGCGGCGTGACGTCCTCGTCGGCGCTGAAGAAGCGGCCGTGCAGGGGGCGGGCGTCGAAGAACTGGAAATAGGACGCGCTGACGGCGGCGACCGGACGTTCCACGGCCGCGTCGCCGTCGCCGACAGGCAGGCGGGGTTGCGCGAAGACGGCCACCGCCGCCAGCGTCCGCGCATCGCGCGTGAGTCCACGAACCTCGCATAGTGCGTGGACGCCGCCGTCGTCCGCGTGCCGTTGTCGGTCCACTCCCAATACGCGCGATGCACCTCGCCGGGGGCGCGCAGGTACGCAGCGGACGGTACGTCAGCGCGTCCATGATGCCGAACACCGTGACGTTGACGCCGGTCGCGAGCGCCAGTGTGGCCACCACGGTGATCGCGTAGCCGCGGGCGTGCGCCAGCGTGCGCCAGGCGAAGCGCACCTCGTCCAGTGTCTGGGTCCAGAGAGAGGCAGGTGTCATGACGGCTCCGACCTTTGACGAGGGATGCCCGGCACGGGTTGGCCTCTGCGGATGAGGCAGCGGTGCGGAGTGGCCTCCCGCTTGCACTCGGTGCCTGTGGGTGGGCCCGCGGGTGCGAGCCCGCAACCGTTTGCCCACACCGGGCAGGGGAGCACTCACGATGAAGCCGAAGAACACCATTTGCCTCTGGTTCAACGACGACGCGCATGACGCGGCGCGCTTCTACGCAGAGACCTTTCCCGACAGCGAAGTGGTGGCGGTGCACCTGGCGCCCGCCGACTACCCCGGCGGCAACCAGGGCGACGTGCTCACGGTCGAGTTCACCGTGCTCGGCATCCCGTGCGTCGGTCTCAACGGTGGACCGGAGTTCGCGCACAACGAGGCCTTCTCGTTCCAGGTGGCCACCGACTCGCAGGAGGAAACGGACCGCTACTGGAACGCCATCGTCGGCAACGACGGCGAGGAAGCCAGTGCGGGTGGTGTCGCGACCGCTGGGGCGTGTCGTGGCAGATCACGCCGCGCGTGCTCACCGACGCCCTGACCGCCGGTGGCAGCAGGCCCGCCGCGCCTTCGAGGCGATGATGCCGATGAAGAAGATTGACGTGGCCGCGATCGAGGCCGCGCGCCGCGGCTAGCTGTCACGCGCGAGAGCGCCGCGTTCAGACCAGGCCGCGGATCGTGCCGCCGATGTCGAGCGCGGCGCCCGTGATGAACCGCGCCCGCGACGACGCCAGGAAGACGACCGCCTGGGCGACGTCCTCGGCGGTCCCGATGCCCATGGGCATCTGACGGTCTTCGAGGAACCGCTGCACCGCGGCATCCCGGTCCACGCCGTAGTGGTCGGTCAACTGGTCCACGAGCCCGCCGGGACGCGTCCACATGCGCGACCAGATCGGGCCGGGGAGCACCGCGTTGACGCGGACGGCTGGTGCGTACTGCCGTGCGAGCGCCTTGGTCAGGTAGAGCAGGGCCGCCTTGCACGCGCCGTAGTCCATGAGCCCGGGTTCCGGCTGCTTGGCCAGATCCGATCCGGTGTTGACGACCACGCCCGAACCCCGCGCGGCCATTTGCGGGATCAGCGTGCGGCTGGCGCGCACGGCGCCCATGAGGTTGACCTGGAACGACGCCGACCATGCCTCGTCGGTGATGGACTCGAACGGTTGCGAGTTGCCCACGCCGAGGTTGTTGATCAGGATGTCGGGTGCGCGGCCGAAGCGTTCCAGGACGTAGTCCACGGCATGGGCCACGCCGGCGGCGGTGGCCAGGTCCGCCGTGACCACGCCCTGCCATCGGGCCGCTCCCTCGGCCAGTGCCGTGTCATCGTGGTCCGCCACGACGACGCCCGCTCCCTCCGCCGTGAGCAGGTCCGCGATGGCGGCGCCGATGCCGTGGGCGCCCGCGAACACGCAGGCCAGCTGACCGTCGAGTTGGTAGTCCACGCCCTGTCTCCTCCGGTTGAGTCCGCGACCGCGTCGGGGTTGTGCGACCGTCAGGCGGATTGACGGCGCGCCTGCTGCGCTGTAGAGTGTCGGTCGTCCATCGATTATTGATAATACTCGGCGCGGTCAATCTTCACGTGCCTGCGCAGGAGGAGGGCGGAGTGCGACTCAAGGACAAGGTGGCGATCGTCACCGGCGGCAGCCGGGGGATCGGCCGGGGCATTGCCGAGATCTTCGCGGAAGAAGGCGCGCACGTCTGCGTCAACTACACCGCCAACGCCGCGGCCGCCGAGGACGTGGCCGCGTGGGTCAGGGGCAAGGGCCGCCGCGCGATCACCGCGAAGGCCGACGTCGCCAACCGCGGCGAGGTCGAGGCCATGGTCGAGCGTGCGTGGGCCGAACTCGGGCCCGTTGACATCCTGGTCAACAACGCCGGCATCGAGACCATCGTGCCGTTCCTCGAGCTGACCGACGAGCAGTGGACGCGCCTCACCGACGTCAACCTCCGCGGCAACTGGCTCTGCTCGCAGGTCTACTGCCGCCGCGCCGTCGCCGAACAGCGGAAGGGCGCCATCGTCAACATCGGGTCCATCCAGGCGGCGAAGGTGCTGCCGGGACGTACGCACTACGCGCCGACCAAACTCGGCCTCGAGGCGTTGACCCGCAACATGTCCGCGGAGATGACGCCGCTCGGCATCCGCGTGAATTGCGTGCATCCGGGCCTCATCGAGACCGACATGACCGACTGGGTCATGAAGGATCCCGAGACCCTCCCGATCGTGCTGGCCCAGATCTCGCTGGGGCGCGCCGGGCAGCCGCGCGAGGTCGGCTCGGTGGTCGCCTTCTTCGCCTCCGACGAAGCCAGCTACCTGACCGGGCAGTCCGTCCACGTGGACGGCGGATGGCAGGGCAAGTAGACGCCGTCCACCGGCGTTCAACCGTCGACCCAAGAGAGCGGCCGCGATGACGGGCGTAGCCGCCCTGTGCGTGGCTGGCCGTCGAGAGGAGTCCCGATGAAGAGTTCGCTGCTGCTCCTGAGCGCGTTCCTCGGTGTGGTGCTGACCGTCCACCTCGCGATGAACGGCGCCGTCGGCGCCGCGCTGGGCAATGCCCGGGTGGGCAATGCTCTCTTCTGGTGCATCGGCGCGGTGGCCGCGCTGGTCATCGGTGCGACCGGGTGGCAGTCCGGGGCGCTGGCCGGGCTCGGCTCGGTAAACCCGGTCATGCTCACCGCCGGCATCTTCGGCGCCACGCTCGTCTTCGCCATTGCCTGGGTCATCCCGCAGATCGGCGCGGGGCCGTTCACGATGGCGCTGCTCGGGGGCCAGATCGTCAGTGCGATGGTGCTCTCGCACTTCGGCTGGCTGGGCTCGCCGCGGCAGCCGGTGGTCACCGCCAACGTCATCGGGGTCGTCGTCATGATCGTCGGCATCGTGCTGACCACCCGCCGCTAGGATTCCGATCACATGCAGGGCAGCTACGCAGCGTTCGGGCTCACCGGCCAGGTGGCCATCGTGACGGGGCCGTCGCAGGGCATCGGCCGGGCGATTGCCGTCGGCCTCGCCCAGGCAGGGGCCGACCTCGCCCTGGCCCCACGGCCCAATCACGACGCACAGGCCATTGCGAGCCTGATCGAGGAGATCGAGGCACTCGGCCGGCGGGCGCTCCTCGTGCCAACCGACGTGACCTCCGTCGATCAGGTCCGATCCATGGTGGCGCGCACCGTGGAGGGCCTCGGGCGCGTGGACATCCTCGTGAACAACGCCGGCTGGACCTGCACCGGGCCGGCCATCGACGCCACCGAGGACGACTACGACGCGACGATGGCGGCGACGACCAAGAGCGTGTTCTTCGCGTGTCAGGCTGCCGCCCGCGCGATGATTCCGCAGGGCGGTGGACGCATCGTCAACATCGGGTCCAACTTCGCCATCTCGGCCTTCAAGACGCGGGCGATCTACGGGGGGGCCAAGGCCGCCGTGCACCAGCTCTCACGCGCGCTGTCGCTCGAGTGGGCCAAGGACAACGTGGTCGTCAACGTGGTGGCGCCGTGCATCACCGAGACGGAGTCCCGCCGGGCCATTCTCGAGCGGCCGGGGTACAAGGAGTGGGTGGCTGAGAAGCTGCCGATCGGACGATGGAACCAGCCGGAGGACGTGGTGGGCGCGGTCCTCTTCCTCTGCAGCGACATGGCCAGGCAGATCGTCGGGCACGTACTCTACGTAGACGGCGGCTGGACGATCCACTGACGTGGTGCGATCGCGCGGTCTCCACGATTCGTTATAATCGACAATCGAGTCTTGGAGCATCATGGTCGACGACAGGAAGAAAGCCACGCCCATCCGGCGCCGTGTCCTTCGTGAAGAGATTCGCGAGCACGTCATCGACGACATCCTGAGCGGCCGCCTGGCGCCCGGCACCCGGATCGTCGAGACCCGCCTGGCGCGGCAGTTCGGCGTCAGCCAGGCGCCTGTCCGCGAGGCGCTGCGGGACCTCGCCCTGTTTGGGTTCGTGGTCTGCTCACCCTTCCGCAGCACGTTCGTCCGCCAGATCTCGACGGCCGACCTGCTCCAGAGCTATCCGGTTCGCGCCGCACTCGAGAGCGTCGCCGCCCGGGAGGCGGCCGCCGTCATCGACGAGGCCACGCTCGCGCAGCTCGAGGACCACATCGCGTCCATGCGCCGCGCGGCCGAAGCCAACGACCACCGGGCCCACGTGGACGCCGACTACGCCTTTCACCACACCATCATCAAGGCCGCCGGCAACGACATGCTCGAACACGTCTGGCTGTCGATGCGGCTGGCCACGACGACGCTGGTCACGCACTCGATGATCCAGATGACGCACCGTTCGATGAGCGAGATCGGCGAACGTCACGTGGCCGTGCTCGACGCCCTGCGGTCGCGCGATCCGCTGCGCGCCGAGAACGCCATGCGCCGGCACATCGAGGAGCCGGGTGAGTGGATCCGCGAGGCCGTGCGGAAGGAGCAGGAACAGGCGAAGGCCGCCACGCCGGCCGAACCGCCCAAGCGAGCCACCGCCGGCTGATTCGACCGTGCCCGAGCGATCCTCCACCATGCGGGCGCTGGTGCTCCGCGCGCCCCGTGTGTTCGCGGTCGAAGACGTCCCGGTGCCCGGCGCCCTCGAGCCGGACGAGGTGCTGTGCCGGGTTGACACCACCTTCATTTGCGGGACCGACCCTCACATCATCAACGGCGACTTCCCGGGCTTCTGGCCGCCGTCGTTCCCGTTCATCCCCGGCCACGAATGGTCGGCCACGATCGTGGAAGGCGGGACGCTCGCCACGGCGCTCGGCTGGCGTCCCGGCCAGCGGGTGTGCGCCATCTCCCACTGCGGCTGCGGCGCCTGCGCCAGTGCCTCGCCGGACGCTACAACCTCTGCCTGAACTACGGGCACCCCGAACGGGGCCACCGCCAGTACGGACACATCACGCAGGGCGCCTACGCCGAGTACATGCAGGCGTCGGTGAAGAGCCTGACGCGCGTCCCCGATTCCCTCGACCTCGAGCTCGCGGCGTGCGTGGACCGCTCAGCATCGCGCTCTACACGGTGAAGCGCAGCCGGCTGCCGTCCCAGTGACGACATCCTGGTGATGGGCACGGGTCCCCAGGGGCTGATGGCCATCCTGTGCGCACGCGCGATGGGCGCGGGGCGGATCATCGCCGTCGGCTCGGGCGCCCGCCTGGCCCTCGCCGAGTCGCTGGGCGCGGTGCCCATCGACTATCGCTCCGGCAACGTCGTGGAGCAGGTACGCGACCTCTCCGATGGCCTCGGCATCCCCGCCGTGGTCGAGTGCGCAGGCACGGCCGCCGCCATCCGCGACTGCTGCCTCTCGGCCGCGAAGGGCGGAGTGGTGTCGGTCATCGGCATTCCCCACGAGGAGCCGCTCATCCCGATGAAGCGGGTGGTGCTCGACGAGATCGAGATCGTCGGGGATCGCGCCAATCCCAATACGGCCGGCGAGGCCTTGTCGCTGCTCGCCAACGGACGCGTGGATCTCACGCCGCTCCTCACGCACCGCTTTCCGCTCGAGCAGTTCTCCGACGCGCTCGAAACCTTCGAGTCGCGCCGCGACGGCGCCGTCAAGGTCGCCGTCAAGCCATGAATGGGTCGAATCGCGCATGAAGTTGTACCGCACACGTCGAGGCGTCGTGATCGAGCAGGACGGAACGTTTCACCTGGCGCCGTCCGTGGACTGGAACGTGCTGGTCAACCGCGGCGACCTGGCCGGCGTGCTGGCGGACATCTCGCGCAATACCCCGGAACTGCGCGACGTTGACGTCCTGGCCGAGGCGTTGGCCCCCATCCAGCACCAGGAGGTGTGGGCGGCGGGCGTCACCTACCTGCGCAGCCGCAGCGCGCGCATCGAGGAGTCCAGGGGCGCCGGCGGCGGCGACTTCTACGACCGGGTGTACCAGGCCGAGCGTCCGGAGCTGTTCTTCAAGGCCACGCCGCACCGCGTCGCCGGTCCGGGACAGCCGGTCCGGATCCGGCGCGACTCGCGGTGGAACGTGCCGGAGCCCGAGCTGGCGCTCGCCGTGAACGCGTCGGGCACGATCGTCGGGTACACGATCGGCAACGACATGAGCTCGCGCGACATCGAGGGCGAGAATCCGCTCTACCTCCCGCAGGCAAAGGTCTACGCGCAGTGCTGCGGCCTGGGGCCCGGGCTGCTCGTGTCGTCGGACCCGCTGCCGCCGTCCACCGAGATCCGCATCGAGGTCCGGCGGGGTGGCGTGCCCGCCTTCGAGGGCGGCTGCGAGCTGCGCCAGATGAAGCGCTCGCCCGCGGAACTGGTCGAGTACCTGTTCCGCGACAACGCGTTTCCGCACGGCTGCTTCCTGCTCACCGGTACCGGGATCGTGCCGCCCGACGACTTCACGCTGCAGGTGTCCGACGAGATCCGTGTGACCATCGAGCCCATCGGCACGCTCGTCAACACCGTCGTGCAGGGCGAGCCATGACACTCACGGGCCAGAATCTCATCGCCGGACTCCCGACGGAATCCGGCGCAGGCCAGTTCACCGCCGCCGGTTCCCCGCGCGCGTTCGACGAGGCCTCGGATGCGGTCGTCCACGCCGCCGTCGTGGCCGCGGACCGTGCCTTCGAGCCGTTCAGCGCCCTGCCACCCGGACAGCGCGCGGACTTCCTGGACCAGATCGCCGTGGAGATCGAGGCGCTGGGCGACGGCCTGCTCGAGGCCGCGCACGCGGAAACCGCGCTGCCGATCGCGCCGCGGCTGACCGGCGAGCGCACGCGAACGCTCCGGCAGCTGCGGCTCTTCGCCGACCTGATCCGCGAGGGATCCTGGGTGCAGGCGCGGATCGATCGTGCGAGGCCCGACCAGCAGCCACCCCGGCCCGACATCCGCCGGATGCTCACACCGCTCGGCCCGGTTGCCGTCTTCTCGGCCAGCAACTTCCCGCTCGCGTTCTCGGTGGCGGGCACCGACACGGCCTCCGCGCTCGCCGCCGGCTGTCCGGTGGTGGTCAAGGCACATCCCGCGCACCCCGCCACGTCGGAACTCACGGCCGGCGCCATCGTGCGGGCGGCGTCCAGGACCGGCATGCCTGCCGGGGTGTTCGCCCTGCTGCACAGCACGCGCAACGAGATCGCCCTTGCGCTCGTGCGTCATCCGCGCATCACGGCCGTCGCGTTCACGGGCAGCCTCACCGCCGGCCGGGCCCTCTTCGACGCCGGCGTCACGCGACCGGACCCGATCCCGGTGTACGCGGAGATGGGGAGCGTGAACCCGGTGTTCCTGCTCCCTGGCGCACTCGCCGAACGCACCGACGCCCTCGCCGAAGGCCTGGTGCAGTCCGTGACGCTCGGCGTCGGCCAGTTCTGCACCTGTCCCGGTCTTGCAGTCGGGATCGCGGGCGCGGATCTCGACCGGCTGGTGCAGCGCATGGAGTCGCTGATGGCGGACTCGGCGCCCGGCACCATGCTGTATCCGCGGATTCGGCAGGCCTACGAAACGGGGTGGCAACGGCTCCAGGCGATCGACGGGGTGCGCACCATCCGCCCGGCGGTTTCCGACGATGCCGGCCAGGGTGTGGTTCCGACGCTGCTGGTCACCGACGCGGCCACGTTCCTTGCGCAGCCGGCCCTCCACGAGGAAGTGTTCGGCCCGTCCACGGTGGTGATTGGGTGCGAGTCGTCCGCGCGCGTCGAGGAGGTGGCCCGCAGCCTGGAGGGGCAGCTCACCGCGACGCTGCACGGCACCGCGGCGGACATGACGGCCTCCGCCGGGCTGGCGGCGATCCTCGAGCGGAAGGCCGGGCGCGTCATCTGGAACGGCTTCCCGACCGGCGTCGAGGTGTGCGCGGCCATGCACCATGGTGGGCGCGTCCCGCCACCACCGATGCGCGATCCACCTCGGTGGGCACGGCGCGATCGAGCGGTTTACCCGTCCCGTCGCCTACCAGAACTGGCCCCCGGCGCTGCTGCCGCCCGAACTGCAGGACGACAATCCTCGCGGCGTGTGGCGCACGGTGGACGACGTGTTGACGCCGCCCGGGCGCTAGCGTGGAATCGTGGGTGCCGCATGCGGCGCCCGCCACCGCGGGCTGGCATACACCCCTGTAGCGTGCCGATGCCATCCACGCGCGCCACCACCGAACCGACGGCGCGGCGTGCTGTGCCGTCGGAGCGGATCCGCATCGCCGTCGTGGGTCTCGGCAAGATCGCCCGCGATCGGCACCTGCCTGCAATCGCGGCTGACACCCGGTTCGAACTCGTCGCCACCGTGAGCCCGCAGGTACCCGGCATCGACGGGGTGCCGCATCTGGCGCGCACGGACGCCCTGCTGGCCGACGGGCCCGGCATCGACGCCGTGGCCCTCTGCACGCCGCCAGTGCGCGGTGACCTCGCCAGCCAGGCCATCGCAGCCGGGTGCCATGTCCTGCTCGAGAAGCCGCCGGGTGCGACGAAGGAGCAGGCAGGGGCCGAGTCGATCGTCGCGTCTGCCCGAAGGCGGGCACCACCGTGTTCGCCACGTGGCACTCGCGCGAGGCGGGCGGTGTTGGCCCCGCGCGCGACTGGCTGCAGGGGCGGACCGTGCGCGGCGTGCGGATCACGTGGCGCGAGGACGTCCGCGCGTGGCATCCCGGGCAGGCCTGGATCTGGGAACCGGGGGCTTGGGCGTGTTCGATCAGGGGATCAACGCGCTGTCGATCGCGAGCGCGATCCTGCCCGATCAATCGTGCTCGATTCCGCGGTGCTCTCGGTGCCCGAGAATCGCGCCGCTCCCATCGCCGCACGGCTCGGCGGGCGCACCGCGGCCGGCGCCCCCGTCTCGATGGACCTCGACTGGCGGCAGACGGGTCTCCAGACACAGGACATCCTCGTGGAGACCGACGACAGCCCTCTGGTGATCGGCGACGGTGGAGCACGCCTGCGCCACCCGAACGGGCCGGACGAGCGGTTCGACGATCGCGGTATCCGCGGCTCTACGCTCGCTTTCACGATCTCGTCCGCGCCGGTGCCTGTGACGTCGATCCCGTGCCTCTGACGCTCGTCGCCGACGCGTTCCTCATCGGCCGGCAGGAGCCAACCGAGCCGTTCCTGGACTGACGGAAGCCTCTCGCGGCCGCTCGCGCGTCACGCGATCCGATACTCGGTGACCGAGTGGAACGCGTCTCCCGGGCGGAGCACCGTTGACGGGAACGGCGGCTGGTTCGGGCTGTCCGGATAGTGCTGCGTCTCGAGGCACAGTCCCGCGTGCCGGCAGGAGGGTGAGCGGAAGCTCGACGGGCAATCCCTCGGTCAGGTGATTGCCCGAGAGTAGTGCCTGGATGCCCGGTTGTGTCGTGCGGCAGGTCAGCGTGCGTCCGGAGACGGGATCGATCAATCGCGCCGCGTCCGCGAGCGCGGGCGACTCCGGCGCGCGATCGATCACGAAGTTGTGGTCATGCCCGCCGCCCGGACTCGACGCCAGCGCGCCGATCCGTTCGCCGAGCGCTCGCGGGTGGCCGGTGAAGTCCAGTGGCGTGCCGGTCACCGGCGCGCAAGCACGCCGGCTGGAATCTGCGTGTCGTCGAAGGGCGTGTAGTGACCGGCGAACAGCTGCAGTTCGTGCGCGAGGATGTCGCCGCGACCGGCAAGGTTGAAGTAGCTGTGGTTGGTGAGGTTCACCACGGTCGCCGCAGGAGTCGTCGCCCCGTAAATCGATGCGCAGCGTCCCGTCGTCGGCGAGTGCGAAGCTGGCGCTGACGTCGAGCGCAGGATAACCTTCGTCGCCGTCCGGGCTGCGAAGCGTGAAGCGCACCCCATCCGTCTCTGCCATCAGAGGTGCTGATCGGAAGCCGCGAACTCCACGTGCAGATGGTGGGGCGTCGTTGCACGCGAGGCGCAGGCGTCAGGTAGCGTGAACGCCCCGCGCGCGATGCGATTGGCGTAGCGCCCGACGGTGCAGCCGAAGTACGGCGGACGCGCCAGGTACAGAAGCGCCCGGTCGGCGTAGCGAAGCACCGATTGACGGGGCCTGCGTCTCCCGGAACCTGCCAGCGCACGATGGTGGCGCCCCAGGCCATGAGCGTCACCTCGGCACCCGAGGCACTGCGCAGCAGGAAGGCGGGGACGGGGCGTCCGTCCGGCAGCCACCCGAGCGGACGGTCGAGACGCAGCACCATGGACGGCCTCAGCGGCGCAGGGTCACCCGAGCATCTCCTCGAGCTCGCGCCCCTTCGTCTCGCCGAGGAACGCCTTCACCAGGAAGAACGACACGATCGCCGCGGCGGCGTAGAAGCTGTAGCTGACGGCGAGGCCGAGCGACGCCGCCATGATTGGAAAGCTCTGGGCCACGAGGTAGTTGGAGAACCACTGCGCGAACCCGCACACGGCCAGCGCGGACCCGCGGATCTGGTTCGGGAACATCTCGCCCAGCATCACCCACATCACCGGGCCCCAGCTGATGTTGAAGAAGACGACGTAGAGGTTGGCGTTGACGAGGGCGAGGGTGCCCAGGCTCGTGGACAGCCGAAGCGTGCTTCCCTCCAGCTGGCCGTTGGCGAACGCGAACACGAGCCCGAGCAGGGTGGCGGCCATCCCCGCCGACCCGATGAGGAGGAGAGGCTTGCGTCCGATGCGATCCACCAGGGCCACGGTGACGAAGCAGGCCAGAATCGAGACGCCGCCCGACACCATGTTGATCATCAGCGCATCGCCCTCGGTGAAGCCGGCGAGCTGCCAGAGCGTGGCGCCGTAGTAGAAGATGACGTTGATGCCCACCAGCTGCTGGAAGACCGCCAGCAGCAGCCCCGCCCACACGATCGGGCGGACACGGCCGCGGACCGGATCGATGAGATCGCGCAGGCGGGGACGATGGCCGGCCGAGAAGCTGTCGCGGATGGCCTCGAGCCGGATGAGTGCCGCGCGTTCGCCGAAGAGGCGCCCGAGGACGCTGGCCGCCGCGTCGATCTGACCGGTGGCCACGAGATAGCGCGGGCTCTCGGGGATGAAGAGCAGCGCCACCAGGAACACGGCCGCGGGGACGGCCTGCATCAGGTACATCCAGCGCCACGCGTCGATGCCGGCCCAGAACGCACCGGTGGAACTGCCGGCCGCCACGGCGAGCAGGTAGTTGACCACGAACGCCGCCGTCAGCCCGGTGATGATCATCACCTGCTGCATGGTGCCGAGGCGGCCGCGGATGCGCGCGGGCGCGACCTCCGAGATATACGCCGGCGACAGCACGCTGGCGGCGCCCACTGCCATCCCGCCGCCGAGGCGTGCCACCACGAACAGCCAGTGCGCGTGCGCGAATCCCTGCACGAGCGCGCCTGCCAGGAAGGCCGCCGCCGCCAGCACCATGACCGTGCGGCGGCCGAGCACGTCGGCAAGGCGGCCGGCGAGGAACGCGCCGATGAAGCACCCGATGAGCAGCGAGCCCACCGTGAAGCCGAGCCCGGCCTCGGACAGGGTGAAGGCCGTACGCAACCCGTCCTGCGTGCCGTTGACGGCGCCGCTGTCGTAGCCGAAGAGGAACCCGCCGATCGTGGCCACCGCGACGATCATCGCGATCACGCCGGGCTTGCCCGCTTCGTCCACTGCGCCCGCGGCTGTCGCGAGCGGCACCGGTTCAGATGCCATGGCTCACCTCGACGCCGGGCAGGCCTCGGACCGGCGTGCGCCAGGAGAAGAGGCCCCCGGCGAGTGGCTGTGACGCGAGCGCGGCGTCGTCCAGCCGCTGCGCAGCCGTCGTGGCGTACGCCGTGCGGCCGTCGGCCGATCCCAACGCGACCTTGGTGACGTTCGCGACCGGCAGCTCCACCACGCTGACCAGCGTGCCCGATGGGTCATAGCGGCGCGCGCACCAGCCGCCGTACACGCCAATCCAGACGAAGCCGTCCGCGTCCACTGTCGGTCCGTCCGGGGAGCCGGGCGTGTCGTCCAGTGTCACGAACACGCGTTGCCGCGACAGGCGTCCGTCGCCATCGACGTCATACGCCCACACCGTCTTCGCCAGGGTGTCCACGAAGTATCCCGTGCGGCCGTCCGGGCTGAAGGCGGGACCGTTGGTGATCGGACAGCGGAAGCCGCGCGGGCGCACCTGGCCGTCGTCGTCGAGCCGGTAGAACGTCCCGCTCGCCTCGCGCTCGTCATCGTCCATCGACCCGAACCACAGGTACCCGGCGGGATCGACCACCGCGTCGTTCAGGCGGTTGCCCGGCAGCTCCGTTTCGACTGGTACGAGGCGCTCGAACGTGCCGGTGTCGGGATCGAAGCGCGACAAGCCGCCCTGCAGGCCGGCGATCAAGGTCCCGTCGGCGGCCGGAACGATGAAGGAGCACTGGGCGGGCGCCGCGAACGTCCGGGTGTTGCCGCCCGCTTCGTCGAGGCGGTGCAGCCGGTGTGCCTTGATGTCAACGAACCAGAGCGCGCCGTCGCGCGCGATCCAGAGCGGCCCCTCGGCCAGTT
Source organism: Vicinamibacterales bacterium (assembly GCA_041394685.1). GTDB lineage: Bacteria > Acidobacteriota > Vicinamibacteria > Vicinamibacterales > UBA2999 > VFZN01. The sequence goes on from JAWKHU010000037.1 coordinate 71,642, forward strand.
GTGCCCGCAGGTTCCAGCGGCACTCGGGGACCGGGGACCCGGGGCTTGGGGCGTGGGGCGTGGGGGCGGCCACGATCAGCGCCAGCCTGCGTCGACGAAGAAGTTGCTGGCCGTGCACATGCGCGCGTCGTCCGAGGCGAGGAACAGCGCCATGGCCGCGACGTCCTGCGGCAGCACGCGCGCCTTCAGGCACTGCCGCGTCACCATGCGCGTCTCCTCGGCCTCGTCGTGCCAGAGCGCCACCTGTCGCGGCGTCCGGATGCCGCCGGGCACGATGCAGTTGACCCGGATGCCGTCGGTGCCGAGGTCGCGCGCCATGGCGCGGGTCAGGCCTTCGATGGCGGCCTTCGCCGTCTGATAGACCGCCAGATCCGGGAGACCCAGGTGCCACGAGATCGAGCCGACGTTGAGGATGACGCCGCGTCCGGCGGATCGCATGGCCGGGATGACCGACTGGGCGCAGAAGAAGTAGTGGCGAAGGTTCACCGCCATCCGCTCGTCCCAGTACGCCCGCGTGACGTCGTCCAGAGCGTGGCGGTCGTCGTTGGCGGCGTTGTTGACCAGGACCTCGATGCCGCCCCACTCGCGGCTCAGATCGGCCACGGCGGCCTGGGTCCCCTCGATGTCGGTCAGGTCCTGGTGGATGAAGTGCACGTCGTGCGCGTTGGCGCCGAGCCGGGCCGCGAGTGCGCGAGACGCCTCGGCCTGGATGTCGATGAAGGCCACCTGCGCACCCTGCGTCGCGAACGCCTCGACGATGAACTCGCCGATGCCGCTGCCGCCCCCGGTGATGAGCACGCGCCGCCCGCGGAGCGACGGGTAGCGGGCATCCCACTGGTGGTCCGGGACGGCTCCCGCGGCATCAGGGTTCGGCATCGCGTCGTGGCCTCGTGTGTGAGGAGAGATTCTGGTCCGCCCGTGGGGGGCTGTCGTAGTTTTCTTGCGTCGACAGGCCGGCACATGATAATCGATTATTGCTCATGCAGCGACCCCACATCGCGAGCCTGACCCTCACGCTCGCGATCCTCGCCGCCGCCTCCTCGAGCCCGGTCGCCCAGGGGCCTGCCCCGGGCTTCGTCCCCGACACCGTCTTCGCCGGGTCGGATCTCGGGAACTGGACCAGGGTCGGCGATGGCACCTGGACCGCCGAGTCCGGCGAGGTCACCGGCAGGGCAGGACCCGGGGGTGGCTGGCTGGTGCTGGGCACCGCCTACCAGGACCTGAACTTCTTCACGAGATTCCAGTGCACCGCCCCTTGTGACGCGGGCGTGCTCTTCCGTCTTCGTGATGAGGAGGCGGGGCGAACCGGTGTCTTCGTCTCGCTCGCAGACGACGACCTGGGAACCTACCGGGTGACGCTCGATGCGGACGGCCGGATCAGCCGGCGCGACCGGCTGCGCGCCGTGGGCCCGTTCCTGCGGAGCGCGCTGCCGGCCAGCTCTCCCGACGCGCAGAAGCCGCCGTCCCCCACGGGCGCCGGACGCGGAGGGGCGCCCATCGCCCTGCCGACGCCGCTGCCCGAACTCGAGCCCCCGGCACCCGGCATCCGGCCCGGTGAGTGGAATCGCCTCTCCGTCGTCGTGGATTCCGACGTCGTCCGGCCGACGCTGAACGGCGGCCTCGACTTCACGGCCGGTGCGACCGAGGACCGCATGGGGTATGGGCCGGTCGCCCTCTATGTGGGCTCGGGCCAGGTGCGCTTCCGCGACCTGGCCTTCAAGGACCTACGTGAAGACCGTGGTCCCGGAGGTGGTGTCGCCGCGATTCCGCATGCAGCGGCTCGACGACTTCTATTACGCGTGGGGCCGGCACCGGAGACTTCAACCGCGACGGCGTCCTCGACATCGTCTCCGGCCCGTTCTACTACCTCGGGCCCGACTTCCTGACGAAGCAGGAGTTGTATGTCGCGCCCGCCCTCAGCCCGACGGCCAGCTTCGCGCCGACGTGGACCGACTACGCGTTCGACTTCACCGGCGACGGGTGGCCCGACGTCCTGACGGGCGAGAGCCGGCCGATGACCCTGTACGTCAACCCGCGAGGCGAGCGGCGCCGGTGGGAGGGCCACAAGGTGCTCCCGCAGATCTCTGGCGAGTTCACGGCGATGCAGGACCTCGACGGTGACGGCGTGCCCGAGGTCATCTTCGTGACCGGCGGGGTGGGCGGCGCCGGCGGCACCATTTCCTACGCGCGGGTCCATCCCACCGATGCCACCGAGCCGTGGCCGGTCGTCGCGGTCTCGGCACCCGGGCTGGCGCACGGTCACGGTCTCGGCACCGGGGATATCAACGGTGACGGCCGCATCGACGTGGTGCAGGCGGCGGGCTGGTGGGAACAGCCGCCGACGGGCACGGCGGGGCCGTGGCCCTATCACCCTGTGGCGTTCGGCCGGTGGGGGCGCGCCGAGGGCGCCGGCGGCGCGCTCATGGGCGTGTACGACGTCAACGGCGACGGCCTGAACGACGTCGTGACCGGGCTGAACGCGCACGGGTTCGGCCTGGCGTGGTTCGAGCAGCGGCGCGATGCCGCGGGCGCCATCACCTTCGCGCGCCACATGATCATCGACGACTACTCGACCACCAACGCCGGCGGCGTGACCCTGTCGGAGATGCACGCGGCGGCGGTGGCCGACGTGGATGGCGACGGCATCCCCGACTTCATCACCGGCAAGCGGGTGTTCTCGCACCAGGAGAGCTACGTGGACCCGGATCCGCTCGGGCTGCCGGCGCTCTACTGGTTCCGGACGGTGCGCGACCCGGCGGCGCCCGGGGGCGCGGCGTTTGTCCCGGAGCTCATTCACAACCGGTCCGGCGTCGGCGCGCAGTTCTCGGCCGTGGACCTGAACGGTGACGGCCGCGTGGACATCGTGACGGCCACCAACCGCGGGACGTTCGTGTTTTTCGGGACGGGCGCGGCGCTTGACAACCCTGGGCGCGGCCAATAGAGTGCCCAATCATCGATAATCTATCGGACACATCTCGAGTCACCATGTCCATTACCCGTCGCGCGTTCACGAGCACCGTCGCCCTCACCCTGGCCAGCCAGGCACTGCCGGCCTGGGCCCGGCGGCTGAACATCCCGGTCGGACACACCGGCATCACGTGGCCCTGGGGCAACGCGCCCCGCGGAACCCCCGGGCCGACCCGGCTGACCGGTCCCGAGCCGATCGAGGAGGTCGTTCGCGACATCGCCAGCCTCGGCTACCGGGGCATCGAGCTGTTTGCCTGGCAGATCGACGGGATGGAAGCCTACGGGGGCCTCGGTCCGGTCCTGCAGCGGCACAAGCTGGCGCTCGTGGCGAGCTACACCGGCGTCAACCTGACCGACTCCGCCCAGCGCCAGGCCACCATCGCGTCGGCCGTGGCCACCGGCAAGATCGTCAAGAAGCTGGGTGGCACCGTCATGGTCATCGGGCCCAACGGCGTCCCTCGCGACACCTACAACTTCGCGGCCAACAAGGCGAACATCGTCACCACCCTGAACGAGGTCGGCAAGGCCATCTCCGACCTCGGCCTGACCGCCGCCCTCCACCAGCACACCGGCACCTGCGTCGAGACGCGGGACGAGACCTACGCGGTGATGGAGGCGGTTGACACGACCTACATGAAGTTCGGCCCGGATATCGGACAGCTCCAGAAGGGCGGCGCCGACCCGGTGCAGGTCGTGAAGGACTTCCTGCCCATCGTGCAGCACATGCACCTGAAGGACTTCAGCGGCGGCGACGCGTTCCTGGGGTACTGCCCGCTCGGGCAGGGCAAGGTGGACCTGCCGGCCATCCTGTCGATGATGGACGGCAAGAAGATGAACGGCATGGTGATGGTCGAGCTCGACAGCAGCCCCGGCCAGCCGATTCCGCCCAAGGAGACGGCGACCATCGCGAAGGCGTACCTGCAGAAGCATGGCGTCTCGCTGCGCTCCTGAGCGCCATTCCGAGAGGGGATCGTCGATGCGGCGGTTCGGCGCGGTTCTCACGGTTCTCGTGCTCGGCCTGTCGGTCCAGGCCGTGCGGGTGCAACGCCCTTCGGTGAACTGGGCGGATTTCGGCGGCACGCCGGACAACGCCCGGCACGTGGCGCTCAGCCAGATCGACAAGTCCAATCTCGACCGGCTCGGGGTGGCCTGGTCGTATCCGACACAGGACACGACGGCGTACGTGTTCAACCCGGTGGTGGTGGACAACGTCGCCTACGTCCTCGCCCGCAACGACTCGCTCGTGGCCCTGGACGCCTCGACCGGCCGGGAGATCTGGATCCACGAGAATCTCAAGGGCATCGCCCCGCGCGGCATCAACTACTGGGAGAGCGCCGACCGCTCCGATCGCCGGCTGCTGTTCCAGATGAACAGCTACCTGCAGGCGATCGACGCACGCACCGGCAAGTCGATCCTCACCTTCGGCACCGACGGCGCCGTGAACCTGCGCGAGGGCCTGCGGCGGGACCCGGCGGCGCTGGTGAAGGTGCAGTCGTCGAACCCCGGCAAGGTCTACGAGAACCTGATCATCCTCGGGTCGGCGGCCGGCGAGAACTACCTGGCCCCTCCCGGCGACATCCGCGCCTACGACGTCGTCAGTGGCCGGCTCGTGTGGCAGTTCCACACGGTGCCGCATCCGGGCGAGTTCGGCTACGACACCTGGCCCAAGGACGCCTGGACGTATGTGGGCGGCGCCAACACGTGGGGCGAGCTCTCCATCGATGCCGAGCGCGGCATCGTCTACATCCCCACCGGCTCGCCCACCTACGACTACTACGGTGCGGATCGGATCGGGGCCAACCTGTTCGGCACGTCGCTGGTGGCGCTCGACGCGCGTTCGGGCAAGCGGCTCTGGCACTTCCAGATGGTCCACCACGACCTCTGGGACTACGACAACACCGCCGCGCCGCAGCTGGCCACGATCGTCCACGAGGGCCGGCGGCGGGACATCGTCGCGCAGGCCGGCAAGACGGGCTTCCTCTATGTGTTCGACCGCGTGACCGGCGAGCCCATCTGGCCGATCGAAGAGAAGCCGTTCCCCGCCAGTGACGTGCCGGGCGAGAAGGCGTGGCCGACGCAGCCGATTCCCACCGCGCCGCCGCCGTTCGCCAGGCAGTCGCTGACGGTGGCCGACGTCAATCCCTACATCCTCACCGCGCGCCAGCGAACCGAGTGGCAGGCGCGCATCGGGAGCGCGCGCACGGACGGCCTGTTCGTGCCGCCGTCGCTGCTCCGTGAAACGGTGGCGATTCCGGGCGCGCAGGGCGGCGCCAACTGGGGCACGACGGCCGCCGATCCGGCACGCGGCATCGTGTACGTCCTCAGCATCAACGTCCCGTCGATCTACAAGCTGAGCGCCGAGGAGCCCAAACCCGGCGCACCCATCAACGCGACCCCCGCGCAGGTCGTGGCCGGCCGCGGCATCTACCAGGCCCGCTGCCAGTCCTGCCATCGCGCCGACCTGCGGGGCGGCGGCAGCTACCCCACCCTCGACGACATCACGGGCCGGATCGGCGCGGTCGCCGTGCGCGAGAAGATCACCGGCGGCGGTCCGGGCATGCCGTCTTTCGACGACTTCGACGATGAGCAGCTCACGTCGCTCATCGGCTACCTGGCCAACCCGTCGTCGGTGCCGAGCGCCGACGTGGCCGACCTTCCCCCCGACCTGCCGCCCGGTCCCGTCGTCGCCTCCGGCGGGGCGCCGGGTGGCAGGTCGGTGCCGGAGGGACGGGCGGGCGGCATGGTGGGGCCCGACTACCCCCGGGGCATCCCGGTGCCCGAGATCCGGATGTACACGGGCTACGGCATGAACGGCACGATCGTCAAACCGCCCTATTCGACGCTCACGGCGTACGACCTGAACACCGGCACGATCAAGTGGCAGGTGCCGGCCGGCGGCGACGACCTCCGCGGGGCGTCGGAGGGCGCGAAGGACACCGGCTATATCCGCCAGCGGACGGGCATCATCACGACGCCGACCGGCCTGCTCTTCCAGGCGGGCAGCGACCTGAAGCTGCGCGTCTACGATGCCGACACCGGGACGGTCCTGTGGACCGCGCCGCTGCCGGCGGGTTCGCGGGGCATTCCCGCGATGTACGAGGCCAACGGACGGCAGTTCTTCCTGGTGAACGCCACCTCGATCCAGGGGAACGCGGCCGGCCTGCCGCCTCCGCCGGGCAGTCGGCCCGGCTACGTGGCGTTTGCCCTGCCGGAGGCGTCCCCGCGATGAGCCGGAAGAACCCCATCCTGGACTTCGGTATCGACGTCGAGACGCTCGACTACGTCGGCCACGACCTCCAGCGCCCGGAGTGCATCCTTGCCGAGCCCGACGGCACGCTCTGGTCGGCGGACGCGCGCGGCGGCGTCGTGCGGCTCGCCGACGGGTGCCAGCAGTTGATCGCCCAGGCGCACTCCGACCACTTCCGCGAAGCGTCCACCGAGGCGAGCCGCTATCTCGAGGGCACGCTCCCGAACGGCCTGGCGTTCGCGCGCTCCGGCGACTTCCTCATCGCCAACTTCGGTACCGACCGCCTCGAGGTGATGTCGCGCGACGGCGCGTCCCGCGTACTGGCCGACACCGTCGGGGGACACGCGGTGGGCAAGGTCAATTTCGTCCTCCGCGACTCCAGGGACCGGGTGTGGGTCACCGTGTCGACGAAGGTGACCAACTGGATGCACGCGCTGCGCCTCGACCTGGCGGACGGATACATCGCCCGCCTCGAGAACGGCACCCTGCGCATCGTCGCCGACGGGTTTCATTTCACCAACGAGATCCGCTTCGACGCCCGCGAGGAGTACCTCTACGTCGTGGAGACGACGGGCGGGCGCATCACGCGGCTGCGGATCGACGACCGCGGTGAGGTCAGCGGGCGTGAGGTGTTCGGTCCGAGCAATCTCGGTCCCGGTGCCTGGCCCGACGGCATCGCGTTCGACAGCTTCGGCAACCTGTGGGGCACCCTGGTCTACTCGGACAAGCTGTTCGTGCTGACGCCGCAGGGCGACCTCCGGGTCCTGCTGGACGAGGGCGACCCGGAAAAGGTCGGCGCCCTCGAGCGCGCCATTGCGGAGAACCGCGTGACGCACGAGGTGCTCTTCGCCACCGGGCGCGGGGTCGCGCCCTGGATGGCGAGCGTCACCTTCGGTGGCGACGACTTGCAGACGGTGTACATCGGCTCGCTCAAGGGCAGCCGCATCCCGTACTTTCGCGCGCCCGTGCCGGGCCTCCCCATGGTGCACTGGCACGAGCGCAGCACGCCCGCACGCTAGCCGGCCGGCGGGCACGCGGAGACGCCGCGTGCGGGCCGGGCGCGTACGCCCCACGGCAGCACGGTATGCGCGATCGCACGTCGCCGCCACGATTCGGTCTGGAGGAGGTTTCGATGGTGCGTGGACTCGAACGCGTCGCCGTAGCCGGAGTGGTCCTGGCATGCGGCGTCCTGATCTCACCCGGACGGGTGGCCGGACAGGACGGCCGGCAGCCGAGTGTCGCGCGCAACTTCGTCCCTGACGGCACCCTGACCGGAGCGAGCCTCGCGGGCTGGCGGTCGCTGGGGTCGGCGAAGTGGCGTGCGGAGAACGGCGAGATCGTCGTGCAGCCCGGCGCCGGCAGCTGGTTGCTCGGCGAGCGGTCGTTCGAAGACGTGGAGGTCGTGGCGTCGTTCCGCTGCACCGCCGCGTGCAGCACGGGCCTCCTCGTGCGAGCCGAGCCGACGCCTGGCGGCGGCATCAAGGGCATCCTGGTCGCGCTCGCGGGCGAGGACCGCGCCTCATGCCGCGTCACCGTGGACGCATCGGGCAAGGAGACCTCGCGGGAGCGGCTCCGTCCACCCGGTCCGGGTCAGCTGCGCGTCGCGCCACCGCCTGCCCCGGCGGCGGCCGCACCCGCAGGCGGCGGCCGGCCGCCATCGGGACCGCCCGCGATGCCCGGTGGCATCGCCCCGCCGCTGTCCCGTCCGGACGCGGCCGTCAAGGCAGGCGAGTGGAACACCCTCGAAGTGGTCGTGGACGCGAACATCGTCCGCGCCTACGTGAACGACAACAGCGGCATTCGCGACGGCGTCGCCGATTCCGAGTTCGGGGAGTTCGGCGCCATCGGCCTGTATGCCTCCGGTCAGGGCGAGGTGCGGTTCAAGGACGTCGCGTTCAAGGACCTGCACTCGCGGGTGGTGCCCACCGAGCACCTGTCGGATCACTTCCGGCTCCAGGCGCTCAGCAACTTCTACTACTCGTGGGGGCCCGCGATCGCCGACTTCGATCACGACGGGTCGCTCGACATCGCGTCCGGCCAGTACTACTACCTCGGTCCCGACTACACCGAGGCGCGCCAGATCTACATCCGCGGCACGATCGATCCCGGGACCCAGTACTTCAACGGGCTGCAGTACGCCTACGACTTCACCGGTGACGGCTGGCCGGACCTCATCAACGCCGAGTTCATGCGGCAGGCCATTCTCTACGTGAACCCGAAGGGCGAACACCGGCGCTGGGAGACCTTTGCCGTCACCGACATCATGACGTGCGAGTTCATGCTGCTGAAGGACGTCGACGGCGACGGCACGCCTGAGTTCATTTTCAAGGACAGCGACAACAAGTACGTCTACGCCAAGTCCGACCCCGCCAAGCCCACGGCTCCCTGGATCAAGCACGCCATCAGCGAGCCCGGGCCCTGGGCCAACCACGGGATGGGCGTTGGCGACATCAACGGCGATGGCCGGGCCGATTTCCTCAACGCCTTCGGGTGGTGGGAGCAGCCGGCCGCGAAGGGCACCACGTGGACGTACCACCCGCAGGCGTTCGGCCGCTGGTCGCGGTCGAGCCCGGGTGGCGCCGAGATCGCCGTCTACGACGTGAACGGCGACGGCCTCAACGACGTGGTCACGAGCCTGCAGGCGCACGGCTGGGGCCTGTCGTGGTTCGAGCAGAAGAAGGGGGCCGGCGGCCCCACCTTCGTCGAGCATCCGATCATGGACAACTTCGCCACCGCCAACGCCGGCGGCGTGACGTTCTCCGAGCTGCACGGGGCGACCTTCGCCGACGTGGACGGCGACGGCCTGCCCGACTTCATCACGGGCAAGCGGTTCTGGTCGCACCTGGACACATATCTGGATCCCGACCCGCACGGCCCGCCCGTGCTCTACGTCTACCGCACCGTGCGCAATCCGAAGGCGCCGGGCGGCGCCGAGTTCGTACCCGAGCTGATACACAATCACTCCGGCGTCGGCTCCCACGTCGCCGTGGCCGATCTCGACAAGGATGGCGATCAGGAAATCATCACGGGCACCAAGCTCGGGACGTTCATCTTCTGGAATCAGTGGAAGGGCGCCGGCTCGGCGCGGTGATCCGGCCGGCGACGGAGGGACAGCCGCCAGCGGCGGCCGCTCCCGCGCCACCTGGCTGCTGCTGACCGCGGCGGCGGGCCTGCTCGTGCTCGGCCTGGTCTACCGCGCGACCGTGGGCCCCTCGTCGCCGCAGGAGCTCCCGGGGCCGGGCGCGGCGACCGCCGACACCGCGTCGGCTGACACCTCCGGCTACGTTGACCCCGCCGCGTGCGCGGGCTGCCACGGAGACATCGCGCGCAGCTACGCGCGGACGGGCATGGGCCGGTCGTTCTCGCGCCTCACGTCCGCGTCCGACGGCCCGCTGGCCGGCGTCTCGACGAGCGCCATCGTGGACCATCCGGCGTCGCAGCGCCAGTACACCGTCCTCGAGCGCGACGGACGCCTGGTGCAGCGCCGGCACCAGGTCGGCCCGGCTGGCGCGGAGGTCAACGTCGTCGAAGGCACGGCCGACTACGTCATCGGGTCCGGCAACCACGCGCGGTCGTTCGCGCAGCGTGCCCCGGACGGGCGGCTGCTGCAGCTTCCGCTCAGTTGGTACGCCGAACGCGGTGGGCAGTGGGCGATGAGCCCGGGCATGACCGCCCGGCGCACCAGGGGTTCCGGCGCGTCATCGACGAGGGGTGCCTCGCGTGCCACAACGGCTATCCCCGCGCGCCCGTGCGCGACGATGGGACCGGGCCGAAGTTCCCGGTGGGGCTGCCGGAGGGCATCGACTGCCAGCGCTGCCATGGTCCGGGGCGGCAACACGTCACCCTGATGTCGGAGGGGGACACCGACGCGGGGCGCGCCGCCATCGTCAACCCGGCGCGCCTGCCCCGCGACCGGCAGCTGGAGGTGTGCCTCCAGTGCCACCTGAGCCGACGAGCAGCCCGCTGCCGTTCCAGGTGCGGCGCACGGGCCGGTCGGCGACGAGCTACGTCCCGGGCACGCCGCTCTCGGACGCGGTCTGTACTTCGACCACGCGACGACGCCGGACCAGGGCGGCGCGCATGCGGACAAGTTCGAGATCGCGGGTGCCGCGCACCGGCTGGCGAAATCCGCGTGCTTCCAGCAGGGCGCGCTCACCTGCACGACCTGTCACAACCCGCACGACGTCCCACGCGGCGAGGCGGCGGTGCGGCACTACACGGCGGTCTGTCAGGGCTGTCATGAGGCGGTGCACGCGGGAGGTCCGCCGGCGCTGGCCGGCGCCGGGCCGCGGGAGACGTGCGTCGACTGCCACATGCCGAAGCGCCGCACCGAGGACGCCGTCCATGTCGTGATGACGGATCACTTCATCCAGCGCGTGCGGCCCTCGCGCGACCTGACCGCGCCGCTCGACGAGGCCACGACGCTGGCGGCGCTTCGCTACCAGGGCGAGGTGGCGCTCTACTACCCGGCCACCCTGCCGGCCACGCCGGAGTCGGAGCTCTACCTCGCGCTGGCGCAGGTGCAGGACGGGTCGAATCTCGCGGAGGGAATCCCGCGGCTCCAGCGGGCCATCGAGCGCGCTCAGCCCGATGGGCCCGAGTTCTACTTCGAGCTCGCCCGCGCCCACGCGCGCGCAGGGAACCCGCAGGAGGTGGTCCGCTGGTCCGAGGCCGCGCTCGCGCACGATCCGGGGTTCGCGCCGGCCCTGAAGGAACTGGCTGGCGCGGCCACGACGCTCGGCCAGTGGGACCGGGCGGCGGAGGCGCTCCGGAAGGCGGTAGACCTTCGTCCGGAGGACAGCCACGCGCTCGCCGACCTGGGGAACGTGCTTCTCCAGCAGCAGCGCGTGGGTGAGGCGGTGGACGTGCTGAACCGGGCGCTGGCCATGGACGGGAACCTCCCGCGCGCGCACAACACGCGCGGCCTGGCTGCGCTGGCCCAGGGCGACGGCGCGTCGGCCGAGGCCCAGTTCCGGGCGGCCATTCGGCTGCAGCCCGACCTGGCGGAAGGGCACGCCAACCTCGCGAACCTGCTGGCCGCACGGCGCGACTACGGCGAGGCGGCCGCGCACTTCGAGCAGGCCGTGAGACACGACCCGGCGTCGGCGTCGTCGTATCAGGGCTACGGGCTGGTGCTGGCCCTGACGGCACGGACGGGCGAGGCGCTCGAGGCCCTGCGGACCGCGGCGCAACTGCGTCCCGGGCTTCCGCGCATCCACGCCGACCTGGGTGATGTGCTGGCGGCGGCGGGCCGGGAGGCGGAGGCGCTCGAGCAGTACGGGCTGGCTGTCGCGGCCGATGCCCGGGACTTCGACGCCCACCTTGCCATGGCTGAGCTGCTGATTGCCCTGGGACGGGTGTCGGAGGCGCGGCCGCACCTGCAGGCGGCGGCGGGAAGCGCCGATCCGGGGGTCAGCGAGGCGGCGCGGGCGCGTCTGGCAGCTCTGCGTTAAGGGAGTGATCCGGCGGTGTGTCGGATTTGTGGCCGGATTCCGCTTGACAACGCCGTAATAGATACTCGATTATCGGTCGCCGTTACGGTTCGACTCCCAATCGGGCCGGGAATTTTGACAATTCAGGAGGGCGCGTGCTGAATCGATCTTGCGTTTCGACTCGGCTTGCTCTGCTCGTCGTGGCCGTGCTGGTGGCAGGCCCCGCGATGGCGCAGAGCTTCTATGGAGCGTTACTGAGCGTCGTCAAAGACGGCCAGGGTGGCGTTCTGCCTGGTGTGACCGTGGTCCTGACCAGTATGTCCACGGGCGAGCGGCACGAAGCGGTGAGCGGTGCAGATGGCAGCGCACGCTTCGTGAACCTCGTCCCGGGCCAGTACCGGCTCGAGGCCGAGCTTGCCGGCTTCCAGCGCTGGGTGCGGGAAGGCATCGCGGTCAACGTCCAGACCACACCCCGCATCGATGTCACGCTGACGCTCGGCAGCATTTCCGAGACGCTGGTCGTGACCGGCGCCGCGCCGCTCCTGCAGACGCAGAGCGCCTCGGTGGCCACGGTCGTCGGCAGCCGGCCCGTGCAGGAACTCCCGCTGAACGGCCGCAACGTCCTCAACCTCATCTCGCTGGCGCCGTCGGTGGTCCCCCAGGGCGGCAGCGACGGCAGCCTCACCGGCAAGAACGTGTTCGCGGCCGGCAACTACCAGATCGGCGGTGGCACCGCGAACCAGAGCGCGTCGTTCTTCGACGGCGTGACGGTGCAGGACACGGCCTACGGCAACATCGTGGTGCTGACGCCCAGCCCGGACTCGGTCGAGGAGTTCAGCGTCCAGACCAACAGCAGCACCGCCGAGTTCGGCCGCTTCACCGGCGGCGTCATCAACATGGCGTCGCGCTCGGGCAGCAACGCCTTCCGGGGCAGCCTCTTCGAGTTCCACCGCAACCGCGCGCTCAACTCGAACACGTTCTTCGGCGAGCGAGCCGGCCTCGAGAAGCCCCCCTTCACGCAGAACAACTTCGGCGGCACCCTGGGCGGCCCCCTGAAGCGCGATCGGCTGTTCTTCTTCGGCAGCTACGAGGGCTACCGCAACGAGGAAGGCGTGCTGCTGCGCCGCACGGTGCCGACCCTGGCGATGCGCAACGGCGACTTCTCGGACTATCGCAACCAGAGCACCGGGGCGATCGTGCCCATCTACGATCCGTGGACGCAGTGCGGCATCAACAACCCGGGCACCGGCGCCTACAACGGCGACTGCGGCACGGTGCCCAACCGGCTGCCGTTCCCGGGGAACATCATTCCGTCCAACCGCATCAGCCCGATCGCGCGCCAGCTGCTGGCGTTCCCCATCTACGCCGAGCCGACGGTGCCCGGCCAGTGGCGCAACAACAACTTCGAGCGGAACGTGCAGGTCGGCGGCAACAACGACCAGGTCAACTTCCGCACGGACTACAACCTCAGCCAGAACATGCGCATGATCGGCCGCTACACGCGGTTCGAGTCCACCAACAAGGCCGTGGACGTCTACGGCAACGGCCAGAAGAACGGCGACCCGTACTCGCCCGAGCACTTCATCACCACTCAGCTGATGCTGGCCAACACGTGGACGCTCAATTCGACGACCGTCTTCGACGCGCGCTTCGGCTTCCTGCGCTGGGACTACGACCGCGAGCCGGGGAACCTCGGCATCAACCTCACGCAGACCTTCGGCCTCCCGCAGACGCCGTACGGCGAGATCTCCGAGCGGAGCGGCATCCCGGGGATGGAAACCATTCCGAACATCCAGGCCGGCGCCAACAACACCATCAACACCGGCCTGATCTACGCCGACGACCGCACCTACACCTTCAACCCGACGCTCACCAAGATCTCGGGGGCGCACACGATCAAGGCCGGGGCGAACATCCTCCGCGGTGAGGTCAACTACTTCCAGAACAACAGCCCCGGCGGCGTGTTCCAGTTCAACAACGCGCCCACCGCGCTCGACGGCACGAACCCCGGCGCCACCGGCGACCCGTTCGCGACGTTCCTGCTCGGCATTCCGACCGGCGGCACCTACCAGGCCTCGAGCTTCACCTACGGCCGCTCGTTCTACCACGCCTACTTCGCCGAGGACTCCTGGCAGGTCAACAGCAAGCTGACCCTGAACCTGGGCCTGCGCTGGGAGATTCCGGGCGTCTACACCGACCGCGACGACAACCTGAGCACGTTCAACCCGGACGTCGTCAACCCGCTGCTGGTCGGGGTCACCAACCCGGTGACCGGCCAGCCGTTCCTCGGCGCGTTCGAGCTGGTGAACAGCGCCGAGCAGCCCGATCGCGGCCTGCGGAAGAACCCGCACAACCTGGTCGTGCCGCGCGTCGGCTTCGCCTACCAGCTCACGCCGAACACGGTGATCCGCGGCGGCGGCGGCAAGTTCATCATCCCCTCGACGGTGCGGTTCCAGGACGGCCCGACGAACAACGAGATCAACCGGCGCGTCAACAACATCCAGACCAGCGCCGACAACAACCGGACGTTCTACACCGACCTCAGCGATCCGTTCCCGAACGGCGTCCAGAACCACCCGCAGCGCGACCCCAGCTTCCAGCAGGTGCTGCTCGGTGGCACCGCGGCGCAGTTCTACCGCGACGAAGAGGGCTACCCGGGATCGACCTGGCAGTGGAACGTCGCGCTGCAGCACCAGTTCGGCAGCGGCCTGTCGGTCGAGGCGACCTACACCGGCCTCGACGGCAACAACCTGCCCAACTCGCTCAACTTCAACCAGCTCGGTCTCGAGCACGTCCAGCGCGCCGCCAACGACTCGTCGGTCTGCAGCCTGACCGGCAACGAGATCATCCCGATGGGCGCACCCGGCTTCGTGTCCAACCAGCGTGACACCTGCTACGGCGCGTTCCTCCGTCAGCAGGTGGCCAACCCGCTGGCGGGTCTGGTCCGCGAGGGCGCGCTCTCCACGCCCACCGTCCAGCGCGCGCTGCTGCTGCTGGCGTTCCCGCAGTACACGTCGGCCACCCGTCCGGGGTACTTCGGCCGCAGCCGCTATCACGCCCTGCAGCTCCGCGCCGACAAGCGCTTCGGCGCCGGCAGCGTCGTGGGTGTCAACTACACGTTCTCGCGCAACATGACCAACGCCGAGACCGTGACCACCTGGCTCGAGTCCGGCGCGGGCAACGCCGCCGCCGGCTACCAGACCAACGACCTGAACAACGAGTGGTCGCTCAGCAGCTTCGACGCCCGGCATCGCCTGGTGCTCAACTACGTGCTGGACCTGCCGATCGGGCCCGGCCGCCGCTTCATGGGCGATGCCACCGGCTTCCTCGGCACGCTGCTCAGCGGCTGGAGCCTGAACGGCGTCACCACGTTCCAGGCGGGCCTGCCGCTCGCCTTCAGCGCCACGCCGAACCTCATTGGCTACGGCTACGGCCTGCGTCCGAACGTGGACCCCAGCTGCGACAAGTCGGTGTCCGGCTCCGCGGTCGATCGCCTCGACGAGTGGTTCAACACGTCCTGCTACACCGTGCCGAACGCCGGATTCCAGGCCAGCAACCCGAACAGCGATCCGCGCCTGCGGTGGGCGCTCGGCAACGCCACGCGCACCGACCCGGACCTGCGTTCGCACGGCATCAACAACTGGAACCTGGCCGTGTCCAAGCAGACCCGTCTCGCCGGCCGCGTCAACCTGACGCTGCGCGCGGAGGCCTTCAACCTGTTCAACCGCGTGCAGTTCGGTCCGCCGAACACGCAGGCCAGCACCAACGCCACGGCCAACTTCGGCCAGGTGACATCGCAGGTCAACCAGCCGCGCCTGATCCAGCTCGCGGCGAGGTTGACTTTCTGATCCCCGGAGGGCGAACCTCCGGGAAACCCATCGGCTCGCGCACGGCCGGACCGGTGACGCCGGACCGGCCGCGCACGGCCGGACCCGGTGAACCCGGACCGGCCAGCGAGCCATCGAGCGCCCCGCGTGCGTGACACCGGGGGCGACCCGCCCGCCGCGGGGGTGACGCGTTCGCGCGGACCCTGCCTGACGCGCCCAGGCCTGCCGGCTCCGGCCGGCAGGCGGCGGGCTTGTTCGATGGACAGGCCGCGACGGGTGCGCCCCGACGGGCGCCCTCGTCGAGGAGAACGCGGATGAACTCACGGTCGGTGGAACGTCAGGTGCGTCATCGGTCCAGGTATGCCACGGCCGACGATGAGCACGTGCGCCGCCTGGGCCGGCTCGGTCTGCTCGCGATCAAGGACTCCGACGTTCGCCTCGCGACCCTCGAGCAGTGCCGGGATGCGGTGGACAAGAGCCTGCATGCCGGCGGGGCCTTCTCGGCCACCATCCCGCTGGTGGCGCTCTACTACGGCGGTTTCATGGAGGTCGATGTCGCCGACCCCACCAGGCGCGGACAGGATCTGTTCGTGCTCAGCAAGGGCCACGCGGTGGCCGCGCTCGCCTCCATCTACGCGGACCTCGGCTACTTCGATCGGTCCGTGCTCAGGAACTCCCGCTCCCACCACAGCATCCTGAACGGCCACCCCGGACCCGTGCTGCCCGGCGTGCACCGGCGACCGGCCCCATGGGGCAGGGGCTTTCGGTGGCACAGGGGCTCGCGCTCGTGGGACGCCAGTCACCCGCCTACGACTGCTACTGCGTGTGCGGGGACGGCGAGCTGCAGGAGGGCCCGATCTGGGAGGGCGTCATGTTCGCCGGCCAGGCGCACCTCGACAACCTCTGCGTGATGGTGGACCACAACCACGGCCAGCTCGACATCGCGAACCGCCTCGTGTTCCCGATGCCGCATCTCGAGTCGGTGTTCGAGTCGTTCGGCTGGAGGCCGTCGGCGTCGACGCGACGCAGTGCGACGGCGTGTGCCGGGCGCTCGAGCATTTCCGCACCCGGCCCAGGAACGGCCGGCCCATGGCCATCATCTGCCGGACCACCAAGGGGCACGGTGCGCTGTCCGACTCGTTGAACAAGCACAAGGTCACGGTCCCGGATGCGGTGCTCGAACAGGAGATGAGCTCCAGCGCCAGCGGCGGCGGGAGCGCGAGCTGGAGCTCGGCCGGTTCTATCGATCGCTCGACGATCATCCCCGCGGGCGTGAGCACCAGGCAGCCATCGTTGACGCCGCGCGCGGGATGAACCTCGACGTGGTGGCCGACCCGGACGGCGAGCTGTCCATCACCGCGGTGGACACGCCCGTCCAGACCCGGCGCGTGCCGCCGCGCGACAAGCGCATCCAGTACGACGCCTCCCGGCTGCCGGTGATCGACGCGGCGAAGTCCTACGCGGCGTCCGACATCGTGACCGCCGCCATGAAGGTGTTCGCCCGGGACCCCGGTGTTGCCTCGGTCGATGCCGACCTGGCGTCGACGAGCGGGCTCGAGGCCGGCGTCGGCGCGGTGGATCAGCGGCGGGCGCTCAACGTGGGCGTCGCCGAGGCCAACATGCTCTGCATCGGCGAGGCCTACGCCATCCAGGGGTTCAACACCTGGGTGAGCACCTTCTGTCCGTTCTTCGACTGGAAGGTGATGCGGCGCGTGGCCGTCGGGCACCAGGAGCGGCTGGAAGCCATGGCGGCGGCGGACGGATGGCTGTCGGACGGACACGGGCTCGACCTCACCATGCTGGCCACGGCGGCCAACTTCGAGACGCGCACCAACGGCGCGACTCACATGGGCAACGACGACAACGTCATCTTCGACGGCCTGGCGCAGCTGCAGATCGTGGATGCGTCGTGCCCGCAGCAGCTGCTCGCCATCATGCGCTGGATCATGGACGGCAACCGCGGCCTCGTCTACCTGCGGGTCATGCGCACGCCGTCGGCGGTCCTGTATCCCGCGGACTACACGTTCGAGTTCGGCACGGCGGTCGCGCTGACCGATCCCGCCGACGCGGCTGCCACCATCGTGAGCAGCGGCCGCGGCGTGCACGAGGCGATGGCGGCGGCGGCGGCCTGTGCCGAGCGGGGCATCACGGTCGGCGTCGTGGACATGTCGTCCATCGACGAGGCGATGATCGTCGCGTTGTGCCGGTCCGGCCGGGTCATCTGCCTGGCCGAGCAGAACAACGGGTACATTCTCCAGAACCTGCTCAAGGTGCTCCACCGCCGCTGTCCCGAGGTCGCCACCGAGGTGCTCGGCAGGCTGGTCACCATCAACACCCTCGGGCGCGAGGGCAAGCCCGCCTACATCCACTCTGCGACCTACGAGGAACTGGTCGAGGCCTTCGGCCTGACGCCGCAGGCCATTGCCGACACGCTCGTCGAGGCGATCGGCCGGCGAGGAGCACACTGATGGTGCCCGCGATTCACGAATCCGATGTCGAGGCGCTGGACCTCACCGGTCGCCGGCTGCGATGGGTGGTGGCGCCCGACGCGCTCGCCGCCGCGCACTGCTCCGCGTGCGTCATCACCGTCGCGCCAGGTGAGCGCGTCAGGCCCGCGCACTCGCACCCGAACGGTGAAGAGGTGATCTACATCGTGCACGGCTCGGGCCGGGTGCTGGTGGGCGACGACGTGGGGCCCGTGCGCGCCGGGTCGGTCGTGCTGTTCCCGCGCGGCGTCGTGCACATGCTCCACAATACCGGTCCGGACGAGATGAAGGTGATGTGCTTCTTCGCGCCGCCCACCGGACTCGACAACTACGTGATGCACGAAGGCGTCGACTTTCCAGACTGATTCCGTACGTTCGTACCGGCGCCGCCAGCATCGGGCGGCCAGCCGGACCCGAGAGGCCTTGTACCCATGTCCGCATCGAAGACCCCGACCGCCGACCTCCCGACCGCGTCCGCCGGCGAGGTGACGCCGGCTCTCACGCCGCACTTCATCGGCGGCCAGACCACCCCCGGCACCTCCACCCGGCTCGGCGACGTCTACAACCCGGCGACGGGCCGGCTGGCCAGGCGCGTCCCCATGGCGAACACGGCCGACGTCCAGTCCGCCATCGCCGCCGCGGCCGCCGCCTTTCCGGCCTGGGCCGCCGCGCCGCCGCTCAGACGTGCCCGCGTGCTCAACCGCTTCCGCGACCTCGTGGACCGCCACCTCAAGGACCTGGCGGCCATCATCACGTCCGAGCACGGCAAGGTGGCCTCCGACGCCGCCGGCGAAGTGCAGCGCGGCAACGAGGTGGCGGAGTTCGCCACCGGCATCCCGCAGCTGCTGAAGGGCGAGTTCACCGAGGAAGTCGGCACCGGCATCGACAGCTACTCGATCCGCCAGCCCCTGGGCGTCGTGGCGGGCATCACGCCGTTCAACTTTCCGGCCATGGTGCCGATGTGGATGTTCCCCGTCGCGATCGCCTGCGGCAACACGTTCGTGCTGAAGCCCAGCGAGAAGGACCCCACCACCAGCGTCGAGCTCGCGAAGCTCCTCAAGGAAGCGGGCCTGCCCGACGGCGTCTTCAACGTCGTCCACGGCGACAAGGAGGCCGTGGACGCGCTGCTGACCGATCCGCGCGTCGAGGCCATCAGCTTCGTCGGCTCCACGCCGATCGCCGAGTACATCTACGCGCAGGGAACCGCGCACGGCAAGCGCGTCCAGGCGCTCGGTGGCGCGAAGAATCACCTGGTCGTCATGCCCGATGCGGATCTGGACCAGGTCACCGACGCCCTGGTCGGGGCCGCCTACGGCTCCGCGGGCGAACGCTGTATGGCCATCTCGGTGGCCGTGGTCGTCGGCGACGCGGTGGCCGACGAGGTCGTCTCGCGCCTCCGGCAGCGGCTCGAGACGCTCAAGGTGGCGCCGGGCGACGAGCCGGGCGCGGAGATGGGCCCGCTTGTCACGGGTGCGCACCTCGACCGGGTGCGGGGCTACGTGGACGTCGGCGTGTCCGAGGGCGCCGAGCTCGTCGTGGACGGGCGGCAGGCGCCGCGTCCGGACGGGTTCTTCATGGGCGGCACGCTCTTCGACCGCGTCACGCCGTCGATGCGCATCTACCGCGAGGAGATCTTCGGACCGGTGCTGTCGGTCGTGCGGGTTCCGGACTTCGAGTCGGCGCTGCGCCTGGTGAACGAGCACGAGTTCGGCAACGGCACGGCCATCTTCACGCGCGACGGCGACGCCGCACGCGTCTACAGCAGCCGCGTCAAGGCGGGGATGGTCGGCGTGAACGTCCCGATTCCCGTGCCGCTGGCGTTCCATTCCTTCGGCGGCTGGAAGCGCTCGCTCTTCGGGGATCACTACGTCCACGGGCCCGAAGGCGTCCGCTTCTACACCCGGCTCAAGACGATCACCTCACGCTGGCCGACCGGGATCCGCAAGGGCGCCGAGTTCAAGATGCCCGTGCTCGGCTGATGGCGGAGGGACGTCCCGGCACGGCCGGGACCAGGGCCGTGCCCCCGCTCGCGGATGTGCTCGGCGCCGCGGCGCCAATCGCCCGCTCGCGTCTGGAGGGGCAGGGGCCCGACGGGGCGCTGCCCCTCACACCGGAGGCGCTGCGGTCGGAGCCGAGCGGCAACCTGTTCGGCCTGACACAGAACGCAGGCATGGGGTGGCGCCCGGACCGGCAGTCCGGCCCGCAGTACGTCATCGTGAGCACCCTGGGCGGCCTGCGCGCCGAGAACGGCGAGCCGATCGCGCTGGGCTACCACACCGGCCACTGGGAGATCGGCCTGCTCGTCCGCGCGGCCGCCGAGGCCCTCCGCGCCGCGGGAGCCATGCCGTTCGCCGTCTACTGCAGCGACCCGTGCGACGGCCGCACCCAGGGCACCACGGGCATGTTCGACAGCCTCGCCTACCGCAACGACGCGGCCATCGTCATGCGGCGCCTGATCCGGTCCCTGCCGACCGCATCCGGTGTGCTCGGCATCGCGACGTGCGACAAGGGGCTGCCGGCCACCATGCTGGCCCTCGCCGGAACGCCGGACCTGCCGGGCGTGATCGTGCCGGGCGGTGTCACCCTGCCCGCGAGCGGCGCCGAGGACGCCGGCCAGGTGCAAAGCCTCGGTGCCCGCTTCGCCCACGATCTGATCACGCTGGACTATGCGGCGACCATGGGCTGCCGCGCCTGCGGATCGGCGGGGGGCGGCTGCCAGTTCCTCGGCACCGCGGCCACCTCGCAGGTCGTCGCAGAAGCCCTCGGCCTGGCGCTGCCGCACAGCGCGCTGGCGCCGTCGGGCGAGCCCGTCTGGCACGAGCTGGGCCCGCGGTCTGCCGCGGCGCTCCGGCGCCTCGATCTCCTGGGTATCCCCGTCAGCCGGCTCCTCACGCGCGCGTCGATCGAGCACGCCATGCTCGTCCACGCCGCTTTCGGCGGGTCCACGAACCTGATCCTGCACATTCCCGCCATCGCTGCCGCGGCCGGGCTCACGCCGCCGACCGTGGACGACTGGATCCACGTCAATCGCGCCACGCCCCGGCTCGTGGACGCCCTGCCCAACGGCCCGCGCGGGTTCGCGACCGCCCAGGTGTTCATGGCGGGGGGCGTGCCCGAGGTGATGCTGCACCTCCGGCGCATGGGCCTCATCGACGGGCGCGTCATCACGGCGACCGGCGACACCCTCGACGCCTCGCTCGACTGGTGGGAAGGCAGCGACCGCCGACAGGCCGCGCGCGATCGGCTGGCATCCGCCGCCGCGGTCGATCCCGACGCCGTGATCATGTCGCCGGACGCGGCGCGAAGCGCCGGGCTCGCCAGCACCACGGTCTTTCCGGTGGGCAACCTCGCGCCGCAGGGGTCGGTCGTCAAGGCGACCGCCATCGACGCGTCCGTCGTCGGCGACGATGGCGTCTATCGGCACCGGGGACCCGCGCGGGTGTTTGCAGACGAGCGGGAGGCCATCCGCGCGGTCAAGGGGGATGGCGTCGAACCCATCCACGAAGGCGACGTCATCGTGCTCATCGGCGCCGGGCCCTCCGGAACCGGCATGCAGGAGACCGCGCAGGTCACCACCGCCCTGCGCTACCTGCCGTGGGGGAAACGCGTCGCCCTGATCACCGACGGCCGGTTCTCGGGCCTCTCGAGCGGCGCGTGTATCGGCCACGTCGGACCCGAGGCGCTGGACGACGGCCCGATCGGGCGCGTGCGTGACGGCGACCTCATCGACATCCAGATCGATCGGGTGGCGCTGACGGCCACCGTCGATCTCGTCGGTGCCGGTGGCGTTCTGCTCGACGAGCCGGAACGCGCGGCGCTCCTCGCCGGACGCCCGCGTCACCCGGGCCTCGCGCCACACGAGCAGTTGCCGGCCGACAGCCGGCTCTGGGCCGCGCTTCAACGCGCGAGCGGAGGCACGTGGGCGGGGTGCGTCTACGACGTCGATCGGATCGTCGCCGCGCTGGATCGCGGCGCCTCGGAGGACGGCCGCCCGTCGCCGCCCTCACCAGCACGGTCGACGCGGTGATGGGACCCGACGACGTGCGGAGCGGCCGCGAGACCCGCGACCTGCCGGACCCCCCGCTGAACTACTGGCGGCTGGTCGGTCCCGGCATCGTGGCCGGCGGCGTCGGACTGTCGTCGGGCGAGTTCATCCTGTGGCCGTTCATCGCCTCGCAGGTGGGCCTCTTGCTGCTGTGGGGGGCCCTCGTCGGCGTCGTCACGCAGTTCTTCCTGAACATGGAGGTCGAGCGCTACACGCTCGCCACGGGTGAGACGGCCGTCAGCGGGTTCAATCGACTCTGGCGGCATTGGGGGCTCGTGTTCGCCGTCCTCGCCTACCTGGGCAACCTGTGGCCTGGATGGGCCGTCAGCGCGGCGACCCTTGCAAGCTACCTGTTCGGAGGAAGCCCGCGTGTCATCGGCGCCGGCATGCTCCTGGTCATCGGCCTGTCGCTGACGTTCGCTCCGGTGGTGTACGTCGCGCTCGAGCGGCTCATCTTCGCCAAGGTGGCCGCGGTGCTGGTGCTCGTGGTGCTCGGCGTCACGCTGGTCGTGGACGCGGAGGCGTGGCGGGCGCTCGGGGCTGGCCTGGCGCATGCCGGGCGGTTTCCCGACGGCCTGGACTTCCCGCTGGTGTTCGGCGCGATCGCCTATGCGGGCGCCGGTGGCGCGCAGAATCTCTGTCAGAGCAACTGGATTCGTGACAAGGGCTTCGGCATGGGCGCCTACGTGCCGCGGCTGGCGAGCCCGATCACGGGGCATCCCGATGCGGCGAGCGTCGGCGTGGCGAGCTACGTGTTCGAGGCGACGCCCGCAAACATGCGGCGCTGGCGCAGCTGGTGGCGGTTCGCCAACGTGGAGCAGGCCCTGAGCTTCGGCCTCGTCACGGTGGCGACGATCGCGCTCATGTCGATGCTCGCCTACGCGACGATCTTCGGACAGCCGGATCTGCCGAACGACGTCTCGTTCCTGCGTCTCGAGGACGGACGGCTCCGGGAGATCGTCGGGCCCTGGTTCGGCGTGCTGTTCCTGGCTGTCGGCGCGTTCTCGCTGTTCGGGACGGCGATGGGCATCATCGACTACACCAGCCGCCTGGCCGCGGACGTGCTGAAGACGACCTACGTGCGCGACGCGTCGGAGAGCCGCATGTACTTCTGGCTCGTCTGGGGCATGGTCGCGCTCGGGTGCGCGATCCTGCTGGCCGGCGTGTCACAGCCGCTGACCCTGCTCGTGATCTCGGCATCGACCGCCGGCACGATGATGTGCATCTACTCGGCGCTGCTCATCGTGCTCAACCGCCGGCTCTTGCCCGCGGTGATCCGGATCGACGGGGTCAGGACGGCGGTCCTGGCCTGGTCCACGCTGCTCTTCGGCGCGCTCGCCGCCGTGACCATCTACACCCAACTGCAGGCGCTGCTGCGCCGATGACCGTTTCCGTGAACCCCACACCTCAGGAGTAACGCGCATGGCTCGACCCCGGCATCGTGTGAACGCCTTTCTCGCGGGCGCGGCCGCCCTGGGCCTCGCCGTGGCCCTCGGCGCGGCGTTTCCGTCGGCCCGGCAGGCCGAGAGCGAACGCCCGTGGATCGGATACTCGGGCTCGGCGGCCGGAGGACGGTTCTTCGGCGGCAGCGGCATCACGAAGGCCAACGTCAACCGCCTCGAGGTGGCGTGGACCTATCCCTACAGCGACACCCTCTCGACGCCCATGATGGTGCGCGGCACCATCTACGGCCGCGGACGCAACGGGGCCCTCGTCGCCATCGACGCGAAGACGGGCAAGGAGATCTGGGTGCGCGAGCAGATGGACGGCATGACGCAGCGCGGCGTGAACTACTGGGAGAGCGCCGACGGTTCCGATCGCCGGCTGCTCTTCTCGATGAACGACTACCTGCAGGCCATCGACGCGAAGACCGGCAAGCTGATCACTACCTTCGGCGACAACGGCGCCGTGGACCTGCGCGAGGGCCTGGAGCGCGACCCGGCGACGATTCCGCGCATCCAGTCGCAGACGCCGGGACAGGTGTTCGAGAACCTCCTCCTGATCGGCTCGGCGCCGGGTGAGGGCTACATGTCACCCCCGGGACACGTGCGTGCCTTCGACGTCGTCACGGGCAAGCAGGTGTGGCGGTTCAACACCATTCCGCAGCCCGGAGAGTTCGGCTACGACACCGGCCGCCAGACGCCTACAAGTACACCGGCGCCGTCAACACGTGGGGTGAGCTGTCGGTGGACACGGTCCGCGGGATTGCCTACTTCCCGACCGGGTCGCCCACCTACGACTACTACGGCGCCGACCGGCCCGGCGCCAACCTGTTCGGCACCAGCCTCCTCGCCCTCGATGCCCGCACCGGCAAGCGAATCTGGCACTTCCAGCTCGTGCACCACGATCTCTGGGACTACGACACCAGCGCGGCGCCGCAGCTGACGACGATCGAGCACGAAGGCCGACGACGTGACGTCGTGGCGCTGGCGGGCAAGTCGGGCTTCATGTACGTGTTCGACCGCGAGAGCGGCGAGCCCATCTGGCCCATCGAGGAACGGCCGGTGCCCATCAGCGGGATGCCCGACGAGAAGAGCTGGCCCACGCAGCCGTTTCCCACCGTGGTGCCGCCGTTCGTGAAGCTGCACTTCACCGAGGACGACATCAACCCGTTCAACAACATCACGCCCGAAGAGCGCCAGGCATTCACCGAGCGGCTCCGGGGTACCAAGAACCTCGGCATGTTCACGCCGATCGACTTCATCGACACGCTGCACCTTCCGGGCAGTAACGGCGGCGCCGTGTTCGGCACGACCGCCTCGGAGCCGGACACCGGCATGGTCTATGTGATCGGCCAGAACAATCCGGGCATCCTTCGGCTCATGCGCACCGGCGAACCGCGCAACCGGTTCGGCGGAGCGGTCACGCCCGGGGGAGTCGTCTATCAGAACGAGTGTCAGAGCTGCCATGGCCCGAACCGGGCCGGCACCGACGCCGCTCCTGCGCTGGCCGGCATCACGCAGCGCCTGGACGATGCGGCGCTTCGCGCGACGATTACGGGCGGCAAGGGCCGCATGCCGGCGTTTCCGCACCTGACGGAAGCGGAGATGACGACGCTGCTGACCTACCTGCGGACGCCGGCGCCCGCCGCGCGCGGACGCGCCGCGTTCCCGGCGCCGGTGTATCCGCCGGGGCCGGTCGTGGGATCGGGCGGGGCCCGGACGCGGACCACCACGGGCCGTGGCGGCGTCCCTGCGCCTCGCGCGGAGACACCGTATCCGGAGGGCGTTGCCGACACGCCGCAGTACACGATCAACGAGTACGGCACCATCGGCAAGCTGATGAAGCCGCCTTACACGACGATCACGAAGTACGACCTGAACATCCCCGCCATCATCTGGCAGGTGGGCTTCGGGGACGATCCGGTGCTGGCCGAGAAGGGGATGACGGGTACGGGCATGCCGCAGATGCGCAACAGCGGCGTGGTGACCAATACCGGGCTGTACTTCGCCGCCGGCGGCGACAACAAGATCAGGGCCTACGACACGGCCAACGGCAGCGTGCTGTGGACGGGTGAGTTCGGGGGGACGTTCCGCGGCGCGCCAATCATGTACGAGCTCGACGGACGCCAGTATCTGCTGGTGCCTGCGGCTGGCGACCGGCTGCCGGCCGGTAACCAGGTGCCCCCGCACGGCAATCCCCCGGGCCCGCTCGGGTACGTCGCGTTCGCGCTGCCGAAGTAGCGGGAGCCGTGAGGAGTGAAGGCTGGCGCCCGGCTGCCGCGTGGAGCGGCACGCCGGGTGCGAAGGAGTGGGTGAGGGCAGGATGTCGCGCGTCCTCGTGACGGGTTCGGCCGACGGCCTCGGGCGGGCGGCGGCACAGGCGCTGCTCGACGCGGGCCATACCGTCGTCGTGCACGCGCGCAGCGCCGCGCGCCTGTCCGCGGTCCGCGATCTGCTGGATCGCGGGGCCACCGGCGTGGTCGGCAACCTGGCCGACGAGGACCAGGTGCGGGCCCTGGCGGACCAGGTCAACGGGCTCGGCGCGCTGGACGCCGTGATTCACAACGCGGGCGTGTTGAGCGGGCCGCAGCTGCTGCCGGTGAACGTCGTGGCGCCGTACCTGCTCACGGCCCTCGTTCACCGTCCGCCGCGACTGGTGTATCTCAGCAGCAGCATGCACCTGAGCGGCCGGCCGGTCGTCGCCGGCCTCGACTGGTCCGGCCGGCGGCCGGCGGTCACCTACTCGGACACGAAGTTGTTCGTCACGGCGCTCGCCGCGGCCGTGGCGCGGCTCTGGCCGGAGGTGGTGAGCCAGGCTGTTGACCCGGGGTGGGTGCCGACGCGGATGGGCGGCCCCGGCGCCACCGACGATCTCGATCTCGGTCACGTCACGCAGGTGTGGCTGGCCGTCAGCGATGACGCCGCGGCGCTCGAGACCGGCGGGTACTGGTATCACCAGCGGCGGCAGCCGTCGCACGATGCCGTCGGCGACCTGGCGTTTCAGGATGCGGTGCTGGACGCGCTGGCCAGCCACACCGGCGTCCGCCTCGCGCCCGCGTCCTCCGGGTAAGCCCCCCCTCGCACCGCGGCTGGCTTACCGTGGGCGGCGGCGTGTCGCGCGTGGCGCCGGGCGTCCCGCCGAGCCTGGCGCGCGGCCGCTCTTCGTGCGGCCGTTGGCCGCGACGCGGAGCCGCCACGCCGTCTGCAGCGCCCCGCGCAGGAGGTCTTCGGTCGCCCTCGCCAGCACGATGTGGGTGGCGCCCTTGCGCCCCCACCCACCGGCCACCGGCACGAACACCTCGGGCAGTTCCTCGACGAGCGGCGCCTGCTCGTCGGGCGTCAGCATCAGGTTGCCGTAGCCGTCCGACACGTGCGCGAGCGTGGCGAAGATCCGGCCGCCGACGCGGAAGTCGGCGGCGCCCATGTGCGAGCCTTCCTCGGCCCCGTCGAGGCTCAGCGCGATCCGGCGGAAGTCGGCGGGTGTCATACAGGACTGCCTTTCGTGATAGACTCGTGCAGATCGGATTTTCCCACGCGCTCTGCCGCCTGTAAGCGTCGCCGGCTCGTCAGCCGGCATCCCTTATATCCAGCCTAGCCCCGAGTCGAATCCGCCCGAAACGATCGTGTTTCGGTTGACGCAGCGCCGCCGTGCGGCTGGTGCGGCGTCCAGATAGGTACCCGCTGCGCTGCTGGGAAACGCGCGGGGCAAGGACCCGCATGTTTTCGCAACTCGGACTCAGTCCCGCGGCGTGTGCCACGGTGGCCCGCCTGGGCTTCACGACCCCTACCCCCATTCAGACGGAAGCGATTCCGCTCGCGCTTCGCGGCGTCGATCTCCTGGCGCGCGCCCAGACGGGCACCGGCAAGACGGCGGCCTTCGGCCTGCCGATGATCGAACGGCTCACCCGGGCGGACGCGCCGCGTGCGGGCCGCCGGCCGCGCGGCCTCGTCCTGGTCCCGACGCGCGAGCTTGCGGTGCAGGTGTACGAGACGCTGGCGCAGTACGCGGAGTCCACCACCCTGCGCGGTGCCGCGATCTTCGGCGGCGTCGGCATGGGTGGCCAGCTCCAGCGCCTCCACCGCGGGGTTGACGTCGTGGTCGCGACGCCCGGCCGCCTGCTGGATCACCTGCAGCGCCGCAGCCTCGATCTGTCGGCCATCGAAATCCTCACGCTCGACGAGGCGGACCGGATGCTCGACATGGGCTTCCTGCCGGATCTCAAGCGCATCGTGGCCGCCCTTCCCGAGACGCGGCAGACGCTGCTGTTCTCGGCGACCTTCTCGGAGGAGATCGTGCGCCTGTCGAAGGCGTTCACCCGCGAGCCCGTGCGCATCGACGTCTCGACCCGCCAGGTCGTGGCGGCGACGGTGACGCACCACGTGCACCAGGTGGCCAACGACCGCAAGCGCGACGCGCTGGCTCATCTCCTTCAGGAGCAGGGGGCGGGACAGGCCCTGGTGTTCTGCCGGACCAAGGGCGGCGCCAATCGCGTCGGTGACGAGCTGGACGCGCGAGGCGTGCGGTCCGGCGTCATCCACGGCAACAAGAGCCAGAACGCGCGGAGCCGGATCCTCAGCGACTTCAAGGCCGGGCGCGTGCGCGTGCTGGTGGCCACCGATATCGCCGCCCGCGGCCTCGACATCGCCCAGCTCCCGCTGGTGGTCAACTTCGACCTGCCGCTGGTGCCCGAAGACTACGTGCACCGCGTCGGCCGCACCGGCCGCGCCGGCCAGCCCGGCCGGGCGGTGTCCCTGGTTTCGGGTGCGGACGCCGGCCTGCTCCGGCGCATCCAGCGGATCGTGGCCACGCCGCTCGAGCGCGTGGCCCTGCCCGCCCTGCCCGTCGCCGCTGGTGCGGCGGCCCGGGTCGAGGGAGCCGCCCCTTCCTGGGCGCCCGCGCCGCGCCACGCCGGACGGCCGGCTCCCGCACATGCACGGCCGCACACCCACCGCGGTGACGCCGGCCCCGGCAAGCCCGGCCCGAGGCACGCTCGCGCGCCGCACGGCGGGTTCCGCCGGCGGGCCGCGGGACCGAAGCGGTCGTTCGGTGCGGGGCGGTCGTCAGCCAGCTGAGCAGCGGCGCTGCGGCAGGAGACCGGCCGGGATGGTAGAATGCAGGTGCCTTTCTGACAGCTGCGCTATCCCGGCTTCCCGCATCAGATCCGAGTTTCCTCGACTCTCCTGCGTCCGGTCGCCGAGCACGTCGCTCGGGCCTGCCATCAGAGATCGCCGCATCGACCGAGATGCAGGAGTAGTGAGTACATGAGCACCAAGCTTTACGTTGGCAATCTGCCGTACCAGACGACCGAATCGGACCTGCAGGCCCTCTTCGAAGGGGCGGGGGCCGTGGCGAGCGTCAGCATCGTGCGCGACCGGGCCACCGGCCAGGCACGCGGCTTCGGCTTCGTCGAGATGAGCGACTCGGAAGGCGCGCAGCGCGCCATCAAGGAGCTCGACAGCCGTGAGTACGGCGGCCGCAACCTGACCGTCAATGAGGCCCGCCCCATGGCCCCGCGCGGCAGCGGCGGTGGTCCCGGTGGTGGCGGCGGTGGCCGTCAGCGCCGCGAGCCGCGCTGGTAACACCCCGCTGACCCGGGCGGCACGACCGCCCGGATCAACCGCAACACCTTACTGGGCGCCCGTCTTCCGGGCGCCCTTTTTCGTGCGCGCAGGCTTCGGCGGCGCCGGCACCTTCGAGTCGGTGAGCACGACGCGCGGGGACGCGAAGGTCCGCTGGCCGTGCGCGTCGAAGTCGATCACCGTGTGGTACTCGTTGGCACGGCTGACGGTCCCGTCGCCGTACTGCGCGTGAGCGACGCGATCGCCGGCCCGTCGAATGGTCATGCGGTTCTCCCCGGTTGCTGAGTGACGTGAGGCGGGACGGCTGATCCTACTCCACGCGACGCCGCCTCCGCAGAAAGACTCGCGGAAAACGGCGTCGCCAGGCCAATCAGCACGCGCGCTGGAACGCCGCAATGGCGCTCCAGATGCCGAGCCCGATCCCACGGCTCATCTGCGCGAGGTCAACCATGTTGTGGGTGAGCAGCACCGCCACCGACCCGTCGTTCGGGTCGGCCTGCCACCAGCCGCCGTACGCGCCCGGCCAGCCCACCGCGCCGACGCCGCCGCCGCAGCGCACCGGATCCGCCCGGTCCGGCTCCATCACCACCGCCACGCCCATCCCGTAGCCGTGGCCGTCGGCGAAAACCGCCTGGCCGAGCAGCCGCGTCCCGGCTCGCTGCGCGGGCGTGAGCTGGTTCGACATCATCAGCCCGCACGTCTCGGGCCGCAGGATGCGCACCCCGTCCACGGCGCCTCCGCCGACGAAGAGCCGGGCGAACGTCAGGAAGTCGTCGGCCGTGGACCACAGACCGCCGCCGCCCCCCTCGAACGTCATCCCCTCCGGTCGGTCCGCCAGCGCATGGCCGCCGGGCGCCACCGTCAGCGTCGCCAACCGGCCGGCGTCGTCGAACCCGGTCAGTGCCGCGCGGCGATGGCGTGCGCCGGCCGGCACGTCGAAGTGGGTGTCGTGGAGGCCGAGCGGGTCGAGGACTCGTCGTCGCATCACGGCTCCGAGCGTCGTCCCCTCCAGGCGCGCGATGAGGAAGCCGAGCAGGTCGGTGGACACGCCGTAGTGGAACCCGGCGCCGGGCTGATCGACGAGCGGGAGGGTGGCCAGCCGCGCGATCCACGCGTCAGGCGAGAGCGGGTTGTCGATCTCCGCACCGAGCGTGGCGGCATAGGCCGCGCCGATCGGGCCGCGGTGGAACTCGGCGTAGCTCAGGCCGGAGCGATGGGTCAGCAGATCGCGGAAGGTGATGGCGCGCGCCGCGGGGACCGTGCGATCGAGCGGACCGTCGGCATCCTCCAGGACGCGCAGGTCCGCCAGTTCGGGCGCGGCGATGGTGATCGGATCGTCGAGACCGAAGCGTCCCTCGTCGAGCAGGCTCAACGCGGCCACCGTCGTCACGGGCTTGGTCAGCGATGCGATGCGGAACAGCGTGTCCCGTTCGACGGGGATCTGGCGTTCGACGTCCCTCGAGCCGAGGACCACGCTGCGCGTGGGGTGTCCAGGGCGCCACGCGAGCGCGACAACGCAGGCCAGGTGGCCCAGCGCCAGGGGTTCGCGGAACACGGCTTCGAGTTCGTGGTCGGTTTGGGTCCTCATCGTTGGAGAAGTATTTTATAATTTTGTTATATTATCAAGGGCATGACGACCACCCCGGCGGATCCCCGTCGAAAGCCAAAGGGCGACAAGCGCGAACGCACACGGGCTCGCCTGCTGGAGGCCGCTCGCGCGCTGGTCCGGGAGAAGGGCTACTCGCGGACCACGCTGGAGGCGGTCGCGGAGCGGGCGGGCATGACGACGGGCGCCATCTATGGCAATTTCCGCAGCCGCGCGGACCTGTTCATGGCGCTGGGCGATGCGTATTGGCCGCCGGTCAAGCCGCGTGTCGCGGCGGGCGCCTCCTTCTCGGAGGTGATGCGCGCCATGGCGGCCGCCACCATCGCGGCCATGCCGGAGCGCTCACTGGCCGCGGTCGGGCGCCTGACCGGCGTGGCGTACTCGATCGAGCATCCCGACCTCCGGCAGCGCGTCCACGAGATCACGGCCGCCAGCTACGAGATGGGTGCGGCGTGGCTCGCAACGCTCGCCGACGGCGATGCGCTGCCAATGCCCAGGGAGCACCTGGTGCGCGTGATTCACGCCCTGACCGAGGGACTCGTGCTCCAACGCCTCCTCACGCCGGACCTCTTTCCCGACGAGGTGATCTACGCGGCGTTCGGTGCGCTGGCCGCGGCCGGACCTCCAGCGGTTGACCAATAAAACCACATAGTGGTTTAATCTGCGCCGGAGCCAGCACCGCATGGGTCACCTCGGCGAGCTCGAACAACTCATCCTCTTGCCGTCGCCGCGCTCGGCGAGGAGGCGTACGGCGGCGCCATCCGCGCGCACATCGAGGAGCGCAGCGGACGCCTCGTCTCATCCGGCGCCATCAGCACGACACTCGGACGCCTGGCGGATCGGCGCCTCGTCGTCGGCCGCGTCGGCGTGCCCGTGGCAGGCCGCGCAGGCCGGCCGCGGAATTACGCGCTGACGCCAGCGGGCGCCCGCGACCTGCAGGAGAGCTACGCCGCGATCAGCGCGATGGCGGGCGGCGTCCTGCAGCGGCTCGGCGCGCTGGCCGGGGAGGAGTTGAGCCCGCGACGGTCCGGCCTCGGGCGCGTTCTGGCCGCGCTGCTCATCAGGGGCATCGATGCGCCGTTCGTCCTCCGCGATCTCGACGATGCCTTCGAGCACGATGTGGCGCGTGGCCTCTCCACCCGGGCGGCGCGGCGCCGCGACCTGCGGAACGTGCTCGCCTCCGCGTGCAGCATGTGGTGGGAGGCCCTGAGGCCAGCGGCATGGCGGCCGTCCCTCGCGGACGTTCGACTCGGCTTCCGATCCATCCGCCGCACGCCCGGGCTCAGCGTCGTCGCCGTCTGCGCGCTGGCGATTGGCATCCCCGTGGGACTGGCCCCGATGCACGCCGTCGAGGCGCTCGAACGCCCGCTGCCCGGAGACCCGGACGGGCGCATCCGCACGGTGTGCTACTGGCGCGATACGCTGCACGAGCCGGCCACCCGAGGGGACTACGCCGCCTGGCGCACGTCGCTGCGGTCCTTCGAGACGCTTGCGGCGTACCGTGCGACGACGGTCAATCTCACCGAACCCGCCGGCCCACCCATTGCGGCCATCGAATCCACGGCGACGGCGTTCGACGTCCTGCATACGCCCGCCATGCTGGGACGCGTCCTGCGCGCGGAGGACGAGCGTGCTGGTGCGCCTGGAGTGGTGGTGCTCGGCCACGACCTGTGGCGCGCACGGTTCGGGGCCGACCGGCAGGTGGTCGGCCGCACCGTGACCATTGGCGATGAACCCCGCGAGATCGTCGGCGTCATGCCGCCCGGCTTCCGCTTCCCGTCGTCACACGAACTCTGGATGCCACTGCGCGAAGAGGAGGACCGCGGTCCTCGCACCGGTCCGGCGCTCGTCGTCTTCGGCCGCCTGTCGCCAGGCGCGACGCCGGAAGCCGCCGAGGCTGAAGTCCAGGCGCTCACGAGCACGCTCGCCACTGACAACCCGGTCGCCTTCGAGCGGCTCCGGGCGGTCGTGCTGCCGTCGTGGCACCTGACGTTCGGGTTTCCCACGGAGGGCGGTCTCCGGGCGCTGCCGGAGTTCCCCCTCGTCCAACTGCTCATGCTGGCGCCGCTGCTGGTGGCGTGCGTGAACGTCGGCCTCCTGATCCTCGCGCAGACGTCCACGCGTGGGTCGGAGTTCGCCGTGCGGACGGCGCTGGGCGCGGGCCGGGGACGCATCCTCACGCAGGTCTTCGTCGAGTTCCTGGTGCTGGCCGTCCTTGCCGCGGGGGCCGGGCTGCTGCTGCTCGACTGGCTGCCCGCGCGCGTGCTGGCGAGCCTGGGTACCACGCTCCCGTACTGGATCGAAACCGGACTGACCACGCACACCGTGCTCCGTGGGCTCGGCCTGGCTGTCGGCTGTGCTGTCATGGCCGGCGTCCTGCCGGCCCTTCGCATGACAGGCCGCTCCCTTGACGCCAACATCCGCAGTGCCCGCGCCAACCGGTCAGGGACGCGGCTGGGCGGGCTGCCCGGCGCCCTCATCGTGATCGACGTGGCGGTGGCCGTCGTGGCCGTTGGCGTCGCGGCGGGCCTCTGGGGGAAGGTGCAGGCCACCCTGCCACGGGAATCGGTGGACGGGATCAGGGCCGCGGAGTTCCTGTCGGCCACGCTCGCGGTCCCGTCGGCCACGCCGGGTGACATGGCCCGCGTGCAGCACGCGCTGGTCGAGCGGATTGGGCGTGAGCCCGGTGTCCGCGCCGTCACGTCTGCGACAGCGCTGCCGCGCATGGACCATCCCACGCGGCTCTTCGCCGTCGATCCCGGCGATGCCTCCCCTGCGTCCACCGCATCCGGTCCCTTCAAGGCGCGCAGCGCCAGGGTGGCTGTCGGCTTCTTCGAGGCCCTGGCACGGCCTCTCGTGGCCGGGCGCGCGTTCGACGCCCGCGACCTTCCCGACGGCGCGGGAACGGTCATCGTCAACACGACCTTCGCGCGGCGCGCGTTCGGGTCCGCAAGCCCGATCGGCAGGCGCGTGCGGCCGGTGGCGTCCGACGGCGCGGCCGCCGGTCCGTGGCTCGAAATCGTCGGGATGGTTGGCCCGCTGGGTATGCACGCACTCACGCCCTCCGACGATGAGGGGGTGTATCTGCCGCTGGCGGAGGGTGCGTCCAACCCGGTTCGTTTGGCGATTCGGGTCAGTGGAGACCCGGCCGCTGTCGCCGGCCGCCTGCAGGAACTGGCGCGTGCGGTGGATGCGGCTGCTGTCGTGTCCACGCCCGTTCCGCTGGACGAGATGTTCGAAGGCGACTGGTACCTGCTCCGCGCGTTCGTCCTCGCCGCGATTCTCCTTGTCGGCGTCCTGCTCACGCTGGCGGCATCCGCGCTCTACGCCATCCTGTCGCTGGTCGTGTCTCGGCGCACGCGTGAGATTGGCATCCGCGTGGCGCTCGGCGCCAGCCGGTGGGACGTCGCACGGGAGGTGGCGACGCGAGCGGTGGTCCAGATTGGCATCGGCGTGGCGCTGGGGCTGCCGTTCGCGGGCCTCTTGTCCTACGAGTTCCTCGAGGTCACCGGAGCCGGCGGTTCCGTACCCATCGCCGTGGCGATGGCCTCGGCGCTGGGCCTGGCCGTGATGCTCCTGGTGTCGGTTGCCGCGTGCGCCGCACCGACGGTGCGCGCGCTGCGGATTGCGCCGATGGATGCCTTGCGCGCGGAGCGCTAGCAGCGAAGGGGCTGACGGGTTCGCCTTCGCCGTGTCGCGTAACATGGCGGCCAGGACGCACGTCGAATGGGGGACTCGCAGATCGAACGCCTGAAGGAGATTCTGGCCTGCGCGGTGGAGCCATGGCGCGCTCCCTGCTCGCCGAGGCGTGGATGGCGAAGGCGGAAGCCGTCCAGCCCTGATTCGGCGGCGTCACGCCAGGGCCGGCGCCAGGTCCATCGGCGCATCGTGATCCAGGCACGCATCGGCGATGCGGTGGAACTCGGCTGATGTCCGCGCGCGCCGGATGTCGTGCAGGAAAGGGCCGGGTACGCCCTCGCCGAGGTAGTTCACGAACTTCTTCATGCGGTCGCACTGCGACTGTTCCGGCTTGGCGGGGTCGGCCTGTGATGCCCACAGCGCGCGCACGTAGCCCAGCACGTCGCGTCCGCGCGGGAGCGTGACCGGCTCGCCGCGGAGCTGCTGCCGGATCTGATCGAACAGCCACGGGCTCCGGATGGCGGCGCGGCCGATCATCAGTCCCCGGGCACCGGTGGACGCGAGCACGTCCGCGGCCTGCGCAGCGGAGTAGACGTGGCCGTTGGCAATGACCGGGCACGGCATGGCGTCCACGGCCTGCCGGATGCGATCGTAGTGGACGGGCAACCGGTACAGCTGCGCGACCGTGCGCGCATGCACCGTCAGCGCGTCGAGTGAGTGGCGCGCGAAGATGGCCAGCAGCGCATCGAACTCGTCCGGGGATGCGAAGCCGATGCGCGTCTTCACGGTGAACGGGATCCGGACGGCCTCGCGAAGCGCGCCGAGAATGGCGTCCACGCGTTCCAGCTCGCGCAGCAGCCCGCCGCCCGCGCATTTGCGATAGACGATCGGCGCTGGGCAGCCGAGGTTGAGGTCGATGGCGTCCACGGGATAGCGCTGCAGCACCTGCGCGGTGCGCACGAGGCCGGGGATGTCGTTGCCGATCAACTGCGCAACCACGGGGCGTCCGGTCGTGTTGCCCGTGATCGTGTCGAGGATACGGCGCTCGGGCGTGGACTCGGCCTGCACCCGGAAGTACTCGGTCCAGTACACGTCGGCGCCGCCGTACTGGTGGACGAGCGTCCAGAAGCGGCCGTCAGTGACTTCCTGCATCGGCGCCAGCGTCAGCACCGGCGCCGGCCCGCGGAGCATCGTGGAGAGCGCGTTCACGCGGCCCGCACGCGATGGCCGTCGAACAGGGATGACACACGCCGATTGTACCGATCCCCCAATGCCCCAATCCCAAGCCCGCAAGCCCGCAAGCCCGCAGGCCCACGCCCCACGCCCCACGCCCCACGCCCCACGCCCCAAGCCCGCTATACTCCTCCAATGACCCGACTCGCCATCGCCTGCACCGCTGCCGCCGTAGCGACGTTCTCCGCGGCCGCGCTGGCCCAGAACCCACCGGCCCCGGCGCCGACCCGGCAGGGGCGTCCGTCGTTCGAGAAGTTCACGGTGGAAGGGCAACCCGTGGATCGCCGGGCGCCTGAGCTCGACACGGACCATCCGGTGTTCCCGGGTCAGACCCGCGCGCCGTACCACAAGACGGTGGACCTCGAGGTCACGACCATTGCGAGCGGGCTCGACGTGCCCTGGGCGGTGGAGATGCTGCCGAGCGGCCGGTTCCTGATCACCGAGAAGGCGGGTCGTCTCAAGGTCCTGAACGCGGACGGGTCCACGCTCCACACGATCACGGCCGGCATGCCGCCCGTGTATTACCGCGGCCAGGCGGGCCTGCTCGACGTGGCGCTCGACAAGGACTTCGCGACCAACCATCGCATCTACTACGTCTACCTGCGCATCGTTGACGACCAGATGTGCGCGCACGCGGTGGACAGCGCGGTCCTGGACGAGACCGCCGGCACGATCTCGAACGTCACCACCATCTTCCAGGCGGCGCCGTTCACCAACCGCGCGGTGTCGCAGTCGGGCTCGCGCATTGCGATCGATCCAAAGGACGGCACCCTGTTCGTCGCGGTGGGCGATCGGTCCACGGGAGATCCGCTTCCGCTCCAGGCGCAGCACCTCGACACCTACCTGGGCAAGGTCATCCACATCACCCCGGAGGGCAAGCCCGCGGCGGGGAATCCGTCGCTGGGTCTGCCTGGCACGTGGACCATGGGACACCGCACGCCGCAGGGGTTGACCTTGCGCCGGACGGCCGGCTGTGGGAGGTGGAGCACGGCCTCGCGGGGGCGATGAGCTGAACCTGATCGAGAAGGGCAAGAACTACGGCTGGCCCGTCATCGTGCACGGCATCAACTACCCCGGGACCAAGATTGGCGATGCGATCGTGGAGAAGGCGGGCTTGGAGCAGCCGCGCTACTACTGGGATCCGGTGATTGCGCCGTCGGCGCTGGCCTTCTACAAGGGCGATCTCTTCCCGCAGTGGAAGTCGAGCGCGCTCATCGGCGCGCTGGCGGGGCAGGCCCTGTTCCGCGTCGAGCTCGGCAAGGACGACAAGGTCGTCAACGAGGAGCCGCTGCTGATGGACCTGGGGTCGCGCCTCCGCGACGTGCAGGTGTTCTCCGACGGCGCGGTACATCCTCACCGAGGGCGCCAACGGGCGGCTGCTGAAGGTGACGCCGAAGGCGGCGGGCAGCCGGTAAGAAGACGGGCACGCATCGACGCGGCCCGAAGGAGACATGGCCACCGCCGGCGAGCTCGACGCCAGGTTGGAGGCCGCCGACGCGGCTGCGCTTCTGCAGTTCATGAACAGCGCTGCTCCGCACGTGGCTGCGCGGCTCGGGCTCGCTGCGCTGGCTGACGATGGCGCTGTCCTGGCGGTGCACGACGGCGTCGGGTGGTTGGGATTCGATGCCACGCTTCCGGCATATCGCGGTCGCGGCGCCCAGTGTGCACTCATCGCGCATCGGTGCGCGCTGGCCGCATCGCTGGGCTGTGACGTGGCAACCGCCGAGACCGCGGAGCCCCTGCCCGACAAGCCCGTGGCCTCACACCGGAACTACCTGAGGCTCGGGTTCGCGCAGGACTATCGCCGCCAGAACTACGCGCTGACATTGAGCCTTCCCGACGAGTGATGTCACGTGACCTCGCCGTGCGAGGTCGAGGCTCGGCGGGCCGCCCCGGTCGCGGCAGGCGTCCTTGGCACCCTCCACGCTGCCGCCGACGGCGATGAGTGCGCGGCGTCGGATGAGTGTGCGTACCGACCTGCGGTCCGGGGCCTTAGCCGGGAGGGTCCGCTTGCCGCTTCCGCCCGGGCGTCCGCCCTGCTCGTGGGGACGTCGAGACCGGTACCGCGGTGCGTCCCACGGTTTCTGCCCGCGCCGCGATGGAGTTCGCAAGATCACGTGCGGCCGCGATGTCGAGTTCGGCGACAGCGGGCTGCTCGACGATGGCACGGCCGTGCACGCGAACGGCCTCGGCCAGTTCGGCCACCCGCCGCCGCACGAAGGGAGCCGACAGTCCGGCGTCTTCGGCAAACGCTGGCCACGTGGACGGCCCAATCTCGTCGAGCGTTGCACGCCTGGCCAGCTTCATGGCCATCTTCGTCGACAGCTCGGGATAGACGACCGTGGAGAGCAGGTCGTAGAACGGAGCGAGAGTGATCGTGCCCGCGCGATAGAGCAGGCTGAAGTTCTTCCCGTGGGCATCGGCATTGCCGACGATCAGGTTGAAAATGGCCGCGTCGAGCAGGGAGAGGACGGCACCTGCCGGAGCCGTCACCGCGCGTCGCACCAGCTCGAACGCCGTCTTGAACGTCGGACCGCCTTCGGCCGAGTACTTGCGCTCGGGTGGGATGCCGAGCGCCTGGCAGAAGTCCTCCTGATGAAGCCGGTGTGCGCGTCCGTCCTCGTCGAACCGGCGGTCGTAGCGCGTCACCAGCAGATACGGGCGGCCGAGCACGACCCGCGCCTCGACCGGCGCGACCGGAAGACCAATGGCCGTCGCCAGCGTCATCACGAACGCTTCGTTCTCCGTCGTGTGCGCGAACCGCGCCATCGCCGGCTTGAGGATGTGCGTCGTTGGCTGTCCCGGCGCGGGCAGGCCCACGCGACCGTCCACGAGCACCACCGGCACCTTGGATTGCGCACCCGCCAGGGAGAGGCGCAGCCCTTCGCGTCCCGCGAGCAGGGGATACCGTGGCAACGCGGCGAGCAGCTCGGCCAGCGCTTCGTCGGTGAGGGGCGTCGCGCCGCCGGCGGGGGCCTCTACGGGTGGCGCTTGGCCCTCTGGCCAGAGCGACAACGCCCCGGCCACATCGCCCCCGAGTGCTTCGAGGAACGCGAAGTCGTTCCCCCTGGAGAAACCAAGGGTTCTCGCAATGGCGTCGCGCTGAGACTCCTCGGGCAATAGTCCCGCGAAGAACGGACGGCACTGTCGCTGCGTGAAGGCCTCCTGCTGCTTGGGCAACGAGAAGGAGATAGCCCTGCTGGATGTATCGTCCAACCAGGCGCGTGCATAGGTGAACCGCATCTCGCCGTGTGCGTTCACCTGCAGGGTGCCGACGACCGTGTTGTCCCACCAGACGGTGAGGACGCGTGTCACGAGTCAGGCCCCGGTGCGGCAGGCGGCGTCACGTCCAGGCGGCACCCGAGCGCGCGCAGGACCGCGAGCACTTTCTCGAATCGAACGGTGGGCTTGCCGGCTTCGAGCTCAACGAGGAAGCGGAGGCCCACGCCCGCGGCCGCCGCAAGCTGGTCTTGCCGGAGACCCTGAGCGCTGCGGAACTGCCGGATGAGGCTGCCGAGCTCGGCGACGGTGTTGACAGGCATGTGATGTTCCCGATCGGGAATATTCTGCCCCTGTGTCTGCCATTGAGTCCAGAAATTTCCCGAACGGGAACATCCACGGCGGCGACCGCGGTAGACGTGCCGATGTTCCCGATCGGGAATGCGCGTGATGAGCCGGTGGGCCTCGGCGCCGCCCCTCAGTGCTACAGTGACCCCGCCACACGTCCCCTCGCACCGGAGGCGAACCGATGACCCACCGCACAGGCACGGCGACTTCGTCCGTCACGCGCTGGACGCTTGCGTGCGCCTCCGCGTGGCTGCTCGCGCTGGCCGCCGCGCCGCCACTCACCGCGCAACCCCAGGCCTTCGATCAGAGCCGCCCACTTGCCGAGGCTGATGCCACCGATCTCGCGGCCGGCAAGCGCGCCTACGTGGCCCAGTGCGCGCTCTGCCACGGCATGGACGGCAGCGGCGGCTACGGTCCCTCGCTCCTCGTCCCCGTGCTGCCTCGCGCATCCGACGACAGAGGCCTCCTCCGTGTCGTCGATCAAGGCATCCCGAATCTCATGCCTGGTTACGGCCGTGCCAACGGCGCCCGCCGCACCTGGCAGCTCGCTGCCTACGTCCGCAGCATCACCGCCGGCCGCGCCGTGGTCGTCCTCGACGGCGATGCCGCCAAGGGGAAGGTCATCTACCAGGAGCGCGGCTGCGCGTCGTGTCACGTGCTGGACGGCGCGGGACGCGCCTACGGACCGGACCTGTCGAGCATCGGCAGCCAGCGCGGCCCCGCCTACATCAAGCAGGCGCTGCTCGAGCCCAACGCGCGCGTGCCGGATGGGCACGTCGTGGTCACCGCGCGTCCGAAGGAGACGCGGGCCGTGCGGGGCGTGCGCGTCAACGAAGACGTGTTCTGGGTCTACGTGCGCGACCCCGCGGGCCGCGTGCACCGCTACTGGAAGTCCGATCTCGACGCCCTGGAACGCGAAGCCGGCGCCAGCCTGATGCCCGCCTACGGCGCGCAGCGCTCGCCGACGGAAGTGGACGATCTCGTGGCCTACCTGGCCAGCCTGCGAGGACAACCATGAGACACGCCGTCCTGGTCACGTGCGGCATCGCCGCACTCGGCGCCATCCTGTCCGGACAGGTGCCGTACTCGCGCCTGGTGAACGCCGCGAAGGAGCCGGGCTCGTGGCTCACCTACAACGGGCAGTACAACGGCCAGCGCCACTCCACCCTGGACCAGATCAACACGTCCAACGTCGCGCAGCTGCAGCCGCTCTGGGTCTACCAGGTCCGCGGCGACGGCCAGGTGGAGACCTCGCCCATCGCCGTGGACGGCCGCATGTACGTCACCGAGCCGCCCACCACGGTCACCGCCCTCGACCCGCGAACGGGACGCGCGCTGTGGAGCTACGTCCGCCCGATGCCTTCGGACCTGCGCCTGATCGGCTTTCCGGCCACCAATCGCGGCGTCGCCATCCTCGACGACATGGTCTACGTCGGCTCGCTCGACGGCGCGTTGATCGCGCTCGACGCGGAAACCGGCGCCAAGCGCTGGGAAACACAGGTCGCCGACAACGGCACCGGCCACTCGGTGACGATGGCGCCGCTCGCGCTGGACGGAAAGATCGTGGTGGGCATCAGCGGAGGAGAGGCGGGGATTCGCGGGTTCGTGGACGCCTACGACGCAAAAAGCGGAAAGCTCGTGTGGCGTACTCATACCGTGCCCGCCGCCGGTGAACCCGGCGTGGAGACCTGGGCGGGTGACAGCTGGAAGAACGGCGCCGGCGCGACGTGGCTCACCGGTTCGTACGATCCGGAGCTGAAGCTCCTCTACTGGGGCACCGGCAATCCCGGGCCGGACTGGAACGGCGACGTCCGCAAGGGCGACAACCTCTACACGTCGTCGGTCCTCGCGCTGGATCCCGACACCGGGAAGATGAAGTGGCACTTCCAGTACACGCCGCACGACGTGCACGACTGGGATGCCAACCAGATCCAGGTGCTGGCCGACCTGCAGATCGGCGGGCGCACGCGCAAGGCGCTCATCACCGCCAACCGCAATGCCTTCTATTACGTGCTGGACCGCGAGACCGGCGAGTTCCTGCACGCGCAGGCGTACGCGAAGCAGACATGGGCGAAGGGCATCGACGCGAAGGGCCGTCCCGAGGTGCTGCCCGGTACCGAACCGACAGAGGAGGGCAACCTCGTCTACCCCAGCCTGCAGGGCTCCACGAACTGGCCCAGCCCCTCGTTCAGTCCGCAGACGGGGCTGTTCTACGTGCCCGTGCGCGAGATGGGCTCCTACTACTACAAGACCGACGTGG
The DNA here is from genome assembly GCA_041394685.1 of Vicinamibacterales bacterium. Classification (GTDB taxonomy): domain Bacteria; phylum Acidobacteriota; class Vicinamibacteria; order Vicinamibacterales; family UBA2999; genus VFZN01. The sequence goes on from JAWKHU010000037.1 coordinate 112,973, forward strand.
AGTACGAGGCCGGCCTGCCGTTCACCGGAGGCGGCGAACGCAGCCTCGCCGACGAGGCATGGGGCGCGGTCCGCGCGCTGGATGCCACCACGGGCTCGGTGGTCTGGGACTTCAAGCTCCCGTCGCCATCGTGGTCCGGCGTGCTCTCGACCGCCGGCGGGCTGGTGTTCAGCGGTTCGAACGAGGGCAACGTCTACGCGCTCGACGCGAAGACGGGCGCCGCGCTGTGGCAGTTCCAGACGGGTGGCCTCGTCCGCTCCAACCCCGTCACGTTCCTCGTTGACGGACGGCAGTACGTGTCGGTTTCCGCCGGCCGCGCGATCTTCCTGTTCGGCTTGCCCGCTCCCCGGAACCAGACGGCCGGCCGCTAGTTGCCGGCCGTACGGCCCGCCGCGTCCTTCCCCCGCCCAGCACGTCCGTAACACCCGACGTGGCAGCCGCACCGCGTCCACGGACGCAGCACGTGGTTGCGCACTCAATGCCGACCAACGGGGCAGGCATCTGAAAAACAGAACGTTCTAACTCTTGTTAGGTATGTCAATCCGCCGCGCGGTACCGCAGAATCTCGGCGGCCGAAGCGGCGCGGGCGCGCAGGCGCAGCCATGTGTCCGGACCTCCAAGGCCTCGACGTCAATCAGACGCATCTCTTGTGGCAGGGAGGATGCACATGAGTGGACGGTTCGTGCTCCGCACCAGTGTTCTCGTCGCGGCCCTGTGTCTCGGCCCGGTCGCGGCCTTCGCGCAAAGCGCCATCAGTGGACTGGTCAGGGATACCAGCGGCGCGGTCATGCCCGGTGTCACGGTCGAGGTGACCAGTCCGGTCCTGATCGAGAAGGTTCGCGCCGCCGTGTCCAACGACCAGGGCCGCTACACCATCGTCGATCTGCGGCCCGGCATCTACAGCGTCATCTTCACGCTCCCGGGTTTCAACACCTACCGGCAGGACGGTCTCGAGTTGCCGGCGAACTTCACGGCGACGGTGAACGCCGAACTGCGTGTGGGCGCACTCGAGGAAGCCATCACGGTCACCGCCAGCACGCCGCTCGTGGACGTGCAGAACACGCAGAAGAGCGTGGTGCTCAACCGCGAGTTGATGGATGCCGTGCCGACCGCGCGCAACTACAGCGGCATGGCGGCGCTCATCCAGGGCGTGCGCATGAGCAACACCGACGTGGGCGGCAACCAGCAGATGGAACAGATCTACATGACCGTCAACGGCTCCCGCCAGACGGACACCACCGTGCAGGTGGACGGCATGAACCTCAACAGCCTGATGAGCGACGGGCAGGTGCAGGCCTATTTCAGTGATGCCGCCATGGCGGAGACCACCTACCAGACCAGCGGCATCACGGCGGACGTGTCCACCGGCGGCGTGCGCATCAACCTGATTCCCAAGGACGGTGGCAACGTGTTCAGCGGCCAGGCGTTCGTCGGCGGGACCGACGGCGCGTGGCAGGCGAACAACGTCACCGACGATCTGCGCGCGCGCGGGCTGCGGACCGGCTCGCGCGTGTCCCGGATCACCGACATCAACTTCGGGCTCGGCGGGCCCATCGTCAAGGACAAGCTGTGGTTCTTCACCAGCTGGCGCCGGATCAACACCGACTCCGTCATTCCGGGCAGCTTCTTCGCCGACACCGGCGAGGTCGGCACGGGCGTCGAGGACCAGTGGATCCAGAACCAGATGCTGCGGCTGACCTATCAGATCAGCCAGAACCACAAGTTCAGCGTTACTCACGACCGCTATCCCAAGTTCAAAGGACACGAGGCCATCGGCGGCGCGATCGCCGAGTGGAACACGGCGGCCGGGCGGCGCTATCCCGAACACGCGCGTACTACACCGCGCAGGCCAAGTGGACGTCCACGCTGACGACGCGGCTGCTGCTCGAAGCGGGTTACTCGGTCAACTCCGAGTACTACACGGCCCGGTATCAGCCCGGCGTGCAGGAGGAGCGCGGCACGCCCGCCTGGTTCTCGACGATCGGCAAGAGCGACATCCTCAACCTGCGGGCGTATGACGGCCGCATCACGCCGGCCGCGGCGGTGGACCCGGTGGCGAACACCGTGACGGCCCAGGCGTCGTACGTCACGGGCAGTCATGCACTCAAGACGGGCATCAGCTGGACGTTCGGCAACTACCAGATCGAGTACGACATCAACGGCGACCTGGTCCAGCTCTATCGCAACGGCGTGCCGGACTCGGTGCGGGTCTACAACACGCCGGTGCGCTCCAACGAGCACTGACCGGCAACATCGGCATGTTCATCCACGACTCGTGGACCATGAACCGCATGACGCTGAACCTGGGCGCGCGGTTCGAGCGGTTCACGGCCCGCATCAACGACCAGTTCGCCAACGCCGGCCGCTTCGCGCCGGAGCGCTCGTTCTCTGAAGTGTCCGGCATGCCCAACTGGTTCGACATCGCTCCGCGGCTGGGCGTGTCCTACGACCTCTTCGGCAACCAGCGCACCGCCCTCAAGGCCACGTTCGGGAGGTACATGGCGGGGCAGACCACCGGGTTCCCGGCGCGCTACAACCCGCTGCAGCTCCAGAGCGACACCCGCACCTGGCGCGACACCAACGGGGACAACGTCGCGCAGGACAACGAGATCGGTCCCAGCAACAACGCCGCCTTCGGCCTGCCCGTGCAGACGCTGCGGCCGGATCCCGACATCGCCCGCGAGTACGACCTCGAGTACACCGTTTCGGTGCAGCACGAGCTGAGCCGCGGCCTGTCCGTCACGGCCGGCTACTACCGCCGCGGCACCTACAACCAGCGGCGCACGCAGAACAACGGCTGGTCGGCCGCCGACTACACGATCGTGTCCGTGGTCAGTCCCCTGGACGGTTCGATCCTGCCGGTTTACAACCTGGATCCAACCAAGCGGGCCAACGTGGATCGCACGGACTTCAACTCGACCGAATCGGATCTGCGCCGGCGCACCTACAACGGCATCCAGCTCGGATTCAACGCGCGGCTCGGCGGCGCCCAGTTCTTCGGCGGCTGGACGGTGGATCGCATCGTGGACATCCGATGCGACGCCATCGAGAGCAACCAGGCGCGCTACGGCGGGACCGCGGCCATCTCGGCCAACAACGCGCCGCAGCCCGACTTCCACTGGTGCGATCAGAGCCAGCTCGACATGCCCTGGCTGCAGGAGATCAAGCTCGCCGGCTCGTACCGCCTGCCCTGGCAGGACATCCAGGTGAACGTGGCCTACCAGAGCTACAACGGCCAGCCGCTCTTCACGCGCTGGAACCTGTCGCCGACGACCCGGTACGCGGCCAACTGCGTGGGGGCGTGCCGCCCCGGTGAGCTCGTCGTGCCGAACCTCACGCTCGCCAGTTACGTGCTGGACCTGGTCGCACCCGGCCAGTCGTACTACCCGCGCCAGCACCAGCTCGACATGGGCTTCCGCAAGCTCTTCCGAGTCGGCCGCTACCAGCTCTCGGCGCAGGCCGACATCTTCAACATCGTGAACTCGTCGTACGTGAAGAACCAGAACATCACGTGGGGCGCGTCCCTCGGACAGCCGCTGGACATCCTCCAGCCCCGCACGCTTCGCCTCGCCGCACAGCTGCGGTTCTGAGCCGACACCAGCCCGCCGTCCCTCCTCTTCCCTCGGGGGGACGGCCGGGCTTCGACCATGTGGAGCCGGGTGCGTACCCCTCCCTAGGTATTGCGGTCGGCGCCGACCGCTTCGACAATTCCGTGAGGCGTGAGACATCCAACGAGGTTCGCTATGACGAGTCGAGTGAAGTGGTTGACTGCAAGTGCGCTCGCGACGGGCCTGTGCCTGGCACCGGGGGTCGCGGCCGCGCAGGGCGGAACCCGGACATCGGATGCCCCGACGTTCAGCAAGGACATCGCGCCGATCCTGCAGCGCTCGTGTCAGTCGTGCCATCGCCAGGGCGAGATCGCGCCGATGGCGCTCACGACCTACCAGGAGGCGCGGCCGTGGGCGCGATCGATCAAGAGCCGCGTCCTCGCGCGGGACATGCCGCCCTTCCACCTCGATCGCACCATCGGCATCCAGCAGTTCAAGGACGATCCCTCGCTGAGCGACGAGGAGATTGCGACGATCGCGCGCTGGGTGGACGCCGGGGCGCCGCAGGGGAACCCCGCCGACATGCCGCCGCCGCGCACCTTTGCCGCCACCGGCGACTGGCAGATCGGCGAGCCCGATCTCGTCGTGAAGTTCCCCCCCTACCCGGTGCCCGCGTCCGGGCCCGACCTGTTCGGTGATCTCTTTGCCGACATCCCGATCGACGAGGACCGCTACATCCAGGCCATCCAGACGCGGTCGGCCACGCAGGAGTCCCACAAGGTCGTGCACCACGCGCTCTCGTACTCGGTGAGCACGCCCGAGGGCGAGCAGGCGGCGATGGACGAGGGGCAGTTCCTGGTGGAGTACGCGTCGGGCAAGAACGCCGAGGTCTACCCCCAGGGCAGCGGCGTCCTGCTCAAGAAGGGCCAGCGCGCGCGACTGAGCTATCACCTCCACTCGAACGGCCAGGAGACACGCGCCGAAGTGGAGCTCGGGATCAAGCTGTACCCGAAGGGCTACGTGCCGGAACACATCCGCTGGTCGCGCCAGCTCGCACAGCCCACGACGCCACTCGACATTCCGGCCGGCGTGATCTCGCGCAGCGACGGCTACACCATCCTGCACAAGCCCGCCCGGCTCATCGCCTTCCAGCCGCACATGCACAACCTGGGCAAGCGGCAGTGCCTCGAGGTCATCTATCCCACCTCCGGCACGCGCACGCAGACCGAGATTCTCAACTGCGCGAACTTCAACAACAACTGGCACCTCACCTACAACTACGCCGAGGATGTCCAGCCGCTGCTGCCCGCGGGCACGATCCTCCACAACATCCAGTGGCACGACAACACCAGGGACAACCCGCGCGCGCTCGACCCCAAGAACTGGGTCGGCGATGGGCAGCGGACGATCGACGAGATGGGCTTCTTCTGGATTGGCTGGATCGAGCTGACCGAGGAGGAGTACCAGAAGCAGCTCGACGAGCGGAAAGCGGCGCGGCAGCGCACCAGCGACGCGGCCCCGCCGCAGCAGCGCCACTGACCGTCCGCCTGCATGCGAGGAGAGGGATGAGACTCGATCACCGCGTCCTGGCTTCGGCTCTCGCCCTGGCGCTCGTGGGCGCCGGCACCGTGGTGCCGCGCGCCCAGCAGGCCGAGTTCACGAACAACTTCCGCTACAACAAGGGGCAGTCCATCCAGCCGATCTTCGAGGGCTGGTCCTGGGCCCCGGACGGCAGCATCAACATGCACTTCGGCTACCTCAATCGGAACTACGCGGAGACGCCAGAGATTCCGGTGGGGCCGAACAACCGCATCGAGCCCGGCGGCCCGGACCGCGGCCAGCCGACGTTCTTCTACACGCGCACCAATCGGAACCTCTTCACCGTGAATGTCCCCAGGACCTGGGGACAGAAGGACGAGGTCGTCTGGACGCTCGTCCACAACGAGAAGACCGAGCGGGCCGTTGGCTGGCTGCAGCCGGAGTGGGAGATCGACCCCGTCGGCGGCGCGTCGGGTGGCGGCAACACCGATCCCGAGCGCACGGCCAACACGGCCCCGACCGTCGCAGTGAGCCCGGTGCCCGGCGTCCGGCTGCCGTCCGACGTGACGCTCGTGGCCAACCTCACCGACGATGGGTTGCCCGTTCCGAAGAAGCGGGGGAAACCGCCGGTCGGGCAGGAGACTCCGCCCACTCTCCTCGGGGGCACCGACGCACCGGTGAACGTGCCGCAGGCGGCGCCGCGCGAAACGCCGCCCGGCGCAACGGCCGGGCCCGACGCCAGGCCGCTGGGCCTGGTGGTGTCGTGGATGGTCTGGCGCGGCCCTGGCCCCGTCACGTTCATGCCGCGCTATGCGCCCAATGCGGATGGCAAGGCCGAAACGAAAGCCACCTTCAGCGTGCCTGGCGAGTACGTGCTCCGGGCGACCGCGGACGACAGCATGGCCACCGCCATCACCACCGTGACCGTGCGGGTGTCTGGAGGGGCCTCCACCACGGGCCAGCCGCGCTGACGCGTGACCCGCCTGCTGCTCCTGCTCGCCGCTGTCGCCGCGGGATGGGTGGCGCTTCTCGCCGGTGACCGCGCGCACCCCGAGCACGCGGTTACCCACCGCCCCGTGCAGATCCCCGACGAGGGCTACACCTCGTCGGGAGCGTGTCGCGCCTGTCATCCGGACCAGTACGCAAGCTGGTGGAGCTCGTACCACCGGACGATGACGCAGGTGGCGCGACCCGACACCGCACAGGCGAGCTTCGACGACGTGACGGTCCGGGACGCTCACGGCGGTCCGATGCAGCTCTCGACGCGTGGCGACTCGCTGTGGGCGGCGTTCGCCGATCCCGACTGGGACGGCACCGGCGCCGCCCCGCCTCGCATCGAGCGCGAGGTGGTGCTCATCACCGGTTCCCACCAGCAGCAGATCTACTGGTCCGCCACCGGCCGGCAGCGTCTCCTCGGTCAGCTTCCCGCTGCCTACCTCGTTGACGAGCGCCGATGGATCCCCAGGCGCGCGGCCGTCCTGCATCCGCCGGGCGATCCTGCTTACTCGGAAACCGGCCACTGGAACACCGTGTGCCTGTCGTGCCACACCACCGGTGGCAAGCCGAAGTCCACCGAGGGACCTGATAGCGGATCGCCGGACGCGGCGTACGACACCACCGCCGTCGAGTTCGGCATCGGGTGCGAGTCGTGCCATGGTCCCGGCGGCGCGCACGTCTCGGCCAATCGGAATCCCGTGCGCCGGTACCGGCTGCACCTCACCGGCGAGCCCGACACCTCCATCGTCCAGCCGTCGCGCCTCGAGCCGCGGCTGAGCGCCCAGGTGTGCGGGCAGTGTCACGGCGTGTGGGAGTTTCCCGACGAGGCCAGCGCGCGCCGGGCGAATACGGAGGGACTGCCATACCGGCCCGGCCACGAGCTGCGCGACACCCGGTTCGTCGCGCAGCCGACGGTGAACGGAGACTCGCCCGAGATGCGCGCCCTGCTCGCCGCCGACGCCGGGTTCGTGCGCGATGCGTTCTGGCCGGACGGCATGGTGCGCGTGTCGGGCCGAGAGTACAACGGGCTCCTCGAGTCGTCGTGCTTCACCAGTGGCGACGGACCCGTCACGCACGCTGAGCTGCCTGTCGTGCCACCGGCTCCACCAGGACGAGTCCGACCCGCGGCTGGCAGGCGTGGGCGGACGACCAGCTCGCAGCGGACCGCGAGTCGAACGACGCCTGCGCGTCGTGTCACGAGGCGATCGTGGCGAGTCCCGCCTCGCATACGCGCCACGCCCCGGAATCCGCCGGCAGCGCCTGCTACAACTGCCACATGCCGTATTCGACCTACGGCCTCCTGAAGACGATTCGCCGTCACACCATCTCGGTGCCACGTGTCGCCGAGACCGTCGATCACGGCCGGCCCAACGCGTGCAACCTGTGTCACGTGGACAAGACGCTCCGCTGGACCTCCGATGCGCTCGAGCGCTGGTACGGCCAGCCGCGCGCCGGCTTGTCACCGGACCAGGAGCGCGTCTCGTCGATGGTGCTGATGGCGCTTGCCGGCGACGCGGGGCAGCGGGTCATCGCGGCCGAAGCCTTCAGGTGGCGTCCGGCACAGCAGGCAGGCGACTGCCCGCCTGGATGGCGCCGCACGTCATTCAGCTGCTGGACGATCCGTCGATGCCGTGCGGTAGCGCACAGCGGTCGCGGAGCCTTCCCAGGTTCGAGGATGTGGAGGTGGATGTCATCGCGGGACCGCGCTCCCGGCGTCAGGCGCAGCTCGCGGCGATGCGTCTGTGGGACGCACGCGCGGACCGCGGCGCCGGCATCGGCAACGGAGTGCCGTGCTGCTGGATGGCAGGGCGGCGTGCGCGTGGACGAGATGCTCCGGCTGATCCGGCAGCGCAACCACCGGCGCATGCTGCTCAGAGAATAGCAGGCCGTGGTGGGCTCAGCGCCGGCGGCGCTCCGACTCGTTCGCTCCCGCAGGCGGCACGCCGCTGATGCCTCCTGCAATCGACACGAGCGCGACCAGGAGCAGGACCGCACCGACGGGCACCAGCACGACACCAGGCCGGGGTCGCCGCCGTAGGAGAGGAGTCCACCCAGGAAGAACCCGAGCGGCAGCAGCACGCCGGCCGCGAGCAGCGCACGCGACGTCGTATCGCGTGTATCCGCGGCTCCTCGATCGCGAGCGTGAGCCCGTAGAGGATGTTGACGATGGCCAGCAGGGAGCCGTGCGCGTGCGCCAGCGTCCACATGAGGCGTCGGGTCTCGTTCGCGACGTCGAGATACGCGCGCACCTTGAAGCCGTGCAGCGTTTCGAGCAGCAGTCCGGCCGCCGCGAACGCCGCGAGGGCCCACCAGCCGAACCGCAGGTGCCGGCGCGCGGCCGCACTGGCGTGTGTCGTCGCGCGGGTCACGGGCAGTCGCCTCCACGCATGCGCCGAGTCTACCGTGGCGGTGCCGTGCCGGCCAGACGGTCATCGCGCCGGCGGAGATCGCCCGCGCAATGCCCGGGCGAGATGAACGGGGCGGATGTATTCGGCCGTTTACCGCGCGCTGCACTGTGTAATAGTCGCGCAATCCGGAGACGAGATGATTCGCAGAACCTCCGAGCATGAGGCATCCCGGGCGGGCGACGCGGTCGTGGCCGGGGTCGCCGGCCAGTTCGCGTCATCTGCGTGGACGACCACCGCGTGGTCCGCGAGGGCATCGCGGCCGTGCTGGGCCGCCAGCCGGACATGGATGTCGTCGCGTCCGGTGCCACGGGCCTGCAGGCCGTCGAGCTGTATCGCGCCCACCATCCCGACGTCGTCGTCATGGACCTGCAGATGCCGGTGATGGGAGGCCTCGAGGCCATCGAAGCCATCCGCGCGGAGGATGCCGCGGCGCGCATCGTGGTGCTCACCATAGCCCACGGCGACGAGGACATCTACCGCGCGGTGGTCGCTGGCGCCTCGACCTATCTGCTGAAGGAAGCCATTCTCGACGACCTCGCGCGCGTGGTCCGCGAGGTGTACCGCGGCGAGGCGCAGCTGCCGCCCGACGTCCAGCGGATCCTGGCCAGCCGCGCCGAGATGAAGGCGCTGACCAGCCGCGAGGTGGAGGTGCTGGATCTCGCGTCGCAGGGGCTGAGCAACAAGGACATCGCGTCGGCGCTCGGCATTGCGCTCGAGACGGCGAAGGTGCACGTGCGGAACATCCTGGAGAAGCTTGGCGTGAGCGACCGGACGGCCGCGGTCACCCTCGCGATCCGCCGCGGGATCCTGCACGTCGGCTGAGCGCGGCATGAGCAGCAGCGCCATGCCTCGCGATCGCCGGATGACGCGCCCGCTCGTGCTCCTGCCGGCACTCGTCCTGTCGTTCATCGTCGTCGGCCCGGCGCAGGCCAGCGCGCCACAGGAGGCGCTCGTCCGCTACTCGCGGTCGTGGACCAGCGAGGACGGGCTCCGCGGCAGCCAGTGTGGGCGCTGCTGCAGGATCCGGCCGGCTATCTCTGGCTGGGCACCAATGAAGGACTCGTCCGCTTCGACGGGGTGGACTTCCTGGTCTGGCGCGAGTTCGTGGGGCAGCCGCTGCCCGGCGGCAGCGTGCGCGCGCTCTCGCTCGCCCGCGACGGCGCGATGTGGATCGGCTTCGGCGCCACCGGCGGCGTCAGCCGCGTGCACCGCGGCGAGCTGCGCACGTGCTCGAACGTTGACGGCCTCCCTGGATCGAACATCGTCGCGGTGCTGCAGGACCGGGTAGGGACGGCATGGGCCGGCAGCCTGGTCGGCCTCTTCCGGCTCGCCGGCGACCGGTGGTCGCAGGTACCGGCCAGCGAGGGCGTTCCGGCCGAGTTCGTCACCGCGCTGTTCGAGGATCGCCATGGCCATCTCTGGGTCGGGACCGATGTCGGCGTGTTCCGTCGCCGATCCGGCGAGTCAGTATTCGCCCGCGTGACCGAGACCGGCGTCGTTGACCTGGCGCCCGATCCCGACGGCACCGTCTGGGGCGTCGGCGATGGCGGCCTCATGCGCCTGGACGACGGGGGCGCGACCGTCGTGCGTCCAGAGATCGCGGGCACGCGCGTGCGCTTCGACCGGGACGGTTCGGCGTGGGTGGGGACGCTTGGTGGTGGCGTCCTGCATCTCGACCTCTCGCGGAGTACGCCGCTCATGCACCGCTACCACGGCGAGACGGTGCTCACCAACGACCTCGTGCGCGCCGTGCTGGAGGATCGGGAGGGCAACGTCTGGGTCGGTACGCAGAGCGGCCTCAACCGGCTGTCGGAGGCCGTCGTGTCGATGCTCGGCGTGACCGACGGCACGCGGCTCGTGCGGGCGGTGACGGTGGACGGCGACGGCGCTCTCTGGATTGCGACCAGCGACGGCCTGGACCGGGTGAGCGGCGACTCCACGCGACGGTTCGGCGTCGCGGAGGGGCTGCCGCACGATTCGATCCGGGCCCTGCACACCGACGCGCGCCACGGCCTGCTGGTGGCCACCTCCGGCGGGATTGCGAGTATCGGTCCGCACGGCGTCCGGAACCTCACCCCGACCAACCTCACGCTCTCGCAGATGATGGCGATTACCGTGGATCGGCTCGGCAACGTGTGGGTGGGAGACCTCGCGCACGGTCTCGTTCGCATTCGCGATCGCCACGCCACGGTGATGGTGGACGCGGGGCCGGGCCGCAAGCCACCCTTCACCGTCTACGGCGATCTTCGCGGGCGCGTGTGGGCGGGATTCTTCGACGGCACGATGGTGATGTACGACGGGGACCACGCACGCACGTTCGGCGAAGGCGATGGCTTCGTCGGCGGCATGGTGACCAGTTTCCGCGACGACGGCAACGGCACGATCTGGATTGGGTCGTCCCGAGGCCTGTCACGCTATCGGAACGAACGATTCGACCGGGTGACCTGGGACAACGGCCTGCCGGGCAACGTGATTGGCGCCATCGCGCCGGACGGCCTGGGGAACCTCTGGCTCGGTTCGAGCGCCGGGATTCTTCGCGTCGAGCTGGCCGAGCTGGAGAAGGCCTTCGCCAATCCCGCCCATCGCGTCACCCACGAGCTGTACGACGCATCGGACGGCCTGCGAGGCGATCCGATCGGATTCGGTGCGCCGACGGTCGCCCGCTCACGAACCGGCACGCTGTGGTTCGTCACCAGCGACGGGGTGGCCTTGATGGACATTCACCGGACCGCCAAGAACCGGCAGCCGCCACCGACACGGATCGAGGCCGTGTTCGCCGACACCGTGAGCCGCGATCCCGCACGCTCCGATCCGCTGCCGCCGCGCACCGGCCACCTCCAGATCGACTACGCCGGGCTCAGTCTGCGCGCGCCGGAGAAGGTGCGGTTCCAGTACCGCATGGAAGGGTTCGACGAGGGCTGGGTCGAGGCCGGGACGAGACGGCAGGCGTTCTATACCAACCTGCCTCCAGGTTCGTATCGCTTCCGCGTCAGGGCTGACAACGACGGCGTGGCCAGCGAGTCCGAGGCGACGTGGCCCTTCGTCATCGCGCCGGCCTTCTACCAGACGCGGTGGTTCCAGCTCCTGCTCGCCGCCCTGGTGATGGCCGCGGCGACGATGGCGTGGCAGGTGCGGGTGCGCCAGGTGCGGAGCAAGTACGCACTCATCCTGGTGGAGCGGTCCCGCATGGCGCGCGAGATCCACGACACCCTGCTGCAGAGCCTCCTGGGCGTGATGCTCCGGCTGGGCGAGGTCGAGAAGACCGTGGACGAGTCCACCACTGGCGCCAAGCAGCAGCTCGGCGCCCTGCGGCAGCAGCTGGAGTTCTACATCCGCGAGGCCCGGCAGTCGATTCGGGACCTGCGGTCGCCGATGCTCGAGAAGCGGGACCTCGGCACCGCGCTGCGTGAGACCGGCGAGCGACTCACCTCGGGCCGTGCCGCCTTCGAGTACGACACCTCCGGGCCCGCCCGCCGCGCACCGGTCAAGGTGGAAGAGCACCTCCTGCGCATCGCGCAGGAGGCCATCTCCAATGCGCTCCGGCACGGCTCGCCGCGCACCGTTCGCCTGAGCCTCGCATACGGCGCGGCCGACGTGCACCTGCGCGTCTCGGACGACGGTGGCGGGTTCGATCCCTCGGCCGTCAACGGCGACGGCGCGCACTGGGGGCTGACGAGCATGCGGGAGCGGGTCGAGCAGATCGAGGGCGAGTTCCACCTCACCAGCGCACCGGACCGTGGCACGGACGTCGACGTGCGCGCCCCGCTGGACCACCGTATTCACATTCCATTCGCGAATGGAATCGATTCGCGGTAGGGTTATGCCCTGCAGGGAGGAGTCATGGACAGACGCACGATGATGACGACACTCGCCGGCGGCGCGGTGGCCGTCGGGAACGTCCGCCTCGCGGCGGCGCCGGCGCTCGATGACACGCTGCCCGTGGCCAGCGCCGCGGCAGCCAAGGACTTCCCGGGCGCCAAGGAACGGCCCAATCCCGCCACCGACTACAAGGTCGTGTTCTCCGTCGGCGCCAAGGTGAAGGACGACGAGGTACACCCGACGCTGAAGTTGATCGGCTTGTATCTCAACACGCTCGCCCAGAACGGCGTCCCGGCGACGAACCGGCACCTCGCTGCCATGTTCCACCAGGGCGGCGGCGACGCCGTGTTCACCAACGAGGTGTACAAGGCGCGGCACAACGGCGTAGACAACCCCAACATCGCGGTGCTGAAGGAACTGCACGAGGCCGGTGTCGAGCTGCGCGTGTGCGGGCAGGGGCTGATCGGGAAGAAGGTCGATCCCTCCCAGTTGTTGCCCGGCGTGCAGGCCGATCTCTGGGCGATGGTCACGATGGTCAATCTCCAGGCGCGAGGGTACGTCCGCGTCGGGTGAGTTCGGCGGGCCGGCGTCGTCTGTCCCGGACATCACTCCCTGAGGTCAGCCGATGCCGTCCCGCCGCACCTTCCTTCACGCTGCCCTGGCCGTACCTGCGGCCGCTGCCGTTGCTCCACCGGCTGCGGGGCAGGGTCTGCCCCTGCCTCCACCGGTCCCGCGCGACTGGGATCCGTCCCATCCGCTCCGATATCCGGATCCCGACATCGTCGCGCTCGACGCGCGGTTTCGTCCGTACATCATCGGCAACACGCCGATCCAGCGCCTCCACACCGGGACGCTCTGGGCCGAGGGGCCCGCGTGGAACGGCGTGGGCCGCTTCCTCGTCTGGAGCGACATTCCCAACAACGTCCAGCTCCGATGGGTCGATGACGGTGGCGGCCGGGTGAGCGTGTTCCGCAACCCGTCGGGCAACAGCAACGGCAACACCTTCGACCGCGAGGGCCGGCAGCTTTCGTGCGAGCACGGTGGCCGGCGGGTCGTGCGCTACGAGCACGATGGCAGCGTCACGGTGATTGCCGAGCGCTACCAGGGCAAGCGCCTCAACTCTCCCAACGACGTCGTCGTCCACGCCGATGGCAGCATCTGGTTCACCGACCCGATGTACGGCATTCGCGGCAACTACGAGGGGAACCGCGCGGAGTCGGAGGTCGCACCGGGGGTGTACCGCGTAGACCCGCAGTCGGCGCAGGTGACGCTGGTGACCGACGCGCTGAGCGGGCCCAACGGCCTGTGCTTCTCGCCGGACTTCACGCGCCTCTACGTGGCCGACACGGGCAGCGGGCGCGACATCCGTGTCCTCGACGTGGACGGCGCCACCGCCCGGAACCTGCGCCGGCACGCGGTGCTCACGGTGCCCGGCACGAACGAACCCTCCGGCGCCGACGGGATGCGGTGCGACGTGGATGGGAACATCTGGGCCGGCGCGCGTCCGGGCGTCCAGGTGATTGCGCCGGACGGCACGGCCATCGGCATGATCCGCCTGCCCGAGAACTGCGCCAACGTCACCTTCGGCGGCCCGAAGCGCAACCGGCTGTTCATGACGGCCAGCCAGTCTCTCTACGTCGTGTACGTCGGGACACAGGGCGCCGGGTACGCCTGAGCGCGCCTTCTCGTCACGCTATTGCAGCACCGACAACCTGACCGGCGACCACGCCAGGCCATCCGGATCGTCCAGGCCCGTGGCGATGGTGGACACCTCGGACACACGCGCCAGGTCCATGGACAGCAGCGTGCGGCCCGCGCGGTCGCTCGCATACGCGCGCTCGCCCACGATGTGGATGCCGAAGCCGCCGGGCTCGCGGCTGCCTTCGTGCATGGCGTGGCGGCCGACGAGCGTCCGCGTCGCGATGTCGTACACCGACAGGAACTGTGCGGGCGCGTCCGGCGGACCGCCGTGCGGCACCAGCACGCGTCCCTCGGCCGAGATCTCCGCGCGCCGCGCGTCTGGCGGCACCGTCACGGTGGCCGTCACCGTCAGCGTCGTCGTGTCCACGACCGAGATGGTGCCCGCCACGCGATTGACGACCCACACCTCGCGTCCATCGGGCGACACCGCAATGCCCTCGGCGCCCTCGCCGGTGGGAATCACCACCGGAGGCGCATCGCCGTCGAGCGTGATGACCGAGAGCGTGCCCGCGCCGCCGCGACTGGTGACGTACGCGCGGCTGTCGTCGGGACTGAGCCGCACCATGTGTCCTTCGCGACCGCCAGTGGGATAGGTCCGAATGGCCGTCTGCTGCACGACGTCCACCAGCACGAGCCGGTCGGCCAGTTCCGTCGTCGCCACCGCGCGACGATTGTCCTTGAGGAATTGCACGCTGTGCGGCCGCGAGTTGGGGCCGAGATCGATGCGACCGACTCGACGGCCGGCAGCCACGTCGATGATCACGAGATGGCGGCCCGGGTTGTCGTTTGGACCGTACTCCCCGGTGAGCGCGAGGCGCCCGTCCGGGCTCACGGCGACCTCGTGCGGGATGACGGGACCGATGGGGATGCGGGCCATCTCCACCTCCGTGGCGAGGTCGAAGAGGGCGATGCTGCCGCCGGTGCGATTGACCACCAGCAGGGTGCCGCTCGGCCCGGTCTGAGCGGACAGTCCCGTCAGCGCTGACAGGGCGGCCGCAACGAGCAGAACGGCGGGGTGACGTGTGCGCATGGCCGACGAGCCTCATTCTCTCGCTGGGGGTGGAGATTGCAAGCTGGTCCGCGCGAGCAGACGTATACTCCGCGGCATGAGAGCGACGCGGGCGGGGATGCGGCTGGCGGCGGCGCTCGTCGCCGCCTCGACGACGGTGATCGCGCAGCGGGGGGCGCCGGCAGGGGAGTGGCCCACCTACGGCGGTGATCCCGGTCACACGCGATACGCGCCGCTCGACCAGATTACGGCCGACAACTTCTCGGACCTCGAGGTGGCGTGGCGGTTCAAGACCGACAACCTCGGCCCGCGTCCCGAGTTCAACCTGCAGTCCACGCCCCTCGTGGTCGGCGGCCGGCTGTACTCGACCGGCGGGACGCGTCGCGCAGTGGTATCGCTCGACGCGGGCACCGGCGAGCTGGAAGTGGGTCCACTCGCTCGACGAGGGCGCCAGGGGACGCAACGCGCCTCGTCAGCTCTCCGGCCGCGGGCTCGCCTACTGGACCGACGGCGCCGAGGAACGCATCCTGTACGTGACGCCGGGATACCGGCTCGTCGCACTGGACGCAGCCACCGGACAGCCGGTGCCTGGCTTCGGGCAGCAGGGCGTCGTCGACCTCAAGCAGGACTTCGACCAGGAGCTGGATCTCGAGAAGGCGGCGGTCGGCCTGCATGCCACGCCGATGGTCGCCGGCAACGTCGTCATTGTCGGCGCGGCGTTCGAGACCGGCGCCAACCCGAAGAGCAAGATCAACGCAAAGGGCTACGTGCGCGGGTTCGACATGCGCACCGGCAAGCGGCTGTGGATCTTCCGCACGATTCCCGGACCGGGGAGTTCGGCCACGACACGTGGCAGAAGGACTCGTGGGCCTACACCGGCAACACCGGCGTGTGGGCGCAGATCTCGGTGGACCCGGAGCTGGGCCTCGCCTATCTGCCGGTGGAGCTGCCGACGCACGACTACTACGGTGGCCAGCGGCCGGGTGACAACCTGTTCGCCGAGAGCCTGGTCGCCGTCGATCTGCAGACCGGCGAGCGCCGGTGGCACTTCCAGCTGGTGCACCACGGTGTGTGGGACATGGACATCCCGTGCGCGCCCATCCTCGCCGATGTCACGATCGACGGAAGGCTCCGGAAGATCGTCGCGCAGCCGACCAAGCAGGCGTTCCTGTACGTGTTCGACCGCGTGACCGGTGAGCCCATCTGGCCGATCGAGGAGACGGCGGTTCCGCAAGGTGACGTCCCCGGCGAGCGCTACTCGGCGACACAGCCGATTCCCAGCAAGCCGCCCGCCTACGACCGGCAGGGGTTCTCGATTGACGACCTGATCGATTTCACGCCCGAACTCCGCAAGGAAGGTGAGGCGGCGATTGCGCGCTATCGGATCGGTCCGGTGTTCACGCCGCCTTCCCTGAGCCGGGCCGAGGGGCCGATTGCGACGATCGTCATGGGCGCGCAGGGCGCCGCGACCAACTGGCCGGGTGGGTCCTTCGATCCCGAAACGGGGATCCTCTACGTCGCGTCCGAGAGCTCGCCGCGCCCGATGGGCCTGGTGCCACCGCCGCCGGGTGTCTCCGACCTGCCCTATCACCAGGGCACGGTGCTGTCCGGCGCCCGGCGCTCCGGCGGATCGGGCTCGGCGACCGCCGAGGCCGGGGGGGCCAATCCCGGACTCACCGTGCAGGGACTCCCGCTGGTGAAGCCCCCCTACAGTCGCATCAGCGCCATCGACCTCACGAAGGGCGAGATCCGCTGGCAGGTGCCGCACGGCGCGACGCCGGAGTTCGTGAAGAACCATCCCGCGTTGAAGGGGCTCGACATCCCGCCCACGGGGCGTCCGGGCAACAACGTCGGCACGCTCGTGACCAGGACGCTCCTCATCGCCGGCGAGGCCAACTACGGGCCCACGCCGTCCGGCACGCGTGGCGCCATGCTGCGGGCGTACGACAAGGCGACGGGGAAGGAGGTGGCCGCCTACCAGATGCCCGCCCCGCAGACCGGCTCACCGATGACCTATCTGCACGAGGGCCGGCAATACCTCGTGATCGCCATTGCGGGCCCCGGCTACAGCGGCGAGCTGCTCGCGCTGCGCGTGCCGCAGACGGCGCGATGAGGAGGCCGGCCGTCGCAGCGGCCGTCTGGGCGATGGCGCTCGTTGCCGCCACCCTCGCCGCCGGCACGCAGGACCGGGTGCCCGCGTCCGGCGGGGATCTCGTCATCACGCCGCTCCGTCACGCCAGCGTGCAGATCGAGCACGCGGGGTTCGTGATCCAGGTCGATCCCTGGAGCCAGGTGGGCCTGGCGCGCATGAAGCCAGCCGACCTGATCGTCATCACCGACGACCCGGCGCATCATCTCGACGCGGCGGCCATTGCCGCCGTGCGCAAGCGTGGCGCGCCCGTCGTGACGGCCGCCAACGGCCACACCGTGGTCCCCGACGGCATCGTCATGGCCAACGGCGAGACGCGCGAGATTGCGGGCGTCCGCATCGAGGCCGTGCCGGCCTACGACCTGACGCCCGGTGAGTCGTTCCATCCGAAAGGCGAGGCCAACGGCTACGTGCTCACGGTGGGCGGTGCGCGGATCTACGTCGCGGGCGTCACCGAGTGCGTGCCCGAGGTGCGGGCGGTTCGCGACGTCGATGTCGTGTTCTTCCCGATGAACGTGCCGGCGGCGCGCATGGAGCCCGACGAGGCGGTAGACTGCCTCCGCGCGATACACCCCAAGGTCGTCTATCCCTATCACTACGACCAGGACTGGGTGCGCCGCCTGGACACGGACGGCGTCCGGCAGCCCGCGACGACGCGGGGGCTGCAGACGGTGAAGGACGGGCTGACGCCGCTTGGCATCGAGGTGCGCGTCGCCGAGTGGTATCCGCGACGCTGACGAGCGTCCGCGGCTCATGCGCGTGGGTGCCCGGCCGAATCAGCCTGCCGCGCGAGCATGGCGCCGCACCGCGCCCAGCGCCGCCAGTGCCACTGGCTACCGTCCCGGACAGCCACGAGCGCACCATGGTGGCCGCCCACCCGAATCCGAGCAGCACGCCGCCCAGCAGCGAGCCGACGATGGAGCCGCTTCGGCCGATCCCATTCGCCCAGGCGACGCCCGTGGCACGGCACGCCGTCGGATAGAACGCCTGACAACGCTGCTTGCCGTCAACCTGACCGCCGGAGATGCACGCGCCGGCGGCAAGACCGCCACCGGCAGGATGTCCAGCCGGTCCACCACGAGGCTGATGAGCGATGCAGCCGGCGCCGGCAAGATAGCTGGCCACGAGCACGGCGTGCGGCTCGAAGCGATCCATCAGCCGACCGACGACGATGGCGCCGGCCGTGCCGCCGACCTGATACATGGCGCCGATGGACGCGGCTCTGGCCATCGACACGCCGGCGGCCTCCTGCAGCAGGGTCGGCATCCAGTTGGTCATGAGGTAGACGACCAGCAGGCTCATGAAGAACGCGAGCCACAGCAGCATCGTGCCTGCCAGCAGGCTGCCGGCGAACAGCTGGGCCACCGGGGACGCCGGGATCCGGGGTCGTGTCCACGAAGCGGACGCCGCTCAGGGCTGCGTGCGGCGATTCGACCCAGCACCGACGCGACCCGCCGCGTCCGTTCCGGCCCGAGTCACCAGGAACCGCACCGACTCAGGCATCAGCACGGCCAGCACCGGGGCGAGCACGGGGAACGAGGCCGCCGCCAGCGAGCAGGATGCGCCAGCCAAAGGTGGGCAGGACCGCGCCGCGATGGAGGCCGCCCGCCGCCGAACCAAGCGTGAAGCCGCAGAACATCAGCGTGACCAGTGACGACCGGCGCCGCTCCGGGCAGTAACCGAGGCAGCGTGATGGTCATCGGCATCGCCCTGCCCAGCCCGAGTCCGGTGACGAACCGCCAGGTGATGAGCGACGCCGGACCACTGAAGGCCGACGCCAGGCTTGCCACGCCGAAGACGACCATCGACGCGACCAGCATGGCCCTGCGTCCGTAGCGATCGGCGGCGGGGCCTACCGCGAAGGCGCCAAGCATCAAGCCGAACAACCCGGCGGCGAAGAGGGGCCCGAGGTCGGCGACGCCGATGGCCCATTCCACGCGCAACGCCGGGGCGATGAAGCCGATGATCGCCGTGTCGAAGCCGTCGCTCGCGATGACGATGAAGCAGAGCAGCAGCAGCCGGTACTGCAGCCATGACACCGGCTGATCGTCGATGAACGCCCGGACCTCGACGGCCCGAGGCGCAGCGTCAGGCGTCGTCGCCATCGTCTTCGCTGTCGCCCGCCATCTTGGCGAGCAGCCGCACCACCGTCCTGGCCTCTGTCGCCGTCAGCGGCGCCAGCAGGCGGGCCTGGACCCGGCGGATGCCGGGCTCAGCCTGCTGCAGCGCGGTCCGTCCGGCGGTCGTCAGCTCGAGACGCTTGATGCGGCGGTCGCCGGGAGCACTGCTCCGACGGATCCAGGCCCGCCCCTCGAGCCGGTCGAGCACGTCGCCGATCGTCGAACGGTCGAAGAAGATGATCTCGGACAGGCGGGTGGCGTCGATGCCGGGGTGAGCGCCGATGGCGGCCAGCGCGGCGTACTGCACGGCGGTGAGTTCACCGCCGCACTCGTCGGTGAAGTACGCCGTCGACACCTGGTGCAGTCTCCGGATGAGGTGTCCGGGGAGCTGGGAGAAGGACTCGCGCACGCGCTGTCGGGTGGCGGCGGTCGGCATCGTGAATTGACAGTATAAAGATAGTCAGTATACTGTCAATTCTTTTCAGAGGTGGCCATGACGACACCCTTCGTCCCGTCGGCTGGGGAGACCCCCGAGCGCCTGGCGTTCTACGAGCGCATCGGGCGCCAGCACCTGGCACCGCTCTGGACGTCGCTCGGTCGGCTCGTCACCACCGAGCCCGGCAGCGGCTGCCAGCCGGCGGCGTGGTCGTACGACGCCATCCGTGCCGCCATGGCGGAGGCCGGCGGGCTCATCACGGCCCGCGAGGCCGAGCGGCGCGTGCTCGTCCTGGAGAACCCGGGGCTTCGCGGCCAGTCACGGGTGACGACCGACCTCTACGCCGGCGTGCAGATGGTGCTCCCCGGAGAGGTGGCCCCGGCCCATCGACACTCGCAGAGCGCGCTGCGTTTCGTGCTGGAGGGAAGTGGCGCTCACACCGCGGTGAACGGGGAGCGCACGTCCATGCGGTACGGCGACCTGGTCATCACGCCGCCCATGGCGTGGCACGACCATGGCAACGAGACCGATCAGCCCATGCTCTGGCTCGATGGGCTCGACATCCCGATCGTCCAGTTCCTGGACGCGTCCTTCGCCGAGCACCACGACGCGGTCGAGCAGCCGGTCGCCCGATCCAGCGGCGACTCCCAGGCACGCTACGGCTCGAACCTGCTGCCGGTGGACCAGCGTCCGGCGGTCGGGGCCTCGCCGGTCTTCAGCTATCCCTACGAACGCACGCGCGAGGCGCTTGCGCACCTGGCCCGCGCAGGAGACTGGGACGCGTGCCACGGCCTCAAGATGCGGTACAGCAACCCTGTCACGGGAGGCTATCCGATGGCCACGATCGCGGCGTTCATCCAGCTCCTGCCTGCCGGATTCGTCACGGCGGGCTACCGGTCCACCGACGCGACCGTGTTCGTCGCGGTGGAGGGCCGTGGTCGCACCCGGATCGGCGCGGACTTCGTCGTCGAGTGGAGGCCGCGCGACATCTTCGTCGTACCGAGCTGGAAGCCCGTGGTTCACGAAGCGGGGGAGGAGGCTGTGCTCTTCTCCTTCTCCGACCGTCCCGTGCAGGAAGCCCTGCACCTCTTTCGCGAGGAACGCCACCATGCCTGAGCCGTCCACGCACGCCGCCACCGCAGCGGCGCGTCTGGCGCAGCTGTCCGACGAGATCCTGTCCGAGGTGCAGCAGATGGAGCCCGCGCTCGTGCACTGGGTGCCTGCGGACGGCGTCCTGGTTGTTGATGGACAACCTGTGCCACATCCGCGAGTTCGTGCCGTTCTGGATGGAGGAGGCCCGACGCATCGCCGCAGGCACGGGCGACGCGTGGGGGCTGCGCACGCCGACGCCGCCCGCCTTGCTGCCGTGACCGACACCGCGGCCTGTCGGCTCGATGAGGTCGCGGCGGACATCCGGGCCGTTGTCGAGGAGGCCGTGGCCAGCCTGCGCGCTGACCGACGCGGATCTTTGCGGCGACGGCGGTCAGCCGGAACCGAGGTGGAGACGAGCAGCCCGCGTCGTTCGTCGTCGATGTTCCTCGTCGGTCACACGGCCAGGCACCAGGGGCAAATCCGCCGCAACAGAGCCCAGTTCGACGCCGCTCGCGGGTGAACAAGGCCGATGACCGTGCGCCAGGCCCTGATGTGCCCGAGCTGCTGATTCCCACGTCCTCCCGTCGTGGCGGTGCCAGTCCGCGGCCGCGCAGGCTGCTGCCAATCCGCCGCATCTTCTGCGTCCGGACGCAACTACGAAGCCCATGCCCGAGAGATGGGCGTTCCGGTCGATCGCGAGGCGCCGTTCTACTTCACCAAGTCCGCCGAGCACCACGTGCCGTCGGAATCGACCGTGCCATGCCCCGCCCGGTACCAGCAACTACCACTACGAGATGGAGCTCGTCGTGGCCATGGGCGAGGCGGCATTCCAGGTGCCGGCCGAGCGGGCGCTCGACCGCGTCTTCGGTTACGCCTGCAGGCTCGACATGACGCGCGACCTGCAACTGGCCGCCCGCGAACAGCGCCGACCGTGGGATCTGGGCAAGGGCGTGGAACAATCCGCCGTGCTTTCGCCGATCGCCGCCGCCAGTGACATCGGCCACCCCGCAGCCGGACGTATCGAACACGAGTCAACGGCGTCGTCCGTAACAGGCCGATCTGTCGCAGCTCATACGCCGTGCCCGAGGTGATCGCGCACCTGTCCTGCTTCTATCACCTGCAACCGGGTGACCTGATCTTCACGGGCACGCCTGAGGGCGTCGGTCCGGTGCTGCCCGGTGACGTGCTGAACGGAGAGATTGCGGGAGTCGGCGCGCTTACCCTGACGATTGGACCGGCCGCCGCGGACGGCTAGACTCTCCGCGCGACGGCGAGCTAAGAGCCGAGGCGCTATTCCTCGAACCACACGCTCTTCCGCAACGCCGCGCCTCGCCATAATCCCGCCCCTGCAGGACCGTCCACCGCACGAGACGGATGTTGTGGATGTCGTCCAGCGGGTTGCCGGCCAGGATGGTGAGGTCGGCGCGTTTGCCTCGTTCAATCGTCCCCAACTCCCGATCGAGTCCCATCGCCCGTGCGGGCACGATGGTCGCGGCCTGCAAGGCCTGCAGCGGGGTGAAGCCGGCCTCGGCGTAGAGCTCGATCTCCCGGTGCAGGCTGTGCCCCGGAATGCCCTCGTCGGTGCCCGCGACCACGGGGACGCCGGCATCGGCCAGTGCCTTCACGACCCGCAGGCCGCGCTCGACGCGCCGGCGCGCCTCGGCCGCGTCGATGCCCGTCGCGCCGGTGTTCGAGAACAGCCGGTTGAGCCGGACGCGGGATCTGGTGATGCGGGCTGAAACGCGGTCACCGGCGCGCCCGCCGCGTGTCCGAGCGCTCGTTCCACGACTGCGTCGGGTCCATCACCGTGCCGTGAGTCTTGAGAAAAGCGATGGTGCTCGACACCTCGGGGCTGCCGGCCTCCCGCCCGGATCGCCAGGTGCGCGATCTGGTCCATGCCGGCAGGGCAACCTGCTCGAGGGTCATGGCCGCGGGCACGTGGCCCGGCGACCGTCATGCCCAGCCGGTGATGGCTTCGGCGCAGATGGCCTCTACGACGGGCGGCGTAAGGAGGCTGTAGAGCTTGATCTGCTCGAATCCCGCACGGTGATACCGGGAGACCAGGCGCCGACCTTCAGTTCGGGCGTTGCCGCCTCGTAGACACCGAACGCGGTGGGCCCGGGCCCGTCGATGAGACCCGCCGCCAGCATCCGCGGGCCCGGACCCGGCCGGACGCGACCGCGCCGCGGGCGCCGTGATGAACTCGAACTCGTTGCCCATGTCGCGGACGGTGGTGACGCCGGCGGCAAGATGCACGGGCGCCCATTCCACCTGCGTGACGTGCGTGTGCATGTCCGGCCCCGGCACCACCGTCATGCCGTCCGCGCGCACGACGTCGATGCCCGAAGGCAAGGCCACGCTGGCGTGGGCCGACGTCGGCGATCCGGCCGTCGCGGATCACGACCGTCGCGTCGGCAATGGGTTCGTGACCCGTCGCGTCCACGACGGTCACGCCGGTCCAGGGCGAAGGTGTCCGCATGCACCGGCCTGACGGCCGCGGTGATCGACGCGAGGTCGGCGATGCGATCTTCGGCCGCGCGCTCGACGAACTCGACGAGCCCGGGCTCCAGTCTTCGCGGACGGCCTCGAACCCCAGGCCACCCGCCTGCGTGATGGCGGCGGCGATCGCGCCCGTCTCGTCGAGCCAGATGGTCTCCCGGCCCCACACGACGCCGTCCACGACGTAGCGATCGAGGGCCGTACCGCGAATCGTGTCGCGACCGCGCAGCTCGATCCGCACGTCGTTGACGGGAAGTCCGGGCGCCGTCTGGATGACCGGCGGGCGCCCGTGCGCATTCCAGTAGCCGGATCGAAGCATCTGAACCGAGAAGGGCGCGTAGCCATCGACGGTGAAGAACGCCGGCGTGACAGACACGCGCGCTGCCGGCCGTCGGCGCGCACGGTCGCCGTCGCGCCGTTGATCTCGACCTCGGAATCGACGTTCACCGAAGCGGTAGCTCTTGCCGCTGGCCGAGAACGACACCGGCGTGTAGTCGGTCGTTGCGCGCAACGGCCATCGCCGGTTGGGCCCGTGCGTTGCGATCGGTGAAGTCGACATCGACGGACAGCGCTAGCCCGTCGTCGCCCCGGCTGATGGTGTAGCGCTCGTAGCCGATGGTGTAGTGCAGGCGCAGCACCGCGCTCGGCCACGGTCGGCGAAGGCTGCCATCCTACAGGGAGGGCGGCGGCCAGGAGGCAGCGGAGACCGAGAGCGCATCGCTCCATTCTCCATGGCCGTGGCCGGTTTGACACCCACGATGGTCGTGTTGGACTCGACCGGCCGGTTCCTGGACAATGCTCCACGTCATCGACGGCCTGACATGGCGCACCAGGCCACACATGATGCGAGCGGATGGTGCAGATGAAGCCAGCGAAGCCCTGGTCCCCGGAAGCTGACAGATGGCGCTGTGGCCATCCGTCTCAGGCAACACCATCAACGGCGTCGGCGAGGCGCACGTCCGCCAGCCCTCGCCCGTGTACTGGCATGCACCGGACGCCACGCCGCACGGTCCGCTGCAGGTGTGGTTCATGAAGCGGACGACGCCGCTCGTGCAGGCGGCGCGACAGGAGCGGCAGGCGGCGATCGACCTGCCGGTGGAGGCGCTGGCCGACACGGCGGTGGAGCGGTCAGCCGAGGCGTGGACGCAGGTCGTGAAGGCCGCGGCGCTGGCCGCCAGCGCTGACGCGGTCGGCATCACCGCCGTGCAGCCGCAGTGGGTGTTCGAGGGCTACGCGGTCGGCAGCGGTGGGTCATCGTCCTCTGCGTTGCGCACGACTGGGACGCCATCCACTCGGCCCCGGACGAAGCCGCGGCTGCCGAGGTGATTCGCCAGTACGCCCGAGGCATGCGCGCCGCGAAGGGGCTGGCGTCGGCAATCCAGCGGGAGGGCCACGCCGCGGAGCCGCACGGGGGGCCCATGGCGTATCCCCTGCTGCTGCTGCCGGCGGCGCTCGAGGCCGGGCTGGGCGAGTTGGGCAAGCACGGGTCGCTCATCCACCGGACCCTCGGTTCGAACTTCCGCCTGGCATGCGTGCTGACGGACATCCCGCTCGTGCCCGATTCCGTGGACGAATTCGGCGCGGACGACTTCTGCCAGCGTTGTCAGGCGTGCACCAACGCCTGCCCGCCGGGTGCGATCAGCGCCGACAAGGTGCTGGTGCGCGGCGAGCATCGTTACTACGTGGACTTCGACCGGTGCCTGCCGTTCTTCAACGAGCACCAGGGCTGCGCCATCTGCCTTGCGGTGTGTCCGTGGAACTACCCCGGCGTGGCGCCGAATCTCGTGGTGAAGATGGCGAAGCTGCGCCAGCGCGACGCGATGTCAGCGCCCGACGAGGAGCACGGGGGCTGGTCGATGACGGCTCCACGAGCGCCAGTGCGTCGGCGCCCGCGGGAAGCGAAGCCGGCTCGAGACATCGTGCGTGGCGTCCAGCAGCACCGCCGCCCTTACGTCGGCTTCGGTGGTGGGTCGGCATGTCCTTCGTGAACGCGACGAACACGCTTCCGGCAAAGGGTTCGTAGAATTGGCGGGATCAGGCCCTGCATGCGCTGCTGTCCATTCGCCGTGAAGCTGGTCGAGGGGCCGTAGCCGGGCTCCACGAGCCTGACGCGCACGCCGAAGCCGGCGAGCTCCAGCGCCAGGGACGCCGTGAATCCTTCGATGGCCGTCTTGCTGGCCGTGTAGGCGGCGACCAGCGCGAAGGGCGCCAGGGTGGCGCTCGACGTCACGTTCACAATCGTGCCGGCTCCCCGCTGGCGGAACTGCGGGATGACGGCCTGGCACATCGCCATGACGCCGAACGTGTTGGTCTCGAAGACCTCGCATCCGGTGGACATCGGCGTGGCCTCGAACGCTCCGAGCAGGCCGATACCGGCGTTGTTGACGAGGACGTCGATGGGGCCGGCGGTGTCCACGGCACGGGTGATGTCGTCCGGCCGGGTCACGTCCAGTTCCACGACTCGGACGCGCGGCGAGGCCGGAAGCAGGTCCTCGCGCGGTGTGCGCATGGTGGCCACGACATGCCAGCCCTGCGCGAGGAACTGCCGTGCCGTCTCGAGGCCGTAGCCGGAGGAACATCCGGTGATGAGGGCGGTCTTCATGTCGGTCTTCTCCTGTGGCGAGGCCGTTCGGCCGCGTGAAGAGAACGATAGAAGAGCGAGCCGGGACTGTCGATAATGTGAAGTCCTGATATGTTGAGCCAGAGTCCTGCCTGATGAGCGATCCCCTCTCCCAGGTCGTGCGGCTGTTGCGTCCGCGCGCGGTAAATGGCAAACCTCATCAGCGGGAAAGGGAACTGGGCCGTGCGATACGTCGAGTGCGGCCTGCCCAGCTTCTGCATCGTCCTGGACGGGAGCTGCCGTCTGGAAGTCGACGGACACGCCGCCCTCACGATTGGTGCCGGGGACTTCGTCCTGCTGCCCTCGACCCCGGCTTCACGCTCTCCAGCTTCGTCCCGGCTCCACCGGTCAAGATGGACCCTTGAGGCGGTGGCCCGGGTGCGCGGCGAGCTTCGCTACGGCGAGCGCAGGGAGCCCCGGATATGCGTGCGTTGGGCGGCGCCTTCGCCTTCGATTCCGTTGATCCCTCGCTGGTGGTGTCCCTGCTCCCTTCGCTGGTGCACGTCCGGGAGTCGACGCCAGCTGGCGCACCTCGACCGCAGATGGTGGCCGAGGAGTCTGCCGATCAGCCCGGCTGCGACTTCGCGATGTCCAGGCTGGTCGATCTGTTGCTGGTGGAGGCGTTGCGCGCCGCGTCGCGTGGTGCCGCGACGCCGGGACTGCTGCGTGGCATGGGAGATGCCCAGGTGGCACGCGCCCTGAAGGCCATGCATGCGGACTGCGATCGCGCCTGGAGCGTCGAGCAGCTCGCCGGAGGCCGCCGCCCTCTCCCGCTCGGCGTTCTTCGCGCGTTTCACCCGCGTGGTCGGCTGGCGCCCATGGCGTACCCTGACGGCGGCGCATGGCGGTCGCCAGGCCCTCTGCGCGAGGATCAGCTCGCCGTATCCGAGATTGCTGAACGCGTCGGCTACGGATCCACCAGCGCCTTCAGCGTCGCCTTCAGCCGCCACGTCGGGCAGTCTCCGAGTCGATACGCGAGGACGGCCGCGCACCCTTCTGCCCCTGTGTAGGCTCCTGCCGGCGTCCTCGACGAAGCGTGTCGAGGTGCAGATGCGTCCCGCGCGCGGAGGTGCTCGACACGGTGGAGCACCAGTCGAGAATCCGTCGGCCAGCTAGAACCCGCTCGGGCGGATCCAGAAGCTCTCGCGCCACGTCTCGCCGGGCGCCACCGATTGCAGCTCCGTGTAGACGCCGCGCTGGGCCAGGTTGAGTCCGTTGGCGATGGCCGCCATCGGCTCGATGCAGATGAAGTTGCGTTCGGCGGGCGGCGAGTCGCCCGCACCGCGACCCTTGCTGCCCGACAGGTTCGGCGCGAACACGACCACCGCCCGGTACCGAGGCCCGAGCGTCACGTCGAGCCGCTGGCGCCGGCCCCACACCGTTGTCGTCGAGCGGCCGTCCGCGTCGCGCACCAGATCGCTGAAGACCTCGTCCAGGCTGTAGTCGCGCAGCTGTCACGCGGGCGACGGCGGCAACACGCTGGTCGGCTCGGTCTGGCCGGTGGGGAGTTTCCGCTGATCGAGTTGCCACCGCGTCTGCGCACGACCGAGACCTGCCATTCGTCCCGTGGCGAGTCCGTGAGCTGGAAGTACGGGTGGAACCCGACGGAGATCGGCATGGGCTCGTCGCCGAGGTTCGCGACGGCCGTTGACACCTCCAGCGTGCCGTCGGCCAGGCGATACGTGATCTCCACCGTATGCGCGAAGGGCCATTGCCGCATCCACGCCGGCTGGCGATACACCTCGAGCAGGCTGGTCACGACGGCAGCATCGGTGGCCGCGAGGGACGTCACGCGCCAGCGGTCGGAGGCCGTGAGGAAGCCGTGAATCGGCACCTCGCCCCTGACGTTGCCGAGCGTCATGTCGAAGGCGTGCCGGCGGCCGTTGGCGTAGAACGCCTGTTCGTCGAGCCGGCCAATCCACGGCCCCATGAACGGGATGCCGGTCTGGCCCGGTTGCGCCCGGAACTCCGCCAGCGACGCGCGTTGATAGCGCAGCACGTTGTGACCCTTGACCGTCAGGCTGGTGACGATGTTGCCGACGGAGGGGACGACCGTGAGCACCGTATCGGTCTGGCGATCGGTCAGCGTCACCACCTCGCCGTCACTGGCCGCGACAATGCGCTGCGCGGACGCCCGCGTCGCCGACAACTGGGCGTCCACGCGTGTCAGCACCAGCGGCACGTCGCCCGGCAGCAGATAGCCCCCGGCGACGAGCGTCCGGGCGGCGGCCTCGGCCGTCGCACGCGCATCCTCTATCGATGGATACCGTTCCTCGAGGATCGCCGCGGGTCGTCTGCGCGCTCGCGCTCGGCCTCCGTGGCCGCGAACGGAATTGACGAGCCCAGCAGGTTCACCAGAAGCCGCGTGCCGCCAATCGCGGCGCTGCGGAAGTTCCAGCCGGTGTAGGTGGCCACCGGCACCTGGTGCTCGGGCGTACGAGGATGCCCGCCAGTTCGTTGCCGTCCGCGTCCACGGGGCACGAAGAAAGGGCAGGTCGCTGCCGTCCGCGCGAGGCCCCCGGACGATCGCGGGGCTCGCGCCCGGGATGGCCGGGAACGCGAGCGTCCGGATCGGCACGAGCGTGCCGTCGGCCAGTCGCGGGACCTGCGAGGCGGGCGGCGCGGTGCCCTGCGTCACCCAGTCGGTCAGCCCCACGAGCAGTGCCCGCATCGTCCACCAGTACTCCAGCGGATTGGCCGGCTGCTGCCCCGCCCCTCCGCTCGGCACCGGAAACGGCGCCGGGCCGTGTTGCGCGCCCGTCAGGAAGTAGGCACGCACATTCGGCGGCAGCGTCAGGTCGCGCCAGCCGTCGGGCGTCGTGTGCACGAGCGCCGCCGAGCGCCCGCCGCCCCAGTACTCCACCGCCGTGTTGGCTTAGACATCACCTTCGGCTGCGTGGCGCGGGCGCGCAGGTTGTCGAAGAGCCCGTCGAGGCGGCCGGTGCGGGGATCGCGCTCGGCGGTGGTGGCGAACGGGAACCGCGTGGCGGAGTACATCGAGAGCGCCGTCGGCTGGGCCCCCCGCTCGTTGATGCTGAGCCGGGCCGCGCCCGCAGTGTGCCGTGGCCCAATCAGGCACACGGCGGCCCTGCTCGTCCGCGTTGAAGCCGTCGTAGAAGAACGTGCGCAGGAAGCGGCCGCTCTGCGACGAGCCAGACCCGATCGCGTGTGCGGCGCGCACCTCGGCCCCGGGCGAGTACTTCACCCGCGGGTGATGTCGCGGTACGCCGCCATGGCCCAGAGACACGGGCCACTGCGTGGGCGGTAGGTGATCTCATGCGTCCGCCCCCTTCTCGAAACCGCCCGCGAGCGTCACCTCGTTGCCACGTATCGTGAAGCGGTCACGCGCGATCGGCGTGCGTGGTCCGAACTCGCCGTCGCGGACCGTGAGCGACGTCTCGCGCGCACGTCCTCCTCGAACGGACAGTACCCGGCGAGGTCGCCGACGGTCTGCGGTCCCTCGTCGCTCGGCGTGAAGCCGGCCCGCACGACGCCGGACACGCCGCGTGCCGTCGGCAGCTGGATGCCCATACCCGCGCCCCGCGCCTCCCGGCCGGAAGCGGCATCCGCGCGTCGGACGTCGAACTCCCATCCGATCCACACGATGGTGAAGCCGCGCGCCATCAGGAAGCCGTCGCCGAGATCGGCCTCCGTTGCCGGATCGCTGGTCCCGCCGCGGTTGAACCCGTTGAGCACCATCTTGCGACCGCGGTTCAACACGTCCATCAGCACGACGCCGTTGGAACGGGCCGGATCGACCGGGCGCAGGATGTAGAGGTCCGCCGAGAACTCCACCATGCCGTCGGCATTCACGGGCACCTTCTCGAGGTCCACGATGATGCGGTTGGCGGCCGTCGCCGGATTCACGGCGAAGTGCGCCGTACCGACCAGTTTCTCGTAGCCGGAGGTGCCCACACGCTCGCGGCGCGTGATCTCGACGCGCGTGACCTCCGCCGAGGCAGGCGCGACCAGGAAGAGGGCCGCAACCCCCAGCGCCACGAACACCCGTGCGATCGCTCGTCGATGCGTCATTGGTAGCTCCAACCGCGGGTGTGGATCGTCACACCGCTTGCAGCAACGCCGCGATGTAACCGTAGCCGTACGCGAATGCCTGATCGCCCTGTGGGTCGTCGGCGTGCCGTGGCAGGTGATCGGGCATCACCATGTACTGGTAACCCACCTGCTTCAGCGTCCGCATCACCGCGACCATGTCCATGTCGCCCTCGTCGGGAAACGTCTCCTGGAACTGGTCGCGGCGACCGCGAATGTTGCGGAAGTGAATGTTGAAGATCTTCCTCCGCTCACCGAAGTAGCGGATGACGTCGTGGATCTCCCGGTTCGGGTCCTGCAGCATCTCGGCAGTCGTCCCGAGGCAGAGGTTCAGCCCGTGGTAGGGGCTCGCGGCGATGTCAACGAATCGCTTCATCCCCTCGACGGTGCCGAGCACGCGCACGACGCCGCGGAAGCCACCTGGCGGGACGCCGGGGTCGTGGGGATGACAGGCGAGTCGTACCTTGTGCTCGGCCGCCACCGGGACGACGCGCTCGAGGAAATAGGTGATCCGCTCCCAGGCCACCTCCGCCGGGACGCGCCCGGCGGCCGTGAGCGGCGGTTCCTCCTTCGCCTCGGCAAGCCGCCAGGTACTCAGGCGCGTGCCGCCGCGGCCCTGCGTGTCGGCCGTGCGCAGCACGCCGAGCAGGTTCATGTTGTACTTGGCGGCCGGGATGCCTGCGCGCGCGCAGTTACGGATGATCGACTGGACGAACTCGATCTCGCGCTGGCGCTCCGGATCCTTGCCGAGCATGATGGCCTTGCCGAGCCCGGGCGCAAGCGTGGGGTTCATCTCGTGCTGGGGCGTCATCCTGTCGATGGACGCCGACGACAGCATCGGAAACTCCACCATGTCGAGCGACACGCCCTGGGCCTCGCAGCGGTCTCGCAAGGCGCTCAGCGAATCGACCGTCCAGCTCGCCGGGTCCGCGCCGTTCTCCGGATACCCGCAGATGTGATCGACGCCGTGCCGCTTGAAGTGCTGCAGGCGACGGAGATCGGTGGGCCCGCGCTGGCACCCGAGCACCGGACCCGTGGACCGGACCGAAGGCGGTGTCTGTCCCCGCGCCGGCGTGCTCGGAACCACAGCGCCCAGACCAGCCAACCCGGACAGTTTCACGAACTGGCGTCGCTCCATGGGTCGCCTCCGACCGGAGAGTGTATCCCGCGGGGGCGATGCGCGGCCGGCCCGGCGAGCGGTGGCGGTGGCCCGCTCCCCCCGTGCCTGCGGGTGCCTGTCATCGGCGACCGGGCCGGCGTATAGTCGGTGCCGGAGATCGCCATGTACCTACGAGGAATGGTGCTCGCGCTCGTGGTGCTGCCGGTCGGGCCTGTCGCTCGGCGCGCGTCGGCCAGCACCGGTTCCGCAGCCACGTGTCCAGGCCGGCGGCCCTCTCCGGACCCGGCCGCCACCGCGTTCGGCGTGCACTGCGCCGGCTGCCACGGCGACGCTATGCAGGGAGGCCGTGCCGGCAGCCTGCTCGACGACCAGTGGACCTACGGCGGCGACGACGCCAGCATCGAGACGACGATTCGGAGGGCCGCGCGGACGCAGGGATGCCGTCGTTCCGCGACGCGTTCAGCGAAGGCCAGATTCGCGAGCTGGTGGCCCTGATCCGCACGCGGGCCGAGCGCGCCAAGGGCGCACCGGCGACGCGTGCCACGCCGGTGGTGGATGGCGTCGTGGCCAGTGCGAGGCATCGCATCCGGATAGAGACACTCACCGACCAGCTCGAGACGCCGTGGGGGCTTGCCGTCCTGCCGGACGGCCGTGTCCTGGTCAGCGAGCGGCCCGGCCGGCTTCGCATCCTCGACCACGGGAAGCTCTCGCCTCCGCTCGAAGGCGTCCCCAAGGTGTGGGTGCGCCGTGACGGGGGCTCTTCGATGTCGAAGTGCATCCCCAGGTTCTCCGAGAACGGATGGGTCTACCTGTCGTACGCGGAGCAGAAGGGCGACACCGAATCCATGACCGTGGTCATGCGTGCGCGCCTCAGCGGCCATGCGCTGGTGGATCACGTCACCATCGCCCGCTGGCCGGACCAGTGGTACTGGGCGAGCAACGTCCACTACGGCTCGCGGTTCACCTTCGACCGCGACGGCAACCTGTACTTCAGCATCGGCGACCGCGGCCACGCCGACGGCGCGCAGGACCTGAACGCGCCGAACGGCAAGATTCACCGTGTCACGGCCGACGGCGCGCCGGCGCCGGGCAACCCGTTCCTCGGGCGAGACGACGCCCTGGCGAGCGTCTGGTCGCACGGCAATCGAAACCCGGAAGGCCTGGCCTGGCACCCGATCACAGGCGAACTCTGGGAGACCGAGCACGGCCACGCGGCGGCGACGAGATCAACGTGATTGCGCCCGGCGCCAACTACGGCTGGCCGGTCGTCAGCTTCGGCATCCTCGACACCTGGGTTTCGCCCGCGGTCAACGGCAAGGCCACGCCCACGACGTCGAAGCCCGGCATGGAGCCGCCCGTCACCCACTACAGCCCGTCCCCCGGCATCGCACCGCTGATGTTCTACACCGGCAACGCGTTCACGGGATGGAAGAACGACCTGCTCGTCGGCATGCTGCGGGACGAAGAACTCCGGCGCCTGACGATCGACGGCCACGCAGTGGTGGCCCAGGAGG
Source organism: Vicinamibacterales bacterium (assembly GCA_041394685.1). GTDB lineage: Bacteria > Acidobacteriota > Vicinamibacteria > Vicinamibacterales > UBA2999 > VFZN01. Next base: position 145,593 of record JAWKHU010000037.1, read on the forward strand.
TCCTGTTCCGCGGTATCGGTCGCATCCGTGACATCGCACAGGCCGCCGACGGCTCCATCTACGTCGCCCTCGCCACACCGGGCGCCGTCGTGTCGGACACGACCGCGGGCCGCATCGTGCGGTTGACACCGGAACCGTGAGGAGGCCGACCGTGACGCGCCGTTCCAGACTCCTGCTGCTTGCCACGGCCCTCGCCGTCTCCGCGGGACTCGGCGTCCTGGCGCAGCCCCGTGCCGGCCGGACGCTCGACATCTACTTCATCGACACCGAAGGTGGGCAGGCCACGCTGTATGTGACACCGGAGGGGCAGTCGCTCCTGACACCGGCAACGCCGGCGACAGAGATCTCAATCGCATCCTGGACGTCCTCCGCGTCGCCAAGGTGGCCAGGATCGATCATCTTGCTGCTCACGCACTATCACGGTGACCACTACGGCAACCTGATCGCGTTGACGCAGAAGGTCGGCGTCGGTCATCTCTACGACCATGGGCCGTCGGCGGAAGGCGCTGCCTGCAGTTGCCGCGTTCGAGGCACAAGACGCCGACGTCGTTCGAACGGGCACTGCGGACCGTCGTCAGACCCGGAGACGCCATCCGCTCGCCGGCGTGACGACCACGATTGTGGCCAGCGACAACCGCGCGCTCTCCGCCCCGTTGCCGGGTGCACCTGGGCGGGCCAGCCGAATCCCGCGTGCGCCGAGGTCAGGCCGCGCGAGGAGCCCGCCGTGGACGACAACCACAACTCGGCGGGCTTCGTGATGAGCGCACGGCCGGTTCTGCACCGTCAACCTGGGTGACCTCACCTGGAGCCGCGAGTTCGCGCTGATGTGCCCCGAGAACCGCATTGGCACGGTTGACCTGTACCTGACGACGCACCACGGCCTCGACCGCTCGGGCTCGCCGGTCGTCGTCCGCGCGCTGCAGCCGCGCGTGGCCATCATGAACAACGGCACCCGCAAGGGCGGCGCCGTGCAGACCTACGACACGCTCGAACGCTCACCAGGCTTCGTGGACCTGTGGCAGCTGCACTGGTCCTATGCGGCTGGCATCGAGCACAACGCGCCGGGGGTCCGCATCGCCAACCTCGACGCACCCGAGCAGGTGGCCGCGATCGTCGCCGGTGCGGCAGCCCCTCCGGCGGGCCCTGGCGGCGACGCCAACCACGCCGACGCGTTCTATCTCAAGGTGTCGGCTCGGGAAGACGGCTCGTTTTCGGTCAGCAACAGCCGGAACGGATACTCCAGGGACTACGTGGCCCATCGGTGATGCGTCTGACGCAGCCGGCGGTCAGCTCATCTTTCCGCCGAACACGGGCATGTGGCGGGCCTCGCCGTAGTCCTCGATCTGCGGCAGGTGCTGCAGCACGTCCATGTCATCGTCCGAGATGACGAAGTCCACGTCGGCGTTGCTCTTCATGTGCGCCGGATTCGCCGTCTTGGGCAGGGGCAGCAGGCCGAGCTGCAGAGCGTAGCGAATCGACAGCTGCGGCACCGAGACGCCGTATCGCCTGGCCATGGCCGCAACCTCGGTGTTCTTCAGTAGCTCTCCGTGCGCAATCGGCGAGTAGGCCTCGACGAGCATGCCGTGCGCCTGCGAGTATCGAATGAGGTCCGCCGGCGTGTTGCTGATGTGCGCGAGGATCTGGTTGACCATCGGCGGCACGGTGGAGGACTCGAGGATGTTGTCGAGGTCCACGCGCTGGAAGTTGGAGACACCGATGGCTCGAAGCTTGCCGGACGTATACGCGTCTTCGAGTGCGCGCCAGGCCTCGCGGTTGCCCGCGAGAAAGCGGTCCCGCTCGCCGAACTGCATCCACGGCTGCGGGCTGTGGATGAGCATCAGGTCGATCGCGTCCAGTCCCAGTGCGCGGAGAGAGGCATCGATGGCCCGGGTGGCGCCATCGTAGGACTTCACCTCGGCCGCCAGCTTCGTCGTGACGAACACCTGCTCGCGCGGAACGCCGGATGCCCGGAGGCCATCGCCGACCCCGGCTTCGTTGGCGTAGGCCTGGGCGGTGTCGATGTGCCGGTAGCCCAGCCCGAGCGCATCCTGGACCGCCTGCCCGGCCGAGTCGTTGGAGATCATCCATGTGCCGAGCCCCAGCTTGGGGATCGCGACACCGTTGGACAGGGTGTATGTGTCCTGCAGAATCATGATCGCGTCTCCTGGCGCTTGCGTATCAGCGGCTATCGCGTGCCGGCCGATGCCTCACGCCTCACACACTCAGGGTAGGAGGAACGCGGCGGGCAGGACTAGCCGGAGAATCCCACTAGCCCCCATGAGAACGGTTCATGAATGGTTCCGGTCCTGCATCCTCAGGGTGTCGATGAGCGCCACGAGCGCCGCCGGCTGCTGCTTGCGGCTGGGGTAGTAGAGAAAGAATCCCGGGAACGGCGGGCACCAGTCCTCCAGGACGCGGACCAGCGCTCCGGTTGCGAGGTGGGGGCGCGCCTGCTCATCGGACATGAACGCGAGACCGACGCCATCGAGCGCCGCCCGCGTGAGCAGCCCGATGTCGTTGGTGATGAGCGGCCCGTTCACCGCGACGGCCAGCGACTGGTCGTCCTTGTCGAACTCCCAGCGGTAGAGCTCCCCGTCGCCGTGCCGGTAGTTGAGGCAGCGATGCGCGAGCAGATCGTGCGGCGAACGCGGTGCCGGATGGGACTCGAAGTAGGCGGGTGATGCCACGATCGCCGGGCGATGGTCTGGTGACACGCGGACGGCAATCATGTCGCGCTGGATGAACTCGCCGTACTGCACGCCCGCGTCGAAGCCGGCCTCCACGAGATCGAGCCGCGTTTCGTCCGTGCTGACGTCGAGCACCACGTCCGGATAGTCGCGCGCGAACTGCGCGAGCCTGGGACCGAGGACGTGCATCGCCGCCAGTCGAGGGATGAGCAGGCGCACGCGCCCGCGCGGCGTGTCGCGCAGGCCCCCAATCCGGTCCAGCGCGCCCCGGATGCCCGTGAGCGCCGGCCGCAGCTCCGCGAGCAGCTGCTCGCCTGCCTCCGTCGGGGCCACGCTGCGCGTGGTCCGGGCCAGGAGCCGCACGCCGACCTGCTCCTCCAGTCCGCGGATGGCGTGGCTGAGCGCCGACTGCGTCACGCCCAGCCGCTTCGCCGCCCTGGTAAAACTTCGCTCGTCTGCGACTGCCAGGAACGCCGACATGACGCTGAGCTCATCGCGCACCATTCGAGAACACCTCCCTCGCGTCCGTTCCGCCACACTGATGAATCGCGTTCATGGGGCCTAGTCTGCTTATCCAGCTAGTCGCCGGACGAGGGTCACCATAGTCTGGATCTCGTGATCCGGCCCCACGGCCGGGGTCGCCATGTCGTGTTCGTCAATACAGGAGCTCATCCATGGATATCACTCGAGCCGGTTCGCAGCCATCGAGCACGGGATCTCCGGACTACTTCACCGGTGCCGTGCGCGTGGACCCCCTGTTCCGGGCGCCCTCGCCCGCCCGGGTGGCCGGGGCCCTCGTCACCTTCGAGCCGGGAGCGCGGACGGCCTGGCACACGCACCCGCTGGGTCAGACGCTCATCGTCACCGCCGGCGTCGGCCGCGTGCAGCGCCAGGGCGGTCCCATCGAAGAGATTCGCCCCGGCGACGTCGTCTGGTTCCCTCCGGGCGAGAAGCACTGGCATGGTGCGTCGCCGACCACGGCGCTGAGCCACATCGCCATCCAGGAGTCGCTCGATGGCACGGTGGTCGAGTGGCTGGAGCAGGTCAGCGACGACCAGTACGCCTCGGGCGGGGCACGGCAGTAGCGGGCGCGAGGCCATTCCCACCGGCGAGCGCTGATCGGTCGTAAGCCGGACAGCGCCAGCCTTCTTGCACCGTCCCCTGGGGCCGGGTCCACAATGGTCGCCATGCCCGCACGCACACGAGCGACGGACGGCCTCGGCGCCCGGTTCGTTACGGCATCCCGGGCCGCCCGCGTGCTCGGCGTCTCCATCAAGGCGCTTCGCGTGTACGAGCAGGCCGGACTGATTCGTCCACCACGCTCGCCGGCGGGATGGCGGTTGTACGGCACCCGTGAGCTGGACGACGCGCGCGACGTCATCGCGTGGCGCCGGCTCGGCATCGGACTGGCCGACATCGCCACGCTGCAGGCCGCCGATGCGGGGAAGCGTCGCAAGCTCCTGCGGGTCTATCAGGCTGCGCTCGAGGCTCGAGCCGAAGCCGTGGCGGCGGCGACCCAACATGCCGGCGGGCGGCGTCAGGATTCCGCAGTGGATCCCTCTCAGCCTGCCCGGCGCCGGCCCCGACGACGTGCGTGGGACCACGTCGCGGTCGAACTGCCGTGGCCATGGGATGGGGAACGCTGGGTGCTCGATGGCCTCGGACCGCTCACCTTCATCACCGGCCCCCTCGGCAGCGGCAAGACGCGGCTGGCGCACTGCCTGGCCCGAGCGATCCCGGGTGCGTCGTTCGTGGGGCTCGATCGGCTTGACGACGGGGCATCATCCGCGCGCAACCGGCTGAGTGGCGATCCGCGCTCTCGGCGCGCGTCGAGGCCGCGGTGTCCAGCTGGTCGCGGACGGCGCCACGGCCGGCCCGGCAGGCGCTGGCGCTCCTCGCCGCGCTTCACGCCCGCGCCGCGGCGTCCTCGTGGTGGACATGATCGAGCAGGATCTCGACGAGGCGACGCAACGCGCCGTGATGCCGGAACTTCGGCGCGCGGAGGGGCACCGCTCGTGCTGATGACGCGATCGTCGTCCATCCTCGATCTCGCCGAGGTGAAGGACACGGAACGGATCATCTACTGCCCGGCGAATCACGGCGCCCCGCTGCAGGTCGCGCCGCGGGAGGGTGCTCCAGCATCGAGGTGGTGATGTCCTGCCTGGCGTCACCTGCCGTGCGCGCCAGGACGGCGGGCGTGGTGGCGTGTGTCGGGTGGCCGGCCTTCCGGCTCGGCCCTAGACCCGCCAGGCGGTAAGACCACCGCCGAACTCAGAACGGCGTGACCTTGGACCTGACCGTTGCCGGGGCGCCGCTGGTCAGGTCGCCGGCCTTCACGCCGCGAAACGCATTCTCCGCCGCGGCGCCGTCGGCGGCAGCCTTGGTCACCGCCGCCACGAGTTCGTCAGCGCAGCGGCACTCCCGGCGGTCAGCTTCAGTTCGATGAGGCCATCCGACGCGATGGCATTGACCGAGTTGCCACCGGTCAGGTTCGTGATCTGGAAACTGCCGGGAGGCAGGGCGTCCTGCAGCAGGATGACGGTACGCGCGGCCGCGTGCAGGGCACTGACGCGCCCGTAGGCGCCGAAGCTGTGGCCGCCCGGCCCCTGGAATTCGACGCGCAATCCTCCGGACTGCTGCGCCACGGCCGTCGTGCCGGCCGCCGCGATGACGAACGCGTAGGGTGTAGATCAGGCGCTTCATACCGGCTGCTCCAGTGCTATCGGACGACGTCGCGCGTCCGCTTGCCAATCGGGCCGACGGACGGTGGCACGACGGTGCCATCCGCGGCGTGGAACCCGGCCACGATCAACGCGGCCGTCAGCACGCGATGCATGCGGGCCACCTCTCGTGCGGCGCGCCGCGGGTTCCCCACTCCCAGAACGCATGGCCGCCCGCGCCGGCAGCCGAGGACGCCAGCGTGAACTGATACGTCGGGACGCCCGTGTGCGCCGGACGTTGTCATTCAGGCTGCCAGACCGGGTGCCGACCATCGGTTCCTTGATCGCTCCCAGCTGGATGCCCGCCTGGAGCCCGGCATGGACCGCGGCGTTGTCCACGCTCTCCGCCACGTAGGCCGGCCGCAGGCCGAACCACATCAGCTCGAGGCTGATGCCTTCGTTGCTCCCGTCCTTGAGGCCATGCCTCGCATTCTCCGCGGACACCCCCGCCTGGAACGTGGGCTCGATGGCGTGGCGGATGTCCTCGAGCGTCTCCTTGCGCGTCGAGCGCATGTCCACCTCTAGCGAGCAGCTCGGCACGCCGAGGCCCGGCGCCGTCGGCGGCTCGCAGCTGGCCCGGCCCACCGTGTAGGTGGTCTTCGGTGCGTCCTCCCCATCGATGTCCGTCGGCGTCTTGACGTCGGCGATCTTCGGCAATCGCCGCGGCCATCGCCGCCGGGGCGCTGGGACCATTGGCGCGCGCGAACGGCGCCTTGAACTTCATCTCGAACCGGTAGCTGCCGACGAAGTTGACGATGCCGCCGCCCTCGAGACCGAAGTTGGCGACGATGTTCAGGTTGGAGCCGGTGCCGGCGTCCTGGTCGAAGCCGTAGAGCTGCTTGACGCCGGCCAGGTGCTGCCCTTGCCTTCCTCCCCGGCGGTGCCGCAGATCCAGATGTCGTAGACCGGCGTGATGTGGTGCTTCTTCATCGCGGCCGCGAGGACGAAGGCGTTGGACGTGCTCGGCATCATGTCGCCGTAGCCGGGCACGTAGATGCGCACGCCACCGCCGGCCTCGGCCTCCTTGGCGTCGGCGAAGATCCTGCTGGCCCTGGCGTACTGGTCGTCCTCGACGACCCGGCCTCTGGCGTCGAACGACAGCTCGTCGGGAATCGCGGCCAGCTCCTCCGGCGTGGCCACCACCGGCTCAGCATACGGCTGGAGCTTGATGCGGATGGAGGGGTCGCCCGACGCCGGCAGATCCTCCGGGTTCACGACGTCGATGTGGCCTTCGACCAGCACCTTGGGAAACTGGCCCTGGTAGCTTCGTGCGTCGGCCTGGCTCGAGTACGACCCCTTGATCACGACGCACGCGTTGTAGACCGGCAGACCATCGACGATGTTGGTGTCGGTGGCGGGAATGACCCCGTCCGCGCGCGTCATCACTTCCTCGGGCGCGAATCCCCAGTCGTTCACGAGCCGGCGATGAATCTCGGCCGCCTTCAGGTGCTCCTGGCGCGGCGGCGAGGGGATGCGAACCAGCTCGAGGAACTGGTTCCACCGTGCCTTGGCGGCCGCATCCGTGCGCTGCTCCTCGATGAGGGCCAGGACCTGCGGGTCGTTGGCAATCGTCTCGGCGGCGTTGACGACCGACGCGGGGATCGTCGCGGCGGTCCCCTCCGGCGGGTCTTGAGATGCTTGCTGCGACGCGCCGACGGCGATCGTGGCGAGAAGGAGCGTGACCGTTGCGGCAAGGGTGTGTGTGCGATGAGGACGTGTCATCTTCTCTCCGGCTGACCTTCCAAGTAGGCATGATTCTAAGGCTGAAATGCCACGACGAGGTATCGGCGGACCGGGGCGGGCGGCTCGATGTCCTGAGACTGGCCCGCCCGGGCGGCCCGAACTAACATGCCGAGGCGGCGAACGGCACGACCCCAGGCTCACCTGGCAACGTGTCTGACGGTCCGCCTTGCGCGGCCGGGAAGCGCATAGCGATGCCCAGACCCGGTGTGTGAAGGCCACACAGGACTCCCTATGACGTTCGAGCTCGATCACGGCGACGACCAGCCGGCATCCGGTCAGGCGTGGAACGACATCGTCGAGCAGATGCCGATCGCGGTTCAGACCGCGCGCCTCGATGCCGACGGGGATTTCACCCTGATCCGCGCCAACCGTGCGGTGGACGCCGTGGTCGGCTTCGAGCTGAGCGCGAGAGTCGGCCACCGGTTGTCGGCCATATTCCCCAACGCCTCGCCGGAGCGCTTCGCCCGCTACCGCGACGTGGCGCTCGGAGGCGATGGCTTCGTCGAGCCGCTTCGAGTCTACGAAGACGACCACATCAAGGGCGCCTTCGACCTGCACGCGTTCCGATCCGGCCCCAATGAAGTGACGGTCGTGTACCTGAACGCCACGGACCGGCTTCGTAAGGAGGAACTGCAGCAACGCTATCGCCAGTTGCTCGACGATGCGCCGGATATGATGGCCGCGGTGTCCCCTGCGACCGGCATCATCCGGGAGTGCAACCAGACGCTCGTCTCCGAGTTGGGCTACGCCATGGGGGACCTCGTCGGTCGGCACGTGGTGGACATTCACCATCCGTCCTGTCGTGACGAGGTCGCTCGAGCCCTGGCGACGCTCGGGACGCTCGGCGAGGTGCCGCCGACCGACCTGCTGCTCAGTGCGCGCGATGGCCGCGTGGTGGACGTCAGCCTGAAGGCCTCCGCCATCCGCAACGCCGCGGGAGACGTCACCCGCAGCAACTGGGTCTGGCGGGACGTCACGAGTCAGAAGCGGGCCGAGGCGGAGCTGCGTCACCTGGAACAGAAGAACACCGACCTCGCACGGTTTGCCTATATCGCATCCCACGACCTCCAGGAACCCCTGCGCGCCATCATCAACTTCTCCGGCTTGCTGGCCCAGGAACTGCAGGTGCACGACCTCTCTCCGTCTGCGGTCACATATCTCCGATTCGTGACCGACGGCGCCACGCGCATGCAGGGACTGATCAGCGGCCTGCTCGAGTACTCGCGGCTCTCTCACCGCCGCGAACCGCGGCGCGTGGACTGCGCCGAAGTCTGCCGCGACGTGGTCGCCGAGCTCCAGGGAGCCATCCAGCTGACCGGCGCCGAGGTGCGTGTGCAGGCGTTGCCGATCTTGACCGCGGATCCGGTCGAGCTGTCGTTGGTGCTCCGCAACCTCATCAGCAATGCGCTGAAGTTCGTACGCCCCCAACACGCTCCCAGGGTGACCGTGGGGGTCCGCCGCAGCGACGAGCAGGTCGTGCTGTGGGTGGCGGATGAAGGCGTGGGCCTCTCGGAGGACGACGAACAGCGGATCTTCGAGATGTTCAGGCGGCTGCATCCGCGTTCGGAGTATCCGGGCAACGGCGTCGGATTGGCCCTCTGCCGTCGCGTGGCCGAGCTCAACGGCGGACGCATCTGGGTCGAGCGGAACGACGGGCCCGGGGCGACGTTCTGCGTTGGCTTGCCTCTGCCGATGCTTCACGAGGAGGATGGTGGCCCATGGTCCTGAAGGCGCGGTTGCCCCTGGTCGTCCTCGTCGATGACAGCGAGGAGGACAATCTCTTCCACTCGTTCGTGATCGAGCAGTACGGGCTCGCGGAGGAGCTGCACGTCGAGCTCACGGGCGAGCGAGCGCTGAGCTACCTGGCGTCACGAGGGACCACGACGGAGGCGACCAAGCCGACACTGATCCTGCTGGACATCAACATGCCCGGGATCAGCGGATGGGAGTTCCTCGAGCGCTACCACGCCCTGGATGCACGGCACAGGGCGCAGGCCGTCGTCGTCATGCTCACGACCTCGACGGATCCGCACGACCGTGCGCGGGCCGAGGCGCTCGAGTTGCGCTTCTTCTCCAAGCCGCTCACTGCGGCCGCCATCGATCAGGTCGTGCAGGACCTGTTGCCGCAGTTCTGGGACGGGTAGGCCTCGAGGACGGCAGGAGGCCGTCGCGCGGTTGGAGACGATCTGGAGACGCTAGAGGGTCCGCCTTCGCGGCTGCGCCGCTACGGCGGACAACCTTCGGTGACGCTTGCAACGCGCCTTGCGTGTTGGACGCCTAGGTGTCGGCCGCAAGTGACCGCGCCTGATGCCGATACCCCCTCGCCTCATACCCGATCACGGTGACCATCGGTGCCAGCGTCAGGATGATCAGGCACGCCGTCATGCTCACGCCGACGCTCGCGGCCACGAGGGCCAGGGCAACAACAGCCGCCGTCGCTGTCAGCAACCCGATGTGGAACGGGTCGAACTGCCGCACGAGGTAGTAGTAGAGACCGTACACGAGGCCCAGAAACACACTGACGGGAACGGCTACCGTCAGGACCGTCGCGAAGGGACCGATGTGCGCTTCGTGCTCCAGGAAGTTTGCCGCGACGTGCAACCCGGCACCGGTCGCGACGATCGCCATGACGATGAGCAGTTGCGTGTAAGCCCAGACGAACGCACGATCGCGGTGGGCATGGAGGACTGGGGCGGACGGCAGCATGAAGTAGACCCACCACACCCCGAAGGTGAGCCCGAGGCCGGCCACGCCCACCAGCGCGGCATCCAGCGTCCAGCCCTGCGCCTCCACAACCGCCGACAGGGCCGCGACCGTGCCGACGACGCCCTCTCCCAGCGCGATGATGGCGAAGAGTCCGTGCCGTTCGGCGATGTGATGCGCATGCCAGGGGGTGCCGCCGTCCTGCCGCTCGGCGACGATCGGCGCCAGGAACTCGAGGACCGCGAGCACGAGACTCAACACCACCGTAACCGCGATCGAGAAGTGGACGCCGATCAGCACCACCCATCCGGCTTGTGCCACGGAGACGAGCGTTGCGTAGCGGAGGCAGGTGCCGCGACGCCCCGGATCCTGACGCGCGGCGCGCAACCACTGGAGGACGAGCGCGATGCGCATGATCACGTAGCCGAGCACCATGACCGAGCCGTCGAGGTACTCGCCGTGCTCGATCGAGGCAAACAGCCGGGGCAGGCCGAGGGCCAGGACGAGCACCCCGAGCATCTGCACCATCGTGGCGAGCCGGAAGATCCAGTCGTCGGTGTCGTAGGCCGACGCAAACCACGTGAAGTTGGTCCACGCCCAGCAGATGCCGAAGCTGGCGAACGCGAAGCCGAGGAGCGCGGCCTGGTAGTGGCCCTCCGCGAGCGCATGCGCGAGCTGCGACGCGGCCTGGCCGAAGGCCACGACGAACGTCAGGTCGAGGAGCAGCTCCAGGGGCGTGGCGGTGCGATGCGACTCATGACGATCGCGGCCGCCCATGCGTCGCGCATGATGGTGGAGGTCGTCTGCGGTCGAGGGTGTGTCGCTCATGCGAGTCGTCCAGGCGTCGGCGGGCGGGGCCGTGATCCCCTGCCCGCAGGGGCGGCCATCACCGTCCCGCCGTCGCTGTCCCAGGAGGACAGCGCATGGCGCACGTCACGCTGCGGCGGGGCGCCGAAGAGCCGCCGGTACTCGCGGTTGAACTGCGACGCGCTTTCGTAGCCGACCAGTGCGCTCGCTCCCGCGGCGCTGGCGCCGTCGTTCAGCATCAACTGCCGGGCCTCCTGCAGCCGCAACCGCTTCTGGAACTGCACGGGGCTCATCCCGGTGAGGCCTCGGAAGTGCTGCCGGAACGTGGACGGGCTCATGTGCGCGCGGCTGGCCAGGGCGTCAACCCTCAGCGGCTCGGCGTAGTGCTGCTTCATCCACGCGACACAGTCGACGAGACGGCGCTGCGGTGTCCCCTCCGCAGCGAGATGCGCGAGGTACGCGCCGTGTGGGCCGTGCAGCAGCCGGATGAGGATCTCGCGCTGGACCAGTGGCGCGACGTGCGGCAGCAGTCGCGGTTCCTCGAGCAGGCGCAACAGCCTGAGCAGTGCGTCGAGGACCGACATGTCGAGGCGCTGCACCGACAACGGTTCGACACGCGCGCCTGGTTGCGGGGGCGGCATCGGCACGTGGGACAGGGCCTCGGTGAGCGTGTGGCTGTCGAACCGCAGCGTGATGCCCAGGTACGGTTCACGCACAGTGGCGCGCGTAATCTGCGCCGCGACCGGGAGGTCGACCGTCGTCAGCATCGACTCACCGGGACCGTAGGCAAAGACGGTTCCCCCGAGCGTGACCTGCTTGTCGCCCTGCGTCGTCACCGCGAGACCCAAGGGGAAGAGGCAGTGCAACGGCTCAGTCGGTGCGTTGCGGCGATGGAGCCAGAGCTGCGGGAAGACTGTCTCGTGGTCACCCGACGCAGGTGCGAGGCGCTGACTGGTTCGCGCAAGCTCCGTGGTCACGGCCGGGGCGGATCGCGCGACGGTATCGTTCGTCGGCAACGGCATGCGCATCCTGGAGCCGCAGTCTCGCACGGCTCAGCGGGCCCGTGGGCACAAATCGCATCGCCCCCAGCAGTTCGGGCAACACTCTCGTCAGATCAGGCAATCTCAGGGGAACGGTGAGGCGTACGCTGTCCCCATGACACGAGTCCTGATCCTCGGAGCGGGTGGCCAGATTGCGCGCTGGGTCATCGCGGGCCTGGCGGACGACACCGGCGTTGAGATGACCCTCGTCCTGCGCCATCCGCGCCGGTTGGCCAGGACGCCCGCGAATGCGCGCGTCGTGCACGGCGACGTGCTGGACCGGGCCACACTCGACCAGGCCGTCGCGGAACAGCACATCGTCTACGCCAACCTGACCGGCGACGACATCGACGATCAAGCTCGCGCCGTGATCGGCGCGATGCAGACGGCGGGCGTGAAGCGCCTCGTCTTCGTGACGTCGTTGGGCATCTACGACGAAGTGCCGGGAAGGTTCGGGCGCTGGAACAGGCAGATGATCGGCGATGCACTCAAGCCGTTCAGGCGGGCAGCGGATGCGATCGAGGCATCCGGACTGGACTACACGATCCTGCGGCCCGCCTGGCTGCAGGACGAGGACGAGATCGACTACGAGACCACCGACAAGGGCCAGCCCTTCAAGGGCACGGAAGTCTCGCGCAGAAGCGTGGCGGACCTCGTTCTCACGATTGTTCGCGCACCGACCCGACACTCCCGCGCCAACCTTGGTGTCAACAAGCCGGGCACCGACGGCGACAAGCCCGCGTTCTACTGAAGGAGACGTCTCATGGAATCGAAGAAGATCACCATTCTCAACCGCAACGGCCAGGGCATCACGCTGTCGGCCGTCATCAACTACCCGGACGGGTTCGACGCGAGCAAGAAGTACGCGGCGGTCGTCGTCTCACACCCTGGTGGCGGCGTGAAGGAGCAGACCGCGGGCACCTACGCAAAGAAGCTGGCTGAGCAGGGCTTCGTCACGATCGCCTACGACGCCTCCTACCAGGGCGAGAGCACCGGAGAACCGCGCGAGCTCGAGAATCCGTCAGTCCGTACGGAGGATGTCAGCGCGGTCGTCGACCACCTGGTCAGCCAGCCCTTCGTGGACAAGGACAGGATTGGCGCGATGGGGATCTGCGCCGGCGCCGGCTACACGGCGAACGCGGCGATCAACGATCGCCGCATCAAGGCGGTGGGAACCGTGAGCATGGTCAACATCGGCTCGATGTTCCGCAACGGCTGGGAGAACAACGTCAAGGATGCGCCGACGCGCGATTCCGCTGCGGGACATGGGTGCGGACGCGCAAGGTCAAGCGGACGGCACGAACGGAGATCTTCCCGCCACCGATGCGCAAGGAAGACGCGCCCAACCTGGAACTCGAAGAGGCGGTTACTTACCACACGCCGCGGTCAGCACCCGACCGCGCCAGTTACGACCGGTGGCGCGCAGCCTGGATCAGATCATCACCTACGACGCCTTCAAGGCCGAAGCGTTCTTCACGCATGCCAAGCAGTGCCGCTGACCGTGGTCGGTAGCAAGGCCGGCAGCAAGTGGATGAGCGACGACCTGATGCAGCGGCCGGCACCACGGACAAGCGGATGCACGTCGTCGAAGGCGCGAACCACATGTCGATACGACGGCGAGGCGTATATCAACGAGGCGATCGATCAGTTGGGGCCGTTTTTCGCAGTCGAAGCTGTAGAACCGGCGCTCGGCCGAGTGTGGACGGGTGGCTGTCCACCGCGCGCTAGACGCTCGTACAAGACGCGGTCGTGCCAACCGGTGCCGCGAGCGAAGCGAGCGATTGGCGAAGGTTATTGGGTGTTAGGGATTCGCACCCATTCCCGCAAACGAGCTGCAGGCGAGTTGGGGATGTGACTGGAGCCCGCCGACCAGCCCGAACGAGCCGGACGGCGAGTGAGTGGCTGGGAGGCAGGGATTCGAATTCGGAGCTACGCTCCTTTCCAAATGGCTGATGGCGCAGGGCTTCCGGATGCAAACCGCTTGAAGAAGCGGTTGCACGGTTCTGTTTTCGTCCATCGCCGGCCACCAGAGACCCTCCCGCTTCTCCCCCAGGTGTGGCACCAGTTGGGCAACGGCCTCGAGGTTGCTTCCACTGCGCCGAGGGCCCCGGCCTCATGACAAGCCGGAACTGACGTCAGAGGAACCTTTGGCGAACCTTGGGTCGCGTGTAGATCCTTCGCGAGGTGAGTTCCAGTCTTCACCTCGTTGTGACACGACGTTTGTCCTCTCTCCCTTCCGCAGAACGGTCGATGGTTCGAGAGCCGACCTCAGCGCTCGCTCATCCGATGGAAGTGAACGGCCATGGTGAAGACAGTTCACCGTCCCCAGAGATCCGACGGACTTCCTTCTCGCTCCAGGGTTATGCTGCATTCGAGTTCCAGCAGCAGCTCCGCACGCAGCATTCCTCTCTTTGACCAGCTGATCTGTTCCGCGCATTGCTTGCACGCAACCCAAGCGCGAATACCCTCGCCGAGAAGTAGGACTTCGAGAGCACGAACATCTCGGCTGCGCCCCTTCCATTACCCATCCGGGCTTGCGCCCTTCCGGCGCCGCACGCCTGGCCACATACGCGAGGCCGGTTCGCATCGCGAAGCTCTGCGAATAGTCCTGCGTCATCCGATAGAATGCGAGGGCCAGCTCGGGCTGCTTGCTCATACCCTCGGTATCCCCAAGCGCCTTCCGTGTGCGCGACGCCCACTTTGAGCCCCATGTTCCGGAAGAGACTCGAGCGCCAAGTTGCATTCGTCAATGGCGACATCATTGCGCCCAAGCAACGCGAGGCACTCGCCACGACACTGAGTGATGCCAGTCCCTGGTGTCATCAGACGCAATCGCTCGTCGCTTGGCGCGCCGTCGAAGTGTTTGAGCGCATGGGCAACACCGCCGACGTTCTTTAGCATCTGCCCCACGCCTTCAAGAGCCCACACTTCACCCCGGCGGTCATCCATGGAGCGAAATTGCGCGTAGACATACAAGTGCTCGCGCATCGACCGTCGATAGTCGCTCTAGCCGATCCGTCTCGGCGATACTCGGCCCGAATATACGCACCAACCTCTGTCCTGAAGCCCCTGCGATCGCATGCGAACGGCTTGGACCTCTTTTTGCAAGCATGAATCGAGATTGCTGCCGAGCGAGGGAGCAGTCTACCTTGGGCGGGTAGTCCACTGACCGGAAGCTTACGCCCTGACTGGAGCGATATGTCCGGGTTTCAGATTGCTCGTTTGCCTGGCGATGCGTTGTGCCCTTGCTAGTCGTCGTCTCTCCAATCGGAACGCCGGCAGTCCCGACGTTTGCTCCTCTTGAATCTCGATCAGTGTGTCCTTCGTTGTCCCACCACAGCATGGTCAGCACAAGGTCGGCGTGCTGATGCGCCGTGAGTCTTCATGGAGGCTATGGCGCTTTCACCGCTGGAGAACCACTGGCTCATAAACCTGCCCAGCGGTCTTTGAGAGGGCGGCGCCTTCTGAAGCAGATCGCTGGCAAACGTCATCCGACCGGCGCTCTGCTGGCCCAAACATCAGCGGCACGTCCGGGCCACGCGACGACCAACGGACTTCCGCGGGCGTCGCTGCAGATAAGCATTGCCGGAAACGAGCCGAACCCGAGCAGGCGTATCGCCGTTGCCGTCAGGCTTGTGCCAAAGACGCCCGCTAGGTCGGATGCGGTCTCGAGTCATCGGCCGCTTCTCGGCACGAGCAAGCCAAAAACACGAACTGTCGGAAGCAGCAGATCGCTTGCGTAGTTGTTGGCCCGGGTCTCAGGATTGGTCTCGCCGCTCCCCAGCTGTGCTTCTGGGTTGCAACGTAGACTGACTTTGCCGGCGTCGTGCATCCAGTGACCGAGTTCGTGTCCCGCTGAGAATCGGCGTCGTGCCGGAATCGATTCGGAGTTAACCACGATGATTGCCTTCTCTCCGAAACCCATGATGCGCGCTTCGCAGCCCGTTACCGGCTTCTCCTCCACAGTGGCTCCCTGTGTCTGAGCGATAAGAAGCGATCAGATTTCGCCCGGCTCTGCGATGCCAAGGGAGTGGAGGAGATCTTTCCGCTGGAATAAATTGCGGAGGCATCGCCCCTCCGGCTTTTCGTCTGGCGGAAGGCGCGAGGTGCATCAACTCAAGGATCGATTGCTCGACGTCTCATCGGTGAGGTCCGTGGTCTCGTCCGTGCGCGCGTAAGATCCCAGAGCTTCTGGTCGCGCCATCATCGCGTGGCTACCTGAGACGGACTTTCGGTTCCGCTGGAGACGCTGCTTGCAGCCTCATCGTCGAGAGACCCGCTTCACGTTCGCGTTGCGCCTCTATGAGCGGGCGCCGCTTTGAACGACTTGACCGTGTTCTGAATGAACGAGCGCATCTGCGTGGCGATCTCCTCAGGGGAGCGCCCTTCCTCACGAGCTTCGGCAAGCACTTCCTCGTCACTCAGCTGTCGACGTTGTCGGCGAGGGCCTGGAAAAAGCGCGCATCTTCCGTCGCTCATCGTGGCCCTCCTTTCGCCATCGTCCGAGTGGCACGCCGCAGCCGCTTTGCGGCGGCGTTGTACTCCTTTTCGTCGATGCCGAGACAATCCTGAATCTGAGCCGGCGTCATCTTTTCAAGGAAGGCCTCGTAAACCAGCAGCGCGGCGGCCGTCCTTCTTGGGCGGTTTCATCCGACCGTCCAGCTCGCGGGCAAGCAGCTGCCGCTCCAGGTCAGACAGGAGCTGCCGTTGGAATCTGTTCCACGAAACCCTCTGCGTCGTCTTCGTCGTTTACGGGGTTCGGTGCGAGTCATCAAAGGCGTCGACCGCTTTGCCTTTACGGATGTGATACGCCAGGCTCCTCATCGTCGCCTTGAGGAACGCCGCGAAGTCGATGTTCGGCTTCCACTTTCGACGTCCCACTAGGGTAGCGATGATGGCGTCGGACAGCAGATCGCCCTCGTTGCGTCCGGCGCCGCGCGGCTAAGTGCTTCGGTGCCGAAAGGCGGAGATCTTCTCCAACCGACGAGCTGGGCGTCCGCCGTTTCAAGCGCCTTTTTCGACTTCTTCTCTGGTGGCCGGCCCAGCCCGGCCGGCGGGCGTTTACTCATCGTTGCGGTTCCATCACGCGATCCTCCTGGTCCATCAGCATACGCCGGACCGGGGACTTCTCTAGACACACCCGAAAATTTTTGTGGATGCGTTCGAGACCGTCGGGAACCTGGCATTAGGTATTAGGGGCGCACTCCTCCTGCTAGGGAATGCCGGCTGGATCTGGCTCATCGATGCGGGCCTGCAGCGGCCATTTCAGGGTCCGTGTCTGAAGGACCTTCTGGCTCGGCATTGGTCAGGACGCATTCCGTGCCCCGGACAAGGAAAAGTCAAATGAACGAGAACACCATTGCCGCCACCGGCGGAGCTGCAGAAGAGTTAGAACCCGAGCTGGACGAGCTCGACATCGAAGCGTTCGTCGGTACCTGAGTGTAAAGCCAAGGGCGAAGCGCTACATCATCCGGATCGACAAAAGCCGCAAGGTAATTGAAAAATCGCATTTACCGCCCGCGAGCTTACTTACACACAATGCCGGCAAGAACTCGCTGGAGAACTTCCGCATCTGGCAGATCATCAAGGGCGAGTCGCACGAGCTGGCGCTCAACGACAAGGTCGATGTCCGGGCAGCCGGCGTCGAGAAGTCCGCACCTCGCACCAACGCAGACCGAGGGCTGAAAATGCGAATTTCAGCTTCCCGGCGAGGACGTCCGTTTCCTGACCGCCTCGGCCTTCCTGGGAGGCGATCATCCGGTCGTCCAAACAGGTGCTTCATTCACGAGCACCCACTTCCGATCGCTACAACCACAAGCGGCACTGTGGCGGTGCTCATCTCGGGCGGCTACCCCGGAAACCGTCGATAGCCCTTTCGTCAATCCTGCCGTCGCCGCAAGACGGCGTCGATGCCGGCGTCGACCAGCAGCAGGCGTTGGACGGCAAGACCTTTCAGCGGTGGTCGCGCCACCGCCCGGGCGATGAGCCTGGCGCGTTCAGTGGCGTGACAATCCTCGAACCCATCTCGCTCTGACCCGAGACGCATTCGCCGACGAGTGCCCACCAAGAGGCCACGTCCATGACGACCACCTTGACGATGACGGAGGCGCATCGGAAGCAGCTGCACTCGCATTTGTTCTCCGGGTAGATGGCTGTGAAGCCGTCGCAATCCTTCTCTGTGTCGACGCGCGGCGATCGTGCTCACCGCCGGTTGCTGGTGCGGAAGATTGTCCTCAAAAAGTTCATCGGACCGGTCCGATCCGACGGCCGGACCGTGTGCGGCTGACTGGACTCGTTGCCACCGCCTCGCCCGAGGAAGCCAATCGCGAAGGCTGGAGCGTCGTGGAAGGTTCACGTCACGCGAATGCCTACCGCGTTGCCATCGTCGACTGGTCTGACAGGAGTCAGTCTCCCCAGCATCGCTGGCTGGTTCGACACCCCACGTCCCACAAGGAGAGCGTGGTTCTGCTTGAAGATGGTCACCTGTTCGCCGCATGGTGTCGCCAGATGGCGTTCGATCCTTGATGGAAGCGAATCATGGTCGTCGGGAACGACGTCCAGATTGACTTCGACGACGCCGGCAGGCGTTCTCCCCGCTCGACGCGTTTACCGACCGTCATGCCCGTGCCTGGTGCCGCCACGACGCGCCTACTGCGCCGGCCTGACGGTCGCGTCGTCGGAGTATCGGGCACCGGCAGCCCGTTGGTGGAGATGCTGTTTCGCCTCGGTGTGGGTCGGTTGTTGCTTGTCGAGCCCGACGTCGTTAGCGCGGAGAACCTGAACCGAATTCTCCGCCACGGCGGCGCGGACATCGGGCGATTGAAGGTCGACGTCACGGGCGATGCTATCGACCGAGCCGGACTCGGGACCGGAGTCATTCGCATCCCGGAAGCAGCGTGTCTGAGCGTGGCGTGGTGGAGGCGATCGCCGAAGCAGACTTTGCCTTTGGAACCATGGACGGGGCCGAGGGGCGAACGTCTTGAACCGCCTGGCCACCTGCTACTTGCTGGCCGGCATCGATGCCGTGGGTGAAACTGATTGCGGACGGCGAAGGGACGATCGACGAGGTCTCGACGGCAAGCCATTGTTCAGCCTGGGCTTCCTGAGCCTTACATCGCAGTGTCTTCAACCTGATGACGTGCTCGCCGATAGCATGCGTCGGACCAATCCAGAAGAGTATGCGCGATGAAGAAGGAGGGTGATCGTCGGCGTTGACGAGGTGTCGTCCTGCGTCATCAGCCAACTTCTTCAGCCGCGTCAGTAGCCGTGAACGACTTTCTTGCTAGGCTGAATGACTAAGAGGTGATGACGCGAAATGCGCGCTTACGCCGAACTCCGCGTAAGCCTGTCTTACGTCGCGTCAACCCAGCCGGAGAAGGGTTCATCGCCAGCGAACAGGCGCATATCGGTGTAGGCGACATCGAACCTCGGCTCGATATGCCGGAGCGTAGCCGGCCGATATCCGCTTCATCAGTCGCTTTCCAGTGTTCCGTCAGGTCGTTTAGCGCGCTGGCGTCACGGCTGGGCTGTCGGCTTCCACCGTGTGTGGTCCGTGCCGGGGACCTGCCGGAACGCTCATCGCCCCGCCACCTGTATGTGGTTGGCGAGCGTGGCGAGGGATTGGTTTGCCGCGATGATTTGTCCAGGCGGCTGCGGTTAATGATTACTAATCTCGTGCCGCCGGGTCGCCCATATTGAAGTTATCGTCTATGCCGACGGCACGCCTATTTGTCGCCGTCTGTCTGGCGCCAAGTTGGCTGCCGCGCTCACTACTTCCCCTCCAGCGGCCAAATCGTGTGGGCTCGTTCGACCGACGAGTGCGATTTACTCGTCGATCCAATCAGCGCGGTCAGTTGATCTCATCGATTGCATTCGGCTTCCTGAGGCACGGATCGAGAATTTCCTCGAACACGCCGGCCCACGCGCCCGAATCAGCGCAAATGCTTGGATGTCGGCCTTCGGGAAGTGATGCCAGGTGAGCGAAGCCGCGCCACAGAATCGTCGCTCCCTTTGGTGACGATGTCATCGACGAGGGTTATCCGCTGGCGTTAGTCCCCCACCGTCGCCGAGCTCGAACGATAGGTGCTCCTTCGGCGTCGGCCGCTCTCCTCGGCCTGAAGCTGATGACTCTCTGATTGCCCGGCTCTGACGACGAGGAAGGCTTCCGCGGCTGAGCCCAGCTCGAGCAGCGCTCGCAGAGACGACGTCGGTGGTCTGCGAGCGGCCACATTCATTCCGTGCGGCATCGGAAATGGCGCTACCTGTCGCCGGAGGTGGTTGACCACCTGTGCTCACCGGCAAGGTGCACGCCATCCAGTGCGAGCGGTTGCCGGCGACGTCACCGCCGGGGTATCCTGCAGACAGCGACACCGTATCGGGCAGCCGGACGGCACCAACTGAACGTCTGGGAACGAGATGTCGTTGAGAGTCAGGGATTCGACCCTCGACGCTCACTTCTTCAGGAGCCGAGACGGAGACTGCTCCCGCGCGCGAAACAAACTAGCTCGCGAAGCTCTCCCCTGTCGACAACTTTGGATCAAGCTGTTGCCCGTGCGAAGGGCGACTTGGGCACCATTTGGGCAACGGCGCAGAATCGCCAAGCCGAGAGACTTGCAAGTCACTCAGAATTAATGAGTTAGGCTGGCTGGGAGGCAGGGATTCGAATTCGGAGCTACGCGTTTCTGTAAGTGGCTGATGGCGCTGAACTTCCGATGTTAACCGCTTGAGAGGCAAGCGGTTACAGCGCTCCGTTTGGTGCACTGCCGTCCACTCGACTCCTCCCGCTTCTCCCCCAGGTTTGGCACTACTTGGGCAACGCCCCCGACGGGCCCGCCGCCGATCAGATCAGCCACCTGCGACCTTAGGATGCGCCTGAGCTCGCTTCGAAAGCCGAGCTTCACACCACGTCAGAAGAACTCCCCCCCGGTGCGACGCGCCGGCCGGCGACCGAGCGCTGTTGTGTGCCCTCTCGCGCGCCGCGCTTCCGGTTGCTGGCATGATCGGAAGGTGCAGACTGGGACCTGTCGCCTCTGCCTCACGCCGGATGTGGCATTGCACAAGAGCCACTACATGCCGCAGGGGCTTCACAAGATTGTACAGGGCCGCGGCCCAACCGCCATCGCGGTCAAAGGCACAGTGGCTGTGCTGTCTTCACGCCAGGCCAACACCCCCCTCCTGTGCGTGGAGTGCGAGAAGCGATTTTTTCAGCGCGGCGAAGACTGGACGATCAAGAACTGCTGGCGCTCGCCGACTCAGTTCCGGCTGCTCGACAGCCTTGAACGATCGCCCACTCCCTGGACAAACGGCGACGTCCGTGTTTACGAGGCTCGAAAGGTGCCCGGTGTTGACATTGACAAGATCGTGTACTTCGCCGCGAGCGTCTTCTGGCGTGGCGCGGCTCACGCATGGAACGATCCGCGGGAGAAGGCACCCGGTGGGGGTCCGGCAAATATCGACTTCGGAGCGCATCTCGAACCGCTGCGGCGCTTCCTGATGGATGGGGGCCCGTTTCCAGATGGCATGTACCTGTCCACTTGGGTCGAAGACAGGCGGGACGCGATCAGCAACATGCACCTTGTGCCGCCATTCATGGCCTTCGACCAGGGCTACGACATCTTCAGGTGCTTCATTCCCGGACTCACATTCACGCTGTGGATCGGCGACGTCGGAGGCGAGATCAAGCGGACATGCACTGCTCGGGCGGGGCTGCTGGTCATCACCTCTAGACTGCGGCTGCGTGAGAAGGAGATTCATACGAGAGTGCGAGAGAGTCAGAGGAAGGGTAAACTCGCTGACATGTCAGCCGCGAGAAAGGCAGAAACCTAGGCCGGGGTGCGGCGCCAGCGACGCCGTCAGGCGCGCATGTCACGGCACGATGATGGGCCCCCGCGCGCCTCTCACGGCAAGGCGCTGCGCTGCGCGCCCAACAGGGCGACGCCAAACGAATCGTCGTCGCATCAACCGGAACATCGGTACTTTCGACGCTCTTCTGTGTTAAGAGCGTCGAACTGCACCGCAGCAGTCGGGGTCGAACGCCGTCGAGTCGACTTGTCCCGCGCCCTTCGAAGCATTGCCTCGTGCTCTTCGTGGTCCAGATCCCGCTTGACGAACGCGCTAGTTCATCTGCGGGCGCGTGGGCCATTCCTGAACTCTGCGTTGTCTTTGATCATCGACTCAACAAGCTCAGAAGTTCGGCGTGGGAGAATACGCAGCTCAGCATACCAGACCTGCAGTGAGTTGTGATTCAGCACGTTGTCGGGCTTCGATGGCAGCGGGACGCCGGGCCGGAATGCTCGCCGCCAATCGAGCAGGTCGCCGAAGCCCATCGTCATACTCGGATCTCGCACCATAGACTTGCGCATTCGATCCACACCATCGCGAATCATCTCTTCGTTCGACTTGCAAAAGAACGCCAGCGTTTGTGTGCTGCTGATCGGCAGGTAGATCTCGATGCCCTTGACCGCCAACCCAGGTTCCCGCGAAAAGGTCCGTTCGGCTGTAAGTCGTCTTGGAGCGTCACCGGGTTGTCGCCGATGAAGAACGGATGCGCAGGCGTCGTCTCGAAGAGCAGCCAGGCCTTGCTGACAATGTGTTCCGCGAACCTGTCCGGCTCCGCTATCGACCTCATCGTGATCGCCTTGGCCTCGTCGTGTCATCCTGGAGGCTGAAATCCTCGGTGTCGAGCTTGCTGCGTAGCCCGGCGTTGATCGCCAGCATGCTCTCGCGCTGGTTGGGTCTGCACCGCGACGAACACAGCGAGCACCCCTCTATCCTCGTCGGACAGCGCCAAGGCGTAAGCCCTGATTGGTGCACAGTTCCTCGGTAGACTGCTCCGGCAAGTGCCGAGTGTCTCACTGGGAACTGTCCGCTTGACGGGGAGCTTACGAGGCGAGGACGGCCAAGTCGGCAGAGTCCGAGATCGGGAAGGCGCGTTCGACTTCGGCGATCTCCGCGTTGAGTTCGATGGCGCTTGCCCGGGCAAGCTGCTGGACCAGTGGAAACGCATTGGCCATATTGCGCCATGATCGCACGACAGGACAATGAGCAAGGACCCGATCCAACCGACGGACGCTCTCAGGAGGGTCTTGGAGACGCTCCTTCGAGATCTCGGCCCTGCGAACGGCTACTACGACCTCTCGAAGGAGCTCCACACGGCACAGAATGGCGAACTCGAAAAGACGATGAGTGTTGTGCGGGGCGTTCTGGACGTCGACCTTCACTGCCAATTGGGGCTAGCACTAGGGGCTGGAACACTTGGCTCTCATCATTTCGCTTGACGCGCTTGGTTCGGCCGTGCAGGCTATCCACACTCAACTAAGCCCTTGAGATCGGGGGTCGGTCGGTAAGCTCCTAGCGCTCGCAGCGGTTTCCCTGTTCGTATCGGCGACGGCTAGCGCCGGCGTACCAGTACCACCCTAAGAGCCCGTTGCGAATCGGTGGCGGTTTTGATCCCTCCATTTCCGATCGCGCCTTCCCTGACTGCATCGAACCAGTGAAGCCGGAAAAAGCTTAGTTTCGAGCTCCCGAGACCACCTTTGACGTAAGCCTAGTCAAGACTCGCAAGGAGTTACCACCACCTACAGATCGATGCGTCCCTTATCAGCAAGTTACGGCCTGTTCAGCGCAGCCGCGTCGTTTAGTCTTGATGAGGAGCATGCATTCTCCGAGAACGACGTCATCTGGTCGGTAAGGGCGACCACAGACTATGGCCGGTATGCGATACGTAGCCCACGGCTTACGGCGGAAGCCCGACAACTGGCAAGGAATCTGCGGCTTTCGCCGAGCGTTGTGGGCGCGGAAAATCTCGCAAGAACGACGCATCGTTCATGCAGTCGCGATATTTAACTTTCACAATTTGTCGGAGAGCGAGAAGAGGAGGGTTGAAGCAAGTCTCAACGCATCTTACGGATCAGGCTCGTTGAGCGTTGGTGGCTCGATGAACCTGACTGAGATTAGAAACTCGCTCAAGACCGTCTATCAGGTAAAAGTCAGCGTATACGCCATCGGTGGTGAAGGCATTGTCAAGCTGAAGGAACTCACCACAAATAAGAATCTGAGTGACGTGCGGCGAATTCTCGAGGCGTACATTGCCACGCTTACCGAAGCCGAATCAACGCCGGTAGAATTCTTGACATCGTCGTGGCAGAACTTTGGCGTCGATGTTACGCCGCCTGTAATGCCTTTCCGCCGGGTAGCTCTCAGCGAACTGTATTTCGCGTTCCGCCATGCCCAAAGCCGGCTCGAAGCTCTCGGTGAGCGCCTTCGAGTACTGACCGCCAGGCCGCAGTCCAGTCCGCAGACTACCCAGGAGATACAAGTTGTTCAGCAGCAGTACGCTGCGCTGGCTGGTCGCGTCAGGCGTATCCAGGCTCAGGGGCTAAATTGCTTAAGGGAACCCGAAGACCTCTGCAACCTCGACATGAACTACGAGCCGCTCCCCCCGGTGCCAGAAGCTGTCTATGAAAATACCTGGGTCGGCAGAGATCAATTTGGGAACCGCTTCTTCTTCGACTTTTTCTATGAGAACTCTGCTCTAGTCGATCCAAACGTCGACTTCCATGCCGTCTTGACGAGTGGGCTCCAAGCTGATCCGTTGTCAGTACGGATAACCGAGGTTGAATTGATCGGTCCGTTCCCTCCCAATACTGAGGAGAAGGTGACCGAGAGGGAGAGCACCGGCCGCTCCTTCCGAATGGTTCGCCGGCCAAACGCATCCGTGCAACAAGAGACACGCAGGCTCTACTACGAAGTGCTGAGGCGCACATGCGTGCGCTTCTGCTTCGGCGAGCCATAAGCTGGTCGAGCAGCGACGCATAGAGGATAGGTCTCGCCGCCAAGTCGGCGAAGGAGATTGGCCGGTCGCCGCGCGCGGGCGGACCAGGCCGCGACGAGCGCTGCGAGTGTTCGGGTACGAGGTCTGGGGGGCGATGTCAGACGGGTCGGCGGGCGGCTCCGGCCGACGGAGGGCCGCGGCTGGGGCACGAGGGTCGGCGTGCCGACGAACGCGCAGAGCGTTGACGAAATGGCGACCGCATACGGGATCCCCGCTCGGTGCCGGGTTGTGCGCAGGGTGGAGCCGTCGCCAAATTCCGCATCGGCCAGCACCGCGGCGATCCGGAATCCGGCCGCGCGAATCTCGCGAAATAGAGTCAGGGCGTAGACGCCACTCTCCCGCCAGATCGTCGCGGCAGAGAATCTGCCCGCCGCTTCGCCTCCAGGAGTGGCGCCTGTGGACTACCAGTATTCTCCTGGAGTGCGCGTGCTGGCGGACCATCCTTTGCCAGTGATCCGCCAATTGACCGATGAGGCGCTGCACCAATTCGACCCTGAAGTGTGAGAGAATTCGCCACAAGCCGTAGGCTAGGCGGGCGTAGGCCGGGAGGAAACTGCTGATGCTGTGTCGCCGAATCGTCTTAATTCACGCTGTCCTGCTGGCAGTCTGGCTTAGCGACCAAACAACTATTGCTCGCGGGACTGGTGGGGAAGAGCAAAAAGCCTCCGGCACAAGCGCCACCGCTCTTGCGAGACGCGCTCGTGTGTATCAAGGCACGGTCCTTCGAATTGGCGGCCTAGTGTTTCCGAGCATCGCATCCGTAGCGGTGTCGGAGGTCAATGCGAGCTTAGATGGCCTTACGGAGGACTCGGTCGATTTTCTCAGGTTCGCAGACGGTCAGCGATTCTCACTCTATTCTTCAGATCATGCTGACTCGGATCCGTTCCTGACTGGGCTCGTTGCTCCCCCGCTGCCGGCTTCCATCCAAAGCAATTACATCTCTGGCACGTTCGCCTGGAAGGATGGCCAACTTGTTGAGGCTGACATTCATTCGGTTCGTTTGTCGTTGCGGGCAGTGACCATTCGTGATCGCGACGGTGTAGGCGTGGCGATCCCCCCTTCTGTCGTCGTAAATCTGTCATCCAGAGGGCCATTAACGCTTCTCGGTGGCATGGCGCGCGGGACAATTGAATTTCTGAGCCCTCGGATGAGCCTGGATGCTGCCACCTTGGCCTGGGGCTCGGACATCCGCAAGTGGAGCCTCTCTGGAAGATCCGTGCTGTCACGAATCTCGCTCCCTGACGGCGCGTTCGCCGTTGAGAATGGAACGTTCAGTGCGACGCCCTTGCGGCGAGAAAGTGGCGCCGAACGCATCGATCTTTTTCCCGATCACACGATTGGCGACTCAACGGTGAGCTTCAACCGAGTCGTGGTCACTCTAACGAACCTGAGTGCAACGATCAGAGCTGCGGAGATCAGCGTCGCGGACCCCTCCCAGGTTGAGTTTGAGCCTTGGCGAGGCACTGCTGTCGATGCAGTCGCCAAGCTCTCTGCCACCAATGTGGAAAGTCGAACAACCAGATCCTCCCACGCGTCACTTGTGTTCCCGCGGCCCATAGCTGCGCGGGTGACCATAACACCAAACATCGCCAGTATTGTCGATCGACTCAATATTTACTCCGGCGCGATTCCGTCGGAGACTTTGGTTCCCACGGGGCTCTCGACAACGCCTTACTCAACGATCAGCGCATTGTCAGCGTTTCATCGCCTGACAACCTCAGCGGCTCGTGCTCTTGGCGACAGACGCACATCGCTGGCTGCGGGGACCGGTGCCGGCGCGACAATGTCTAAGAAGCTCGTTTCGGCGGATCAGCTGAGGAGACTTGAGTTGCATCTGGAGAACAAG
This sequence comes from Vicinamibacterales bacterium, assembly GCA_041394685.1. GTDB lineage: Bacteria > Acidobacteriota > Vicinamibacteria > Vicinamibacterales > UBA2999 > VFZN01. Next base: position 171,971 of record JAWKHU010000037.1, read on the forward strand.
GTGTTTGCTCAGGTGCATCTCGACGGAAAAGTGTTCACTGGACTATGCGCGCCATCGAAACCCGATTGTGTGGACGAGGAGGCCCAGAGGATGGCGGAGGCCACGATATCGTTGGTGATGCCTGCGACGCCCATCGGCAAGGAGGTGGGCGCACTTGTGCGTCACCTTCTGCAGCCTGTCGCCCGAAACATTGCGAAAACCACGCCAAATCCCTTGATTGGGACGGTCACGCACTGGGTGATCGATGCTGCCCCAGAGGTCGCCGAGCAAGCTCATGACGGCATGCTGGAGTAAATCTTCAAGAGAACTGCCGATCGATATGCGATCCCTGCAAAGGTTTGGCTGGATGGTCTGTCAAGGGGTGATATCGGATTGATGCAAGCCGCGGCCGTGTACGCAATCGTATCGCCCGCCATTGAGACAATGGCTCTCTTGAACGAAGAGCAATTGATTCAGCAAGGGCACGATGCGAAGAATCGAAGAAGAGGACCGAAGCGGAGCATCAGAGAGAGAGACGCCGGGTTTCTGAGAACCAGAGACGCAGTGTTCCGGAAGGAGCGGATCGGCCTCCGGCGACCGCGCCGGGTGCCGGCGCGCCTGCTGGCACAGGAGATACGACTGGTCAACCCAGCCGGCCATGTCCTCCTGGTAAGCAGTGTCTCGACACAAATCAGAAGCCAAAGCCTCGTCCGCCTGGTAGTTATTGAAGATCTCGTGCACGGATAGCCTTTATGTTTAAGAGCTCTCTGCTAATTGCGTCTCTTGGATTGTGGCAGCCGCTGAATGCTGTGCCATCGCTTCAGCCTCTGACGATCGCTTCGGGCAGTGATGTGGTGGAAGACACCGCCTCGGTGTTGCTGTTGGGCCAGGTCTCCGACGCTCAGGGCCTGGAGGCGAGATTGCTTGTTACCAACCAGACAGCAGACCATGTAATAGTAGACGCCTTCGTGTTCGGCGCAGAGGCATCAGCTGTGTGGGAGAAACCCGAGGGCCTGCTGACGACGTCGAGCACGAGGGTGTCACTCGCTCCAAAAGCAAGCGCGAGCCTGCTGATTGTGCTACTGCCGACGTCAGATCCTCAGAGAAAAATGTTCCCTCTCGTCATGCTGATGTCGGACTACGTTGTCAGAAATTCCATCGCTGTTGTGTTTTCGCCAGTGTCATCCGAAGGAGGTTTCAGCACGGATCCTCAGGAGATCGCCAGCGGAGTGGGCGAGGACTGGGCCTACTATCGTGTGTGTACGCCTCCGCCTCCTCCAGGGTATTCGCTTTTTGAGGTGGTTCCGCATCTGTCCGGTGATGGTGGTCGCGTTTGCGGAGACTGGGCGTCTTGTGACCGGGTTGCCGCGGAAGAGGGCGAGGGTGCTTGCTACCGATTTGGCGTGCAAGGGATTCACGAGAACTGTTTCGGGTGCAATGACAAGGTGGCTCACGCCACCGTGAGTGTCAAGGTGAAATGGCGATTAGTTCGCCCAACTGCTCGCTTATACGAGCAGGAGGCGTTCGTTGAGTCATTCAGGCCTAAGAGCTTGCTGAAAAACTGAGCCGAGTCAATCCGTCGAGGGTCACGATCGGGCACCGATCATGGTGCTCGCGGGCACTCCACGAACCGACGCCAGGCCTCGGCCTGGCGCAGGCGCAGTACATGTCGTCCCCGCCAGCTGCTTAGGCAGCCACAGGAGATTGAAGGCGGCGTTGGCGAAGCCGAACAGACGGACGTTGCCCCCGTTCTCAGACGGGTTCGAGTTGGAGCGGGGGCGCTTCTGACGTCGTCTGACGTTGTTCGGCGTACCTCGCTGGGCGTCAGGTGTCCCAGCGCGCCATGGGGCCGACGGTGACTGAAATCATCTCGCCATGCGCTTGATCCGATCCGGTGGTCGGGTGTGCTACGCGGCTTGAGTCCGCTGCCGTTCGTACGCCGCCGGGCTCATGCGGCCAGCGGACGAGTGCCGACGGCGCTGGTTATAGAACACTTCGATGTAGCCGAACAACTCCATCTTCGCGTTGCCGTGACTGGCGAACCATTCGCCGATCTCGCTCTTGACGGTCGAGAAGAATGCCTCCATCACCGCATTGACGTAACAGTTGCCGCGCCGGCTCCATGCAGGTGATGCCCCACAAAATCATCTCGCCAAACATCCGACGTATTTCCTGAAACATCCTATGGGATCGCCGTCATGCTCGACAGCATGGATCTGACCGATGCGCAATGGGCCGTGCTTGAACCCTGTTTCTGTCCGCCTCGCCGAGCGGATGGCCGGGGCCGGCCGTGGACCGATCATAAGCGCGTGCTGAACGGTGCTGTGGAGTGCCCGGACGGCGCGCCAGCACGACCTCCCCGCGCGGTATCCGCCCTACCAGACCTGCCATCGGCGGTTTCAAGTCTGGCAACGCTCGGGGCGTTTGGATCGCCTGCTCCAACGGCTCGCCGAAGACCTCCGCGATCGCGGGAAGATCGATCTCACTGAAGCCTTCGTCGACGCGACCTTCGCCTCGGCGAAAAAGGGGGCGCTGCGGTCGGTCCAACGCGCCGTGGCAAGGGCACCAAGATCATGGCGATCTGCGACCGCGGCGGTCTTCCTGTCGCCGTCCACGTGGCGAGCGCTTCACCATATGAGCCGCACCTCGTCCCTGCCACCCTCGAGGCGCGGTTCCTCGCCGACCTCCCCTGGCGACTGATCGGCGACCGCGGCTACGACAGTGACGCCTCGACCGTGCACTCTCACCGCCTACGGCATTGAGATGAGGACACTACCGGAGTGTGCCCGGAAGTCCGCTTGCTAATGATGTTCGAAGACTGAGAGCATTGCTGGATTTGCCCTCGGTCTACAGAGAGGGACGTCATCGAGCCTGTGCTTGCTATCGTGTTGCGTAATGTCGCGGAGAGACTGTCCAACTGAGGTTGTTCACTCAACGCGTGGCGGAAGGTGAGACCATGCGGCCAAACAGCGAAGGCTGGTGGGGCGATCGCTCGGGTGCTACATTGTCAGATCGGTAGCTCCGTATTGGCCAGGAACAAGCCCTCCCTGAAGCTAGCGAGCGCTATCAACAAAACGTCTGGTTGTCCGCCGCCTCCATGTTGTCGAAGATGCCACGACCCGCCACCCCACCGAGTCCAGTCAGGCAGCGCGTGTGCGCGTCGAACAGCATCTCGTGGCCTGGGTGTGGTGGCCACCAGCCAGAAGGCCCGTGACGCACACAGCTTCATGTGCGCGAGCTGCACCTTGCGCCACACGCCGCCGATGAGGAGGGCCCTCTTCGCTCCAATCAAACTGAATGGCTTCGCCCTGCCATTCATCTGGTCCAAGACCGCAGATCAGATCCTCGACAGCGCGCGATTTTGTGAACGAATCTCTTGGTCACAACACTACTAGTGGCAACAGAAATCGACGGCGAAAGAGGGAACGTGTCAGATTCGATCGAGAAGTAGCGTGCAGGCTTGCCGCAGAGTGGGCGCTTGTCTTCCAGTTCCTCGCGGTGTTCGCGAGATTCGAGTATGCCCCGAAGCGTTCGAGTGTTCTTCAAGGAGCGGAGGGCAAGGCCGCCAAGCCCGACTGGGACACGTTCAGCGGCAGTATCAACGGGGCGCGTGCCGCGATCGAGGATGATCTCCAAGCCGCTTGCACTCCTCTCCTAGGGGCGCCACCAAAGACGCTGGTCGTCTCAGGGACGGACCTCGCCTGCGTCGACACGCCGCGTCAAGGCACGGAGTCCGACGCCCACTACATCCTCAGACTCGTGCCCGTGACACGCAACAACCTCTCTCGCTACGGGAAATGCCCGCACCCGACCGGCCCGTGTGGCGACACCGCGCGCAACAACGACTGCTCAAGGCCGCGCTGTGTGTCGCTTCTGTCGTGTGTGAATGTGCGACAGGGGACCGGCGCGCATTCGAGGAAGTGGCCTGATGCCCCAGGTTGACGAAGAAGGACGAACCGGACCGCACGCGGCTCGCCGAAGACGACATCCTCTGGCTCGACGGCGACTCCTTCGAGGTCGAGCGCTTGCTCACTCCGCCCTGGAAGCCTCTTGCGTTGGTGCCGAAGCTCTCGAAGCGCTTCGATCTCGTTGATGAGGCGCTCAAACGCCTGCTGGTCGAGCGCGGCGTGAGCTACCTCTGGCAGGTCGCACGGTTGACGGAGGCCGTCCTTCCTCCGGGCCCGGAAATGCGGCCGGTGCTTCTGCGTGTACTCACGGCGATGCTCGATCGACTGCAGGCGACAACCATCTTGACGATCGTCGACCCGTACTGTTTGTTGATCCGTCACAGGAACAGGTCGACGATCTTGTTTCCGTGATTGGAGAGACCGCCACGGATCTCGAATTGCGCCTGGTCACGAAGTCGCCGAGCGGTTCGGCCTTCCTGGACGTGCTCCAGCATGATCTTCAAGAGCGCGCGCCGCAATGCCGTCTACGGCATGCCGCGACGAAGCGCTACCACGACAGGTTCTGGATAGCCGACGAGGAACGAGGGTTATTCGTGGGCACGTCTCTCAACGGCATCGGGAAGCGCTATTGCCTCGTCGACTACATGGCCCCGCACGACGCCTCGGAGATCTCTGCGGATATCCGCGCTGAATGCCTCTTCCCGTAGCCGAGAACCTCGCTCGCGCGCGCGACATTCGGCAGCGAAGGCTAGCCGACGCCGGCAAGCCGCCGAAAGCGGCCGAATGAGATCTCTGAACAAGTCTTCGACCAGCGCGGGTTAGCTAGGCAGCTCGAACAACGGCAACGAGACGAGAGAGAAGGCCTGAGAGTCACCGCCTCCCCAGCCGGCGTTCCGCAGGCCCATCGTCCTCAATCAGCCGGCGATCTCCACCGAAGACGTTAGTGCGGTCGTCGACCACCTGGTCAGCCAGCCCTTCGTGGACAAGAACGAGATTGGCGCGATGGGCATCTGCGCGGGCGCCGGCTACACGGCAAACGCGGCGATCAACGATCGCCGCATCAACCATGATGCCCGTGAGCATGGTCAACATCGGCTCGATCTTCCGCAACGGCTGGGAGAACACCGCCAAGGATGCCGACGCGATTCCGCTGCGGGACATGGGTGCGGACGCGCGCAGCGTCGCGGCAGCGGCACGAACGAGGAGATCTCCCCGCTGGCCCCGATGCGCAAAGAAGACAAGCCCAACCGGAACCTCAAGAGGCGTGGGAGTACTACCACACGCCGCGCCCTCAGTATCCGACCGCGCCAGGCTACATGACCTTGCCCAGCCTGGATCAGATTATCACCCACCACGCGTTCTTTCAAGGCCGAGGCGCTATTCACGTAGCCGTTGCTGAACGTGGTCGGTAGCAAGGCCGGCAGCAACTGGAGGAGCGACGACCTGATGCAGCGCGCAGGTACCACCGACAAGCGGATGCACGTGGTCGAAGTCGCGAACCACATGTCGATGTACGACGGCGAAGCATACATCAACGAGGCGGTCGATCAGCTGGGGCCGTTCTTCAAGTCGAAGCTGTAGAACCGGTGCTAGGTAGAGCGTGGGCGTCCACCCCGCGTAAACCTCCCACGGCGCGCGCCCAACCCATTCTGCGTGTGTCGTCCTAATGCCTAAGCCGCAGTCCGACGCGGAGCCGTTCCTATTCTTCCTCGTCAATCGCGCAAGGCTTCTGCTCGATGAACCCATGCGGCTCCGTCAGAGGAATCTGGCGACCATGCCATCAATTCACGTCGTTCTGACGGTCTTCGCGGAAGCGGGCGCTCAACCGTCACGAACGTATTGTCATACGACGTGCCCCCTCCAGCGAGAAGCTCATCACCCTCACTCCGGGGGACCAACGGCGAGCCAATTCACGGAAACCTGATCGTACGACGCTCCGGTGAACTCGGGGGACACGCACCATTCAAAATTGGTTGCAGTGGCCGCCTTGATATAGACTGCGTCGTCGAAAGGGTCCAGCTTGTTCGTTGCCGGATTAACCCCTTTCACCGGTGTTATCACAACGAATGGCTGGGCTCCTGCTGCAAACGGGTAGGTGAACTTAACGCTCTGGCATCCGGTTAATCCCACGCTACCTGTGCGACTCCACTGCAGGTGGGACGCACCGACCTTTAGCTGTCCATAGCTAGACGCGTTGTTTGCAGTAGCCGCGTCCCAGCGCGCGGAGTCTAGCTTGGTAGCCAAGCCATCCTCGATTCGGCGTGTCAGCTGGTCTTCGATTCTCTCAATTTCACGAGCCAATCTAGCAGCAGCACTATCTGGCAGTGATGGCCGATACTCTGGAGCAAAGTACAGCAAGAATGGGTAACTCGCCGTTCTGACACTGATGGTCCCTCGAGGTAAAACCTCATACTTCGTCCCGTCTCCGCCAATCTCTGCGACTGAATTCGCGCGGACGCAGTGTGCCGAGATCGCCCGTGGACCAATCTCAACTCCATCGGCGCTTTCCACTGCGCCTTGGAGGTCGCACTGGAAGCCCTCGCCCGACAAACTATAGAAGCTGATCCCTGACTTTGCTCCACCGGTGTATTTGATCGTCAAGTCGACCGTCTTGCTGTCTTGGGCGACAATCAAGTCGATTATCACATCCTTGCTCCTCAGCGCATTGCATGCAGCCCAGGCCGCCACAGAGTCTGAATAGACCTTGCGAGACTGGCGCTCACCGTCTTCCTTGAAGAATCCCGACTTCTCAATCCTTCAGTAAGATCTTGGCACAGATCATTTCGCGCCGCGTCAGGCCAAACTGGCCGCCGCCTTTGCCGTAACCCCACGCCTCGATCTCCAATCGGACAACCGTGCTCTCCTCTATGCTCTCCATGTCGAGCGATTCCACTTCCTTCAGGAGCACCGCGTCTCTTTCGTCTGACGACGAAAGTGACTCAATGTTGTAAATGCGGCTGACAATCGGGTCACAGTTCTGTGCCTCGGCGGGATCCAGGGAAAACGAGTATCGACACAGCCACCGCAACCAATAGACGATCTCGTAGCAACATTGCGCCCCAGGCCCCAGGTTGAGTTCAAGGACGTCGTTCATCACGCAGCACTCTTCAAGCGGGTGATGGGTGGGTGATAGTTGAGACTCGCGTGCGGCCGTTGGCGGTTGTAGTAGCGCACCCGCGGTCGCAGTGCCCGCCGCCGGTCTGGGCGTGCGGGTGGGGCCGCCGTACGCCCTCTCCTGCAGCAGGGTCTGAATGAAGCGTTCGGCCTTGCGGTTCGTTCGCGGTGGCAGGCCGGGTGCGGAGATGGCGCAGGCCGCGCTCGCACAGACGGCCCGAATGGCGCCCGAGACGTAGCCGCTGCCGTTGTCAGACATGACGCGACGGCAGCGAATGCGACGGCCGCGTAATGCGAAGCGACCGCTCGGTCCAGAAAGGCGCCGCATGTGGTCCCGTCTTGCGCCGGCAGCACTTCGACGTAGGCCAGGCGTGCGTGATCGTGACGACCACGTGGAAATAATCAGCCAGCCACCGGTGATGCGATCCGCGGGTTGCCATGAATCCGATGGCCGATCTCCCGAAAACGGCCCAGCGGCTTGATGTCCACCTAAAGCAGGTCCCCCTGGTGCGGCCGGCACCGGTGGCGCTGGGCCGGTGCGAGAGGCCCAAGCGCCGCAGCAAGGCGCTGACCGTCGACCGGGCACGCGCAGGGGCTCGGCCGATCACCCACGCGGGCACCTCCTGCCGTTCGCGCAGAGCCCGGATGAGAGGCCACGAACTCGGCGTGCCGTCTGCCGGGGGCGATACCAAGGACCGCCGAGCCGGGATCCTCGAGCGCGGCGAGGCCTCCCTCCAGGAGCCTGCGGACCCACCTGGCGACGGTTGCGGGGACTCACGGCAAAGCTCCGCCACGTGAGCAGCAGGTCACCGGTCCACTAAGACGCGTTGCACCTGGGCCAGTCGCGACGACGGCGTGGTCTTCGCATTACGATGAAGCGTCATCTGGAGCCCCGATGGGGCGACCGGGTGTGTATTAACAACCATTCTATTCAGAGCGCTCCGAATGCACCACGTCTTTAGTAGAGGCAGCAATGCCTCGGTCCAAAGACGCAAAAGCGGGTTCGTCGAACCGAACGGATGGTATCGTCGCCGATCTGGAGTTGTCAATGTTCAGTGGTGCGAACGCTCAGCGGAACTCGGAAGGTGGTGGGGCGACTGGAGTCGATAGCCGCCTTCCTTCAAGATGTCGGCGGCCAAGCCTGGGCCTTGCGACGAGGTCAGGGCGCCCCCTATGTCTTGGGGATTGTGATTCCGGCGCGCGTCGCCCTGAGAATCTCGTCCCGCGCGTGGCGCACCACTGGATTGACGTCGTTCAGACACGCAGGCGCAGAGCGCACTGAACAGTGGACGGGCTCGATAGCGGCAGCACGCCCGATACCTTCCGAGGTTGAGGGAGTCTGTGATGTGGGGTAGACTGCTCCGGCCGAATCTGGCGTCTCGTGTGTCCTCTTTGTTCCGGACAACGTTGCGCCTGTGTATTGGCACGCAACACTTCAAGGATAGCTCTGATGACACAGGCTCAATGTCTTGACATGCTAGTTAAAACGTTGGAGGTTGAATCTCTTGAACCAGCGGCGATGGCGGACAAGGACAAAGGCTTTTCACCATATCGTGGACGCGGCCAAACGCCACGCCAGCGCCTCCCTGGCAGCAAGCAGAACTGGCACTCGAACAAGCGCTCGTCGTGTGTGCAGAGGCACTGGCAGAGGGCGGCAATGTGGGCCGCAGGCGAAAACTCGCCAGGCTGGCAGTCGACTCGTTCGAGATCGCAGATTGGTCAGTTGGCAACAACGGAGCGAGAGAACGGCAAGCATCGCGTCCCTTACTCGACGATTTGCGCGCATCGAGAAGGCGAAGAAAAGTCACTTCAATCTAACCGAAAGGCTGTCGAGGCATCGAAAGAGAGGAGAGAAACCCGAGCGCAATTTGACGATGGTAGCAACGTTCACAGACGTGAGCGGGCTGGGCTTGCCGCAATGGCCGGTCTTTTGACGTCGGTTGCCCCTGATACACTCCATGTAGTCATCGACAATGAGCAACGGATTGCTGACCTAGTTCCAGGACAATGGAGGGTAGAGTCGAATCTCTACGGTCCGCCAGGCTGCACTCGAAGACGCAGTCGATGCTCAACTTGATGAGCGCGCCGCCGCGAGCGCCGCACTCGAAGAGACAGCCAATGCGGCTGTTGCTCTGATCCGAGTCGCGGCTCATCGCTCTCAGGGAATGAAGAGCGTTGGCATAAGAAAAAACCAACAATTCCTGGCGCAACGCGACAAGCTCGACGAGGAGGTCTACGAGATGAAAGTGTGCCTGTCGTCGGCCGACGAAATGCTGGGGTTCAAAGCTCAGCACAGTGCGCACAAGGCCAGATATATTGACGCAGCGTGGCGAGCGTCGGATCTGCTGGTAGCCGCAAGCGACGGGTTGTTGACGCTTTTTGGCTACCCAAAAGTCGAGTCTTGCGGTCCCGCTCTCCTAGACTCGGCAATAATTTGGGCCAGACGCGCCGCAAGTTGGGCTGCTGCGACGATCTGTCACTCGCAGGAATGTGCGCTCGCCGTCTCAGTGCGCAGTTCAGTATCCGTAGAGGAGTGGCAGAATCTCATCCAAGGTCAGACCGTGAGCTTTAGCGTTGGCTCCGATGTTGTTCCGAAAGAGCTTACCCATATCCGTCTCCAGACGCTATCAGCGCTTCGCGTTGGGTCCGACGCCGGAGCATATTCGTGCGAGCTTGTGGCCCCAACTTGCGCGACGATCCGCCGTCGACTTATGGACGGTTCAGTGGAAGAAGACAATGTGCTTCAGTGTGTTCCACCATTCAGGGTGGCTCGACTCCTTTGTGCGGACACGCCTACGGTGCCGGAGGCTGTTGGCGGGCGGGGTGGACTGGGAGCGTCGCCCATTGGCGAATGGAAGTGTCGTCTTCAGGCCATAGACCGCTCATCGATGATCCAGGTAGAGGACGTCTTGGTATTCCTGAACGTTTTGGCGTGGCCTCACCTGAGCCCGATCGCAGAGCCCGTTGTCAAGTGCTGGAACGAGAACGGAGAGGGCAATGTCAGGGGCTAATCGCTCGTCAGTTCCGAGCTCAACATTCGCCTTGAGGTGGATGGTTCACGGAGCGCTTGGAGCCTTCGTGTCGGTAGTGGCTGGGGCGTCAGGCGTGGCGAGCAGCTCCTTAATAGTCTCCGGCTACGCCGCCATTTTTATGGTTGCCGGAGTGACTGTCGGTTCGCTCGGCTTCGCGGTCGGCGCGGCTGCCGCGGTCGCATACTGTCTTGGACTGGAGGGCGACTATGAAGGAGCGGGACGTATCGTGGAAAGCGCTGAGATGCTCACCGCCGAGCCGATCAGCAGAGTCGTCGCCGCCTACGGCTTCCCGGAGGGCACCTCAACCCGTCAGTCTGCTTCACGACTCATGCTGGCGCAGTGGCTCGTTGATGAAGTCCTCAAGAGTCAAGACCAACAGAACCCGGCTGAGACGCGACGAATCTTCTTCGAGCCGGTGTTGGGCGAGGGCCTCTACGACCAAACCCAGCTTCGCTACCACTTTGAATACGATCGAGAGCCGACCCCGTGACGACATCTTCCACTTCGGTAATCGCCGTCAGCTCAACAAGCGGAAGCTAGTGTTCTGAGTCAGAGAATAGTTGAACAATAGATCGGCCGGATTCGTACGTGGTGTACAAGCTGGAGGACACCACATGCGAGTCGGTCGACCAGTACTTCGGTTCGTCTTGAGCCCGGCGGAACGGACGACGCTGACCCAGTACACGCGCCGCCCCACGACGGCGCAGGGGCTCGCGTTGCGCGCGCGGATCATCTTGCGCTGCGCGACGGGGGCCACCCACACCGCGATCGCCGCGGAGCTTGGGGTTATCGCTGCCGACGGTCGGCAAGTGGCGCCGACGCTTCGTCGAACGCCGGCTGGCCGGGCTGCTCGATGAGCCGCGGCCCGGCGCGCCCCGGAAGATCAGCGATGCGCAAGTCGAACGGGCGATCGCGACGACGCTGGAATCGACGCCGCGGGATGCCACGCACTGGAGCACGCGGGCCCTGGCGAAGCAGCAGGGCTTGAGTCAGTCGACAGTGGCCCGGATCTGGAAAGCGTTCGCTCTGCAGCCGCACCGGATCGAGACGTTCAAGCTGTCGAAGGACCCGTTGTTCATCGAGAAGGTCCGCGACATCGTGGGGCTCTACCTCCATCCACCGGACCGCGCGTTGGTCCTCTGCGTGGACGAAAAGACGCAGATTCAAGCCCTCGACCGCACAGCGCCGGTCTTGCCCCTGCGCCCCGGTGTGCCGGCCCGACAGACGCACGACTGCGTCCGGCACGGCACGACCTCGCTCTTCGCCGCCCTCGACGTGAAGGCCGGCACGGTGATCGGGGCCTGTCACGCGCGACATCGCGCCCAAGAGTTTCGCCAGTTTCTCGACCGCATCGACGCGAGTGTCCCGTCGCACCTGGACATTCACCTCATCCTCGACAACTACGCCACGCACAAGACGCCGGCGATTCAGCGCTGGCTGGTACGGCACCCGCGGTATCACCTGCACTTCACCCCGACCAGCGCCTCGTGGCTCAACCTCGTCGAGCGCTGGTTCGTGGAGCTCAGCCGGAAACAGATCCGCCGCGGCACGCACCGGAGCACCAAGGCGCTGCGCGACGCGATCACGGCCTACATAGCGCAGACCAACGACACGCCCAAACCCTTCATCTGGTCGAAGACCGCGGACGAAATCCTCGACAGCGTGGCGTGAACGGATCTCTGGGTCACGACACTAGGCCTCCTGCACGACCGCGAGAAGCGCATGCTCGGCGCGGCGGCGAGGCTGCAGCTGCGACGAAAGTACGCGACCTTCACGCAAACAAGAGTCACAGCACAGCCCGGCAGCCGCGGTGTCAACTACGAGCGCAAGCTGTAGCGGAAATCGTGCTCGACAGACGCCTTCTTGCCATCAACCAAGAAGGCGCGGCGCTGGCCGTTTTCGATCGTGGTCTTGCGAGACTCGGAGAGCTTGAACGTGCGGCCACTCGCGTTCAACGATGTGACGAGTCCGTCCTGCAGCTCGTCCTGGCCAAGTCGCGTGCCGCCGATCCGGATGACGACCTGCGCCTTGTCCTGTAGCAACGGCACAATACCCTTCCAGGCCTCGCCCATGAACTGCCAATAGGTCTCGGTCTGCCGGTGTCTATCGTCGCGGCCCTGCCGCGTGATCGGTTTAATGGGCCCACCTAGGAACCACAGCCGGAGCCACTGGTCTTCGTGATAGTCGGTGATGTCGAGGTACGGCGGTGATGTCACCACAAGCTTAACACGCTCGCAGTACGACTTCAGGAGCGTGGACGCGCGCCGCGCGTCACCTTCCACGACTCTGCCCTTCAGCGTCGGCAACGGGGATTCGTAGCGATACTGCGCGAGCGTCCTCAGAAGTGCGAACGCGTTGCGTTCGGGCGGCAAGCATCCGTTCTGCTGCCACCATCGGATCGAGTATGCAGGCTTGGTGCTGATAGTGCGCGGCATCCGGTTGCTGAGGTAGCGCTCCGAGCGGTGGCTCTCGCCATGAAGGCAGCCGAGTGTTAGCGCCGCGATGAAGCAATCGATGTTGTCGTCGCGCCACTTCAGGCGCTTCCGCAAGAAGAGAAGGTGTCGCAGTGTGGCTTCGTGGAAGCAGAGCGCGAAGAACTCGTCGCGAGTCTCTGGACCGTCCGCGCGATACAACGTGGACTGCGCTTCGAGCCTCTTGAGCCGCTCGGTGACTTCGTTGAGATCCGGTGGAGTCGCCTTCGCGCGCGAGATGCAATAGGCGACTGGGTTCGTGTCACAACCAATCGCTTTGCGTCCGTTCAGCAGGCTCTCAAGAATCGTCGTTCCGCGCCCCATGAACGGATCGCAAATCAGATCGCCGGACCGCGACCACGCGTGGATGTTGCGCCGGACAAAGGTCTCCGGGAACATCGCGAAGTAGGGGCAGATGGAATGAAAGCGATGACGCTCCATGCTCACGCGGCCTTTTCCGCCGCGGCCTTCAGGCGCTTCCGATAAGCGGCGACCCATTCCGCGACGTCGTCGAGATCCCGAACTCGCTGGATCTTTCGCTCACCTCGTGCGACCAAGCGAAGGCCGTCCGCCAAGCTGCGAGCGAGTCGACTGCGGTAGAACACGTTCCCGAACTTGAGCATCAGGAACTTCATGTGTCCATCGAGCACCTCCTCGTACGGCGTTCCATCATTAGCCTCCTCCGGCTCAAGCGGGAAGGGCATGAACATCGCGTCATTGCACGTCGCCGCCGGCGGCTCGGAGAACCAGAACGAATGAAACTGTTCGCGATAGGCCTTGACCGTCTTGTCCTTCCAGTCGGCGCCAGACGCGACCTGCCCGACTAGGTAGTGTGTGCCCGCAAGCTTGTCGGGCGTGCGACGCCAGGCGATCACGTCCACACCGTTGTCTTTGACCTTCTTTGGCGCCCCTGGGCGCGCCACTTTGTGCGGCTTACCGTCGCCAAAGGCCTTGTAGACAACGTGAAGGCTTCTTCGGGAACACGGTCTTGTCCGGCCGCGGCCAGCCGAACGAGATCGATGGGCCGCGCACGTATCCACCGGCCGCGACGGTTGCGCAGGCTTGGAAGAGGTCGCGCACGTTGTTGTTCAACCTCGGTGCAGGCACTCCTCGGTGCGAATGTGGGCTGTCGAACGCGTGCGACAGAACAGGCAGAACAGGCCAGACGCCTCCCGGTATCGAGCAGGGCGACGAATCGCAGCACCCGCCCATGGTTGATGATCCGAAAAGGGATAGTCCTTTCCGACGGCCTTGCGCCGGCGCTCCAGTTCGTCCTGGACCCGCAGAATCAACTGGTCTTCAGCTCGATTCTCTTCGGCGATATCGGAGCGCTGCTCATCCTCGCCCAGCGCGACCGCCGATAGGAGCGTGCTGAAACCCAACCCGTCTGCCAGGAGATGAAGGAATGGCTTTGAGCTCCAGCCAATCGGCAAGCGCCGACCGATGCGTCGATTCCTCGGGGGCGGCGAGCACGTTCTACTTCTTAGCCTTCGCCGATGGCCTCTTGCCGTACGACTCCATAGTCGTATATAGCTGCTCCACGGTATCGCGCAACTCGCGCGCGATCTCGAGCAGCGTAGACTCAAGGGGATCGAAACCCGTCACCCCACCTGTCCGAGCAAAGGTCCGCTTGCACTTTGGCGCTCACCAGCGCGTTCTCGAACCTGGCGCTTCGCGGCTCGATGAGCGCGTGAGCTTCGCGAAGGTCATTCTTGGCGAGCAAGACGGTCAGAGCGCGTTGGTTCGCAGGACTTCGGCAATTCTTTACGTCCGGGTTCGCAGGAGCTGATGACGGGAGTGACGTCGTCTTCCTTTGGGCCGTAGAGCCAAACGAGCACCTGCCGCAGCTTTCCCTAAGTTCGCTTGGGCACCGGATTGACCGGCGTCATTTGCTCGCCAATCTGCTGGCGAACCGAGATACTCCCTATAGGGCGCGCGGGTCAGCGTAATGTAGAGATAAAGAAGGCAAAGCGCTTGTCGCCGTAGCGATCCCCTTGATGTCGTAAACGTCAGCCTTTTTCAGCCTGATCTAGAACGAACATGGCGTTCACGAGGCGCGCTACCGTGTCGTGCCCGTCACCGAGCCGCCGCGCGGATGGTGTCGATCGTCAGCCACTTTCCGCGCTCCTTGCGATACCAGTTCGCCGCGAAGCGCGCTTTCGCGATCGCGTCCCATTTGTGGGGACCGTTGATGTGCTTGAAGCCGATGAACTCACGCGCCTGCTCGGGTGTCGACCGCATAGACGCTGATCCTTTTAGCGTGGCCGCGAATTCGCTGGCGGAAGTCTCGGGCGCGGTGAGACCAGCGGCAGCCAGCGACGGCTTCTGCAAGATGCGGATCGCGGCGGACGCCGGTTGCCTTCGAGGACGCGCCACTGTCCTTGACGCGCATCGCTATGACAGGTTCGATGTCGATGCTGTAGCCGTTGGCGGCAATCGACTCGAGAACCTCAGCAAATCGGCTGTGTCGGCGAGCGAGGCAATGATCTGTGCCTCCGACGGCTTGTCGATTCCGTCCTCAACGAGCCGCGGATTCTCCGGGTCGAACTCCAAGGTGCTCGACCGGCACCTTGGCGATCTCGCGACACTCCAATGTTTGGGACGGGCATGGCCTCCTTCGGAACCCGACACACGGGTAAACTCGTCTCCGCAACGAGCCGACCGTCGGCACGATGTTCTTGAGCTCCCATGGTATGCCGGGCGCGTCTTGCGCCTGCGGTCAGCGCTTCTTCCTGGTCCCCGGCCCTGCGCTTCTTGGCGGCGGGCGTGGCATCGGTCAGGCGAGGACGGCCAAGTCGGCAGAGTCGAGATCGGGAAGGCGCGTTCGACTTCGGCGATCTCCGCGTTGAGTTCGATGGCGCCTGCGCGGGCAAACTGCTGGACCAGCGGAAACGCATTGGCCATGACAGGACAATGAGCCAGGTCCGATCCAACCGACGGACGCTCTCAGGAGGGCCACGGAGACGCTCCTTCGAGATCTCGGCCAGGCGAACGGCTACTACGACCTCTCGAAGGGCTCACGCGGCACAGGATGGCGAACCCGAAAAGACGATGAGTCGCTCACGCTCTACGCTGGACCGTTGAAGGACGTCGCCGGCCTGGCGGTGGATGACCACGCGTTCGACGCCGCCAAACCAGCGACGCCGTCCCGGTTGGTGCTCATCGACGCCACGGAGCTCGGGTGGCAGCGCGCCAGCGTGCGCGCCAAGGCGCATCGCCTCATGCCAGCGGATCCCGTGCTCGTCGGCTTCAGCACGCTGCAGCAGTGGTTGTGGCAGCGGCTCCAGGTCCCAACGGAATCACTCGCCTGAACAGAAGACGTCTCAAGGAGTCCAGATCATGACGACCATCAACATTCACATCATCAAGACGAACGGTCATGCCGCGCCCGGCAAGCTGGCCGACGCGGAGATCCACTTCAGTGGCGGCGAGCTCGACGGATTGAAGCTCGTTGGGTTCGCGATCTGGAAGAGCCGCGACGGCCGCGGCCAGAACGTCAGCTTCCCGGCGCGCCAATTCACGGTGGGTGGCGACCGCCGCAGCTACTCGTTGCTCCGATGGATCGAAGCGCGCGAAGCCCAGGCGAAGCTCGAAGCGGCTGTGCTGCACGCGTATCGAGACGTTGAAGGCAACGGCAACGGGACGCACTGAGCCGCTTCGGGAATTCTCTGGAGGTCGCCCATGAAGCCCTCAACGACAACACCACAGAGTTCAACCCAGACTGGGCAGCGGACGTCCGGTGGTGCGGAGCATCCGCTTTTGCTGACCGTGGAGGAGGCCGCCGTGCTCCTCCGGACGACGCGCCGGGCCATGTATGCCATGGTCGAACGACGGCAACTTCCCGGCGTCGTCCGCATCCGCCGTCGCGTGCTGTTCCGCACCGCTGCGCTGCTAGACTGGGTAGACCGGAAGTCCGCGCCATTGCCGAAGGAGTGATCGGCGATGAGCGTGAACGTCAGACAACGCCCTGGCGGTGGGTGGACCGTGGACATTAGGGTCCTCCTCACCTCCGGGGAACGGTACCGCGAACGGCGCAAGCTGGACGCGCGCTACTCAAAGACGTCCGCCAGAGAGTGGAGCGAGCGTCGCGCACGTGAGCTGTTGCTCTCTGGTCCGAAGCTTCGAAAGGAGGTTCCCACACTCGAAGCGTTTGCTCCGCGCTTCGTCGAAGGCTACGCGCGTGCGAATCGGCAGAAGCCGAGTGGCATCGCGGCCAAAAAATCGATCCTGCGGTTGCATCTGATTCCGCATCTCGGTTCCCGAGCGCTCGACACAATCAGCAACGAACAGGTCCAGCGGCTCAAGCTGGTCCTCGGCGACAAGTCACCGAAGACGGTGAACAACGTGCTGAGCGTTCTCAGCATGCTGCTGAAACAGGCGGTGGAGTGGGGTGTGCTGGAGAAGCTGCCCTGTTCGATTCGAATGGTGCGAGTGGCGCGCACGGACGCCGCGTTCCACGACTGGGGCATGCGGACGGTTGCTGGATGCGGCGCAGACGTCGACACGCGCAGCTACCTGATCGCACTCCTGGGTGGCGAAGCGGGCCTACGAGCAGGCGAGATCGTGGCCCTCGAGTGGGCGACATCGATCTCGATCAGCGTCAGATCATCGTCCGGCACTCGGACTGGAACGATGGCCTGACGGCGCCCAAGCTGGACGCATTCGATACGTCAGATTGACCGAGCGGCTGGCGGCAACCGCGGCTGAAGCACCTCGTATCAGCGTCGGGTGCTGTGCAGACGACGGCGCCGCTGACGCGGCAGGGCTGCTGGTCGCGGGTCGATGCGCGGCACACCGGGCGAAGGTCCCAACAGGCGTCCACATCCTCCGTCACGTTCTGCTCGCACCTGGCGATGCAGGGCGCGCCGATGCGAGGGTGCAGGAGCTCGTCGGACACCAGAGCACGGCGATGACGCAGCGATATACGCATCCTGACGCAACATCGCTCGACTCGACGATCAGATTGCTCGACAACCGCCCGATCCGTCGCGCGGTTGGAGACAATCTGGAGACGCTAGGGGGTCGGATCGCGAGGTCGAGAGGGAGGGTCCGCCTTTGCGGCTGCGCTGCTACGGCGGACAACCTTCAATGACGCTCGCAAGACGCCAGCCTGCCAACCGAAGCCGCGGGCGAAGCGAGCGATTGGCAAGGTTGGCTGGGAGGCGGGATTCCGCACCCATTCTAACGAGCCGCAGGCGAGTTGGGATGGTGACAAACCGCCGACCAGCCCGAACGAGCCGACGGCGAGTAAGTGGCTGGGAGGCAGGGATTCGAACCCCGATAACCGCGTCCAGAGCGCGGTGTCCTACCGTTGAACGACCTCCCAAGGCCCGGTTGGAACTTTCAATTCTAGCGAAAATCCCCGCACTCGAGCAAGAGCGCTGCCAGATTCAGGCCCGCATGCACACATCGGCAGCCCCGCGCCCCTCACCCGCACGGGCGCAGGGCGGGCCGCCCGTCAGTCGCTGACGCCGCGCCCCCGGCGGGCCCTGTCGTCTTTCACCCGCCGTTTCCGCTCTCCCTCATAGAGCGGCCCGTACCTGGCCGCCACGGAGGAGAACGTCATGCACCGCATCGTCGCCATCGGCCTGCTCGGCGCCTGCCTCGGCCTGTCCGCCGCGGACGCCGCCGCCCAGCAGGTGGGCACCTTTCGCTGGCAGCTCCAGCCCTTCTGCAACATCGTCACCGTCACCGTCACCCAGGTGGGCGGCGTCTACCGGCTCGAGGGCGCGGACGATCGCTGCGGCGCCAGCCCGCGCTCGTCGGTCATCGGCACCGCCTCGGTCAACGCCGACGGCAGCATCGGCCTGGGCCTCAACGTGGTCGCCCCGGGCGGGACCGCCATGCCGCTGTCCGCCGTGGTCTCCATGGCCACACTGGGCGGCACGTGGCTGGGCGGCGGCGAGAGCGGCGCGTTCGTCTTCACGCCCGGCCCCGGCACCGGCGGCAGCCCGAGACCGCTGCCCTCGACTACGGTCGTGCCCCCCGTGTTCCGCCTCGAGACCGACGGCGGATTCGTCGCCGGCGGCACGCTCGACTCCGGCGTCATCCCCGCCTCCGGCCTCGGCACGCGGATGATGTGGCACCCGCGCAAGGCCGCTTTCCGCGCCGGGCACCTCACCATCCCCACCTGGGACGATGTGAACGTGGGGGTGTACAGCGTGGCGTTCGGTCTCAACACGCTGGCGTCCGGTTCCATGAGCGCGGCGTTCGGCGAGGAGAGCCAGGCCGTCGGGCTCCGCAGCACGACCTTCGGCTACAACTCGTTCGCCAGCGGCGAGGACAGCCTCGCGCTGGGTCACTTCTCGCGGGCCACCAGCTACTCGTCGTTCGCGGCCGGCCAGAACGTGCAGGCCACTGGTCCCTACAGCCAGGCCTTCGGCTACAACACCATCGCCAGCGGGTTCGGGAGCACGGCCATGGGCACCGGGACGCAGGCCACCGGCGCCTACAGCCTCGCCGCCGGCGCCAACGCCATCGCGCGCGCTACCAGCAGCGTGGCCATCGGCAACGCGGAGGTCGCGGCCAACGCCGCCGGTTCCTTTGCCTTCGGCGACGTCACGACCTCGACCCGCATCCTCGCGGACATCCCCGGCCAGTTCAAGGTCCGCGCGTCGGGCGGCGTGCGCTTCGCCACCAACGGCGCCGAAACGGCCGGCGTCCAGATGGTGGGCGGCTCGAGCCAGTGGCTCCAGCTCTCGGACGTCCACAGCAAGCACCGGTTCACGGACCTGAACGGCGAAGACGTGCTGCGGCGCATCGCCGTGCTGCCGGTCATGGAGTGGAGCTATCTCGCGCAGGAGGACGGCATCCGCCACATCGGGCCCACGGCGCAGGACTTCCACGCGGCCTTCGGCCTGGGCGAGGACGCACGCTACATCGGCAGCCTCGACGCAGACGGCGTCGCGCTGGCCGCCGTCAAGGCGCTCGAAGAGCGGACGCGGGCGATGCAGGCCGAGAACGACCGCCTTGCCGACGAGAACGCCAATCTGCGGGCACGCCTGGATCGGCTCGAAGCCGTCCTGCTGGAGAAGAAGTAGCCATGCGCGCACACGTCCGAGGCCTCATCTTCGCCCTCGCGGCAGGCGCTGTCTCGGCGGTCCTCGCACCCAGCGCGGCCGCGCAGTCGCTCGGCGCCTTCCGCTGGCAGTTCCAGCCCTACTGCAACGTCGTGACGCTGCAGGTCACGCAGGTGGGCAGCGTCTATCGCCTCGAAGGCTTCGACGACCAGTGCGGCGCGGGGCGCGACCAGGCGTCCGCGGTCGGCACCGCGTTCCTCAACCCCGACGGCAGCATCGGCTTCGGCCTCACCATCGTCGCCGTGCCCGGCGGGGCGCCCGTCCACGTGGAGGCCGCGATCGCGCTCTCCACCCTGAGCGGAACCTGGCACGACGTGTCGGGCGCGACCGGTGCGTTCGTGCTGACACCTGGGGCACCGGCCCCGGGCTATCCCCGCGCCCTGCCGGGTCCGCTCGTGCCGCCAGCCATCCGCCTGAACGCGGATGGCGGCCTGGTGGCATCGGCCGAGGGCGCCGGCGGCATCCCCGCGAATGGCGAGGGCTCCCGCATGATGTGGTACGCGGGCAAGGCCGCGTTCCGCGCGGGTCACGTCTCGGCCAATGGTTGGGACGATGCGCAGACGGGGCGGTACAGCGTGGCGTTCGGCCTCGACTCCCAGGGATACGGACAGGCGAGCGCGGCGTTCGGCATGGACACGCGCGCCACCGGCGCGCAGTCTGCTGCGTTCGGCGACTCCACCATCGCCAGCGGCGAGAACAGCCTGGCCATGGGCTACGAGACGACGGCCGTGGCGCCCAACGCGCTGGCCGCCGGCCTGCAGACCCACGCGAACGCCGCGCACAGCCAGGCGTTCGGTCAGTACAGCACTGCCACCGGCCTCTCGAGCATGGCGATCAACAACGGCAGCCAGGCCATCGGCGCCTACAGCTTCGCCGGCGGGGATGGCGGCGTCGCGCGCGGGTACGGCAGCGTGGCGTTCGGGCATGCCGAGGTGCTCGCCAACGCGACCGGATCCTTTGCCTTCGGCGACAACTCGACGCCGTCGCGAATCGTGGCGGACATCCCGGGCCAGTTCAAGGTTCGCGCGTCCGGCGGCGTGCGCTTCGCCACCAACGGCGCCGAAACGGCCGGCGTCCAGATGGTGGGCGGCTCGAGCCAGTGGCTCCAGCTCTCGGACGTCCACAGCAAGCACCGGTTCACGGACCTGAACGGCGAGGACGTCCTGCGGCGCATCGCCGTTCTGCCCGTCATGGAGTGGAGCTATCTGGCGCAGGAGGACGGCATCCGCCACATCGGCCCCACGGCGCAGGACTTCCACGCGGCCTTCGGCCTGGGCGAGGACGAACGCTACATCGGCAGCCTCGATGCGGACGGTGTCGCACTGGCCGGGGTGAAGGCACTGGAGGCGCGCACGCGCGTCATGCAGGACACCGCCGGTGCCATGGCGCTCGGCAACGCCTCACTGCGCGATGACCACGCCACACTCGCGTCCGAGAACGCGCGGCTGCGCGAGGAACTCGACGCGCTGCGTGCGCGCATCGATCGGCTGGAAGCCGCCCTGGAAAGGAAGCGCTGATGTCGCCCCTTCGCCTGATCCTGTTGTCGAGCCTGGTCGCGGCCGCTACCGCCGGCCCGGCACATGCGCAGTCGCTCGGCACGTTCCGCTGGCAACTGCAGCCCTACTGCAACGTCGTCACCGTCTCGGTCACGCAGACCGGCGCCGTCTACCGCCTGGAAGGCAGCGACGACCGGTGCGGCGCCACGCAGGCGGCATCCGCCATCGGGACCGCTTTCCTCAACCCCGATGGCTCGGTCGGCATCGGCCTCAACATCGTCGCCGCGCCCGACGGGCAACCGGTGCCGGTGTCGGCGGTGCTGTCGCTCGCCACGTTGAGCGGGACCTGGCAGGACGAGACGGGCAACGGCGGCGCGTTCGTGCCCACGTCCGGCGCAGGCGGGGGCTCGCCGCGTCCACTGCCGACGCCGACCACGATTCCGACCGCGTTCCGCCTTCTGGCCGATGGCGGGTTCCTTGCCGGCGGCGTGCAGGGCACGGGAACGCTCCCCGCGGCCGGCGCCGGGGCGCGATTGCAGTGGCACCCGGCCAAGACCGCGTTCCGTGCCGGCAGCGTGACCGGCGCACAGTGGGACGAGCCCAGCATCGGTCTCTACAGCACCGCCATGGGACGCAACACGGTCGCCTCTGCGCTCGGGAGCGTGGCGCTCGGCAACGCCGCCATTGCCAGCGGCTTCGCCAGTGTGGCCATGGGCCAATCGCCCACCGCAAGCGGCACCTACAGCGTAGCCATGGGCGACGGCACCGTGGCCAGCGGCGCGCAGAGCACCGCGTTCGGCCAGGGTGCGCAGGCCCTGGGCAACCAGAGTCTCGCGGCCGGGGCGTCGACCACTGCCATCGGCGCACGTGCCGTCGCCATCGGCGGCAACACGGTGGCCACAGGCCTCAACAGCCTGGCGGCTGGCTCGCAATCGCAGGCCGACGGCGCCGAGTCGTTCGCACTCGGGCTGCGCGTGCTCGCCGGTGGATCCGGGAGCGTCGTACTGGGCTCCGACGCAGTGACGCAGTCGGCGGCAAGCGGCTCGTTCGTCTTCGCCGATCGGTCGACGACGACGGACGTGGTGAGCTTTGCGCCCAATGAGTTCATCGTGCGCGCGGCCGGCGGCGTCGGCTTTTACACGAACGCTGCGCTCACGGCCGGCGTCGAGATGGCGGCCGGAGGCAGCTCCTGGGCCGCACTGTCCGACGTCAACGCAAAGGAGAACTTCCGGGACGTCGCGGGCGAGACGGTGCTCGAGAAGCTGGCGCGCATGCCCATCCGCGAGTGGAACTACAAGACGCAGGACGCCGCGATTCGCCACATGGGACCCACCGCGCAGGACTTCCGCGCGGCCTTTGGTCTCGGCGACTTCCCGCTCCGCATCAACACCATCGACGCGGACGGCGTGGCGTTGGCGGCCGTCCAGGCGCTCGAGGCACGGACGCGGGCGCTGGCCGCCGAGAACGCCGCGCTGAGCGAAGCTCTCGCCGTCCTGCGCGCCGAGGTTGCGGCACTGCGGTCCGGGTCCCGCTGACCGCCGGCGCTCGTCATGCGCGAAGCCGCGCCGCCGAAGCCGTTCAGCTCGTGTAGGTCTCGCGCATCCAGAGCATCGCATCGAGATACGCGGGCGAGACGTCGAGCGGTGTGAGGCCGGCGCGGTCGGCGGCCACCGCACAGCGTGCCCAGTCGCCGCGCTCGTAGGCGACAGTGCACTCGAGCAGCGAGGCCGGGGGTGCACTGCCCCAGCAGAGCGCCCTTGGCTTCGTCGGACAGCGGCATCGCCGCCAGCACGTCTGCCATCGTGCGGCCGAGCACGACGTCGAGCAGCGAGCACAGGCCGACGAGGAAGCCCTCGGCGGCCAGTTCCGTCCCGCCGACCATCTCGGCCAGCACCTCGCAGCAGCGCGCCCGCACGGCCGCGGTCTGACCACCTCGGGTGCACCCGTTCGCCCATCCCCGCCAGCGTCCACACCGACGTCCAGCGCCACACGGCATCGCGCCCCATCAGCAGCAGCGCCTGCTGGATGGACTGATCTGCCGGCGCTGCGCGAAGGCGGCCGAGTTCACCGTGCGCAGGATGTGGTAGCAGAGCGTGGCGTCGGGCCGGATCAGCCTCGATGCGCGCCAGCGACAGCATCGGGTCGCGCAACGCCTGCAGCAGCCGGAGCCGTCCACGGTGTGGCCCGGGATCGGCTCGTGCGAGGCGACCACGGATCGGCCCAGGAAGAAGCCGCGGAACAGCGTGAACCCGGCGTCCGCCGCGGCCGCGAACTGGTCGTGCGTCTCGATCGGCCGCGCGATGAGCTGCGGCCGGTGCCGCGCCTCGGTGCTGACGCGCGCGTGGCAGGCGTCAGCCGTGGGCGCGGTGAGGTCCAGCGTGATGAAGGTGGCGTGCGGCACGAGGCACGCGCCCCGGCACGCAGGAGAAGTCGTCCAGCGCCAGCTGGTAGCCGGCCTTCCGCAAGTCGCGGCACGCGGCCACCACCTCGTCGTCGGCCTCCACGTCGGGACCGAGTGTGATGACGACCTGGTCCTTCGGCAGGAGCTCGGGGATGCCCTGCAGCAGCATCCGCGGCCCAGCGTCAGGAACGCCAGGTGATTGTCCACGAGGGTGGAGAGCCCGATTGCGAAAGCGCGTCCACGATCAACCGCGCCGTGTCGTGCCCCGGTGCGGGTGTCTCGGCGCCGGGCTGCGAGAACCGCAGGTGGTAACCGGTGATCGCGCGGTTCCGGTCCACGATGGGCTCGCGCGCGATGAAGGTGCGCGCGAGCGCGCCGGAGTCGGCGGGACGTCCAGGGGCGACGAGGCTCATGCGGCGCCTGCCATGACGCGTTCGAACAGCTCGACGACGCGGGGGTCGAAGTGCGTGCCGGCGCCTCGCCGGATCTCGTCCATGGCCGCGTCGTGCGTCCATGCCGCCTTGCATGGCCGCTCGGAGATCAGGGCATCGTAGGTGTCCACCACCGCGAACAGGCGCGCGGCGAACGGGATGTCGGTGCCGGCCAGGCCCTGCGGATAGCCTGATCCGTCCCACCGCTCGTGGTGGGAGTAGGGAATGGCCATGGACGATTGCAGGTACTCGACTGTCCCGAGCAGGTCGCGCGCGTAGACGGGGTGTCGCTGCATGAGGGCGCGTTCCTCCTCGGTGAGCGGGCCCGGCTTGTGGAGGATGTGATCGGCACGCCAATCTTGCCGATGTCGTGGAGCAGCGCGCCACGCCGGATCTCCTCGCGCTCGTCCGGGCCGAGCCCGGCGGCCTCCGCCAGGGCGACGGAGAGCGACGTCACGCGCTGCGTGTGGCCTTCGGCCTCGCGGTCGCGGAGGTCGAGGGCGCGGATCCAGCCGTCGAGCGACTGCTGATACGACTCGGCCACGCGCGTGCGCTCGTCCAGCAGGGCGCGATACCGGTTGAGCCGGGTGACTGTGCGGATGCGGGCGCGCAGTTCCACGCGATCGAACGGTTTCGACACGAAGTCGTCGGCGCCGGCCTCGAGGCCCTGGATCCGCGACGCGCGATCGTCGAGCGCCGTCACCAGGATGACGGGCAGCTCGCGCAGGACGGGCTCGGTCCGGATCCGGCGGCACACCTCGTATCCGTCGAGCCCCGGCATCATCACGTCCAGCAGCATCAGGTCCGGGGCGGCGCGCCGCGCCGACGCCAGCGCCTGGTGGCCGTCCTCGGCAAACTGCAGCTCGTACGGCTCGGTCGAGAGCAGGCCTTCCAGCACCTCGCGCCCGGTGGGCTCGTCGTCCACGATGAGGACGCGCGTGGGCGCCGACGCGGGCTCAGTAGCGGCGAGCATGGTCAGGCCACCTCCGGGGACACGAGATCGAGCTGCCGCCGGATCAGGGTGATGAGTTCCACCAGCCGAACGGGCTTGCTGACGTAGACGTCCACGCCCGCGGCCAGCACGCGCTCGCGATCGCCCTTCATGGCGAGCCCGGTCAACGCGAAGATCGGCACGGTGCGCAGCTCGGGATCGCGCCGGATGAGACGCGTGGCCTCGAGCCCATCCACGTCGGGCATCTGCATGTCCATCAGAATGAGATCCGGCCGGTTGGCGCGGGCCTCGGCGATGCCCCCCATGGCGGAGCCCGCGGTCACCACCTCGAAGCGGCGCGCCGCCAGGAAGTCCGCCAGCACGGTCCGATTGCTCTCGTTGTCGTCGATGACGAGCACGCGCGCCTGGGGCGAGCCGTCGGCGGGCGCCACGCCGGGTCCCGGCTCCGTCACCGCGACCGGGTCTTCGATCGGCAGCTCCGCCGGGCGGCCGGCCACCGCGGGCCGCGTGGCCAGGTCCGGCCATGGCAGCGTCACCGAGAACGTGCTGCCCTGCCCGAAGCGGCTGATCACACCGACGCGCCCGCCGTGCAGTTCGACCATGCGCTTGGTCAGCACCAGGCCGAGCCCCGTGCCGCCGTGGCGGCGCGCGAGGCTGCTGTCGAGCTGACTGAACGGCGCGAAGAGCCGGGGCAGGTCCTCGTCGGCGATGCCGATGCCGGTGTCCGTGACCGAGAAGCGCACCGTGTCGTCGGACCGATCGCCGGTCACGTCGAGCGTGACCAGCCCGCCATCCGGCGTGAACTTCACGGCGTTGCTGAGCAGGTTCACCAGGATCTGCTTCATGCGCCGCTGGTCCATCGGCAACGCCGTGACGTCGGTGTCGATCGACAGGCGCAGGGTGATGCCCTTCTTGATGGCCGTCGGTTTCACCATGGCCAGCGCGCTCTGGCACACCGGGTGGATGTCGGCCACGACCACGTCCAGCTCGAGCCGTCCCGCCTCCACGCGCGACAGGTCGAGGATGTCGTTGATCAGCTCGAGCAGGTGGCTGCCGCTCGCCTGGATGGTGGAGACGGCCTTGGTCTGCCGCGCATCGATGGCGCCGTACACGTGCTCGAGCAGGGACTCGGACATGCCGAGGATGGCGTTGAGCGGCGTCCGCAGCTCGTGGCTCATGTTCGAAAGGAACTCGTCCTTGAGCCGGGCCGCCCGCGCCAGCGCCTCGTTCGATTCCTGCAGCGCGCGCTCGTTGGCCTCCAGCCGCCGGTTCGCATCCTGCAGCTGGGCCCGCTGGTCCTCCAGCCGACGCGCCAGCGCCTCCGCGTCGGCGAGCGCCATGTCCTTGGTGTGGAACAGGAGCATGAACTCGCCGGCGGGATCGTGATTGGCGAAGTCCGCGAGGGAAAGCCCGAGCGCCGCGGCCTCGTCCATGCGCGTGAGCCACGGCGACCCGAGGAAGAGTCCGGTGTCACCGTCCACCAGCATCTGCCCGCGAAGCGTCACCGCCGGCTCGTGCAGGCGAAGGATGAAGAGCGAGGCGCGCTTCTCGCGCAGGCGCGCCGGGTCGAACGCCATCTCCCGCGGCCGCGCGATCGTCAGCAGATCCGCCATGCACGCGCCCGGGGTGAGCGACGGGCACAGCCGCGCGATCACGCGGCCCGCCTGCAACAGGCGGCCCTCGGCATCGAACGCCAGATGGAAGGGGAAAGCGTTGGCGAACTGCTCCGGCGACAGGCCGATGCGGTCGTTGGCGGCCATCACGGGTCCAGCCTCACGCGCAGCACGTCGTGAGCGGCGCCGTCGGCCTTCGAGGCGACGACCTCGACCTGTGCCGGTGCGTGAAAGAGCGTCGCCAGTCCCTTCAGCAGCCCGACGACGAAGGGCAGGAGCCCGTCCCGCGTGGAGTGGTAGTGCACGGCCATCGTCCGCTCGTCCTCGCGGACGCAGTCGAAGGAGGGCGGCTGCATCTCCCGGAAGGTCAGCCCGAGCCGGCTGTGCATCTGGTCGAGGTTCTCGAGGAACCCGAAGAGCGTCGAGCCGTACATCCGCATCACGTGTCCATAGCGGCTGCGCCCGGTTTCGAGCACCCAGAACTCCCCGAAGCGTTCGAGCACGGTGGCGACGGGAAGATGGAGCTCCGCGGCGGCAGCGGTCACGAGGCGATAGGTCAGCTCGTCGGGGTAGGTCTGCAGCGCAATGAAGCCTTCGGTCTGCACCTCGGCGCGCGCCTTCACGGCCGCCCAGGTCTCGGCGCCGAAGCGGCCGCACACCATGTCTTCCACCGCGCTGTTGATGAGCCCGTACATGCTGGTTCCCGGCAACCCTCCCCCGGGTAATCGGCCGCCGGGGGAGGGGCCTTGAGCCGGACGGGGCGATCCCGTTGCGTATCGCGGGGGCGAGTGGTGGCCACGCCAGGACGCGCAGCCGGAGGCAGCCGTGATCAGCCGGCGACGCGGGCGCCGAGCAGATCGGCGGCCTTCTCGCCGATCATCACGCAGGCCGCGTGGGTGGTGGCGTTCACCACCTCGGGCATGATCGACGCGTCCGCCACACGCAGGCCCTCGACGCCGCGGACGGCCAGCGTGGGGCCGACCACCGCCGACGGGTCGCTGTCGGGACCCATCCGGCACGTGCCCGCACCGTGGTAGATGGTGTCGGCCGCACGGCGCGCGAATGCCTCCAGATCGGCCGTGGTGCGTGCGTCGGGCCCTGGCTCGATCTCCGCACCCCGCAGCTTCTCGTAGGCGCTGGACTCGCCGATGAGGCGGGCGAGCCGGACGCCGTGCACGAGCGCCGCGAGATCTGCCGGCTCCGCGAGGTAGCCGCAGGTGATGCGGGCGGGGCCGCCGATCGGCAGACGCCAGCCGCACCTCGCCGCGCGACTCGGGACGGACCAGCGAGACGGTGATGGTGATGAACCGATCCGGCTGGTCGAGCCCGCGGCCGACGTAGAACTGCAGGTCCGGCGGAAACCGCGACTGCGACACCGTGAAGAGCCCGGCCGTGACCGTCGATCCGGGCAGCTCGGTCAGCCCCTGCCAGCGGATGGACAGCTTGAGGTGATCCTGGAGGTTGCCCCCGACGCCGGGGACATCGGCCACCACGGGGATGCCGTGCGCCCGCAGATGGTCCGCGGGTCCGATGCCCGACAGCATCAGCAGCTTCGGCGAGTCGATGACGCCGCCGCAGAGGATGACCTCGCGGGTGGCGCGCACCGTCTCGGTCCTGCCGTCGCGCACGCACGTCACGCCGGTGACGCGGCGTCCCTCGACGAGGAGACGGGTGGCACGCGCACCCGTGCGCACCTCGAGGTTGGTCCGGTCCATGGCCGGCACCAGAAACGCCGCCGCGGCGCTGTGCCGCCGTCCGTCGAGGATGTTCTTCTGGTAGTAGCCGGCCACGGCCACGGGGTTGGGCTCGTTGAAGTCGAACCGCGCGTCGGCGCGATAGCCGGCGTGGATGGCGCCGGTGAGGAACGCGCGGTGGCCGTCGTGCGGGTCCCAGCAGAAGCTGACGGCGAGCGGCCCGTCGCCGCCGCGATACTCCGATGCGCCGCTCTCGTTGCGCTCGGATCGCTTGAAGAGCGGCAGCACCTCGTCGTAGCCCCAGCCGGGGTTGCCGAGGTCGCGCCAGCGATCGAAGCAGAGGCGATGGCCGCGGATGTGGGCCATGGCGTTGATGGCGCTGGATCCGCCGAGCGCCTTCCCGCGGGGAAACGCAATCTCGCGTCCGCCGAGACCCGTCTCCGGCTGCGTGCGGTACTGCCAGTCGTACGACGAGCCCAGCAGCGAGACCCAGCGCCCCGGCGTGGTCACCGCCGGATCGGATTCGCCGGAGACCCCGGCATCCAGCAACACGACGCGCACACCCTGATCTGCCGACAGCCGGTTGGCGAGCACGCACCCCGACGAGCCGCCGCCGACGATGACGTAGTCGGCGTCCTGCGCCGGCTGCGCCCGGCCGGTACGGCTGCCGGGTGCCGGCGCCGCCTGCGCGACGCCTTCAGCCGCCACCACGGACGCCAGCCCCATCCTCAGGAAGTCGCGCCGCTCCATACAGCCTCCAGCAGGCGGTTCAGGCGGGCCAGGACGCGCTCGCGCCCGAGCCGCACGAGCATCTCGAAGAGCCCGGGGCTGACCATGCGCCCCGTCGTGGCGAGGCGGACGGCGTGGATGAGGGCGCCGGCCTTGATGCCGCGGGTCTCCGCGAGCGCGCGCAGCTCGCGCTCGAGCGTGGCTTCGTCCCACGCGCAGGCCGTGAAGACGTCGCAGAGCGCCTGCACGTGGGTCTGCATGCCCGGTGCCGTGAGGTGCTTCCGGACACCGTCCTCGTCGTAGGCAGACGGGTCCACGAAGAACGGCGCGAGCTGCTCGACGAACGCATTGAGCGTCTTGGCGCGCGGCTTGAGCAGGGCGAGCACCGACACGAACCAGTCGCGCTCTTCCCCGGCGAGCGCATCGCGCCAGTATCCGGCGGCCTCGAGGCGTCCCTTGAGCCGCGCGATCAGCTCGTCGTCGGACAGGCGGAGGAGGTGCTGGTGATTGAACCAGTCCAGCTTCTCGGTGTTGAACACCGCGTTGCCACCGCTGATGCCGAGGAGGGTGAAGCGCGCGACGAGCTCGTCCTTCGTGAAGAGCTCCTCGTCGCCGCCCGTGCCCCAGCCGAGCAGCGCCAGGAAGTTGAGCATCGCCTCGGGCAGGTAGCCCTGCCGCTCGTACTCCGTCACCGAGGTGGCGCCATGTCGTTTGCTCAGGCGCTTCTTGTCCGGGCCCATGATGAGCGGCACGTGCGCGAAGGTGGGCGGCGTGGCGCCGAGGGCCTGGTAGAGCAGCACCTGCTTCGGCGTGTTCGAGATGTGGTCGTCCCCGCGCACGACGTGCGTCACCTGCATGTCAACATCGTCAACGACAACGGAAAGGTGGTAGGTGGGGTTTCCGTCGGAGCGCAGGATGACGAAGCCTCGATGTGCTCGTTGTCGAAATCGATGGGCCCGTGCACGCTGTCCACGAACGTCGTCCGGCCGGGCGGGACCCGGAACCGGATCGCGCCGTCGTCCTCGAACGCCCGCCCCTGCTCGAGGAGGGTGCGCGCGGCGGCACGATGCCGGTCCAGCCGCTCGGACTGGAAGTAGGGCGCGTGCGGGCCGCCGACCTCTGGGCCCTCGTCCCAGTCGATGCCCAGCCACTTCAGGCCATCGAGGATGCCGGCCACCATCTCCTCCGACGACCGCTCGGTGTCGGTATCCTCGATGCGGAGGATGAACGCCCCGCCGTGACGACGGGCGTAGAGCCAGTTGAAGAGGGCGGGCGGGCGCCGCCGACGTGCAGGTAGCCGGTGGGCGAGGGGGCGAAGTGGAGGCGCGGCGTCGGGGTCACAAGAGGTCAGGATACCAACGATTACTTCATGATCCCCATGAAGAAGAGCACCAGCTCGAAGATGAGGATGAGCACGATCGCGAGCTCGAGGATCTCGCCGCGATCCATGGCCGTCTGGTCCACGGCAAAGCGGTAGATGTCGTCGAGCGTCTTCAGCTTGTCGCGCACGGCATCCTTCCAGCGGTCGAGGCCGAGGCGCGCGGCGGTGAGGCCGAGCAGGCGCGCGGCGTAGACGTCGCCGACCAGCTTGAGGGCGTTCTCGGTGCGATCGGTCAGCTCGTTGACGTCGATCAGCAGGCCGTGGAGCTCGCGGGCGGCTGCCGTGTAGCGCCGGCCGATCCAGGGCTGTACCAGCGCGTGGCCTGCAGCCTCGCGTAGATGCGCGTCAGGTCCTCGTCGAGCCGCTGGTCGTAGTGGCGGAACTCCAGCAGCTGCGAGTTGGCGAACTCGAGGATCTCCAGCGCGCCGGTGAGCCCCGCTTCCGTGTCGTAGACGAACGCCGCGTTCCACGACGGGATCACGAGGTCGGATGCGAAGTACGACAGGCGGTGGCGCAGCACCTCGTCGCGCTCCTGCGGGCTCAGCCGCTCACCCTCGCCGCGCAGCACCTGCGCGATGTCGTCGCCGTGCGCGGCCACGAGCGCGTCCGCCGTGGCCGGCGACTCGAGGCCGGTGACCGCGTACACGAAGTAGTCCTCGGCGAGGAACGCCGCGCGCGGGTGGGTCATGGCAGGAGCGAGACGCTGTGCGGCCTGCCGGCAATACTCCTCGGCGCGGACGTCGAGCCCGGCCGCCGCCGTCCACTGGGCCAGGCGCACCAGCTCCGCCCACGGCCCGTGGAAGGGGCGCGACAGGGAGAGCGAGACGACGCCGTAGTCGTAGATCGTGACGCGCACCTGGAAGCCGTCCACCGGGCCCAGCCCGACGGCCTCGCCGTCCACCTGGACGGGCGGGTCCGTGTAGCGCACGTAGGCGGGGATGGGCTGGCGGACGGGCAGGCGCGCGCTCTGGCCCGCGCCGCCGAGCAGCGTGCGCGCGGCCGCGAGGTCCATGCTCTCGGCGACGTCGTGCAGGAAGAAGGCCGTGATCTGTCCCGTCAGCTCGCCCGGCATGGCGCCCACCTTAGCCCGGGCGGTCGTCTCCCGGCTACCGGCGGGTGGCAACGCCGCCTTGACCGCCGGGATGGTGATTCGCTATATTTTCGCCTCGCCGCTCGCGCCGACGCGGCAGGAGGCAGCCATGACCCACGAGCAAGCACAGTTCCTCACCACGTTCCTCACCGGGCTCTGGGAGGGCGAGTTCCCGGCCACCTGCAAGGTGCTCGCGGCGGTGCCCGACGCCGGCCACGGCTACCGGCCCGACGACAAGTCCCGCACGGCCCGCGAGCTGGCCGTGCACCTCGTGATGAGCGACCTCTGGTTCCTCGACGCGGTGAAGGCGGGCAGCTTCGGCTGGGATGCCGAGGCCGAGAAGAGCCTCTCGTCGGCCTGCCCGACGTCCGCATCGCTGGTGGAGCGCTACACGGCGGAGTTCCCGAAGAAGCTGGCCGAGGTACGGGCCATGTCGGGCGACGACATGACGCGGACGACGGATTTCTTCGGGATGATGAAAGGCCCGAGCGTCACCTTCCTGGGTTTCGGCAACAACCACTCGATGCACCACCGCGGCCAGCTCGCCTCCTACCTGCGCGCCATGGGCTCGAAGGTACCGGCCATCTACGGCGGAAGCGCCGACGAGCCGATGCAGAGCTAGTGCGCGCCCGCGCGTGAGAGGACGGGCGTACGCCGCCATAATGAACGGATGCCCGGCGAGCGTCCGTCCTCCAGCCGCATCGAAGACTACGCCCTCATCGGCGACTGCCAGACGGCCGCCCTGGTCTCACGCTCCGGCTCGATCGACTGGCTGTGCCTGCCGCGCTTCGACTCCGGCGCCTGTTTCGCGGCGCTGCTGGGCACCGCCGATCATGGCCGCTGGCTCGTGGCGCCGGCGGGCGAGGTCCGCCGGATCTCACGCGAGTACCGCGGCGAGACGCTCGTCCTCGATACCACCTTCGAAACCACGGACGGTGTCGTCACCGTGACCGACTGCATGCCCATCCGCACGGCCGAGCCCGACCTCGTGCGCCTGGTCCGCGGCGTGGAGGGACGCGTACGCATGCGGACCGAGCTCGTCGTCCGCTTCGACTACGGGAGCATCACGCCGTGGGTGCGCCGCGAGGAGGATGGGCTGCGGGCCGTCGGCGGTCCCGACATGCTGCACCTGCGCACGCCGGTCGAGCTCAAGCCCGAGGGGTGGACCACGGTCGGCGAGTTCGAGGTGGGACCGGGAGACGAGGTGCCGTTCGTGATGAGCTGGCATCCGTCGCATCTCGACCCGCCCCCGGAGATCGACGCCCACGCGGCCATCGACGCCACCGTCGAGTACTGGCGAACGTGGTCCGAGCGCTGCAACTACGAAGGCGAGTGGCGCGACGCGGTCGTCCGCTCGCTCATCACGCTGAAGGCGCTGACCTACGCGCCGACGGGCGGCATCGTCGCGGCGCCGACCACGTCGCTGCCGGAGTACGTGGGCGGCACGCGGAACTGGGACTACCGGTTCTGCTGGCTGCGCGACGCGGCGTCCACGCTGGCCGCGCTCCTGCAGTGCGGCTACACCGAGGAGGCGGCCGCCTGGCGCAGCTGGCTGCTGCGCGCGGTGGCCGGCCGCGGCGACGAGCTGCACATCATGTACGGGCTGGCGGGCGAACGCCGGCTGCCCGAGATCGAGCTGCCGTGGCTGCCCGGGTACGAGGGCTCACAACCGGTGCGCATCGGCAACGCCGCCCACCAGCAGTTCCAGCTCGACGTCTTCGGCGAGGTGCTCGACACGCTGCACATCGCCCGGCAGTACGGCCTGCGGGAGGACTTCTCGGACTGGCGGATCGAGCGCGAGCTGCTCGACTGGCTCGAGGAGGTGTGGCGCGAGCCGGACGAGGGCATCTGGGAGGTGCGCGGCGTGCGCCGGCACTTCACGCACTCGAAGCTGATGGCATGGGTGGCGTTCGATCGCGCCGTCCGTGACGCCGAGACGTTCGGCCTCGACGGCCCCGTCGATCGCTGGCGGCACCGCCGGGACGAACTGCACCACGACATCTGCACCCGCGGCTACGACCGCTCGCGCAACACCTTCGTGCAGTACTACGGCGCCACGGAGGTGGACGCCGCGCTCCTGGTCATGCCCCAGGTGGGCTTCCTGCCGGCCACCGATCCACGCATCGTCGGCACGGTGGCGGCTGTCGAGCGCGACCTGCGGCGGGACGGCCTGGTGGCACGGTCTCGCACCGAGGCCAACGTGGACGGCCTCCACCAGGGCGAGGCCGCGTTCCTGCTCTGCTCCTTCTGGCTCGCCGACGACTACGCGCTGATGGGGCGCGCCGACGATGCCCGGGAGCTCTTCGAACACCTCCTGACGTTCCGCAACGACGTGGGCCTGCTGGCCGAGGAGTACGAGCCGCTGGCGCGGCGTCAGCTCGGCAACTTCCCGCAGGCCTTCTCGCACGTCGGCCTGGTGAGCACGGCGCGCAACCTCACGCAGCGCGAGAAGCCCACCAAGGTGCGGCACGGCGGCTGAGCCTTCTTCCTCGCGGCAGAGTCGCAGAATCGCGTGACCGGAGCTGTTGAATTCAAAGTTCAGAATTCAGAAGTCAGAATTCAGAAGTCAGGCGACGTGCGCGTCCGACAGCTCGTGGTCCGACGGAGTCTCGGCGCGCTCGAGCTGGGCCGCCACCTGCATGAACGCCTCGACGACCACCGGGTCGAACTGCGTGCCGCTGCGCTCCTGGATGAAGGTCACCACCTCCGCGAGCGGCATGCCGCTGCGGTACGGCCGGTCGGACCGCAGCGCATCGTACACATCGGCCACGGCCAGGACGCGCGCGAGCGGGTGAATCGCCTCGCCGGCCACGCCGTCGGGGTAGCCGCGCCCGTCGAAGGTCTCGTGGTGCTGCAGCACGATCGGGAGCAGCGGCGCGAA
Source organism: Vicinamibacterales bacterium (assembly GCA_041394685.1). Taxonomy (GTDB): domain Bacteria; phylum Acidobacteriota; class Vicinamibacteria; order Vicinamibacterales; family UBA2999; genus VFZN01. The sequence continues at coordinate 206,222 of JAWKHU010000037.1, forward strand.
GTCCGGAATCGGCTCGAGGATGCGGACGCCGTTGCGCGGATGTTCTTCGATGATGCGTCGTTCCTCGGGCGTGAGGCGGCCGGGCTTGTCGAGGATTTCCGGCGGTGTGGCCAGCTTGCCGATGTCGTGCAGCAGCCCACCCCGGTTCAGGATGACGAGATCGTCGGCCGCCAGGTGCATGGCGCGCCCGATCCGGAGCGCCATCGTCGTGACGCGCTCCGAGTGACCAGACGTCCAGGGCGACTTCGCGTCGATGGTGCGGGCCAGCGCGGTGGCGGCGCCTACCGAGAATGCCTCGAGCTCGCGCACGTGGCGCCGGATCGCGGCCACCATCTCGTTGAAGCCGTCGGCGAGCGTCTCGAACTCGTCGCCCGTCGCCAGCTCCAGGTGCACCTCGAACTCATGCGCGCTGACGCGGTGTGCCGCCGCCTCGAGCTGCGCCAGGGGCCGGAGGTGGTGACGCACCGCAGCCAGCACCGTCAGCAGCACCACCAATAGCGACGCCGCCGCCAGCAGCAGCACGTCGCGTCCGAGCAGACGCAGCGTTTCGTGCGCCTCGGCCCGTGGCGTGAGCATGGCGACCGTCCACGTGCCGGCCCCGTACCCCTGCTCGAGGGGCAGTGCCCAGGTGCGGACGATCTGCGGCTCGCCACGCACGTCGAGCGCGCCCTCCCCGTGCGAGGGTAGCGCCTGCCACGCGCCCGCCATCACCGCCCCCACATCGTCGTCGGAGCAGTCCACGACCTCCCCGCGAGTATCGAGCAGGCAGACCGCGGTCCGCGCGGGCAGCGTGGACACGGCACCGTAGCCGAACGCGGCGGGCATGGAGACCAGCGCCTTGACGACGACGCCCGAGGGAGCGCCGACGGTGATCCAGTACTCACGCGCCGTCCCGCCGCGAAGCAGGAGCGCACCGCCGCCGATGAGCGTCTCCCGAGCGGCCGGCGTCACCGCAGGCCCGCTCTCGGCCCCTCGCAGCGCATGCGCGGGCCCGCCCGGCGTCTCGAGGACGACACGCCCCACGTCGTCCAGCACCGGCAGGCGCGCCAGTCGCGCCGCCGCGGCGCCGTCGTCGGCCGTGGCCGCCAGCCAGCGCAGTGCCTGTTCGAGCATGGCGAGCCGTTCCAGCCCGTTGAGGGCCGTCGTCTTGGTGAGCTCGTGCAGCCGCCATCGCTGTTCCTGCGACTCGAGCTGGGTGCGGGCTCGCAGGAAGAGCAGTGACCCGAGGGACGCCAGCGGCACCAGCGCGGCGGCAACCACGACACCGGCGATCCGGCGGCCCACGCGGCTGGAGAGCGGGTGCTGGAACAGGGTCGCCACGTCAGTAGTCCCGCGCCAGCCCGATGAACCCACCGTCGCTGGCGCGTACGACGTCGTCCTGGCTGGGCCCGGCGGTCAGGGCGGAGGCGCTCTTGCCGTCCTTGCCGATGCTGAAGAAGTCGAAGTCGGAGTTGATCGGGACCAGGTTCCGGTCCTTCCGCGCGGCCCCTCGACCCACGCAGACCCCGTTGCACGCGGCGCAGGCACCGGCGCCGCCCTGCCCGCCACCACCCTTACCCTTGCCCTTGCCGCCGCCACCTCCGGGATCGGTGTCGAGCACCTGGTAGACGTACGGGTGCCCCCACGGGTCCCGGATGGCGCCGTAGCCGATGTCGGCCAGCGAGCCGGGCAGGCACCCAATCAGCGCCCGACGCGACATGAACTCCTTCTCGAGCGATCGGATGTCGCCGATGGCGCGCGTCACCCGCGCCTTCTCGAGCACCGAGAAGTACGCCGGCGTCGCCACGGCGGCGAGGATGCCGATGACGGCGGTGATGATGAGCAGTTCGACCAGCGTGAAGCCGCCGATTCGCACGCGGACCGGGGCCGGTCGCTCCGATGCGGCAGGCGGCGGGGGAGCCGGACGCTCGACCTGATAACGGGCGAGCGTCTGCGTACAGCGATCCAGCGCAGACTCCAGGGCGGCGGTGGCCGCCGCATCCGCGCCCGTCTGCCTGAGGCGGATCAGAGCGGCCTCGGCTGCGGCGTGTGCGGCCTGCATGTCGGCGATGCCGCCGCGGAGCGAGACGACCATCCGTGTCAGGGCGGCGCCCTCCTCGCGCGGGTAGTCCTTCCGGCGGATCTGCGTCCGTACCCAGAGCTCGCCGCGCGTGACGGCCTCGAAGACGACGCGGAAGCGATACAGCGGCCCCGCGACGCGGTGCGACAGGACCAGCGTCAGGGCGACGAAGGCGGCGCCCAGCGCGAGCAGCGATGGCCACAGGCGGTGGTGCAGTTGGAGGAAGAGCGTGGCGGCCTCGAGCTGCTCGTGCTCAGTGCCCCACAGCAGGTCGTAGACCGAGGGCCCGAAGAGGACCACGGCGAACCCGGACAGCAGCACGGTGGTCGCCGCGAGCTGCGCCGTGACGAACTCCGCCTGGAAGCCGCCCACGACGACCGACCGGCGGCGGTTGAATCGTGCGCGCCTCGGCGGCGCTCCCGGTGGGTGGTCTGGCGGCTGGTGCATGAGGTGGCGGGGCTGTTCCTCGATCGAGGAGCCGTCCGGTGGATTCAGATCCCTTGGGGAATCGGCGCTGGGAGCCGCTCCCTTGACCGCGTGACACGCCTGGCAGCCGCGTCCACGAGCCGTGGCATGCAACCGCGCGCAGGAGAAGTAGGCTCGCGGAGCGGTCCTCCGCCCTCGAGGGACCGCGGCCGCTCAGCTGGCGCAGGCCTCGCCCGCTGGTAGAATCGGCCGCATGATGCGCGCACTCACACTCGGAACGATGGCGGTCGTCGGCGTGACGACGATTGGCGTGGCGGCGTACCAGGGGCCCGCGGCGCCCGGGGCCGCAGCGCTCGCGGCCACCACGATCGAGAAGGTCAAGGACAACCTCTACATCATCACGGGGTCGAGCCCGGCGCCGCGCGAGACCTTCAGCGGCGGCAACACCGGCGTGTTCATCACCGACGCCGGGGTCGTCGTGGTGGATACCAAGCTCGCCGGATGGGGGCCGACCATCCTGGAGCGTATCCGCACCGTCACCGACAAGCCGGTGGTCACCCTGATCAACACCCACACGCACGGGGATCACACGGGCAGCAACGCCTTCTTCGGCGCGTCGGTGGACAGCGTCGTCCACGAGAACACCAAGGCCAACATGGCGCGGATGGACGCGTTCACGGGCGAGAACGCCCAGTACCTGCCGAAGCGCACCTACAAGGACCGCCTGACGATCGGCAGCGGCAAGGATCAGGTGGACCTCTACTACTTCGGGCCCGGCCATACCAACGGCGACACCTTCGTGGTCTTTCCCGCGCTGCGCACCATGCAGGCGGGCGACATGTTCCCGTGGATGGACGCGCCGTTCATCGACCGCAGCAACGGCGGCAGCGGACGCGAGTGGCCACTGTCGCTGAAGAAGGCGCTCGACACCATCCGTAACGTCGACACCGTGATCGGCGGCCATCGGCCGGTGGCCACCTGGTCGGATCTCGGGACCTTCCAGCAGTTCACCGCCGACCTCTTCGCCCACGCCTCCGCCGCGAAGAAGGCAGGCCGCACGGTGGACCAGGCCGTGGCGGACACCGCCTGGATGCGCAAGTACGCCGGCTACCAGTCCACGCGCCTGCAGGCCGCCGTGCAGGCCATCTACGACGAGCTCGACGG
>JAWKHU010000038.1:0-202274 GCA_041394685.1 Vicinamibacterales bacterium
GCACGGGCCCGAGATCCTGCTCGTCCTCTGCTGCTCGTCGCTGCCCTCCGCCTACGCGGCGCGCAAGGGCGTGCAGGTGCTGCACCGGACGGCGTACCTGGCCAAGCGGCCCACGCGCCGGCTGTTCGAAACCTCCCAGATGATCATCGACGTGCTGACACCCGGCGGGCTCGGACCGCTCGGGCGCGGCCTGCGGACGATCCAGAAGGTGCGGCTGATGCACGCGGCCGTCCGGCACCTGATCCTCCACGACGAGCGCCAGCCGTGGGACATGGACGGGCTCGGCCTGCCCATCAACCAGGAAGACCTGCTGGGCACGCTCATGACGTTCTCGTGGCTGATCGTCGACGGTCTGCAGCGCATCGAGGTGCAGCTCACACCCGACCAGGCGCAGGCCTACACGACCACGTGGATGCACATCGGCGACCTCATGGGCATCGAGCCGGCGCTGCTCCCGTCCACGGTGGCCGAAACCCGCCAGCTCTCCGACATCATCGAACACCGCCAGGTGGCGCCCTCACCCGAGGGCCGCGAGATGACGACCGCGCTCCTCGACATGATGGCGAAGAGCCTGCCTCCGCACCTGTCCTCGCTGCCCGCCGGGCTCATCCGCGAGTTCCTGCCGGGGGACGTGGCCGACGGGCTCGGCGTCCCGAACCTGCCGCTCGACCGGGTAATGCAGCAGGCGGCCACCAGGCTGGTGCGTCCCTTCGAGCGGCTCGTGGACCGCGCGGCGGGGCGGCACGTCGCCATCCGCGTGTTCGCCATCCTGATCCTGCGCTGGATGCAATCGGTCGAATTGGGCGATCGGCGCGCTTCCTTCGCGATTCCCACCTCGCTCGCCGACGCCTGGTCGGTCACGCCCGCCTCGAGCGAGGACAGCTTCTGGGAGAAGCTGCGGGACTGGGAAGCGTCGCGGCTCTGATCGCCTGCTACTGCACCGACGAGACCGGCAGGTCCTGCCAGATCACGCGGTCGCGGCCGGCGCGCTTGCCGACGTAGAGCCGGTTGTCGGCCAGCCGCAGCAGGTCTTCGGGCGAGCGCACGGCCACGTCCTCGAGCAGCGACGCCACACCGACCGTCGCCGAGAGCTGGATCACGGCGCGCCCGTGCTCGGTGACGATGGTCTGGTCGCGCAGCCGGCGCTGGAAGCGCTGCGCGAACGCCTCGGCGCTCGCCAGCGATGCGTTCGGCAGGATCACCACGAACTCGTCGCCGCCGTAACGGCACACGGTGTCGCACGACCGCGCCACCTCCACCAGTGTCCCCGCGAACCGCTTGAGCACCTCGTCGCCGACCAGGTGGCTGTGGCGATCGTTCACCAGCTTGAAGTGATCGGCGTCGGCGACCACGACGCTGAGGTGCTCCTGGTAGCGCGTGGCATGCGCGACGGCGGCCGGGAACGCCTCGTCGAAGTAGCCGCGATTGCGCACGCCCGTCAGGGCGTCACGCGTGAGCCGCGATCGCGCCTGCTCGTAGAGCTGCCGGTACGTGAGCTCGTGCAGCACGTCCGACACGTCGCCAGTACCGGTCACGCTGGCCGGCGCGGGTTCGACGTACCGCATGTAGGCCCAGAGCAGCGCCGCGTAGCAGGCCGACGCGAGCAGCGTGCCGCCCACACCCGCCTTCAGGAGTCGATCCAGGTCCGGTCGGTCCCACTGGCCGACGAGCGTGAACACCACCACCTGCACCGTGGACAGGGCGCCGAGGCTGACGAGCATGCGCAGGAACAGCACCGGCAGGTAGCGGCTCACGAACTCGTACAGCAGGATCAGGCCGATCAGGAGGAAGTACAGGGCCGTCGCGCGTCCCAGCGCCAGCAGCGCCTCGCCGAGCAGCACGCCCGACGACAGCGTGACGGGCACCTCGCTGCCGGGGATTCGCAGGTGCTGGCTGACGATGAGCGCGAGCAGGGTGAGGCCGGCGTTGCCGAGCGCCAGCGCGATCACGAGGCGACGCGTCTGGCTCGCGCCGTCGGCGACGTACACCAGGAGCACCGCCGCCAGCAGCGCGGCGAACACGACGACGGCCGCTGGCTGGAGCGCCCAGCCCGGCGCCACCTCCACCCGCAGCGGCATGGCCGCACCCAGGTACGTGAGTCCCCCGAGCACCACGTACAGCGGCGACCGGCCGGTCCACGCGCGGCTCCGGAACAGGCCGAACACGAGCAGCGCCAGCACCAGGAGCTCGGTGCCGAGGAGAGCCAGCTGGACGGGATACATGGGTTCCTGAATTCAGAATTCAGAATTCAGAATTGAGAAGGCCGTCAGGCCTTCGGGACGATCGGGAACACCTTCTCGAGGTCGTCCGCGGGCCGTGGGATGACGTGCACCCCGACGAGCTCGCCGATCTTCCGTGCGGCCGCCGCCCCCGCGTCGGTCGCCGCCTTCACGGACCCGACATCTCCCCGAACGATGGCCGTGACCAGCCCGGCGTCGACCTTCTGCCATCCGACGAAGACGACGTTGGCGGTCTTCACCATCGCGTCCGCCGCCTCGATCATGCCGGTGAGCCCGCGCGTCTCGACCAGTCCGAGCGCTTCGCCGTAGTCGGGAGTGTCTGCCACGGGGGGATTGTACTGAATTCGGAAATTCAGAATGCAGAATTCAGAATTCAGAAAGAGCAAAGGCAGAGGCACAAGGCAAAAGGCACAAGGCAAAGGGCTCAGAAGGCAGAAGCGCGAAGGTCCTACCCGCCGCGGAGCGCGCGGTCCTCGATCCCGATCCCCGCCGCGAAGCGGCGGTCCTGAAATCTTTCCCCTGGATCCCCCCGCCGCGCAGCGGGTCCCTCTTCCACGCCCTACACTTCCCTATGCCCCTGCCGGTGCTCGGAAGCCGTCGGCGGAGCCGGCGGAGGTGCCGGCCGTGGACCGGGACCCGGAACGGCTCGCGTCGGTGCTCGAAGATGCCGCCCACTACCCCGGCGGCCATGCGACGGGGGTTGCACGGCCGTGCACGGTTGACGAGGTCGCGGCGCTGGTGGCTCGCACGCCGCGCATCCTGGCTGCCGGGGCGCAGTCGTCCCTGACCGGCGGGGCCACGCCTCGTGGCGATCTCGTCCTCAGCACCTCGCGCCTCTCGGGACTGACGATGGGTGAGGACCACGTGGTGGCGGGGGCGGGCCTGACGCTGCAGGCGCTGCAGGACGCGCTCGCGCCGCACGGCCGGTGGTTCCCGCCCGTGCCGACGTACCTGGGCGCCACCGTGGGCGGCGCCGTCAGCACCAACGCCGCCGGGGCCGCCACGTTCAAGTACGGCAGCGTCCGCCCGTGGGTCACCGCCCTGACGATGGTCCTGGCCGACGGGAGCGTGCTGTCGCTGGCGAGGGGGCAGGTGAGGGCGGGAGCCGACGGCTTTCAGCTCGTCTCGCCGGATCGCCGCGTCACGGTTTCGATCGCGCCGCTGCCGCTGCCCGAGGTGCCCAAGTGCTCCGCCGGCTACCCGCTGGCGGCCGGCATGGACGCCATCGACCTCTTCATCGGCGCCGAAGGCACGCTCGGCGTGGTGGTCGAGGCCACGCTGCGCGTCGTGCCACGTCCCGCGGCCGTGGCGTGGGCGCTCGTGCCGGTCCGCAGCGAGCCGGAGGCGATCGCGCTCGTACAGGCGCTGCGCCAGGCTTCACGCGACACCTGGTCCAGCGGCGACCCGGCGGGCATCGACATCGCCGCCATCGAGCACATGGATGCGCGGTCGCTGGCGATCGCCGGCGAGGACGGCGCGTTCGACAGGTTCGACATCCACCTGCCGGCCGGCACCGGGGTCGTCCTGCTCGTGCAGCTCGAGCTGCCCGAGGGCGATGCCTCCCGGGACCTGTGGGCCGAGCTCGCCGACGTGCGGGCGCCCGGTGTTCGCGATACGCCGCTGGTCCGCTTCTGCCGTGTGCTCGACGCGCACGGCTGCCTCGAGGAGGCGGAGGTCGCCCTGCCGCACCAGGAACGCCGTGCGGCGCAGTTTGCCGCGCTGCGTGAGGCGGTGCCCTCCGGCGTGAACCGGCGGGTGGCCGTCGCGCAGTCGTCCATCGACCCGCGGATCTCGAAGACGGCCGCCGACATGATCGTACCGATGGATCGCTTCGGCGAGATGATGCGCACCTGCCGCGCGCTCTTCGAGGCGGCCGGGCTCGACCTCGCGGTCTGGGGCCACATCTCCGACGGCAACGTCCACCCGAACCTCATCCCCACCTCCTACGCGGATGTCGAACGCGGACGGGAGGCGATCCTGGAGCTGGGCCGCGCCGTCACGGCCATGGGCGGCTGTCCGCTGGCCGAACACGGCGTGGGGCGCAACGACCAGAAGCAGCGGCTGCTGCGGGAGCTGTACGGCGACTCCGGTCTCGACGCCATGCGGGCAGTCAAGCGCGCGCTGGATCCGGAGGGCCGGTTCGGTGCCGGCATCCTCTGGCCCGCCGGCTGATTGGCGTCCGCCCGTTGCACGTCCCCGGGACGGAGGGGAGGCGCGAGGCCGTATGAAAGCGGTAAGATGGCGGCCCAGTCGTCCCCCGATGTCCGAACGGGTCCGCGCCACCGCTCCCCGGCTCGTCGTCGTCGCGCTGCTCACGGCCGCGATCGGGTCCGGGTTCGCCGCCGCGCGGCGTGCGGCTCCCGACCTCGTCACGTTGTCCATCGTGGCCACGACGGACCTGCACGGTGCCGTCTTCGCCCGTGACGGCCGCGGAGGCCTGCCGCTGCTGGGCGGCTATGTCCGCAACCTGAGGGACGCGCGCGCGCGAGACGACGGCGCTGCGCTGCCGCTCGACGCCGGCGACACATACCAGGGCGGCATCGAGTCCAACCTGTCCGAAGGCGCCATCGCGGTGGACGCGGCTGAACGCGCCGGGGCACACCGCGGCCGCGATCGGCAATCACGAGTTCGACTTCGGTCCCGTGGATCGTGGACGGCCGGCGCATCGGGACCGACGCCGACCGCGCGGCGCGCTCAAGGCCATAGCCGCTCGCGCCCGCTTCCCGGTGCTGGCGGCCAACCTCGCGGATCACGCGACAGGGCAGCCCGTGCGGTGGCCCAACGTCTTGCCATCCGCCCTGGTCGAGGCGGCCGGCGTCCGCGTGGGGCTCGTCGGGGTCATGACGATCGACGCCCTGCAGAAGACGCTGGTCGTCAACACGCGCGGCCTCCGGGTGACGCCGCTGGCCGATGCGATCGTCCGGGGAAGTGATGCCTCCGGCCGCGGCGCAGGTCATCGTCGTGCTCGCACGCCGGAGGCGGCTGCGACTGGTTCGACGACCCGCCGGACCTGGCTCGTGCGAGCAGGACGCCGAGATCTTCCAGGTCGCCCGCGCGCTCCCTCCGGGTGTCGTCCGTGCCATCGCAGTGGGCACGCGCACGCCGGGCTGGCGCACGTGGTCAACGGGATACCCATCACCGAGGCGTTCTTCCGCGGACAGCTCTCTGGCCGTATCGATCTCGTGGTGGATCGCCGGAGTGGGGCCACCGTCACCTCGCGCGTCTTCCCGCCGCGCCAGGTTCGCGAGCAGGTCGTGGCTGGCACCGAGCGATGCGACCGCGGCGTCGAAGGCCTGCTGGCGCCCGCCGTGCACGGAAGGCCGCGCCGTGGTGCCGGACGCCGATGTCGAAGCCGCGATGGCGCTGGCGCTGGCCGCGGGTCCGGCGCCCGCAGGCCACGCCGCTCGGCACCGCCGTGGCCGATGCGCCCATCATTCGTGACGGCCGGGACGGCTCCCCGCTCGGCGATCTCTTTGCCGAGGCGCTCCGCGCATCGACGGGCGCCGACGTGGCCATCGTCAACAGCAGCCCCCGCGGCGGGCTGCGAGCCGACCTCCCCGGGGGGCGCCTGACCTTCGGCGCGCTCTACGATGTCTTCCCGTTCGACAACCAGGTGGCCCTGCTGCGCATGACCGGCGCACAGCTCGAGGCGCTCCTCGGGTCGGCGGAGGGGCCCTCGGAACTTCCGGCTGGGGATCGCGGGCGCGTGGCCGAGCGCCTGTCCGCCCGCGACGGGGCGGTCACCGGCTGGTCTCATCGGGCCGCCTGGTGACCGGCGACGAACCGCTGCTGGTCGCCACCACCGAGATGCTGCTTGGCTGCCGGGCGGCTGTTCGCGGCTGGTCGGGGCCTCGGCAGCCACGTGCCATCGTACCGGGCGCCGGTTGCGCAGAAGTGGTGGCCGACTGATCCGCGCACATGGCAGCCGGCTTCCTGCCCCCGGCGCCGCGGCACCCGAGGGCGGACTGCCCGCCTGCGGACACCGACCCGGCAACGCCCTCGCGGGTTGCGCGTCGTCGGGTGACCCGGGCCTCCCCTACAGCCTTCTCGCCGACCTTCCTACCGTCGCCATGGCGCGATACGGCGTCCATGGCCGAGCTGGATTTTCGTCCCCGATTACGGTCTACTGACTACTGGTCCCTGCAGTCGGGCGTCTCGTCACATACCATCCCCACCGCTCGACATGTCCCGCCTCACCCTGACCGCGTTCCTCGCGATGACGGCCCTGATGCTGTCGGCACCGCATCCGGATGGGTTACGGGCGTTCACGGGCCGGCCGATCTCGGCATCCAGGTCCGTCCCGAATACGAACGCAGCCTGAAGCGCGTTCACCTGTCGGTGCCTGACGCTTCGCAACCTGTGCGGCCCCCGTGGAGCCGCATCGCCACCTCCAGTTCGTCCAGGGCGCATGCGGAGCTCACCGCGGCGTTGCCCGGGCCTACACGCCACTGACCTCAGCGATCTCGATCGGGTACCAGTCCGAGGTCGTGATCGCCTTGCGCGCGGCGGGCCGGACCATCGGCCCCCTCACGGTGCACGTGATCGATCGCCTGCACGCCGACCTCGACATGTGGGCACAGGACCTGGGCGAGCCCATCAGCGTCGAGGGGCAGGATCGCTTCCCCGCACCGATGGCCATCGACCAGGCCGTGCCCTACAACGGCGAGCTGTCCCAGTCCAGGCAGCGGGTGGCAATGGCGCGTGTTCGGCGACCGCACCATTGCGGCGGACTTCGTCTTCGAGGGCGGCAATCTCGCGTTCGACCGCATCGGCTCCCGGACGCGCGTCTTCATCGGCTACAACGACGTCCGGCTCACCATCGAGAACCACGCGCGCCAGGGCCACGAGATGTCCGTGGATGACGTGCGCGGGCTCGTCTCGGAGGACTTCGGCGGCGCCGAGGTCGTGGTGGTGGGCCGGCAGCAGCAGAGCCCGCTGCTCTTCCACCTCGATCAGGCGTTCACGCTCCTCGACGGCCAGGTTGCCGTGGTCAACCGCATCGTCGGTCCTGCCTCTCCGGAGCAGCGCCAGCTGCAGGCCACCGAGTCCCAGCTGAAGGCCCTGGGCTATCGACGATTGCCATCGAGCACACGCGCAGGCCGACGTCGAAGGCTACCGGGTTCCACCAACGCCGTGCCGTTCGTGGACGCCGCAACGGGCCGCAGACGGTCATCTTCCCGGTCTTCCGGGAGGTGAAGGGGACGCCGGGCGCGTCCTGACGCGCGACGACCTGACGGGCAAGGGGCTGGCGGCGTATCGCGCGTTCGAAGCGGCCGGCTACTGGCCGGTGCCCATCCGCGACTTCAGCCACCTGGTCGGCGGCAACACGCACTGCATCAGCAACGTGCTGAACTGACGCGGCCGCCGCGTCAGCGCTTCCGGAGCGCGCGCGTGATGGCGTCGCGCGCGATGTGCAGCACCTCCACGCGGGCGTGGTTCTTGTCGTTGGCCGGCACGAGATGCCACGGCGCCGCCTTGGTGCTCAGTACTCCACCATGTCGTTGACCGCCAGCTCGCACAACCCCCACTTCGCGGTTCCGCCAGTCCTCGTCGGTCAGCTTCCAGCTCTTGTAGGGCACTTCGCGCGTTCGTGGAACCGGCGTCTCTGCTCGTCACGCGTGATGTGGAGCCAGGCATTTGATCACGATCGTCCCGTGCGTGGTCAGCTCCTCCCTCGAATTGCCGGATTTCGAGCAGGGCGCGTCCCCATGCTCGGGGTGGCCAGCCCTCCACGCGGCTCGACGAGGACACGCTCAAACAGCTGCGATCGAAGATGGTGACGCGGCCCGCACGGGAGAGGTGCCGCCAGAAGCGCCAGAGATAGTGGTGGGCCCGTTCCTCGTCGGTGGGCGCGGCGACCGGCACCACGCGGTAGCACTGCGGCGTCAGTGCCGCGACCACGCGGCGGATGGTGCCGCCCTTGCCTGCGGCATCCCAGCCTTCGAACACCATCACGACCGAGCGGCCCTTCCGGGCCGCCTTGCGCTGCGCCTCGAACAGCCGTCCCTGCTGCCGGAGCAGCTGCTTCTTGAACGTCCCCTTCGACAGCGCGGGCGGCATCTCGAGGACGTCGAGCACAGACCGCTCGCGGTCCACGCGCGACACGAGGCTGGCGGGCGCCGGCGTCGTCGCTTCCACCGGGCTGGCGGCCACCGGCGACCGGCGCGAGCGGCGGCGACGGCCGCCGGTGCCGAGCGCCGTGTACAGCGCGTCGCGGATGGCGGTCGCCACCACCGTCGCGGTAGCGCTCGTCGGCGGCATCGACGATCAGCCGCGGCGCCTGGCCCGCTGGTGTGCTGAATCATGCGCTCGGCGGCAGACGTCCAGCGGTCGCATTGGCGCTGCTGCTTCCACTGGTCGCGGGCCACGCGCCAGCGCGTCAGCGGATCGCCAGACAGCTTCTCCAGCCGCTTGTGCCCTTCTGGCGACAGGTGCAGCCAGAACTTGCGCACCAGGGCGTCCGCGGTGAGCGTGCGCCGGAAGGCCGCCACGCCATCGAGCGCGTCGAAGCTGCTGCGCTGCCGAGGCGTCCGCGCACACGTGCCTCCGTGGGCGCTTTCACCATCCGGTCAGGAAGAGGCCGATGCGGCCAGCAGGCGGCAGCGCCGCCAGTAGCGCCAGAAGGGCGGGCGCTCGCGCTCCTCGTCGGACGGGGCGTCGAAGGCGCGGTTGACGATGAAGCGGGGTCCATCCATTCGTTGAGCATCTGGATGGTCTCGCTGCGGCCGGCGCCATCGGGTGTACCGGCCAGGACGACGATCAGGGGAACCGCGCGGCGCTCAGCCCGCGCTGAGCTTCGAGCAGCTCCCAGCGGAGGCCGGCGACCTCGGTGTCGTAGTCGGCCTTCGAGACGCGTCTTCCGGCTTCGGCGGCTTCGAACATGCGGACGCGGACCCTCCCCTGCACAATGACCGCCTGAAACGGCGTGCCGCTGAGTAGACTACCGCCTTCGGAGGTCCTCACTCATGCGTCGTCTCGTCGTCATCTGCCTCGTTCTCGGAGTGGCCGGCTGCTCCAGCTCCGCGCCATCCGCACCGGCTCCCGCCGCCGGGCCCTTCTCCGTGGTGGAGACCAGCATTCCGGACCTGCAGGAGGCGCTCTCGTCCGGGCGCATCACCTCCCGGCAGCTCGTGCTGGCGTATCTGGCGCGGATTGCGACCTACGAGGACCGGCTGAACGCCATCATCACGGTCAACCCGCATGCGCTCGAGGAAGCGGATCGCCTGGACGCCGAACGCGCCGCCGGCCGCGTGCGCGGACCGCTGCACGGCATTCCGGTGGCGCTCAAGGACAACATCCACACGACGGACGTGCGCAAGGTCGACCGGCGGGGCCCTGCGTTTCGCGACCTTATGCCGCCGTATGACGCGACGTAGACGACGAACCTGCGCGAGGCTGGCGCCATCATCCTGGCCAAGACGGTGCTGACCGAGCTGGCGCACTGGACGGCGGGGGCGCCGACGCCGATGGTGGCCAACTACACGGGCGCGGCGGGTTCGCGTTCAACCTACGACCCGCGCATCGATCCATCCGCGCGCGGACTCGGACGCATGGCCGGTGCTCTCGACCGGGCGCTCCAGCTCCGGCGCGGGCACGGCGGCCAGCTTCTGGGCCGCCAGCGTCGGGTCGGACACGGGCGGGTCGATCATCAGCCCGTCCAACCAGAACATGCTCGTGGGCATCCGGCCGACGCTGGGTCGGATCAGCCGCTACGGCGTGATCCTGATCACGGCCGATCACGACACGACCGGGCCGATGGCGCGACCGTCACCGACGCCGCGATCCTTATAGCGTGCTCGAGCGCGGCGCCGGATCCGAACGACCCGGCCACCACGGCCTGCACGCCGCCCGAGAACCGGACTACACGCGCGTCCTCGACGCCGGCGCGCTCAAGGGCGCACGCATCGGCATTCCGCGCGCGTTCTACTACGACGCGGTCACGCCGCCCGGCCAGTCGCGTCCGCGCGGCGGCCTTGGTGCCGAGCAGGCGAAGGTCATGGCGGACGCCATCGCCATCCTGAGCGCAGGGCGCGGAGATCGTGGATCCGGTCGAGATCCCGAGCTTCGCCGCCTCGAGCCCGGCCGACAACTTCCTCCTGTGGGACTACTGCCAGGGGGCCGAGGACGGCAAGGGCCACGACCAGCAGTGCACGGTCAACTTCAAGTACGGCATGAAGCGGGACTTCAACGCCTGGCTCGCCAGCCTGGGCGACGCGGCGCCGGTGAAGACCCTGACGGAGCTGCGGGAGTGGAACCTGGCGCACAAGGGCGCCGGGGCCATGCGGTTCGGCCAGTCGCGGCTGGACATCTCGGACGAGATGGACGTGGAGGCCGATCGCGCCCGGAACGAGGCGGACACGGCCAAGGACCATCGCCTGAGCCGTGAGGAGGGCATCGATGCGGTGCTGAAGGCGCACAACCTGGACGCCATCCTGACGCCGGGGAGCTCTAAGAACCTCGCGTCCCGTGCCGGCTACCCCACGTGGTCGCTGTTCGGCATGGTGCCCAACGCCCCCCACGCTGCCGTTTCCCGGAACGTTTTGAGGCCAAACCGATGCCGTTCGGCGTGGCGTTCACAGGCACCGCGTGCTCGGATCCGCGCCTGATTGCACTGGCCTACGCCTTCGAACAGGCCAGTCACCGGCGCACGCCGCCGCCGGGTCTGCCGTAGCGTTCATCACTTTGGCCGGACCTTCGTCCCAGAGAATCCGCGTCCCAGCCGAATGTTGAGGTTGCGTTCGACGTTGGTCACCCGTAAACTTCCACCACTCTCGTCGTTCGTCCCTGTTGACTTGGCTGGGGCTGTGAGATTTTCCGTGCAACCCAGCCGTTCCGGCTCGTCCTGAATCCGCCATCCGGGTTGGCCTGCTTGCACGTCCTACTGACGCGCGGTTCAGGGCGTCACCGTGGAGGATGTTCCATGAACCGTCCACGCATCCTGGCAGTGGCCTTCGGGTTGCTGCTCGCGACCGCGTTTCCCGCCTTCGCTCAGATTGAACAGGGGCGCCTGCAGGGCGTCATCACCGACAACCGGGGCCGTGCTCCCTGGGGTCACGGTGACGGCGACCTCGCCGGCGCTCATCGGCTCACAGACTGCCATCTCGGAGGTGGACGGCCAGCATTGCTTCCCCTCCCTGCCTCCCGGCACCTACACGCTCTCCTTCGAGTTGAGCGGCTTCCAGACCACGCGCCGCGAGGGCATCGTCCTGGCCCTGGGCCAGGCGCTGACCGTCAGCCAGCAACTGCAGCTCGCCACGCTGCAGGAAACCGTCACCGTCACGGCGGAATCGCCGGTCGTAGACATGACGTCCACGAAGGTCGGCTCGGAGTTCAACTCCGCCAAGCTGGCGGCCATCCCCTCGGCCACGGACCTCTGGTCCACGCTGGGCCAGGCGCCCGGCGTCCGCATGCGCGGCTTCGACGTGGGCGGCAGCCACAAGAGCCAGCAGACGGGCTATGAGAGCTTCGGTGTCCGCAACCAGAACCGCGTCATCACCGACGGCGTGGACACGACCGGAGGGCACGGGCGGTGCGGCATCTACCAGGACTCTTCGCGCACGAAGAGGTCTCGGTGAGCGCCGCGGGCGGCGACGTCACGATGATGACCCCTGGCTCCGCGGTCTTCCACGATCAAGAGCGGCGGCAACCAGTTCAAGTCGTTCAACAACATCACCCGGAAGACGGCAGCTTCGCTCGGCGACAACGTCGACGGCGACACCGCCGAGCGCGGCTTCACCGGCCAGCCGAACCTGATCTTCTGGGAAGGCCACACCGACATCGGCGGGCCCATCAAGCGGCGACAAGCTGTGGTTCTACACCGCGCATAAACCACTTCAAGATCGACAAGGAGATCCGGGCGTCTCGCGCGAGTTCAGCGACCTCGGCGTCTTCGACAACGCCACCGCCAAGGCCACGTTCAAGGCGTCCGACAAGGACACCCTGATCGGCTACTACCAGTGGGCGCGCAAGTTCAAGCCGCGCCGCGGCCTGTCGAACACCACGGGCCCGGACTCGATCCTGGCGCAGGACAGCCGGTCGTGGATGTACAACGGCCAGTGGCAGCGCGTCTGGACCAACCGCCTGTTCACCGACGTCAAGGTCGGCCTCTTCGGCTTCGGCTGGCCGATGGCCCCGGCCGTCCCGTTCGAGTCCGACCCGCCGCGTACCGACCAGGGCACGGGCGTCAACACGCGGGCGCCGGCTGGCTGGCGGGCGACCAGAACGGCCGTTCACCTTCGACCGCAACAAGCCGCAGATCACGCCACGGGCACCTACTACCCGCCCAACGCCGCCGGCTCGCACGACTTCAAGTTCGGCTTCGAGTGGATGGACGACCAGTCGAAGTTCGCCAGCAATGGCGCCTCCGGCCCGATCCTCTACCGTGACCCTCGACGGCGCCGTGGAGACATCATCCGCATCACCGATGGTGGGCACCAACGCCGACTTCGGCACCGGTGGACGGGCGCCGACGACCGCAACGGCCGCATCGCGCTCTTCTTCCAGGACCGCTGGGCGCTCAGCGCCAAGCTCTCACTCGACTCTCGGCGTCCGCATGGACCGCCAGCAGCCGCACTACCAGACTCGGTGCGCACCCCGGTCGTCTCGGAAGTCTTCCCGGCCGTCACCGTGCCCGCCGCGACGCTCCTGACTTCCACGAAGATCGTCCCCCGCATCGGCGTCAGCTACTTGCCCACCGACGATGGCCGGACGGTCATCAAGGGCTTTGCATGGCCGCTACTACTACAACTTCGCGGACCGCATGAGCAACCTGAACCCCGGCGGCACCAACCGCCGCACTACCGGTTCAACGACATCAACGGCAACCGCCTCTACGACGGCCCGCAGGGAGCTCGGCCTGCCTGCCGGCTCCGCCGGCGGCAGCAGCACCACGCTGGATCCGAACCTCAAGACGCCCTACGCGGGACGAGTTCAACGTCTCGCCGAGCGTCGTTCTGGGGCGAGTCGTCGGCCCGCGTGGCCTACGTCCGCAAGATGACGCACGACGAGTTCGCCACCACCGTGAATATCCTTCGTGTCGGCCAGTTCAACGTCCCGACGACGGTGAACGTCAACATCCAGGACTACGTGAACGGCGTCACCAGCCAGCAGACGCTGCAGGTGTTCGACATCCCGGCCAGCCTCCGCGGCCAGGTGCAGAACGTGGTCACCAACATCCCCGACACGGTCGGCGGCGGTGACGACGACTTCGACACCATGACGTTCTCCTTCCAGAAGCGCTTCCCGGGCGGGCTGTTCTTCCAGAGCAGCTTCGACTACCAGTGGCGCAACGAGCTGCGCCGCGGCGACAGCGTGAGCACGAGCCCGCTGACCGCGGACCCGATTGCCACCGGCTACAACGCCAACGGCGAGTCCTTCCCGACCGTCGCGAACCGGCAGAAGAGTCAGAACTGGTCGGCCCGCTTCCTCGGCCGCTACATCGGTTCCCGGCATGAGATCGGCTTCGCGACCAACGTCCGCATGCAGAGCGGCTGGCCGTATGCGCGCCGCGCCTCGCACTCGCTGCCGAACGCCGGCACTGCCACGGTGTTCCTCGAGGACATCGACAACAACTACTCGGACCAGGTCACCATCGTGGACTTCCGCCTGGACAAGTCCTTCACGGTCAACAGGTACAAGTTCTCCGTGATTGCCGACCTCTTCAACGCGCTCAACTCGAACGCGGTGACGAACTTCAACCTGCTGAACGGCTCGCAGTTCAACCGCATCATCGCGACCCTCGACCCACGCACGTTCCAGCTCGCCGCGCGCTTCGAGTTCTAGACGCGACGAACCGACGTTGAACGGCGAAGGCCGGGGCATGTGCCTCCGGCCCTTCGTGTGCATACGGGAGTTCAGAACGGGAATTCAGGAATGGAGAAGCCGAATTCAGAATGGATTTCTGAATTCAGCATTCTGAATTCTGAATTGCGTTGTGCCCGTGCGCGTCAACGGGCGATCGTGGCGAGAGTTGCTGCTCGCGGGCGCACTGGAACGTGGCGCGCGCGCGAGGAACTGCACTGCGGCCTCCCGCGCGTCGGCGGTGCGGCCCGTGTCGCGCAGGACGATGGCGAGGTTGAACAGCGTATCGACGTCCGCGGGATCGAGCGCTCGGACGCGCTGCCACGCCCCTACGGCGCCGGCGCGGTCGCCGGTCTCGTGCCGGATGGTGCCCAGCATCCGCCAGGTGTCGGCCGACGTGGATGCGCCACGGCGATGGCGCCGAGCTCGGCCAGCGCCTCATCGACCCTGCCGGCTTCCAGCATCGCCGTCACATTCAGGCGGAACCCCGTAAGCCCGGCGAGGGTGACGGCACGGTCGAAAGCCTCCCGTGCGGCCGCGGCCCGCCCAGCCGCGCGTGCCACCCCGAGGCTGTTCCAGGCGTCGGCTGAGGCCATTGGACGAGAGACGGCAGTCTCGAGCGTCTCGGCCGCGCGGTCCACACGGTCGGCGGCCAGTAGGCGGCGCCGAGGCGCTCGGAGGGACGGCTTGACTCACGCCCGGCCTGGACGCGGCCGGCTGAGCAGCGACACGGCCTCCGTCGCGCGGCTCAGGTCGATGAGATCGAGGCCGTCGCTGGCCGCGCCGCGTCAACCCTGCGGGCGCGCGGTGACGAGCGCGCGGAGCGCGGCGACGTCAGGCGGCTGCTGCGGGAGCAGCTCGAAGAAGCGCTCGTACAGCGGCTGGACCTCGTGCGGACTATCGGCCGCCGTGAACGTCCGCGGCAGCGTCCGGCCACCCGCTGACGCGTAGCCGAGCGACCGCAGCCGTGCCTGCGCGGCAGCGTCGGCCGGCGCGGGGGTCGAGATGCCGGTGGCCGCGGGCCGTCACGTCGCCGGCCGTGCGGTTGACGCGGCCGGGTTCCTCCGCCGCCAGCCCCAGGTTTCGCCGGGATCGGCCCGGCAGGTCGCCAGCCCGGCTCCGGCAGATCGATCAGCTTGAACCCGTCGGCCACGCCAGCCGTCACCGGCACGGCGCCGGCCGTGAGCCAGCCGTCCATCGCCTCCATGTAACCGGTGCGCGGATCCGCTGAGGCGGACAGGCGCAGCGACCGGCCCGGAAGCTGAACGTCAGGCTGGAGCCCCAGGACGTCGAGCACGGTCGGCACGAGGTCCACGCGGGCAACCGCCGCGGCGTGGCGCCCTTACCGAGGCCGGGCCCGGCCACGACGAGCGGCACACGCATCGTGCTGTCGTAGGCAAAGAGGCCGTGCGTGGACTCGCCATGGTCGCCTGCCTTCGCCGTGATCGGCCGTCGACGATGACGAGCGTCCGTTCCAGCCGGCCGGCGGCCCGCACGCGGTCGAGAATGCGCCGAGTTGCGCGGTCCACGAAGTGCGCCTCGTCGTCGTAGGGCGAAAGGCCGGCGGATTGCGGCGCGTCGTAGGGCGCATGCGGGTCGAACAGGTGCACCCACGCGAACCAGGGTCTGGTCGCGTCACCCGCCCCGATCCAGCGCTCGGCACGCTCGAGCACGGGCTGGCGCCCGCCGCTCGGCGAACGCGAAGTCGGCGGCAAACGTATCGCTCGTCTCCGACGTCGTCGTACACGTCGAAGCCCTGGGCGAGCCCGAACCGCGCGTCCAGGACGAAGGCCCCCACGAACGCGCCGGTGCGATAGCCCGCCGCCGACAGCCGCTCCGCCAGCGTGACCTGCGCGTCCTCGAGGCGGAACGCCCCGTTGCCCCGCACGCCGTGCGCGGGCGGCAGCTGGCCCGTGAGGATGGACGCGTGAGACGGCAGCGTCAGCGGGGCGTGCGCGTAGGCCGTGCCGAACCGGTGCGCGCCGTCGGCCAACGCCGTCAGCCGGGGCATGGCGGTGGACGTGAGCCGATCTGCCCGGAGCGTGTCGATGGTCACCAGCAGGACGTTGCCGTGGTCGAGGGCCCCCGCCGGCCAGGCATCCGCCCCGCCTGGACGCGCCCGCCACCACCAGCCTGCGAGCGCCACGACGAGGAGCACGGCGGCGATCGCGGGCACGAGGAGTCGGCGGGACATCTGCGTTCAGCATACCGCCGAGGCCGCGGCCGGCCTCGCCGACACCGGAGGGTCATTGCCGCCCGGATCGGGCCTCATAGTCGGACCGTGACCGTCACGACGCACCCGCCGGTCCCGGTCTCGATGGGCTCCGGTGACACGACCGGCGAAGGGCTGTTTCCACCAGGAGCGGCTCGTCCTCTTCGGCCGCTGGATCTGCCTGATCTCCGGCGGGTTCGTGGTGCTCAACGGGATGCGGATCCTGGCCGGCCACGCCCCGGCGCCGGCGGTCGGGTTCCACGCGCTCGCCACGGCCGCCGCAGGCATGGTGTGGTGGGTGGCCAGCCGCGGGCCGATGACCATCGCGACGATGGGGACGGGTAGACGCCGTGGGCACGTGGCCTGTGCGCGAGCTTCGCGCCGATGTCGCTCGGGGCATACGCGCGCAGTGCGGCGGGCGCCGGCGAGGATCCGATACCGCTGATCTACATCGGCCTGCTGGCCGTGGGCCACACACTCATGGCGCGCGCCGTCGCGGTGCCGTCCACGACGCGCCGCACGATCGCAGTCGGGTCCGCGGCGATGGTTCCGCTGGCGGTCGCCGTCTTCCTCATCCTCCGCCTCATGCCCGCGTCCTCGCAGTTCCACGTCGTCGCGCTCGTCGATGCCGTCTCGTGGATGGTGGCGGCCGTGGCCATGTCGGCCGTGGCCTCGCGCGTGATCTTCGGCCTGCGTGCCGAGGTCTCGGCGAAGCGGCGGCTGGGCCAGTACACGCTCGAGGAGAAGATCGGCGAGGGCGGGATGGGGTCGGTGTATCGGGCGAAGCACGCGATGCTGCGCCGGCCCACCGCGATCAAGCTGCTGCCGCCCGAGAAGGCTGGGGCCGACAACCTGGCGCGCTTCGAGCGCGAGGTGCAGCTCACCGCGAGCCTCAGCCACCCGAACACGGTCGCCATCTTCGACTACGGCCGCACCGTCGAGGGCATCTTCTACTACGCCATGGAGTTCCTGGACGGCATCAACCTCGATCAGCTCGTCAAGGGCGACGGCCCGCAGCGTCCCGCGCGCGTGGTGCGAATCCTGGCGCAGGTGTGCGGCGCCCTCGCCGAGGCGCACGAGATCGGGCTCATTCACCGCGACGTGAAACCCGGGAACATCATCCTCTGCGAGCGCGGCGGGGTCCCGGATGTCGCCAAGGTCGTGGACTTCGGTCTCGTCAAGCGCCTGCACCCCGATGCCAGCGACGCCACCATGGCGCCGGTGACCGTGGCCATGTCCCTCCTGGGCACGCCGCACTTCATGGCGCCCGAGGCCGTCACCGGCGCGCCCGATCTCGACGCGCGCACGGACATCTACTCGCTCGGCGCGGTCGGCTACCTGCTGCTGACGGGCACGCCCGTCTTCCAGGGACGCTCGGTCATGGAAGTCTGCGCCCATCATCTGCACACGCCGCCAGAGCCGCCGTCCCAGAGACTGGGGCACCCGCTGCCTCCCGAACTCGAGCGCATCGTCCTCGATTGCCTGGCCAAGGCACCGGACGCGCGGCCATCCAGCGCCCGCGCGCTCGGACGGATGCTCTCGAGGCTGGCATGCGCCGTCGAGTGGACCGATGACGATGCGGCGCGGTGGTGGATGACGTGGCGGCGCGCCGAGGCCGGCCGGTCGGCGTCTGCCGCGGGCGACGTCGAGCGCACCCGGGTGCAGGCCGCCGGCTGACGCGCAACGCTCCAGCCGCTTCGTGCGTCGTACCCATGTGAGGACGCCGCCGCGCGCGATCTTCTCCCGCCGGCGGTAAGCCCTGGCGCCGCGACGCGCGTAGTCCCAGTAGCCCGTCTTCTCAGCCGGTCGTGTCGCGGCCGGGGTCGCGAAATGCATTCCGGCTGATGCGAACATCGTTCGAACCACTCCTCATCCGTGCGCTCGTCGTTGCCGCCGCCATGACCGCCGCGGCGTGCGGAGGGCGGGCCACGGACGAGACGGACCCTGGCCAGCGCGCTGAAGACGTGCCGATTCCGGCGGTCGAAGCCGTGCGCGCACGCGAGGGCACGCTCCCGCTGGTGGAGCGTCTCACCGGCACGGCACGCGCCTCCGGCGAGGTGGCGATCTTCCCCGAAGCCAGCGGACGCATCGTCGAGGTGCTGGCCGACAACGGCGCGTCGGTGACGCGCGGCCAGCCGCTCGTGAGAATCCGGACGGCCGAGTCGGAACCCCAGCTCGAGCAGGCGCGATCAGAGCTCGGCGTGGCCGAGGCCGAGGTGCAGGAAACGGAAGCCGTGCTCGCCGACCTCCGCCGGCAGCTCGTGCGCACGACCACGCTCGCCGAACGCGGGCTCGTCAGCCGGCAGGAGGTGGACACGCGGCAGTCGCAGGTCGATGCGGCGGAAGCCAGCGTCGCGCGCGCGCAGGCCCAGGTCGAGGCGGCGCGCGCCCTCATCGCCGAGCGTTCGGCCGTCCAGCGCCAGAACGTCGTCCGCGCGCCGATCGCCGGGCGCATCGGGCAGCGCAATGCCGAGGTCGGCATGCTGGTGGACGCGCAGACCCAGCTCTTCATCGTCGGGCAGCTCGACCGCATGCGGATCGAAGTGCCCGCCGCGCAGGACGTCCTCGCGCACCTGCGTCCCGGCCAGCGCGCCGAGATCATCACGCGCGCGGGCGAGGCTCCGATCGTGGCGCAGGTGTCCCGCATCTCGCCGTTTCTCAGCGCGGGCGCGTTCAGCGGCGAGGTCGAGATCGACGTTCCCAACGACGGTGGCCTCGTCCCCGGGATGTTCGTCACCGTAGACGTCTTCTACGGCGAGAGCGCCAGCGTCACGCTCGTGCCGACCAGCGCGGTGTACGAGAACCCCGCGACGGGGAAGTCGGGGTATTCGTGGCCGCGCAAGGCCCGGATGAGCTGAAGGCGTCGGTCGGCGAGCTGGGCGAGGTCCCGGTGTCGGTCCCCTTCCGCGCCGTTGACGTGCTGGCCAGCGGCCGGCAGACCGTGGGCGTCGAGGGCGTGCGCTCGGGTGAGTGGGTGGTGGTGGTCGGTCAGCAGTTGCTCGAGTCCTCAGGCATGGACGAGGCGCGCGTGCGGCCGGTGTCGTGGGATCACGTGCTGACGCTCCAGGGCCTGCAGCGCGAGGACCTGCTCCGCCAGTTCATGGAGAAACAGCAGGAGCGCGCCGCCGACGGCCTCGCGGATCGTTCGGACTGACGGACGCCGGCCTGCCCCAGGAAGGACCACATGGCATCGATGACCGAGACCTCGATCAGCCGGCCGGTCGCCACGGCGATGGTCTACGCCATCGTCGCAACGGTCGGCATTGTCGGCTCGCTGTACCTGCCGGTCGATCTCCTGCCCGCCATTGAGTTCCCGCGGCTCTCGGTCAACGTGACCTATCCCAACGTCGGGCCGGAGGAGATGGAGACCATCGTCACCGACCCGCTCGAGAACGCCCTGTCGGGGCTCCCGAACCTCGAGCGCATGACGTCGTTCTCCCAGGAGGGCCGGAGCCGCGTCACGCTCGAGTTCGGCGGCGGAGTGGGTCTCGACGAGGCGGCCAACGACGTGCGGTCCGCGCTCGATCGCCTCCGGGACGATCTGCCGATCGAGGCGGAGGCCCCGACGATCTGGAAGTTCGATCCCGACGCCCAGGACATCGTCAGCCTCGCCGTGCGATCGCGCCGGGACCTGAGTGCCACGACACGCCTGCTCGAACGCGAGATCGCGAGACGCTTCGAGCAGATTCCGGGCGTGGGGGCGATCACCGTGGCCGGCGGCGTCTACCGCGAGATCCAGGTGCAGCTCGCCCGCGATCGTCTTCGCGCCGCGGGCCTCGCGGCGTCGGACGTCCGCGACGCCCTCGCGCGCGAGAACGTGCAGCTCCCGGGCGGCAACGTCAAGGAAGGGGTGCTCGACCTCTACGTCCGGACCCTGGGCGAGTACACGTCGCTCGCCGAGATCGGGGGCACGGTGGTGGACGTCCGGGACGGCGAGCCGGTGCGCGTGCGTGACGTGGCCGCCGTCGTGGACGGCTACGAGGACCTGACGAACCTGGCCGAGGTCAACGGCGTCCCGATCGTGCGCCTCGAGATCCAGAAGCAGAGCGGCGCCAACACCGTGGAAGTGGCCACGCAGGTGCGCGAGGAGGTTGACCGCATCAACCAGGAGCGTTCGGACGTGCAGGTCAGCGTCCTGAGCGACCAGAGCCTCTTCATCCGGCAGTCCATCGACAACGTGCGGAGCTCCGCCCTGTACGGCGGGCTCCTCGCCATTGCCATCCTCTACCTGTTCCTGCGGAACCGGTCCACCACCTGCATCATCGCGCTGGCGATCCCGATCTCGATCATCGCGACCTTCGGCCTGCTCTACTTCTCGGGCCTGACGCTCAACCAGATGACGTTCGGCGGTCTCGCCCTCGGCATCGGCCTCATCGTGGACAACGCGATCGTCGTCCTGGAGAACATCGTGCGGCAGCGGCAGGCCGGCCGATCCCGTGAGGAGTCCGCCCGTGTCGGGACACGCGAGGTGGCCGGCGCCGTCTTCGCCGCCACGCTGACGACCTGCGTCATCTTCCTGCCCGTCGTCTTCATGCGCACGACGAGCGGACAGCTCTTCCAGGCGCTGTCGATCGTCGTGGTCTTCGCGTTGGGCTGCTCGCTGCTGATTGCGCTCACGCTGGTGCCGATGCTGGCGAGCCGCTTCCTGACGGTCCGGCCGCTGGACGACGCGGATGGCGCGACGGTGTCGCGCCTGGACCGGCTGTTCGCAGGACTGGAACGCGCGTACGTGCGCGCGCTCGGCCACGCCGTCGATCGCCGGCTGCGCGTCCTGTCGGCGGCACTTGTCGCCGTCGCGCTCGCGATGGGCGCCATGCGGCTGGTGCCCGTGGAGCTCACGCCGCCCATGGACGCCAACGAGATCGAGGTCCGGCTGGAGATGGCGAGAGGCACGAGCATGGCCGTCGCCACGCGGTACCTCGACGAGCTCGCGGAGCGGGTGCGGGCCATCGTGCCCCCGGGCGAGGTGGCGTCCATCAACACCCAGATGCGCGGCGACAACGCGGAGATCGGCATCCGCCTGGTGGACCCGTCGGCGCGGCAGGTCGAGCCGTCGATCCTGGCGGACCGGATCCGCGCGGCGGTCGCCGACCGGATTCCCGGCGCCGAGATTCGCGTGCGCGCGCAGTCGGGCCTGTGGATGCTGCGGCGGCTGTTCTCGTCCGGCGGAGGCGACGAGGAAGTGGAGGTGGAGCTCCGCGGCTACGACCTCGATCGCGGTGTCCAGCTCGCGTCGGAGATTCGCCGCCGCATGGAGCGCGTGGCCGGCGTGGTCGAGGTGGACGTGACCGAGCGCGAGGGCCGGCTCGAGGAGAACCTGCACTTCCGCCGCGACCGCATCTACAACCTGGGCCTGTCAGTCGAACAGGTCGGCCGGGCCGTGCAGACGAGCGTGGGCGGCAGCCGCGCCGGCTACTTCCGGCAGGACGGCGAGCAGTTCCCGATCACCGTGCGCCTCCGGCCCGAGGATCGCCAGACGGCCTCGGATCTCTCGGGCGTGGCGGTCAAGACGCCCGAAGGGCAGATGATCCCGGTGTCCTCTCTGGTCGATCGCCAGCGGGACCGCGGCCCCACGAACATCCGCCACATCGACGGGCAGCGCGTGCAGTTCATCACGGCGAACCTGGAGGACGGGGTGCCGCTGGGCGACGCCGTCCGGAGCATCCAGGCCGCGCTGTCGGACATGACGCTGCCACCCGGCTTCTCCATCGTCTATGGAGGCGCGTGGCGCGAGCAGGAGGAGGCCGAGCGCGATTTCCTGATCGCCATCGTGATGGCTGTGCTGCTCGTCTACATGGTCCTGGCAGGTCAGTTCGAACGCTTCGTCGACCCCTGGTGGTCATGGCGAGCGTTCCGGCGGCCGTCATCGGCGTGGCGCCGACGCTCCTGGTCACCGGGACGACCCTGAACGTGCAGAGCGTGATGGGCATGGTGATGCTCGTGGGCATTGTCGTGAACAACGCGATCGTGCTCGTGGACTACGTCAACCTGCAGCGCCGCGATGCCGGGCTCGCGCCGGTGGACGCGGTCATGGAGGCGGCGCGATCGCGCCTGAGGCCCATCCTCATGACGACCAGCACCACCGTGCTCGCGCTCATCCCGCTCGCGCTGGGATGGGGCGCCGGCGCCGGGCTGCAGGCGGCCCTGGCGCGCGTGGTCGTCGGCGGGCTCGTCGCCTCGTCGCTGGTGACGCTCTTCCTCGTGCCCGCGCTCTACGTGGAAGCGACGCTGCGGACCGCCGCGCTGCGGGAGGCCCTGCGGCGGCGCGTCGGCGAACCCGCCGCCACCGCGTCGTGACGGCTCAGTACCCGCGCTCGAAGTCCACGCGATACCGCAGCGGCGTGCCCGACGCATACCGGCGGTAGTTGTCCGCGAACACGCCGACGATGTCGGCCGGGAACGACGGCGCGGCCGTGTGGCTCGTGATGAGCACGCCGCGCGTCTGCCACAGGACGTGATCCGGGGCAGGGGCTCCTCCTCGAACACGTCGAGCACGGCCCCGGCGAGCCGGTCGCCCTCGAGCGCGTCCACGAGCGCATCCTGGTCCAGGGTGTCGCCTCGTCCGGCGTTCACGACGACGGCATGGGGCGGCAGGGCGCCGAGCATGGTGCGGTCCACGAGCCGGCGCGTGCCCGCGGTGTTCGGAAGGACGGCCACCAGGTAGTCGGCGCCCGCGGCGAACGCGGCGGCGTCCGGGGGTGGAGTAGTGCTCCACGGCCGGGCAATCGCGGCTGGACCGCGTGTAGCCGCGGACGTGCATGCCGAAGTGCCTGGCCGTGGCGGCCGGTGCGCGCCGATGGACCCCACGCCTACCAGCCCGATCGTCTTTCCCGTCAGCGTGCCGGGCAGCGTGGTGTCCCACTCCCGCGCCTGCTGATGCGCGTAGCGCGAGAGGATCCGCCGCTCGTGCGCGAGCAGGTATCCGAAGATGTCTCCGACATGAGCGGCCCGAACACGCCGCGGATGTTCGTGAGCACGTAGTCGCGCCGGAGCGAGGGTCGAGCAGCCGCTCGACGCCCGCCCACGTCGCTGGACCCAGACGAGCCGCGGCAGGTGCGGGAGCGCCGCAATCACCCGGGCGGGTCGCCGACCAGCACGTCGCTGTCGGCGCCGCGGGCGAGGCCATCGTCAACGTCTGAGGCGGTGACCAGCGTCAGGTCGGGCAGCCGCTCGGCCTCGATCAGGCGTCGATAGTCGTCGGCGTGCTTGGTGAGCACCAGAACGCGCGCCATCGGTCAGGGCGTGAAGTCGCGGATGGCCGCCACGGCCGGCGCGTCGAGCCTGGTGAGCGTCGACACGAGCAGCTCGACCATCTGATCGAAGTCCCGCCGGTTGATGACGCCGTTGTGCGCGTGGGTGTAGCGTGCGGGCACGAGCAGGTTCACCGTGGGCACGCCACCCGAGCTCTTCTGGATCTCGGCCGAGTCGTCTCCGTAGCCCTGTACGAGGTCGAGCTGGAGCGGAATGCGTCGTTCCTCGGCGACCTGCTGGACGAACCGCGTGAGCTTGCGATTGGGCAGCGCCGACGAATCGTAGAGAAAGAGCACGGGCCCGGCGCCGAGCGCCGCCTGCGTCTCCTCGGGATGGCCGGGATAGACGTCGCCGGTGATCCCGCCCTCGATGGCGATGCCCAGCTCCGGCTTGATGGTGTCGGCGGCGGTGTGTGCGCCGCGCAGGCCGATCTCCTCCTGCGTGGTGATGGCCCACAGAATCTGGTTCGGGTGCGGGGTCGATGCCAGGCGGCGCATGGCCTCGACGATGACGGCGCAGCCGACGCGGTCGTCCCAGGCCTTGCCGAGATAGTTGGCGGTCCCGTTCAGCACCTCGAACGGTGCGTCGGGCACGATGGGGTCACCCACCGAGATGCCCATGGCCCTGACCTCGGCTTCGGACGTGGCGCCGACGTCGAGATAGAGGCTGTTGCGCGAGTAGACGCGCGTGCGCTCCTCGGCTGGCACCACGTGCACGTCGCGAATGCCGGTGACGGCCTTCACCGGTCCCTTCGAGCCGATGATGAGCCAGCGCTGGTCCACCAGCGCCTGATCCAGCCAGCCGCCCAGCATCTGCATGGTGAGCAGGCCGCGCGGCGTGATGCGGCGCACCATGGCGCCGAGCTCGTCCATGTGCGCGTCCACCATGATCCGCGGCCCGGAGGTGCCCTGCGCGGCGATGATCGAGCCCATGCCGTCGAAGGTGATGGAGGAGGCGAAGGGCCGCATCTGGTCCACCATGACCTTGCGGATGGGCTCCTCGAAGCCCGGCGGACCCGGGGTGTCGGCGAGCAGGCGCAGGAGGTCGATGGTGCGGTCCTGCGCGGCGGCCGTCGTGCCGGCGGCGGCCAGCAGCAGGGCCAGAAGCGTGTAACGTCGCATGTCGGGTGATCTCCGCTCCGCGCGCGGCTCGCGCGTGGGCGGAGTCTAGCACGCCGCTCCCGCCGTTCGCGTTGACAGGCGCGCGAGCGAGGCCGGATGATCGCGTGATGAACGCGGGCGGGACGCGGCCGTGATCGGATCGACACTCGGGCGCTATCGGGTCGTCGAGCTGCTCGGTCGGGGCGGGATGGGCGAGGTGTACCGCGCCCACGACGAGCGGCTGCGCCGCGACGTCGCGCTCAAGATCCTGTCGCAGTCGCTCGCCTCGGACCCCGACTGGATCGAGCGATTCGAGCGGGAAGCCCGCCTGCTGGCGTCCCTCAACCATCCCAACATCGCCGCCATCTTCGGGCTGGACGAATCGGACGGGCTGACCTTCCTGGTGCTGGAGCTGGTGGACGGCACGTCCCTCGACGCGCGGCTGCGACGCGGACCGATGCCGCTGGCAGACGTCGTTGACGTGTCACGGCAGATAGCGGCCGCACTCGAGGAAGCCCACGGCCACGGCATCGTCCACCGCGACCTCAAGCCCTCCAACGTGATGACGACGAGACGGGGACGCGTGAAGGTGCTGGACTTCGGCCTGGCACGCTCGTTCCTGCACGACCAGGTGGAGCCGGCGGACGACCGCTCCGAAACCCGCGCGATGACCGCCGATGTCACGCACGTCGGGCTGCTCCTGGGGACGCCCGCCTACATGTCGCCCGAGCAGGCGACGCTGCGCCCCCTGGACGCGCGCAGCGACCTGTTCTCGTTCGGCATCATGCTGTACGAGATGGCGACGGGCCGCCACCCGTTCCGCGTGCAGCAGGAGGCCGCGACGCTGCATGCGCTGCTCCACGACGACCCGGCGCCCCCGAGCACGGTGCGCGACGGTCTTCCGCCCGCGCTCGACGCCCTGGTCCGTCAGCTGCTGGCCCGGAAGCCCGAGGATCGACTCGCCACGGCCTCGGCCCTGCGGGCGGAGCTCGGGCGGCTGCTCGACCGGCGCGCCGCGGCCGAACCGGACCCGTCGCCGACGGTGGCCGTGCTGCCCTTCGCCAACCTGAGCTCGGATCCGGAGAACGAGTTCCTCGCCGACGGGATGGCGGACGAGATCATCAGCGCGCTCACCAAGGTGGAGTCGCTGCGGGTCATGTCGCGGACGTCGAGCTTCGCCCTCAAGGGCCAGCGCGTGGACATCCGCGAACTGGCGCGGGCACTCGACGTGAAGATCGTGCTCGAGGGCAGCGTCCGGCGGGCGGGCTCGCGCATCCGCGTGTCCACGCAGCTCATCGACGCCACCAACGGGTATCACCTGTGGTCCGACCGCTTCGACCGCAGCATCGAGGACGTCTTCGACGTCCAGGACCAGATCGCCGAAAGCGTCGCCGGCGCCTTGCGGATCGTCCTCAGCGGTCGGGAGAAGCGGGCGCTGCAGCGGGTGCCGACGAGCAACCTCGAGGCCTACGACCTGTACCTGCGCGCGCGGTCGATGGTGCGGCTCGTGAACGAGGAGCGCGGCAAGACGGCGCAGTACCTGTTCCGGCGGGCGGTCGAACTGGACCCGGCGTTCCTGCCCGCCTGGCTGGGCCTGGCCGAGGCGTCGCTGTGGATCTACCAGTGGGGCCTCAACGCACGGAACCCGGAGGACCTGCAGGTGGCCATCGAGGCCGGCGAGCGCGCCATCGCCCTGGCCCCCAACTCCGCCGAGGCGCTGACGGCGCGCGGCATGGCGGCGTGGCTCCTCGACGAGACGGAGGAAGCCGCGGAGCTGCTGGAACGGGCGCGGAGCCTCGACCCGCGCCTCTGGGAGGCCACGTTCTTCCTGGCGCGCGTGCGCATGACGCAGGGCAACATGGAGGCTGCCGTCGAGCACTACCTGCAGGCCGCGGACATCCAGCCCGACGACTACCAGTCCTTGTGCCTCGTGGACACCATGCTCGGTGTGCTCGGCCGGCAGGACGAACGGCTCGACACCGCCCGGCGTGCGCTCAAGGTGCTCGAGCAGCACGTGCGCCTGCACCCCGACGACGCGCGCGCGTACTACCTGGGGACGACCACCCACCTCACGCTCGGCCACGTGGATCGGGCGCTGGAGTGGGCGAAGCTGGCGCTGCACATCGCGCCGCACGACGGGGGCGTGGCCTACAACGTGGCGTGCTTCTACCTGCACATCGGCCGCCACGACGAGGCCCTCGACCTGCTGGAGCAGAACGTGGGCCGCGGGTGGGGTTTCCGGCGCTGGCTGGAGATGGACCCGGACATGGAACCCATCCGGGAGCACCCCCGGTTCAAGGCGCTGCTGGACCGGATGGGCCCCCGTCCGTGAGGCCCGGACGGGCGTAGTAGTACCCGTCCTCGCTGGTGATGCGAACCGGCCCGCCGAAGACGCCGGACAGCGCCGGCCCGGGCAACACCGTCCCCGTGGGGCCGTCCTCCACCACGCGACCGTGGCTGAGCAGGACCACGCGCCCGATCTCCGGGATGATCTCGTCGATGTGCTGCGTGACGAGAATGATGGTGGTGCCCTCGCCCGCCACCCCGCGCACCTGCTCCATGAACGCGTGACGGGCCACGATGTCGAGTCCGGTCGTGGGCTCGTCGAGCACCAGCACTTCCGGGGCGCGCACGAGCGCGCGGGCGATGAGGATGCGCCGCGCCTCGCCCGTTGACAGCCGGTCCAGCCGCGCCGTCGCCAGGTGTCCGGCCCCCATCCGCTCCAGCGCCGCGTGCGCCAGGCGACGCATCTCCTCGGTGATCTGGTGGTGCTCGAAGACGCCACGGCTGGCGAAGAACCCCGAGAGCACTGCGTCCACCGCCGGCACCTGCGAGACCCACGGCCCTCCGGTGAACCGGTGGTGGACGTCGGCCGACACCACGCCCATCCGTGCCCGCAGTTCCACCGCGTCCCATCGCACCTGGCCGAACAGCCGCATCGGGGGATCCGGCGACGCCGTCGCCATCGGGTAGTCCTCCAGCGTCAGCAGCCGGATGAGGGAGGACTTGCCCGCGCCGTTGGGTCCGACGACCGCGACGTGCTCGCCGCGGTGAATCGTCAGGGACAGGTCGTCGAGCACTCGCCGGTGGGCGCGCACGACACTGGCGTGGTGCAACTCGAGGATGGGAGCCGTGTCCGTGGTCGTCATGAAGAAGGTGTCCGCTCCTCGTCGACATCCAGGCCGACCGAGCGCATCAGCGCCAGCGCGTTGCTGGTCTGCACGACGCCGTCGCGGAGGCGGTAGTCGAAGTGCAGGGAGCCCTGCTCGAACCGGTCCTCGAAATGGACGTTCGACGCGCGCGTCCCGAGGTGGGTGACCATGTCGGTCAGCGCCAGGTCGTGGGTCGTGACGAGGCCGAGCGCACCCAGCTCCACGAGCCCGGAGACGATGGCGGCGGCCCCGATGCGGCGGTCGTGCGAGTTGGTGCCCGCCAGCACTTCGTCGAGCAGGAAGAGCACCGGCGCGCCGCCGGGATCGCGGGCGCCGGCGCGTGCCATCGACACGATCTCGCTCAACCGGGAGATCTCGGCGAAGAACCTCGACTGGCCCGCCTGCAGCGAGTCCTGGATGCGCAGGGTCGCGCCGATCCGGAGCGGCGACACCCGCATCCGCGCCGCGCGCACCGGCGCGCCGGCCTGGGCGAGCACCACGTTGATGCCGACCGTCCGGAGCCAGGTGCTCTTGCCCGACATGTTCGACCCGCTGACCAGCAGCACCTGCGGCCCGGTCCTGCCCAAGCGGATGTCGTTGGGCACGGCCTGCGCGGCCGGGATGAGGGGGTGCGACAGCCGCTCGGCGTCGAGCACGGGCCCTTCCGCCCCCTCCGCGATCTCGGGAAACGGATCCGCCGGGTGCTCGGCCGCATAGCCCGAGAGCGCCGCCAGGGCTTCATGCTCCCCACCACCTCGAGCCACCGGGGCACGTGCGCCCCGCAGCGCGCGCGCCAGCGGTCGATGCCCATGGCCGTCTGCGTGCCGAGCAGGAGCAGCGCCGAGAACGGCACGAAGAACTGGTTCTGCCGCGCCGCGAGCACGTCCACGAGACGCACCAGCCTGCCAATCTCCTCGGACGGCAGGCTCCCCGTCGCCCTCAGTTCGGCCGTCAGCGTACGGAGCCGTCCGTCGTGTCCGGGCTCCCGCTCCACCAGCTCCAGCGACTCGCGCAGCACCCGAAGCTCCTGGGCGCGGCGCTCCACCTGGTGCGAGACCGCGGCCACCCGCGACCGATACCACCAGCCCACCAGCGTCTGCGCGACGAGGAACACACCCAGCCACCGTGGCGGCTCACCGGACGCCACCCACCACGTCACCATCGCCGTGGTCACCGCGGCCAGCAGCGGGAGCCAGTACGGCGGCCATCGCTCCGCCAGACGAGGGGTTTCCTCGGCCCACTGCCGGAGCGCGTCGGTATCCACCACCGATCGCACCTCCGGGCCGAACACGAAGAGGCCCTCGCGCAGGTCGAGCCTCGGCATCAGTGCGCGGACGGCCGACTGCCGCTCGCGGATCGTCGCGGGATCCGCCGCGTTCAGCAGCCAGCCGGCCAGCGTCTGCTCTCCCGCGGTCGTGCGCGGCGAGGACAGCAGCTGGAACAGGCTGCCGTCGCCGACGATGTCGAGATCGGCGGCGTACGGATGGGCATCCGAGTGAAAGCGCTGGCCCGTCTCGCCCGTACCCGGCCAGCGATCGTCGAGGCGCTGGAGTCCCAGCTCGTAGAAGGTGACGGCACGCGCCGCCCGATCGCGGGCATTGAGGACGAGGGCGTGCATGATGGCGAGGCCGACGAACGCCAGACCCGGCACGACGAGCCACAGGAGTCCCGGGCGGCCCAACCACACCAGCAGGGCCACGCCGGAAGCCGCGACGACGAAGCGCGCCCAGGCCAGGCGCGCATGGCGCCGCTCGTGCAGGGCGACGACCGTCTCGCGCGCGGCCTTGCGCGTGCGGTAGGTGTCGGCGACCGCGGATGCGTCGCCCTGTGCGTAGTCACTCATCGCTGGGCGACACGCACGGCGCCCGAAGGCCCGGACGTGTCACCAGCAGTGTATCGAACCCGGCGGATCAGGGCACCAGGACGGCCGCACCCGCGTATGGCTGCAGCGTGCCGTTGTCGTAGACGAGCGCCCCGGTGGCCTCGTGCCAGACCTGGATGCGGACGAGGTTCGTGCCGCCCGGACCGCCGTCCACGACCGTGGCGCGGTAGCTGTACCCGCTCGTGCCGTTGACGTCCCCCCGGCCCTGGAGAATGGCCTGCGTGTCCGTTACCGTGAGCCAGTCCGCAGTCCGGCTGAAAAACCTGAAACGGCCGGCCGCGAACACGACCGTCGTCACCGCATCGAGGCGCGTGGTCCGCGTCCGATAGCGGCCAGCCAGCTCGAACAGCACGCGACCGGCGGTGCCGGGGTCGGACGGCAGGGCACCCGCCGGCGACTGCAGGAGTCCCGCGGCGACCAGCAGGCCGCTGCGCACCGGCGCCAGGTCGAGCCCCACCACGACGGGGTCGTGGTCGGAGACGCGATACCGATCCGGCGCGTAGAGCGATTCGACCTGCCCGGCGCTCTTGAAGTTGGTGTTGTAGTCCAGCACCGAGGGCTCGTCGGCGTTGATGTGGGACTCGGTCACGCCGCTCACCTGCGGCCCGAGCGACGCGCTCGCGAGCGCGTGATCGAGATAGCCCCACTGACCATCGAAGACGTAGGAGTACGCCGAGGGGCCGCCCAGCTGGGCAATCAGGTTGATGAAGCCCGCGCTCTCCAGCGCCGCGATCGGATCCTCGCCGGCATAGGAATTGAGATCGCCGAGCACCAGCGTGCCCGCTCCCCCGCTCAGCGTCGGATCGGTGGACAGCCACGCCGCCAGTTCCTGCGCGGCAGCGGTGCGTACCGCGTTGCAGTTGCCCTGCCCGTCGCCCGCGTCCGGGGCCTCGCACGCGGAGCCCTTGCTCTTCAGGTGGTTCACGACCACGACCACGCGGCCGCCATCGGCCGTCTCGAACGCCTGCGCGAGCGCGGGCCGATTGCGCGGAGCGGAGTCGCCGCCGGTGACGAACGACGCGGTGTTGAGGACGGCCGTCTGCCCGATGGGCATCACCACGGCCGCCTTGTAGACGAGCCCCACCTTGATCGCATCCGTGCCGAGCGCGTTCAGCTGGGCCGTCGCCGCATCGACATCGATGTAGGCGAACGTGCCCGGCGCCGTTGCCGCGTTCAGCCGTTCCACCAGGTCCGCGATCGCACTGGCCGGGCCATACCCGTCGTTCTCGATTTCCACGATGCCGATGACGTCTGCCTCTGTGGACAGGACCGCGGCGACCGTCTTGGGCCACTGGCGCTCGAACTCCGCCGCCGTCTCGGCGCCACGGCAGTCGGTCGGCCCGCCGCCGACGCCGCTCGTGCACCCGCTGACGGTGTTGAAGTAGTTGAGCAGGTTCATGCCCGCCACGCGCAGGCTGCCGCCCACGTCCGGCGGATCGACGGGACGGGGATTGGCCGCCGCGAACACCGCGCTTCCGTCGAGGGCCCCAATCGGCCGCACGCGCCAGGCATTGCCACTGGCCGCATTGCCCGCCCACGTGTAGGTCATCACGCCGACGATGCTGGTTGCCGTGTCGCCGGCCCGCAGCGTGTTGTCGGCACTGAGCGGCAGTCCCCCGCGCGCGAACACGATCGGATCCGGGTTCTGGCCGTTCTGCCCATCATCGAGACGAATCTGGTTGAGCAGGTTGGCGGCCTGCACCGCGTCGGCATCGGGCCCGGGGCGGAACAGGTGGGTCGGCTGGAAGAGGCGGCTGCCCGAGGACAGCAGCACCTCGCCGAAGCGGCCCAGCAGGAAGTGCTCGGTGACGATGAGCGTCTGCGGAAGCCGGACGAGCATCCCCTCGTAGCGCTCGGCAAACGACGCATCCGGGAACGGCAGCGTCACGTCCACGGGCGCCACCGCGCCCGTCCCGCACGTGACGATGGAGGTGACGGACCCGAGCTGCGTCTGATCCTGGAACTCTGCGGGCACGCCGGTCACGCGCACGAGGTCGCCGATGCTCACGCTGTCGGCGTTGGCGTTGAAGACGAACAGGCCATCGGAGGTGGC
Source organism: Vicinamibacterales bacterium (assembly GCA_041394685.1). GTDB lineage: Bacteria > Acidobacteriota > Vicinamibacteria > Vicinamibacterales > UBA2999 > VFZN01. Next base: position 31,690 of record JAWKHU010000038.1, read on the forward strand.
GGGGTCGCCGTCGCCGTCCGGATCCTGGATGAAGAAGCCGCGCAGCGCAGGCGACGGGCCCTCGTAGTCCCCGACCACCACGCCACGCGTCGTCACCACCCCTGTCGTCGTGGTGGCCGCGCCGCTGCCCTGGATCGCGTAGGTGGGCGTGTAGGGGAGCCGGCAGACGTCGGACCGGCTGGAGAAGCTGATGGTGACATCCGCCTCCATCGTGTCGGGCGGATCGGCCGTGTCGGCGTCGGCGACTTCGGCCGCCACCACCGTCAAGGTGCAGGCCTCGTCGAAGACGAAGTCCGCCGCGGGATCGATGGTGAAGACGGTGGGGCCTCCCGACAGGCCGAACGCGCGCGGCACGCCGCCACACGTCAGCGTGAACGACGCCGCGGTCGCCAGCACCGGCTCGCTGAAGGTCACCACGAGGTTGGCGTCCAGCGCGACGTCTACGGCGCCGTTGACCGGGCTCGTGGACGCGACGGCCGGTGGCGCGTCGGTCGCTCCGCAGGTGACGGTGTGCGTGCCGAGCCCGTCGAACGTGTCGGTGGCGAAGCCGTCCCAGTCGGATGCGGGGTCGAACGGATCGGACCCGTCCGTGTCACCGGCGCACAGGCCTGACTGTCGCCGCAGCGTGTTGTCCGCGGTGCTGGTGAGACCGGTGCCCCACTCCGTTCCCGGGTCGACGCCGATCTGGCCGATGACGTCGACCACGTCCGTTCCCCGCCGCAGCACCACCGCATCGTCGCCGTTGAACCAGCCCGAGCCGTTCGTCTGATCGGCCTGCGCCAGGATGGTGGCGTTGGCCGAGGCCTGGGCGAGCACGTAGACGTCGCCGGCGGCAACCGTGCCGGTCAGGTTGATGGTGAGGCCGGCGGTGGCGGACCCGTTGAAGAACATCTGGATGCTGTAGCCACCCGCGGCGAGATCGACCGGCGCGCCGGTGCCGTTGTAGATCTCCAGCGCCTTGTTGTTGCTGCTGCCTTCGATGTACTCGGAGACGAACAGGTCGGTCTGTGCGGACGCGGGAACGGCGGTGATGATGACGGCCAGCAGGGCAGCGGCGGCTCGGTACATGTGTCGACCTCGTGTGGGCGGGTAGTCTGGCCGAAGCATGTAAAATCGGCAATCTCGACGCGCGTGTCCCGTCTGGAGTCGACCATGTCCAACCCGATCCCGCGGCGCCGCACCGGTGTCTGGGCGCTTGCGGCCAGCCTGCTCGTCCTCGGCGCGTTCACGACAGCACAGCAGCCGCCCTCCACCGCCGCCGACGGATTCGAGGTGCGCGACGTCATGATTCCCGCGCGCGACGGCGTGCGGCTCCACACGAAGATCTTCACGCCCACCCGCGCCGCGGGACCGCTGCCCATCCTCATGCGGCGCACGCCGTACGGGATCGAGGGCGCCGCGGGCGGGTTCGCCCGTACGTACAAGGCGCTCGTGGACGAGGGCTACATCTTCGTCTTCCAGGACATCCGCGGGAAGTTCGGGTCGGAAGGCACGTTCGTGATGCAGCGCCCGGCGCGCGCGCCCGGCGACACCACCAGCCTGGACGAGGGCACCGACACCTACGACACCATCGAGTGGCTGCTGAAGAACGTCCCGGGGCACAACGGGCGCGTGGGCATGCTGGGCGTGTCGTACGACGGCTGGACGACCGTGATGGGCGCGCTGGAGCCGCACCCGGCGCTCAAGGCCATCTCGCCGCAGGCATCGCCGGCCGACATGTGGCTCGGCGACGATTTCCATCACAACGGCGCGTTCCGCCTGAGCTATGCGTTCGAGTATGCGGCGATGATGGAGAGCGGCAAGGACGTCCAGCAGTTCCAGTTCGATCGCTACGACACCTTCGACTGGTATCTCGACCTGGGCCCGCTCGCCAACGCCAACCGCCAGTACCTGTTCGAAAAGATCCCAACCTGGAACGACTACGTGGCCCACCCGGACTACGACGCGTTCTGGAAGCGGCAGACGATGGTGCCGCACCTGCGCGGCGTGAGCGTGCCGACGCTCAACGTGGCGGGCTGGTGGGACCAGGAGGACTTCTACGGGCCGGTCGCCATCTACGACGCCCTCGAGCAGCACGATGCGTCGGGCCTGAACTACCTGGTCGTGGGCCCGTGGAACCACGGCGGCTGGAACCGCGTCGGCGACGCGCTCGGCCCCATTGCCTTCGGCAGCGATACGGCCGCGTAAGCTCCGCGACGAGGTGCAGGCGCCGTTCTTCGCCTTCTTCCTGAAGGACAAGGGCGAGCGGACGTTTCCCGAGGCGCTCACCTTCGAATCAGGAACGAACCGGTGGCGACGCTGGGAGTCGTGGCCGCCGAAGTCGGCCGTCGCCACACCGCTGCGCTTCGGCGCCAACGAGCGGCTCACGATGGGAGACCCGGCCAGCGGCGGCAGCGACGCCGCCTTCGACGAGTTCGTGTCGGATCCCGCCCACCCGGTGCCCTATCGCCATCGGCCGATCCAGGCGACCTACTTTCCCGGCGGATCGAAATGGTCCACGTGGCTCGTCGAGGACCAGCGGTTCGTGGACGACCGCGCGGACGTGCTCAGCTGGGAAACCGAGCCGCTGGAGCAGGACGTGACGATCGCGGGCGAGGTGATGGCGCACCTGTTCGCGTCCACGACGGGAACGGACGCGGACTGGGTCGTGAAGCTGATCGACGTCTACCCCGAGCAGTACCCGCAGGACTGGAACCTGGCCGGCTACCAGTTGATGGTGTCGAACGAAGTGTTCCGTGGACGATACCGGGAGGGGTTCGAGAAGCCCGCGCCCATCCCGTCCGGCCGCGTGCTGGAGTACGCCTTCAGCCTGCACACCCAGAGCTACACGTTCCAGAAGGGCCACCGCATCATGGTGCAGGTGCAGAGCACGTGGTTCCCGCTCATCGACCGCAACCCGCAGACGTTCGGCCGGAGCATCTTCGAGGCACGAGACACCGACTTCGTGCCGGCCACGCACCGGATCTACCGGTCGGCGCGGTATCCGTCGCGGGTGGACATCCCCGTCGTCAAGTAGGGCGGGCCGCGCGCCCGCGGGCGGCCTTGCGCCTGGCCTTCGGCGCGGGCTCCCGCACGGTGAGGGTGCGCAGACGCGGATCCTGCCCCACCATCAGCAGCGGCTGGTTCGGCTGCTCGAGCACGTTGAAGAGGTCGCCGTCCTCGGTGCGGGCGTAGATCTTGTCGCGATCGATGTACAGGGTGATGGGCCCGGCGCCCTCGATGGCCTCGTAGAGGCGCACCTTGAACCGCGTGCGAAGGACCGCGAGCAGGCGGCGGAGCCGCGGCATGCTGAACCCACGGCGGCGGAGGTCCGCGAGGACCGTCAGCTCCAGCAGTTCGACCGGCGTGTAGCGCCGCTCGGTGAAGCCGCCCCGCTCGGTGCGATGGGTGGGGATGGCGGGCATGAAGATGCCGCGGCGGTCCCACCACTGCAGCTGCCGCGCCGACAGGCCGGTGGCCGCGGCCACCTCACGCGAGCTGTAGAGCTTCTTGAGCTTCATCGCGCGGGTGCATCACCCGTCGCCGAACTCGCGGAGGTGCGGCACCTGTTCGGCCACCTCGTCGGCCGCGCGCGCGCCCTCGAAGTCCTTCGCCGTGAGCCCGCCGTCCGAATGGGTCGTATAGACCAGCACGACGCGCTTGTAGTGGATCTCGACGTCGGGATGATGGTCCGCGGCCTCGGCCAGGGGCACCAGCGCGCTGACGAAGAGCACGGCCTCCGGGAAGTCCTCGAAGGTGTACTCCTTCCGGATGGCGGGTCCCGCCTGCGTCCACCCGTCCAGGGTGGTCATTTCACGTGCGACGTCCTCTGCGGTCAGGAGGGCCATGTCGGTTGCTGCTCCCGGATCTCGTCGAGGCGCCGCCGCCGCTCCTCGAGCCGGCCCAGCGCGTCCTGGCGCAGGCGTCGGCCCTCTTCCCCGGGCGCGGCGAACGCCTGGTCCACGACGAGGCGATGATACTCCTGCGCGGCCGCCTGCAGGTCTTCGAGCGCGCGCTGGTGCGCCTGCTGCCATCCCCGCCACTGCGCGTCGCGCATGAGCCGGCGCCGCCTCAGAGGGCGCCGCAGCGCCGGGGATCCAGGGAGGGTGGCGCGGCCGCGGCGGGATCGAGCACGAGCTGGCAGACCAGCCGGGCCGTGAACGGCGCCAGCAGGACACCGTTGCGATAGTGGCCGGTCGCGTAGACGAGACCCGGCACGATCGTGGAGCGGCCGATGAGCGGGAGATCGTCCGGCCCCCGCGGCCGGAGTCCCGCCCGCGCGTCCGCGATACCCGCATCCCGCAACCCGGGCACGAGGCCGACGGCCATGTCGAGGAGCGCGTGACGCCCTTCCTGCGTGGTGCCCTCGTCGAACCCGACGTCTTCCACCGTCGCGCCGGCGAGGACCGAGCCGTCGGGCCAGGGCACCAGGTACCCGGCCGATCCCCAGATGACACGAGTCAGCAGTCCCCGCTGGCTGGTCAGCTGCAGCAACTGGCCGCGGACGGGCGTGACGGGCACGGCATCGGCGCCCTCGATGGCCACACGAGACGACCAGCTGCCGGCCGCCATCACGCACGCATCGGCTTCGATCGTGGTGGACGAGGCGCGCACGCGGACGCCGCCGCCGGGCGCCGGACCCACGCGCAGCGCGCCGGTCTCGTTCATCAGCACGGCGCCACGCTCCTCGGCGGTGGCGACGGCCGCCGCCGTGAGCGCCGAGACGCCGACGAAGCCGTGCATCGGGATGAGCAGCCCGCCGGCCGCGCTGGGGGCCACCTGCGGTTCGAGATCGAACAGGGTCGAGGGCGGCAGCCAGCGGGCCTCGACGCCGTCCGTCGAGAGCGTCTGCGCCATCCCGCTGAGTCGCTCGGCATCCGTGTCGTCGAGCGCCACCTCGAGCGTGCCGCGGCGTTCGTAGGGGATCTCCCGCCGGCTGTCGCGGCGCAGGCGGGCGATGAACTCGTCGTAGAGGTCAGGCTCTCGCGGCCGAGCTCGCGGAGCGGCGAGGCGGGATGCCCTTCGATGTAGGGGCCAGCACCCCCGCCGAGGCGCGCGTGGCGCCGTCCCCGGGCGTCCGGGCGTCCAGGAGCCGGACCCGGGCACCCGCCCCGGCCAGTTCCCGCGCGACGGTGGCGCCGATGACACCGGCGCCGATCACGATGACTGAGGGCATACGGGAGACGGGCACCCAGCGGGTGCCCGGCTCCTATCTTAGCGGGGCTTGGGGCGTGGGGCGTGGGCTGAGGAAACCGCTCCGAAACCTAGCGACATCCCCACCTCCATGCGGCGCGCCGGGCTGGCCGAGGTGGCCGTGGCGTAGAACGGCGACAGGAGGTTGCCGACGAAGGCGTTGTAGTTGACGTTGTTGAACAGGTTCGAGATCTGCGTGTAGAAGTCGATCCGGTACCGCTGGTTGGTCCCTTCCATGACCATGATCTGCGGGCCGTCGCCGCCCGGTCCGCCGGGACCGCCGCCGCCGGGGCCGCGCTGGTTCATGGCGCCGCCGCCACCGCCACCCGGCGGGGGCATCATCGGCATACCGCCGCCCGTGGAGCCGCCGAAGCCGATGCTCTTGTTGAGCCGCAGGTTGACGTTGAGCATCCCGGCCCCCCGCGCGCTGTTCCGCTCGACGCCGGCGGGCCGGTCGTTGAACACGGTGTCGCCGTTGTCGTCGCTGCCGGTCGTGATGGTGTAGGGCGCCGCCGACGAGACCTGCATGTTGAACCCCGCCCGGATGCCGTACCAGATCGGGGCGTTGAGCATCACGAACAGCCGGTGCCGGATGTCCTGCGCCGACGGGCCCCAGTCCACATCGGGGTTGGTGCTGTCGGACGGCAGGCTGGTGGCCGAATCGGCGAAGTTGCGACGGCTCTGCAGCTGATACATCACGTTCGAGAACAGGCGCAGGCGCTGCTGGCGTGCGCTGATGCCCACGGTGAGCCGGTCGCTGGCCATGCGGCCCGACGACTGGATCTCGGTGACGTTGCCCGCGGTGGGATCCGGCCGCACGCCGTCAACGGGCGCGTTCACGTTGACCGAGCGCAGCGTGTTGTAGCCGCGCGTCCACATGTAGTCCATGCGCAGGTTGGCCCAGCTGTTCAACGGGCGCTCCAGTCCGACGGACGCCTGGTGAATGATGGGCAGCGTCAGCGAGGAGGCGCGGATGATGCTGGGCGGCAGCGACGTTCCCGCGCTGCCATCCGCCGGATAGGAGGGGTTCTGCACGACCAGGTCGATCTGGTGCTCCCCGTCGACCCGGATGGTCTGCTCGTAGACGTTCGAGTCGTACCAGTCGTAGAAGATGCCGTATCCGCCGCGCACGGTGGTCTTGCGCGTGGCGTTCCAGGTGAAGGCCGCCCGCGGGGCGATGTTGAACCAGTCGCCCACCTGCGTCTGGAGCTCGTGGCGCACGCCCAGGCTCATGGACAGCGTGCGGCCGATCTTGAAGTCGTCCTGCAGGAACCACGCGGCCTTCACCTGCGAGTACTCCACGAGCGGATCGCCGACGCGGATGCTGTAGGTGGCGGGCAGGCCCGCCTGGTAGGCCTGGAGGCTCGTGAACGTGTAGGTGCCGTTGGTGTTCTGCTGCTGCGTGCTGTTCCACCAGCCGGCTTCCAGCAGCACGCCCGATCGCATCGAGTGCTTGCGGCCGATGGTGAAGTCCACGTTCTGCGCGATCTCGATCTCGCGGCTCGAGCGCACGCCGGCCTGTCCGGCGCCGCCGGCCGTGAACGCGTCGTTGACGCGGACGGTGGGCGCCGTGGAGAACGAGGTGAGCGTCGCTTCGTTGCTCGTGAACTCGAATTTCAGCTCGCTGAAGACCTTCTTGCCGATGACGCGGGTGTTGCGCAGGCGGAAGGTGTCGCTGACCGTGTCGTTGTCGTAGGCGCGCTCGGACAGGTCGAAGTCGCCGACGCCGAGGTCGCCGCGCTGGGTGCCGCGCCGCGAGTACTCCGCCCGGAGCTGCGCGCCGCCGCCGAGGTCGTGGTCCACGCGGAAGGTGGCATTGAGGCCGTCGGTGGTGTTCTTCGCGAGGCCGTTCACCGTGCTGCCGTCGGCACTGCGCGCCAGGATGGTGCGCGAGTCGAAGGCGTTGTTGCCGTCCACCGACAGCGAGATACCCGTCTTTCCCTTGGCCAGCGGACCCTGGAAGCTGACGTTGAACCGCTGCTGCTGGGTGGGTTCCTTCACCGAGGCAAAGGCGTTGCGCGCGTTCAGCGACTCGTCGCGAAAGCCGAAGTTGGCGCGGCCGCGCCAGCCCCCCATCCCCGGACGCGTGATGATCTCGACCCGCACCATGCCGGCCTCGTGGTACTCGGCCGAGTAGGAGTTGCTGTTGAAGCGGATCTGCTGGATCTGATCCTTCGGCGGCAGGCGGCCGCCACGGAAGCCGTCCACGAAGATCTGCGCTCCCGGTCCGGCCATCTCCGCGAGCTGGTCGGCCATCTCGTCCGGATCGTCGGACAGCGCGTCGATCTCGTCGGCCGTCAGCGTCTGCGTGAAGCCGTTGTCCCGCCGGTCCTCGGGCGACTGCTCGGCCACCGTCAGCTCCTCGGAGATCGCGACGGGCAGGGTGGCACTGGCCTGGTTGGTGCCGCGCTTCAGCGTGACGGCGAGCGTCATCTCCCGGAACCCCTCGGCCGTGGCCGTCACCTGGCTGGCGCCAGCCGGCAGCCCCGCGAAGGTGGCCACGCCCGACTCGTCGACCGCCGACTGGTGCGCCACCCCCTGCGCGTCGGTGACGACGACGATGGCGTGGGGGAGGCCGAGGTCGGTGGCGTCCTTGACGGTCACGCGCAGGGTCGCGGTGTCCTGTGCCGCCGCCGACAGGGGTATCGCCAGGGCCAGCACCGTGAGGAGCAGGCCAACGCAGTATCGCTTCATGATGTGCTCGCTTCAGACCCGACGTCCGACCGACTCCCGACTCCCGGCCGCGCCTACGGCTTCGGCTTCTCGAACTCCGACGCCTTCACGTTCGGGTTCACCTTGAACTTGTCGATCGTCCACTCCTCGTTGGGCTGTCCCTCGATGGCAATGTCGATCCGGTGCGGCAGCATGATGCCGTCCACCTTCTTGTAGTCGGCCAGGTGCATGGCGAACTGCGAGGGCTGCGGGGGGCCCTGCTTGCGCATCTCCTCGATGCGCTGGCGCATCTCCTCCTCGGAGGGACGCTGGCCGTCGGCGCCGGCGCCGCGCCCGCGCGGGCCGCCGCCGCGTCCGCCGGGGCCGCCACCCATCATCATCACGCGCGGCCGGATCTCCATGTACTGGACCATCAGCGGCAGGTGCGTCCCCTGGTCCACGAAGAGCTTCACCGGGCGTCCGGCTTCGTCGGTGGTCTCGAGGATGTCGGCCTTCCCGTCGGGAGACTCGGCCACGCCACCGTCGGTGAAGGGGCGGCTGCTGTCGGCAAAGAGCGCCACCGTCCAGCGCTGCAGCTCCATCTTCATGCGCCGGGCGCGCGCCTCGGCAATCTGCTCGGGCGTGAGCGGGTTTCCGCCGGGGCCGCCCGGGCCGCCAGGGCCGGGTCCCTCGCGCATCTCCAGGCGCATGCGCCCGCCCATGCCGCCGCGGTTCTGCATGTCGTCCCAGGCCTCGGTCCCGTCGAAGGCCGAGGTGCGCTCGACCGTGGGACCGTTGACCATGCCGCCCATGCTCATCTCCTCGGTGCGCCGGAGCTTGTCGGGCCGCACCAGCGTGAGCATCAGCGTGCCTTCCATGTCGCGCTGCCCCATCGACCGCCGGAACGGCCCTTCGGCGGTGAGCGCGGTGAGCGCGGTGAGCTTGTCGCCGCCGAGCGCCTGCCTGACCTGGGCCACGACTTCGGCCGCGCGATCCTGCGCCGCCAGCGGCGCCACCAGTGCGGCCACACCCACCGCCGCTGCCATCACCATGAGCTTCTTCATACGGTCATCCTCGCTTCGCTTCAGACGGTCGAGCCGCGGCGCCGGCCTCGGCCGGGACACCCACACTCCTGTGGCGCGCCCATACCGGCGCTGACCGTCTCCGATTATTACGAGGGTCCCGGCCGGACGGACGTTAAGGCTGGGCAAAGAGGTTGTTAACGATGTTAAATGCCTGATTTGCAGCCATTTACCGCCTGTTATCGCGTGCTAGACTCGCCTCGATGACACCCCGCCGCGCCCGCGTCCCGGCCGTCACCGCCCTGGCCGTCGTCGTGCTGCTGCTGGTGCCGACGCTGGCGTGGCTGCAGTACCAGTGGGTGGGCCAGGTGAGCGAGGCGGAGCACGATCGCATGCAGCGGACGCTGCGGACATCGGCCCTGCAGTTCGCCACGGCGTTCGACACGGAGCTGTCGCGGGCGGTGGTCGGCCTGCAGCTCGAGGGCACGGTCCTCAGGGACGAGAACTGGGTGTCCTACGCCCAGCGGTACGGCGTGGACCGAGCGGGCGGGCGACACCCGCGTGCTGCGACGTGCTGCTGGTGGACCTGGTACCCGGCGCGGTGGCGCCGCCGGTCGATCCCGCGGACCTGCGGCTCCGGCGCTGGAACAACGAGGAGCGCGTGTTCGAAGCCGCCGCATGGACGCCGGAGCTGACGGCCATGCGCCCGGTGCTGGCCGAGCACTTCGGCCAGATCCGGGTGCTGCGACAGGGTGGCAACCGCTTCCGCCGCGAGGCCAGCGTCTCGTTCTCGGTGAACGACGACTACACGCTCGTGTCGCCAGTGACGCTGTTCGAGTTTCCCGAGGACCGCGGCTCGGCGCCTCGCATCGACATCCTCGGCTTCACCCTGATTCGCATCGACCCCGAATACGTCACCTCGACGCTGCTGCCCTCCCTGACTGCGCGGCACTTCCACGGCGAGGACGGACCCGGGAGTACCGCGTCGCCGTCACCGAGCGCAACGACCCGTCCACGGTCATCTGGGAATCGGAACCGGGAGCCGCTGCCGCCATCGGCGCCACGCCGGACGTCGAGCAGCCGTTCATGTCGCCGCGGCCGGACCAGATCTTCGCGATCGCGCGGAACGGCCAGCGCACGTCCACGACGGCCGTGAGCCCTGACGAGCGCATCGTGATCTCGGTGATGCAGGAGCGGCACCGGGCCGACGAGGGCACCGCAGCTGCCCCACCACCGCCGCCGTTGCCGCCGCCCGAGCCGCCCTCACCACGCGGCCGCGGCTTTGGCGGATTCGAGGGCCGCTGGCGCATCGTGGCCGCCCACCGAGCCGGGTCGCTCGAAGCCGCGGTTGAGGCCGTGCGCACGCGCAACCTGATGCTCAGCTCCGGCATCCTCGCCCTCCTCTCCCTGGCCATCGGGCTCATTGTCGTCTCGGCCCGGCGCGCCCAGACGCTGGCGCGCCAGCAGGTGGAGTTCGTCGCGGCCGTCTCGCACGAGCTGCGCACGCCGGTGTCGGTGATCGGCACGGCGGCGAGCAACCTGGCGGACGGCGTGGTCGCCGACCCCGCGCGCGTCCGGAAGTACGGCGAGACGATTCAGGGGGAGGCGCGGCGCCTGGGTGAAACCGTGGAACGCGTGCTGCAGCTCGCCGGAATCGCCGCCGGGTCCGCGGCCGCCGCACGCGGCCCCGTGAGCGTCTCGGAGCTCGTGCACCAGGCGACATCGGCCTGTCGTTCGGAGCTGGACGCCCGCGGCGTGTCGCTCGAGGTGGACGTGCCGGCCGACCTGCCGCCGGTGACCGGCGACGCCAGCGCCCTGCGATCCGCCCTGCAGAACCTGATCAGCAATGCGGTGAAGCGACGGCGATGCGCGGTGGGCACGCGTGTCGGCGTTCGGCACACGCGGGCTGAAGGCCCCCCGACCCGGCGCCGAGGCCCGCGACGCCCACGCGCCGGCGGCTTCCGCGTCGCACGTGGCCATTGCCGTGGCCGACCACGGCCTCGGCATCGGGCCCGAAGACCGCAAGCACATCTTCGAACCGTTCTATCGCGGCCGCGACGCCGTCTCCCGCCAGATCCAGGGCAGCGGCCTGGGCCTCAACCTTGTCTGGCGCATCGCCGAAGCCCACGACGGCGCCGTGGACGTCGCCAGCGAGCCCGGCCGCGGCAGCACCTTCACCCTCATCCTGCCCGCCGCCCCCGCCCACCCCGAGAACGCGCTGCACGTGGGCCTGGTGCCGAGCCAGGGGTAACACGGAGGGCACGGAGGGCACGAAGGGGCACGGAGGGCACGAAGAACACGGAGGGCACGGAGGAACATGCCGGTCGCGCGCGGGCCGTTCGCGAGAGGGATCGGTCGTTCGCCACATGCACCGCGCTCGCTAGATGGATCACTCGATCACCAGTTAGATCATCAGATCACCCGCTCTCCCAATCGATCGCCAGCTCACCAGATCTCGAGATCTCCAGATTCACAATTTCGCCCCAATATGCCCACTCACCGCCTCCTTCTGGTCGAGGACGAACCCGGCCTTCAGCTCACGTTGAGCGACCGCCTTGCCGCCGAGGGCTATCAGGTCGAAACCGCTGCCGACGGCGACACGGCCGTCTCGCGGGCGGGGGGTGAACCGTTCGACATCATCGTGCTCGACGTCATGCTGCCGGGCCGCGACGGCTTCGAGGTGGCGCGGACGCTGCGGCAGCAGGGGGTGATGACGCCCATCCTCATGCTCACGGCCCGCACGCTCGTCATCGACCGCGTGGTCGGCCTCAAGCTGGGGGCCGACGACTACCTGACCAAGCCCTTCGACACGAGCGAGCTGCTGGCGCGCCTCGAGGCGCTGCTGCGGCGCGCACCGGCCAAGGCGGGCGTGTCCCTGGAGCGCTACCAGTTCGGGGACGTGGCCGTGGATGTCCGGCGTGCCGAAGTGACCAAGGGGGGCGAACCGCTGGAACTCTCGGCCAAGGAGTTCCAGCTCCTGCGCTACTTCATCGAGCACCGCGGCGCCACGCTCTCGCGCGAGGAGCTCCTCCACGACGTGTGGGGCTACACGGCGACCCCGTCCACGCGCACGGTGGACGTGCACGTCGCCTGGCTGCGGCAGAAGCTCGAACCCAACCCGCGCGTGCCGCAGTACGTCCTGACCGTGCACGGCATGGGATACAAGTTCGCCGGCTGATACACGAAGGGCACGAAGGAGAACACGAAGGGCACGAAGAAGAACACGAAGAACACGGAGAGCACGGAGGGCACGGAGGGCACGGAGGGCACGGAGGGCACGAAGAATACGGGGGCACGGACGGCGCGGAGGAGAGCGCATGCGGGCGCTGGCACTTCCTGCGGGTGCGGGCCGTCAACGCGGCAGGACTGGGGCCGCCGACCCGAGGAGTACGTGTTGCTGGCGCAGTGACGATGGGCCTCGCGTGGCGCGGGGCTTACTCGCCGGCGGGCGGGCCGCCGGGCCGGAGGATCACGTAGGCCGGGAGCCCGACGGCGTTGAAGCGCTTCATCACGTCCACGGCCGGCGGTTCGTCGGGCTGCTCGGCCTGGAACTTCACCTTCACGTAGCCGTCCAGTGCCTGCTTCACCGATGGATCCACGAGCGTGGTCTTGTCCATCGTCAGGCAGTTCTTGCACCACGTCGCCCACATGTCGATGAGCACGGGCTTGCCCTCGCGCTCGGCTTCGGCGAGCCCGGAGGCCAGCGTGGGATGCCAGCCTTCCTTCAGCATCTCTTCCACGCTCGACGCGACCTCGTCGGCGTCCACCCACCGGTTGGCGAAGAGCTCGTACGACAGGTAGCCGTAGTAGACGGCGGTACCGAGGATGAGCACGCCGAAGGCCTGCTTCACCCGCACCATCCAGGGACCGGGCTTCGGCAGGGAGGCCGTGCCCGCGCCCGCCAGGGGCCACGGGATCGCCATCCCGATGCCCAGGAAGAACGGCAGCGCGAGGGCCAGCGTGGTCCCGGTGGCGTAGAGGTTGCTCGAGAAGAGCACGACCTGAATCACCACGGGCGCCACGCACGCGCCAGCGAGGAGCGCCGCCACCGCCCCATCGTGAAGGCCAGCAGGAACGTGCCGCGTCCGCCCCCGGTCCCCATGTTGTTCGAGAAGCGGGAGAAGTCGATCTCGAATACGTCGAACATTGCCAGCGACAGCGCCACGAAGAGCAGCGCGATCGCGAGGTTGAACCACGGCGAGGCGTTGATGGTGCCGAAGGTGCTGGCCGTGAGCACCACGATCAGGCCGAGCACGCCGTAGACGAACGCCATGGCGCCGCCGTAGGTGAGGCCGAGCAGGAAGCCGCGCTGGCGTGACGAGGCCTGCGCGCCGGCGCCGATGATGGCCAGGTTGATCGGGATCATCGGCAGCACGCACGGGGTCAGGTTGAGCGCCAGGCCGCCGATCAGCACGAGCAGGAGGATGGCGAGCGGGCCGCGCCCTTCAAAGAGGCCCTGCTCGGCGACGCCGGACTCCGCGTTGTTGATGAAGGTGAGGAAGTCATCGGCGGGCAGGTAGCCGCCGGTGCTCGACACGACCGTGAAACGATCCAGCGCCCCAATGCCCGCGTCGGGACCGCCCGCTGGCGCGGCCGCTGCCGCCGGAGTCGCCTCCGGCGCGGCGCCCAGCTTCTCGCCCGTGCCGAAGCGAATGGCATCGAGGACACCGGTGTGCTGCGCCGTGACGCTCGCCGTCGTCGACACGACGGGGAACGTCCACTCGGCCTGCGCGTTGCTCGGCGCGTAACACATCTTGTCGTCGCACGCCTGGTAGCGCAGACGCGCGGGAATGGTGACCGGACCGGGCGCGACCGATGCGTCCACCTTCAGGCGCACGCCGATCACGAACTCGCGATCGAATACCAGCAGCGGCTCGTCCAGCCCCTCCTGCGCGAAATCGGTGGCGTCGGGAAACACCACTTCCTCGACCTCGACGCCGGCCGGCGGCTCGACGGTCAGCTCCGTTGCGATGAGCGACGGGTCTCGCGGCTTGTTGGACTGGACGTGATACCTCGGGCAGCACCACCGAGAGGGCGGCGCGCACGCTCGTGCCGGCCCGCACGCCATCGCTCTCGACGAGGGGCGTGATCTCGGCCGGAATGCGCCGAAGCTGAGCGGTGGCCAGCCCCGCGCCGGCGAGCACGAGCACGAGGGCGACAGGGAGGCGAAACCAGGAGCGTGGCATCACGTCTTTAGATGTGCACTCGGATCGACGACGTGTCGGGCACGCCGTCATCCCCCGATCCTACGAGACGGCTGCCGCCGCCGTTACGCCTCGGCCAGGTCAATCCACTTGGGCACGTCGGGCAGCAGCACGCGGCCCAGCCGGTCGAGCAACCGCCCCGCCGCCGTGTCCACCAGGATCGCCCGCCGGTGCTCGGCCCGCACGAACGCCTCGTCCACGGCGCGGTCGAGGAACCCGACAACCGGGTCGTAGAAGCCGGCCACGTTCAGCAGGCCGCACGGCTTGCGATGGACGCCGAGCTGCGTCCACGTGACGGCCTCGAAGAACTCCTCGTAGGTACCCGAAGCCACCCGGCATTGCGACGAACGCGTCGGAGAGCTGCGCCATGAGCGCCTTGCGATCGTGCATGGAGTCCACGACGTGCAGCTTCGTCAGGCGCTGGTGCGCGATCTCGCGGGTGGCCAGCGCGTGCGGGATGACGCCGATGACCTCGCCCCCGCCGCCAGCACCTCGTCGGCGAGCACGCCCATGAGCCCCACCTGCCCGCCGCCGGTACCAGCGTCAGCTGACGGCTGACGATCTCGCGGCCCATCTCACGGGCCGCCGCCGCATACACCTCGCGGCCGCCCGCCGACGATCCGCAGAACACACACACCCGACGCATGGACCTATCTTATCCGTCGCGCCAGTCGCCAGGGGCCGCAGATGGGCCGCAGATGACGCAGATGGGCCGCAGATGACGGAGAGGCCACAGATGGCGCAGGTGGGCCGCAGATTGCGCAGATGGGCGCAGATAACAAAGAGGGCGCAAGGGAAGCAGGGGCCGCCGAGAGCATGGGCATGCGGAGGGAAAGCTTCCACCTCGACGTGCTTCCTTGACCGCGCATATCGTGGAATCTGCGCATCTGCGGCTGTGCCACTCCGTGCATCGGCGGCTGTTCCGTTCTGCGCATCTACGGCGGCTGTTTCCGGCATCCCGCATCTGCCGCCGCGCCAGTCGCCCGGGGCCGCAGAGGCCGCAGATGACGCAGAGGCCGCACAAGGGCCTCAGTGAGGCCGCAGATGACGCAGAGGGCACACATAACAAGGAGGGCGCAAGGGAAGCAGGGGCCGCCGAGAGCATGGGCCTGCGGAGGAAAGTTCCACCTCGACGTGCTTCCTTCACCGCGTACATCGTGGAATCTGCGCATCTGCGGCTGTGCGGCTCCGTGCATCGGCGGCTGTGCGGCTCCGTGCATCGGCGCCTGTGCCGCTCTGTGCATCGGCGGCTGTTCCGTTCTGCGCATCTGCGGCTGTTCCGCTCTGCGCATCTGCGGCGGCTGCTTCAGGCATCCCGCATCTGCCGCCGCGCCCTCTGCGCCATCAGCGACATCTGCGGCCCCTACAGCCGCAGCAGCACGCCACGCGCCGCGCGAGCCGTGGCACGCTCGAGCGCAGCCCCGTACACCGCCAGCTGGCGCCGGTAGGGCTCGTCGGCCACGCCGAGGAACAGATCGGTCTTGAAGTCGATCACCACCCATCCGTCGGCATCCTCGTACGCCAGGTCGCACTGGCCATCGACCAGCACCGGTGCGCCGTCGGACTCGCGGGGCAGGACGATCGACAACGGCACCTCGCGCCACACGCGCCGCCCCTCGCGCGCCGCGAGCCGCGCCGCCTCCAGCCGGGGATGCCGCAGCACGCGGTCGGTCATCGCGGCCGCCGCAGCTCGTTCCTCGTCCGTGGCGCCGAGCAGCCGGGCGTGGGTTTCGGCCAGCGCGCGTACCGCCTCGGCATCGGCGTCGAGCGGGACGGCGGCCAGCAACGCGTGGACGAGCGTCCCGAATCGGCGCCCCGACGGGCGCGCGACGTCCTCCGAGGCATCTTCCACCGCCACCTCGGGCAACCGGGCCTCCACGTCCTTCGCCGCCGGCTCCGCGGCGTACTCCGTCACGGTCTGCATCACGACCGACGGCCGGCTGCCCGTCTCGCAGACCTGCTCGCGATCCGATGCCCATCGCTCGTACGCCGTGCGGTCCTCGGCGACCACGGCCGCTGGCGCGTCCCGGACGATGAGGTCCTCGCGGCGGACGCCACGCCCATCGTCTGCCTCCTGCAACAGGAGTTGCGGGTCCCACCACACGACGGTGTAGGGCTGGTCCGTGACCGGGTCCCGAAGGTCGTAGGCGCCCGGCCGCACGGTGGCCGCATCGGGCTGCTGCCCATCAGGGCGGACCAGCACCGTGTCCTTTCCCGCGAACGCCGGCACGCCCGGCGCGGCAACCGGATCCTGCCGGATGGCCACCGGCGGATAGAGCGCGTGATTGAGCGGCCGGAGCCAGCCGCGGTCGTAGGGCTTGTCGCCCACCGCGGGCACCACCAGCAGGTCTCGCGCCCGCGTGGCGGCAACGTAGGCGAGGCGGACGCCTTCGGCCGCGTCCCGCGCGGCCTCCTCGCCGTTGTGCTCGATCA
Source organism: Vicinamibacterales bacterium (assembly GCA_041394685.1). Lineage (GTDB taxonomy): Bacteria > Acidobacteriota > Vicinamibacteria > Vicinamibacterales > UBA2999 > VFZN01. The sequence goes on from JAWKHU010000038.1 coordinate 48,173, forward strand.
GATCGAGCGGCGCCCACCCGCCGATCCGGATCGCACACAGGTTGCGCGATGAGTCCAGGTACCGGGTGGCATCGTCTCGCGAGAGCCGGCAGCCGATGTCGGCGAGGATGACCACGGGGAACTCCAGGCCCTTCGCCTTGTGCACCGTCATCAGCCGCACGCCTTCGCTGCCTTCCTCGAGGATGGGAGCTTCGGGGGCCTCGGCTGTCCCTGCCGCCTCGCGCAGCAGGTCGACGAAGCCGCGAAAGGACAAGCCGCCCTCGGCTTCGTAGCGGCGGGCCAGGTCGGAGATGTGCAGGACGTTGGCCAGCACCTGCTCGCCGCCGCGCCACAGGATGAACCCCGCGTGCGCGCGCGTGGCCGCGATCAGGCGGCCGATCGTGTCGGCGACTGGACGGTAGTTGCGCGCCCCGTGCAGCTCCTTCAGCGTGGACAGCGCGGCCGCGATCGGCCGCAGCCGGTCCGGCAGCCCCTCGAGTACGTGGTACGGCCGAAACCCGTGCGCGACGGCGTGGTACTCGAGCAGCTCCTCTTCGCCGATGGCGAACAACGGCCCGTGCAGGGTGGCGTCACCGACAGCTCGTCCTCGGGCCACTCGATGGCCGTGAGCGCCGTGCGGATCGCGTCCACCTCCTCGCGCTCGTGAAAGGTCCGTCCGCCGACCAGCAGGTGCGGGATGCCACGCGCCTCCAGCGCATCCACGTAATCGCGCGTCACGTCCTCCCCGAACGACATGAAGCGGCGGAAGAGCAGGCAGATGTCCCGCGGGGCGATCGGCCGCCGCGTCCTGGCGCCGGCATTGGAGGGGTCGGGTGCATCCACGGTCCACCCGCACGCGTCGGACACGAGCCAGCGCAGAACTCTGCCGATGGCGCCCGGCTGGCACGCCGCCAGTGCGCCCTGCGTGATGTCCCGTCGTCCGTAGGGACTGGCGAGCGGAAGCGCGACGATGGCGGGCTGCCGCTCGTGGTCGGGCCGGTGCGCGGCCAGCGACACGTAGTCGGCCTGCAGGGTGGCGCGGTCGCCCGTCATCTCCACGCTGAACGCGGCGTTGACGAACCGCTGGATCGCCGGCACCGAGCGGTAGGAGGTCTGCAGCGTCACCGGCTGCGCACCCTCGGCCGAGCGCGTCGGCGATGCGCGAGTACGCGCCGACGTCTGCGCGCCTGAACCGGTAGATGGACTGCTTCGGGTCGCCGACGATGAAGAGCGCCCCGGCTCGAGTAGCGCCCTGCGCACCCCAGCGGCGTCGTCCTCGCCGGCGAGCATGAGGAGCAGCTCGGCCTGCAGCGGATCGGTGTCCTGGAACTCGTCCACGAGCAGCACGCGGAAGCGCTGGCGGAACGACGGCGCACGCCCGCGTCGTCGCGCACGAGGTCGCGCGCCTTGATCAGCAGGTCCAGGAAATCGAGCGCGCCCACGCGTCGCTTGCGATCCTCGTAGCGGTCGAGACAGTCGCGCATCTCCTCGCGAAGCAGCGCCGCGGGTCGGCGTTGGCGTCCTCCCGGAACGCGGCCAGCCGCGTCATCAGGGCCGCATGCCGGTCGAGCGCCGCCTGCCGCGTCACACCTTCGGCGAAGGCCGCGCCGGAGCCCTTGCGCGGCTTGGCGAAGTTGCGGTCCTCGGCCAGCAGGACGAGGGCCGCTTCCCAGGCGTCCAGTTCCTCGCCACCGAGGCGGCGATGGCGTTCGATGTCGCTGCTCGTCCGCCGCGCCGCCGCCGTGTCGTTGGCGAGGTTGTCTCCGCGCTTCAGCGGCCGTGCCGTCAGCGCCGCGAAGTCGCGCAGCTCGTCGGCGAGTCCCAGGACCGCGGATCGACGGTCCCAGGCTGGCCGCGTCCAGGCCGCCTCGTGGTCGCGCCACTCGGCCAGGTCCCACGCCGCCCGCCGCAAACGCTCGATCGGGCCGGTGTCGTCCTCGTCCTCGGGATTCCACCGCGTCGGACGACGCAGCGACCGCCGGACGCCCTCGCCGGGATGCTCGAGCGCGTCGTGCAGCCACGCCGTGAAGGCCTCGTCGAAGAGCCTCGCGCCCTCGGTCTCGGTCAGCACGGTGAACGCCGGGTCGACGCGCGCCTCGACGGGCCGTTCCCGCAGCAGGTCGGCGCAGAACCCATGGATCGTGCTGACGTGGGCTTCCTCGAAGTCGTAAATGGCGCGCGACAGGCGGTCGAACCCGGGCGTGCCCGGCTCCTGCCGCGAGCGGGCCCGTTCGATCTCCTCGCGCAGCCGCAGCTTGAGCTCACCGGCGGCCTTCTCGCTGAACGTGACGGCCACGATGCGATCGATGGTCGCCACGTCCTGCTCGATGAGCCGGACGATCCGTCCCACCAGCTCCGTGGTCTTGCCGGTACTGGCCGCTGCCTCGACGACGAGCGTGTGCTGGAGCGCCGTGGTGATGAGCGCGCGCGGTTCTCCGGTCGGTGGGTCACGGGAGCTCCCGCAAGGCGTCGAGGTCCGCGAATCGCGTAGGTTCCTTCCTCCGCGTCCGGCGCTCTTCCTGCCGGCCACAGACCGACTGGAAGTCGCAGTAGCGGCAGGCGTCTCTGGCCGGGCGTGCGGCCAGCAGGCCGCCTTCGATGCTGCGGTCCACGATCTCGAGCGCCTCGAGCGCCGTGCGCCGGGCCTGGTCGAACAGCGGGATCTCGTGCTCGCTGAACTGCCCGGCGGACGTGGCATGACAGCCGCCCGGATGCCACATGCGCATCCGGCGTCAGCGACTCGAGCGCCAGGCCGCACAGCACGGGCTGCAAGATGCGGCCGCCGGCCACGATCGTCTGGCCAGTGGAGGTGCGGTTGCGGCCTGGTCTTGTGATCGTCACGCGCAGCAGGCCGGTCTGGCGGTGGCGCTCGATCATGTCGATGGAACCGCGCAGCAGGAACCGGTCGTCGATGCGGGCGGGCTCGGTGGAGTGCGGGTCGCGGTCCTCCAGGCGATCGAGGCCGAAGGACCACTCGAAGCGCTCGGGTGTCCACTCGCCGCCCTCGGTGACCAGGTGCGCCAGCCAGAGCTTGAGGTCGCCGCTCATCGCCTCGATCTCGTCGCGCCACACGCGCTCGATGGCCGGGGCGAGTTTCTCGAAAGCGTCGCGCTCAATCTTTGTGATCGACCATTCCAGTTCCTTCTGAGCGCGCGCCAGACGGTCCGCAGAGAGGGGGAGCATGCCCTCCTGCTGCAACCGCCGCAGGATGTGCGCCTGTATCCGGTGGAACAGGTCTCCGCGCGTCAACGGGTCGAGTTTCTGGAGCGGCGCCGGATCCTCCAGCGGCGCCCAGCCGGCAGATGCCCGAGAGCAGGAACTGATACGGGCAGGCCGCGAACCGCTGCAGGGCGGTCAACGAGTAGGGCCGCGCTCCCAGGCGTTGCTGCGCCAGGGCCGGCGCGGTCACATCCGGGACGCTGCGCACCAACCCGTCGGCGGGCTCCCACTGCCGGCGCTGCCACCGCATCCATCGTGAGGTGAGCGATCGCTGCAGCTCCGCGCTGAGCTCGTAGAGTAGCGCGCCCGGCCCCGCACCGCCGACGCATCGGGTTCAGCCAGCAGCCGACCGAGCGAGGCCAGGTCGTGCTCGAACGCGTCGATGGCCCGGGCCGGGTCGTCTGGCGCCGGCCACGCCAGCCGCGACCCGCCGGCGGCGTACGCGCGCTCCGCGACGCGCGTGGCCGAGGGAATCGCGCCCTCGATGGCGCGCACGATGTCGAGGACGTAGAACCACGGCACCCGCGGCCGCGATTCGCTCAGCTCCAGACGTGGTGCGACGTAGAGCCGCTCGCGAGCGGCGCCAGCCGCCAGCGACAACTGCAGGCGCTCCTCGGCCGCGCGCACGGGCTGGGTGGCCAGCGTGGCGCCGAGGGCCGTGCGGCGGTGGTCCAGCAGCAGCGCGTCCTCGCGCACGCGCTGCGGGAACATCCGCTCGGCAAGGCCGGGCACGAACACGACCCGGAAGCTGCGCCCGCGCGCCGCGTGGGGCGTGCCCACGAACACGCGGCCGAACCGGCGCTTCGGCGGTCCTGCGTCAGCGTGGACAGGCGCGGCGACAGCACGTCGCAGACCCGCGGAGGCCGATGGGGCCGATGGCGGCGAGCAGCGACAACTCGTGCAGGACGCGCAGCACCCGCTGGGGACGCGCGAGGACGATGGGGGCGAGCTCGGTGAGGGCGTGCAGCCACTCTCCCCATCGCTGCTCGGGGGGCCACGCCGCCATGCGCGCGAGGACCGGCAGCGCGAACGCGCGCAGCGCGGCCAACTGTTCGACGTCGCGCCTCAGTGCCCGCGCCCGCGGCGACTCCGCGTCGTCGGAGTCCACCTCGCGCAGGCGCGGGGTAGTCGCGGGCGAGACCGGCGAGCCGGCGCTCCCAGCGATCGATGCCGCCGATGACGGCGGCTTCGACCAGCAGATCCTCCCAACGCCACGGCGCGCGCAGGGTGCCGGCCATGTCGATCGCGCTGGCGCCGCGCGACGCCTGCATGCGGCGCTCGTCCTCCGGCTGCACCTCGTCCGGGCGATCGCGGTCCGGCACGATGGCATCGACGGCGGCGTCGAGCGCCGGCGCCCAGTCGGCATCTGCGTCCGGCCCGCCGGCTGCCGCGCGGGTGGGGACCTGTCCGAGCGACACGTACTCGGCGAAACGGCGAGCGGAGAGTCCTTCGTCGGCGCAGGCGAGGAGGGCCAGCAGCGCGCGGCCGGCGGGATCCGGCCGGCGGGTGCCGCGGAAGTACCACGCGGGTACGCCGGCGCGGTCGAGGGCGTGCTCCAGGAGGCTCAGGTAGGTCTGAGGCGCCCGCAGCAGGATCGCCATGTCGTCGAAGGGCACGCCGCGTCGGGCCTCGGCCTGCACGCGCCGCGCGATCTCCACCGCCTCGCGCCCTTCGCCCGGAGCCGAGAAGAGCACGACCGAATCGTCCATGGCGCCGCGTGGCGGCGTGTCGGCCGAGAAGAGGCCCTGGCGCAGGCGTTCGAGCGCGCTGTCGCCACCATCGGCCTCGTGTGCCGTGGAACCTGCCAGCGATGCCAGCGCCTCGCGGGTCCGCGCATCGGCGGCAGGGACCGTGACCAGTGCCTCGGCCGCATGCGTGGCCAGCGCACGCACGAACGCCGCCTCTGCGGCGCTCGGCGCGGCCACGTCGAGCAGCACGAGCGTGGCGCCGTGGACGACCGATCCCGGCTCCCCCGCGGCATCGGCGGCCGTCGCCAGCAGCTGGGCGAAATCCACGGCGCCCGCCCGGCGGCGCGCGGCATCGGTGCGTGCGGCCAGCCCGCGAAGGTCGCGCAGCGCCGGGTCGCCGTCCAGGCGTGCCTCGGGGACAGCGCCCATCCGCAGCTCCGCCAGCGTGCGGCCGAGCGCGCGCGGGAAGCCGGGCATGGCGGCCACAGGGGTGAAGTAGCCGAGCTCACCGGAATCGAGGCTGTCGAACACGGCGCGCGCGGCCAGCGCCTCGTCGCCGAGCGCCGCCGTCGGCAACAGCCCCTGCGCCGCGAGGGCCGGAATCGCCAGCCGCACGGCGAGCTCCGCCAGGCCGAACCGCGTGACGTTCACGAGGCCGCCGGCCTCGAGCGCCACGCGCGCCACGAGCTCGTCCGCCGCCGCACGCGTCGCGCCGACGACGATGACGCCGTCGCCCGAGCGTCCACGCGCGCGCACGAACGCCGCCGCCGCGTCGACGCGCCGCACGGCGCTGGCATGGATCACGAGCGTGGCGGGCATCGGGGGGAGGATAGCGTGAAGTGCCGGGTGCAGGGTGCCGGGGGTGCCGAGTGCGGGTGCCGGGTGCAGCGTGCGAGGTGCGAGTGCGGGGTGCGAGCGGGAGTGCAGGGTGCGGGGTGCGGGGTGCGGGGTGCGTGATTGGGGAATTTTGCCTTTGGCCTTATGCCTTGTGCCTTTCTATCCTGATTTCGTCATTCTGAATTGGGATTCCGCCGTGCCCCCGGCCGGTCTGCTCCGACCGGGGGCACGGCCGCGATCTACCGCCCCTGCGACGTCTGCGACGAGTCGGCGGCCTTGCCGGCGCCGAGGTCGTTCCAGTTCAGGATGGCGTTGAAGCCCAGGAAGAACGTGCCCTGCGTCTGCCAGCGCCAGAACGGGCGGATGGCGAACATCACCACGTGGCCGTCGCCGACCTCGGCGTCCACGAGCTGGGCGCGGCCGGAGAGCGTCTGGCCGCCCGCCAGCGTGCCCGACAGGAGCATGTCGTTGGGGTTCTGCGGGAACGCGAGCACGACGCGCGGGCGCGCTTCGTCCACCGACATGCCGAAGCGGCGCATCATGGCGCGCATCTCGGCGGCCTCGTCCACCTGGGGACGACGGTCGCGCGTGGCCTCTTCGGGCTCGAGCGGCGTGATGTGCAGCGGCGAGTTGGCCATGGGGGTGGTGTTCTGGCCGACGCCCGGAATCTGCGCGCCGCCGCCGCCGAACCCGCCGAACCCACCACCACCGCCGCCCACGTTCAGGACGGGATCCTGGTTGAATGCACACGGGCAGGGTCGCGTCCTCGAAGCCGTAGGCCAGCGGACTCTTCCGGTCGCGCCACGTGCTCCGCATGACCGAGCCCACGGGCGAAGAGCTGCGCCGGGTTCTCCACCGTGATGCCCGACGTGATGCCGTACTCCGGCAGGATCGTGGCCGTGGAGCCCTCGGTGATGAGCGTGCCGCCCTCGCGGACGAACTTCACCAGCTCCATCAGGCCTTCCATGCCCATGCCGCCCCGGATGTCGTCGGCGTGGTCGAGCGCGGCCAGGTTCGGCGTCTCCGCCGTCTTCGTATAGGGCAGCGCCGGACCGTCCGTCTTCGGAATGCCGTTCACCTGGGCCTGCGCCGAGCCGCCGACGTGCGGGAAGATGATCACGTCGTACTTGGCGCGCAGGTTGCCCTCACGCAGCGTGATGTCCGAGAAGTAGGTGTAGGGCACCTGGTAGGTGTCCAGCGCGGCGCGCACCCATCCCTCGTCCTGCGTCCGCTGCCAGGCGTGGACGTAGCCGATGCGGGGCACGTCCAGGTCGTGGGTCTTCACCGACGGCGCCGTCGCCACGGCGTAGGCCGTGAGCCCGAGCTCCGCGAGCGACGGCTCGATGGCCGCGCGATCCGCGCCCGCGATGATGAACGCGCCGGCGCGGAACTTGTGACCGCCGGCCTCGAAGTCCTCCTCGGCCGCCTGCATCTTGACCGACGCGTGCGTGAAGCGGAACTTCATCAGGTTGTTGTCGGTCGTGTGCTCGACGATGAGGGTGTTGCCGGTGCCCTCGACGCCGCCCGCGGCCACGGCGGCCTCGGTCAGCAGCGTCATCGGCTGGGTGAAGACGGACGCGTCGTTCACCGCCTGCAGCTTCACGTTCCGCATGTACTGGAACGTCCAGCCGGTATCGTCGTACGGGCGCGGGTTGGCCGGGGCGTAGTTCTGGACCGAGAAGTACATCTCGGCGAGCGTGCGGTACGGCTGGTCGCCGCGGATGACGTAGTCGCCGGCCGCGACGCTGACGGTGCCGGCCTTGAACGCGCTGGTGGCACGGTGCACCTCGAGGCCCTGCCGCCGCAACTCGTTCACCGCGTCGGCGGCGTCCGCCTTGCGGTACTGCGCGGCCGGGATGACCCAGGCGTTGATCGGGCCCGTCTTCCCCTCGTCGATCGACCGCTTGTTCTTCAGCCAGTAGTTCTCGAGGTAGGTCTCCTTGTTCTTCGCCACGTGGTTCAGCGCGATGAGGGCCGCCGACTGCTGGATGTTGGTGTTGTTGCGCGGGCCCCACTTGATCGAGGGCAGCGGCGGGTTCGGCCGGAACCACTCGCGGCTCGTCGTGGTCGCGCCGGCGCGGGCCTCGTAGTTGTCGGGGCCGTAGCTCTGCACCTCGTAGAAGCGCCCGATGGCGTTGTGCGAGTGCGCGATGAAGAACATGTAGTTGGGCACCCAGCCGTCGTAGAACCCGTAGGTCCACACGCCCGGCACGCCGCGCTTGGTCATCTCCATGACCTCGGTCTTCGCCAGCAGCCACCACTCGTCAACCGTGATGGGATCGAGCGCCTCGTTGTAGGGGCCCGTGCCCGTGGACGCATACAGGTAGGTCTGCGCCTCGTGCAGGTCGTGCATGATGGTGGGCTTCCACTCGTTCTGGACGCGCGTGACCGCCTTGGTCAGCTCGAGGAACTGGCCCATGCCGTCGCGGTTGTTGTCGTGGGCCACGTACTTGCCCCAGTACATCAGCGGCAGGCGCGACGCGCCCTCGGGCCGCTTCTTGTTGAAGTAATAGGTGTCCACCTGCTTCTCGCGTCCGTCCACTTCGATGACGGGCGTGATGAAGGTGATGACGTTGTTGCGGATCTGCTGGACGAAGGGCGTCTCCTCGACGATGAGCCGGTAGGCCAGCTCCTGGAGCATCTCGGGCCCGCCGTTCTCCGGGGAGTGCATGCCGCTCGTCAGCCAGTAGATGGGCTTGGCGGTCTTCAGGAGCTGCTGCGCCTGCTCCTCCGTCGTCTTGCGCGGGTCCGTGAGCTGGACGAGCATGTCCTTGTACTTCTGGAGCTGCTTGATCGTGGCCTCGTCCGCGATGGCCAGCAGCACCAGGTCGCGCCCTTCCTCGGTCTTGCCGATCGTCCACATCGACGCCCGATCCGACGCCTTGTCCAGCGCCTCGTAGTAGCGCTGGATGTCCTTCGCGTAGGTCAGCTCACCCGGCGTGCCGACGATGCGCCCGTGAAACTTGAGCGGCGTGGGCACGGTGTTGGACGCCGGCAGGTGATCCACCAGCTCCGTGGTGATGCGGGGGTCCTGCAGGTACTCCTTGATCTTGGCCGTGTACTCGGCGTCGACCGCCTGCGCACGCGGAGCCGGCGTCCGGGACTGGGCGCCCGGCGTGGTCGGCTGCAGCACGCAGACGGCCAGCGCGAGCGCGACGGCGGTCGTCGTGCGGGTGGCAAGGGCTGTCATGGGAATTTCCTCCTGGGTCCGTGCGCCAGAACGGACCGGGGCATCTTATCGCCCGCTCCTCGACGCATTTGAAACGAGATGTCTCCGGGCAGGCGGGTCCATCACCCCCCCTTGACTGGATTCAAACAAATGTTTTATACATTTGTTTCACCATGCGCAAGGCCGTTCGTCTCGTCCTGGTCCTCGCCCTTGCCGGCGCGGGAGTCTGGTACTACCTCGACCGGTCGCGCCCGACGGTCCTCGTCCTCACCGGCATCGTCACCACGCACGACGTGGTCGTCGCGCCCCAGCTGGGCGGCCGACTGGCCGCCCTGCACGTGCAGGAGGGCGACGCCGTCACCGCGGGCCAGCTCGTCGCCGAGATCGAGCCCGGCGAGCTCGCCGCCGATCGCGACTACTACACGCACAGCGCGGAAGGGCTGGCGTCCACCGTGCAGGAGCAGGAGGCGGCGCTCCGCTACCAGCGCCGCCAGCTCGAGGACCAGGAAGCCAGGCGCGCGCGTCGATCGCCACCAGCGAGGCCTCCAGGGCCGCGGCCGTCGCGGACGCCAGGCGCGAAGGTGACCTACGAGCGGACGCGCCAGCTGGCCGAGTCAGGACCCCCACGCAGCAGCTCGACGAAACCCACGGCCCTGACGGCCGCCGACGCCCGCGTGGGTCGCGGCCCGGCAGGTGGACGCCCAGCGCGCCGCGCTCCAGGCTGGTGCAGGCCAGTGCGGAACAGGTGCGCATGCGACGCAGCCAGGTGGAAGCCTCGCAGGCCCAGCTCGCCGCCGTCGGCGCGCAGCAGCAGAAGGCGGCGGTGCGACTCGGGTTCACGCAGGTCGTGGCGCCCATCGCAGGCACCATCGACGTCGTCCCCGCGCGGCAGGGCGAGGTCCTCATGGCGGGACAGGCGGTCGCGACGCTGGTGGATCCCGACGATCTCTGGGTGCGGGCCGACGTCGAGGAGACCTACATCGACCGGATCAGGAACGGCGACACCATCACCGTGCGTCTGCCCTCCGGCGAGGAGCGTCAGGGCACGGTCTTCTACCGCCGCGTTGACGCGGGCTTCGCCACGCAGCGCGACGTCAGCCGCACCAAGCGCGACATCAAGACCTTCGAAACGCGGCTGCGCGTCGACAATACCGACCGGCGGCTCGCCGTCGGCATGACCGTTACGTGCTCCTGCCGGTGGAGTAGGGGACCGCGTGAGCGCCATCGACGTCCGCGACATCCGCAAGCAGTTCGGCGCCTTCACCGCGGTTGACGGCATCTCGTTCGCGGTGCAGCCGGGCGAGATCTTCGGCCTGCTCGGCCCCAACGGCGCCGGCAAGTCCACGCTCATCCGCATGCTCACCACGCTGCTGCCGCCGAGCGGCGGCACCGCACTCGTCGGCGGCCACGACATCGTCGCCGAGGCCGACGGCGTACGCCGCGCGATCGGCGTCATCCCGCAGGCGATGACGAGCGACACGGAGTTGAGCGTCGAGGAGAACCTCATCATCTTCGCCAAGCTCTACGGCGTGCCGCGGGACAAGCGGCGGACGCTCATCGACCAGCTCCTGGCCGCCGTCGAGCTCACCGAGTGGCGCGACAAGCAGGTGATGTACCTCTCGGGCGGCATGCGCCGGCGGGTGGAGATCGCGCGCGGGCTGGTGCACGAGCCGCGCATCTTCTTCCTCGACGAGCCCACGACGGGCCTCGACCCGGTCTCGCGCGTGGCGGTCTGGGACATGCTCCGCCGGATCAAGGACCAGCGCAGCCTGACCGTGCTCATCACGACCCACTACATGGACGAGGCCGACCGGCTCTGCGACCACATCGCGATCGTGGACCACGGAAAGCTGGTGGCGCTGGACTCTCCGCTCAAGCTCAAGGCGTCGATTCGAGCCACAACGTTGCCATCGAGGCCAGCTTCGGCGACACACCCGCCGACTGGCTCTGCCGGCTCAGCGCGCTGCCCCACGCCACGTCGGTCACCGGCGACGACCACGTCTTCCGCATCGCGACCGCCAACGGTCGGCCACCGCGGCGCTGGTGGCCGAGGCCGCCGCGGCGGCTGTCACCGTGCGCTCGCTGGCGGTCAAGAGCACCACGCTCGACGACGTGTTCGTCCACTACACCGGCCGCGACCTGCGTGACGCGCTGCAGGACCCGGCCCCGCGCCAGCTCGCCATCCGGCGCTAGGAGCCGACGATGCACGGGACCTGGCCATCATCGAGCGCGAGCTGCGGCGCTTCCGCCGAAGCCCGTTTCTCATCGTCATGTCGCTCATCTTCCCGCTGGTCCAGCTCATCGTGCTGGGCTACGCCTTCGGCGGCAACGTGCGCAACCTCACCGTGGCCGTCGTGGACCAGGACCACGGCGTGCCGGCGGTCAAGGTGCGTGAGCCTGGCGAAGGCCGTGGCGTCGAACGCACGGACGTTCGACACGGTTGCCATGCGCGACGGAGGGCGAGGCCCTCGACGCCCTGCGAACGCAGGACGCGTGAACGGTCCTGTCGATCCCGCCGGACTATCGCGCCGCGTGCTGGCGGGCCGCGAGCCGCGCCTGGCGCTCATCGAGGACAACACCGACAACTTCGTCGCGGCCACGCTCGCCTCCTCGCTCACCGGCATCGTCGCCAACCTCAACGAGAGCCGCCCCACATCGGACCGGATCAAGGGCTCGACGCTTCTGGACGTCGTCGAGCTGTACCCCTACGTGCCGTACGTCCAGTACCTGCTGCCGGGGTCGATCACGATGTCCATCTTCATGATGGTGATGATCGGCGGGGGCATCATCTTCATCGACGACAAGGCGCGCGGGCTGCACGAGGGCTACCTGGTCACGCCCATCTCGCGGCTCGAGCTGATCGCGGGCTTCAACATCTCGGGCACCATCAAGGCGGTGCTGGCCGGCGCGGTGCTCATGACGATTGGGTCGTTCATCGCGGGCGTGCCCGACCCGCTCGACCCCATGCGCATGGTCCGCATGCTGCTGGTCATCACCATCACGGCGCTGGCCCTGGTCAGCATGATGTTCCTGCTGATGGTCCGGGTGAAGGACCCGCTCATGCCGCGCGCCATCTTCGGCCTGCTGAACACGCTGCTCTACTTCCCGAGCGGCGCCGTCTACCCGCAGCAGGCGTTCCCGGGGTGGATGAAGGTGATCGCGGTGGCCGATCCGTTCACCTACGCGGTGCACGCCTTCAAGAGCCTGCTGCTCAAGAACACCGGGTTCGGGGCGATTGCCTACGACCTCGCGTTCCTGGCCATCTTCTCGGCGGTCTCGATGACGGCGGCCGCGCTGCTCTTCCGGAGGTCGCTCTAGCATGTCCACGACGCCCGCCACCGAGACACCGGCCCGGGACGACGCCGGCACGCGCGAGCGCCTGGTGACGGTCGCCGCGGATCTCTTCGCCGACCGGGGCTTCCAGCGCGTGACCGTCCGCGAGATCTGCGCCGCTGCCGGCGCCAACGTCGCCGCCGTGAACTATCACTTCGGCGACAAGGAAGGGCTGTACCGAGCCGTCGTGCAGGAAGCCATCCGCATCATGCGCGAGACGCACGACCTGTCGGCGGAGGCCGGCCGCGGCGTCCCGGTCGAGGAGCAGCTCGCGGCCTTCATCCGCGTGTTCCTGTCGCGCCTGACGGGCCACGGGCGGCTCTCCTGGATTCACAAGCTCATGGTCCGCGAGATGGACCAGCCCGGAGAGGCCCTGCGCCTCGTCGTGCGCGAGGTGATCGAGCCGCGCATCGCGTATCTCAGCGGCCTGATCGGGACGATTGCGGGCCTGCCGGCCGACGACCCGCGCGTGCTGCGCGCGGCGCTCAGCATCCAGGCGCAGTGTCTCGTCTTCGCGCGTCCGCTGCCGCCGCACCTGCCGGCGGCGTTGAGCCGCGTGCGGCTGGACGTGGACGCCGCCGCCACCCACATCGCCGCGTTCTCCATCGCCGCGCTGCATCGACTGCACGAGCAGCCGGCATAGGCCGCCGGGTATCGGGGCCGCGGCCACCTGGGGCATAATCCCCGGCGTCTCTTCACCGGCCCCGCCGCGCCTCGGGGCCGCGCGTGCCCCCGGTTCCCGACGCCGCAGGTGCCATGTACGGATACCAGCTCTTTCTGCTCGTCGTCGAAGCGACCGTGATGTCGCTGCTGGTGCTCGGGTTGTTCAGGGTCCGGTCGGTCCTGGGCCTGTCCCCGCTCTTCATCGTGATGGGCGGGTTCCAGTACCTCGAAGCCACGCTGTCGCTCCAGGTCGAGCTCTGGCCCGGCTTCTCCGTGTACCCGGGCTCCTCGGTGATGTTCACCGCGAATCTGTTCGCCGTGCTCCTCGTCTACCTCAAGGAGGACGCGCTCGAGGCGCGGAAGCTGGTGTACGGGCTGGTCCTCGCCAACGCGGGGTTGACGCTGGTGTCGCTGCTGGTGAGCGCGCACTTCATGTTCCCGGGCATCGAGGGCTCGACGGTCGGCGCGCTCGAGTTCGTCAACAACGCGCAGATCGCCATCGTGGGCGCGTCGCTCCTCTTCGTCGACGTCATCGGCATCATCCTCGTGTACGAGTTCGTGAGCCGGCACACGCGCTACTTCTTCCCGCGCCTGCTCATTGCGCTGCTCGTCATCGTGGCTTTCGACAACTTCTTCTTCGCCGGCTTCCTCCGCTTCGGCCGGTCGAGCTTCGTGGACACGATGCTGGCGGGCCTGGTGGCCAAGGCGGGTGCCACGGTCTTCTACGCGGGCGCGCTGTGGGCCTACCTGCGCTTCGTCGAGCCGCGCAACGTACACACGAACGAGGGCGACGTCGCCGACGTCTTCTCGCTGCTCACCTACCGCCAGCGGTACGAGCTCGCCCGTGCGCGCATGGTGCACGACCCGCTCACGGGCCTGTACAACCGGCTGCACTTCGACGAGGTCGTCCCGCAGGCGCTGGCGCACGCACGCCGGTACGCCGAGCCGCTCAGCATGATGATCGTGGACGGCGACCGCTTCAAGCAGATCAACGATCGCTTCAGCCACCTGGAGGGCGATCGCGTGCTGCGGCTCATCGGCCGCACCGTGAGCGCCGAGGTGCGCGCGGCCGACATCGCCTGCCGGTACGGCGGCGACGAGTTCATCGTCGTGCTGCCGCGGACCGACGCCGAGGACGCCCGGGCCCTCGCGGAGCGGTTCCAGGTGCGCCTGCGCGAGGCGTGTGCGTTCGCCGCACCGCCCTACCCGTGGGGCAGCGTCACGACGACCATCGGGATCGCCTCGTACCCGGTGGACGGCGACTTCGAGACCATCGAAGCGCTGATCCGCGAGGCCGACATGCGCCTCTACGAGGGCAAGCGCAGCGGCGGCAACTGCATCATCTCCGCCAGGAGCGAGGGCGCCGGGCCGCTCCAGCCGGCGCCGGCGTCAGCCTGAGGCCTCGTCGGCGGCATCCCCGCCCTCGAAGCGATACCCGATGCCGTAGACCGTGACGATGAAGCGCGGGTTGTGCGGGTCGGGCTCCAGCTTCTGCCGCAGCCAGCTGACGTGCACGTCCACCGTCCGTGTCTCGGGCGTCGCCTGGTATCCCCAAACGGCGTCCAGCAGCTGATCGCGCGACAGCAGCACGCCCGGGTGCCGCACCAGGTAGATGAGCAGCTTCAGTTCCTGGGCCGACAGGCGCACGGGACGGCCCGCGCGCTGCACCTGCCCGCCCACGGGCCTGACCACCACGTCGCCGAAGCGATACTCCGATGGTTCGGCGCGGGTGGAGCGCCCCCGCCGCAGCAACGCCTCGATGCGCGCGAGCAGCTCGGCGCTCTCGAACGGCTTGGTCATGTAGTCGTCGGCGCCGGTGCGCAGGCCCAGCACCTTGTCGGCCGTCGCGTCGCGAGCGGTGAGCATGAGGATGGCCGAGCCCACGCCGCCTTCGCGCAGCTCGCGGCAGATGGACAGGCCGTCACGATGCGGCAGGTTGAGATCCAGGATGATCAGGTCGTAGCCGCCGCGGCTCGCCAGCTCCAGACCGATCGACCCGTCCGACACGGTCTCCACCACGTAGCCCTCGGCGCGCAGCCGGTCGGACAACGTCCGCCGGAGCCCGGGCTCGTCGTCGACCAGCAGGAGCCGGCCCGAGACGCCGGGCGTGACCGCCGCGGTGTCGGTGGCGGTCATGCGGGTCCTCCGTGTGCCGCGACCGCACGCCCGAGCGGCAACTGGAGGACGAACCGGGTCCCGGTCGGGTGAACGCGCTGGACCGACACGCTGCCCCCGTGCCCCTTGGCCACGTGGTAGACGACGCTCAGGCCGATGCCGCTGCCTTCCACCTGTCCGTCGCGTACGCGCCGGCCGCGGAAGAACGCGTCGAACACGTGCGGGATCTCGTCGTCGGTGATGCCGGGGCCGTGGTCTTCCACTTCGATCGCCACTCCCGCCCCGAGCGGGCGCGTCCGGCGGACACGCGCACCGGGCTGCCTGCGCCGTACCGCAGCGCGTTCACCACCAGGTTCTTGATGGCGGCACGCAGCGCATCCGCGTCGGCTGCCAGGGTGGGCAGGCCGGGCTCGACATCGCGCTCGATGGCCGACGCGTCGGCGCCGGTCACCGCGGCGCTGTCCTCGATGGCCCGGTCGATCACGGGCGCCATGTCCACCGGCTTCAACGCCAGCGCCGCATCGGGTCGCGTCTGGAGACGGCAGCACAACAGGATGTCGGTCACCGTCTTGTTCAACCGGCGTCCCTCGCGCCCGATGATCTCGCCGTACTGGCGGACGTCGGTGCGCCCGACGACGTCGGCGGCGAGGTTCTCGCCGGCGCAGGTAATCGTGGCCAGCGGCGTCCGCAGCTCGTGGGACATGCGGGCGACCACTTCGAGCTGGTCGCGCACGCCGCGCTCGGCCCGCTGGGCGGACACGATGAGCAGGCCCACGCTGAGCGCCAGCAGCGCGAGGACCCCCGCGCCGATGCCCAGGTTCCGCCGGCGGGCGGCGCCCACCGCCGCCTCGAGCGCGCCGTCCTGCCCCTTGATGAAGAAACGCCACCGGTGGCCGGCGGCGTCCGCGCGCAGGCTTCGCGCGGCGGACGGGTCCAGGTCGCGTCCGTGCACCGCGTAGATGGGGACGAGGTCCACCCACGGCTCGAACATGGGTGGCTCCAGCCCCGGCCTCGAGGCGTAGATCACCGTCGAGGGATCGTCGTCACGGTTGACGAGCACGTCGTAGGCCAGCGGAATGCCGCCCGTGAACGAGCTGGCGACGAGCGCCGGCAGCACCTTCGCCGCGAGCACGTCCATGTCGAGGAGGACGACGACCCAGCGGCCGGGGAGGTCGGACCGGCGGATCACGAGGGCAGGGGCGTCGTCAACGAGCGTCCGCTGCAGGGACCGCTCGGAGAGCCAGGCCGGCCACTCCGTCGGGCGGCGGGTGCGGAGGAAGGAGTCCGATTCGGCGACGGCGTATCCGCCGGGCGTCTGGTCGATGACGTACACCGCCCGCTCGAGGCCGTCCGGGACGATGTCGGGGGGCGGGTGCGTGGGCGGATGGGCGGCCGATGCGGCCTCGCCACCGAGGCGGGTGTGGTACTCGCCGTACAGGCCCGCCAGCATGGCGTCGAACCGGGTGGAGAACTGCTGGGCGGCCGCCGAGAGATTGGTGCGGGCGCGGAGCTGCTCGAGCTGTGACAGCTCGCCCGTCCACTCGTACTGCAGCACCGCCAGCGCGGGCAGCAGCACCGCGATGGCCACGATCAGGATCACCGAGCCACGACGCCCCAACCACGCCGCCAGGCCGCGCATACGAGTGGATGGTAGCAATTCGCATGGTGACCATGCACCTGGAGCATGGTTTTTACGACCTCTTAACGAGCTCTTAGCGACCTCTTGAAGCCTCGGGCCAGGCGGGCTGGTAACGTCGGCCTCGTTACGGGCTGCCCGTCGCCGCCCCTGCCAGCCGAGGCGGGCGTGCCCGTGACACACGCAACGTCGGACATTCTCCCGTGGCTCCGTGAAGGTCGAGGTGTCAGTTGCGCCTCACTGGCATCCCGGCTCGCTGACGGCGTTCGCGCCGTTTGCGCCTCATCGGCGCAGCGTCGTCAGCGTTTTTTCCTCCTGCCCTCCGACCTCCCGCCGGGCCGCACCTGTCCGCAGCGGATCTCACCTTGGACACCGCCGGTTCCCCTGCAGGGGACACTGACAGCGCCGTTCCCGTGCAGTTTCGCTAAACTGGCCTCTTCGAGACCGGGTACGGGCGGGCACGCGCCTTGCTGCAGTGCCGGATGGACCAAGGAGTCTCGCCATGGGAATCAACAAGCTGGTGTTTGCGGCCCTGACTGCCGGGTGCCTTGCCGCGGCGGGGCTCGGCGGCTTCCTGGCCGTCCGGTACGGGCAGCCGACGGCCGCCTCGGCCGAGGCGCCAGCCGTCGCACCGGTCGCTCCCGCCACAGCTGTTCCGGGTGCCGTCACGGAGTCCGAAGGGGTGATTGCCCCGGCTCCGGCGCCGTCGGCGCCACCGGTGGCCGAGGCGCCCGCCGCCCCGGCACCCGCGGCATCCCGGCCGCGTCCGGTCCGTGAAACCACCCCGTCTCGACCGGCGCCCGAGCGACGCGAACCGGCACGACGCGCGTCCGCCGAGCCCGCCCGCCCCGCCCGGCCGATTGAGCCCGAGCCGGCGCCCGTGGCCTCCAACGGCGGGTCGATGTGGGAGACGCGGCCCGCCGTGACCCCCGAGCCGCCTCCTATCGCCGAGGAACCTGCCCCGCCGCCGGCGCCGCCGGCACCCGAGTTCGTGGACCTGCAGGTACCGGCCGACTCGGTCCTGGGCCTCCAGGTGGAGCGCACCGTGTCGAGCGAGACGGCGCGCATCGAAGACAAGGTCAGCGCCCGCGTCACGCGCGACGTCCGCGTCGCCGGCCGCATCGCCATTCCTGCCGGATCCATCGTCAGCGGGTCTGTGACCGATGTCGACCGCGGCGGCAAGATGAAGGGTAAGGCGCGCCTTGCGGTGCGCTTCCACACCGTGACGCTGGCGGACGGTTCGCAGCTGGCCATCCGGACCGACACGGTCGTGCGCGAGGGCGATTCGCCCTCACGGGAGACCGCGGCCAAGGTGGGCGGCGCCACGATCGGCGGCGCCATCCTCGGCGCCATTCTCGGCGGCGGCCGTGGAGCCGCCATCGGCGCGGGCGTGGGCGCAGCCGGTGGTACCGCGGCGTCGATGGCCAACGACCGCAACCCGGCGCTGCTGCCCGCGGGCTCCAGCGTCACCGTGCGCGTCCAGGAACCGGTGACCGTCACCGTGCCGCAGAACTGACAGACGACCTCACGCTCTCTCCACTTGCCACGGCCCCGCGCGGGGTCGTGGCCTTTTTTCGTACGAGAGTATGATGGCCGTCTGGAGGCCAACCCCATGCGCACAGCCGCTGCCACCACCGTGGCGCTCGTCATCGCCACCGCGTTCGCCGTGGCCCAGGAGAAGCAGACTCGCGCGGGCATCACCAACTACACCAAGGTCGATGCGGTCGTCGCCTGCGGCGGCGCCACCGAGACCGCCGCGCTCGAGGGACTCAAGGCCGACGGCTTCAAGTCGGTCGTCAACCTGCGTCTCGACAGCGAGCGCGGGGCCAACGTCGCCGAGGGCGAGGCCAAGGCCAAGGCGCTCGGCCTCAACTACTTCCACCTGCCGCTCTCCGGTTCGGCGCCGGACCCGGCAGTCGTCGATCGGTTCCTGGCCGTCGTGTCGAACACGGCCAATCAGCCCGTCTTCGTGCACTGCGCATCGGCCAACCGGGTTGGCGCGGTGTGGCTGGTGAAGCGCGTCATGCAGGACGGCTGGCCGGTCGAGAAGGCCACGGCCGAAGCCAAGCTGATCGGGCTGTCGGCGCCCGGGCTGGAGAAGTTCGCCCTCGACTACATCGCCGCGCACAAGAAGTAGGCGGACCGGCGCAGGCTGTTTCGTCCCCGCTCCCATCCCCCGGCTGGCATCAGTTCTGCTCTCAAGGCCGGGGGCCGTCTCTTCGCCCCCCGCAATCGCACGGTTTCCAGACACGGAGGGCTCTCAGTATGTCAACTCGTTCCCTATCTGTGGCAGCGGCTGCCCTGGCGGCCATGCTCGTGCTGCCGTCGGCCGCCCACGCGCAACAGACCTTCATCACGCCGTACGTCGGCAGTTCGTTCAACTCGACTGTCGACGACTACGACTTCGGCAGCAAGCTGCACTACGGCGTCAGCCTGATGTGGCTCAACGCGGCCGGCATCGGCTTCGAGATCGACCTCGGCTACGCCCCGACCTTCTTCGAACCCGGGGACGACCAGGTCTTCGACTTCGACTCGGACGGCAACCTGACGACGGTCATGGGCAACTTCGTCATCGGCGGGACGGGCGGCGGCGTCAAGCCTATGCGTCGGGGGGCATCGGCCTGATGCGGTCGAGCATCTCGAACCTCACCGACCTGGGCGACTACAAGGACAACGGCTTCGGGGTGAACGTCGGCGGCGGGCTGCGCGCCGGCTCCGGCCCGTTCAGCATCCGCGGCGACATCCGCTACTTCCGGCAGATCGACAACCTCACGCCGCTGGACGATTTCGAGCTGGGCACGCTGTCGTTCTGGCGCGCATCGGCCGGCGTCTCGTTCGGCTTCTAGCGACATGGCCGCACCCTGGATCCCGGCGTCGGGATCCGGGGCCCGCGCCCCCGCCTCGTCCCCCTGCACGCTCCTGCCTGGTGTTTGACACGTCCGGCTCGGCCGGGCGATACTTCGATGTTGTTCGCGCGGCGATTTCGCTGACTTGATGGGCCGCGCTCGCCGGAGATTCCGGCGGACATCTATCTAAGTCGCGCCAGCAACCCGCGACCATCGCGGGTTTTTTTGTGGAGTGTGAATGGGCAACCGATACATCTTCTCTTCGGAATCGGTGGGCGAGGGCCATCCCGACAAGGTCGCCGACACCATTTCCGACGCCGTCCTGGACGCCTGCCTGGCACAGGACAAGCACAGCCGCGTCGCCTGCGAAACCTACGTCAAGTCGAACGTCGTCGTCATCGGTGGCGAGATCACCACGAAGGCCAAGCTCGATTTCGTCAAGATCGCCCGCGACACCATCCGCGAGATCGGCTACGTCAACGACGACGATGTGTTTCATGCCGACCGCGTGTTCGTGAACGTGCTGGTGACGCAGCAGTCCCAGGACATCGCGCAGGGCGTGGACGCGCGCAAGGCGAAGGGCAAGAAGACGGCCAAGCAGGGCGCCGGCGACCAGGGCCTGATGTTCGGCTATGCTAGCGTCGAGACGCCGGAGAAGATGCCGGCCCCGATCATGTTCGCCCACCGGCTGGGCCGCGAGCTCACGAAGATCCGCAAGCAGGGTCACGTGAACTGGCTGCGCCCCGACGCCAAGTCGCAGGTGTCGGTGATCTACGAGGACGGCAAGCCCGTCGCCATCTCCAACGTCGTCATCTCCACGCAGCACGCCGCCGACGCCTCGCACGACAAGATCGAGAAGTTCTGCATCGAGGAAGTCGTCCGCAAGGTCCTCCCGGCGAAGCTCCTCACCAGCAAGACCGAGTTCCTCATCAACCCGACCGGCCGCTTCGTGGTCGGCGGGCCGCAGGGCGACACCGGCCTGACCGGGCGCAAGATCATCGTAGACACGTACGGCGGCATGGGCCGGCACGGCGGCGGCGCGTTCTCGGGCAAGGATCCGACGAAGGTGGACCGCAGCGCCGCCTACATGGGTCGCTGGGTGGCCAAGAACGTCGTGGCCGCGGGCCTCGCGGACAAGTGCGAGGTGCAGTTTGCCTACGCGATCGGCCATCCGGAGCCGGTGAGCGTCCACATCGAGACGTTCGGCACGGCGGCCGTGCCCGACGCCCGCATCGTGCGCGCCATCAACGAAGTCTTCCGCTTCGAGCCGGCCGAGATCATCGACCAGCTGAACCTCCGCCGCCCCATCTACCTGAAGACCACCAACTACGGCCACTTCGGGAAGAAGGACAAGGACCTGACCTGGGAGACGACCAGCAAGGTCGCCGCGCTCCAGAAGGCCGTCTAGCTGTTTCCTGCCGGCGGGCGAACGCGCCCGCCGGCTTCCCTTCCCACACCGGAAATCGCCGACGCCCCTGCGCCTCGCGGGCGCGGGGCCGCGGCGCCGGCGTGCGTCCCTCAGAAACAGACCGTCATGTTGGCGCGCGTGCGCATGACGGAGCGCTGATGGAAGCGCGCCTTACGCCTCCACTACCTCATGCACGTGCCGGCGCGCGTCCGCCGAGTCGTCGTGGGCGATCTCGACGACGCGCGACGGTTCGACCGTGATGTGCGCGTCGCCAGCCGCGCGCCACTGCCCGCTGGCGTCCACCACCGTGAACCCGTCCGGAAACCGCGGCGTCACGACCTCCTCGAGAAACCGCGACCACTGCTCGGCTGACACGACGCCGTCGCCCGTTCGCAGCCCGAAGAACAGCCGGTCGTGCACGTGCTCGGCACACCCCGCCGTCTCGCCGGCCGCCACACGCGACGTCCACGTGCTCGCGACGCCGATCGCCGGGCGCCATGCGACGGTCAGCCCGAGGACGCCACCGATCACTGCGGTCGTGATGGTCGGCACCGGCACCGTCCGAACATCCTGTGCGCGCGCCACGGGCTCACGATGTGCTCCCGACTCCCAGCGTCATGGACGCGGGACGCGCACTGGCGCGGCGTCCCAGAAGCCGGTGTCCACCTGCAGGGCTCGGCGCTGACGCCGGTCCGCCCGCTCGCGCCAGGTCCGAAGGAGACCGGCATGGCCGGGCAGCTCGAGCCGGGCGGCGGAAGTGTCCGGTCGATGAGATACGCACGCGCGGCCTCGTCAATGCAGGCGATGCCCTTGAAGAAGGCCGTGTGTCCCCCGCCCTCGTATCGCAGCAGGCTGTGCTCCATGCCCAGGGCCTGTGCCATCGCGCGCGCGTCGATCATTGGCGTGTTGGGATCGAAGTCGTTGGCCAGAATCAGGATGGGCGTCGCCATCCGCCGCGAGACGTCCTTGATCCGGGGCGAGTCGGCCGGCGGCCATGCCGAACACGCAGCAACCAGGTCGGCGACGAAGAAGCGGCCGAAGAACCGTGGCGTGAGCGCGCCCACCGCCTCGTCAACCCGAAGGATGTCTGCAGCGGGGCGCCTGGTGCCATGGTCGCTGCACCAGATCGGCAGCAACGCGTGCAGCGGCTCCCCGGTGACCAGCGGCAGCAGCTGCAGCAGCACGGCATCGTCACCGACGGCGGCAGCGGCGAGCGCGCGAACGATGAGGGGCCAGTTGCGCTCGCTCCCCAGAAGTGCCGCGACGATGTCCTGCAGACGCGCAGCCGAGAGGACCAGGCCCCCCGGTCCGGTGACGGGAGCCACCCTGAGCCGTGCCAGGACGGCGTCCAGGACCGGCACGACGCCCGGACCGGACAGCGGACAGGCCGGATCACGACGGCACACCTGTTCCAGCCGCTGGAACGACAACTCGAACCCCAGCGCGTAGGTTGACCACGACTCGACGTTGTAGTCCACGAAGGAGGGCGCGATGCCGCCGTCCAGCATCATGGCTCGCACGCGCTCCGGAAACAGGGAGGCATAGGTGGCACCCAGCTCGCTGCCGTAGGAGCCGGCGGCGTACGTGATGCGCGCCTCCCCGAGCGCGCGCCGAATCATGTCGAGGTCGCGCGCGACGTTCGCCGTCCCGAGGTATCCGATATGAGGGCCGTTCTGGGAGAAGCAGGCGTCCGCGCGGCGACGGCCGAGCTCGTCGAAATAGTCTGCCAGCGCGGCATCGTCCGAGGCATCCGGGAAGGTGCCGCGGTCGAAGTCGCACCGCACCTGGCCGCTTCGCTTCACACCCCGCGGATCGAAACTCACGATGTCGAAGCGCGCCCTGAGCGGCGCCACGGGTGGCGCGTCGGCGATACCGAGCACGAAGTCCACGCCGGAGACACCGGGACCACCGGGATTGCCCACCAGCACGCCAATCCGGGCGGCAGGGTTGGTGGTCCTCGCCCGAATGACGGCAATGCCCATCCAGGGGCCATCAGGCCGCCCGTAGTCGATGGGCACCGCCACCGTGCCGCAATCCAGCGACGCGTTCTCTGGACACGGCGTGAACCGCACGCCGTGTCCGCCGCGCGCCTCGTGACCCGCTCGCTCGACTGCGAGCGCCGCCACCTCGCCCTGTGCCTCAGGCGCCGGGGCGGCCCGACCCGCCTGACCGGTGACCGTCGCTACGAGCACCAGCATCGCGATGCCCGTCGCCCCTCTCCCCGCAATCCGCGCACCCGCCGTCACACTCCCTGACCATCCCTGCGCCATAGCTGGCCTCCCTGTTCGTGGGAGCGGCCAGGGGGCCGGACCGCGTACCCGAGACCAGCCTAGGGCCACGGGTCAAGAGAGTCCTGAGGGCGCGGTAAGTGAGAAGTAATGGTTGCGTAAGGACGTCACTGCAGCTGAAAGTTCACCGTCACGGTCATCAACACCGACACCGGCTCGCCGTTCAGCGTCGTCGGTGTGTAGACCCATTGCCGCACGGCGGTGAGCGCCGCATCGTCAAGGAGCGGAATCGACCGCAGCACCCGCGCGGCGGACACCCGTCCGCTGGTGTCGAGCGTGGCTTCGATGATCACCACGCCCTGCACGCGGGCGGCCTGCGCGATCGCCGGATAGACGGGACGCACGTCCTGGAGCTTCTGCGGCTGACGAATCTCGCCACCGACGCGGTACGGCTTGGAAGGCGCTCGCGCGGCTGGAGGCGGCGGTGGCTCGCCGACGACGACCTGCTCGAAGTCGGACACGCCGGGAAGCACACCGTCAACGCCCGCATCGGGCAGGGTGTAGTCCACGACTGGTTCCGGTGCGAAGCCGTCGGGCGCGGCCGGGTGCGGCATTCGGATTCGGCGGTGCCGGGGCAGCGGCCTCTGGCGGCCTCGCCGGACGCACGGGCGGCGGCGCGGAATCGGCGGCGCCATGATCATGAGGATCCCGCCCGCCGCCGGTGCGGGCAGTACGGCTGGCGCCGGGAGTGCGGCGGCAACCAGGCTGCCGACGCCGGCCAGGTGCAGGGCGAAGGAGACGGGCACGGTGTAGCGGCTGCCGGTGGTCGTGCCTGCCGCATGCTGGAGATCGCCGAACAGATCGCGAGGCATATTCACTCCCTTCGCCGGCGGCTTCTGAATTCAGAATTCTGAATTCAGAATTCAGAAACCCTCCGGACTCGGAACGAGAACCAGGCTCACGCGGCGATCGGCCGATCTCTGCTGTGTATCGGGTTAGACACCCGTGCTCGTAGAACGGGCTCACGCCCGCATCTTGCAGGCGCACGCATCCCTGCCCGACCTTGGCACGCGGCGCTCTCGGAGCGCGACTACTGCCCGGGGAAGATCAACGAAGCCCGTTCTTCGGGTTGCCGATGATCACGATCTTCGAGTTCTGGCTGTCAACCAGCTTTCCGTCGCCTCGATCCCCTTCCACCGAGCAGCTGCTGGCTGATGCCTTGCGGACGATGCGCTGGAAGTCGGAGACGCCCTGCGCCTCGATGCGTTTGCGTTCGGCTTCCTGCGTCTCCTTCTGCAGGATGAACTGCATGCGCTGCGCGTCCTGCTCGGCCTGCTGCTTCGCCTCGATGGCCTGCTTCAGCGTTGCGGGAGCGCAATGTCCCGGAGCAATACGTTCTCGACGATGATGCCGCGGGGTTCGAGCGCGCGCCTCAGTTGTTCGACCATCTGCTGCGCCACCTGCTCGCGGGCTTCGCTGTAGAGGGCGTTGGCCGTGTGCGCGGCGGTGACCGCACGCATCACCGAGCGGAAGTTGGGGGTCACCATCACGTCCGAGTAGCCGGGGCCAATCTGCTGATACACCTCGGCCGCCCGTGACGGATCCAGGCGGTGGAGCATCGATGCCTCGAGCGTGATGATCAGCCCTTCGCTCGACGGCACTTCCGTGCTCCTTGTTCTCCGTCGTCCGGACGGAGAGCTCCGCCACGCGCTTGAGCGGGTTCATGATGTGGATGCCTTCGGCGAGCTGCTCTCCGGTGATGGCGCCGAAGAGCGTGACCACGCCGACGTGGCCGGTGGACACGGTGGTGACCGTGCACAGAGCGTGAGAAGGGCGAGGAGTGCCACGATGCCGAGCAGGCCGGCACTGCGGAACAGGGTGGCGAGGGATCCAAGGCGGTCCACGGGAGCCCTTCCGCGCGGGAACGCGCGTCGGAGCGATTGTGGGCGCCGCGCCCGTCCCGCGCAAGCACCCCTCGTCATCCGGCTGTTACCGGAGCATGCCGGCCGTGATGATGCCCACGCGCTCCACGCCCGCCCCCTTCCCCGCATCCACCACGGCGACGATGTCGCCGTAACGAAGCGAACCGGCGCCGGCAATGTAGAGGGTCTTGTCCCGCCGGGCAGCGTAGATCTCACGCAGCCGACGCTCCAGATCCGGCAGGGTCACGTCCTGCTTGTTGATGCTCATCCGACGGTCGGCCAGTATCGAGGACGATCTGCGTGTCCACGCGTGCTGGCTGCGTGGTGGTTTCGGCGGGCAGGTTCACGTCGAGCCCTTCTGCGAGAGCGGCAGCGAGGCCATGAAGATCACGAGGAGCACGAGCAGCACGTCGATCATCGGCGTGATGTTCATCTCCGACTGCTGGCGAAGCCTGGTCGTCTGCATGGGACACCTCCGGCACGAACAGACAAAGGGGTGCTGCGGGCGTGGCGCGAATGGTCGGCCGACCGGCGCGTCGTGATCGATTGGACACCGGATGGCGCCGGATGGGGGCGCCCGGCATAGAATCGCCCGAGGTATTGCCATGCCCGCCACGATCCGCCACCGCTCCCGAGCCGCCCTCCTCGTCCTGGCAGCCGCCGCAGGCGGCCTGGCCGTCCAGCAGGTGGCGCCGTCACCCGCTATCGACGACGTGATCGGCCTGCGGCGGGCGGGCGCGCCTGCGCTGTCGGCCGACGGATCGCGCGTCGCCTTCACGGTCCGCGAGACCAACTGGGACGACAACGCCTACGAAACGGAGATCCGGTTCGCGGATGCGTCCGGTGGCGAGGCGCGCCAGTTGACCAACGCGCCCAAGTCGAGCCAGCAGCCGGCCTGGGACCTGACAACCACACCCTGGCCTTCGTGTCGGACAGGGACGGCAAGCGCCAGCGTACTCGCATCGACATCACCGGCGGCGAAGCCGGCCGCTCACCCACGATGACGAAGGCGTCGGCAGTTTCGCATGGTCGCCCAACGGGACGGTCATCGCCTTCACTCGCAGGACCCGGTTGACACGGGCATGAAGACGCGCGAGGAGCGCTGGGGGGACGTGCGGCTCGAGGACGAGGACCAGCGCTACTCGCACCTGCGCGTCCTCGACCTGGCCACGAAGACGACCCGCACGCTCACGCGCGGACGGTTCGTCGTCGGCGGCTACGACTGGTCGCCGGACGGCACGCGGATCGCCTTCGACCACCGCGTCACGAGCGACCCGGCCGACGGTGGTTCCTCAGACATCTCGATCGTGGACGTGAAGACCGGAGCGGTCACGCTGCTCGTCACGCAGGAGGGCCCCGATAACCAGCCGCGCTGGTCGCCGGACGGCACACGGATCGCCTTCGTGTCGGCGATGGCCAAGCCCTCGCATCTCTACGAGAACGGCGAGATCGCCGTCATCGCGGCCGCGGGCGGGCCCATCGAGGCGCTGACGCAGGCCTTCGACGAAGACCCGTCGCTCGTCGCGTGGACACCGGACGGCATCCTCTTCTCCGCGGCGCAGCGCACCTACTCCGCGCTCTTCACGCTCGACCCGTCGTCGCGCGCCATCAGCCGTCACCAGGCGAACGACACGGATTGCGTCGCAGTTCTCACCCACGGAGGACGGGCGGACGGTGGCCTTCGTCGGCTCCGGGCCCACGGAATTTCCGGACGTCTACGTCGGAGCGGTGCGTGCGCTCACCTCGGCGCGTCGTGTCAGCGACACGCGCGCGCAGATGTGAGGTGGCCCGCCCACACGCGCGAGGTGGTCCGCTGGAAGAGCCAGGACGGCGCGGAGATCGAGGGCGTCCTGCACAAGCCGGCGAACTTCGAGGCCGGCACGCGGTATCCGCTGCTGGTCGTCATCCACGGCGGCCCCACGGGCGTCTCGCGGCCGGTCCCCTACGGCAGCGCGAGTTTCTACCCCATCGACGCGTTCCTCTCGAGGGGCGCGCTGGTGCTCGAGCCCAACTATCGCGGCAGCGCGGGGTACGGCGAGAAGTTTCGCGCACTGAACGTCCGGAACCTGGGGATTGGCGACGCCTGGGACGCTCTCCGGCATCGACGCGCTGGTGGCGCAGGGGCTCGTTGACGGATCGCGCGTGGGCAGCATGGGATGGAGCCAGGGCGGCTACATCTCCGCGTTCCTGACGACGAGGCATGCGGAGCGTTTCAAGGCCATCTCCGTCGGCGCCGGCATCTCGGACTGGATGACCTACTACGTCAACACGGACATCCACCCCTTCACGCGGCAATACCTCAAGGCCACGCCCTGGGACGACCCGAAGATCTACGCCGACACCTCGCCGATGACCTACATCAAGCAGGCGAAGACGCCGACCCTCATCCAGCACGGCGACCAGGACCAGCGCGTGCCGATTCCGAACGCGTTCCAGCTCTTACCAGGGCCTGAGACGAGCACGTGCCCGTCCGCCTGTCGGTGTTCAAGGGCTTCGGCCACGGCCTGACCAAGCCGAAGGCCAACCGCGCCGCCATGGAGCAGAACTGGGAGTTCTTCGGCCAGCACATCTGGGGCGATGCGGCGGGGACGAGGTAGCGATCGTGGCGGGAGCGAGCATCGTCGGGAGCGATCACGTCGGGAGCGATCACGTCGGAGGTGGATCGCGACGGGAGGGGATCGGAGACGGAGAGTCGGGAGTCGGGAGTCGGAGTCGATGATGAGTAGAACTGTTTTTTTTCCGTGCCCTTCGTGCCCCCGTGTTCTCCGTGCCCCCTGCTGTCCGTGCTCCTCGTGGCCACGTTCGTGGCGCAGGACCGGCCGCCGGTGGATCCGAAGGCCACCCGCGCGGCGGACCTGTGGAACTGGTGAAGCTGGATCCGATCTTCATCGAGCTCGACATCCGCTATGCCGGGAGCAACAACTTCCTGGGCAAGCCGGTACCCGGAGGCGCGGGCGTTCCTGCAGCGGCCGGCGGCGGAGGCGCTGGTGGCCGCGCACCGCGAGCAGCGGCCGATGGATACGGGTTGCTCATCCACGACGGGTATCGGCCCTGGGCGATCACCAAGCTCTTCTGGGACATGACCAGCGGCTTCCAGCGCGAGTTCGTCGCCGACCCGAAGTCAGGGTCCAAGCACAACCGCGGCCGCGCTGTGGACCTCACGATGGCCGACTTGGCGCTGAACGGCGGTGGAGATGCCCGGCGGCTACGACGAGATGACACCGCGCTCCTATCCCGACTACACCGGCGGCCTACGGAGGCGCGCGCCAAGCGCGACCTCCTCCGACGCGTCATGGAACGCCACGGCTTCACCGTGGAGCCCAACGAGTGGTGGCATTTCAACTACCGGGACTGGGAGCAGTATCCGATCCTGGATATCCCGTTCTCGGCGATCCGATAGGAGACCACGAAGGGCACGAAGGACACGGAGGGCACGAAGGGGCACGGGGGGCACGGAGGGCACGGAGGGCACGAAGAGCGAACGCGCGAGACGCCGGCTACGGGGTGGACCAGCACGAATAGTCTCCGTTGTAGGCGTTGTTGAGCTCGCGTGGCGAGGCGCAGATCTCGAGCGTCGTGCCGTCGAAGACCACTGTGCCCGCCCAGCGAAAGCTCGCGTAGCCCTTGAACGGGTCGAGGTGCCCTCCGAACGGGACCTCGTTCTTGAGCTTGACGGTCGTGGTCGAGCCGTAGGGCACGACCGTGCGCGCCGTTCCCGCGCCCTGCAGGGTGAAGAGTTGGTAGGCGAACTCGAACGAATCGTCGTCCGGCTTCAAGACGAACGCTGCGTACACGTCGCTGCCCAGGTAGACGAGCGGGCGGCTCTCTTCGTCCGCACCGTTCCATGACGTGGCAAAGTCGGTGGGAAGCGTGCCGAGGAGCCTCCAGCTTCCCGGCTCTCCTTCGCGAAGTTCGATCTGATAGCTGCTGTTTCTGGTCATCAGCAGGTAGACCCGAGTGTCGGGATCGACGGCCAGACCGACGCGTCCGAATTTCGTGCCGTCGTCGTAGGCGAAGTCCGGCAAGGGGATGGGAGCCGCGTCCGGCGGCATTCGCAGGAAGCGCAGTGTCGGCGTCGTCGACGTGTAGGCGACGATATTCCCCGCGCCATCCATGCCCGCCAGATAGTTGTTGTCGCCGCCGCCCACCCCGTCCACGTTGTAGACGGAGTAGGAAGACCCGCGTTTCCAATAGAGCAACCGTCCGGTCTGCCGGCTCGTGTTGGTGTAGTTGACGATCCAGTAGGGACCCACACGAGCCATGCCGTTGATGTGATTCCACGAGGCGTGCGCCTGTTCCGAGCGAGGAATATCCACGCGGCGCTGAACGGCAGACGCCAGCTGTCCAATCAACGTTGCGGCCGCCGCCGGTGTCATGGAAGGCGCAAAGGTGCGCGTGAGACCGGCGGGGTCGAGTCCCCACTGCGCCCACGGCGCATCGGGGTTCGTCTCGTGCACGAAGACGTTGTCCCGGATCACCGAGCCCGTGAAGCAGTCCTCGCAACGGGCGAGATACCTGCCGCTGTCGGACTTCAACACCCAGCGTCCGTTCGATCGCTGCTCCAAGGTCCATTGGGCCCACGCCGCATCCGGATTCGTCTCGTGAACGAACGCACTGTCGGAATACGTGCCCGGCCCGCAGATACTGCACCGGGCAAGGTACCGGCCCGAATCCGCCTGCAGCACCCATCGACCGTTTGGCCGCTTCGCCAGCAGCCAGTGCACCCAGGGCTTTGTCGAATCGCTTTCGTGGGCGCCGGCGCTGTCGGTGTAGGCGCCGTTGGGCACGCAATCCGCGCAGCGTGCCAGATATTTCCCGTTGTCGGCCTTCAGCGTGTACGGGCCCGGCGTCAACTCCTGGGCGCGGACCGCTGTTGCCCCGAGCCCAAGCAGGAACATCCCACAGGCGAGAACCCGGCCAAGATGTGTGCGCATGAGCGGCTCCCCCGTCAATCAGCGCGAGAGCATGACCATACAACATTCCTGACGTACTCGCGTATGTGCCGCTGAACTCACGGACAGCAGGCGGCTTGGGGAGGGGGCTGAAGACGAGGACGACTATCGGTCCTGACTGGCGTTCCGCCGTCGCCGAGTTGAGGGGCCGGCTGATAGGCTTCGCCATCCTCGTATCCCAGTCGGACGACCCAGCACACCTCGCCGTCGCGTTCCACCAGGCCAGCGAGTCGAAGACCGGGTAATCCTCCAGAAGCCGGACCAGCGAGTGACGAGGGCCTGGCGTCCGATGCGTCCCGGCGAATCGCGACGCCGGAGTGCGCATTGCAGGCGCCGTCTGGGAGGAGAACATGCGGTCGCCCTCAACACGTAATAGCGGGCGCCAGGCCGACCTGCCACCACGCTCTCCGACCATGAAGGGCATGTCCGATCGACTCGGGCTTCAGGCCAATCAGGCGAGGATCTCCAGGCTGGGCATGGCGTCGTAGTTCCCTGGCGACCTCTCCCGCCAGCGAAACACCTCCGCGTAGTGCTCGGAGCTTCGTGAAAACGCCATGCGGGCTCTCCGCCACTGCCACTCCCTCGCGCCGCGCCCGTCGCGACCAGGGCCCCTGGTGAGCACCGTGATCTCGTGACGCGTCAGCGGTCGACGTCTGTCATTGGATCAACCCGGCTCGTCATGAACCGAGGCCGGCCGGTTCCAGCCCGATCGATCCCGACTCCCGACGCAATCCGTTCCCGACTCCCGACAGCGTCTTCCCCCTCCCGACGCGATCGCTCCCGACGCGCTCGGCGCTACCTCGCGAGCCAGTACGTCATCTTCACCGCCAGCGACCGGTTCCGCACCTGTTGCTGCTCCGGCACCGGGAGGTTGGCGTCCCAGCCCTGGTTGTAGACCACGTACAGGTCGCTGCCCGGCTTGTAGATATGCCAGAGCAGGAAGTTGAAGCTCGCCGTCCGGCGGTCGTCGTTGTACTGCGCGAAGCCCTTGAGGAACAGGTTCGGCGAGAACGAGTGGCTGACGCGGAAGTTGATGACGTTGCTGGTGTAGACGGGGCGGCCGGGCAGCACGATGCGGTTGCGCGTGTAGTTGGGCTCGAGGAGCAGCGTCCGGCCGAACAGGAAGTTGAGGTTCGCCTGGATGCTCTGGCGATCGCCGTTGTAGTAGCCGCCCACGATGGCCGTGGCCGAACCGAACACGCGGCGCGCCTGGTTCGACACGTAGTTGAAGGTGACGGCGGTCCAGTCGTAGGTGCCGGGCACGATGGTCGTACCGGCGGTGGCAAACGGGATGAGCGGGCTGTCCAGTTCCCGGTCCAGGGTGACGGTGGCGCTCGACGTGTCCTGCCGCTGCATCTGGGCCTGCAGCGTCTGCGTCCGTGAGTTCACGCGGCCCTGGTGGTCCTCGTAGTACTCGACGGACCCGGAATACAGCATCTGGCGCACGCCCCGCCACTTCGGCCGGGGCGTCCACCCCACCTTGGCCTTCGTCGCCCGGATGTCGAGACGCGGCACGAACCCCATTTCCGCGTTGAAGCGCGCGCCGATGTCCTGGTACTGCGCGCCGTAGTTGTAGCGGTCCGTCTTGTAGTTGACGTCCACGATGCCGGCCATGTCAGTGCCGTCCGAGGGCCTGGCGGCGACCGCCGCGTCGGGCGACTGCGTCTTGGCGAGCAGCCCGATGATGGTGAGGTTCTGGCCGAGGAAGAAGCCGGCGTCGACACCCGCCGCGCGGTTGTAGTCCGACACGCCGCCCTGGCTGTTCAGGAACACCGCGCCCAGGCTCGACTTGCTGAGGATGTTGCGCTTCACGCGCAGCACCGTGAAGTTGGCGCCGTCCACGTGCTCCGTGGCCGATCCGCGGCGCACCGTGGCGCCCTCGGTGGACACGTTGAGGACGCCGAGCGCGTACTGACCCACGCGGCCGGTCACCCGCCCGCCGCCGAGGATCGGCACTTCCTGCCCGTCAGCCAGGCCGATTCGCCGGCTGTAGAAGAGGGCCAGCAACCCCGGATCGGACGCCGCGGCGTCACCGCCCAGCCCGGACGCGGCCTTCCCGTAGTCGAAGATGCCCGCGCCTTCGGTGAAGAACTGCCGGCGCTCGGGGAAGAACAGGCTGAAGCGCGAGAGGTTCACGACCTCCTGGTCCGCTTCGACCTGCGCGAAGTCGGTGTGGTAGGTGAGGTCGGCCGTCAGCTCGTTGGTGAGCCCGATCTTGAAGTCGGCGCCGAACTTGGCATCGCGCGTGGCCGAACCGTCCAGCACGTAGTCCCGCGAGGCCGACGGCAGCAGGTAGGGGACGAACTCCATCCGCCGGCGCGGGTGCAGGTCGCTCAGCCCGGCGAGCACGCCCGCGCCCGACATGCGTGCGAAGCCCGCCGCCCCCACTCCCGCGGGAACGGCACCCAGTAGTCCTCCTCGTTCTTCCGGAGGATGATGCGGCAGACGTTCAGCCCCCACAGCGCCTCGCCGATCGTGGTCGGGAAGCGAAGCTGGCTGAGTGGGATCGCGGCCTCCACGTACCAGCCGCGCTCGTCCACGCTGGTCCGGTTGTTCCACACCGCGTTCCAGTCGTAGTTGATCGTCCGCCCGTTCTCCACGGAGTTGGCGTCCTTGTAGGCACCCAGCGGGTTGGTGGAGAAGTAGAAGGCGTTCCGGTGATCGTGAAAGGTGTCGAAGTTGACCTTGATCTGGTCGCCCTTCCGGAGGCCCGAGTCGCGCTTCAGCTCGCTGGCCAGGATGCCGCCCGGATCGCTGTCCCACGCCCACACGCCGACGTAGATGGTGCGATCGTCGTACAGGACGCGGAACTCGGTCCGCTCGGACGCCGGCGCGCCGAATCGCGGCTCCCGCTGCACGAAGTTGCCCTGCGGCGGGGCCAGCGCCCACACCTCGTCGTCCAGGCGGCCGTCGATGCGCGGCGTCTGCCCGTCGGGCAGCCGCGCTGCGATGGCGCGATACGACTCGTGGTCGATGCTGCGGATGTCCAGCGTCGGTTCGCCATCGGCCGCGGGCCCCGATCCCGATGCGGTCTGCGCCGCGGCGTCCGGCACCCCACCCGCCAGGGCGAGGGCCAGGCAGATCGGGAGCAGCGTGACCGGCCAACCCGCGCCGCAGGGGGACGACGCGCAGGCGGGCCGTCGCCGGGGGGACGAACCGTGGCACACCTCTGGCGACACGGCGGGGGGCCCGATGGTCGATCGTCTCTCTGCGTACACGTGTTGGTGGTGCGGGTCAGTCTATGCGGACACCTGCGGCGAGCCTGTAACGAATTGTCAGCATGCGGGATTCGCATGCGGCAGGCCGGAGGCCCACCCGCGCCGCGCGCGAGCGGCGGGCTCAGTACTCGTAAAAGAAGCGCTGGATCTCCCGCGGGTCCTTCGTCTGCGTCAGCGCCAGCATCAGCAGGATGCGGGCCTTCTGCGGGAGCAGGTGTTGGACCGACACGGTCGGCGGGAGGTTCTGGTTGCCGGACGGCCCACCACCCTGCCCGCCCGTGCGCGGGGGCCCGGCGTACCCGCCCGCCACGTGGTCGCCGGACGGGAAGGCCTGGACGACGACGACACCCTTCTGGCGCAGTTCCGTCCAGGCGGCGCGCTCCGTCGGGGAGAAACCGGTGGTCGCGGCGACGACGCCCTGGGTCCCCTCGTGCAGCACGGGGCCCTCGCTACCCGGGTACGAGAAGTAGAGTTCCACCTTCGGCAGCTCGTCGATGGTGGTGACGTCGAACTCGGTGTCCACGCCGTGGCGGCGCGCGGGCTTGAAGAAGTACTCGGGGCCGCGCCCGCCCATCACGCCCAGCATGCCCATCTCGCCGGTGCTGAACCCGCCGGTCCGCGGGTACAGCTTGCGGCTCTCGCGTGCGGAAAGAATCCGGTCGTCCATCACCACCATCGTCCCCATGCCCCGGGACTCTGGCGATGCGGCGGTCCGCACGGCGGCCAGCAGGTTGATGGGACCGTCCGGGCTGATACCGGTCGCCGGGCGCTGCGCGCCGACGACGATCACCGGCTTGTCGGACTTGACGGTCAGGTAGAGGAAGAACGCCGTCTCCTCGAGCCGGTCGGTGCCGTGCGTGACGACGATGCCCGACAGGTCGCTGCGTTCGGCGAAGAGCTGGTTGATCCGCTTGGAGAGCGCCAGCCACTGCGCGGGCACGATCTCGGTGCTGGCGACGTTGGAGAACTGCTCGGTCTCGACAGTCGCGAAGCGTGCGACCTCGGGCACGCTGTCCACGATCTCGTTGACGCTGCGCGTGCCGGCCCGATAGCCCCCCAGCGTCCCGGGCGCGTCCTGCACGCCGGCGATGGTCCCGCCCGTGGCGATGACGCGCACCGCCGGCAGCTCCGGGCTGGGCACGGGCTGCGGCTGCGCAGCGGCGGGAAGCGCGACGAACAGGACGAGGGCCAGGGACCATCGAATCATGGAGCGAATCCTAACGTGCGATCAATTCCGCCCGCATCCATGCCCCACACGCCCGACTCCGCCCCGCGCATCGTCTACTGGCACCGCGAGCTGCCCCCGTCCGCGCCGAGGTGCTGGACGAACACACGGCCGAGGCCACCAGCCAGCGGGTCGAGGGCACCCTCGCCCACCGCGACGAGCTGTGGGACCGCTGCTACGAACAGCTGATGACCGCCGCGCGCGAGCGCATCGAACAGGAAGTGGCGCGCCTGGGCGGCCACTACGCGCACGTCCTCGACGAGTCGGTGGACAGCCGGCACGACGACCGCACGGAGAAGCGTGGCTGCACGGGCAGTTCCGCTACGTGCTCTACAGGATCCAGGGAGGAAATAGGGACCGCCTTCGGCGGGGAAGCAGAAAAAGCGGACCGCCTGCGGCGGGAGGAGGCAGACCGCCTGCGGCGGGAGGAATGGCGCAATCCGCCAATGCCGCATTCATCCTCTATCCCCCCGGCGCCGAAAGGCGCCGGTCCTACTTCCCCCCGGCGTCAGAACTCGTCGCCGGTCCTGAAGATCCAGCGCATCATCGTCCCCGCCCGGTCCGCCCAGTCGGCCTCGCTGTGCGCGCCGCCGGGGTACTCGGCGTAGTGCAGGTCGCGGCCGGGACGCCAGCCGGCGCCGACGAGCGCCGCCTTCAGGAGCCGCGCATCCTCCAGGCCGCGGTGGCCCTCGGCGGTGCCCATGTCCACCCAGATCCGCAGCGACGGCCGCGGGCGGGCGCGCCGCACGGCCTTGAGGATGACGCGCCGATCCCACCACACCGACGGTGACATCACGGCCAGGCGGCTGAAGACGTCCGGCCGCGTGAGGCCCAGGTGCAGCGACACCAGGCCACCGAGCGACGAGCCGCCGAGCCCGGTGGCGCCCGCGCCGGGGTCGGTGCGATAGGTGCGGTCGATGAAGGGCTTGAGCTCCTCGACGAGAAACCGCCCGTAGTCGTCGGCCAGCCCCCCGCCGAGCCGGTCCACGGCCGTCGGGGTGTACTCGTGGATGCGCTGCGTGCCGGTGTTGCCCACGCCCACGATGATGAGCGGGGCGAGCTCGCCGGCCACGATGAGCGCGTCGGCGGTTTCGCCGAGGCGCCAGTGCTGCCCGCGCACGTGCGCGGTCTCCGGATCGAAGAGGTTCTGCCCGTCGTGCATGTACAGCACGGGCAGCGGCAGGCTGTCGTCGTCGTAGCCCGGCGGCAGGTAGACGATGACGTCGCGCGCGGGGGCGAGGATGGACGAGGTGAAGCCGGGATGGCGGCGAAGCGTGGGACTGGGTCCGGTCATCTCGTCGGGCGGGACGCGTTCAGTATAGGATGCTGACCGAGATTCTCTGAGGAGCCCATGAAGAAGATCGGCGTCTTGTTCGGGATGGAAAACACGTTTCCCGCGGCGCTCGTCGAGCGCATCAACGGCATGGACGTGCCCGGCCTCGTCGCCGAGTTCGTGCAGACCGGCGCCCCCCGCATGGCGGCTCCGTGCGGCTATGACGTGGTCGTCGACCGCATCTCGCACGACATCCCGTTCTATCGCGCGTGGCTGAAGAACGCGGCGCTGTCGGGGACGCACGTCATCAACAACCCCTTCTGGTGGAGCGCCGACGACAAGTTCTTCAACTACGCGCTGGCGTCGAAGCTGGGCGTGGCCATCCCGCCGACGGTCATCCTCCCGCACAAGGAGCACCCGGCCGGCACCACGGATCGGTCGATGCGCAACCTGCGCTACCCGCTGGACTGGGACGCCATCTTCGAGTACGTCGGCTTCCCGGCGTTCCTCAAGCCCTTCGACGGCGGCGGCTGGCGCGACGTGCACCGCGTGACCACGCCCGAGGAGCTCTTCCGCGCCTACGACCAGACCCGCGACCTGTGCATGACGCTGCAGCGCGGCGTCAACTTCCAGGAGTACTTCCGCTGCTACGTCGTCGGGCAGGAGAAGGTGCACATCATGCCCTACGACCCGCGCCTGCCGTTCCACGAGCGGTACCTGAAGCAGCCGCCGGCGTACCCGGAGGCGCTGCTGGAGCGGGTGGAGAACGACTGCCTCACGCTCTGCCGGGCGCTCGGCTACGATCTGAACACGGTGGAGTTCGCGGTCGAGGACGGCGTGCCCTACGCCATCGACTTCATGAACCCGGCGCCCGACGCCGACTACCACTCGGTGGGCATGGCCAACTTCGAGTGGATCGTGAACGCGGTGGCGGAGCTGGCCGTCCAGCGCGCCATGGCGCCGGCGCGCACGCCGGAGTTTCGCTGGGCCGCGTTCCTGCGCGGCTGATGGCAAGAAGCCCACCTTCACTATCGGCATCGAGGAGGAATACCAGACGATCGATCCCGAGACGTTCGACCTCCGCTCGCACATCCACACCGAGATCATCGCCAAGGGCAAGCGGCAGCTCGACGAGCGGGTGAAGGTCGAAATGCACCAGTCCGTCGTGGAGGTGGGCACGGCGGTCTGCCGGGGCATCAAGGAAGCCCGCACCGACATCGTCACCCTGCGGCGCGCGATGGTGGACCTCGCGCAGAGCCACGGCCTGCTGCTGGTGGCCGGGGGGACGCACCCCTTCGCTGACTGGCGGGCCCAGGACATCTACCCCGACGAGCGGTATCTGCAGGTCGTGGAGGACATGCAGCTCGTCGCGCGCTCGAACCTGATTTTCGGGCTCCACGTGCACGTCGGGATCGAGGACCGCGAGATCACGATTCAGCTGATGAATCAGATCCGCTATTTCCTGCCTCACCTGCTGGCGCTGTCGGCCAACTCGCCGTTCTGGCTCGGCATGAACACCGGCCTGAAGTCGTACCGGTGCAAGGTGTTCGACAAGTTCCCCCGGACGAACATCCCCGACGCCTTCACGAGCTGGGCCGACTACGACGGCTTCGTCAACCTGCTGATCCGCACCGGCTGCATCGACAACGCCAAGAAGATCTGGTGGGACGTCCGGCCGCACCCCTTCTTCTCCACGCTCGAGATCCGCATCTGCGACATCCCGCTGCGCGTGGACGAGACGCTGGCCATCGCGGCGCTGATCCAGGCGACCGTCGCCAAGCTGTACAAGCTGCACGCGAAGAACCAGGCGTATCGTGAGTACACGCGGTCGCTCATCATGGAGAACAAGTGGCGGGCCTCGCGCTACGGCCTCGACGGGCGGCTCATCGACTTCGGCCTCCAGAAGGAGGTCTCGGAGCGCGCGCTCATCCGCGAGTACCTGGAGTTCGTGGACGACGTGCTCGACGAGCTGGACAGCCGCGACGAGGTGGCCTACATCGAGACGATGCTCGAACGCGGCACGGGCGCCGATCGGCAGCTGGCCGTGTTCGAGCAGTCGAAGGACATGCGGGCCGTCGTCGCCTACATGGTGGACGAAACCCGCGCGGGGCTCTGATGCTGCCGTCCCTGCGCCGTCCGTTCAACGAGTCCTGGACGCGGGAGGGCTACGCGCGCCTGCTGGGCATCGTGGCGCGCGAAGCGGGCGTGACGCCCGAGTTCCCGGTATCCGAGACGCCCTTCTTCGTCGGCCGGACGCTGATCGAGGAACTGGCCACCACCGGCGCGGAACTGATCCGGCAGCTCGACAACCCCTCGCACATGTCGGCCGCCAATATGGCCGTGCCCGACCGCTTCGCGGGCCCGAACGAGGATCCGGTGCCGCGCTTCGTCCAGGTGGACTTCGGCCTGGTCCGCGAGGCCGACGGCACGGTGAAGCCGCGGCTGGTGGAGCTGCAGGCCTTCCCGTCTTTGTACGGCCTGCAGCGCACGCTGGCACACGCCTACCGCGAGGCGTACGGCCTGCCGCACTCACTCGGCCTCTTTCTCGGCGGCCTCGATGACGGCACGTACGACGCGCTCGTGCGCAGCGCCATCGTCGGCGAGCACGACCCGACGGAGGTCGTGCTGATGGAGATCGAGCCGCGCTGGCAGAAGACGTGGCCCGACTTCGCGATCACGGAACGCGTGTGGGGTGTGCGGGCCGTCGACGCCGCGTCGGTGCGGCGCGTCGGCCGCGAGCTGTTCTACGACCGGGACGGCAGGCTCGTCCGAATCCGCCGCATCTACAACCGCGTCATCCCGGACGAGCTCGAGCGCAAGGGCGTGGAGCTGCCGTTCGACTATCGGGACGATCTCGACGTCGAGTGGGCGGGGCATCCGGCCTGGTACTTCCGGATCAGCAAGTTCTCCATCCCGTGGCTGCGCCACCCGTCCGTGCCGAAGACGTGGTTCCTCCACGAGCTCGATCGGCTCCCGGACGACCGCGAGCACTACCTGCTGAAGCCCCTCTACTCCTTCGCGGGCGGCGGCATCATCTTCGCCCCGACCGACGAGGACATCGCCGCCATTCCCGATGAGGAGCGACAGCACTTCATCCTCCAGGAACGCGTGTCCTTCACCCCACTCGTCGAGACCCCGCACGGCCCTACACAGGTGGAGGTCCGCATCATGTACGTGTGGGCCGACGAGCTGAGGCCGGTGATCCCCCTGATCCGGATGGGCCGCGGCCGCATGATGGGCGTGGACCACAACAAGGGCCTGCAGTGGGTGGGCGCGTCCGCCGCGCTGATCGAGGACGCCGTGTGAAGGAGTGGCCGGGGATTGCGATCGCCGTCGCAGCCGTGGCCGTCGCAACCGGTGTCGGCTTCGGCCTCCAGGCGCTCGTCCCGACGGCGGGGCTCGGGTTCCTCCTGTTCGTCCCGCCCATCCTCGTCGCCGCGCTGCAGGGCGGGTACTGGCCTGCGGTGATCGCCACGCTGCTTGGCGGCATATCGGCCGAGTTCTTCTTCTATCAGCCGTACTTCCGCGAGCGCTGGACGGGCGAGGACATCTACCCGCCGGTCATCTACGTCCTCATCGGCCTCGGCATCGCGATGATCGCCGGCCGGCTGTCTCGTGCCAGGGCCGACGTGCAGCGCCGCGAGCGGGAGTTCGACACGCTGTTCCGCATGACGCCGGTGGGCATCGGCGTGGCCAACGATCCCGACTGCCAACAGATCTCGGTCAACCCCGCGTTCGCCGAGATGCTTCGGATCAGCTCCACCTCCAACGCGTCGCTCTCCGCCACCGAACCCGGCATGCGGCCGCCGTTCGTCGTCTCCAAGGACGGGACGCCCGTCGCGCCGGAGGACCTGCCCCTGCAGATGGCCGCACGGCGCGGCATCGAGGTGAAGAACGCGGAGCTCGACGTCGTGCATCCGGACGGCACCACGATCCGGCTCTACGAGTACGCGGCGCCGCTCTTCGACGACGATGGGCGGGTGCGTGGCGCCATCGGGGCGTTCCTGGACATCACGGAGCTCAAGGCCGCGGAGGAGCGGCTGCGCAAGCTGGCCGCGGAGAACGAGCAGCTCTACCGCCAGGCGCGCGACGCCAACCGGTTGAAGGACGACTTCCTCGCCACGCTGTCGCACGAGCTGCGCACGCCGCTCAACGCGTTGCTCGGCTGGATCCAACTGCTGAAGTCGGGCCAGCTCGCGCCCGACAAGCAGAAGCGGGCGCTGGCCGCCATCGAGCGCAGCGCGCAGCTGCAGGCCCAGCTCACCTCCGACCTGCTCGACGTGTCGGGCGTCATCACTGGCAACCTGCGCCTGCGGCTCGAGCCGACGCTGGTCGGCCCGGTGGTGGACGACGTGATGGACGCGGTGGCCGCGGCCGCGCAGGGCAAGGGCGTGGTCTGCCGGCACGAGGTGCGCGCGGACGAGCCCCTCATGCTCGACGGACGCCGCTGCAGCAGATCGTGACCAACCTGGTGGGCAACGCGGTGAAGTTCACGCCACGGGGAGGGCTGGTAGTGCGCGCCGCCGTGGAAGTGGACGACCTCGTGATTCGCGTGCACGACACCGGCATCGGCATCGCACCGAAGTTCCTCCCGCACGTGTTCGAGCGCTTCCGCCAGGCGGACTCCGGTGTGACACGTCCATACGGGGGCCTCGGCCTCGGCCTGTCGATCGTGAAGGAGCTGTCGGAGCGCCACGGCGGACACGTCATGGCCGAAAGCCACGGCGCGGGCGAGGCGCCCTCTTCACGGTGCGGCTGCTCCGCCGTCGCGCGGCGCTCGAGGAGGAGCGGATCGCCAGGATGCGCGGCCGCCCTCGGCGCTCAGCCGCCGAGCACGTCCGCAGGCGGCCCCGCCTGAATCACGCGGCCATCGTCCATGGCCAGGACGCGGTCGGCGATCTCCGTCATCTCCCGTGCGTCGTGCGTCACGGTACACCATCGGCACGTGCAGGTCACGGCGGATGCGCAGCAGGTAGGGCAGGATGCGGTCCTTGCGGCCGCGGTCCACGGCGGCCAGCGGTTCGTCCAGCAGCAGCAGCCGTGGCCCCGACATCAGGGCGCGGGCAATGGCAACGCGCTGGCGTTCCCCACCTGACAACTCGCCGATGCGGCGGTCCAGCAGGTGCGCGATTTCGAGCGTGGCGACAATCTGCTGCAGGTCAGGAACGAAGGCGGGCGCCGGCAGGCGGCCGCGGTCCGCGCCTCCACCCGCGCCGTAGAGCACGTTGCGCCGCACGTCGAGGTGCGGGAAGAGCGCGACGTCCTGCGGCACGCACCCACCCGCCGGTGATGCACCGGCACGTCGAGGTGCGCGGCCGTGTCCAGCAGCGTGGGCCGCCGACACGGACGGCGCCTCGCTCCGGCACGCGCAGCCCCGCAATCACCTCCAGCAGCGACGTCTTGCCGCTGCCCGACGGCCCGAACAGCCCGAGCACCTCCACCGAGGCGTCGTCGGAGACATCCAGCGTGAACGGCCCCGCCGCAGCGTGGCGGCGAACTGGAGGTGGATCATGCCGTGCGCCGCGTGCGCTGCACGAGGTTGGCCAGCAGCATCGCCCCGAAGGCCAGGCCGATGGAGACGAGCAGCAGTCGGCTGGCGTCGGCGTCGCGGCCGGTCTCGGTGAGGTTGAAGATGGCGACGGCCAGCGTCTGCGTCTGTCCGGGGATGCCGCCCGCCACGACGATGGTGGCGCCGAACTCGCCCAGCGCACGAGCGAAGCCGAGGATGGCCCTGGCCAGGATGCTGCGCGGGCCAGCGGCAGCGTGATGGTGACGAGGACGCGCCACGGCCGGCGCCAAGCGTCGCAGCCACGCGCTCGTAGCGCTGGTCCACCTGCTCCAGTCCCGCGCGCACGGTGAGGACGATGAGCGGGAAGCTCATCACCGCCATCGCGATGACCACCGCCTTCCAGGTGAACACGACCTCCAGGCCGACCGCGTCCAGCGCCCGTCCCACGACGCTGTTGAGTCCGAAGAGTTGCAGGAGGAGGAAACCGCGGCCACCGGTGGCATCACGAGGGGCAGCGAGAGCAGCGTCTCGAGGACGGCCTTGCCGGGGAAGGTCCGGCGCGCGAGGACCCAGGCCGCGAGGATGCCGAGCGGCAGGGCGACGAGCGTGGACAGGATGCCCATCAGCGCCGTGAACGCCGCGATGCTCCAGGTGCTTTGCTCCATGAGCTAGGGGGTCACCGGCGTGAACCCGGCCTTCTGGAACACCGCGCCGGCCCCGTCGCTGGAGAGGAACGCCACGAAGCGCCGCGCTTCCTCCTTCGCGCGCGGCCCGCGCACGACGGCCGCGGGATAGCGGATGGCCGGCGACTCCGCCTCGGCCACGCGGTGGACGACGACCACGTCCGGGGCGGTGAGGGCATCGGTGGCGTAGACCACGCCGGCGTCCACACGGCCGGCGCGGACCGCGGCGAGCGCCGCGCGCACGGTGACCGCTGGCACGACCTTCGGCGCCACCGTCGTCCAGAGGCCGAGCCGCTCGAGCCACTGCCGTGCGTAGACGCCGGCGGGGACGCTCGCGGGATTGCCGAGCGCGACGCGACGCACCGCCGCGGATGCCAGTCGGCCGGATGCAGCGTCCGCGTGCCACCCCGCCCGGGGACGATGACGACGAGTTGATTCGAGAGGACGTCCCTGATCGACCCGGCGACGAGCCGGCCCGACCGCTCGGCCACGGCCATCTGCGCGTGATCGGCGCTGACGAAGACGTCCACCGGGGCCCCCTGCGCGATCTGCCGGGCCAGGACGTTGGAGCCGGCGGCATTGACCGTGATGCCGGCGCCGCCGGCCGCCTGCCACGCACGTCCGACGTCGGCCATCACGTCGGACAGGCTGGATGCGGCGCTCACGGTCAGCGCCGCAGATGGCGCAGGGGCCGCAGATGACGCAGATAACGCAGATGACGCAGAGGACGCAGAGGGCAGAGGGCGAGAGGGAGGAGGATGCCGCGGGTGCGGACAGGCGCAGCACGACCAGCGCGGCGAGGAGCGCGACGGTTCGGCCGTGACAGGGAACGCGCGTCGGGGCTGGAGAGGACTGGTCCATCTCGGTTCGGACCAATTCTATCCAGTTCGTGGCTCGATATGATGCATCTCGCGCTGCACGTCCTGCAACGCGCAACCGTGAGGTTGCGTGCAGCCCGTCCGCGGGACTACGATACGCAACCACGAGGTTGCCCATGAACGCATCCAGTACCGATCGCATCGAGAAGCACGTCGTGCTCAAGGCCCCCAGTCCCGGGTGTGGAAGGCCATTGCGAATGCCGACGAGTTGGCGAGTGGTTCCGGATGTCCTTCGAGGGTCCCTTCGTCGAGGGCCGCAGTCTCAAGGGGCGCGTGCTCTACCCGGGCTACGAGCACGTCAACTGCGACTTCCAGATCGTCAGCATCCAGCCCGAGCACTACTTCGCGTATCGCTGGCATCCCTACGCGGTCGA
This sequence comes from Vicinamibacterales bacterium, assembly GCA_041394685.1. Taxonomy (GTDB): domain Bacteria; phylum Acidobacteriota; class Vicinamibacteria; order Vicinamibacterales; family UBA2999; genus VFZN01. The sequence goes on from JAWKHU010000038.1 coordinate 91,328, forward strand.
ACCCGGCGTGGACTACTCGGGCGAGCCGACGACGCTCGTGGAGTTCAGGCTCGAGGGGCGGGGCGCGGAGACGGCGCTGACGGTCGTGGAGTCCGGCTTCGACCGGATTCCGGCCCACCGCCGCGCCGAGGCCTACCGCATGAACGAGGGCGGCTGGACGGCGCAGGTCGCGAACATCACCGAGTACCTGGCGCGAGCCTGATCAGGAGGGTCCATGAGCATTGCCGTCCGTCCGTTCCTCATGTTCGAAGGCCGCGCCGAAGAGGCCATGCAGACCTACGTCCGCGTGGTGCCCGGCAGCGAGATTCTCGACGTCCAGCGCTACGGCCCCGGCGGCCCCGCGAAGGAAGGCACCATCATGCGCGCGACTTTCTCGGTGGCGGGCCAGGTGGTCCAGTGCACCGACAGCTTCGTCTCGCACGCCTTCACCTTCACGCCCTCGTTCTCGTTCTTCGTCGACTGCGAGTCCGAGGCGCAGCAGGATGCGATCTGGAGCGAGCTCGCCGAAGGCGGCGGCGTGATGATGCCGCTCGACAACTACGGCTTCAGCCGCAGGTTCGGCTGGCTGAGCGACCGCTTCGGCGTGTCGTGGCAGATCAACCTGCCGTAGCCTCTGGTCCGCTCAGCGGTCCTGGCGCGGTCCGCTCGACGGCGCCGCCTCGGGCGGCATGGGCGGAATGCCCCCCAGCGCTTTGTAGATCGCGATCACGCTGGTGAACACGCCGGACTCCGCGCCCGCCACGGCGTCCTCCGCCTGCAGGGCCGTGCGCTCCGCGTCGAGCAGGGCGAGAAAGTCAGCTGCACCTTCCCGATAGCGCACGCGCGCGATCCCGGCGGCGCGACTGCTCTCCCGCGCCTGCTCGACGAGCTTGACGAGCCGCTGCTGGTCGTCGCGGTAGGCGGCCAGCGCGTTCTCGGTCTCCTCCAGCGCGCGGAGCACCACCTGCTCGAAGGCGGCGAGCGACTCGCGCGTGAAGCCCTCGGCGCCGCGCAGCCGGGCACGTGCGCTGCCGAGGTCGAAGGCCGCCCAACTCATCGCCGGCGTCACGGCCCACGCACGCGTATCCGCGACGTCGAAGATGTTGCCGCGGCCCGCCAGCAGGCCGAGGAACCCGCTGATGGTGATGCGCGGGTACAGCGACGCGGCCGCAACCGCCTCGCTGGCGTTGGCGGCCGCCAGCCTGCGCTCGGCCGCCCGGACGTCGGGCCTGCGGGTCAGCAGGTCGGCGGCCGGTCCGATCGACAGCGCCTTTGCCAGCACGGGGTACGGCCGTGGCGTGAGGTCCACGGCGAGCTGGCCGGGCCGGACGCCGGTCAGGACGGCCAGCCGGTACTCGCGCCGCGCAATCGCGCTTCGGATGGGAGGAATGCTCGCCTCCACGGCCGCTGCCTGCGCCGCGGCGCTCGCCACGTCCTGCGTTTCCCCGTACCCTTCGCGCTCGCGAATCTGGCTGAGGCGCAGCGTCTCCTGCTGGTTCGCGAGGTTGCGCTCGGCGACGGCCAGGCGCTGCTGCAGCCCGCGCAGCTCGAAGTAGTTGCGGCCCACCTCCGCCGCGACGCTCACGCGCACCTCGTCGAGCGTGGCGGCGTAGCTCTCGGCGGTGGCTGCCGCCCACCGGACCTGGTTGCGCACACGCCCGAACAGGTCCAGCTCCCAGAACGCGTCGAAGCCCGCCTGGTAGGTCGTGATCGTCCGCGGCGCGTCGGTGAAGCCCGGAATCGTCTGGCTCCGCCGCTCCGCGACCGCCCCGGTCGTGACCGTCGGATACCGATCCAGCTCCACGTCGTCGAAGATCGCGCGCGCCTGATCCACCCGCGCGACCGCGATGCGCACGTCGTGGTTGGCCTCGAGCGCCTGCGTCATCAGCGCGTCGAGGGTGTCGTCGTCGAACTGCGCCCACCAGCGGGTGTCGAACGGCGCGTCAACGACGGTGTCCGGCGCCTGCTGGTACGCCGCCGGTTCGACGGTGGGTGCCTGGTAGGGCGCGCGCACCGCGCACGCCGACAGGGACACCGCCAGCGCCCCGAGAATGAGTCGGTTCATCACGAGTGCCCCTCCACGGGCACGGTGGCGTCGATCCGCGGCTGACGCACGGTCCGGCTCAGGCGGTCCGTCAGGCGGCCGATCAGGGTGTAGAAGACAGGAGTGAAGAACAGGCCGAACAGCGTGACGCCGAGCATGCCGGCGAACACCGCGATGCCCATGGCCTGCCGAATCTCGAAACCGGCGCCCGTGGAGAAGACCAGCGGCACCACGCCCATGTTGAAGGCGAGCGACGTCATCAGGATGGGCCGCAGCCGGATGCGGCACGCCTCCAGCACCGCCTCCACGTGCGACATGCCCTCGTGCTCCTTCTCCTTCGCGAACTCCACGATCAGGATGGCGTTCTTGCACGCCAGGCCCGCGAGCACGAGGAAGCTGATCTGCGTGAACACGTTGTTGTCGCCGCCGGTGAGCCACACGCCCGCGATGGCCGAAAAGAGCACCATCGGCACGATGAGGATGACGCTGAGCGGCAGCGTCCAGCTCTCGTAGAGCGCGGCGAGCACCATGTAGACCAGCAGCACGCAGAGCGGGAAGACGTAGAGCATGGTGTTGCCGGCCAGCAGCTCCTGGTAGGCGAGCTCGGTCCACCGAACGTCATGCCCGACGGCAGCTGCTCGCGCAGCACGCCCGCGATGGCCTCCTGCGCCTGGCCCGAGCTGAAGCTGGGCGCCGGACCGCCGTTGATCTCGGCGGCGGGATAGCCGTTGTAGTGCATCACCTGGTCCGGCCCGTAGCTGCGCGTCACGGTCACGAGCGACCCGAGCGGCACCATCGCTCCGCGGTCGTTTCGGGTCTGCAGGCGACGGATCTGGGAGCTGCAGGCGGAAGCCGGACTCGGCCTGGCGTTCACCTGCAGGTCCGGCCGAAGGTCTGAAGCCGTTCACGTAGAGCGACCCCAGGTAGAGCTGCAGCGTCTCGAACACGTCGGTCAGTGCGACGCCGTAGCTCTTCACGCGCTCGCGGTCCACGTCCGCGTCGATCTGCGGCACGCTCACCTGGAAGCTCGAGAAGAGGCCCGCCAGCGACGGCGCCTCACGTCCCTTCTGCAGGCTGGCCTGCAGCTGCGGTGTACAGCTCCTCGAAGCCGGCGCCCGTTCGATCCTCGACGTAGAGCTTGAAGCCCCCCACCGTCCCGAGCCCCTGCACCGGCGGCGGCGGGAAGATGGCCACGATCGACTCGGGGATCTCCGCGTAGAACGCCTGGTTGAGCGCACCGACGATGGCGTTGGCGCTCAGGTCCGGAGTGGTGCGCTCCTCCGCCGGCTTCAGCACCACGAACGCGATGCCCGCGTTGGACGCGTTGACGAAGCCGTTGATCGACAGTCCGGGGAACGCCACGGAGCTCAGCACGCCCGGGTGCTGCATCGCCACCTCGGTCATGCGCCGGACGACGGCGTCGGTCCGGTCCAGCGTCGCGCCGTCCGGCAGCTGCGCGAACGCCACCAGGGTACTCCTTGTCCTGCGTGGCATCGAACCCAGGAGGCACGCGCGCGAAGCCGGCGCCCGTCAGCCCGATGAGGCCGACATAGATGATGACCGCGACCGCGGACACACGGAGCACTCGGGCCACGCTGGCCGAGTAGCCGCCGGACAGGCGATTGAAGAACGCGTTGAACCCGCGGAAGAACCACCCGAAGAGCCGGTCGGCCACACGCTGCACCACGTCGCGCGGTGCGCCGCTCGGCCGCAGCAGGCGGGGAGGCCAGCGCCGGGCTCAACGTCAGCGAGTTGATGGCCGAGATCGTCGTCGAGAACGCGATGGTCAGCGCGAACTGGCGATAGAACTGGCCTGTCAGGCCGCTCACGAACGCGGTCGGAATGAAGACCGCGCACAGCACCAGGGCATGGCGATGATGGGCCCGGACACTTCCTCCATGGCCTTGCGCGTGGCCTCGATCGGCGTCAGCCTGTGCTGATGTGGCGCTCCACGTTCTCCACCACCACGATGGCATCGTCCACCACGATGCCAATGGAGACGAGTCCGAAGAGCGACAGCGTGTTCAGCGAGAAGCCGAAGGCCAGCATGACCGCGAAGGTGCCGACGAGCGACACCGCATCGCCACGAGCGGAACGATCGACGCGCGCCACGTCTGGAGGAAGATCATGACGACCAGCACGACCAGGACGATGGCCTCGAACAGCGTCTCCACGACGCTTCGATCGAGTTCCGCACGAACCGTGTCGGGTCGTAGACGATGCGGTAGTCCACGCCGTCGGGAAAGTCCTGCTTCAGCCGCTCCATCGTGGCCCGCACCTCGTCCGAGGCCTCGAGCGCGTTGGTGCCCGGCCGCTGGAAGATGCCAATCGCCACGGCCGGCTGGTTGTCGAGCAGCGCGCGGAGGGCGTAGATGTTGGCGCCCAGTTCTACGCGGCCCACGTCCTTGAGCCGCGTGATCTGGCCGTCAGGCGTGGCCCGGATGACGATCTGCCGAACTCCTGCTCGGTGGGAGCCGGCCGCGCGTGTTCACCGACAACTGGAACTCGGTGTCCACGGGGCCGGCGGCGCCCCGAGGACACCCGCGGCCACCTGCACGTTCTGCTCGCGGATGGCGCGGATGACGTCCGAGGCGGTGAGCGCTCGCGTGGCCAGGCGATCCGGTCCAGCCAGATGCGCATGCGTACTCGCCGGCGCCGAACACCTGCGCGCTGCCAACGCCCGCGATGCGGCCCAGCTCGTCCTTGACGTTCAGGTAGGCGTAGTTGGCCAGATACAGGTTGTCACGTCGTCCGGCGAGACGAGGTGGACCACCATGATGAAGTCCGGCGTCGCCTTCTCGGTGACGACGCCGATGCGCTGCACCTGGCGGGCAGGCGCGGCAGCGCTGCGCGACCCGGTTCTGCACCTGCACCTGCGCGGTGTCGAGGTCGGTGCCGAGGGCGAAGGTGACGGTGAGCTGGACGCGCCTCGTCGGCCGTCGATTGCGAGAACATGTGAGCATATGTCCTCGACGCCGTTGAGCTGCTGCCGAGCGGCGACGCCAACGCTTCGGCAATCACCTTCGGTTGGCGCCGGGGTAGGCGGCGCGTACGACCACCGTCGGCGGCGCCACCTGCGGGTACTCGCTGATCGGCAGGCGCAGGAGTGCCAGCGCACCCGCCGCGACGATGGCGAGGGAGAGAACGGCCGCGAAGATCGGGCGATCGATGAAGAAGCGGGAGACGTTCATGGGTGCCTCACTGCGCGACCGCGGTACGGGTGGCGTCCTGCGAGGCCGCGCCCACGGCGTCGGCATCGGTTTCGGCGACGGGCGTCACCGCCATCCCCGGGCGAATCCGCTGCAGGCCCGTGACCACGACGGAGTCACCGGCTGAAAGCCCGTCGCGCACGACGCGCAGGCCGTCCACGAGCGGGCCGAGGGTAACGGGCCGGTATTCGACCTCGTGCTTCGGCGTCACGACGTAGACGAACCGCTTGCTCAGGTCCGTGCCGACCGCGCGGTCCTGGATGAGGAGGCCGCGCGCGCGCCCGGCGCCGGCGAGGCGCAGCCGCACGAAGAGACCCGGCGTGAGCCGGCCATCCTCGTTGCGGAAGACGGCGCGCCCGCGGATCGTCCCGGTGGACGGGTCCAGCCGGTTGTCGAGGAAGTCGAGGCGCCCCTGGCGCGGATAGCCAGCTTCGTTGGCCAGCGCCATCTCGATGTGGCGGTCGATGGCACCACGCGCGTCACGCGCGCCGGCGCTCGTGTACTTCAGGTACACCTGCTCGTCCGCGTCGAAGTAGGCGTACACGGGGTCCAGGGACACCACCGTCGTCAGCAGCGTTGCCTCGCCGGGACCCGCCGACACCAGGTTGCCCTCGGTGACGATGGCGCGGCTGACGCGGCCGGCGATGGGTGAGGTGACGCGCGTGAACTCGAGGTTCAGCGCGGCCGCGCGAAGGGCGGCTTCGACGGCCGCGACCTGCGCAGCCGACTCGTCGGCGAAGGAGGCGCGGCGATCCCGCTCCTCGCTGGCGATAGCGTGCTCGTCGCGCAGGCGATTGGCACGCGCCAGCTCGCTGTCGGCCCGCTCCACGGTGGCGCGGGCGCGGGTCAGCTCCGCCTGGAGCCGGTCCACCTCGGCCTGGAACGGCCGCGGGTCGATCTGGAAGAGGAGGTCGCCCTTGCGGACGATGGCGCCCTCCGAGAAGCGGACGGCGGAGACGTAGCCGGAGACGCGGGGACGGACCTGCACGGCATCGACCGCCTCGAGACGTCCGGTGAACTCGTCCCACTCGGTGACGTCGCGCTCGATGACACCGGCCACGGCGACCTCTGGGGCCGGTGGCGGCCCCTGCTGGGCGGTGGTGGTGGTCGAGCACGCGGCGAGCAGCACGGAGAGCGGAAGCGCCGACAGCAGTGCGAGGGACACGCCGCGACCGGTGGCTGCGGGCGTGTGAAGGTGTGCGTTCATGTGTGGCAGTGTCGCGTTCGGGACCGGGTGTCCACAATCGGGCAGGAGGCTCAGCGGCACCTCCCGCGGGTGGGCGAGGCCCGCCTTCGCCGGGATGCGGAGCCCGGACTGCGACCTTTGGCCGAGGCGCCGGTCGTCCATGCGGCCGTCTCGCCACGCCTGGCGCCTTCAACGGATAATCAGGTCATCGGCATGTGGGGGTTTCCGGGGCACACGACCATGAGCGATGACGGACTCGTGACCGAACCAGTCCAGACGACCACGCCGGACGCCTCCGGCGAGGTGTGCTGCAGCGCGGGCGGCGGGTTGAACGCCGACCTGCGGCGCACGCTCGAGTCGAACGACCCGGCCGTCCTCCGCGCGGCGCTCGTCGCCGAGGCCGCCGAGCGGCGCAAGGCCGAGTGCCTGTTCAACATCCAGACCGACATCACGCAGTACTCGCTCGACCTGCTCGTCCGCGTGCCCGACCTCGATGCGTTCTTCCGCGCGCAGCTCAAGAGCCTGGCGGAACAGGGCGAGAGCCAGGCGGCCGGCGTGTGGCTGATCGACGAGGAAAAGGAGAGCTGCGACTTCTACATGGCGCACCTCTTCGGCGAGGTGTTCGACGCCTCCAACCTGGGCCGGACGCTCTTCCCGCGCATGGCCATGGCGCAGTTCCTCTACGACAACAAGGAGGGCTGGGATCGGACGACGGTGTTCGCCGCCGACGATCAGCGCCTGCCGCGCCTGGTCTGCGAGTTCAACACCTGCGAGAGCCTGCTCTACACGGTCGTAGCGCCGCTGCTGCTCGGCGGCCGCACGCTGGGCTGGATCACCCTATGCGTGGCCGACGAGCCCGCCGGCGGATCCTGGTGGCGCATCGCGCTGGTCGAAGCCGTGGCGCGCCATGTGGCGCTCGCGCTGCACAAGAGCCGCCTCTACGAGCAGAAGCGGCTGGAGGAGCGGCGCAAGACCATCCTCGAGGAGCGCAACCGCCTCGCGCGCGACATCCACGACAACCTGGCGCAGGGCTTCGGCGCCATCCTCATGCAGCTCCAGGCGGCGCAGCGCGAGGGCACGGACCTGCCGCCGACCGTGGCCCGCAGCATCGACGTCGCCGTGGACCTGGCCCGCACGCACATGGTCGAGGCCCGGCGCTCGGTCGGTGCGCTGCGGCCCAACGTCAGTAGCGACGAGGACCTGTGCAAGGCGCTGAAGCGGGTGGCGGAGCTCTCGCGGAAGACCACCGAGATCCCCATCGACCTGCACCTCGACGAGCTGCCGCGCTTCGGCGACGGCGTCGAGCGCGAGGTGCTCGGCATCGCACAGGAAGCCCTGGCCAACGCCGTCCGCCACTCGCGGGCCAATCGCATCACGGTCCGCGCCTCGGCGGTGCGCTCCATCGGCCTTCGCCTGTCCATTGCCGATGATGGGCGCGGCGTACCGCGCGAGCGGATGTCGGTGGGCTACGGCATGACGATCATGCAGGAGCGCGCCGAGCGCATCGGTGCCTCGCTCACGGTCGTGACGGCGCCGCGGGACGGCACGGAAGTCGTGCTGGCGTGGGATCCTTCCCAGCTGCCGACGCAGGTGCATGGCCTCGGCTGACGCGGCACGGCCGCCGGCCAGCGTGCTCCTGGTGGACGACCACGCGCTGCTCCGCACGGGCGTGGCCAACATCATCAACCAGGAACCCGACCTCCGCGTCGTCGCCGAAGCCGGCAACGGATTGGAGGCACTCGAGGTGTACGAGCGCGTCAAGCCGGACGTGACGCTGCTCGACCTGCGCATGCCGCTCATGGAGGGCGTGGAGGTAGTGCGCCGCCTGCGCGAACGGGATCCGCGGGCACGCGTGATCGTGCTGACCACCTACGACACCGACGAGGAGATCTCGCGCGCGCTCCGGGCAGGGGCCAAGGCGTACGTCCTCAAGGACATCGCCGCCGACGAGCTGGTCGCGTGCATCCGCGATGTCCTGGCCGGGAAGACCTACCTGGCGCCTGCCGCGGCAGCCAAGCTGGCCGAAGGCGTCACGCGCGTGCAGCTCACCCCGCGCGAGCTGGCCAGCCTCCGGCTGATGGCCGACGGCAAGTCGAACAAGGAGATCGCCAACGAGCTCGGGATCAGCGACCGCACGGTCAAGACTCACCTCGGGCACCTGTTCGAGAAGCTCGGGGTGACCAGCCGGACCGAGGCGGTCAAGGTGGCGACGCGGCGCGGGCTCGTCCGGCTCGAGTAGCCTCCCACCAGCACTTCCGACAGCCCCGGGGCCTGCTCTCACGGCGGCCCCATCACCACCAATCTCCGGCGGCCAGGCGAACCAATCCCGCCCGGGCTCCGTCCAACATGGCTGTAACATCTATGGCTATGCCAGATATCGACGCCCGCATGCTGGACCGGGAGCTCAAGAAGGGCTCCGCGGAGCTCATCATCCTGTCGGTCGTCGAGGAACGGCCACGCCATGGGTACGAGATCAGCAAGCTCATCGAGGACCGATCCGAAGGCCAGCTGAAGTTCCACGTGGCCTCGCTCTATCCCCTGCTCTACCGGCTCGAGGAGCGCGGCTGGCTCCACGGCCGGTGGGTGGAGAAGGCGGGCGAGCGGCGTCGGCGCTTCTACGCGCTCACGCCGGAGGGCCGCCGCGTGCTGGCGCGGCAGCGGGACACCTGGCGGTCGTTCGTCCGCGCGATGGGCCTCGTGACCGGAGTGGACCATGCCTGAATGGACGCGCCTCGTCCGCGCGCGGTTGTCCGCGCTTCGCCTCGACGCCGCCCGCGAATCGGAGATTGTCGAGGAGCTGTCGCAGCATCTCGAGGAAGAGCATGAGACGCTCAGGCGCGAGGGCCTGGGAGACGCGGACGCGCAGGCGCGCGTGACGAACGAGCTGCTCACGCCCGAAGCGCTGGCCGCGTGGATGCGTCCGCTGCGGCAGTCGCACGTGCCGCCGCCGGTGGCCGCCGGTGCGCCGCGCGGTTCGCTGTGGCGCGACCTCGCGCAGGACCTTCGCTACGCGTTCGGGATGCTTCGCCGCCAGCCTGGTTCGCCGCCGGCGCCATCCTGACGCTCGCGCTTGGCATCGGCGCCAACAGCGCCATCTTCGCCCTCGTGGATGCCACGCTGCTCCGCCCGCTGCCCATACCGCAGCCGGAGCGCACGGTGGTGTTGAACGAAACCACCGCCACCACGCGCCGCGCCGGTGTCTCGCCGCTCAACCTGCTTGACTGGCGCGACCGCAGCCGCAGCTTCGACGCCATGGCCGCCTACGTCTCCGGCATCGGGGGCATGGTGCTGGCCGGGAGGGACGGCAGCGCCGAAACCATTCCGCGCCAGTGGGTGACCGCCGGCTTCTTCGACGCCCTCGGCATCGTCCCCATCGCCGGGCGCACCTTCCAGTGGGACGATGACACGGCGCAGCGGAACGCGACGGTCCTGACGGAGTCGTTCTGGCGGACGCGGTTTGGCGGCGACGCGAGCATCGTGGGCCAGGACATCCGTCTCGACGGGGATCCCTACACCGTGCTTGGCGTAGTGCCCGACAGCGCGCAGCTCCTGGGCCGCACCAGCATCTGGGCGCTGATCAGCATCCAGGGCGCGCCGCCGCGTGCGCGCCGCGCGCACCCCTTCAACGCGATTGGACTGGAAGCCAGGCGCCAGCCTGGCCATGGCGGCCGAGGATCTCTCCGCGATCGGCGACCAGCTCGCGCGCGAGTATCCGGACACCAACGCCGGCCGGAATGTGTCCGTTGAACGGCTGGACGCGTTCGTCATCGGTGCCGACCTGCGCCAGACCTCGGTGCTCTTCATCGGCGTCGTGCTGTTCGTGCTCCTCATCTGCTGTGCGAACGTGGCGAACCTGCTCCTGGCCCGCGCGTCGGCCCGGTCACGGGAGCTGGCCATCCGCACGGCCATCGGCGCGGACCGCGGCCGGTTGATCCGGCAGCTCCTCACCGAGAGCGTGGTGCTGGCCATCATCGGCGGCGCGCTGGGGCTGGCGGTGGGCGCCGCCATTCTCCAGGCCGCGCCGGCGTTCATCCCCGAGGGCCTGCTGCCGCCGTCGGTGGAACTCGCCTTCGACATGCGCCTTGTCGCCTTCTGCGGCTTCGCCGCGCTCGGCGTCGGCGTCCTCTTCGGCCTTGCGCCGGCCTGGCAGGCCACCAGCGTGCCGTCCGCGCAGGCGCTGGCGTCCGACAGCCGGACCACCATCGGGGGCGGCGGCCGGCTGCGCAACCTGCTGGTGGCGGGCGAGGTGGCCACGGCCGTCCTCCTGCTCGTGGGGGCCGGGCTGCTGCTCCGCACGCTGCTCGCGGTGCAGGGCTACGACCGCGGCTACCGCGCGGAGAGCGCGCTGACGATGATCGTGGACCCGCTGGGGTCGAAGTATCCGACCACGGAGTCGCTGCTGCAGTTCTACGAGGCTGTCGAGCAGGAGACGCTCGCGGTGCCGGGCGTGCGGAGCGTCGCGTGGGCGAGCACGCTGCCACTGGGGATCTCCTACGCGGGGCGGACGCCGGTGGAGATCGTGGGCGCGCCGCCGCGGCAGGCGAGCGATGCGCCGACCGCCGACTACCAGGTGGTCAGCACCTCCTACTTCGACGTGCTCGACCTGCCCCTGGTCTCAGGCCGCGCCTTCGACGCGCGCGACACCAGCGACAGCGTCCCGGTGTGTATCGTCAACGAGGCCTTCGTCCGCGCACACCTCGGCGGCGGGTCCACGACGGGCGTGCGCGTGTCGGTGAAGCGCAACGAGGACGGGCCGGCCGAGGTCCGCGAGATCGTCGGCGTGGCGCGACAGGTCAAGGGACGTCCCGACGAGACGGAGGACTTCGTCCAGGTCTACGTGCCGCTGGCGCAGGCGGCGCTGGACGACATGTTCATGGTGGTGCGTCCCCAGCCCGGGCAGGCGGCCGCAGTGCTGGCCCCCTCCGTCCGTGCCGCCATCGGCCGCATCGACAAGGAACAGCTCGTCAGCGTCCGCAACGTCGTCACCCTGAACGACGTGGCGCGCGAGGCGACGGCGCGGCACCGGTTCCGTGCGGTGCTCGTCACATCTTTCGCCGCCCTCGCGCTGGTCCTCGCGATGGTCGGACTCTTCGGCATCCTCGCCTACTCCGTGCAGCGCCGCATCCGCGACCTGGGCGTCCGCCGGGCGCTGGGCGCGACCACGGGGGACGTCGTCCGCTCGGTGCTCCTCGGCGCCGGCCGCGTCCTCGGCGCCGGGCTGCTGGTGGGCGTCGTCCTGGCGGTGGCTCTGGCGCGCCTCCTGGACAGCATGCTCTTCGGCGTCGCGGCGCTGGACCCGCTGACTTTCGCCGCGGTCGTCCTGCTGCTGGCGCTCACCGCGCTGGTGGCGATGGCGGGGCCTGCGTGGAGGGCGGCGCGAGTGGACCCGGTGGTGGCGTTGAGGGGGGAGTAGGCGGGAGGCGGGAGTCGGGAGGCGGGAGTCGGGAGTCGGGAGTCAGGAGTCGGGAGTCGGAGTCGGGAGTCGGGGAGTCGGGAGTCCGGGAGTCGGGAGTCGGGAGTCGGAGTCGGAGTCAAGGGATTGTAGGGGCTGGAATCTGGGTGCAAGGGCGCCTGCCTTGGGCGCAGGGGTCGCTTCCTCAATCCCTCGACTCCGCCCCCCTGTCACATTCCCCCTCCCCCTCCGTCATCGTGCAGGAGCCACTCATGAACCTGACACTGGACCGGAATCTGCCCCTCTCCCCCACCCGCCTGAGCCTGTCCCGCCCCCGGGCGCTCGCCGTCGCCTTCTGGGCCGCAACCGGCCTCTTCTGTCTCCAGATGGCCTTCACCGCCTACGCGCAGCTCAGCCTGCCGGCCGTGGCGCAGGCGTTCGCGCATCTCGGCTTCCCCGACTACTTCCGGGTCGAGCTGTCCCTCGCCAAGTTCCTGGGCGTCGTCCTGCTGATTGCGCCGGTGCCGGCGCGGCTGAAGGAGTGGGCGTATGCGGGGTTTGCCATCACCCTGGCCTCTGCGCTCGTGGCGCACGTGTCCGTCGGCGACGGGCCGGAGGCGTGGGGGTGGGCGGCCGGGACCGCGGCGCTGTGGGTGATGTCGTACGGCTGCTGGCGGCGACTCGAGGCCGCGCGGGCGGCGGACGGGCGGTAGCTCAGGCGCGTGCGCGCGCCTCGGCCACGCGCCGTGGCGCGCGGAGGAAGGAAGGCGGCGCCCGACGGCGCTACAGCAGCAGCGCCCGCATGGCGTCCTCGTCCATCGGCCGGGCGAGGAAGTATCCCTGCAGCCGCGTGACGCCGAGCGCCACCAGCACCTCCGCCTGCGACGCCTCCTCCACGCCCTCGGCAATGACCTCCATGCCGAAGGCCGCCGCCAGCGAGAGGCTGGCCTCCACGATTGGCCGGCCCGTGCCGTCGATGGCGGCCACGAACGCGCGGTCAATCTTGAGCGTCCGCGCAGGGAGGCGCTGGAGGTAGGAGAGCGACGAGTAACCGGTCCCGAAGTCGTCGATGGCAAACCGGATGCCCAGCCGCTCCAGCCGATGCATCATCGTCTCCAGCTGCTCGGCGTCGGTGGCGAACGCCGACTCCGTCAGTTCGAGGGTGAGCCGGCGCGGGTCCAGCCCGGCGTGCGAGAGCGCGTGCTCCACGCTCGACAGGAACCGCGGGTGGCGAAGCTGCTGCGCCGACACGTTGGCCGCGATCGTCGGCAGGCGCTCCGCCGGCACCGACGCCGCGAAGCGGCACACGGCGTCGATGACCACCTGGCCCAGCGCCGTGATGTCGCCGCTCTGCTCCGCCAGCGGGATGAACTCGTTCGGCTCCACGTCGCCGAACAGCGGGTGGTGCCACCGGACCAGCGCCTCGGCCGAGACGATGCGGCGGGTCGCGGCGTCGAAGATGGGCTGATAGAAGACCCGGAGGCCCGGGTCGCGCGCGGCAATGGCCTGCCCCAGCGCCTGCTTGATGCGCGACTGCCGGCGGCCCACGCGCGCCAGATCGTCCGTGTAGCAGCGCACCTGGCCCGTGCCCGCCGCCTTCGCGGCATAGACCGCCAGGTCGGCGCCGTGAATCAGCTCGTCGAGGTCCTCGCCGTCCTCGGGCCAGAACGCCACGCCGATGCAGCCGTCCACGCGCAGCGCCAGCGTGTCGCGATAGATCGGCTGACGCAGCGCGCCGAGCAGCGCGTGCGCAAACTGCACGTCGCGGTCGGCCGACGGCCCGCGCCGCGCCACGATGACGAACTCGTCGCCCCCCCACCGCGCCAGTGCCACGGCCTCTGTGGCCGTTGACATGAGACGCCCGGCCACCTCGCGCAGCACCGAGTCGCCCACGACGTGCCCCAGCGAGTCGTTGATCTCCTTGAAGCCGTCGAGATCGAGGAAGTAGACGGCCAGGGGGCCCGCGTTCGGGTCCAGGAAGTGCTGCGCGAGCTGCACGAGCTGCGAGCGGTTGGCCAGTCCCGTGAGCCCGTCGTGCGCGGCGAGGCGTTCGAGGTCCGTGGTGCGCTCGACGATGCGCTGCTCCAGGTCGCGGTTGGTTTCCTCGAGCGCCTCCTGCGTGCGTTCGAGCTCGTGGTTGGCCTCGGCCACCGCGGCACGCTGGCGATCCGTTTCATCCAGCAGCTGCTGGTTGCGGTGCGAGAGGAAGAGCGCGTCGGTGACGCTGCGATTGGTGGCCGACACCGACACGACCATGGCCACCCAGTAGACGAGCGCCAGCACCCCCGCCACCCGTTCCGGCGTCCCCCCGAGGGCAATGAGCGCCGCGCCACCCGGCACCAGCAGCAGCGCGCCGTAGGTGAGCGCCAGCCAGCGGCGCGCGGACAGCACCGCCATGGCGCCTCCGGCCATGCCGCCCAGCACGAGGCCACCGAGGAGGCGTTCGTCCGCCGAGGCCTCGGGGAAGAACATCACGGGCCAGATGCCGAAGTTGACCCCCATGAGGAGCACGACGGCGGCGTAGAGCTGATCCCACGCCCGGATGGACAGGTGCGGCAGCGCCGCGTGGGCGAACGCCCAGGCCAGCGACGCGCGGCACGCCGCCAGGAGCAGCATGACCCCGCCCCAGGCGAGGGCCAGCGGATCGAACGCCGGCGTGTGCGCGACGAGCAGCCCCGTCGAGACGGCCAGCGTCACGGCCACCGCGCCAGGGGCCTGACGGTAGAGCATCCGGGTGCGGTCTGCCTCCACCCGCTGCCACGCGTCCGTCTCCCACTTCTCCACTGAACGTCCCGCCCTTCCGAGGCCATGCCCAGGCGCGTGCCTCCGCGCGCGGACCCGACACGTGTCGCTCGTGGACGTACCAACGCGAATCACTGGCGCCGGTCAGGGAAACCTCGCCGTACGCAGCGATTCCACGAGGTGGGGACACCCGAATCTTCGCAAGCCGAACGCCCGTTCCGCAAGGCCGCGCTTCGTCGTTCAGACGCCTCCCGGCATGCAAACGGTGCCTGAGGTCGCAGTTCCGTGCAGTGGCGAGCAGCGCCCGCGAGGCGCGAGCCGGGTTCACGATCCCGGCGCGGACGTGCCGCCTCTATCGCGGACGCGGTCCGTAGACCGGCATCGCCTGCCCCAGCTCCACGGCCCCGAGGTCCGGCGCGCGGCCCGCGAACCCGTCCGTGACGTTGGGGATGGCCACGCCGCGATCCACAGGTGCGGACCCGGCCTTCAGGCGGACGTCGATGTCGTCGGCCGTGTAGAGCCGCTGGACCGTGGCCAGGTCCTTGGCGTCGAGCGGCTGCACCTTGACGAACACGTCGTAGTCCACCAGCACGCTGTGGCCGTCCTGCCCGGTGGCCGCCGCGGCTAGTCGAGAGTCGGAAACACCTGCCGCACCAGCCTTGCCGACCCGTCGGCGGACACCTTGTCCACGCCGGCCGGCGGCGCGCTCCACTGGAACGACTCGGCGCCGTTGGGCCGGAAGCCGTTGTAGTCGGAGCTGCTGTAGCGGGTGTTCGTGTTCACCGAGAACACCGCCGCCTGCGCGTTCTGTCCCAGCATCAGGTTGTTGCGCCAGTGCAGGTTGGCGCCCGCACCCGCCGAGGTCTCCGAGAGCACGGTGTTGTTGTAGAACAGCACCCCCGGAGAGCCGGACGTGATCCGCGTGGACCCGCCCGGCGCGTGATACACCACGTTGCGAATGAAGTAGATGGGCCCGCCGGTGGAGGGCTGCGTGCTCATGGGGTGCGATGCGAGTTGATCAGCAGGTTCCGCATGACGCGGACGTTGTGCATGCTGCCGTCCATCTCGATCGAGTTGTCGTGGGCGTTGGTGATGTAGTTGCCGTAGATGTCGATGGCGTTCGGCCGCCGGTCCCAGAACTCGCGCGGCGGATAGCTCGGCCCCTCGATGGGATGCGACCCGTCCGGGTGCCCGTACATCTCCGTGTCGATGCCGTCGTGGAAGTGCGCCACGTAGTTGTGCGCGACCACGTGTCCCGGCCCGTACAGCCGGATGGCCGTGTACGACTTCATGACGGGCGGGAACGCCTGCCCCTCCACGTTCTCGAACTGCTGCCAGAACTCGCCAATCCAGCCGACGAGATGCTTCGGATCGTTCCGGCCGATGAAGGAACTGTCGGCGATGTAGAAGTCGCTGGATCCCGAGTAGTTGGTGAAGACGCCCATGCCGACGTCCTCGAAGCGGCAGCGCTTCACGGTCAGACCCTTCGCGCCCGCAATGGCCTGCGTGCCCGCCCAGATGGCGATGGACGTGTTCCGGAACGTGATGCCCTCGAAGTAGGTGTAGTCCGCGGCCTTGACGTTGAAGAGCGCAAAGTTGCCGCGCCCGTCCAGCACGACCTCGCCATCGCCCGCCGCCTTGATCGCGATCGGCCGCTCCGGCGTCCCGTCCGCCGTCAGGTAAGCCGTCCCCTCGAAGGTCGTCGTCGCGTTGATGGTGGTGTTGTTGGCGTAGAACTCGTAGTGGTACGCGTAAGTGCCGGCGTGCACCAGGATGGTGTCGCCGGGCTTCACGCGAGGGCGGCCACCGGGCGCCGTGTCGCCGGCGCCGCAGTAGTAGTTGTAGGCGCACATGATGCTCTCGAAGGCCGGCTCCTCCTTCGGCCCGCGCCACTTCACCGGGTACGTGGATACACCGTGCCGTCCGCCGCCGGCATCGGCTCCGGCCGCGTCCGGACGGTCACGATCTTCGTCGCGCCATCGGCCGGTCCCGGCCACCCCGTCCGGATCGCTCAGCACGAAGCGCGCTTCGTACGCGGTGCCCGGCTCCAGGTCCAGGATGCTCCCGGCAAACATGTTCGGTACCGTGAGGTCGAAGATGTTGCGCCAGAACACCTGCTCGCCGTGCAGGCGCAGGAGCGGCATGCCCTGCCGCCAGCTCGCCTCACCTGCCTTGCGGAACGACACCTCCACGGTGGCGTTGCGGTTGGCATCCCCGGACACGTGCCACTCGAAGCCGAGGTTGATCAGGGTGGGGTGCTCGACGACGAACTCGCCGGGCGTAATCCGGGTGTCGTCCTGCGCGGCCGCCACGCACACGGCCAGGCCCAGGACGATGACGACGATGGATACGGCGCGCCTCATGGGCGGATTATAGGGGGCTGTCGCGCCCGGTTCCGGCCTGGAATGCCGTGGCCAGGTCCTCGTCAGCGCCGTGGCGGGCACCTCGCGACACCCTGATGCGTTCTGCCCCGCCCAGAGCGGCGTGAAGTCGTCGCGGCCCGCCCGCTCGGCATGCGCCCGCAGCGCGGCGACGGCCGCAGCCGCCATCGGGAATGCGGGAGCATCGGCACTCATCGGTCCGATCTCCCGAACGATCCGGTTCACGATACCGCGAGCCGGCCGGCCCGTGAACACGTTGGTCACCGCCGTCGTGCGTGCACGCGCGCCCGCGAGCGCCGCGCGATGCAGCGGACTGGTCGATGCCTCGGGACAGAGCAGGTACGCTGTCCCAATCTGCACGCCCGCAGCGCCGAGCGCCATGGCCGCCCGAACGCCCGCGGCGTCCGCGATGCCGCCGGCCGCAATCACCGGCACCGTCACGGCCCGCACCACCTGTGGCACCAGCGCCATCGTCCCGATCTGCGTCGATACATCGTCGGACAGGAACATGCCGCGGTGCCCCCGGCTTCGCTGCCACTGGGCGATGACGACATCCGCGCCGCGGGCTTCGAGCCAGCTCGCCTCATCCACCGTCGTCGCCGACGCCAGGATCCACGGCGCCCGTCGCGCGGACGCGGACCAGCAGGTCGGCAGACGGCAGCCCGAAGTGGAAACTCACGACCGGCGGGCGGAGCTCCTCCACCAGCTCCGTCATCGCCAGGTCGAAGGGGCTGACGTCGAGGGCCCGGCTGAATGGCGGCGGCATCGAGGCCGAGCTCGGCGAAGTAGGGCGCCAGCGCGGCCCGCCAGGCCCGGTCGCGCGCCGGGTCCGCCGCCGCGTCCTGGTGGCAGAAGAAGTTGAGGTTGAACGGCCGATCGGTCTGCTGGCGGATGGCGGCCACCTCGCGGCGGACGGCGTCGGCGTCCAGCATGGCGCACGGCAGTGATCCCAGCCCACCGGCAGCCGAGACGGCGGCTGCCAGGGCGCTTCCCTGCACGCCCGCCATCGGCGCCTGGATGATCGGATACTCGATTCCAACGAGTCGATTCAGCCGCATCGCGTCGCGTTCCTCCCCCAGCCCGGCCGTGTGAGCCGATTTCCTGCCGGACGGCACATTGGCCTGTAACTACAGCCAGTATCGGGCTGACGGGCAACGAAGGAGTCGTCGATGGCAACGAGGGCCGAGATTCTCAAGGGGGTGGTGCGCGCCTGGGGCCGCATCCTGACCGGGCGGCGCCCGACCCTGTCGGTGGAAATCACGCGGGAGTGCCCGCTCCGCTGTCCGGGCTGCTACGCGTTCGGCGACGACCACCTCGGCGGCGACGTCACGCTCCGGGGGCTTGCCGACTATCGCGGCGACGAGCTGGTCGAGCGCTTCATGCGCCTCGTTGACGAGCACAAGCCGCTGCACATCTCGATCGTGGGCGGCGAGCCGCTGGTGCGCTACCGCGAGCTGGGCCGCATCCTGCCGCAACTGGCCGCGCGGGACATCCACACGCAGCTGGTCACCAGCGCCGTCCGGCCGATCCCTTCGGAATGGCAGGGCCTGCACCGCCTGCAGGTGGTCGTTTCGGTGGACGGCAATCCGGCGGAGCACGACGTGCGCCGCAGCCCCGCCACCTACGACCGCATCCTCAAGCACATCACCGGCCATCGCATCACGGTCCACTGCACCGTGACGCGCCAGCAGGTGCGCCGCGACGGCTACCTGGAGGAGTTCCTGCGCTTCTGGCAGGCCAACGAGGACACGCGGATGATCTGGGTGAGCCTCTACACGCCGCAGCGCGGCGAGCTGTCCACCGAGCGGCTCACGCCCGACGACCGCCGGCGCGTCATCGAGGAGCTCCGCCGCCTCCGTCCGATTGCGCCGAAGCTGGAGATGTTCGACGGCGCGCTCGACGCCTACGCGAACCCTCCTTCATCACCGGCGGAATGCTCGTTCGCGCGGACGACGGAGTGCGTGTCGGCGGACCTGCAGCGCCGCATCACCCCGTGCCAGTTCGGCGGCAACCCCGACTGCTCCAACTGCGGGTGCATCGCGTCGGCCAGCATGGAGGCCATCTCGCGCCACCGGCTGCCGGGCGGCATCCGCGTCCGGCAGATCCTGGATGCGTCGGCCATGGCCGGGCGCGCCGTGGCGCGGCTGCGGGGATAGAGCCGACGCCGGTACCGCGGAGGGGCCCGGGGGTGCGCGTCAGAACACGAGCGCCACGATGAAGAGGCCGATCATCAGGAAGGCGAGCGCCACCTTCACGGCAGTCCCGATCAGGAAGCCGATCCAGGCCGCGGCACCGACACCGGCCGCGCGACCGAACCGGCGGCTTGCGCTCAACTCGCCGAGAACCGCGCCCGCGAGCGGACCGAGGAAGACGCCCGGGAGACCGAACGGAATTCCGAGCAGCGTCCCCAGCGCCGCGCCCACTACCGCCTGGCGGCTGGCCCCGACGTGCCGCGCGCCCATGGCGGCGGCCACCAAATCCACCGTGTAGCTGGCTGCGCCAATCAGGCCTATGACGGTCAGCATCCACGGACCGACGTGCGTGAAGTCGTTGGCCCATGCGGCGAGCAGCAGGCCGGCAAAGATGAGCACGTGGCCGGGCAAGGCGGGAAACACGATGCCCGCGACGCCGATGGCGACGAGCGCGACGCCGAGGATCCACAGGACGATGGCCATCCGGGTTCCTTCATCAATTCCCGTACCGGCGCGTGTTCACCCTTGCTTCTCGCGTCGCCCCACCGTACGCTCCCGCTGGCTCGAGTCGCGAATCCGCTCCGGCGCCGCGACGACGATCCGAACCCCAACAGGAAGGTCCCCCATGTCCGCTCCCCCGACTCCCGAACGAATCCTGCAGACCGGCCTCGCATTCTGGCCCGCCAAGACCCTGTTGAGCGCCGTCGAGATGGGGGTGTTCTCCGAGCTCGCCCACGGCCCCCAACCCTTCGACACGCTGAGCGGACGCCTCGGCCTGCACCCGCGCTCGGCGCGCGACTTCCTCGACACGCTCGTCGCCCTCGGCTTCCTCACGCGCGACGAAGATCGCTACGGCAACACGCCCGAGACCGACCTGTTCCTCGATCGGCACAAGCCGTCCTACATCGGCGGCATCCTGGAGATGGCCAATCACCGGCTCTATGGGTTCTGGGGCCATCTCACCGAGGCTCTCCGCACGGGTCAGCCGCAGAACGAGTTGAAGGGCGGGGGGCCCGGCATGTTCTCCACCCTCTACGCGGACCCGGCGCGGCTGAAGCAGTTCCTGGGGGCCATGACCGGCGTGAGCCGCGGCGCGAACCTCGCCATCGCCCGCCAGTTCCCGTGGAAGGACTACACGACCTTCGTTGACGTCGGCACGGCCCAGGGCGATCTCGCCGTGCAGATCGCCCTCGCCAACCCGCACCTCACGGGCGCCGGCTTCGACCTGCCAGAAGTGGCGCCGATCTTCGAGGAGTACGTGGTCGCCAATGGCCTTGCCGATCGGCTGCGCTTCGCGTCCGGCAGCTTCTTCGAGGTGGACCTGCCGAAGGCCGATGTCGTGACGATGGGCCACATCCTGCACGACTGGGATCTGGCGGGCAAGCAGGCGCTGGTGCGCAAGGCCTACGACGCCCTGCCGCCAGGGGGCGCCTTCATCGTCTACGAGTCGATCATCGACGACGAGCGGAAGACCAATGCCTTCGGCCTGATGATGAGCCTCAACATGCTGGTCGAGACGCCCGGGGGCTTCGACTACACGGGCGCGGACTGCATGGGCTGGATGCGCGAGGCGGGCTTCTCCTCGACCAGAGTCGAGCACCTGATCGGCCCGGACTCGATGGTCGTGGGCATCAAGTAGGCCAGCGCGGCGAACCACTGCGCCGGTGCGCCGGCTACGGGTCGCTCGTGCTGATCAGGAACCCGATGGACCGCAGGATCGGGTTGTAGAACCGTCCGTAGTTGGGCGACGTCACGTTGGCCTGCACGTCGCGCTCGCTGCCGCTGTTGAAGGCGTTGTAGACCTTGATGCCGGCGGTGAAGCGATACTTCAACAGGCGGACGGGCCGCGCGATCGTGAAGTCGAGGGTGGACACGCGGGGCAGCCGCCCCGTTCGATTGCGTTCGCCAACGAAGTCCTGGAACTCGTCCACCGCCGACCACGGAAAGCCCGTGCGCCACTCGTAGATGGGCGAGAACACCCACCGGCCCGGGAGCCCGAGCGATCCGCGCACGATGAGACGGTGCGGCACGTCGGTCGGGCTGAGCGAGTACTCGTTGGGCCGGACGATGGGGTTGCGGAAGTTGCCGAAGAACTGGTCGTAGTCGTTGAGATCGCGCAGGCCGCGCGAGCGGACGTAGGACACGCTCACGTCGCGGTGCTCGTTGGAGAGGAACCGGCCGGTCGTCTCCAGCTCCCAGTACTTCGACTTCCCGGTCGAGGACAACGCCAGGACACCGGCTGACGCGTCGGGATCGACCACGTAGGCGTGCGAGCCGTTGCGGCGCAGGTAGGCGACCTTGAAGAAGAAGCGGCGGCCGAATCGCTGGTCCCAGGCCACCGTCTGCACGATGCTCTCCGGCGTGCGGAGCGGGCCGTCCAGGACGTGGACGAAGGGCACCGGCGCGCCGAGCGGGCTGCCGTCCGGCGCGTAGCGGGTGGCCACGCGCGCCTCGTACTGCGTGAAGGCGCCGACGGTGAGCGGCGTCCGCTCGGCGAACTTGCCGAGGCCGCCGCGCAGGATCCCGCGGCCTTCCGGCAGCAGGCTGATCGACGCGCCGACGCGCGGGGAGATGTTCACGCGGTTGGCGACCCCGTCCCGATCCGATCGAATGCCGACCTCGACGGTGAGCCGGTCGGTGACGCGCCAGCGGTCCTGCGCGAAGAGCGCGAACTCGTTGGCGCTCACCTCGGGGTGCGCCAGATCGGGCAGGTAGAGGTTCCGCTCGGCCAGCGTGCCGTCGGCCCGCACGGCATCGACCTCGTGGCCGATGCTGTCGCCGTCGAATCGCGAGTGCTGCAGGTCGAAGCCGAACTTGAAGACGTGCTGGCCCACCCAGTCCTGCGAGACCGTGAGGGCCTCGACCAGCTGCACGCTGCGCACGTGGCGTTCCTGCTGCCCGAAGAAGTCGCCGCTCTGCGTCTCGGGCGCGTACACCATCGGCCGCTCGCCCTGGGTCTGCTGGTCGATCTCGAACCGGCGCATGGCAAAGGTGGTTTCGAGCACCGCGCGCGCCGAGAGAATCAACCGGTCGGCCAGGCCGATCGAGAAGCCCTCCTGCGTGAACTTCGGCGTCGTCTCCTCCGGCCTGAACGTGGACAGGGTGGCGTTGGTGATCTTGCGCGGAAAGTAGATCACGCCGCCCGTCAGCGCATGGCGCGAAGAGACGACCGCGTCGAGGCGCGTAAAGGAGTCGAAGCTGTCGAGGCCGAGTTGCGGATCGCCCGGCAGGCTCCGGACGGGCGTGCGGGCGAACCGGTACTGCATGTACTGGCCGAGGAGCAGGCGGTCGCGCTTCAGCGGGCCCGAGATGGAGAGACGCGGCTCGAACTTGTTGATGAACCCGACACCACGACCGAGGCCGGGCATGAGGTTGCCGGGCTTGACCGTCCACTCGTTGGTGCCGCGCCGGGTCCGGACGCGCGTCACGCTCGTCGAGAACCGTCCGTACTCCGCCGCGAACGGGTTCGACAGCACCTCCACCGATTCCACCGCGCCGCTCGGCAGTTCCAGGTCGAAGTCGCCGGTGGACGGGTCGTTCAGGCTTGCGCTGCTGATCTGCAGCGCCCCGGAGGTGGGCGCGCCTCCCTTCACGCGGAGCCGCCCGTCGGGCCCGCGGACGATGCTCGGCAGCACGGTGAGCAGCGACTGGAAGTCGTCGCCCGCCAGCGGCTGCACGTCCATCCGGTTGCCGCTCAACACGTCGCTGACCGCCACCGGCTGCAGGCTCTCGGTCGGCGAGTTCGCCGGCACGACCACGGCCACGCTCTCGCGCAGGAAGGTGAGGCGCATCTCCACCAGCACCTGCGCCGTCGTGCCATCCTCCACGTCGAACGGCGTGGACTGGCTGTCCTCGAACCCGTCGCGCACGGCCTGCACGACGTACCGGCCCGGCGGCACCTCGGGGAACGTCACCTGCCCGACGGTGTCGCTCATCGTCTGCGCCACGACGATCTTGTTCACCTCGTCGCGCAGCGAAACCGTGACCGCCGGAATCCGGACGTCCTCGACCTGCAGCGTGACCACGACGCGGCCGCCGTCGGCGGCGGGGGCCTGCGGCGCCTGCGCGGATGTTGGCGCGAAACCGGCCGGATGCACCGCGCCGGCGGACGACACGCGCGAGGCGTGCAACAGGGGCAATCCGAGCAGGGCGATCGCGCTGAGCATCATGAGACGGGGGCCGGCTTCGCAGGAGGCGGCGTGCCCGGTCAGGAGTGTAGCCGACGCGGACGACGGCGCCATCTGCGGCTGAGTCCCCCGTCGGCCATCGGCGGCGGTCCCGTCGTGCGGCTAGGGCGCCAGGCCGCGGCCGAGCATCGCCCAGCCCCAGAGTCCGCCGACCAGCACCGACATCGTGCCGGCGGCCACCTGCAGCCAGCCGCGCACGCCGGGTCGCGCGGCCAGCCGCGACAGCGGCCAGCCGGCCAACCCCGAGAGCGCGGCCATCGCCGCGATGGATCCGAACCCGAAGAGCGCCACGTACAGGAGCCGCGCGGGCAGCGTGTCGAGCTCACTCATGGCCAGCGCCACCAGCGTGCCGCTGCCGGCCAGGCCGTGGACGATGCCGATGAAGAAGGAGCGCGGCGAGATGATCCAGCGCCCGACGTGCAGGTGGGCGGCACGCGCGGGATGGTGGTGGGCGCGGTGCCCGTGTGCGTGCCAGGCGTCCGGCCCGCCGCGCACGTCCACCATGCCCCGATACAGCGCACGCGCGCCAAGCATGAGCAGCATCGCGGCCACGCCCAGTTCCAGCGTGGCCTCGACGGCGGGCGAGCTCGGCCCGAAGCACGCCCAGCACCAGGCCCACGGCCAGGAGCGCGGTGGTGTGTCCCATGCCCCACCAGGCGCCGAGCCAGGCGGCTCGTCGGCTGCCGCGCCCATCCGCAACCAGCGTGGACATGGCCGCCACGTGATCCGGCTCGAAGGCGTGACGCATCCCCGAGCAAGCCGAAGACCCACGTCGCCAGCACGGCATCGAGACTCATGAAGGCCCCTGGATCGTCGATGGCCGCGGTCAGCAGATGCGGGGCAGGAGCTCGCCCAGCGGGAGTGGCACCACGCGCGTGGCGCCGAGGGCAGTCCGCGCCGCGACCATGCCGGGGCGCTCGGCGTGGACCTCACCGATGATGGCGGCGTCACGCCCGCGCTCATGTGCGCGCAGCCAGGCCAGCACCTCGTCGGCGGTCTCGGGTGCCACGACGGCCACCAGCTTGCCTTCGTTGGCCACGTGCCACGGGTCGAGGCCCAGCAGCTCGCACGCCGCGCGCACCTGCGCCTTCACCGGCACCGCCCGTTCGTCCACGATGATGCTCACCCTGGACTGCCGCGCGATCTCGTTGAGCGTGGCCGCGAGGCCACCGCGCGTCGGGTCGCGCAGGACGTGCACCCGGCCCGAGACGTCCACGATGGACTGCGCGAGCGCTGCCAGCGGCGCGCAGTCGCTCTCGATCACCGTCTCGAACTCCAGCCCTTCGCGCACGCTCATCACCGCGATCCCGTGATCGCCGATGGTCCCGCTCACGATGACGCGGTCCCCCGCGCGCGCCCTGTCGGGCCCGATCCGCGGCAGGCCCGCCGGCACCACGCCGACACCGGCCGTGTTGATGTAGAGCCCGTCGCCGTGCCCGCGCTCCACCACTTTCGTATCACCGGCCACGATCTGCACGTCCGCGCGCCGCGCGGCTTCCGCCATCCGCGCGACGATCGCCCCGAGCGTGGCCATCTCGAGGCCTTCCTCGATGATGAACCCGGCCGTCAGGAACTGCGGGACGGCGCCCGCCATCGCCAGGTCGTTGACCGTCCCGTTGACCGCCAGCTCGCCGATGCTGCCGCCCGGAAAGAGCAGCGGCCGCACCACGAACGAGTCGGTGGTCATCGCCACGCGCCCGGGGGGCAGGTCCACGACGCTCGCGTCGCCCAGCGCGTTCAGCGTGGGATTGCCGAAGGCGGGCACGAACAGGTGCTCGACGATCTCCTCCGACAGCTTGCCGCCGCCACCGTGCCCGAGCACGACGCGCGGGTAGTCGCGGAGCGGCAGCGGGCACGTCCAGCCGTCGAAGTCGAGGGTCTCCGCCATGCGCGTGCGAGTGGGGTCGTACCGCGAGAGCCCGTCAGCCGATGGCCGAGTGCTCGGCCTCGCGGAACCGGCCGTAGTGATAGTACGCCGCGCACGCCCCCTCGCTCGACACCATCGTCGCGCCCAGCGGGGTGCGGGGCGTGCACGCCTTGCCGAAGGCGGGACACTGGTTCGGCTTGAGGGCGCCCTGCAGCACCTCGCCCGCGTGGCAGAGGGGCGACTCCTGCGTCCGAATGCCCGAGACCTGGAAGCGATGCGCGGCGTCGAAGTCCCGGTAGCCGGCCGAGAGGCGCCAGCCGCTCTTCGGGATGCTCCCGATCCCGCGCCAGGTCCGGTCCGTCTCCTCGAAGACCTCGGCCAGCATCTTCTGCGCGGCCTGGTTGCCCTCCATCGTCACCACGCGCTCGTAGGCGTTCTCGACGCGCGCCTCGCCCGCCTCGAGCTGCCGCACGGTCCGCCGGATGCCTTCGAGGACGTCCAGCGGCTCGAAGCCCGTGGCGACGATCGGCACCCTGAAGCGTTCGGCCAGCGGCGGGTATTGCCACAGGCCCATGACGGCACACACGTGGCCCGCCGCCAGGAACGCCTGACGCGGTTCCTCGGCGCGGTCATGATGGCCGCGATCGCCGGCGGCACCAGCACGTGCGAGACGAGCATGGAGAAGTTCGTCAGGCCCTCGCGCCGGGCGATGTGCACCGCCATGGCGTTGGCCGGCGCGGTGGTCTCGAAGCCGATGCCGAAGAAGACCACCTGGCGATCCGGCTTCTCGCGCGCGAGCTTCACGGCATCGAGCGGCGAGTACACGACCCGGACGTCGCCACCCTCGCTCTTCACCTGGAACAGGTCCTTCGCGCTCCCCGGTACGCGCAGCATGTCGCCGAAAGAACAGAAGGTGACGCCGGGCTGCGCCGCAATCGCCATGGCCTGGTCGATGACGTCGAGGGGCGTGACGCACACCGGGCAGCCAGGCCCGTGAATGAGCTCGATCTGCGGAGGCAGGATCTGGTCGATGCCGTTCCGGATGATCGAGTGCGTCTGTCCGCCGCAGACCTCCATGATGGCCCACGGCCGGGTGGTCATCCGGTGGATGTCGTCGGACAGCCTGCGGGCGACGTCGGCGTCACGGAATTCGTCGAGGTACTTCATGACGATCCTCCGAGCTCCTCCTCGAGCAGCCCCATCTCACGGAACGTGTCGAGCGTCTGCAGCGCCGAGGCCTCGTCCAGCCGCGTGATGGCGAACCCGACGTGCACGACGGTATAGTCGCCGACCGCGATTTCCGGCACATACGCGAGGCACACGTCCTTGACGATGCCACCGAAGTTGACCCGTCCCATGCGCGCGCCGCCGGACTCGTAGATCTCGTCCACACGACCCGGAATCGCTAGACACATGTCGGCTCGGTCCTTTCGTGCGCAGCGCGGGCGGCCGGCCGCTCCAGCCGCCAGAGCATGACGCGGTTGTTGCCGGAGTCGGCCACCGCGACGAGCCCCTGCCAGAGCGCCACGCCGTACGGCCAGCATAGCGTGTCGGCGGCCACGGCGCGCCAGCGGTTCTCGCCGTTCGACGCCAGGTCCGGCTGGCCGAGCGCCAGCACGGCGTCCGCGGCGCGCCCGTCGTCGAGGACGGGGTGCACGAGCACGCGGTTGTTCGCCGTGTCGGCGACGATCAGCGTCGTCGCGTCCGAGGCCACCGAGTACGGGAAACGCAGCATGCGGGCGGTCTGCGGCCGATAGGGAAACTCGCCGTTGTGCGCGAAATCGGGCTGGCCCAGGACCTCGGCCGCGTCAACGTCGCCGTCCGGCGTCCCGTTCCAGCCGAGCACGCGATGGTTGCCGGCGTCCGCCACCCACAGCCTCCGCTCGTCGCCCGCAACCGCGTGCGGCCAGCGGAAGGAGCGCGCGGTCGGCGGCCCGCCCCGATTCTCCAGGGCCGTGGTGGACGAGTCCTGCCCCAGCACCACGTCGGCGGGCTGGCCCGGCTCCGGCACGCCGTCCCAGATCAGCACGCGCCGGTTTCCCGTGTCGGTGACGATGAACCGTCCGGCGACGCAGCCGATGCCATACGGCCAGTAGAACGTCGATGCGGATACACTGCCGCCCGCGTTCGGCTCGATCGACGACGAGTCCGGCTGGCCGAGGACGACATCCGGCGGAGTGTCGCTGACCTCGGGCACGCGATTCCACACCAGGACGCGGTGGTGCCAGGCATCGGCCACGAAGAGGCGCCCGTCCACGACCAGCACCCCGGTCGGCAGATGAAGCCCGTTGGCCGCGCCGCGGCCCGCGGCCCGCGGGCCCTCGCTCTCGAACGACGGCTGCCCCAAGACGACGTCCGCCGGTGCGTGGTCGGCGTCCGGCGAGTGGTTCCAGACGAGCACGCGGTGGTTGCCCGAGTCCACGACGATCAGCCGACGGTCGTCCAGCCAGACACCGCGCGGCGCGTAGAGCTGCGAGGCCGACGGCTTCGCATCCGGCAGCGCGAGCCCGCCTTTCGACGGCGCGCCGAGCCACACGCGTGGAGCGGCGTCCATCCTTCACACCACCTGGACGAAGACGACACCGTCTTCGACGCGTACGGGCACGGACTCGAGCTGCACGTGCGGCGCGGTCAAGCACTCGCCTGTCGCGCAGTCGAACCGGAAGCCGTGCCACGGACACGTCAGGGTGCCGGACTCGCGGTCGAGGATGCCGCCGTCGATGGGCAATCCCTGGTGCGCGCACTCGTTGCGGAAGGCCTGCACGCGGCTGCCGGCACGCACCAGCACGACGCTGGTGTCGCGCACCTCGAGGCGGAAAGGCCGCGTGTCCAGGATCTCGTCGGCGGCTGGACCCTGGATCCAGCCGTCCGCGGGCCTGGCCCTGAGCGAGGCCAGCGGAATCACGGGTGACGCCGGCGTGGGCGGCGGAGCCGCGGGCGGCGTGTCGGGCATGCGAATCAGCCCGTGAAGCGAAAGCAGGGCACGCACCTCGGGACGATCGACGAGGTCGAACAGCAGTTCCTTCCCGCGCGGGTCCTGCTTGAGCGCGGTGACGATGGCGGTGAGGCCGACCTTGTGGAAGCGTTCGAGGGCGGCCTTCATGGTGAGCGCCGCCTCGCGAGCGGATGGGTCGAGGCGATCGACCTCTTTGATCGTCCGGTCCACTTCCTCGGCCAGTTCCTGGAAGCGCGCGGCGAGGTCGGCTGGAGCGTCGGCCATCACAGGGATTCCGTTGACTGGGCCTGGTAGCGCGAGCGGCGCTCGAGCTCCTCGAGCGTCTTCTGCCGCAGCAGCACGGCAAAGGCGCTGCGCGCGGCGGTGTTCAACAACTCGCCAATCGTTGCCGCGCTCGTGACGACGGGCGCGGCACGGCGTTCCAGGGCCTGCAGGACGAAGGCGGCGCCGGACGGGTTGTCGAGCAGGCCATCGCGGAACACCGCGTCCACGAACGCCGACAGCCACACGCCCTCGGCTTCGGGCGTGGCCGTGAGCCGCTCGAGCGCGGACTCGGCGCCGGCGTTCCGCTGCACGAGCCGCTCGGCGAACTGGTCCACCGCGGTCTGCAGCAGCCAGTCGAACTGCTGGCGTTCGTGCGCGTTCACGCGGGCTCCTCGCTCGCGGCCGCGTCGGCGAGCGCCGCCGACCCGCGCAGCCGGTGCGCCTCCACCTGGTCGATCTGCTCGGTCAGGGTATCGGCCAGCTCGGTGGCGCCTGCGACCGTGGCCAGGCCGCGCGCCTCACGGAACTTGCCGAGCGCGACGGCCAGCCCTCCCAGGTGCGCGAGTGCGTTGGCCTGGTTGGCCAGCACGCGTGCGTAGCCGACCGGATCCGTTTCGCGATCCCGCACCTGGAGCACTTCCTCGTAGAGCTCCACCGCGGCACCAAGGTTCTCGGCGGGATGGGACGAGGGCGCGTACTGCAGCGCATTGGCCAGGTTGAGCTGCGTGGTCGCCCACATGTCGGGATGGGACTCGCGGGTGAAGAGACGCGCGGCCTCGCGGAACGACTGCACGGCAACGGCGTAGCGCAGCCGATCGGAGGCCTCGACCATGGGCATGGCGAGGTACGCCAGGCCGATGTTGTTCTGCAGCAGCGCGTACTGTTCGGGGAAGCGGTCCGCGTCGTAGCCGAGGTGAATAGCCTCCTGGTACGCCTGCACCGCCTGCGTGAGAGAGGCGCGCGTCCGTCCGCCGCGGTCCTGGTACAGCGTACCGAGCTCGGTCCACAAGGCGGCCGCGAAGAGCGGCGACGCCGGAGCCGCCGCGGTGGCGGCGCGCTGGAGGCGCTGTGCGGCCAGGACCGGATCACCCTGCTCGAGGTGCCAAGCCGCGCGTGCGGCGTCGGCCAGCGCCAGGAGCTCGCCGTCGAGGGATGCCGGGGCGTCCGGCGGCTCGTCGATCACGCCGAGGCTGTACGCGGCCACATCCAGCAGCTCGCGAAGGGCGCCGTCGAGCGTGGGGCTCAGCGCGCGGTAGGTGTCCGGATCCGGCGCACGCACGAAGGCGTTGTAGAGGCCGATCGGATCGTCGCCCTCGTGCGGCAGCGCGGATGGGCCTTCCGTGGCGACGAGCAGGAGCCCGGCGGCGCCTGGCTCCAGGCCCACGGGCTGGGGACGAACGAGCTGGGGAGTGGATACGGCCATCACAGTCCTGTTGGCGGCGTCTGCCGGTCCCGGGCGGCGGCGCGCTGCATCCACGCGCTGGCCACGCGGGCATCCTCACGCGTGGCGTAGTCGCGAATCCGCCGGCGCACGCGTTCGAGCGGCTGATCCGGCGCGTCCGCGTTCCACATCGTCACCACGAGGTACACCACCCAGCGGCCGGCCTCGGCCACGACCTCGCTCTCGACGCCGATTGCCTCGTCGCGGTCATCCGGCATGGTCCTGCCTCGCACACCCTACCGCCGCCTGCGCGGTTCGGGCAATCGGATCCTCGGGGCGTCACAGGGCCACCCGGAGGGCGCCGTGGGCCTCGTCCCAGAACGCCGGCCGCGGGCCGGGCGGGGTGTCCGGCGGCAGCAGGTGCCACAGCAGCAGCGCGCGGTCTCCACCGGGGTTGCGCTGCTTGAGGATGAGTCCACCCGCGCCGGCGCCGCGCGTCGGCAGCAGCCACACTTCGCGCGGCTTCTGGACGGCGGCCAGCAGGTCGTGCGGGAAGTACCGCCGGGCGATCTCAGCGGGCAGGTGCAGGTATCCCGCTTCGGTGAGCGAGACGTCCACTCTCGTCATCGGTCCGGCTCACGCGCGCCTGCAGCACGTCGACCAGCCAGTGCATGGCCGCCTCCACCTTCGGCGACAGCGCGTCGCCGATGCGGAGCGAGCCCGCCTCGATCAGGTAGACGGTGATGGCGCGCGGGCATCTCGTCCTTCAGCAGCCACCGCGCGAACGCCAGCGCGTGGTCCCACTTGAAGGCGTGCAGGTTGATGCCTTCGAGCGGCGGAGCTGCTCGACCTCTTCGCCCGGCACTTCGTAGAGCGTGCCGGGCTCGGCGCCGGTGGCGCAGGCGTCCACGAGGATCACCTCGTCCATGCCGCGCATCTTGAACGCCACGTCCATGCCGCCGGTGCCGCCATCGGCGCAGATCACGTGCGGCGGGAGCGTACGCTCCCACAGGTGCCGCACCAGTACCGGCCCCACCGCATCGTCGCCGCGCAGGATGTTGCCGCAGCCGACGATCAGCGTGCGGCTCACCCCATCTCCCCGATACGGAACCGGCCGAGCTCGCGTCCGCTCTTGCGGTCGTAGGTGTGCACCGTGCACACGAGGCACGAGTCGAAGGAGCGGGCCACGTGGCCCATCTCCACCGGGTCGGAGGGGTCGGCGATGCGCGCGCCGATGAACGACTGCTCCATCGGGCCGTGCATCGACCGGCGATCGCGCGGGCCGATGTTCCACGCGGTGGGCGTCACCACCTGGTAGTTCTCGATCTGGCCGTTCCGGATCACGATCCAGTCCGACAGCGAGCCGCGTGCGGCCTCCGTGGACCCGAATCCCTTCCCCTCGGCGTGCTCGACGGGCTTCGCGTAGAACTTGTCGTGCAGGTCCAGTTCGTCGAGCCACTTGCGTGCGAGCTTGGAGTACTTGGCTGCCTCGTGCATGCGCGCCATGACGCGCACGAGCACGCTCGGGCCGACCGTCTTCACCGCGTCGAGGAACAGCGGGTCGTAGTCCTGGTGCGCCGCCGCATCCGGGCGTCCCGCCATCACCTGCCGCGCCAGCGGCCCGGCTTCGAGCGGCAGGCCGCCCTTGCCCGGCACCTCGTAGCGCGGCGACTTGGCCCAGGAGTACTTCTCCTGCTTGTGGCCCTGTTCCGGGTCCATGGGATCGGTGACGCCCTCCCACGGATGCAGGTAGCTGTTGTCGCGGTAGAACGAGTGGGTCGTGTCCTCGCGGACGTTCAGGTGATCGAAGTCGTGGAACCCGCTGCCGTCGTAGACGCCAGACCGGTTGATGAGCGCAGCGTTGCGGCCCTCAATCGTCGGGTGCTCGTACAGCTCGGGCTGGAAGTAGGTGCCGGTCGCCAGGAAGGCCCCGCATCCCTGTCCGAACTTGTCGAGCCCGACCTCCAGGCCCATGCGCAGGAACAGCCCGCAGTCGGAGTTGCGCTGGGCGTCGTTCTCGTCCATCCACTTCAGGACGTCGGACCAGGTCTTGTTCTCGAGCCACCGGTCCACGGAGCAGCCCAGCCACGTGCTCTCGAGCCACTCGCGCCGCCAGTGATCGAGGATGGCGATGGACCGCGTCACGTCGGACAGCGTCGGCGCGCACATGACGCCGCCGGGGATCATGAAGCTCGAGTGCGGCCACTGGCCGCCGAACATCGCGTACACCTCGACGGGCTTGCCCGAGAGGGTCACGCCCTTCTCGTAGCTGGTTCCGACAAACGGCGCGAAGCGGCGTACCGCCTCGGCATAGTCGGTGGCCTTCGCGTAGTTCTTGTTCGTCAGGTCGATGGCGAAGAGCGCGTAGAACCACCGCGGGATGGACTGCAGCGTCTCGCACGCCTGCGCGATGTTCCGCACGAGCGTGGCATTGCGCGGCACGTGCGTCTTCCATGCCGTGTCGAGCGCATAGACGGCCTTGTACAGGTGGCTGCCACCACAGATGCCGCAGATCCGGGGCGTGACGATCAGCCCCGCCTGCGGGTCCTTGCCCTTGAGGATGATCTCGAAGCCGCGAAACATGCTGGCCTCGGTCCAGGCGTCTACGACGACGCCGTCGTCCACGGTGATGCGCAGGTCGAGGTCCCCCTCCACGCGGCCGAGGGGGCTGATGTACATGTCCTTGCCGGACGGGCGATTGGCGACGGTGGTCGTCATGACGGCTCCTCGTGCGTGCGTTACACCACGAACATGTCTTCCTTCGCCCACTTGGGCGTGGCAATCCGGGCGGCGGCCGCATGGGCCATGTAGGTGACGTGGTCGGTGCCCGCCGGCAGGTCCTTCGGAATCGTGCCGCTCACCTTCTGCGTCTTGAAGACCGTTCCCGGCTTGAGGTCGTGGAAGGGGAACTCCGGCTCGGTGCAGCCGGTGCACGGCATGCCCGCACGTGTCTTCGACGACTGGCGGTTCCAGAGGATGCGGTTGCAGGGCGAGTGCGTCATCGGCCCGCGGCAGCCGAACTCGTAGAACAGGCACCCCGTGCGCGTGCCCTGCCCGAACTCCATCGTCGCCTGCTTGTATTCGAAGAACTGCACGCGCGTGCAGCCGGTCTGCGTGAAGGTCTTGAAGAAGGTGGCCGGGCGCTGCAGGTCGTCGAGCGAGATGTCCTTGGCGCGGCCGGAGGCGATGGCGACGAGCACCTGCGTCACCCAGTCCGGGTGCGCCG
The DNA here is from genome assembly GCA_041394685.1 of Vicinamibacterales bacterium. Classification (GTDB taxonomy): domain Bacteria; phylum Acidobacteriota; class Vicinamibacteria; order Vicinamibacterales; family UBA2999; genus VFZN01. The sequence goes on from JAWKHU010000038.1 coordinate 124,334, forward strand.
GGCACCCCGGAATGTTGATGACCGGGAGCCCCCACTTCGAGCGGAAGCCGCTGCCCAGGTACCCGCCCGGCTTGCGCTTGAGGAACTGCAGGCCGACGTTGTCCACGGGGTTGGGCTCGGTGGCCGGGATGCCGCCCCAGCACGCGCAATCGCCAATGGCGACCACTGCGTTGGCCACCGCCGAGAGATCCCGCACCCAGTCCTTCATCGGACGGCCGGCGAACATGTTGAAGCGGCCGGTGCCGTTGGGGCCCTGGATGACGGTGCCCTCGAAGACGAAGATGTCGAGCGGTCTGGCGCCCGATGCCATGTCGTTGAAGATTCGACGCGCGTTGTCGCCCAGTTCCATGCCGAGCGACGGATGCCACGCCAGGTCGATGCCGAAGTCGGTGACCAGGTCCACGGCACTCGGTTCCTCGGCATTGAGGAACGACATCGTGTTGCCGCTGCACGCACCGCCTTGGAGCCAGAGCACTGATGCCATCGGGGTCTCCTCGAAGAGAAACGCCCGACTCTTGTACCTGCCGCTCCCGGGCGCCGGCAATAGCAAGAACTATGTAGCCCGGGCGTCGTCGGCCATCTGCTGCGGCAGGATGATGAGCCCCAGCTTGGCCGCCTTGCGCAGCAGCTCCACCTGGTTGTGGGCGTCCAGCTTCTGCATGAGGTTGGCGCGATGCCGCGTGGCGGTATGGACGCTGATCGCCAGCCGCTCGGCCACCGCGTGCGTCGTCAGGCCGTCCACGATGAGCTGCAGCACCTCGCGCTCGCGGGTGGTCAGCTCCGTGGACGTGAGCGACAGGCCCTCGCTGCGGGTGAGGTCGATGGCCTGGCTCACGTAGCGTCCCCCGCGCGCCACCGTCTCGAGGGCTCGGAACAGCTCGTCGTCCATGGCGTGCTTGAGCAGGTAGCCCTTTGCCCCGTGGCGGAGCGCCTGCGCGACGAACTGCTCGTCGTCGTACATCGACAGCACCAGGAGCTTCGCGGGGCCTGCGGCGTGCTCCATGCGACGGATCACTTCGAGGCCGCTCATCCGGGGCATGCAGAGGTCCAGGATCACCAGGTCCACGGGGTGCGCCTGCAGCGCCTCGAGCGCCGACTGCCCGTCGGCGGCCTCGGCCACCACGGTGAAGCGTCCGTCGGCCGAGAGCAGGGACGCCAGTCCGCGCCGGACCAGGTTGTGATCGTCCACCAGGAGCACGCGGATCGGGGCCTGCGCCGTCACCGGGGCACCCGCGCCGTCAGCGTCGTGCCGCGGCCCGGCGAGGACGCGAGAGCGATCTCGCCGCGCAGCAGCGCCACGCGTTCGCGAAGGCCCAGGAGGCCCAACCCCGCGGTGGGAATCGACGGGTCGAAGCCCACGCCGTCGTCTTCGGCGGAGAACACGACCTCGCCGGCGTCGAGGCGGAGACGCAGCACCACCGTGGTCGGACGCGCGTGCTTGGCGGCGTTGGTCATGGCCTCCTGCGCCGTCCGGAAGATGGTGAGGTCGCTCGCCAGGCGCGGCAGGTCGGCGGGACAGTCGAGCAGCACCGAGATCCCGGTGTGCCGCTGGAACTCCTCGGAGAGCTGCCGGAGCGCGACGTCGAGGCCGAAGTGGTCGAGCGCTGGCGGCCGCAGCCGGCGCGCGAGGTTCTTCAGCATCGTCGTGGAGGCGTTGACCTCGTCACGCATGCGATCGAGCTGATCGCGCACCGACACCAGCTCGCCGGGCATGGTGCGCGCCAGCGCCTGCAGCGAGAGCTTGATGCCGATGAGCGCCTGGCCGGCCTCGTCGTGCAGCTCGCGGGCGATGTGGGCCCGCTCCTCCTCGAGGCGCTCCATGTGGCTGGCCGACAGCGCGCTGATCTGCTCGTTCTTGTCCTCCACGATCTTCACGAGCCGGGCGTTCTGGATGGTGATGGCCGCCATGCTGGCCAGCGACTCGAGGAAGGCCACGTCCTGCCAGGAGAATCCCGGATGATCGGCGGTCTTGTGGAGCTCGTAGAAGCCCAGGAGGGTGTCGTCGGGGCCCTTGATGGGCGTGCACAGCGCGCGCGCCACCGGCAGGTCGGGATCGGCAGCCAGGTCGGGATCGGCGAACCGGTCGGACGCGTAGTCGTTGGTGATGTAGGGGAACTCGGTTTCGAGGACCAGGCCCGGCAGCCCCTCGAGCCGCGCCCACTGCCGCGGGCGCTCGGACCACTGGCCGTTGCGCCAGTACGCCTCGCTGGCCATCACGAGCCCGTCGCCGTCGCCGGCCGGCAGCGCGAGGCCGGCCAGGCCGGCATCCGCCTTCAGCAAGGTGGCTGCGTTCTCGACCAGCCGGCGCGCGATGACGTCGGGCCTGGCGTGCTGGCTGATGATCGACGTGAACGCGAGCAGCGCCTCGAGCGACTTGGACCACTCGTGCATCCGGTCCAGCGTGCGCGCGCGCTCGAACGCCATGGATGCCTGCCAGGCGAGCGCCTCGAGGGTGGCCCGCTGGTCGTCGGTGCACCCGTCCCCGTGCCGCGGGTCGTGCACCTCGATGAGGCCCACCACGTGGTGCTGGTGATTGAGGATGGGCACGCAGGCGAACGCGCGCACGGCATCGGTGCCGAAGCTGGGCCGCACGTCGGCGTCGCCGCTGAAGCACGCGCGTTCGAAGCGGACGACCCACCCGCCGCGACGTCGGCACGCGCGAGATCGGGCGCCTGCACGTGTCCGAGGTTGAGCGGCCACGAGGCGACGATCGCCGGCTCGGACGCCTCGAGCCACACCACCAGCGCACGCCTGCCGTCCACGACCTGGCACACCCGCCGTGCCAGCAGCGACGCGAACGCCCGCGAGTCCGGCTCCTCGGCGAAGAGCTGCGCGGTCTCGCGCAGCAGCGCCAGCTCACGGCGCGCACGCCCGCCCTCGGCCACCGCATCGTCGGCAGCCAGCCGGTAGGGGCCCGCCTCAGTCGGCAGGGGCCGCATGGGCTGCGCGCCGCCGGCCGCACTCGTCGGCCAGGAAGTCGATCCAGTCGTCCACGCCGGCGCCGGTTCGCGCCGACGTCTCGAACACGCGCATGCCCGGTCGCACCGCGTCGAGGTTGGCGTGCATCGCCGCCATGTCGGTTTCGCAGGCCTCGGCCAGGTCCGTCTTCGTGATGACGGCGAGATCGGACGAGTTGAAGAGCGACGGGTACTTGAGCGGCTTGTCCTCGCCCTCGGTCACCGACAGCAGCACCACGCGCAGGTCCTCGCCGAGGTCGTAGCTCGACGGGCACACGAGGTTGCCGACGTTCTCGATGAAGAGCAGATCGATGTCCTCGAGGCGCCAGCCGTCGAGATGCTCCTCGATCATCTGCGCCTCGAGATGGCAGCGTCCCTGCGTGGTGATCTGCCGGACGGGCGCGCCGCTCCGGCGCAGCCGGTCGGCGTCGTTCTCGGTGGCGAGGTCACCCACCAGCGCGGCGGGACGCAGGCCCCTGGCCATGAGACGTCCCAGCGTGTCCTCGAGCAGCCGGGTCTTGCCCGTGCCGGGACTGGACACCAGGTTGAGCGTGAAGAGCCCCGCGCCGTGGAAGCGATCGCGCAGGCCGCGGGCGAGCTCGTCGTTTTTCGAGAGCACCTTCCGCCGGATCTCGAGCACCCGAGGAGTCGTCGTCATGCCCCGCCCTCTCCCTCCGCATCGTACTCGATGGACCCCAGATCCAGTTCCCGGCCCTGGCGCAGATCCCCGCTGAGCGTGCCGCAGACGGGACAGCGGAACGAGACCGCGCCCTCGATGGTGCGATCGGCCTCGCACGACGGGCAGTGAATGACGATGGGCAGCTCGTGAATCTGGAGGCGTGAGCCCTGGAGCCGCGTGCCCTCGGTGGCGATCTCGTAGCAGAACTCCAGCGCGCCGCGCACGACGCCAGAGAGGGCGCCGAGGCGCAGCTCCACCACCGTGACCCGCGTGGTCTCCGGCGGCAGGTGCTGCTGGACCAGGCCGACGAGGCTGTGCGCGATGGACAGCTCGTGCACGCGGGCTCAGTGTAGCTCGCGGCCGAACCGCCGGGCGACGGCCACGAGGAGCCCCATGGCGCGCTGCACCTCGGGCTCGCCGAGCGCCCGGACCAGGCCCATCGCCCCCAGCGGCTTGATCGGTCCCTTCGCCTCGGCCTGATAGGCGGACGCCAGCTTGTGACCCACCTCGCCGAGCACCCCCACGACCTTCGGGTCGAGGATGCCGGCTTCGGCCAGCACGCCGACGGCGTTGACCATGTCGGGCACGCGGTCGAGCGTGCGCGAGTCGGTGAGCTCGCCGAGGGCGTCCAGCACGCGCGGCGCGCGTTCGGCCAGGGCGCGCACCTGATCGACGTCCACGCCGATGCTGGTGTGTCGCAGTTCGCCCACGATCGCGGACGCCGACTCGGCGATCTCGTCGCCGCGCCGCAGGAACCCGTCCACCGCATCGAGCAGGAAGACCGCCGTCTCGAGCCGTTCGACGAGCGTCTGCAGCAGCTGAATGGTCCGCGGGTCCCCCAGCCGTTCCAGCAGGCCCGAGTGCAGGAGGTTGTCGAACGCGGGGCCCGAGGCCACGTCCGCGATCTCCGCGCCGCTCCTGGCCAGCTTCGGCAGCTTCGCCAGCAGCTCGGCGCCGTCCTCGATCCCCACCGACTCGCTGATCTCGCGGACGCCCGCCGACACGGAGTCGACGACGGTGTCGCCTCGCCTCAGGAAGCCGTCCACGGCGTCGAGCATGAACGCCATGAGGTCCACGCGATCGAGCAGCCGGTTCAGGCTGTCGACGGTGGCCGGGTCGGAGAGGCGGGCCTGCAGGCGGTCTTGTGGGGTAGCGACCCCGGCAGCACTCATGGTCATGGGACGCTCCTCCCAGAGCGCGGTCGTTCGGGCAGCATAGGCAGAGCCGCCGAACGCCGACAATGGCATGAACTTGCTATGCGGAGGTCGGGACCGCGCGTGGGCGGGCTTCGCCTATGCTGTGCCGGGCGGCATGGCGCGACGACGATTCACCGTGCGGGGGGTGGTCCAGGGTGTGGGCTTCCGGCCGTTCGTCGCGGGGCTCGCCCGACGCCTGGCGCTCGTCGGGTTCGTCCGCAACGACAGCGGCGCGGTGGTCATCGAAGTGGAAGGCCCCGAGCCCGTCCTCGACGCCTTTGCCGGTGCGCTCACGGCCGAGCTTCCACCCCTGGCCGCCATCGACTCGATCGCGGCAACCGCGCGCGAGCCCCTCGGCGACTCCGCGTTCCACATCGATCCCAGCGCCGCCGCCGGCGGGCGCCGCACGTCGGTCCCACCCGACGTCGCCACGTGCGCCGCATGCCTGGCCGAACTGCGGGACCCGCACGACCGCCGCTTCGCCTATCCCTTCCTCAACTGCACGCACTGCGGCCCGCGCTTCACCATCATCGAGTCGCTGCCCTACGACCGTGCGACCACCACCATGCGACGGTTCGGCATGTGCGACGCGTGCCGTGCCGAGTACGAGGATCCCGGGAACCGCCGCTATCACGCCGAGCCGACCGCGTGTCCGGACTGCGGGCCACACGTCTGGTTCGAAGGCGGCGCCACCCGTGTGGAGCGAGCGGCCGCCATCGACACCGCACGCGCCTGGGTCCACGACGGGTCCATCGTCGCGCTGAAGGGGATCGGCGGCTTTCACCTGGCGTGCGACGCGAGCCACGACGCGGCGGTCAGCGAGCTCCGCCGACGCAAGGGCCGCGGCGACAAGCCGTTCGCCCTGATGGCACCGTCGCTGGACGCCGTCCGCCGCCTGTGTCACGTCAGCGACGACGAGGCGGCGCAGCTCGAGAGCCGCGCACGACCGATCGTCCTCGTGCGCCGCCGCGAAGGGTCCGGTGTCTCGCCGCACGTGGCGCCGGGACAGGATCACCTCGGCGTGATGCTGCCCTACTCGCCGCTCCATCACCTGCTGGTCACCGACGGGCCGTGGGTCCTGACGTCCGGCAATCGTTCGGACGAGCCCATCGCGCGCGACAACGACGAGGCTCGCACCCGCCTTGCGTCCCTTGCGGACGCGTTCCTGTTTCACGATCGCGACATCCACGCGGTGTGCGACGACTCGGTCGTGCGCGTGGCTCGCGGCGCGCCACTTCCCATCAGGCGTTCGCGCGGCTTCGCTCCGTTTCCGGTCAGGCTGCCCTTCGAGGTGCCGCCGGTGCTCGCGGTCGGCGGGGAGCTCAAGGCCACCTTCTGCGTGGCTGCCGGCCACGACGCCTACCTGAGCCAGCACATCGGCGACATGGAAACCGTCGAAACCCTCACCGCGTTCGAGCGCGCGGTGGACCATCTCCTGCGCCTTTTCGACATCGCGCCGTCGGTGGTGGCCGTGGACCACCATCCCGGCTACCTGTCGTCGCAGTGGGGTTCCGCGTGGGCCGCCGCGCGCGGGCTTCCGGTCGTGCGCGTGCAGCACCACCACGCCCACCACGCCGCCATCCTGGCCGAACACGGGATCGCACTGGACCAGCAGGCACTGGGCCTCATCTTCGATGGCACCGGCTACGGCCTCGACGGCACCGTCTGGGGCGGTGAGGCACTGGCCGGCGGGTACACCGGCATCGAGCGCGCGGCGCGCCTCGGGCTGACGCCGCTGCCTGCCAGCGACGCGGACGTTCGCCACGGCTTCCGGCTCGCGCTGGCACACCTCGCTGCCGCGGGGGTCGAGTGGGACGACGACCTCCCCCCGGTCCGCGCGTGCGCACCCGCGGATCGCGCGGTGCTCGCCCGCCGCTTCGCGCAGGGCATCGGCATGGTGGGGTCCAGCAGCATGGGCCGGCTCTTCGACGCGGTCGCCTCGCTCTGCGGCGTCCGCCACGCGTCCGCGTACGAGGCACAGGCGGCCATCGAGCTGGAGGCGGCCGCGCGCGGCATCGCCGATGACGATGCGGGCGTGCGCTACGGGTTCGCACGGGTCGCCCTTGGCGGTCCGGTCGAGTGGCTCGCCGCCCCGCTCATCCACGCCATCGTGGACGACGTGCGCGCCGGTGTCAGCATCGGACGGATCTCGGCTCGGTTTCACGACGCGGTCGCACGGCTCGGCCTGCAGATGGCGCGCGACGCCCGCGCCACGGAGGGAGTGGACATCGTCGGGCTGTCGGGGGGCGTGTTCCAGAACGTGCGGCTGCTCGATCGAACGGTGGCACTGCTCGAGGCCGACGGGTTCCGCGTGCTCACGCACCGGCTCGTGCCACCCAACGACGGCGGGCTGTCGCTCGGGCAGGCGGTGTACGCGGCGCAATCGGTACGGCTGCCGGCCGCAGCGCCGCCGGCAGCCTAGTCGCCCCGCAACGCGTCAGCGGGCGCCACGCGGCTGGCGCGCGCCGCGGGCCAGGCACACGCCAGCGTGGCAATGGCGACGACCACGACGGTGACGCCGGCATAGGTGAGTGTGTCGGTCGGCGCCACGCCGTAGAGCAGGCCCGACAGGACGCGTCCCACTGCCAACGCGCCGACGAGCCCCGCGGCAACACCGACGACGGCGGGCCGGAGGCCATACCAGAGCATGAGCGCCACCACCTCGCGGCGGCGTGCGCCGAGTGCCATGCGGACGCCAATCTCGCGGGACCGCTGCGTCACTGCGTAGGCCACCACCCCGTAGATGCCCACTGCCGCCAGGGTGACCGCCAGCAGCGCGAAGACGCCGATGAGGAACAGGTAGAAGCGGGGACGCGCCAGCGCGGCCTCTTCGAGCGCCGACAGCGTGCCGGGGAAGACGAGGGGCAGGCGTGCGTCGCGGCGGCGGACGACATCGCGGGCGGACGCGAGCACCTGAGCCGCCGGCAGCTGGCTCTGGACGACGAAGGTGACGGCACGCGTGCCGGCCTGGGCGTGTGGGACGGCCAACTCGGGGTCGGACTCGGCCTGGAGCCGCTGGGACCGCACGTTGGCGGCCACGCCGACGATCTCGATCGGGTCGGTCGTGCCGAGGCGGATGGATCGGCCAACGGGATCCTCTCCTGGAAAGAACGTGTCGGCCAGCATACGGCTCACGATGGCCACGCGTGGAGCGGCGTCCCGATCGGCAGCGGTGAACGCGCGGCCGGACTCGATGGGGATCCCCATGACGGCGAAGTACCTGGCATCGACCACGCGGTAGAGGGCGTTGGGCATCTGGCCCGGGTCGGGCATCGGCCGATCGGTGCGGGTGAAATTGAGCACGTTCTCCGAGGGGCCGAGCGGAAGGCCCGCAATCCGCGCCACGGCGGACACACCCGGCATGGCCGCGAACGCGGTGTCGAGTTCGTCGAAGGTCCGCACGACCTGATCGTCCGGGTAGCGTGCCTGTGGAAGGGCCAGCAGGAACGTCGTGAGCCCCTCGGCGCGCCATCCCGGATCGATCCGCTGCTGCGCCGCGAGGCTCCGCCACAGGAGGCCGGCGCCGAGCAGCAGGAGGATCGAGAGTGCCACTTCGATGGTGAGCAGACCCGCGCGGCCGCGTCCCGGCCCCGATACCTGCCCTCGGTGGCCGAGGACGGCAGCCAGGGGCACCCGCGACAGCCGCAGCGACGGGCCGAAGCCGAAGAGCATGGTGGTCAGCGCGACGAGACCGAGCGCGAACACGAACGCCGGACCGTCGAACGCGATCTCGTCCAGGCGCGGCAGGTCCGGCGGGGCCAGCCACCGCAGCACGTCCACGCCCCACGCCGCGACGATGAGGCCGGCCGCGCCGCCGCCGAGCGCCAGCACGAAGTTCTCGGTGAGGAGGTAGGACACGACACCGCGGCGACCCGCGCCGAGTGCGGTCCGCACCGCCAGCTCGTTCTGCCGCGCGGCGCCTCGCACGAGCACGAGGTTGGCCACGTTGGCACAGGCGATGAGGAGCACCATCGCGACGGCACCGAGCAGGACGAGCACCGCCAGCCGCACGTCGCCCACCGTCCGCTCGTGCAGGGTCGTGACGTCCACGGTGACGTTCGCGTTGGCGTTCGGATACTCCGCTTCGAGCGCGCCGGCGATCGCCGTCAGCTCCGCCCGTGCCTCGTCCACCGTGGTGCCGTCAACGAGCCGCGCGATGCCGTTGGTGTAGTCACACGCCCGGCCGCAGTTCTCGTCGTCGTTCGCGAGCGGCATCCAGAGCTGGGCGCCCTCGGGGAAGTCGAAGCCCCGCGGCGCCACGCCCACGATGGGCCTCGGGCGTCCGCTCACCTCCACGACCTGCGAGAGCACGTCGGCTCGGCCGCCGAGCCGTTCCTGCCAGAACGCGTAGCTGACGACGATCGCCTCGGGCCCTCCGGCGCGATCCTCGCCGGCCGTGAACTCGCGGCCGACGACCGGGGCCGAGCGGAAGACGTGGAAGAAGTCCGTCGTCACCACGGCGGCATCGACGACCTCGGCGTCGCCCAGGTTGGTGACGATGAAGCGCGAACGAGCCCAGAGGGCCATGGACTGGACGGAGTGCGCCTGCTGCTTCCAGTCCAGGTAGTTGAGGTGGGAGACCGACCCGCTGACGGCGCGCTCGCCGCTGCCCTTCGTCACCTGTCCGATTGTGATCAGCCGGCTCGAGTCCGGGTACGGCAACGGCTTGACCAGCACCACGTAGGCGACGCTGAACAGGGCGGTGGTGGCGCCCACGCCCAGTGCGAGCGTCAGCACGGCAACCAGGGTGAAGGCGCGGTTGCGCATCAGCGTCCGGATGGCGACCTTGAGGTCCTGGCGAAGGCGGTCCATGAACGCCCTGGATGGCAAGCGGCGTGCCGCCTGCGTCCGCTGCAAATCGGTCCACATCGCGACGCGGCAGCGGCCGCCGTGCCGCGCGCGGGATTCCGACTGGCCGCGTGCGGACACCGCTCAGCGGCAGTTGGCCTGATAGCGGCCAACCGCCGCCTGCAGGGGCCCCACCATCGCGGGGCGCTCACGCTGGGCGCGCGCCAGGAGCTCGCCCAGCCAGCGCACCGCCTCGTCGCACCGGCCGAGACCCGCCAGCGCGGCCGCGACGACGGTGCCGTCGGCGAGGTCGTGCGTGGTGTCGTACACGCTCCGGCCGAGCGTGAGGGCCCGGGCATAGTCGCGGCGATCGACGAGCGGCCCGGTGGCCAGGACCGATGCGAGCCGCGCGGCGATGCGGCCCTGGACGCGTCGGCCGCATGACCGCGCTCGAGGGCGGCGAGGGCCTCGGTGTGCCGGCCGAGTGCGGTGAGCGCTTCGACCTCACCAAGCCGCGCGTCCTCGTCGGCGGCGTCGAGTGCCAGGGCCTGCGCGAAGACGGCGCGGGCCTCGTCGTAGCGGCCCACGCGGCCGAGCTCGCGACCGAGCAGGTGCAGCGCCTCCGCGTCGCCGGGCGCCAGTTCCGCGAGATGCGTCAGGTGCCGGATGGCAGTGTCGTGCTCCGCGGCCTCCGATCGGAGGGCGGCCGCGTTGAAGAGCGCGGTTCGATGGTCGGGGTCGGCGGCCAGGACCGCATCGAACTGCTCCAGTGCACCTGTGCGGTCGCCGATGCGGCCGAGCGCGGTGCCGAGATTGACCCGCGCGATGAGATTGTCGGGTTCGGTCGCAAGCGCCCTGCGGAAGGCGGCCGCGGCCTCGTCGACCCGGCCGGCCGCGAACGCCACGCGACCGCGGACGATCGCGAGGCGAACACCGCGCATGGTGTCGTCGAGGGAGTCGCGCAGGGGATCGGCAACCTTGACCCCCACGCTGCCCTGCCGGTCGAGCTCGGCCCGCGCCTCGTCGAGCCGGCCCAGCCCTCGATACGCCATGCCGAGCACGTAGTGCACGCGCGTGGCCGCGGGCACCTGCTGCAGTACGCGCGAGAACGCGTCAACGGCGCGCGCGAAGTCGCCGCGCGCCATGGCGACCTGTCCCACGCCGAATCGAGCGGCCGCCAGCTCCGGCTCGAGCGCGAGTGCCGCGTCGTAGGCCGCCTGGGCCTCGTCTCTCTGGTCCAGCGACAGATGCAGGTCGCCGAGGCGAACGAGCAGCGGCGCGTAGTCGGGCCGAATCGCGCGCGCGGCCGCGAAAGCCGCTTGCGCCTTCGCCGTGTCGTTCCGTTCCTGATGGAGGCAGCCCTGCAGGGAGGGCCAGCGGAAGTCGGCGGGGGCGAGCGCGCGCGCCGTGGCGTAGCTGGCCTCGGCGGCCTCCGTGAGCGCGTACGCGTGATAGGCCTGGGCCAGGTCGCCATGCGCATCGGCGCGGGTGGACGCCGCCGCACCATCCCGTTCGAGTGCCGCGACGGACTCCGCCAGGGCGCGGATGTGCTCCGCGACAGCAGGCTCGAGCGCATCGAGGCCGGCCGGAGGGACGACCACCGGCAACTGCCGGGACACCCGCGGCCCGGCATCGGCCAGCGGTGTGACCGCGGCGCCACCCAGCAGCACGATCAGCGCGCCGACGCCGAGAGTGCTGACGGCCGCACGCCGATAGCGGGGTCTGTCCATGTGCGCGTCCTACCGCACGGCCGTTCCGGCGCCCTGCTGCAGGGTCGTATAGGCGCCTTCGCGCAGCCCCGTCCAACGCTCCGTCTCACCCGACGGCCACCGCACCCGCACCTCGCGCACACCCGACGATTCCAGGCCCGCGAGCACGCGCGGGTCGTGCGCGGACAGGTAGCCGCCATCCGTGTGCACGCGACGCCGCAGGGCGCGCCCGTCCGAGCGCACGACGATGACCTCCGCTCCGAGCATGTCGCGGGCGGGCGTCCGTCCGGCCAGCCGCAGGCCCACCCAGCGGGACTGGCCTGGGGTGTCGTTGCGCAGCACCCGCGCCGGGCCGTTGCTGTTGAGCAGCACGATGTCGGTGTCGCCGTCGTTGTCGAGGTCGCCGAGCGCCATGCCGCGGCTCACCTCCGCCACGCGGAACGCCGGGCCGGCCTCAGCGGACGCGTCACGAAAGCGGCCGCCCGTGTGGATGAAGAGCTGAGTGGGCTGCGCGAGCGGATAGGGATCGCGCGGGTCGGTGGTGAGGCGCAGCACGGCGCCGTTGGCGGCCACCAGGTCGAGCCACCCGTCGTTGTTCACATCGGCCCACAATGTCCCGAAGCCGGTGTAGCGCGTGCCGAGCCCAAGCCCGGCCTCCCGCGTCCGATCCTCGAACACCGTCTTGCCGAGGTTCACGTACAGCGTGTTGGTCTCGTCCATCAGGTGCGTGAGGAAGATGTCGGGCCGGCCGTCGCCATTGAAATCCCCGGAGTCCACGCCCATGCCGGCTTCCGCCTGCCCGTCCCGGTTGAGGGCCGTGCCGCTCAGCAGTGCCGCGTTCTCGAACGTGCCGTCGTGACGGTTCATCCAGAGCTGGTTCTCGTAGCCGTCGTTGGCCACGTAGAGGTCCAGCCAGCCATCGCCGTCGAAGTCGTCGGCCACCACGCCGAGGCCGGCGCCGAACGCGCGCGCGATGCCGGCCGACGCCGTGACGTCCTGAAAGGTCCCATCACCCTTGTTGCGATAGAGGATGTCGGGCACCGGCGGAAAGGACTTCGGGCCGCAGTAGTCGCGGGCGCTCGTGGCGGCGTAGCAGGCAGGCGGTCGCGCGAGATCCACCTCGACATAGTTGGTGACGAACAGGTCGAGCCAGCCGTCGCGGTCGTAGTCCACGAACGACGCGCTCGTGCCCCAGCGCCGATCGCCCGTCCCCGAACGCGCGGTGGCGTCCTCGAAGCGGCCGCCGCCACGGTTCATCCACAACTGGTTGGCGCCAAGGTTGGTGATGGCAGGTCCACGCGGCCGTCGTTGTCCACGTCGCCGGCGGCCACTCCCATCCCGTAGCCACGCGCCTCGATCCCGCTCGCCGCGGTCACGTCAGTGAAGGTCAGGCGGGCCGACCCAGGCGCGAGGTCGTTGCGGTAGAGCCGTCCGGACGGCGGCTGCGCGCCGGTCCACGGCGTCAGCGTCTTCGCCGCATCGTCGGACGGCCGCAAGGTCGTGCCCTGCACGAGGAAGAGATCGAGATCGCCGTCGTTGTCGAAGTCGAACAGCGCGGCGCCGGAGCCGACTATCTCGGGATAGAGGTAGTCGCCGGTGAGGCCGTTGTAGTGACGGAAACGGATGCCGGCCGCAGAGGTGATGTCGGTAAAGGTGGCGGGGGCCGCAGATGGCGCAGATGACACAGAGGCCGCAGATTGCGCGGAACTCGCAGAAGCCGCAGATGGCGCAGATGACGCAGAGGCCGCAGATTGCGCGGATGACACAGGGGACGCAGATGGCGCAGATGGCGCGAATGAGGCGAAGGGGTGGAGGGTGCGAGGGGGCCACGCCCGAAACGGCGAGCACGAGGGCGACGATTGGGAGGGGAGGGCGGTGCATCGTGAGGCGGGACGCGTGCCGGGTGGTCCGGCGCGTCGCGTTACGGTGGCGGGGGCCGGCGCGGCGGGGCGGCGCGGCCGTCCGGGGGTTCGTTTGACGGGGGCGGCGCGGGGCTGGGCGCGGTGGATGGCACACCGGGGCGTGCGCCTTCGGGGCGACCGTTGCTCAGGCTTTCGGGGCGGGGTTCGGACGACGCGGCCGACGGCGTGCGGTCGGCGGGCGTGGCGCCGCCATCACGACCGTTCGCACGATTCTCCTTGTCTTCCGCAGAATCGGCGGCGGCGTCTGGCAGGTTGGTGACGAGGCTGTCTGGTTCGAACGCAGCATTCTCCGCGGCACCGACGATCCGCTCGAGTACGGACGCCGGCGTCGTGCCCGCCGGCACGTCACCCTTGGCCAGCACCAGGATCAGATCGATATCCGATGCGCCGCCGGCGCCCGAGCGCCGGCGGGCGACGTAGCCGGCCGCGTCGCCGAAGATGGCGGCCAGCGCTTCGGCTTCGGGGACGGCGTGCAGCCGCATCGACAGGGTGCGTGCGCCCAGCAGGTCGGCATTGATCACGGTGGTGCCGCCGGCGCGGGACCATTCCTGCAGCACGCGCGTCGCCGGGATGTCGTCGGCCACCAGTGTCACGCGGCCGGCGTCGAACGACACGGCGAGCTGGCGGGCGTCGGCGCCCATCGACCATCCGGCCAGGATCGCCAGGGCAAACCCCACCAGTCGCCACGCCGGCGTGCTGCGCCGCTTCATCCCGACGATTGTACCGCTACCGGTCCGCGGCCGCGGCCGGGCGGCCCGCCTCTTCGTGCAGCGGCATGCCACCCTGACACGTGGCCGCGTGCGCAGCGCGCTCCGCGACAAACCGCGCCAGCAGGTCGTTGCCGAGCTGGTTCAGATGGCAGCAGTCGTCGGCGTACACCGGCCTCGATTCCGTGTCGAACAGGTCCACCGCACTGGTGATGTCCACGCCCCTGGCGGCCAGCGCGGGCAGGCGTGCGAGCAGCCGCGGATACCCGGCGCGTGCGGCGTCGGCGTAGGGCGACGCCGGATTGATCGCGACGCGGCGCTCCTCGTCACTGAACGGCTTGTGGGAGACGTACTGATTGGGCTGGATGACCTGCGCGGAGGGCACGCCTTCCGCGCAGAGCAGGTCGCGCACCTCGGCGGCCGCGCGTGCCCACAGCGAGACGGCGGCGTCCAGGTGGTCCGGGTCGTCCGCCGTGGCTCCGCGGCGCCAGGGCTCGAGGCGCAGGACGCCGTCCTGCGCACCGACATATTCGACCAGGGCGCGATTGGCCGCGGCGGCACTGCGTGCGGCCGCGTCGCGGCGCAGCCGGGCGAGAGCCAGACAGCGGCGGCTCGCGTCCGCGCCATCTGCGACTCGAAATCGCGATGCGCGCTGCCCGTCGCGCCGGGCGCGCACCACGAGTTCCAGCCGGTCGATCAGCACGGCCTGCGCGTCGAGCAGGACTTCAGCGGCAGCAGCACCTGCGCTGGGGACGGACGGATCGATACCGCTCTGCACGTTGCCGGAGGCCAGCACCACGTCGTTGAAGCCGTCCACCGTGACGGCGAGGATGCGCTGGCGCGCGCGCGCAGAGATAGGCGAGCACCGCCAGCGTCTGCGGCTGCTTGAACGCCCCTGCACGCCAGGTTGAGGATCTCGATGGGGCGCCCGCGCGGCGCCAGCTCAGCCGTGCAGCGAGCGCGGGTTCTCCTGGAGCATAGCCCACTGCGCCACCGACCCGCCGAGCACGGCGACGACAAACGTCTGCGCACCGGGCGCCGTCAGGTAGTCGGCCGTCGCGAAGAAGCCGAGGTTGTTGGCCCGTCGTGATGCCCACTCCGGCGTCGCACCGTCGGTCGTCATGGCGTCGAGGCGCGAGCGGCCACCGCCTCCGCCACCGACTGCCCCGGCCGGCGGATGAAGCCGAGCACCGGATGGAGCACCAGGCCCGGAGACGTCTCGGCGTCGGTCGCCTCACCGGCAACCGCGGCCAACGCGCCTGCCTGGCGCGCATCAAGACCCCGCCGTCGGGCCGCGCATACGCCCGAGGACGCCCGCCGCCTCGCACAGCAGCGCGATCGCAACCAGATTGACGGCGACACGACAGCCGCGACGCGAGGCACGCCTCACTGTTCTCATGGGCAGCACACGCGGTGCGGTATACAGTCTGGAACCGCGTGTCCGACCACCAGAATACGGCCGACCGCCCGTGGCGCGCACGTCGGAGGCATGGGACACCATCGGGCGGCTGCAGTTCGACTTCCTCGTGTCCCGAGGGCCTCAGGCCCGTCGCCGGCTGCTCGACGTGGTGCGGGTGCCTGCGGGGAGGCGTGCACTTCGTCTCCTACCTCGCCGACGGCCACTACTTCGGCATGGACCGCAGCGAGGCACTGCTGGACGCGGGACGCGAGCACGAGCTGGCCGCCGAACGGCCGATCGCCGCGTGACGCTGCTCTGCCGCGACGACTTCGCCTTCGGCGAGTTCGGCACGCTTCGACATGGCGCTGGCCCAGTCCGTCTTCACGCACCTTCGGAACTCCATCCTTCGCTGTCTCGGAGATGCGGGCGGTGCTCGACGTGGACGGCCTCTTCTTCGCCACCTGGTTCGAGGACGCGGACGCTCGCACAAGACGACGAGCATCACGCACGACCCGGGCGGCGTGACCACGTTCCCGGATCGGGATCCCTACCACTACGAGTTCTCCGTCTTCGAGGACCTCGCCCGCCGCGCCGGGCTCATCGTCGCGGACCTCGGCGCCTGGAACCACCCGCGCGCGCAACGGCTGATGGTGTTCCGGCGCCCGGAACTCCCGCTGATGCACGGCCCGTCGGCTCCCGCCCTCTCCGTCGTCGTTGTCGTGTTCGACATGGCGCGCGAGGCGCCGCGGACGCTCTTCACGCTGTCGCCGGCGTATCAGGGCCTGCCCGCCGACACCTACGAGGTCATCGTCGTGGACAACGGCTCGTCGCCGCCGCTCGGGCGCGAGACCGCGGAGGCCGTCGCGGCAACGTGCGGTGCACGTGTACGTGGACGACGCGGCACCGTCGCCTGCAGCCGCGCTGAACCTGGAAGCGTGCTGAACGCGCGGAGGGACTGATCAGGTTCATGGTGGACGGCGCGCGCATGCTGTCGCCGGGCGTTCTCGGCTACGCGCATCAGGCGGCCCGTGCCTATCGACGGCCGGTCGTGAGCACGCTGGGCTTTCACCTGGGCCACGAGCCCCAGGTGACCGCCATGACAAGGGGCTACGACCAGGCCGTCGAGGACACCTTGCTCGACACCGTGGACTGGCGCGGCAACGGCTACGAGCTCTTCCGGATCTCGACGCCGGCATCTCGTCCGGCCACGGCTGGTGGGGACCGCTCGCCGAGAGCAACTGCGTGTTCGTGACCCGCGACACCTTCGAGGCCCTCGGTGGCTTCGACGAGCGGTTCGACATGCCAGGCGGCGGGCTGGTGAACCTCGACTTCTACCGCCGCGCCTGCGAAGCTCCTGGGACCGAGCTGGTGGTCCTCCTCGGCGAGGGCTGCTTTCACCAGTTCCACGGCGGCGCCATGACAGGACAGCGCATGGAAGACGTCGCCGCACGGTTCGCCACCCAGGACGCGCAGTACCGCGAGCTGCGTAGTGAACCGTACCGGCTGCCGCTGGTCCGCTGCGACTACATCGGTCACGCCCCGCCGGCGGCGCACGCCTCGCTGGCGGACGGCGTGGCCAGGTTCGAGGCGTTCCGGACCGCCTCACCCGAAGACGCGCGGGCGTACGCCGCCGGGGCCACTTCCGCCCAACCGGCCGCAGCCGGCCACGGCTCCTCAGCGCCAGGTCATCGTCGTCGGCATGCATCGCAGCGGCACGAGCATGCTGACCGGAAGCCTGCAGCAGGCGGGGCTGGTGCTCGGCGAGGTCGTCACCGAGGCCCCGCACAACGCCAAGGGCAACCGCGAGTATCCCGCCATCCTGCACATGCAGGAGGAGCTGCTCGTCGCGAGCGGTGGCTCGTGGGACCGGCCGCCAGCGGAGGTGCGCTGGGGAGTCGCGGCACCGCGCCGTGCGCGACCTCTTCATCGCGCGCTTCCGGACGAGCCGCTCTGGGGTTCAGGATCCGCGCACGCTGCTGACGCTCGAGGGGTGGCTCAGGCGCTGCCGTCCGCGGAGTTCGCCGGCATCTTCCGCCATCCGGCCCTGGTGGCGCGCTCCCTGCGCCGCCGCACTGGGCTCGACATGGACACGGGCCTCGAGCTCTGGCGCGTCTACAACACGCGGCTACTCGAGCTGCACCGCCGCCATGCGTTCCCGCTCATGGAGTTCACGACGACGCCGCGGAAGTTCGGCGGCAGATGGCGACGATGATCGCGCGGCTGGAGCTGCCGAACCGGCAGGCGCCGTCGTTCTTCGAGGACCGGTTGCGGACACGTCCCGCCGACGAGGCGCCGTTGCCGGACGCGGTGTCGAGGCTGTACGCGGAGCTGCGGGAGCGAGCGGGTACGCCCCGGCCGGCGCCCGATGAGCAGCCGGCCGGGAGTCGAACGGACGGTTAGCGCTGCGGCAGGCTGCGCTCGAGCGCCTCGAGCCGCATCTTCAGCGCGTCGAACTGCTGCTGCTGCTCGGTGAGCTGCCGCTGCAACTGCTCGATGTAGATGTGGGCCTTCTCCAGCTCGTTGAGCATGCCGGCGGCCTTGCGCCCGATGTTCCACGGCGCGTCCTCGGGTGTCGGCCCGACGGCCGGCAGGTAGCCGTTGCCCCACATCTCGGCCGCGTGATCCTCGATCGTGGGCATCGCGTAGTCCGGGTGGAACACACGGTCGCAGCCGTCCACGCCGCCGCCGCCGCCGTTGCCGTCGCTGCAGTTGCCACCGACGACCAGGTTGCCGCGGAGCGTGAGGTTGCCGCCGGTGTCCAGCGTGGCTTCCGTTGCGCCCGTGCCGCTCTTCGAGAACACGAGGGCCTCGCCGGCCGCTCGCATGCTCACGTTCCAGAAGCTGCTGTTGTTGCCGGCATCGAGCTGGAAGGCCACGTCCCCGTCGGAGTTCGCCAGCTTGAGGGCCGCGTTGCCGGTGCCGATGTTGCTCGCCGTGCCACGCACGTCGATCGGCGCTTGCGGGGTCGTCAGACCGAACCCGACGCGCCCCGTGGCGGAGATGTCCACGGCGCTCGTCGGCGCGCCCGGACGGACGCGGAACGGATAACGGTCACCGGCGGTGGAGTCGCGGACGAAGAAGTTGGCCTCGTTCCCGCCGATGTCCCATCGCTGCGCCGCAAAGCCGCCGGAGTTGTTCTGCTCCAGGCGCAGGGCGGGCGTGTTGCTGGTGTTGAAGTGGGCATCCAGCGCCGGCGAACTGGTGCGGAAACCGACGCGACCGGTGCTGTCCACGTACAGCGAACTGGTCGGGGAGTTGGCCTCCACGAGGAAGGGCGTCCGGCCGGCCGTCGAGTCCTCGACGGCGAAGTAGTTGGCGCCTCCGTTGGTCGTGTCGTTGATCACGATGCGCCAGTCGTTGGCCGGGAAGGTGCCGGTGGACGTGTCGTCGAAATGGATGCGGAGGTTGTTCTCCCTCAGGCGGATCGAATCGGAGCCGAAGTTCTCCGGCACCACGCAGTCGACGCCCACGCAGGCAGCGTTGTAGACGTATAGGTTGTCGTTCGCGGTGAGGCTCGGCGAGTCGGTGCCGGCCAACGACGGCGGCACGCCGTCACCATCCGGGGCGGGAAGCGCCGTCTTCTCGTCGCTGCCCGGCTTCGGATACCGGCCGTTGAGCACGAACGCGTCGAGCGGCAGGCCGCCTACCGTCTCGGCATCGGCCGCCTTGAGCGCGTACGGCACGCTGGCCCAGAAGGAACGAGGGCCCTCGGGCGCGCCGTCCACCGAGATGCCCAGCCATCGAGCCTCGCCCTTGGTGAAGAGGTCCGAGGGCAGGCCCTCGGGCTGGGTGGCGCCGAGCAGGGTCGAGTACTGCCCGTTGGCGTCGAGCGCCAGCGCCTGGGTCTCACTCCAGATGGGGGCGCCGCCTTCCTTCTCGCTGTAGATCGCGAAGGTGATGGTGACGCCGCCAGCCAGCAGGTTGCCGCCGGCATCGCGGGCCACGCCCGAGGCGGGCACGACACGCGGAGGCGCCTGAGCAGACGTGGACTGCAGCCCCAGCAGCCCGATTCCGATGGCGATCAACAAGCCCTTCATGCCAGACGTCCTCCCTCACCCGGACCGCGCACGTCCGTGCGCCGCCAGGTCACCCATCGCACCCGCGGACGAACGACCGTGATGGACGCCCGGACGGGTGCTGCTTCGGTCAGTATCGGCCATTCTCCGAGGAACTGTAGAGCTGTCGCGCGCCCGGCCGTTCATCGTGTGCAAACGCGGGGAACCGCGGGCGACACTACCAAGAGACGGGATTAACATGAGCGCGATGGCCGGCAATGCCCAGGGGCCGGAGTCCAGCCGCGCGCCGCTGACGGCACCCGTGTCGTCCACCGTGATCTGCGTGGTGGGCATGCACCGCAGCGGCACCTCGGTGGCCTCCCGCCTGTTGAACCTCGTCGGCGTGTTTCTCGGCGACCAGCGGTCGATGATGCGGCCCGCGGGCGACAATCCCACCGGGTTCTGGGAGCACGAGCCGATCATGGTCGTCAACGACCAGGTGCTCGAGCGATTCGGCGGGCGATGGGATGCGCCGCCCAGCCGGGCGCAGGATCCCGGGCTCGACGACCTGAAGCACCAGGCCCGCGAGCTCCTCGCCCGCGACTTCCACGCGGCTGCCCTGTGGGGCTTCAAGGATCCACGGACCGCCATCACCCTGCCGTTCTGGCAGGAGGTCATCGGGCCGATGCGCTACGTGGTCTGCCTCCGGAGCCCGGCCGCCGTCGTCGCATCGCTGGCCCGGCGCGACCGAATGCCCTCGGAGACCGCGGAACGCCTCTGGTTGCAGCACGTCCGCGGCTGCCTCGCCTACACGCGCCACCAGCCGCGCATGTTCCTCTACTACGACGACGTGCTCGACGACTGGAAGACGGAGCTCGGCCGGCTCGCCGCATTCGCCGGCGTACCCGACCGCGCCGACGACCCGCGCGTGCAGCGTGCCGTCAGCGGCTTCCTCGACCGCGAACTGGCGCACCACGATGGGTCCGCCGTGCTGCTGGCGGCAGACCGGCGCCTCTCGATGGCCACGACGGGCCTGTACCTGACCATTCGCGGGCTGGCGCCCCGCCACGCGCCCTCACCCACGGCCACGATCGACCACGCCGAGAGAGGCAGCGATCCCGACGACCTGCTGGACCTGCTGGCGACGCGCGCGCTCGACACCTTCGACGACGCCAGGGCGACCGCGGCCGACCGCGCGCGTCTGGCCGCGCAGGCGGACGCCCTGCAGGACGCGCTCCGCCAGATGCGGACGCGCACGGCGGAGCTGGATACGCGCCTCGCACGGCTCCAGGCGGACCGTGACGCGATCGCAACCGAAGCCGGAGAGTGGCGGACCACGGCCGCGGCCGCGCAGGAGGCCGCCGCACGCCTCGAGGCCGAACGCGACCGCACGGCGGAGCAGTTGGCCGAGGCACACGCGTCGGCCGCCCGCCTCAGGGCGGAGCATGATGCGTTGATGGCGCGTGCGCGCAGCCTGGAGGACGGCCTTGCCGCGCTCGGCACGTCCCTCGACGCCGTGACGACCGACCGTGACGGCCTGGCCGCGGCCCTGGTCCGAGCGGACGCCGAGTTGACCGAGATTCAGTCCAGCCGGGCGTGGACGGCCGTCACCGCCGCGCGCACGGCCGTCGTCCGGCTCCTGCCGCGGGATCCCGACGGCGGCGGCAATACGACCGCGCCGTCGCGCGCCTGCCGGGACGTCCGCGGGCCTGACGCGCCCGGCGGCTCAGCGCACCATGCGGCGGATGACGCCGTCGCCCTTGTTGATCATGAGGATCTGATCGTCGAGCGCCGCGTTCAGCCGCAGGTCGGCGCGCGTGGCTGGCGTCTTGCCCTGCGCCGCGTTGGTCTCCTGAATCACCTGCAGGAACGTCCGGTCGCCGGCAGGCGTGCGCACGAGGACGCGCCGAATGGGATCCTGGCCGCCTTCGGGCAAGTCGTCGGCGCTCACGTAGAACATCTCGCCGCTCGGGTTGTCGGTGAAGAGGACGCGGTTGGCGACCTGCGGAATGGCCGTCCCGCGGTAGATCACCAGGCCGCATGCCGCCGACTGCGGCTGCAGCAGAGGGTCGAGCTGCCCGTACTCCGCGAACGGGAACGTCACCGCCGGATCGCCGCGGCGTCCCTCGGCCTCCACCGCCTGCCGGCCGACGAACTGTACGAGCCCTCCCAGACGTTCCAACCGAGGTTGCCGCCCTTCGGCACCAGCGTCACCTTCTCGACGATGTTCTGGCCGATGTCGGCGAGGAAGAGGTTTCGCGTCTTCGCGTCCCACGCGAAGCGCTGGCGTTGCGGATGCCGTAGGCATAGATTTCGGGAGGGCCCCGGCGCGGGCGACGAAGGGATTGTCCGACGGGATGCCGCACTGCGTCGCATGCCCGTTGGTCCCGAGCGGGTCGATGCGGAACATCTTGCCGAACGCCGAGCCGAGGTTCTGCGCCATGTTGAACGGATCGCCGCCACTGCCGCCGTCGGCGATGGTGATGAGTAGGAGGCCCGCCTCGGTGCTTCCCGCCGCGGCCGTGGGATCGAACGCGAGGTGGCCGGCGTTGTGGTTGGCGAAGGGCTGCCGGATGCGGAAGAGCACGCGCGGCGGTCCGCCGTCGTAGGTGGCCGCGGACGGATCCTTCGCCGTCCACTCGAGGAGGACCGTGTCGTGGGTGGGCTTGTCGCCGCCGGCAGGCAGGAAGTCCGGTTCCGGCGTCATGTTCGACGTGTCGGTGAACGTGTAGAACCTGCCGTAGCCCGGAGCGCCGGCGCGCCCGAACTGCGGATGGAACGTGAAGCTCTGGAACCCGCGTTCGCGACCCGACGATTGCACGGGATGCCCCCACGCAGACGCGTTGGTGTCCACATATAGCGCCACCGAGGCGCCGTCGTAGCTGACGCTGTAGAGCGGTCCGCGCATGTCGTTGACGAAGAGGCGCCGGGTCGTAGTCTCGTCCACCAGGTTCATCATGCGCGCCGCGACACCGTCGATGTCGGGCAGCCGGGCGAACTCCGACACGCCGACGCGAATGACGTCCCGATCGGTCGCGATCGGTCCGGGGAACGGATCGTTGGTCTGCCCTGGCGCAGCGTGCCGGGCGCACGGACGAACGCGGCGGCGAGGAGCGCGGACAGGAGCCGGGTGAGTGCGATGGGCATGGGGGAGTTTAGTCTGGGGCGTGGGGCGGGGGCGTGGGGCGTGGGGCGTGGGACCTGGGGCTTGGGGCTTGGGGCTTGGGGCTTGGGGCCTGGGACTTGAGCTAAGCTCGGCGCTGGTTCGTCCGGGCGCGCGCCCCCCTCGCCTGCCTCTGGAGGTCCACATGTCTTGCCTTCTCCGGCGCCTGGCCGGCATCGTCTGGATGCTGGCGCTCGTTCCCCACCCGGCCCTCGCGCAGTACGCCGAGACCGCGCGAACGCTGCCGGTCGCCGACGGGCTCGTGTACACCGGCACCCAGATCGGGTCGCGCCTCTTCATCGGCGGGACGTTCACGCACGTCGCGCCGCCAACCGGCGGCGCCGCGGTGTTCGACGACGCCGATCAGCCCGTTCCGGGTAACTGGCCCGTCATCGGCGGCACCATCTCGCGCATCATCCCGGACACACTCGGCGGGTGGGTGGCCGTGGGTTCGTTCACCACGGTGAACGGGCAGCCGCACGCGGGGCTCGTGCACGTGACGGGCGCCGGCGAGGTGGACCCGCGGTTCCGCATCGTGGCCGATGGAGGCATCTCGTCCGTGGCGCTGGCGCACGGACGCCTCTACCTTGCCGGGCCCTTCACCACCGTGAACGGCGCTCCGCGCCGCGGCCTGGCCGCGCTCGACGCCTCGTCGGGTGCGCTGTTGGCGTGGGGACAGGCCTTCCAGGCCTTCGACATCAGCTTCGTCGCCGCGCTGGTGACCTCGTCCACCGGCGTCTACGTGAGCCTGACGGGTGCGCCGGGCGGCGGAACCTGGGGGCTCGCGGCCAGTGACGGCCACGTGCTCTTCCACCTGCCCATCATCTACGGGGCCCTTGCGCCCACCTCGACGCGTCTCTACGCCGCCGGCTACGTCCCCGCCGTGCAGCAGAATCGCGTCGTCGTCCTCGATCCGCAGACGGGCGCCGTCGATCCCTCGTGGGTGTCGCCCGTCCGGTTCCAGACCATCAGTACTACCAGCGGCGACCGCACGTTCTTCTCCCGCATGATCCTCGACGGCGACACGCTCTACGTGGCGGGGGCGTTTCGGACCGCCGGGGCGAGCCGGCAACACCTGATGGCGCTGAGCGCGTCGAGCGGCGCGCTGCTGCCCTGGCAGCCGGACGCCGCGTTCAATCCGAGCAACGGGGTGCGCGACATCGTCCTGCTGCCGTCGCAGGTCATCGCCGTACACGAGAGCATCGGGTTCCCGGGACCGCTGCACGACGTCACGACATTCGATCGGGTGAGCGCCGCCGCGACCCCTCGGCTCCTGCCCGTCTTCGGCAACGTCGCCACCGTCGCCCCGGTGGCCGCCGGAGTCGTGGTCGGCGGCAGCTTCGGCGGGTTCGGCGGAGAGGCGCGCGCCCAGCTCGCGGCCATCGACCTGGACACCGGCCTGCTCGACGCGTGGGCCCAACCGGCCGGCTCGCCGGCCAGCGTGATCGTGCTCGCCACGGATGGCGCCGCGCTCTTCGCGTGCCGCGTCCGGGACGTGGGCGGCCTGCCGCAGCCGACGATCGACAAGCTCGATGCCGACGACGGCCACGTCGTGGCATCGCTCGACCTCGGTGGGCCGCTGGCGACGGCGCTGCTGCAGATGCGGGCCGCGGGCGGCCGCCTCTACGTCTGGGGGCTCTTCGACAGCCTGGGCGGACAGAGCCGCACCGGGCTGGCGGCCATCGACATCGCGACGTGGACGGTCCTGCCCTGGGCGCCCGCCACGGACAACCGGGTCTTCGATCTCGACGTGGTGGGCAACACCGTCTACCTGGCAGGCCACTTCTCCACCATCGACGCCACGCCGCGGCCGGGCCTGGCCGCGATCGACGCAACGACCGGCGCGCTCCTGCCGTGGAACCCCGACGCCGACACGGCGCGGTTCTCCGGCGTTCGCGTCCGTGCCGGCCGTGTCCTCGTGAGCGGGGACTTCCGCCGAATCTCGGCCGTGCGCCGACGAGGGTTTGCCGCGCTGGACCCGGTGACGGCGGACGCCGACGCGTGGAATCCCGACTCGCCACCAGGATTCCCACAGGGGATCAACGGCTTCGCGCTGGATGCCGCAGGCATCCTCTACGCGATGGGCGGGTTCTCCACGATCGTCGGCGGTCAACCCTCGGTCGGGCTCTTCGCCCTGTCGTCCGAGACCGGCCTCCGGCTGCCATGGCAGCCGCCCGGTCCCCTCTCGCTGAGCCGCGCGTCGGCGCTCCCGAGCTGTCTGCTTCTCGTCAGCGTCTCCCGGGTCGAGACGCCAATCCTGAACAGCTACGCCTGCCTGCCACCGCTGCCGCCGCCCACGAACGTATCCGCCAGCCTCTCGGGCGCGACGGCAACGCTGTCGTGGACGCCACCAGCGGCGGATGTGACCGGGTACCGCATCGAGGTCGGGCGCGGCGCCGGGCAGCGCGACCTGGCCACCGTGGCCGTGGATGCGGGCACGACATCCGCATCGGGCTCCCTGCCGGCCGGTTCGTACGTCGCACGCATCCGCGCGGTGCACGGCGAGGTCGCCAGCATGCCCTCACCCGACGTGAGCTTCGCGGTCGCGCCGCCGGATGTACCGGGCATCCCGCTGGATCTCTCCGTGGCCACCGAGGGTCAGCGCGTGCGGTTCTCGTGGCGCCCGCCGACGGTCGGCACGCCCGCCGGGTACCTCCTGGAAGTCGGCGTGGCTCCGGGCCGCGCGGACTTCGCGTCGCTCACGCTCCCGCCGACGTCCACGTTCGAGGTGCCCACCGCACCAACCGGCATCTACTGGGCGCGTCTCCGCGCGATCAACGCAGCCGGCGCCAGCGGGCCGTCGAACGAAGTCGTGATCAACGTCGACGGCAGCGCCGCGCCCTGCTCGCTACCCCCACTCGCACCCGCCGGCCTGGCGGCCAGTGTCACCGCGCGCGTCGTCACCCTCACCTGGATACCGGCCACGACGGGCGCCGTCTCCAACGCGCAGCGCATCGTTGTCGGGTCGGCCTCGGGACTGGACAATCTCGGCGTGTTCGAAGTGGCGGGTCCGGCCACGACGTTCAGCGCACCGGCGCCGCCGGGCACGCACTTCGTTCGCGTCTACGGGTTCAACGCGTGCGGCGCAAGCCCGTTCAGCAACGAAGTGCAGGTGGTCGTCCCGTGACACGAAGGGCACGAAGGGGAGAACACGAAGGGGGGCACGGAGGACACGAAGAGCACGAAGGGGACGAAGGGCACGGAGGGCACGGAGAGCACAGGGGGCGCGGAGGGCGCGGAGGGCTCGAGGGGATCGAGCGTGGAGAACGTTCGCGTGTCTACGGGGCGGGGGCGATGGAGTCTACGACGAGCGTGGCGCCCGAGGCGTCCAGCGAACCTGTGACCACGACGCGGACGCCCGCGTAGGCGGCGGGGGCGTCCTGGTCGGAGAGTTGGTACACCCGGTCATCCGTCACCAGGACGTACGCGGCGTCGTGCTCGTCGTGACAGGCTTTCGTGCAGGCGGCATCGGTCGGGCCCATGCGCATGCCCGCGTGCGAGGTCTCGCACATGGCGTCGGAGATGATCCCCGTGAAGGTCCGCGACTGGACCGGGGCGGCTCCGAGGGAACACAGGGCGACGATACCGACGAGCGCAACTCTCATGCAGCCTCCGCGCGGGACGGCGGAGCATACCATGGCCCCGCCGTCCCCCTGGCGCGGATGCTTAGCGGCAGTCGCCGAGGACCTTGACGTCCTTGACGTCGATGCGTCGCGCGACGATGTCGAACTCGCGATCGTCGTCACCGCGAGCGCTGCCGGACAACCACGTGTTCGGCACGCGGATCTTCTCCTCCTCGCCGTCGAGGTCCAGTTCGATCTCGGTGTAGTCGCCGTCGCGATCGATCTCCACCTCGCCCGTCTCGAAGTCCTTCAGCTCGCCCTTGAGCTCGACGCGCCGGCCGACGTGCGCCGCCAGGCTGTCGTCGTCGTCAATCCAGTAGAAGACACGGGACGAGGCCGCGGGGACCGGCATGCCGGCCGCCGCCAGCATGATGTCCCTGCGCGTCCACGCCAGTGTGCGTGACGCGTCGGGTGTGCCAGCGGCCTCCTGCAGGACGCAGCCGCTGATGGTGATGTCATCGTCGTCCACGGTGATCGACGGCTGTGCGGCCGCCGGCGCGGCGAGCATTGCCAGGAGCGGGAGCGCGAATCCGAAGTGCAGTGCCCTCATGTGAGTCCTCCTGCTACGCTTTCAGGTCGTCTGGACCGTGCGCACGACGGTTCGCATCGCGTTCACGCCACGCGCCCTTCTCGGGCGCGGCCGGCTCGTCGTTGGCGTTGTCCGTCAGGCTGCGATTCGGGTCGACCGACGCCGACTCGTCAATCGCGGCGTCGTCGATGTCGATGGGCTTGTCGGTACGTTCCGTTGCCGCATCTGGCGAGCCGCCGTTCGATGTTGTCCGCTCCGATGGGATATGCCGTTCCATGGCTGATCCGGGAGCAAGTCCGGTGCCGCCCCTCCCCACCGATGAGCTGTCGCGACGACCGTATGGACGCGGTGCTGACGCGGCGTGATAATGAGCCGCTCTTCATCCGGCGCGAGTACAGGAGGACGGCAATGCGACGAACGCGAGCGTTGGCGACGTGTGCGGCGGTGGCGGCCTGGGCAACCGTGCTGGCGGCGTCGCAAGCCGGCCCATCGTCCAGCCGCCTGACGCTGGACCTGTACTGGGAGTACGAAACGGTGTCCGATCCGCGGCTGTCGCCGGACGGATCCGAGATTCTCTACACCCGCCAGTGGATCGACAAGCTGAACGACAAGCGCGAGTCGTCGCTGTGGATCATGAACGCGGACGGGTCGAAGAACCGCTTCCTGGTTCGCGGCAGCAACGCGCGCTGGTCACCGACCGGCGATCGCATCCTCTACACGGGACAGGGCGAGCCGAAGGGCACGCAGGTGTTCGTCCGATACATGGACGCGGAAGGCGCGACGACACAGGTGACCCGTGTCGAGAAAGCCCCGGCCAGCGTCACCTGGTCCCCTGACGGCCAGTCGATCGCCTTCACGATGAAGGTCGAGAAGAAGAACACCTGGCCCATCGCGATGACGAAGGCGCCGGACGGCGCCAAGTGGACGGAGGCCCCGCGTATCGTCGAGCGGCTGGACTACCGCCAGGACCGCGAGGGCTTCACCGACGATGGGTACCGGCACGTGTTCGTCGTGCCGGCCACGGGCGGCACCGCCCGCCAGCTCACCGACGGCGACTGGGACCACAACGGCGTGGAGTGGACGCCCGACAACGCCACGATTCTCTTCACTTCGCTGCGCGTCCCCGACGCGGACTACCAGTGGCGCGAGAGCGAGATCTACGCCGTATCCGTCGCCACCGGCACGATCGCGCAACTGACGCGACGGAAGGGGCCCGACAGCAACCCGAAGGTGTCCCCGGACGGAAAGCGGGTGGCCTACACCGGCAACGACTGGTCAACGGACACGTGGCGCGACACGAAGCTCTACGTGATGAACATCGACGGCAGCGGCGCGCAGCTGGTGTCGGGCGACTGGGATCGCTCACCGCAGAACATCGAGTGGAAGTCCGACGGCACCGGCCTGTATTTCAGCGCGCAGGACCAGGGCACGCAGAACCTCTACCTGCTGCCGCTGGCAGGGTCGCGGGCCGACGAGGTCCAGCCGGTGACCACGGGGACGCACATGCTGGCGGCCTCGACCTTCGCCAAGGGCAAGGCCGTGGGCGTCCGCAGCTCGTTCCAGGTGCCGCCGGACATCGTCACGTGGGACCTGGCGGCGCCGGAGCGCGTCACGCAGCTCACGCACGTGAACGACGACATCCTCGCCGGGCGCACGCTCGGGGAGGTGCACGAGATGTGGTACACCTCGCCGGATGGCGTGAAGGTGCAGGGCTGGTACATCACGCCGCCGGACTTCGACCCCTCGAAGAAGTACCCGATGCAGCTGCACATCCACGGCGGGCCGCACGGGATGTACAACGTCGGCTTCAACTACGGCTGGCAGGAGATGGCGGCCAACGGCTACGTCATCCTCTACACCAACCCGCGCGGCAGCACCGGCTACGGCAGCGCGTTCGGCAACATGGTCATGCGCGCCTATCCGAGCAAGGACTACGACGACCTGATGGCAGGCGTCGACACCCTGATCGGCAAGGGCTTCGTGGACACGCAGAACATGTTCGTCACCGGATGCAGCGGAGGCGGCGTGCTGACGGCGTGGGTCGTCGGCAAGACCGATCGGTTTGCCGCCGCGTCGGCCAACTGCCCCGTCACCGACTGGCTGAGCTTCGTCGGCACCACCGACAGCGCCAGCTGGTACTACAACTTCGACAAGCTGCCCTGGGAGGATCCGTCCGAGCACCTGCGCCGCTCGCCGCTCACCTACGTGGGACAGGTCAAGACGCCGACGATGCTGATGACGGGCGTGCAGGACCTGCGGACGCCCATGCCGCAGACCGAGCAGTTCTACAGCGCGCTCAAGCTGCTGAAGGTGCCCACGGCGATGATCCGCTTCAACAACGAGTGACACGGCACGACGACGACCCCGTCGAACTTCGTACGCACGCAGTTGTACCTGCGCTACTGGTTCGACCGGCACGCGCGCGGGCGCGAGGCCGCAACGTCCGGCCAGCCTCGCTGAGGCCGATCAGTCGCGCGGAATCCCCTCGCGGTCCAGTGCCGCGGCAAAGGCGTCGAAGGTCGCCTCGGCCGCGCGCACGACCCGCACCTGCTCGGAGGGCGTGGCCGAGAGGCCGAAGTGTTCGAGCGCGGCGATGAAGCGGAACCAGGCCCCACCGGCCTTGCCGTCGTGCAGCCGCAGGTACGACACGTGCTCGGGCCCCAGGCCCAGGCCCCCAGTGACCGCCCGCGCGATGATCTCGCCCCCGAGGTGCGAGCCCTGAATCACGTAGGCGGCACCGAACGCGTCGGCGTCGTCGGTAATCTCCGGGACGTCGGGCGCCGGTGGCGCGGGTTCGGCCTCGAGGGCCGCCAGGTTCTGCAGCAGGCGCACGGCGCGCTCGCCCGCCGAGCGTGCGACGAACACGTAGCCCAGCTCCGCGGCCAGCGGCGGCTCCAGCGGCAGGACCACCGCGCTGGTGGCCCGGACGAACCTCCGGTACCGATCCAGCGTCAGGACGTCGGGATCGATGAGCCCGAGCCGTCGGTCCAGCGCACGGTGGCGGGACGAGGTCGCGTTCCGGAGCGATTGGAGCAGCCGTGCATGGCCCGCCAGCGGCGGGAGGGCGGTTTCGAGGCCGGTCATACGAGGTCGCTTTGCACGGGTCATGCCGCCGGTTTCCGCGGTTCCGGCGCCCGGTCGAACGCCGGCCGAGGTAACGCGTTGGCCCGAATGGGAGGCACCCTGCCCACACACAGCAGAGGCCGGCCCATGGCCGGGCTGGTTGTCGAGCGCCGGCGGCCCGGCGCCCGACACGTCCCGTGAGGAAAGGGCTCAGGGCAACCGCGCCTGCAGGGTCCGGCTGAAGACCGACAGGCCGTCGATATCCCGCAGGTCCACGGTGAGGTCGCCGCTGTGAGCGTTGATGTTCACCTCGCCGAAGAACTGGAGCCCGGCGTAGGGCGACAGGTTGGACTGCCCCGGCGGCGGCGCCTTGTAGAACACGACCTGCGGCCCGAACGTCCCGTCGAGCGTGTTGGGCCCGAAGCTGCCGGCATTGAGCGGGCCCGACACGAACTCCCAGAACCCGTCGAAGTACGGGAAGGCGGCACGGCCCGGATCGTAGTAGTGCGCGGCGCAGTAGTGCACGTCGGCCGTCAGCCACACCACGTTGTGCACGCGCTTGTTCTTGAGGTACGCGAGCAGCTCGGCGAACTCCAGCTCGCGGCCCTTCGGCCCGCCGGGCTCGCCGTTGGCAATCGCTTCCCAGCGGGCCTCTCCGGACGGCGTCACGCCGTCACCCACGTTGAGACCGATGGGCATGTCGGCGGCCACCACCTTCCACGTGGCCCTCGAGTTCTTCAGCCCCGACTTGAGCCACTCCAGCTGCTCGCGGCCGAGGAACGCCGTCTGCTCGCTCGGGTACGGCTGCAGGTTCGCGGAGTTCGGGCCGCGGTAGGAGCGCATGTCGAGCACGAACAGGTCCAGGAGGGGACCGTAGCCGTAGCGGCGGTAGACACGCTGGCTCTCACGCACGTCGTACGACCACATCGGCGCGTAGTCCAGGAACGCGCGCGCGCCACGGGCGATGAGCAGCGGCACGTTCTTCTCCGTGTATCGCGCATCGCCGGACAGATCCTTGGCGTCGGACCAGTTGTTGGTCACCTCGTGATCGTCCCACTGCCAGATCTGCGGCACTTCGGCGTTGAAGCGGCGGACGTTGGCGTCGAGCAGGTTGTACCGGTACCGGCCGCGGAACTCGTCCAGCGTCTCGGCGACCTTCGACACCTCGGGCGTCACGAGGTTGGACCAGGGCTGCCCGCCCTCCGCGGTGGCCGACGAGGCGATGGGTCCGTCGGCGTAGATGTTGTCCCCGCTGTGGACGAAGAAGTGGGGGTGCCGCAGGCGCATCGCCTCGTAGATCTTCATGCCGCCGAACGCCTCGTTGATGCCCCAC
The DNA here is from genome assembly GCA_041394685.1 of Vicinamibacterales bacterium. Lineage (GTDB taxonomy): Bacteria > Acidobacteriota > Vicinamibacteria > Vicinamibacterales > UBA2999 > VFZN01. Next base: position 155,397 of record JAWKHU010000038.1, read on the forward strand.
CCCTGGCCCGCGGTGTCGCCGCCCCACACGAAGCGCAGGTCCGTGCCCTGGCGACCACGCCGGCCGCCCAGCTTGCGTTCGTTGTCCAGGCTGTCGGGAGGCACGATGAACCGGCCGGTGATCGGCTCGCTCAGCGCGCGGTCGTTCTCCAGGCCCTGGAACGCCACGCGGACGAACACCTCGGCGCCGGGCTCGAGCCCCGCAATCGCCTGCTTCGCCGTGAAGTCCGTGGTGTCGAGGGCGTGCGGGCCCACCATGCGACCGACCTGCGAGAACTGCTCGTCGTACGACCACTCGACCAGCATGCGCGCCGGACGATCGCTGCGGCTCCAGACCACCACCGATCCATCGCCGGGATCTCCGAACTGCAGGCCCTGCAGTGCCTGCGGGCGCTCGGCCTGCGAGGCGATGATGGCGGGTGCTCCGCCGAGCGACCAGCGGGGGACGACGAGACCCGCGGCCGTGACGGCCGAGGTCTGCAGGAACCGACGACGGGATGACGAGGGAACCGATTCGCTCATGACACGCTCCTGGGCAACTCATGCAGGCGGCCGGCGGACGCCTGGCGCAGGTCGCGCGGCGATCACCGGCCTGGCGGAGCGGGACACGCGGGGGTCGTGACCGCGCCCGATTCAGGCAGAGCCGACTGTAGAAAGCGCGTGTAACGTCGGAGGGAGCGAACGCTCGATGGCCGCGTAAAACTTCGCGGCCGTGCAGCCGCGCGCGTGGCGCCCAGGACCGGGCGGATGGCGGCCCGGTCACGCAAGTGCGCGCGACCGGGCCGGACTCAGCGGACGAGCGGGCTCAGATCCCGCCCGTGCAGCAGAGCACCGTGTACGCGACGGCCTCGCTGCGCACGTCGCCGTGGTCCTTGATGGTGTCGTCGGCGTTGATGTTGTTCACGGTGCCCGGCGCGAAGCGGTAGGCCGTGCCCTTCGGCCCCATCTTCGCGTCGTGTCCAGCCGCCTCGAGGGTGTGCTGCGCACCGTTGCGGCCCATGCCGCCGTAGGGGTCGTTCTGATCGCCCAGGGCCGCCGCCACCTGTCGCGCGATGCGCGAGGCCAGCGGGTAGGCCACGCCCACCGCCTGGTCGTTCTTCGTGTGGGTGATGACGATGGGGCCGGAGACGCGGGCGTCGGCCAGGACCGTCCGGTAGAAGCCCGCCTTGCCCTTGCCGTAGTCGGCCGAGAGCGCGTTGTGCGAGAACGCCGCCTGCAGGAGCGAGATCGTGACGTTGCCCGTCTGCTTGGCCAGCGCCGAAGCCGCGGCGGTGACCAGCCGGCCGCCGAAGCTGTGGCCGACGAAGTGGATGCGCAGCTCGGGGTGGGCCTTGCGGCATCGCGTGACGAGCCTGGCGACACCGGTGCTGCCGACCAGGCCCGCACGCTCCTTCATCTGGTAGTAGGTGACGAAGTTGGCGATGCGGCGCGCGGCGGCGGTGGCGCTCTCGACCATGTCGCGGAAGCCGGCCGCCCCGCCAGCCGGCGGGCCGAACGACGTGGCGCCCCCACCCTTCGGCTTCGGCTTCGGCGCCGTCACGCCCGCCGCCAGTGCCGTGAACAGCTTCTCGGCGTCCGCCTTCAGGAACTCCGCGGAGCCATCGTCCACCTCGCGGGCGCCCTTGCTCTTCGGCATGGTCGTGCGGAGGGCGGCAACGAAGGCCTTGCGTGCCGCTGCCGACGTTTCGAGCCTGGGAACCGCCTTGATCGCCCGGTCGATGGCCTTGACGCGGGAGGCCGGCTGCTCCTTGCCGCCGAGGCGGACGGGGTCGCGCTTCATGGCCTGCAGCACCGCAATGAGCGCCTTGTCGCTGGCCTTCGTCGCGCTGGCGGCCCCGCCGCCGGGAATGAGCTCCGCGTCGGTGAACTTCTTGCTGGGCCAGAAAACCTGGCAGACCGCGTAGGTGCGTCCCTCGAGGGCCTTGATGGCCGGCGGTGCACCCGCCTTGCCGCGCGCGTCGAGCAGCTTCGAGATGTTGCCGACCAGCTCGTCGTAGAGCGTGCGTGCGTCGGCGATGTCGTTGTTCCAGCCGTGCGAGGCGACGATCAGGTCGGTGACGCCGTCGAGACCGGCGACCAGCGCGTCTGCCTGGGCGGGCTTGAACACCTCGCCGTCCTTGGTGAACTCGACATCGAAACGGGCGAGCGCCATGGCTGCAGTCCTCCTCACACCGACTGGATGGCCCGGATCAGGTCCACCAGGCCGTTGCCTTCGAAATACCGTTCGCGCCCGAGCGGCGTCGCCGTCGTCGTGAACACGCGCTTCACGTCCTGCGGCTTGCCGATGAACTCGCGGCGGATGGAGAGGAACGCGGCGATGGCGCCCGAGACGTGCGGCGCGGCCATCGAGGTGCCGCTGTCCTCCATGTAGTAGGCGGTGCGCTTGCTGCGGCGGCCGTGGCGGCCCGCCGAGGCGAGTGCCTGCGCCAGCTTGCGGCCGGCGCCGCACGACGAGATGCGCTCGCCCGGCGCCACGAGATCGGGCTTGATGCGCCCGTCGCCCGTCGGCCCCTTCGACGAGAAGTACGACACGCCGTAGGTGTGGGGAGAATCGCGATGGGTCGAGCCGACGGTGATGGCCTCGTCGGCATTGCCGGGGTCGTTGATGGTGTTCGAGAGCCCGACCTTGGTATCGCGCGCCCACGCGCCGACGGTGCCATAGCCGGTGTTGCCCGCGGCGGCCACCACCACGACGCCCGACTGGACGAGACGGTTCACCTCGGCGCAGAGCGGGCTCTGCCCGCAGGCGAACATCTCCGCGTCGAACTCGTAGCCGACGCTCAGGTTCACGCCGTGGACGCGCAGCAGCTTCGGGTTGTCGTTGAGCCGTTCGCGGATGTAGGCGAGGGCGCGGATGACGTCGCTCGACCGGCCATCGCCGGATCCGTCGAGCACGCGCAGGCTGATCAGCTTGCACTGCGGCGCCACGCCGCGGAACCGGCTCGGGTCCTTGTGCGGGATTGCCTCGTACTTGCTGCGCTCGCTCTCGATCTGGTCGGTGTCCGCCTGGTCGATGCGCAGCACGCGCTCCAGCGAACAGACGGCGGCGTCCTTGCCGTCGGGCGCGCGACCCGCGATGATCCCCGCCACGTGCGTGCCGTGGCCGAGGTCGTCCACCAGGGCGAGGGCGCGATGGCGATCCAGGAGCTGCTGCCGCTGCTTGCGATCCTTCTCCGCATCGCCCGTGCTCCGGAGGAGCGAGGGATCCGGCAGGGGCCCCTCACCCGACGGCCCCGGATCCGAGATGAAGTACCGGTGGAGGTCCCGCACCTCGGGGTCGCGCAGCGTGCCCCCGTCGGCGGGACCGAAGTGGGGGTGCGTGGCGTCGATGCCCGAGTCGATCACGGCCCAGACGATGCCGCGGCCGCCGGCCTCGTAGGACTTGAGCGCCGCGTCCGCCTTGATGGTGGGCATGGAGCGGTAGATGTGGCCCTTGACCGGGAAATCGGGCCACAGCTTGTAGACGGCGCGGAACATCATCGAGTCGTACTGCGGCGAGCCCTTGACCTGCGTGCTCTCACGGTTGGCCCTGGCCGCCGCCTCGGTCGCCCGCCGGTCGTCCGCCACCAGCAGCGTGCGCCACTCGTCCACCCGGAGACGCCAGGTGAAGTAGGTCTTGGCCAGCGGGATGGGCTCGGGCGCGTCGGGCAATACCTGCTCGTGGAGCTCGAGCAATGCGCCGGACGCGCCCTCGAGCCCGCCCATGTGCTGCAGGTTGAGCTCGATGACGTAGGGCCCGCGGCGATCGTGCTCGCTCTCGAGGTTCCACGACTTCCGCTTCTCCGGGTCGTACAACTCCGGCGGCGCGAACATCTTCGAGAACCGGACGGTCAGGTCGGTGGCGTCGGCGCGCGTGCGTTCGCGCGGCGCGGGCGGCCCCTGCATGGGCGGCTTGCCGGACGCGGACGTGGCGCGGCGGCGGGCGGTGGCGGACCGGCGGGTGCCTTTGGCGGCCGACCGGCTGCCCCGCGTGGTCGTCGTCTTCTTCTTCTTGGCCATAGGCGTGAGGGGGCGAGGGACACGGATTCTGCGTGAACCCTTCTGATGGTGTCAACCGAACGCGCCAACGTTACAGGAGCCGCGCGTGCGATGCCATCGCAACCCGACGGCCTGGCGGGCCGGGCGCCGTCGTCGGCCCCCGTCCACGCACCTCCGGCGGATGTGCGAAGATGCCCGTCGCCACCTCGACCCATCACGGACCACGACCATGCGCCAACTCCTGACCCTCGCCGCCCTCGTGACCGCCTCCATCGCCCTGTCGGCGCAGACACCCGCGCGAACGACGACGCTGGCCGGGCTCGACCCCGCCACCATCGGCCGCATCCGGACCGAGGCCACGCGGAGCTCGCAGGCGGTGGATCACATCTGGTGGCTGTCGGAGGTGTACGGCCCGAGGCCCACCGGGTCGCCCGCCTTCCAGCAGGCGTCGGAGTGGGCGATGAAGCGCTTCTCCGACTGGGGACTGTCCAACGTGCACCAGGAGCGCTTCCCGTTCGGCCAGGGATGGACCATCGAACGGTTCTCCGCGCACCTGGTGGCGCCGCAGACGCAGGCCTTCATCGGCGCGCCGCGCTGGTACTCCCCGTCGACGGACGGTCCGGTGCTCGCCGACGTGGTCCACGTGGACGCTCGCAGCGAGGCCGACCTGGCGAAGTACGCCGGGCAGCTGCGCGGCAAGATCGCCGTGATGCAGCCGGCCCGGCGCGTCCGCCTGCTGGACGGCCGCATCGTGCTCCGCATGGGGGATCAGGAGTGGGACGAGGCGATGCGCACGCCGATCGAGCCCGCCTCGGGCGGAGGGCCCGGCCAGGCGTTCCGCAACGCGCAGGCCTTCCAGCAGGCCGTCCAGACGTTCCTCGTGGCGGAAGGCGCCGCCGTGCTGCTCGAGCGCGGGTCCGACAACGACGAGACGCCGGGCGGCAGCGACCTGCCGTGGATGCAGCAGCGTGTGGACGGTGGGACCGTGTTCCCGACCAATGGCGGCAGCCGCGACCCGGATGCCCCGAAGCCTGTGCGCCGTCGGCCACGTTTCGCCGCAGCGCACCGGCAACTGCGACCGTGCGGCTTCGTCGATCGCGCCCGTGCGGATGGAAGTGAACATCCAGACCCGGTTCCATCCCGAGACGGACCCGGCCGGCAACGCCATCAACACGATCGCGGAGATCCCGGGCACCGACCGCCGAGTGTCGTGATCCTCGGCGCCCACTTCGACAGCCATCCCTACGCGGGCGGCGCCACCGACAACGCGACGGGCTCCTCGGCCATGATGGAGGCGGTCCGGGCGTCATCCGTGCCCTCGGCCTGAAGCCGCGCCGCACGATTCGCGTCGCCCTGGGCCGCCGAGGAGCAGGGGCTGCTGGGATCGCGCGCCCATGCGCAGCGCCACTTCTACGACCCGCAGACGGGGAGGTGAAGCCCGATCACGCGCGCGTGGCCGCGCATACTTCAACCTCGACAACGGCACGGCCGCATTCGCGGCGTGTGGGGGCAGGGCAACCTCGGCGCCATGCCCATCCTCGAGCAGTGGGGCGTCGGTGCAGGACCTCGGCTTCAAGGCGGTCAGCCCGAGGAGCGTGACCTCCACCGACCACGTGCCGTTCGACGCGGCGGGCCTGCCCGGCTTCCAGTTCATCCAGGAACGGCTCGAGCATCAGGCGCGCACGCACCATCTGAACATGATAACCTTCGATCACGTGCAGGCCGAGGACCTGTGCAGGGGCGCGGTGGCCGCCGTGTTCGCAGGGCATGCGGCCAACTGGCCGGAAAAGCTCCCGCGAAGGCGATGCCGGCGCGCACGGGCACCGGGCAGTAGCACGACGCGCTCGCGTCAGGGACTCTTGCGCCCGCCCGGGTAGTGCACCTGCCGGTCGTGGTTGATGGGCGACGCCAGCAGACGCCGCCGGTCAGCCGCCCGGCGCGGGCAAGCCCAGCGCCTGACCATCAACGTCTGCTCGAAGCGCGTGGCGCCCTCGTCCTCGAGGAACAGCCGCTCGTTGCCCGCCCGGGGTGATGAGGAGGTGGCCAGTTGGAGTAGTGCACTTCGCCCAGCGCGTAGGACACGCCCGCGTGGCTGCGATGTGGCGGCGATTCGCGTGCCCGGCCCGTCGGGGAAGCGCAGGCGAGGCGCCGCGCCGGATCGAGATTTCAGCAGGGCCTCCGGCCCCGGTGGTCGCCGTAGAACTCCGTGTAGGAGAGCTTGAGGCAGTCGTCGAGGCGTGGTTTCGTTCTGGAGGATCTCGACCGCCGAGGCCAGCAGGCCCGGCACGCGGGTCGGGAAGCCGTTCCGGCAGAGGCCGGGCGCGTCCTGCAGGAGCATGTCGTCCTCGAAGAACGCCGCGATCTCCGCGTCGGTCTGCTGCGCAACGTGTGGCGCACCAGGCGCGGCCGCCCATGATGCCCAGTTGCCGTCGCTCACGCGCGAACCTGTAGCGCGCCGCCAGCTCGCGGTTGGCCGTGTGCCGACTCGTCGGTCGAGCTGTCGAGCAGGATGCGGCGCGCCGCCTGCGACGAGCGCGGGCTCGACGGCCGACGCGCTCGAACCATCGCGCGAGCTGCGCCGGCGCGTCGGCGAGGATTTACACCGCGAGATGTCCTGAGGCCGCCTCGACGGCCGGGGCCGGCGTCACCCGCGTGCCGCGCTTCACCCGGCACGTCCATGCCGCCGGCGCGAAAGCAGGTCCGCGGCCAACGGTCGAGCTCGTGCTCCCGGCCGACGGCCTCGAAGTCGCGGTCCGTGATCTCACACCAGTTCCACAGCCGGCCGCGCATCGTCTGCTCGAAGGTGTCGGTCGAGGCCGCGTAGTCGTGGGCCATGACCAGATCGCCGGTCTTCAGGTACGGCGCCAGGCGCGTCACGTCCCCGAGCTTGTCCGGGCCGTCGCACACGAGCAGCGTGATGCCGGGCCCCTGGATCTCGCGGGCGATCTCGGCGGCGGCAAATGGCTCGGCGACGTCCCGGCGACGCGCGTCCACATCCAGCGGCTCGAACAGCGCGCGCGCCGCCGTGTCGTGCACGCTGCGATCGACGGTGACGAACCGGGCGCCGGTGACGCGCGCGTACAGGTGGAAGAGCACGGTGAGACCGCCGACGCCCGTGCCCAGTTCCACGATCCGCGCCACGCGACGTCCCTCGTCCTCCAGCGTCCGCAGGAGGCGATCGATGGCGAGGATGGCGTGCCGGTTCTGCATCATCGGCAGGCCGAAGAACGTGGTGTGGCCGCGCTCGACGTCGTCCGGGACCTCGATGGGGTCCGCCTGCGCGGTGCGCACGGGAAACGGCACGACCTCGACCGCGCGCCGTTCCGGCGCCTGGCGTCGCCCGGCTGCCCGGCCGGCGAGGAGATCCTGGAAGAACGGTCCCAGCAGGCCATCGCGCTCGACGAGGTAGTGCGCGTACCGCGACGGCTCCCGGTACGCGAGCACGGTGAACAGGCTCTCCTCGGTGCCCATGAGCCCGCGCGCCAGCGTGTCGCGCCGGAGCGCCTCGAACTGCGCCTCCACCGCCGGAATCTCCTCCACGCGTCCACCGAAGAAGCCGCCGCGAACCACGCGGTCCACCATGGACACGCCTGCCAGCGCCGCGAGCGCGGGACGTGGGAAGCCGTGTATCTCGTCACCGTCCGGGTAGGGATACTCCACCCAGAGGAAGGGGCCCGCGGCGTCGGCCAGGCGGCCGGCCAGCGCCGGCGCCTCGAACACGGCGCCGGGCACCGTGTGCACGAGGCCGGCGTCCACCCAGAACAGGTGACTGGCGCCGAAGGCGTTCGCGCGCGCGGCCTCGGCCAGCCAGCGCATCTTCGAGAAGACGAGCGCGTTGTAGTGCGCCAGGGCGGCCTGCGGACTGTCGGCCAGCCAGCCGGCCTGCGCGAGCCAGTTCGCGTCGGCCCGAATGCGCTGGATGTCGGCAAAGCCGTCCCCGGCCTCGAGATCCTCGGGCCGGACGAGCTCGAGCCGCGTGTTGGAGGGGTGCCGGTGCCGCCACACCAGGGCTTCGAGCCGCGGTTCGGCGTACACCACCATGGGCAGCGGCGTCTCGAGCAGTTGCTCGAAGAGCGGCAGGTAGTGCGCCTCGAAGGACCGGCCGAAGCCGCCGCCGAGGGCCTCGCGGCCCAGGTCCACGAGCGCGGTCACCAGGGTGACGGGCGGGTGGAGCGGCAGCACCGGCCCGTCGATGCGCTCGAGCCAGCCGCGTGTGTCGCTGACCGGCCACACCGTCCAGCTCGCCGGCGTGCGGTCGGTCTCGAAGGCACAGCGGATGACGGCGTGCGCGCCCGCATCCGCCAGCAGCGCGCGCACGCCCTCGCGGTCCACGTCCTGCCGCACGATCTCCAGGCCGTGCGCGTCGTGTACGCCGACGTACCAGAAGTGATAGTCGTGCACGTCGGCCGGCAGCCGGCGCTTCTCGATGGCCAGGTCGAGCGCGTAGCCGCGGATGCGGTCGGCCCAGCCCTCGTCCGCCGGCGGGTTCGGCGGCTCGAAGCCCGCGCGGGTGTACTCCTGCGCGCGACGCCGCGAGATGCTGACGCCCGCATACGCCTCGTACTCGTCGAACGTCCGCGCGACACCCAGCCCCAACCGCCCCGGCTCCGGCTGCGCCAGGAAGGCGGCCACCTTGTCGAGGCTGGCCCGATCGCGCGCGTGCCACGCCATCTCCACCTCGGGACCGCCGTCGTGGTCGGTCCAGTGCTTGTGCGGACGATAGGCGCGCGTGTACTCGTGCCAGACGATGACGTGGCGGGGGTGGAAGAGGTCGTAGCCGTGCGTGAAGGCGCGCACGGCCAGGGTGATCTCCTCACCCGTGAAGTAGAGGTCCGGGTCGTACGGCACGTCCTCGACGAAGCGGCCGGGGGCGAACAGGAAGTGCGCCGAGAGGAAGCGGGCGCGGGCCGGGCGAGACAATCGCTGCCAGTCGCGCAGCTCGCCGGGCCGGAAGAGGATGATGCCCTCGCTGGTGAACCGATCGAAGTTCATCTGCATGGGGACGTGCTCGCGCGCGTCCTCGTGCTCGGGATCGAACGGTGTCGCGGAGGTGGTCAGGATGGGCCGATCGGACGGGCACGATCGAGCTCGTCGATCGCCAGCTCGTCCCACCCGTCCGCGAAGCGGTGGTGCGAGTCCAGCTGCAGGTAGTAGTCCTCGCCCGCGTAGCGACCCATGATCTCGGCGCGCGCCCAGCACGCGCCGCGGCTGGCCTGCCAGGGACGTCGATGATGCGGAACCGGCCGTCCGCCGTCCACGGCAGGGGCGCCTCGTCGGCGCCGTGCTGCCAGCAGACGCCGAAGCGCAGGCGCTCGGGATGCCGGGCGCGCGCGTGCAATCCTCCACCGTCGGCACGAGCTGCGGGTCGCGATACGCCGCAATCGAGACGAAGATGGTCCGCACCGTCCTCCTCAGAAGACGTCCACGCGCATGTCGGCCGTCGCCGGACCGATGCCCGCCACGTTCATCGCCCGCACGCGCACGTAGTAGGTGCCCGGAGGCGCGTTGGCGGCCACCAGCGACTCCTGCGGCGTCATCATCGTGCCCACGTCCGTGAGACCGATCTGCGATCCCACCTCGACGATGTAGTTGTCAACGGGACCGCCGGCCGATGGTGCCTGCCACGCAAGCGTGACGGTGCGGCCCGTCAGCAGGTGTGTGAGGCCGTCGGGCGCGCCCGGCGGGGCCACGCTGGTGGACAGGGTGACGGCGACGTCGTTGGAGGGCGCACCGGTACCGCAGGCGTTGAGCCCGCGCACGCGCAGGTAATAGGTCCCCGGAGGGCCCGTCGCCACCAGCGCCGGCAGGCCACCGATGTTGCGGCGGCCGTGCTCGACGCCGCCCGGCGTGGCTCCCACTTCGAGCAGGTAGGCAGTGGCTCCAGGCGCGGCGCCCAGTGCGAGCGACATCTGCAGGCCGTCCACCGTGGCCGCCAGCGGTCCGGGCGCCTGCGGCTCCGACATGCACCCGGTAGCGCCCAGCGTCACCAGCAGCTCGCTCGATGGCGGGCCGAGCCCGTATGCGTTTCGTCCCCGCACGCGCACGTAGTAGGTGCCGGCCGGCGCGTCGGCGTCGAAGGTGGTCGCCGCTCCCGCCGTGGCCTGGACCAGCAGGTTGCTTGCTCCAGCCACCGACCCCGCCTCGATGATGTAGTCGGCCGGAAGGCCGCCGGTGGTCGGCGGCAGCCACGACAGCCGCACGCGGAACGTCGTTGCGGTTGGCGAGTCGCCCATGCGGGCGATGCGCCCCTGCGCAGGCTGGAGCTGGTCGAACCCGAACGTGCGAATCGCGAAGCCCCAGGCCGCGTCTGCACCAGGCGCGGTCACCGCCGCATCGCCTTGCTGACCCGCGACGGCATAGGACAACAGGAGGGGCGCACCGGGCACGCGCGAGAAGGTGGGTGACGGCGTCGGCGTAGGTATTGGAGTCGCCGACGGCGTCGGCGTCGGTACGGGAGTCGCCGACGGCGTCGGTGTCGGCACCGGGCTGGCCGATGGCGTCGGTGTCGGCACCGGACTCGCCGATGGCGTCGGCGTCGGCACCGGACTCGCCGATGGCGTCGGCGTCGGCACCGGACTCGCCGATGGCGTGGGGGTCGGCACCGGACTCGCGGAGGGCGTCGGTGTAGGCACCGGGCTCGCTGACGGCGTCGGCGTCGGCGTGACGTCGAAGTGATTGAACACGAGCGCGGGGCCCGCCTGCCCACCGTTCTCGCGGGAGGCCAGGAACATGCCGCCGTCGCCGCTGGTGGTCGTCCGGCGGATCCGGAACGTCGTGGCGCCGCCGTTGACCAGGGCGGTGACGTCGAAGCTCAGCTCTCCCGGGCCGGTGTAGCCGCCCTCGGCGCCCGGGGGCGTCCCGGCCGCCGTGTTGTTGAAGGTCGCGTCTCCCTCCGTCTGCGTCGTCGAACACGCTTCGGCCGTGATTGTCTCGAACGTGGGCGTGAAGTCGATGACCACCTGCGTCACCAGCGTGACCTCGTCGGCCGGGCCGTAGGTGGACAGCAGGGTCGAGACGGCGGTGGGGTCGAAGATCACCAGCGCATCGGCGCTGTCGGCGCCCTGCACCTCCACCGTCAGCTGCCCGTCGGTGCCGAAGTTGGTATCGGGCTGGTCCGACCGCAGCGTGGTGTCGCCGGCCACGTCGATCTGCCGCAGGACGGCGTGCGCGGCCGTCACGCCGAAGAGCGGCCCCAGGGCCGCACCGCCGACGATGCGACTGAGGTAGCTGACGCCGCCAGAGGCGGTGAAGCCGGTGCCGCCGACGAGCCGCTGCACGAAGCCGCGACGGGACAGCGGATAGCGAGGCCGGGGATCGCCGGGGCCGGATGTCTCCATGGTCGGGCGTATTATCGGACGCCGCGCGGACGGACGGCAGGGCCTCGGCGCGCGCGCCGGAGAATTCAGTGCAAGCCACTTCGGACGCCGCCCGACGGCCCGCCGTCGATCATCCCTTGCGTCGAGGCCGGGGTTCGCAGTGCGCTCTGTGACCGTGACGTTCGTCGTTCATCACGCGCATCGGGCCCATCACCACCGTTCCACGAACGGCCCGGCCGGACTGCGCGCGTAACACGACGAAGACATTCACGACGATTCGTTTCACGCGAAGGCCCGCTGGGAAACCAGCGGGCCTTTGTCGTTTCTGGCCGGCAACCGGGAGTGGTTATGGATTTCAGCAAGCTGGACGGGCTCATCCCCGCCGTCGTGCAGGACCGCACGAGCGGCGAGGTGTTGATGGTGGGTTTCATGAACGACGAGGCCTGGGCGATCACGCAGCGCACCGGGTACGTCACCTTCTTCAGCCGCACGCGCAACACGCTCTGGACCAAGGGCGAGACCTCTGGCAACCGCCTGGCGGTAGCGGCAGATCTGGACCGACTGCGACGACGACACGGTGCTGGTGAAGGTGGACCGGGAAGGCGACGGAAACGTGTGCCACACCGGGCAGCGCTCGTGCTTCTACACGGAAGTGCCGCTGACCGGCGGCGGGCAGCCGGCGGCGGGCGCGGCGGGAGCAGCCCGATGAAGCTGCGGCTCGGCATTCCCAAGGGCTCGCTCGAGCAGGCCACCGTCCAGCTCTTCCAGCGGGCGGGCTTCCAGGTGCTGGTCTCGTCGCGCTCCTACTTCCCCTCCATCGACGACCCCGAGATCGAGTGCATGCTGATCCGCGCGCAGGAGATGGCCCGCTACGTGGCCGACGGCATCCTCGACGCGGGCCTCACCGGCTTCGACTGGATTCGCGAGCACGAGATCGGCCACCCCGAGCAACCACCGCTGGTGCCGTCGCCGACCTCATCTACTCGAAACAGAGCTTCGGCAAGGTGCGCTGGGTGCTGGCCGCGCCGGAGGCTCCCCGTTCCAGACGGCAAAGGACTTCGAGGGCAAGCGCATCGCGACCGAGCTGGTGCGCGTGACACGCGACTACTTCCAGCGCCACGGCGTGAACGTGGACGTCGAGTTCTCGTGGGGCGCCACCGAGGTCAAGCCGCCCGTGCTGGCCGACGCCATCGTCGAGGCCACCGAAACCGGGTCCACCCTGCGGGCCAACCGGCTCCGCATCCTGGACACGATCCTGGAGTCCAACACCCAGCTGATTGCCAACGACACAGCCATGGCCGACGACTGGAAGCGGACGAAGATCGAGAACCTCGCACTGCTGCTCAAGGCCGCGATAGAGGCACAGGGCCGCGTGGGGCTGATGCTCAACGTGCCGAAGGCGAGCCTCGACGAGGTGCTGGGCCTGCTGCCCGCCCTGCAGCGGCCCACGGTGAGCGCGCTCAGCGACCCCGAGTGGGTGGCCGTCAACACCATCCTGGAAGAGAAGACCGCGCGCGACCTGATCCCCAAGCTGAAGGCCGCCGGCGGACAAGGCATCGTGGAGTATCCGCTGACGAAGATCGTCATGTAGGAATTCAGAAGTCAGAATTCAGAATTCAGAAGTCAGAACGGAGAAGGCGGAGCACATGATCCGGGTCGTTCCTTCCACCAATCGCAGGGCCGTGACGGCGCTGCTGTCCTCCACGCGGGTGCGCGACCGTGTCACCGACCGCAAGGCGGCCGCGATCGTCGAGCGCGTGCGCGCGGGCGGAGACCAGGCGTTGCGTGCCTGCGTGCGGGAGTTCGACGGCGTGTCCGGACCGCTGGAGATTCCGCGGGCACGCTGGGCGGAGGAGGCCGCGTCGGTTCCCGACGCCGTGCGTGAGGCCATTCGCACGGCCGCCCGCCACATCCACCGGGTGGCCCGCGCGCAGGTGCCGCGCGGGTGGCGCGTGCGCGTCGAGCGCGGCGTCACCGTGGAGCAGCGCGTGGTGCCGCTGTCGCGCGTGGGCTGCTATGTCCCGGCCGGCCGGTATCCGCTGCCGTCGTCGCTGCTGATGACGGCGCTGCCCGCCAGGGCGGCCGGTGTGCCCGAGGTGATCGTGGCGTGCCCGCGGCCGGACGCCACCGTGTTCGCCGCGGCCATCGAAGCCGGCGTGGACCGCGTCTTTCGGATGGGCGGCGCCCACGCGATTGCGGCCCTGGCCTACGGCACGCGGAGCGTGCCGCGGGTGGACAAGATCGTGGGGCCGGGCAATCGCTGGGTCTCGGCGGCCAAGTCGCTCGTCACCGCGGACTGCGCCATCGACTTCTATGCGGGCCCGACCGAGATCCTCGTGCTCGCGTCGAAGACCCCGCCGGCGTGGGTGGCAGCCGATCTCATTGCCCAGGCCGAGCACGATCCGGACGCCCGGGCCGTGTGCGTCACCACGAGCCAGGCGTACGCCAACCGGATCGCGGCCGAAGTGGCCGCCCAGCTCCCCGCCACCGGGCCCGCGGCCACCTCGCTGGCGCGCCACGGCGGCATCATCGTCGCGCGCTCCCAGCGGGAGGCCGTGGATCTCGCCAACCAGGCGGCTTCCGAGCACCTGGTCGTGGAGAGCGACGCCGTCGCGGAGCAGATCGTGAACGCGGGCGCGATATTCGTGGGGAGCTGGACCGCCCAGGTGGCGGGCGACTACGCCATCGGCTCGAACCACGTGCTGCCGACGGCCGGCGCGGGACGCTACCGCGGCGGGCTGAACGCCGCGGACTTCGTGAAGCTGATCTCCGTGCAGCGCGCCACGGAGCGGGGCCTGCGGGCCATTGCCGGCGCCGTGACGACGCTGGCGCGAGCCGAGGGCCTGGAGGGACACGCTCGGTCCATCGACGTGCGCATGGGGACCGGCACGCCGCCACGAGCCGCACGCGGGGCGCGCGCGACAGCAGGGACGGAGACGACGCGATGACGAGGATACAGGGAGTGCCCGACCTGGGACCTGGGCTCAGGCTGCACCTGAACGAGAACACCGGCGGCTGTTCGCCGCGCGTGGTGGAGGCCGTCCGCGGATTCACCGCGGAGCGCCTGGCGCTGTGCCCGGACTTCACCGACGCCGTCATGGAAACGGCCGCCTTCCTCGGGGTGGACGCCGACCGCCTGGTGCTCACCAACGGGTTGGACGAGGGCATCCTGCTCGCGTCGATCGCCTACACGGTGCCGCGCGCGCCGGAAGCACTCGTCGAGCTCGGCGCCCCGCTCGTGGTGCTGTCGGGTGTGCCGGAGGTCGTCGTGGCGCTGCCGACCTTCGAGCCGTACTGCACGCAGCCAGGGGCATGGGGGCGCGCGTCGTCTCGGTGCCCGCCGCGCCCGACTACGCGTTTCCACTCGAGGGCATGCTGCGGGCCATCACGCCGAACACGCGGCTCGTCTACGTGAACTCTCCGAACAACCCCACCGGCCAGGTGGTCCCCGCCGACGCCATTCGCGCGGTGGCGGCCGCGGCCGGCCACGCTCTGGTGTTCGTGGACGAGGCGTAGCCCACGACTTCGCCGGCGAGAACTTCCTCGCCGAGGCGGCCGCGTTCCCCAACGTGCTGATCGGACGGACGTTCTCGAAGGCGTTCGGCCTGGCGGGCATGCGCGTCGGGGTGATGGCGGCGTCGCCGGCCGTGCTGGAGCCCATCCGGCGCGTCATGCCGCTCTTCAACCTGAACGTGGTCGCCGTGGCGGCGCTGCGGGCGGCGTTGGCCGATCCCGACTACCGGGCGTGGTATCTCGAGCAGGCCGCGGCGTCGAAGGCCCTCGTCTACGAGACGTGCGAGCGCCTCGGTCTTCGCTGCTGGCCGAGCGCGGCCAACTTCGTCCTGATCGATGGCGGCGACCGGGCAAGAGCGCTCGTCGCCGGCCTGATCGCGCGCGGCGTGTTCGTTCGCGACCGCACCGCCGATCCCTCGTGCCCGAACTGCTTCCGGCTGACGGCCGGCGTGGTCGAGCACACCCGGCGTGCCGTGGAGGCACTGGAGGCCGTATGCGCCGCGGCGTGACCGACCGCCGCACGGCGGAAACCCAGATTCGTGTCTCTATCTCGCTGGACGGGACGGGACGCTTCGACAACCGCACGGGCATCCGCTTCCTGGACCACATGCTGGATCTCGTGGCACGGCACGGCGGTTTCGACCTGTCGGTGCGGGCGACCGGGGACCTGGACGTGGACCAGCACCACACCGTCGAGGACGCGGGGATTGCCCTGGGCGAGGCGGTCTCGAAGGCGCTGGGCACGCGGCGCGGCATCAACCGGGCCGGCTACTTCGTCATGCCGATGGACGAAACGCTGGCCGTGGCCGCCATCGACCTGAGCGGCCGGCCGCACACCGTCGTGGACACGCGCGTACGGGTCCGCCTGGTTGGGGACCTGCAGACGGAGCTGGTGTACGACTTCTTCGAGGGCTTCGCGATGGGCGCGCGTGCCAACGTGCACCTGAAGGTGCTGTATGGCCGCTCGAACCATCACAAGATCGAGGCCTGCTTCAAGGCCTTCGGCCGCGCACTGCGCGTGGCCTGCGCGAAGGACAAGCGGCTGGCGAAGATGCTGCCCAGCACGAAAGGGCTGCTGTGATTGCACTGGTCGACTACGGCGCCGGCAACCTTACCTCGGTGCGCAAGGCGCTCGGCGCCATCGGTGCGTCGTTCTGGACGCCCGCGGCGCCGTCGGAGATTGCCGATGCGGCAGCGGTGGTCGTACCCGGGGTCGGGCACTTCAGCGCCACAGCGGCGCTGGACGAACCGTGGCGCGACGCGATTCGACGCGCACTTGCCGGCGGACGCCCGCTGCTCGGCATCTGCGTCGGCCTGCAGTGGCTGTTCGACGGCTCCACCGAGGCGCCAGACGTCCCCGGTCTTGGCGTGGTCGCGGGCACGTGCCGCCACCTGGGCGACCGGGACCCGGACGCGCGGACGGATGCCGGCGCCGACGGACTGAAGATTCCGCACGTCGGCTGGAACGACCTCACGTTCCCTCGCCCCACGCGCCTGTTCGACGGCCTCGCCGATGGCACGCAGGTGTACTTCACGCACTCGTTCGCGGCGCCCGTGGTGGCCGCGACCGCGGCCGTCACCACTTACGGCGTCGCGTTCAGCGCCGCCGTCGAGGACGGCCTGGTGTCCGGCGTGCAGTTCCACCCCGAGAAGTCCGGCGACGCGGGGCTTCGCATCCTGCGCAACTGGGCCGCTGATACGGGCCGCAGATGACGCAGATAGCGCAGATGGCGCAGGGGCCGCAGATGACGCAGATGGCGCAGGGGCCGCAGATGGCGCAGATGACGCAGAGGAGGCAGAGGAGGCAGAGGCGGCAGAGGCGGCAGAGGAACCTCGGGAGGGGACTCGAGGCGGCCAGGACCTCTCTGTCGGCTCCACATGCATTGATGACGATGACGCCTACGCCCTCACCCTCTGGTCTTGATCCGTGGCATCCGTGGCATTCGCGCCCTCTGCGCTATCTGCGTCATCTGCGGCCTCCGCGCCCTCTGCGGCCTCTGTGCCATCTGCGGCCTCTGCGCCATCTGCGGCTCCAGGGATCGCGCTGATGCTGTCCAAGCGCATCATTGCCTGTCTCGACGTCCGCGACGGTCTCGTCGTCAAGGGCATCAACTTCGAGGGGCTCCGCGAGGCGGGCGATCCGGCTGCCCTCGCGCGACGCTACAACGTCGAGGGCATCGACGAGATCGTGATCCTCGACGTGACGGCCACCATCGAGGCCCGCCAGGCGCGGGCGCACACCATTGCGGCCGTCGCTGGGGAGATCTTCCTGCCGCTCTGTGTCGGCGGCGGCATCCGCACCGAAGACGACGCCGCGGCGGCGGTCGAGGCGGGGGCCGACAAGGTGAGCCTCAATACTGCGGCGCTGCAGAACCCGGCGCTGATCACGACGCTGGCGCGGCGCTACGGCAGCCAGGCGGTCATCGTCGCCGTGGACGCCAAGCGCCAGGACGGCCGGTTTGCCGTCTACGCGCGGAGCGGACAGGCCGAGACGCCGAAGGACGCCGTGGACTGGGCGCGGGAGGCGACCGATCGCGGCGCCGGAGAGATTCTGCTGACCTCGATCGACAAGGACGGTACGCGCAGCGGGTTCGACTGCGAGATGACGGCGGCGGTGTCGTCGGCGGTCAACATCCCGGTCATCGCCTCCGGCGGCGCCGGCAGCTTCGCGCACTTCGCCGAGGTGTTCACCGACGGCCGCGCGGACGCGGCGCTGGCGGCGTCCATCTTCCACTTCAACGAGCACAGCGTCGAGGCACTGAAGCAGTTCCTCCACGCGCGCCACATCCCCGTACGGTTGCCCCCATGCTGATTCCGTCCATCGACCTCCAGAACGGCCGCGTCGTGCAGCTCGTGCAGGGCGAGACGCTGGCCATTGCGAGCGATGACATCGATGCCTGGATCGCGAAGTTCTCGCGCTTCCCGAAGGTGCAGCTCATCGATCTCGACGCCGCGATGTCCCGCGGCAACAACGATGCACTCGTGCGGCGGATCGCGGCCGTCCTGCCCTGCCGCGTCGGCGGCGGCGTGCGCACGGTGGGCCGCGCCGAGGAACTGCTGGCGGCGGGCGCGCAGGCGGTCATTGCCGGGTCGGGCCTCTTCCGCGGACCGGGCCAGTGGGGCGATGCGTCCGGCGGGGCGCCGCCGCCTGCCGCGGTGGTCAACCACGAGTTCGCCGAGGCGCTCGCCACCACCGTGGGTGCCGATCGCGTGATCGCCGCGGTGGACGCGCGCGGCGGCCGCGTGGTCATTCATGGGTGGAAGACGGCGCTTCCATTGAGCCCGGTGGACGCGGTGCAGCTACTGGACCGCCACTGCGGCGAGTTCCTCTACACGCACGTGGACAAGGAAGGGCTGATGCAGGGCACCGACATGGACGCCATCCGCGCGGTGCGCGACGCGACGAGCCGCCGCGTCACCGCGGCCGGGGGCATCACCACGCAGGAGGAAATCGCCGCCCTCGACGCCCTCGGCGTCGACGCGGTCGTCGGGATGGCGATCTATACGGGCACATTGGCGGTCGATTGACTTTCTTAATTCTGAATTCTGAATTCTGAATTCAGAAGCGCCCCTGACCGCCTCGCTGAGCGTATCGAGCAGCACCTGATCGCGGGCTTCGGCACGGTCACCGGGCTGCGCGCCCCACGTTTCGTCCAGCGCCGTCATGGTCCTCGCGACGCATCCCGCGTCGCAGGGCGCCAGCCCCCGCTGCGTGCTGAGCGAAGAGGCCCGGGCGGAAAGGGCGGCGAACCAACGGTCGAACAGCGACGTCTCGTATTCGGCGGAGCGGTTGCCCGGCTCCCACTTCAGGAGCCGATCCATGGCCTGGACGACCTGCGGGTCCACGGGCTTGCGCTTGCTGAGCGTGACCGAGAACACGGTCGTCGGCTGGCCGGTGAACGGCGAGTTGGGCGCGCCGCCGCCGACCTGGGTGTCCACGGGCGCCTCGACGCGCTGCTTGACGTCCTCGAGCAGCGGGATGATGGCGCGCGCGGCGTCGGTACGTGCAGCCAGCGTTGCGGTATCCACCTCGATCGGCGTCGGTTGCTGGGCCCGGGCGCGGGTGGCCAGGGGCGCTGCTGCCAGGGCGATGAACGCCGCGATCGTGATGGTCGAGACGGATGGCTGCCTCATGCGTGAGCTCCTGACTTCCACTACACCATGATTTGGCAGGCCGGGGAAGAGAGACGGATCGAGGAGACGAGGCCCGCGGGTAGAATCCGCGGGTGGCCGTCGGCTACCGCCCGCTCCTGCAGACACAGCGCGACCTCTACGCCCTTCCGCGAGACCTGTCGCGGTTCCGCGCCTACCTTGCCACGCTGCGCGATGAGGCGACCGGCGAGATGGCGCTCCCGCTGTCGGCGATGAACCCCATGGGCAAGGACCACGTGCCCGCGCTGCTGGACGCGTATCTCGCGCTCGGGGCCGACGACATCGGCGCCCGCGCCGCCGCGGAGGCCGGCGCTGTATCCGCCAGCGAACCCGGAGCGGTGGAGGCCACCCTGGTCGTCTCCGACGACCTGCACGGCGGCTGGACGAATCGGTGGGCCAGCGAGTTCGGCCATCGATTCGAGTGCCAGGCCATGATCACGCGCGGATGGGCAGTGGGCATCCTGTGGACGTCCGAGCCGGCATCGGCCGACGCGGCCCGTCGGGCGGTGCTGACCGCCATCCACCGGTTCGCCTACGTCCGCGCCCACGGGACGCCGACGACGCTGCGGGACATGCTCGCGCAGGAGGGCCACGTGATGGCACTCGGAGAGGACGCCACTCCCCGTCTCGACGCCGAGGACCTGGCCTACACACGCGAGGTGATTGGCCCCCACCTCGACGCCACGGATCGCGCCACGCAGATGGCGTGCTGCTTCGGCGACGCCTGCGCCCGCGCACTGGGTTACGACCCCATGGGGCTGTCGGACCGCGCGGGCTTCGCGCTGGCCCTGGCCGACTACGCCGCGGTCCGATCGCGATAGGCCGCGTTTTTCCTCGCCCGGAGCTGGAGGCTGACCTCATGCACGCCGATCTCATCGCCGCCCTGCGATCGCTCTCCGGTTCGAAGACCTACTCGCTGGTCGCGCTGCTCGTGCTGGCGCTGGGCATCGGCTCCGCCACCGCCATCTTCTCCGTCGTGGACGCCGTCGTCATCCGCGCGCTGCCGTTCGACGAACACGACCGGCTCGTCGCCGTCGGCGAGCGCCACCCCCCGCGCCCGGGCGCGGAGCCCGCGTCGGATCCGCTGGCCCTCGACAGCGCCTCGCCGCAGAACTACCTCGACTGGGCCGAACGCCAGGAGGTCTTCGAGTCCGTCGCGGCGCTCACGCGTGGAAGCGCGGTCCTCCAGGAGCCGGGAGCGGCACCCGAGGACGTGCCGGTGCTCCGCACGACGGCTGGCTTCTTCGACGTCCTCGGCGTCTCGCTGGCGATCGGTCAGCCCTACGCGGCGGACAACGAAATCGACGGGCGCCATCGCGTCGTCGTCCTCAGCGACGGGTTCTGGCGTCAGCGCTTCGGCGGCGATCCCGCGGTCGTCGGCCGCACGCTTCCCCTCGACGGCGACAGGTTCGAGATCCTGGGCGTGACACCGCCCGGGTTCGCGTACCCGCTCGCATCGGGCCGGCCCACCGATCTGTACCTGCCCTACGTCGTCCCCGAGAGCGAGCGCATCCGCAGGCCAGGCTGGGTCAGCGTCTATCTCCAGACCATTGCCCGGCTCCGGCCCGGCGTGTCGATCACCCAGGCGCAGGCGCAGATGGATACCATCGCCGCCTCACTCACGGCGGAGCACCCGGACTGGAACAAGGACTCCTTCGTCGGCGTGCGGCCGCTGCACGATCACATCGTCGGCGCGTCCACGCAGTCGTGGATGACGATGCTCCTGGCGGCCTCGGGCGTGCTGCTGGCCATCGTGTGTGTGAACGTGGCCATGCTGCAGCTGGCGCGAGCGTCAACCCGCACGCGCGATCTCGGGGTGCGGGCGGCGCTCGGTGCGGGCCGTGGGCGGCTGATCCGCCAGGTGCTGGTCGAGAACCTGATCCTCGCGCTTGCCGGGGCCGCCCTTGGCGCGCTGATCGCCTGGTGGGGCGTGTGGATCCTCAAGGCGGCCATGCCGGCCAGTGTGCCGCGCGTCAGCGCGATTGCGCTGAACCTGCGCGTGCTGGCCGTGACCGGCCTCACGTCCGTGCTGGCTGGCGTCGCCTTCGGCCTCGGCCCGGCCCTGCGCCTGTCGAGGCCGAACCTCGTGACGGTCCTGAAGAGCGGGGCTCGAGGCACGGCCGGACGGGAGCATCATCGTACGCACGGCATCTTGATCGTGGCCGAGGTCGCGCTCGCGGTGGTGCTGCTCGTCGGCGCCGCGCTGTTCGCCGCGAGCTTTGCCCGCGTGGTGCGCATCGAGCCGGGATTCGACACGAGCCAGGTGCTCACCGCCCAGATCTACCCTCAGGACATCCTGCCGGGCCAGCCGCCGCCGGACATGCGGGCACAGTTGATGGAACTGGCGGACCGCGCCTCGACGGAACCCGGTGTCGTCGGCGCTGCCGTCGTCAACGGCGGCATCCCGCTCGGCGCCGGCATGTGGACGACGACGCTGCGCGTGCCCGGACATGTCGTGGACGGGCCGTCCACGGTCAGCGTGCGCGTCGTCACCGCCGCCTATCACGACGTGCTGCGGATTCCACTCCGGAGCGGCCGCCTCTTCAGCGACGACGACCGCGAGGGCGCGCCGAGGGCGCTCATCATCAACGAGTCCGCCGCGCGCATGTTCTTTCCGTCGGAGTCGCCGCTCGGACGCACCGCCACCTTCTCCGATCAGCCATGGACGATCGTCGGCGTGGTCGGTGACATCCACCAGACCGACCTCGAGATCGACCCGCGGCCCGAGATCTACGTGCCGCTCGCGCAGTTCGGCCAGGGCACGGGCGAACTGCTGATCCGGACCGCCGGCGACCCATTGGCCGTGCTGCCACGCATGCGGACCGTCGTGTCGCAGGTGCTGCCGGGCGTTCCGCTGCGGAACGTGCGCACCCTCGACCAGCTGCTGGCGGGCCGCCTGGCGCAGCGCAGCCTGAGCATGATGCTGTTCAGCCTCTTCGGCGTGCTGGGGCTGGTGATCTCGGCCGTGGGCATCTACGGGATGCTGGCGCAGGTCGTCACCGATCGCACGCGGGAGATCGGCGTGCGCATGGCACTCGGGGCGTCGCGAGGGTCGGTGGTCCTCATGGTGACGCGGCGGGCTGGGGCACTGGTGGCGCTGGGGCTGGCGGCGGGCAGCGCGCTGGCCTGGTCCGCGGCCGACGGCGCGCAGCCCTTCCTCTACGACCTGGAGGCCACCGACGCCAAGGCGTTTGCCGTCTCCCTCGGGATCCTGGCGATGGCCGCCGTCGCGGCGTCGGCCATCCCGGCCCGTCGCGCGGCCAGCGTGGACCCGGCGGAGGCGCTGCGGGCCGAGTGATCGGCGATCAGGCCGCGCGCTCGAGCACGTTCCCGCCGTAGCGCTCGACCCAGAGGCTGCCGATCAGCGCGAGCAGGCCGCAGGCCATCATCACGTAGGCGGGAGACACCGGCGTGCCCGTCCGCCCGATGAGCGTCGTCGCGACGAGCGGCGCGGTCCCGCTGAAGAGCGTGAAGCTCACGTTGAACGCCAGCGCCACGCCCGTGAAGCGGATGCGGGTGGGGAAGAGGTCGGTCAGCAGCACCGCGAACGATCCGTTGGTCAGCCCGGCGATCAGGCCGGCAGCCACGCACAGCAACGTCAGATCGATCGACCGGTCCGCGAGCGCGGCGTAGAAGGGCCACGCGAACGCGATCAGGAGCGCCACACCCGTCCGGAGCAGGTAGCGGGGCGCCACGCGGTCGGCCAGCCAGCCCACCGACAGGATGCCCGCCGCCGACGCCAGCACGCCCACCGTCTGGGAAAACACCGCCTGGCGCGGGTCGTAGGAGAGCACCGCCGTCAAGTACGCGGGCAGGTGCGAGAAGAACAGCCCGTTGAACGCGCCGGTGCCGGCCAGCAGCGCGCACCCGACGAGGACCTGCGCCGTGTGCGTGCGCAGCAGTTCACGGAAGGGTTGTCGCGACGCCAGGCTCTTCATCCGCTCGAACTCCGGCGACTCCTCGAGCGACCGCCGCAGCACGAAGCTCAGCACGCCCCCGAGCCCGCCCAGCACGAACGCGATGCGCCAGCCGTAGAGCGGCACCATCGCCGGGTCCAGGAAGGTCCGCACCGACAAACTCACCCCCGTGGCCACGGCCACCCCCATCGTCACGCACGCGAAGACCACGCCGCAGACGAAGGGGGCGATGCGCGGCGCGGTTTCGACGACGTAGGTGAGCGCGCCGGGCAGCTCGCCGCCGAGACAGAAGCCCTGGATGATGCGGAGCAGCACCATGAGCAGGCTCGCCGCCACTCCCCACTGCGCGAAGGACGGCACGAGCCCCATGCCGAGCGTCGCGCCCGACATCACGAACACCGACCAGAGGAACACCGTCCGGCGTCCGTAGCGGTCGCCGTAGTGGGCCAGCACCACGCCGCCGATCGGACGCGCGAAGTAGCCGACCGCAAAGGTCCCGAACGACGCCATCAGCGAGGCCAGCGGGTCGGCGGCCGGAAACACCGCGTCGGCGATGTCCTTGGCGAAGATGCCGAAGATGACGAAATCGTAGAACTCCAGCGTGCCGCCCAGGCTGGCGAGCAGGACGATGCGCCAGCCGGCGGCGGTGATGCGGTCGGTCGGGGACATGCAGCGAGGATTGTAACGGCTGGCCGCGCGGGGCGTTACCGCATCTTTGCCAGCGCGGCGAGGATCGCGCGGGCGGCCGCGGCGCCCGCTGCCGTCGGCGACGCGTCCATCGACAGCGCCGCGTGGAGGCTGCGCATCACCTGGCGCGCGTTCTCGACGCGGACGAACTGCGCCGGCTGCACCATGGGCCCGCGAGCCCACAGCTCTTCGTAGTCGCCGAGCCAGCGGGCGAGCCACGCGTCAAGGGCGGGCGGATCGACTTCCCCCCGGCGCACCGTGGCGTGCAGCGCGAGCGCCATGCGGTCGTTCTCGCCCCACGTGAACACGGCATCCGCCTGGTGGATCTTGCCCGAGACGGCATCGAGCAGGCGAACGCCGCTGCCGGCTGCCAGCTTCGGGCTGCGTGCGAGGAACTTGAGCAGATCCGCGGTGTGGGCGACGCTGTGCATCCACCCGTGCTCCGCGTCGAATCCTCGCAGGTCGCGCTCGCGGGCGAAGTAGTCGAGCGCACGGTCAAGGAGGGCCTGCACCTCGCGCGGGTCGAACACCGGCCGCGTCAGGTCGGCGGCCGCCGCCACCGACAGGCACAGGGCCGAGAAGCTGCGGAGATAGATCGTGTCCGTGCCGGCCTCGCCGAGACCGACGTCGAGGTTGCGGCTCCACATCGCGACGACCTGCCGGACCTCGTCCGGGGAGAGCCGGCGATCGCGCAGCAGCCAGCGCTCGGCGGCGCCGTAGGCCACGTCGTCGCGGAGGACCGGGTCGGGGGAGCCGAGCAGCGCGTTCATCTCCGTGAGGAGTTCGACGGCCGTGCTCCCGGCCGGCACCTCGAACCCACCGCCGGCGAGCGCGACCCAGAACGCCCGATCGTGGGCGGCCGCCGGCTGCGCGCCGGCGCGTCCGGCAAGTCCCAGGATGGCCCCGAGCAGGAGCACTGCTGCGCGCACGACCACACGATGCCTCGAGGACCCCATGGACCGACGGCGATGATAGCGCGTCGGGGCGGGGCTATCATGCCGCCCATGCGCGTGCTCCGACTCAGCCTGCTCATCGCCCTCGTGGCCGCCATCCCGGGCCTGGCGGCCCAGCCGTCCGGCACCCTGACGATCACGCTGCTCGGCACGGGAAACCCGAGGCCCAACCTCGATCGCTTCGGCCCCTCCATCCTGGTCGAGGCCGGGGACGTGCGCCTGCTGTTCGATGCGGGGCGAGGCAGCGCCCAGCGCCTCTTCGAGATCGGGGCGCGCGACTCGCTCGTGGGCGTTGACGCGGTGTTCTTCACTCACCTGCACTCCGATCACGTGGTGGGCCTGCCCGATCTGTGGCTCACCAGCTGGGTCTTCGGGCGGAGCCGGGCACTCGAGGTCGCCGGTCCGCCGGGCACGGCGGAGATGGCCGGACACCTCGAACAGGCCTACGCGTGGGACATCGACATGCGGTCGAAGGACGAAGGGTTTCCGCGCGAGGGCGTGCGGCTCGCTGCCCGCAACGTCCAGCCAGGCGCCGTGTTCGAGAAGTCGGGCGTGAGGGTGACGGCGTTCGCCGTCGATCACGGCGGCGTCACGACACCCGCCTATGGCTACCGCGTGGACTATCGGGGACGCTCGGCCGTCTTCAGCGGCGACACGCGCTCCTTCGAGCCCATCGTGGAGCACGCCAGGGGCGTGGACGTGCTCGTGCACGAAGTGATCAGTCCGGAGGTGGAGATGCGCCGCGCGCAGGTGCCGGACCCGAAGGCGCTCGAGCGCATCCTCGCCCACCACACCTCTCCCGAGCAGGTGGGTGCCCTCCTGAGCCGCATCCGGCCGCGGCTGGCCGTGTACTCGCACATCGTGCCGTCTCCGGCGACGGCCGAGGATCTGGTGGCCCCGACACGCCGGACCTACGACGGTCCCCTGGCAGTGGGCTACGACCTCATGACGATCGTGATCGGCGACACAATCGACGTGTATCCGCGGCGCACGCTGAGCGACAAGTAGGGCGCCCGCATAGAATGCGGCCATGGCCGCATCCGCCGATTCGATCCGCGAGCACCTGGTCCGCGCGCTGGAATGGAAGGAAGCGCACGCGAGCTTCGAGCAGGCGGTCGAGGGACTGCCCGCCGACCGCCGTGGCGCACGCGCGCCGGGGTTCGAGCACTCGCCGTGGCAACTCGTCGAGCACCTGCGCATCGCGCAGGACGATCTCCTGGATTTCTGCGTCAACCCGCACTACACCCACGACCGGCAGTGGCCCGACGACTACTGGCCCCGCCATCCCGAGCCACCCAGCGAGGTCGCGTGGACCGACAGCCTTGCCGCATTCGCGGCCGCGCGCGAGCGGCTCGTCGGCGTGGTGCGCACGGCCCCGGACCTCTCGGCGCTGGTGCCGACCGGCAGCGGTCAGCAGACCATCCTGCGCGCGGTGCTCCTCGTGCTCGATCACAACGCCTACCACGTCGGCCAGATCGTGGCGGTGCGTCGGGCGTTGGGCCTCTGGGGCTGACGGGCGCCACGAGCGGCGCGGGAGAAGGACGCCGCCGGCCTAGAGGAAGCCGAGCAGGCTGGCCAGGGCGCGCCCCACGGCCTTCACCAGCGCTTCGGCCACCGGCATGAGGCTGTTCTCGGCGGCCACGTCAGCCGCCACACCGGGATCCGTCACGAGCAGCCAGGTGCCTGCCGCCGCGACGGGAGCCAGGCACGCCGCGATCAGGCCGACGGTCGTGAGCGCGGCCAGGGTGCGGGAGCGGCGGAGAGGCTGGGTGGGACGATCCATCGGTAGCGGTCCTACCAGCTTAGAGCGAGCATCGTGCCAAATGGTTGGGAGCGGCCCAACGCGCTCTGCCACAACGGCTTAGCGGATTTCTGGTCAGTCGCAGGCGCACGGCCAATGTCCGTTTCCGGGACTGTGCCGTCTGGCCCGGGGCAGGTCCCGCCGGCCGGGTGGACATCCAGAAAGCCCCCGCCCGCGATGTCGAGAAGCGCCCGGCGGCTCCGACTCCACCACACACACCCCGAGCGGACAGCTCGGGCATTCCAGGAGACCCCGATGAAGTACATGCTGATGATGCACGTCCCCGGCCAGGGCCCCTACGCCATCATGTCGTGGCCGAAGGAAGACATCCAGGCGCACATCGCGTTCATGATCGATCTCAACCGGCGTCTGAGTGCCAGCGGCGAGCTGGTCGGCGCCGAAGGCCTGGCCTTCCCCGATCAGGCACGCATCGTCAGGGCCGGGGACGGCGGCGAGCCGGTGACCGACGGCGTGTTTCCCGAGACCAAGGAGTTCCTGGTGGGCTACTGGATCGTGGACGTCGAGTCGCCGGAGCGTGCGTACGCGATTGCGGCCGAGGCCTCGTCGGCACCCGGCCAGGGCGGCGCGCCCCTGCGCATGCCGATCGAGGTGCGGCAGGTGATGGCCGGGCCGCCGTCGGACGAGACGCCGGGCGCATGACCCCGCGGCTGGACGAGGACGGCCAGCGCCTGCTGCGCGAGCTGGCGCCACGGGTGCTCGCCATCCTCGTCCGGCGGTATCGCGACTTTTCGGGCTGCGAGGATGCGGCGCAGGAAGCCCTGATCGCCGCCGCCCGGCAGTGGCCGTCGGAAGGCAGGCCCGACCATCCGCTGGCCTGGCTCGTACGCGTGGCCACCCGGCGCCTCACCGACCAGATCCGCGCGGACGCGGCGCGGCGGCATCGCGAACACCTCGTCGTCAGCCTGGTACCGGCCGAATCGCAGATTGCGCTGGCCGCCGACGCGGGGGGCCGCGACGAGCGGGACGAGACGCTGGACCTGTACTTCATGTGCTGCCACCCGGCGCTGACGCCGGCGTCTCAAGTGGCGCTGACGCTGCGTGCCGTGGGCGGGCTCACGACGGCCGAGATCGCGCGGGCGTTCTACGTGCCCGAGTCCACGATGGCGCAGCGCTTGAGCCGGGCGAAGCAGGCCATCCGTGCGGCCGGCCGCGCCTTCGAGCCGCTCGAGTCGGCGGGCCGCGATGCCCGATTGCCGCGCGTGCTCCAGATCCTCTACCTGATCTTCAGCGAGGGATACGCTTCCAGCTCGGGCTCGACGGTCTATCGCGTGGACCTGTCGGCGGAAGCCATCCGGGTGGTGCGGCTCCTGCTGACCCTCGTACCGGACCATGCGGAGGTGGAAGGCCTGCTGGCGCTGATGCTGCTGACCGATGCCAGGCGCGCGGCCCGGATCGGCGCGCTCGGCGAGCTCGTGCCTCTCGACGCCCAGGACCGATCGCAGTGGCATGGCCTCGCCATCGCCGAAGGCACGGCGCTGCTCTGCGCGGCGTTCGGGCGAGGGGCCCCGGGCCCGTATCAGGTGCAGGCCGCCATCGCCGCCCTGCACGACGAGGCGCCGTCGTTCGACGCCACGGACTGGCCGCAGATCGTCGCGCTCTACGACGTGCTGATCGGCATGCAGGACTCGCCCGGCGCGCGCCTCAGCCGCGCCATTGCCTTCGCCATGGTGCACGGTCCGCGCGCAGGACTCGCCGCGCTGGAGGACCTGGAAGCGGATCCCCGCCTGCACGGGTCCGCTCGCGTGGAGGGCGCGCGAGCCCACCTGCTGGAGCGCGCCGGAGAGACCGCCGCGGCCGTGGACGCCTATCGCCGGGCCGCCCGAGGCACGACGAGCACCGCGGAACGCGACTACCTCCTGCTCCACGCGGCGGAGCTCGCCGGCCGGCTCGGCCGCTGATGGCGCTGGACAGCCACGCGCTTCTCGCCAGAGACTAGTCGGTGCGCGCCACTCACGGTGCCGCACCAATGGCCCTCTCAGCGGAGACACCCATGGCCGACGACACCCGCCCGTCAGAATCCCCGGACTACTCCCGTCGCGACTTCGTCGGCATGTCGGTCGCCGCGGGCCTGGCCGCCGCCACCGGTAATCTCCACGCGCAATCCGGCGTCGTCGAGACCATGGTGGACGTGAAGACGGCCGATGGTACCTGCGATGCCGCGTTCATCCACCCTGCGAGCGGCGCCCACCCGGCCGTGATCATCTGGCCCGACGCGTTCGGGCTGCGCGCGTCGATGCGCGACATGGGCAAGCGCCTGGCTGCGGCGGGCTACACGGTGCTCGTACCCAACCCGTACTACCGCGCGACCAAGGCGCCTGGCATCCAGATGGAAGGCTTCAGCTTCCAGAACCAGGACAACATGGCGGCGCTGCGGAAGCTGATGGGCGGCATCGGCGCGTCCGGGGCCGCGGAGAAGGACGCGGCGGCCTTCGTGGCGTTCCTCGACGCGCAGCCGCAGGTGGACAAGGCCAGGAAGATCGGGACCCAGGGCTACTGCATGGGCGGTCCGCTGGTGTTCCGGACCATGGCGGCCGTACCCGGTCGGCTCGGCGCGGGCGGGTCGTTCCACGGCGGTGGGCTGGTGACGCAGGCGCCCGACAGCCCGCACACCCTCATCCCGAAGATGAAGGGCCGGCTCTACGTCGCGGTGGCCTCCAACGACGATGCACGGCAGCCGGACGCGAAGGATACGCTGAAGGCGGCGTTTGCGGCGGCGAAGGTGCCGGCGGAGGTGGAGGTGTACCAGAGCCTGCACGGCTGGTGCGTGCCCGACATGCCGGCCGAGGCCGGCAAGCCCATCTACAACGAGCCCGAGGCCGAGAAGGCCTGGGCCAAGCTCCTGGCGCTCTACAAGAGCGCCCTGGTGTAAGACCGAACGAGTACGCGCCACGGCGCATTCATCAACGGAGTCCCTGCTATGAAGAGTGTTCTGATGCGGTCCTGCGGTGCGGTGGTTGGCGCCGCGGTGCTGGTGTGGTCGATGTCGGGTGCGGCCAGTGCGCAGATGGGGGGCGGCAAGGCCGAACTCAAGGATGCGAAGGGGGCAACGGTCGGCACGGCCACCCTCACCGACACGCCCAACGGCGTGCTCATCCACCTGATGTTGACGAGCGGGCCGGCCGGCACGCACGCCTTCCACGTCCACGCCGTCGGCAAGTGCGAGGCCCCGGGCTTCACCTCCGCGGGCGGCCACTTCAACCCGGCGGGCGTCCCCCACGGGATCGAGGTGAAGGGCGGCGGCCACGCGGGTGACCTGCCCAACATCCACGTCCCCGCCGACGGGAAGCTCGACGTCGAGATCCTGGCGCGCGGCACGACCCTGTCGGGCGGCAGCAACGCCATCATGGATGCCGATGGCGGCGCGCTGGTGATTCATGCCACCGGCGACGACTACAAGACCGACCCCTCCGGCGCGGCCGGCGATCGCCTCGCCTGCGGCGTCGTCATGAAGTAGCGCGCGGTCGAACCACGGCGAGCCGGGACGTCCTTGTCCCGGCCGCCAACTCCCTACCCAGAGCAAAGCCGGCTCGGAACCCGTATTCGACACGGGACTTGACGTCAGGGAACTGCAGGCTGTATTGTCGCGTATAGCTAATTAGCCGGTCGCGACAATACATGACAGACCAACTGAGCCTGACCTTCGCCGCGCTTGCCGATCCCACCCGGCGCGGCATCCTCGCCCGCCTGGCGGACGGCGACGCCACCGTGAACGAGCTCGCCGAGCCCTTCGACCTCACGCTCCCCACCGTGTCCAAGCACCTCAAGGTGCTGCAACGGGCCGGACTGGTGACGCAGACGCGCAAGGCCCAGTGGCGGCCCTGCCACCTGGAGCCGGCCCCGCTCAAGGACGTGGCCGACTGGGTGGACCGCTACCGCCGCATGTGGGACAGCCGCTTCGAACAGCTCGACGCCTTCCTCGTCGAGCTCGCACGAAAGGAGACCAACGATGAACGCCAGCGCTAGTCAGCAGAGCGATACGCGCCACGTGGGCGCGATGTCCATCAGGGTGCGGTCCGACCTCGAGATCGAGATGCGCCGCACGTTTGCCTTCCCCCGCCGCCTCGTCTTCGAGGCGCACAGCAAGCCGGAGTACATCAGTCGCTGGTGGGGACCGCGCGGCAGCGAACTCATCAGCTGCGACATGGACTTTCGCCCGGGCGGCGCGTGGCGCTTCGTGGTCGGGAAGCCCGGCGGGCAGCAGTACGCGTTCCGCGGCGAGTACAAGGAAGTCGTCCCGCCCGAGCGCCTCGTCTACACCTTCGAGTTCGAGGGCATGCCCGGATCGATCACCGTGGACGCGATCACCTTCACCGAGCACGAGGGGCACACCACGCTCACCTGCGTCAGCCGGATGGACTCGATCGAAGCCCGCGACGCCATGCTGGCCTCCGGCATGGAGAAAGGCGCGGCCGAAACCTACGACCGGCTGGAGGAAATGCTCGGGGGGATCTCGGGGAATTCAGAATGAAGAAGTCAGAATTCAGAAGGGCCGTTGGCCGACCTCGGCTTTGTGCCTTTTGCCTTCTGCCTTCTTGATTTCGGCATTCTGCATTCTGAATTCTGAATTCCCAGCAGGAGCACACGCGATGCAGATGACCGAATTCTTCCTGACCACGTTCGACCGCGAAGTCGAGCGCAGCCGGCATGCACTTCAACAATTTCCCTCGGGCAAGCGCGACTGGAAGCCGCACGACAAGTCCATGCCGTTCGGCTACCTCTCGGACATCGTGGCCACGATCCCGTCGTGGTTCGCGATGATGATCACCCGGGACGAGCTCGACATCGCGCCGAAGGACGGCCAGTCCTCCGGCCGCCGCCGAGCCAGACCGCGGATGAGTTCGTGGCCGCGCTGGACACGGCGGCCGCGGAGGCGCGGGCCGCGATCCGGCACGACCGACGCCCACCGGCCACCACGTGGCGGCTGCTGGCGGGCGACGTCGCGGCCGAGCAGCCCCGCTACGAGATGATCCAGACACCTTCGGCCACTGGGCACATCATCGCGGTCAGATGACGGTTACCTGCGGCTGCTCGGGGCCACGGTGCCCGCCATCTACGGTCCCTCGGCCGACGACCGCCGCTTCGCCTGATCTTCCGCCCGGTGCGCCTCGGCTACACTCTCCCCCAACAGCCGGAGGCCCGATGACCGAGTCACGACGTCCCATCAGCCGCCGCCGCTTCGGCGCCACCGTTGGCGCCGGAGCGGGCGCCCTCCTCGCCGCGTCCCGCCCGGGCGCCGCGCAGTCCTCGCAGGCGGACGGCTCCGTCTACACCCGCGGCATCGTCATCGACGCGCTGGCGAACCCGGGGTCGATGAACGTGTCGTGGCCACCCCGGGGACCGCTCTCGCCCACCCAGCGCGAAGCCATCCGCTCGTCGGGCATCACCGCCATCAACGTCACCGTCAGCGCCGACGACTTCGAGACGACGACGCGCAACATCGCCCTGCCACAGGGCGAGGCCGACCGCTATCCCGACCTGCTGTCGGTCGTGCGGCGCCACGCGGACATCGCCCGCGCGAAGGCCGACGGCACCCTCGGGTTGATCCTGGGATTCCAGAACACCGAGATGCTCGGCCGCGACCTGTCACGCGTGGACGTCTTCTACCGGCTCGGCATCCGCATCATCCAGCTCACCTACAACGATCGCAACCTGCTGGGCGACGGCTGCCTCGAACCCGGCAACGCCGGCCTCAGCCGCTACGGCCACGAGGTGGTTGAGCGGATGAACAGCCTCGGCATCGCGGTGGACCTGAGCCACTGCGGCACCCGGACGACGGCCGACGGGATCGCGGCCTCGACGAAGCCTCCGCTCATCACCCACAGCGGCTGCCGCGAGGTCTACCGACACCCGCGGAGCAAGGAAGACCGGGAGCTGAAGGCGATGGCCGACAAGGGCGGCGTGGTGGGCATCTACTTCATGCCCTTCATCGGGCCCGGGCCAGGGGCGCCATCCGTCGAGATGCTGATGCGCCAGATCGATCACGCCATCTCGGTGTGCGGCGAGGACCACGTCGGCATCGGCAGCGACCTCAGCACCGCGCCGATCGAGGAGACGCCGGAATACCTGGCCGAGGCGCGGCGCTTCGTGGACGGCCGCAAGGCGCGCGGGATCTCGGCCCCGGACGAGGACCGGCCGCTCTTCATCGCCGAGCTCAATCACTCGCGCCGCATCGAGGGCGTCGCGCGCGGCCTGCAGCAGCGCAAATACGCCCCGGCGGTGATCGAGAAGATCATCGGCGGCAACTTCCACCGCGTGTTCAAGGAGATCTGGACACTCTGAGCGCCCGGTGCTCCGGACGGCCCCCGGACGTCAGTCCTTCGGCGTGCCGAGCGCCTCGCGAATCGTGCCGAGGAGCACGGCCGGCGTGAACGGCTTCTGCACGAACGCCAGCGTCGCGTCGCGGACGCCCTCGGCCAGGCGCTGGTCGTTGGTGAAGCTCGACATGTAGACCACGCGGAGCCCCGGCAGGCTGGCGACGAGCCGATCCGCCAGCTCGTGACCGCCCATGTCCGGCATCTGCATGTCGGTCAGCACCAGATGGATGCGCTCCCGGTAGCTGGCGGCCAGCCCGATGGCCTGCGGCCCGCTCCCGGCCTCGAGGACGGTGTACCCGTGCCGCCGCAGGATCTCCCCGACCACGGCGCGGACGTCCTGCTGATCGTCCACCACGAGGATGGTCTCGGTGCCGCCGCCGGCCTCGGTGGTCGGCACCAGGTTGGGGCGGCGAAGCTCCGGGAGATTCGTCACGGGGAACGACACCCTGAAGGTCGAGCCGACGCCGACCGTGCTCTCCACCTGGATGGCGCCCTGGTTCTGCTTGACGATGCCGTAGACGGTCGCGAGGCCGAGCCCCGTGCCCTTGCCCGTGCCCTTCGTCGTGAAGAAGGGCTCGAACACCCGCTTCATCGTTTCCTCGTCCATCCCGGTGCCGGTGTCCGAGACGACCAGCATCACGTGCGGCGTCTCGGCCTGCGGGGTGTCGGCGCCTTCGGGCGCGACGTTGAGGGTTTCGATGGTGAGCCGGCCGCCGCCGGGCATGGCGTCGCGCGCGTTGAGGATCAGGTTCATCACGACCTGCTCCATCTGGCCCGCGTCGGCGCGGATGCGCCCGAGCGAGTCCGCCAGGCGCACGTCGAGCGCGATCGACTTGCCGAGCGCGCGGCGCAGCAGGTTCTGGACGCTGCGGACGGCGTCGTTGAGGTCCACGTCCTGCGGCTGGAGGATCTGCCGCCGGCTGAAGGCCAGGAGCTGGCGCGTCAGCGTCTCGGCGGTGCGGGCGGCCTGGCGGATCTGATCGACGTCCGGATGCGAGGGATGATCCGCACCGAGATCCTCGAGCAGCAGATCGCTGAAGCCGAGGATGGCCGACAGCAGGTTGTTGAAGTCGTGGGCGATGCCACCGGCGAGCCGGCCGATCGCTTCCATCTTCTGTGACTGCTGCAGTTCCTCGTCGCTGCGGCGTGTCTCGGTGATGTCCTCGGCCAGGGCCACCATGCGCTGCACCTGCCCGTTCTGCGATCGCACCGGGAACGCCCGTGTCCGGATCCAGCACCAGCTGCGATCCGGCCGCTCGATGCGGAAGACGTCCACCGTCGGTTCGCCAGCGGCGATGCGGATCTGGTTGTCGAGGACGCCCTGCCGGTCGTCGGGGTGAATGGTGTGGAACCAGAGGGTCTGGTCGTCGAACGCCTCCTGCGTCGGGCGGCCCCAGATCTGTTCCCACGCGCCGCTCAGGTAGATGGGGCGGAACGACGGCAGTTCCGTGATGATGAAGGCCTCGTTGATGTGATCGGCGAGGAGGCGGAAGCGCTCCTCGCTGACCCGCAGGTCGGCCTCCATCTGCTTGCGGGCGGTGATGTCCACCACCGTCTCGAGCACTGCCGGCTCGTCGTCCCACACGACGGGCGAGGTGATGCAGTCGAGCCAGATGCGGGTGCCGTCGTGCCGGATGCACCGGACCTCGAACCTGACGGCATCGGGCGTGCCCCTGGACCTCGCCTCGACGAACTGCTCGAGGCGGGCGCGATCGTCGGGGTCGATGAAGGTCCAGATGCTCGTGCCCTCGAGCGCGTCGGCGCCGGGCGCGCCCAGCATCCGCGCGAACGCGGGATTGGCAAAACGGATGGTGCCGCCGGCATGAATCAGGATGCCCTGGATGGAGCCTTCCACCAGGCTGCGGTACCGGCGCTCGCTCAGGCCGAGCTGTGCGGTCACCGCGTAGCGCTCGACGGCGTAGCGCAGCGACTGGTACAGCGCGCGGCCGTCCACCTGGCCCTTGACGAGATAGTCCTGCGCTCCCTCGCGGACGGCGCTGGCGGCCACCTGTTCGTCGGCGAGTCCCGTCAACACGACGATCGGGACGCGCGACGCACCGGCGCGGGCCCGTACGAAGGTCTCCAGCCCCTGGCTGTCCGGCAGGCTCAGGTCGAGAAGGATCGCGTTGAAGTTCTGCGTCTCGAGAAAGGTGAGCGCCTCGCGAAGCTTCGTCGCGTGCGTCACCGCGATCTCGTCGTCGTGCTCCTCCCGCAGGTACTCGCGCACGAGACGCGCGTCCGCCGGGTTGTCCTCGACGAGGAGGATGGAGAAGTCCACCCCAGCCGCGCGCTGGAGCTGCTGGGGCGTCATGAATAGGGTCTCAGCAGCCGGGCGTTGCTCAGCCAGAACTGCTCGATGGCGTGGACGGACGCGAAGAACTGGTCCAGGTCCACGGGTTTGGTGATGACGGCGTTGGCGCCGACCCGGTAGCTGCGGAAGATGTCGGCCTCCGCGCGCGAGGTGGTGAGCACGACCACGGGGATGTGGCGGAGCATGTCGTCGGTCTTGATGGCCTCCAGCACCTCCCGGCCATCCATTTTCGGGAGGTTGAGGTCGAGCAGGATCAGGTCAGGCATCGGGTCCGGGTTGTCCACGGCCCTGAGCACGCGCATCGCCTCCTGGCCGTCCCTCGCCACGCGCAGGCGGCTCTGGACGCTGCTCTGGCGCAGCGCCTCGACTGTGAGCCGGACGTCGGCGGGGTTGTCCTCGACGAGCAGGATCTCGATGGGCGCGGTGGCGGTCTGCATGACGGTCTTACTCCGGGATGGCGGGGAGGGTGAATCGAACGGTCGTGCCCTCGCCCGGCGAGGACTCCACCCAGATGCGGCCACCGTGGCGCTCGACGATCTTCTTGCAGATCGCCAGGCCGACGCCCGTTCCCGGATATTCCTCGCGCGTGTGCAAGCGCTGGAAGATGACGAAGATGCGGTCGAAGTACCGCGGGTCGATGCCGATGCCGTTGTCGCGCACGGCGAACGCCCAGAAGCGGCCCATCCGCTCGGCCGAGACCTCCACCCGCGGCGGGGCGGCCCCGTGGAACTTCAACGCGTTGCCCAGCAGGTTGGACAGCAGTTGCTCCAGTTGTCTCGGATCGACGAGCACCGTGGGAGCCCGTCGGCCGTAACCCTCGCACCGGCCTCGTCGATGGCCGCCCGCAGGCTCGTGGTCACGGCCTGCATGGCGGCGCCGGCGTCGGTCGCCACTGGCGTGCCGCCGCGCGTGCCCAGCCGCGAGAACTCCAGCAGGTCGAGGATCAGCCGCTGCATCCGCTCGGCGCCGCCGACGGCGAAGTCGATGTACTCGCGCGCGTCGCCGTCCAGCCGGTCGCCGTAGCGCCGTGCCAGGAGCTGAACGAAGCTGGCCACGGTGCGGAGGGGCTCCTGCAGGTCGTGCGACGCCACGTAGGCGAAGCGTTCCAGCTCTTCGTTGGACCGGCGCAGCTCTTCCTCGGCGTGCTTGCGGGGGCCGATGTCGATGACCGAGGCCAGGACGAAGACGCCCTCGTCGGTCTCGATCGGGTTGAGGCCGATCTCGACGGGAAACTCCACGCCGTCGCGGCGTCGCCCGAACAGGTCGCGTCCCGCCCCCATCGGACGCTGATGCGGATCCCGCTCGAAGCCCTGTCGCAGGTCGGGATGACGCGGGCGGACGCTCACCGGCACCAGCGCCTCGACCGACTGGCCGAGGAGCTGTTCGCGGGGATAGCCGAAGAGCCGCTCGATCTCGCGATTCACCATCAGGATCACGCCGCGCGGATCCACCATCAGCATGCCGTGTGGCGAGGCCTCCACGGCCACACGGAACCGCGCTTCGGCTCCCTGGCCCGCACTCAGGTCCTGGAGCGACGCCAGCACGAAGGCGCCGTCGTCGGTGGTGAGGGCGCGGACCTCCACCTGGAGGGGAAACTCGGAACCGTCGCGGCGGTACCCGACAGCCTCCCGCCGTGCACCCGCGGCGTCGGCGGGCGCGTCGAACAGGTGCGTGGCGGCCCCGGCAGTCCGCGCACCGGGCGGCAGCAGCATGTCCGCCGCCTGGCCCGTCAGGGCGTCGCGGTCGTGACCGAACAGACGCTCGGTTTCTCGATTGACGAGGACGATTGTCCCCGCTTCATCCAGCAGGACGACGGAACCGGGGACGGCGTCCAGGACCGTGCGGATGAGCGGCCCCCCCGAAAGCTGGCCGGGGCGCTCCGCTTCGGCGCGAGGGACTTCGGACATCGACTAATCTCGACTTATATACCGCTCTTTCGCCCTGAGATCACCCCGTCGTCAGCGGATATCTGCATCCATTTGCGCACTCTCTCGTCCCCGGACAGGAAATCCGGGTCGGCGCGTCCAATCTCATGTAGAAATCAGGCACGTGACCGCAGATACCACCCCACCGCGAGCCCTGATCGTCGACGACGACGAGCAGGTGCTGTTCGTGCACCAGCGGGTGCTGAAGATGGGCGGGTTCGACGTCGAGACCGCCGCCAGCGGCAACGCGGCGATGGACGCCCTGCGCCGCACCCAGTTCGACGTGGTCCTCAGCGACATCGACATGCCGGGCATGGACGGCATCCGGCTCCTGGAGCAGGTCCGGTCGCACGACGTCGATGTCCCCGTGATCCTCATCACCGGTGCGCCCACGCTCGAGACAGCGGTGCAGGCGCTCGACCGCGGCGCGCTGCGCTACTTGTCCAAACCGACGCCGCTGCCCGAGCTCCTGAAGGTGGCGCGCGACGCCGTCCGGCTCCATCGCATCGCCAAGGCCAAGCGCGAGGCGCTGGCGCTCCTCGACGGCGCCGGTCACTTCGCCGGAGACCACGCCGGCCTCAAGGTCAGCTTCGAACGGGCCATGGACACCATGCGCATGGCCTACCAGCCGATCGTCTCGTGGTCGAAGCGATCCGTCGTGGCCTACGAAGCCCTGCTGCGATCGTCCGAGCCCAACCTGCCGTCGCCCGCGGCCGTCCTCGACGCGGCCGAGCGGCTGGACCGCGTCCACGCCCTGGGCCGGCGCCTCCGCAGCCTGGCGGTGTCGTCGATCGACCGCCTGCCGCACTCGGCGACGCTCTTCCTCAACATCCACCCTCACGACCTGCTGGACGAGGAGTTGCACAACCCGCGCGGCGAGATCGCGCGCGCGGCCGAGCGCGTCACGCTCGAGGTGACCGAGCGTGCGTCGCTCGAGACCGTCGAGGACGTCCGCACGCGGCTGGCCTCCATCCGCCAGCGCGGCTTCCGCCTGGCCCTGGACGACTTCGGCGCCGGCTTCGGCGGGCTGACCAGCTTCGCCCTGCTGGAGCCGGAGGTCGTCAAGATCGACAACCGCCTGGTCCGCGGCATCGAGCGCGAGCCCGTCAAGTGGAACCTCGTGAAGACGATGACGAACATGTGCAACGAGCTCGGCATCACCGTCATCGCCGAGGGCATCGAGACCGTCGCGGAGCGCGACGAGATCGCGCGCGCGGGCTGCGACCTCATGCAGGGCTACCTCTTCGCCGCGCCGTCCGAGACCTTCGGGACGGTCGCGTTCTAGCGTCAGAGAAAATAGAAGGTCATCGCGAGGATCGTGTAGATCGCCAGCAGCTGCACGCCCTCGAACCAGTGCGTGCGCCCATCCAGCACGAGGTAGGACACGGCCATCACCGACAGCATGACGGCCGACACCTCGAGGACGGTGAACTCGAGCCCGAGCGGGTGGCCGATGAGGTGGCCCGCGATCACCAGCACCGGCGCCACGAAGAGCGCAATCTGCATCGCCGACCCCATGGCGATGCCCAGAGCCAGGTCCATCTTGCCCTTGCGGGCGACGAGGATCGCGGTGGAGTGCTCGGCGGCGTTCCCCACCACCGCAATCACGATCACGCCCATGAAGACCTTGCCGAGCCCCAGCTCGGTGCCCGCCTCGTCAACGGCCCCGACGAGGAACTCGCTCACCAGCCCGACGGCCGACGCCGCGCCCAGTAGCGTGACGAGGCTCCGCGCCATCGACCAGGGCGGCTCACCGCTCTCCCCTGCCGCCTCGCCCTCCTGCGCGTCCGCGTCCTCGCTTGCGGCCGCCGCCGGGGCCACCAGGCCGCGGTGCGTCCGGAACTGGAAGATCAGGCTGGCGACGTAGGTGGCGATGAGCACGTACGAGATGTCGAGGCTGAGCGACTCGATGTGCTCGGGGCTGCGATGGTCGGTCACGCGGGCGTAGATGGCTGGCAGCACCAGGGCCACGACCGCCAGCAGCATCGTCCCGCTGCTGGTTTCGGCCGCCAGCTTGTTGAAGCGCAGTTCCTTGTGCCGCCAGCCGCCCACCAGCATGGCCAGGCCGAGCACCATCAGCAGGTTGCCCAGGATGGACCCCGTGATCGACGCCTTGACGATGGCGGTCTCGCCGGCGCGGAGGGCCATGAACCCGATGATGAGCTCGGCGGCGTTGCCGAACGTCGCGTTGAGCAGGCCGCCGAGGCTCGGGCCAGCCCGGTGCGCGAGATGCTCGGTGGCTTCGCCCATCAGGCCCGCCAGCGGCAGAATCGCCAGGCACGAGACGAGGAAGATGGGCACCGGCCTCGCGCCCGTCCACTCCAGCCACCCGGCGACCGGGACCAGGAGCGTCAGCCCGTAGAAGAGGCGGCCGGCACTCATGCCCGGACGTCCTCGTGCGGGTGCGGCACGGCGTGTCGCGCGCGCTCGACCACGTCCGGATGGCCACGGTCCGGCGAGAGCTGCGGCAGGAGCGATCCTGCAACCATCCCGACGATGGCGCAGGCGAAGCCGACCAGCTGGGGCGGCAGCACGGCATCGGGGGCCGCAGCCTCCGCCCCCACCCACGTCGCCAGCCCCAGCACGATGGACGCCACCGCACCCTGCGGTGTCGCTCGCGTCCAGAACATGCCGAAGGCCATCGGCGGGAAGGCGGCCACGAGCGTCACTTTGTAGGCGTTCTGCACCATCTCGTACATCGACGAATCGCTCTGCAGCGCGAAGAGCATCGTACACGCGGTGAACACCACCAGGACCACGCGTCCGGTGACGAGCAGCCGCCTGTCGGTCATGCCGCCCAGGAACGGCTTGAGGACGTTCTCCGAGAAAATGGCCGCCGGCGCGAGGAGCGCGCCGCTGGCCGTTGACAGAATCGCCGAGAGCAGGGCGCCGAAGAAGAGCACCTGCGCGTAGAGCGGCACGTGCTCGAGGACGAGGAGCGGCAGCACGAGCTGGAACTCGTTCTCGTCTCCGGCGAGCATCGCCTTGACCATCTCCGGCTCGATGAGGAACGCGGAGACGCCGATGAACATGGGGACGAAGGCGAACACCAGGTAGAAGCTGCCGCCCAGCAGCGTCCCACGGACCGCGGTCGTCTCGTCGCGCGCGGAGGTGACGCGCTGGAAGACGTCCTGCTGGGCAATGGACCCCAGGGCCATCGTCAGGAAGGCGGCGGCCACGCCGAGCACGTCCCTGAGACCGAACGTGGGCAGCAGGACGAACTTGCCCTCCTCCGCGGCGGCGGAGACGACCCGCGCGAAGCCGCCAGCCTCGCCGCCCAGGAGCACGGCGATGAAGACGAGGCCGCCGACGATCATCACCGTCTGGAACAGGTCGGTGAACGCGACGGCGAACATCCCGCCGAAGAGCAGGTAGACGATGGTCACCACCGCGCCGGCCACGATGCCGTCATGGACGGGAATGTCACCGCGGGACAGCACGTTGAAGCAGATGCCGAGTGCCACGAGGTTCGCGGACGCCCACCCCAGGTACGAGAGCGTGATGGCGATGCCGGTGGCCAGCTCCACCGTGCGGTTGTAGCGCTTGCGGTAGAAGTCGCCGATGGTGAGGAGGTCGAGACGGTAGAAGGGCCGCGCGAAGAACACGGCCACCAGGATCAGGGCGGCCGCCGCGCCGAACGGGTCGGCGACGATGCCGTGGAGCCCCTGGGCGACGAAGGTGGAAGACACCGCGAGCATCGTCTCCGCGCCGAACCAGGTGGCGAAGACCGTCGCGAAGTTCATGTACAGGGGCAGGCTATGGCCCGCGGCGAAATAGTCGGCGGCGCTGCGCACCCGCCGTGCCGCGTACCACCCGATGCCGATCGTCACGAGCAGGTAGAGCCCGACGAACGTCACCAGCATGGTGGCCGGAGGATATCAGCGGGCCCGGAGCCTGACGTCACTTTTCGATCCCGTCACAACCTGATGCCGGTGTTGCCGTCGAAGAGGTGCAGCCGCGCCGACGGCAGACGCATCCCGATCCGGTCGCCTGGACGCGCGGCCGTCCCGGGCGGCA
Organism: Vicinamibacterales bacterium; assembly: GCA_041394685.1. Taxonomy (GTDB): domain Bacteria; phylum Acidobacteriota; class Vicinamibacteria; order Vicinamibacterales; family UBA2999; genus VFZN01. Next base: position 196,301 of record JAWKHU010000038.1, read on the forward strand.
CGACCACGCGCGCCAGGCCGTCGGCCAGGCCCTCGACGGCGACGTGCAGCGTCGTGGTGGCGCCCAGCGGCTCCACGACCTCGACCTGCGCGACGGCGTCCCCGTGCCCCGCCTCCACCACCGCCACCTCGTGCGGGCGGATGCCGACCTGCACGGGTCCAGCCGGCGCCGTCGTCTCGACCTCGACTTCGAATCCCGTCGTCGTCACGCGAGCGCGGCCGCCGGCCCCGGCGAGTGTCCCCGGCCACAGGTTCATGGCGGGCGAGCCGACGAACCGCGCCACGAACGCCGTCGCCGGGCGGTCGAACGTGTCGCGCGGCGGCGCGAGCTGCTCGATGCGCCCCTCGTTCATCACCGCGATGCGTGTCCCGAGCGTCATGGCTTCTTCCTGGTCGTGCGTGACGTAGACCATGGTGGCGCCCAGCCGGCGGTGGAGCAGCGCGAGCTCCGCGCGCGTGCCCACCCGCAGCAGCGGGTCGAGGTTCGACAGCGGCTCGTCCAGCAGGAACGCCTGCGGCTCGCGCACGATGGCGCGTCCCAGTGCCACACGCTGGCGTTGGCCGCCCGACAACTGCGCGGGACGGCGGTCGAGCAGGCCGTCGATGCCGAGCGATGCCGCCGTCTGCGAGACGCGTGCAGCGATGACCTCCGGCGCCGTCCCGCGGACGCGCAGGCCGAACGCCATGTTCTCGCGCACGCTCTTGTGCGGATAGAGCGCGTAGTTCTGGAACACCATCGCCAGGTCCCGCTCCTGCGGGGACACCGCGGTGACGTCCCGGCCGCCGATCAGGATGCGGCCGGCCGTCGGCGCCTCCAGCCCCGCGATCAGGCGGAGCACCGTGCTCTTGCCGCTGCCCGAAGGCCCCACGAGCACGAGCAGCTCGCCCGCCTCGATGTCCAGCGACAGATCCTCGGCCGCGACATGACCGTTCGGATAGACCTTCCGGATGCGCTCGAGCGCGATGGCCGCCATCAGCCCTTCACCGCTCCCGACGTCAGCCCGGAGACGATCCGCCGCTGTGCCACGAGGACGATGGCGGCCACGGGAACGGTGGCCACCACGGCCGCGGCCAGGATCTCGCCCCATGGCACCTGGTACTGTCCGCGAAACAGTGCGATGGCCACGGGGACGGTGTAGCGCTCGGGCCCGAGCGCGAACGACAGCGCGAAGAGAAACTCGTTCCAGCTGTACAGGAACGTCAGGATGGCCGTTGTCGCCAGGCCCGGCGCCGAGAGGGGCAGCACCACCTCGCGAATCGTCCGCCAGCGGCTGGCGCCGTCGATGAACGCGGCCTCCTCGAGCTGCGCAGGCAGCTGGCGAAAGAACCCGACCAGCAGCCAGATGGTGAGCGGCATCGCGAAGGTGAGATACGGGAGCACGAGGCCCGGGTACGTGTTGAGCAGCCCGAGCGATCGCAGCAGGAGGTAGAGGGGCGACACGATGGAGATCTGCGGGAACATCGACACGGCGAGCACGAACGCCAGCACGGGCGCCTTGCCCGGGACCTCGAGGCGGGCCAGCGCGTAGGCGCACAGAGCGCCGAGCGTCACGGCCACCAGGGTCGTGAGGCTGGCCACCACCAGCGAGTTGCGCACGGGCGTCCAGAAGTCCCTCGTGTCGAAGAGCGCGCGGTAGTGATCCAGCACGAGGGCGGACGGATCCAGCGACGGCGGGGCGAACAGGCGGTTCTCCGGCACGAACGATGACAACACCGCCCACGCCACCGGGAACATCATCACCGCGACGGTGACGGCGGCAGCGAGCTGCCACGGCCACGACAGGCGCCTCATGCCGACCGCTCCAGGAAGGCACGCGCGCCGAAGGCGCGAATCACGACGAGGGCGCACACGAACGCGAGGGCGAAGACCACGACCGCGAGCGCCGAGCCGAGGCCGAACTGCAGGTTCTGCAGCAGCGTGCTGAACGTGTACAGCGCGATCGGCTCCGTGGCCGTGCCGGGCCCGCCGCCCGTCATGACATAGACGAGGTCGAACACGCGGAACGCATCGAGGCCGCGGAAGAGCGCGGCGACCAGCAGCGCCGGCCGCAGCAGCGGCAGCGTGATGTCGACGAACTGGCGCCACGCGCTCGCGCCATCCACCTCCGCCGCCTCGTAGAGCGAGCGATCGATCGTCTGGAGCCCCGCCAGCAACAGCAGTGCCACGAAGGGCGTGGTCTTCCACGCGTCCGCGAGCACGATGGGAATCCACGCGAGCACGGGGTCGGCGAAGAACGCGGCCTGCGCCAGGTCGTCGCCCCAGACAAGGCCGGGCACGAGCCCGCCCGGGCTCTCGAACAGGAAGCGCCACACCAGCGCGACGACGACGGTGGGAATGGCCCAGGGGAGGAGTACGGCCATGCGGAGCAGGCCCCGGGCACGGGTCATCCGGTCGAGGACCATCGCCAGCAGCAGCCCCGCCGCGAGCTCGAGCGTGACGCTGGCGGCCACGAAGAACGCCGTATGGCCGAGCGTGGACCAGAAGCGCGGGGTGGCGGCGATCTCGACGTAGTTGGCGAGGCCGATCAGCGGGCGGCCGCGCCAGGGCATCCGCAGGTCGTGCAGGTGGAACGACTCCCACAGCGTCCATCCGATTGGGAAGAGCGCCACCAGCCCGATGACCGCCAGCGCCGGCGATGCCATGAGCCAGGCGGCCCGTCGCTCGCGCGCCGCCAGCCGCGTTGCCGGGTCCAAGGCCCCGCCGCTCACGGCGCCTCCAGCTGCACGCGGGCCAGCAGCGCACGCATGGCCGTCGCGGCGTCGTCGAGCGCGGCGCGGGGCTCCTGCTGGCGCGTCAACGCGCGGTGGAGCGACACCTGCAGCAACTCCGACAACTGGCTGTACACCGGAGACACCGGGCGCGGGACGGCCGCCTCGATGATGCGGCGCGCCTCGTCGGTGGGAACCCGCAGCGCCGCTGCGAGCTCGGGCGTGTCGTACAGCGACACGCGGGGCGGGAACTGCCCCGCGATGGCCGCCCGCTCGATCATCTGATCGGGCTGCAGCAGGAACGCGATGAGCGCATACGCCTCGTCGGGCTGATCGCTGTAGGCGTTGATGGCCAGCGTCGATCCGCCGAGTGCGGCGGTCGGACGGCCGCCGGGCTGGCCGGGCACCGGCGCCACCCCCACGCGCCCGGCCACCTTCGACGTGGTATCGTCCTCCACGAGCGCGTAGGCGTACGGCCAGTTGCGCATGAACGCGGCCTGGCCGTTCTGGAACGCGAACCGCGTCTGCTCCTCCTGCCAGGTCAGGGCCGACTGCGGCACGACGCCGTCCGTGTAGATGCTGTCGCGCATGAAGGTGAGCGCGCGAACCGCGGCCTCCGAGTCCACCACCACCCGTCCGCCATCGTCGAGGATGGCGCCGCCGAACGCGCCCAGGTGCTCGAGGAACACCGTGACGAGCCCTTCGTAGCGTGCGCCCTGCCAGACGAACCCGAAGGGCACGCCGCCGTCCGCATCCACCCCCCGCGCCTGCTGCACGTCCTTGACGATGCGGACGAGGGCATCGAGATCGGCGGGAGGCGCTGCCATCAGGTCGGTGCGCCAGTAGAGCATCCCGACATCCGCGAACCACGGCAGGGCAAAGAGCGCGCCGCGCCAGCGATTGGCCGCGGTGGTGGCGGGGAAGAGGTCGGCAACGGGCGGGTCGTAGCGATCGAGCGGCGCGATCCACCCGGCGGCGGCGAACTCCGGCGTCCACACGACGTCGAGCTGGAGCACGTCGGGCTCGCTCGTGCGCGCGTTGAGCCACTGCACGTAGAGCTGGTGGCGCTGGTCTGCGGCGTCAGGTGTCGCGCGCAGTTCGACACGCAGCCCGGGATGCGCCTGCCGGAACCGCTCGAGCTGGCGCGCGATCACCTCGCCTTCCCGGCCGACCTGGCTGCCCGACATGGTGAGCACGCGGTCGGTCGCGCGCGCGCACGCCGCGCCGAAGACCAGCTCGGCCGCGGCGAGTGCGGCCGCGCCGGCGATGCGCAGGAACGGATGCAGCATCGTGGCGCCTACTGTATCGCCTCCGCCTTGCAGCCTTCATCTCTTGTCCTGACACGGTGACATCGCGGCGTGGCGCGGTTCTTGCCACATCAGCGGCCACAGGGAGGTGCCCATGCGCTACATCGCGTCCACGTTCATCCTTGCTGGTCTCATGACCGTACCGCTCGGCGCGCAGCGCGTGCCTCCCGGTCACATGCCGCCGCCCGGAATGTGCCGGGTGTGGTACGACAACGTGCCGCCCGGACGCCAGCCCGGCGTGACGACGTGCCGCGAGGCCGAGCGCGTGGCGTCGCGGAACCGCCGCGCCCGCGTGATCTATGGCCCGGCTGTCTCGCGCGACCGCTACCCGAACCGCTCGCCGTACCCCGGCATCCCCTATCCCGGCGCCGGCCGCGATCGCGATCGGTATCCCGACCGCTACCCCGCCACGCGCGGCCGCTCTTCCCGCAACGACCCGGCCTGGAACCAGGGTTTCCGCGACGGCCTCGACAAGGGACGCGAGGACGCAGGCGACCGCGACTCCTTCGACCCGGTGCGCCACAGCCGCTACCGCAGCGCCGATCACGGGTACAAGAAGAACTACGGCCCGAAGGACCGCTACAAGCTGGTCTACCGGGACGGCTTCGAAGCGGGCTACGAGGAGGGCTACCGTTCGCGGGGGTGGAGGCGGTAGGGTCTAGGCGAAAAGGCAAAAGGAAAAAGGCAGAAGGCAGAAGGCAGAAGGCAGAAGGCAGACAATGCCGCAATCCTTTTGCCTTTTGCCTTTTGCCTTTTGCCTTCTGAATTCCCCTCACTCCTTCTTCCCCCCCACCTTCGTTTCCGTGGCGACCGAGAACTTTCGGTAGTCCGAGTATTCGGAGGTGCCGCCGATGCGGAGGCGGCGCACCAGCAGGACGCGGGCGCTGGCGGTGTAGCTGGCGAACGCCGGCAGCCAGACCTCGTCGTTCACCTTGCGGCGCTCGAACTCGGCCTTCGATCCCTTGTGCACGCGCGCGAGAAGACCGAGGCCGAAGGAGACGGTGTCGAGCGCCTCGGCCTCCAGGCGGACCAGCTCGTACTCGGTTTCGCTCACCCATGCCTTGCCGGCGAAGTGGCGGATGACCTTGCCTTCCTTCGTCTGGGGGCGCACACCTGGCCGTGGCGTGAACGAGAACGCGATGGTCCCGTGGCCCCCGATGGTCTCGCGGCCCAGCATCCGGATGTCGTAGATGCGCAGCGCGTCGTCGATGCTGGCCTCGAGCTCGCGCCGCTCCTTGTCGCGCGCGCGGGCTTCCTCGGCCTGGACCCTGGCGGGCTCCCGCTGCAGGCGCCGCGCGTAGTCCATGGCCTTCTGCTGGCGCTTGCGGTCCGCCTTGGCCAGGTCCGCGTCGGAGACGGGGACGCCGTCCTTGCTGATGAGCCGTTCCCAGCGCGGCTCGCCGGGCAGGCCGGGATAGCGCTCGAACACCTCGACGGTTTCCTTCGTGGTGCGCCCCGACGCGTCGAGCTTCCGCTCGCGGCGCGTCTCGACGTAGACCCAGCCGCTCGTGCGGGACTCGTCGGGCTGGAGGCGGGTGCGGACCTGCGCCAGGAAGGCCTGCAGGTCCGGGAGGGGCCGATCCTGGGCAGACAGGCCCGGGAGGAGCATGAGGGCCGCCAGCAGGCTGCCCAGTGCCGTACGCATCACAGGATCTTGGACGCCTGCGGAGGCGGGGCGGCTTCGGACCGGGCCGTGGCGGCTAGCGCTGGCCGTCGGTGGTGAAGATGGCGGCGAGCTCGGCCACACCCTGCTTGAAGAGCTCGAGGATCTTGCCGCTGGAGCGGAAGTCCTCCAGAATCGCCGCCCGCCGGCTCGTGCGCAGGTCGCCGATCACGTACTCGAGGGTGGTGGCCATCACGGTGCCCTCCTCGGTGCGGGTCGCTTCGAAGCGGCGGCGGAACCCCTGCAGTTCGCTCTCGAAGGACGCCTCGTGCCAGCGCTCGACGCCGGCGTCGATC
>JAWKHU010000039.1:0-195358 GCA_041394685.1 Vicinamibacterales bacterium
CCGGCGGCACCGCGGCAAAGTTGTACTGGCCTTCGTCGTTCGACACGGCGTCACGAGTGGCGCCCGTGCCCTCGTTCAGGAGCGTGACGGTGACGCCGGGGATGACGCCATTGGCATCGCGGACCGCACCACGCAGACCACCTGTAAAGGTCTGGGCGTGCGCCGCGCCTGCGAAGACCAGCATCGCTAGGGCAACGACCACGTATTTCAAGGGGCTTCTCATTCTGTTTCCTCCACCAGAACCCTGCGCGCGGCCGGACACCGCCGCAGGCCACAACAACACCCCCTCGGTTCCCGGGGAGGGAATCGGGGGCGAGCCAAGAGCCGCCTATCGGTTGAGCTGACCGGCGGAGTCTATGGCGGAGTGCTGTCGGTTGGCAAGAGGAGGAGCGCCGCAAGCGGCGCGGATTCAACCGTTTGGATCAGTTACGGCACCCGTGCTGGCCGAGCTGACGAGGCGGGCATACTTCGCGAGGACGCCCCGGCGGTAGCGGGCCCTGGGGGCGCGCCACGAGCGCCGCCGTGCAGTCAGTTCGCGAGCGGGAACGTCGAGGGTCACCTGGCGCGTGCGCGCGTCGATCACGATGCGATCGCCGTTGCGCACCAGGGCCAATGGACCGCCCAGCGCCGCCTCGGGCGTGATGTGCCCCACGACGAAGCCGTGCGTGCCCCCGCTGAACCGTCCGTCCGTGATGAGCGCCACGTCAGCGCCGAGGCCGCGGCCCATGATGGCGCTGGTCGGCGCCAGCATCTCGCGCATGCCGGGCCCGCCGCGCGGCCCCTCATAGCGAATGACGACGACGTCGCCTGCGCGGATGCGGCCGGCGAGGATGGCGGCCAGCGCCCGCTCCTCGCGATCGAACACCCGCGCACGTCCCTCGAACCGCTCCCCTTCCTTGCCGCTGATCTTCGCCACGGCGCCTTCCGGCGCGAGGTTGCCGCGAAGGATGACGAGGTGGCTGTCGGCCTTCACGGGACGGTCGAAGTCCATCACCACGGCCTGGCCCGCGGGGTAGTCGGGCGTCCGCGCCAGGTTCTCGGCCAGCGTGCGCCCGGTGACGGTCATCTCTCCGCCGTGCAGCAGGCCGCGGTCCAGCAGCCGCTTGAGAAGCGGCGTGAGCCCGCCAATGCGGACGAGCTCCGCCATGCCGTACTTCCCGCTGGGCTTCAGGTCACAGAGCACGGGCACCTTGCGCCCGATCCGCGTGAAGTCGTCGAGCGTCAGCCTGACGCCCGCCGCATGAGCCATGGCCAGCAGGTGCAGCACGGCGTTGGTCGATCCGCCCAGCGCGATGACGGTGGTGTTGGCGTTCTCGAATGCGCGCCGCGTGAGGATGTCGCGCGGCCGGAGGTTCCGCTGGACCAGCGCCACGACAGCGGCACCCGCCCGCGCGGCATCCGCGCGCTTGTCGTCGGAGACAGCCGCCTGCGCGGAGCTGTTGGGAAGACTGAGTCCCAGGGCCTCGATGGCCGAGGCCATCGTATTGGCGGTATACATGCCCCCGCACGACCCCGCGCCCGGACACGCGTGCTGTTCCAGGTCCGCGAGGTCGGCATCGCTCAGCGTGCCGGCCGCATGGCGTCCCACGGCCTCGAAGACGGAGACGATGTCGACGGGCTGGCCCTGCCAGATGCCGGGCAGGATGGTGCCGCCGTAGACGAAGACCGACGGACGATCCAGCCGCGCCAGTCCGATCACCGCGGCCGGCATGTTCTTGTCGCACCCGCCGATGGCCACCAGGCCGTCGAACCCCTCGGCGCCCGCCACGGTCTCGATGGAGTCGGCGATGACCTCGCGCGACACCAGCGAGTACTTCATGCCCTCGGTCCCCATGGAGATGCCATCGGACACCGATCGTGCCGAAGCGCACCGCCTTCCCACCGGCCTCGGTGACGCCCTGCGCGGCGGGTGCCGGCGCGACGTCGAGGTTGCAGGCGTAACCTCGCTCCACGGCAGACACTACGACCTGCGTCCGCGCGAAGCCTTCGCGCGTGTAGCCGACCGCGTGCAGCATGGCCCGGCCCGGCGCCCGGGACGGCCCGTCGAGCACGACGGCCGAGTGTGGGCGGCTGGACGCGGACGCGCGGCGGACGACGGGCTTCGGCATGGCGGAACAGGGTAGCAGAAGGGCGATCGGGGGGGAACTCAGGACGGCGACCAGAATTCAGAATTCAGAATGACGAAGTCAGAAAAAGGCAGTTCTTCATTCTGAATTCCGCAAGGTTTACACTTGAGGAGTCCCCGATTCACCGTGAACGGAGGTCTGTCATGATCGCGCTCAAGAGCGTTCTGGTTCCCACGGATTTCAGCGAGACGTCAGAGGCTGCCCTTCGCTACGGCAAGGCCTTCGCCACGGCGTTCGGCGCGGCGCTGCACGTCGTTCACGTCATCGAGGAGCCCTGCTGGCGCCGCGGCGGTAAAGCCTATGGCTTCTCCCTGTCGGCCCTGCAGGACGAGTGGGTCAAGGAGGCCGAGACGCGCATGGCCGGCATCCTGTCCGAGGACGAGCGCACGGCGTTGAAGGCCGTGACGCGGACGCTGCTCGGCCACCCGGTGATGGAGATCATGCGCTACGCCACCGAGCACCGGGTCGACCTGATCGTCATGGGCACGCACGGGCGCGTGGGCCGCTCGGACACATGGTCATGGGCAGCGTCGCCGAACGCGTCGTGCGCAAGGCGCCGTGCCCCCGTGCTGACGCTGCATGCCGACCAGCGCGCCGTAGACGCAGAAGGGCCGGGTAGTGCGCCTCGTCGCGCCATGACGGCCACCACACGTCCGGGTATGCGCCTCGACATCTGGCTCGATGTCGCGCCTGCTCAAGACCAGCCCGAGGCGCAGCGGGCGTGCCGGCTGGGCAAGGTCGGTCAACGGCACGACCGCCAAGCCCAATCGCGAGATTCGCGAGGGTGACGAGCTCGTCGTGCAGCGCGCCCACTCGGCCGGCGCCAACTCCTCGTGGTGACGGGGCTGGCGGAGGCGCACATCCCGAAGGCCGACGCGCGCGCCCTACGACGATCGGACGCCGGCGCCGACAGCGGAAGAGTTGGAGATGCGCCGGCTGGAGCGCCACTTCCGGGCAGTGTCCGCCGCCGCCGGCCGCCCGTCGCGCGACGATCGCCGCGCGCGCCGCAAACTCACGGGCAAGGAGTAGGCAAGAGGACGCTGAATTCAGAAGGCAGAATTCAGAAGTCTGAACTCTGAAAATCAGGCATGATCGCCTGATGCCGCCCCCGACATCTGCCGGTGCACGGCTCCGCTTCGCCGTGATCGTCCTGGCGGGCCTCGTTCTCTTCGTCCTGCCCGCCCTGGTCTCGCTGGCCGCGGACTGGCTCTGGTTCGACGAAGTGGGCTACCGCGGCGTCCTCACCACGTCGCTGACCTCGCAAGCGCTCACCTGGGTGACGGCGTTCGTGGCAGCCGGCGCGTGGCTGGTGCTCAACCTGCGCATCGCCTGGCAATCGATCGCAGAGGAACCCGCGTCGTTCACCACCCGCGATGGATTCACCGTGGCCCTGCCCGGCCGCGCGCAGCTCCGGCCGCTCGCCCTGATCGCGGCGGCCGGCGGCGCCTTTCTCGTCGCCTCGTTCGCGTCGGGACAGTGGCTGACGCTGCTGCAGTGGTGGTATCAGGTGCCGTTCGGGGCGCCCGACCCGGTCCTCGGCCGCGATCCGGCCTTCTACGTGTTCACGCTGCCGGTGCTCGAGATGCTCCGGAACCTCGCCGTGGCCTCATCGCATTGGCCGCCATCGGAAGCGCGGCGCGTACGCGATGGCCGGCCACCTGGCGCTCACCCTGTTCGGCCCCCGGCTCGGGAGCCGCGTCTGGACCACCTTCTCGTGGCTCGTCGCCGCCCTGTTCGTCACGCTGGCACTCTCCGCCTGGCTCGATCGCGCGCATTCGTGATGCCGTCGGGCATCATCCAGGTGCCGGCTACGCCGACGTGCAGGCGGATGCCGCACGCGCTGCTCTCGCGGTGGCCGCGCTGGTGGGTGCGGCGTTGTCGGTCACGGCGGCGTTGACCGGGAAGCGGTCACTCCTCGGCACCTGGCGGCCATCTACGTCGTGCTGATCGGCGGACAGGGTTACGCCGGCGCCATCCAGCGGTTCGTCGTCTCCCCGAACGAGCAGGCGCGCGAAGCGCGTCGCACATCGAATACAACATCGCCGCCACCCGCCACGCCTTCGGGCTCGACACCGTGGAGGAGCGCGAGCTGTCGGGCGACGCCGAGCTGACGCGCGACGACATCGCCCGCAACCAGCAGACGTTGGAGAACGTGCGGCTCTGGGATCATCAGCCGCTGCTCGAGACCTTCGGACAGATCCAGGAGATCCGGACCTACTACGACTTCATCTCGGTCGACAACGACCGGTACGACATCCACGGCCAGATGCGGCAGGTGATGCTGTCGGCCCGCGAGCTGAATCCCACGGCGCTCCCCAACCGCACGGATCAACGAGCGCCTCGTCTTCAGCACGGCCACGGGCTCACGCTCGGGCCGGTCAAATCGTGTGACGGCCGAAGGCCTCCCGGTGCTCTTCGTCCGCGACCTTCCGCCCACTCACCGTGGACATCGCGGTGGACGAGCCCAGCCTCTACTTCGGCGAGCTGTCCAACGAGTACGTCATCGCGCGGACTCGCGCGCGCGAGTTCCACTACCCCCGCGGCGACGACAACGTCTTCGTCGACTACGCCGGCACCGGGGCGTCCAGCTCGACTCGTTCCTGAAGAAGCTGCTGTTCTCCGTCTACTTCCGCTCCTACCAGCTCCTGTTGAGCGACGACATCACGGCCGAGAGCCGCTGGATCTTCGACCGGCAGATCCGCGCCGTGTTCGAAGATCGCGCCGTTCCTCGTCTACGACGAGGACCCGTACCTGGTGGTCAGCGACGGCCGCCTGTTCTGATCCAGGACGCCTACACGGTGTCGAGCCGGTATCCCTACCTACCGAGGCTGCGCGCGACGTCAACTACATCCGTGCAACGCGGTCAAGGTCGTGCTCGACGCCTACAACGGCACGACCACGTTCTACGTCGCCGAACCCGACGACCCGCTGCCCGCACGCTGGACGGCATCTTCCCGGTCCTCTTCCGTCCGCTGGCCGAGATGCCCGACGACCTTCGTCGGCACGTGCGGTAATCCGGAAGGCATCTTCAGCCTGCAGGCCTCCGTGTTCTCGACGTATCACATGACGACGCCTGCCATCTTCTACAACAAGGAAGACCAGTGATGTGTCACGATCGACAGCGGAGCGGACTCCGGTGCGCATGCAGCCCTACTACACGCTCGCGAAGCTGCCGGGCGAGCGCGGAAGCGGAGTTCATCCTGATGCTGCCGTTCACTCCCACGCCGCCGCGACAACCTCGCGTCCTCGATGGTGGCCCGCAGCGACGGCGACCACTACGGCCAGCTGGTCGTGTTCGAGTTCCCGAAGCAGAAGCTCATCTTCGGCCCGCGACAGGTGGTCGCCCGCATCAACTGCAGACCAGGTGATCTCGCCGCAGATCACGCTGTGGGCCAGCAGGGGTCCGAGGTGATCCTCGGCACGCTGATGGTGATTCCGATCGAGGAATCGCTCATCTACGTCCGCCCCCTCTACCTGCGCGCCTCATCCGGGCGCATCCCCGAACTCACCCGCCAGACCGCCGCCTACCGCCAGAACCGATCAGACGCGCGACCGCACGCTCGACGCGGCCATCGCACAGCTCTTCGGCACCGCCGAAGGCACTCCCGACACCCCCTCGCCCGCACCCGCTGCCGCCCGACCCGGCGACACGGCCCCCGCCCCGTCTCCAGCCGCGCCGTCCCTGGCCCAGCTCTCCGACGAGGCGCGCCGCGCCTACGACGCCGCCCTGGCCGCCCAGCGCGCAGGCGCGATCGGCGACGATGGGAGGAAATCACCTGGCTCGGCGAGATCCTGCGACGAATGCGCCAATAAGCCCAATCTGCGCCATCTGCGCCATCTGCGGCCCCTGCGCCATCTGCGGCCCTCTGCGCCATCTGCGGCCCCTGCGGCTATGATCAGAGGCATGCCGATCGACGTTCACGGCCGGCCGCTGCGGAACCTGCGCCTGTCGGTCACCGATCGCTGCAACCTGCGTTGTCGAGTACTGCATGCCGGAAGCCGACTACGTCTGGCTGCCGCGGCAGGACATCCTGCAGTTCGAGGAGATCGAGGCGCTCGTCGACCTCTTCGCTGACCTGGGCGTGGACAAGGTGCGGCTCACGGGCGGCGAACCGCTGCTGCGCCGCGACCTGCCGGACCCGTGTCCTGCCCGGCAGGATGGGGCATCCGCGCCTGGCGATGACCACCAACGGCGTGCTCGGCGGGCGCCGCGCGCGACCTTGAGGGAGGCCGGTCTGCACCGGGTGACGGTCAGCCTCGACACGCTCCAGCGCGAGCGGTTCCAGCGCCTCGCGCGCTCGACGAACTGACTGCGTCATCTCCGGCCTCGATGCGGCCGCAGATGTCTTTCCCGGCTTCAAGATGGACACTGTCGCTATCCGCGGGCGTGAACGACGACGAGATGGTGGACCTGCTGGAGTTTGTGCCGGCGCCCGGGGCGCGGAGCTCCGCTTCATCGAGCATGGACGTGGGCGGCGCCACCGCCTGGAGCCTGTCGCAGGTAGTCCCGCGAGCCGAGATGCTGACGCGCCTCGAGGCCCGCATGGTCCCATCGAGGCCATTGCCGAAGAAAGTTCGGCGCCGGCCGATCGCTTCCGGCTTCCCGACGGCCGCACCTTCGATCATCGCGTCGACGACGGCGCCGTTCTGCAGCGCGTGCGATCGCAGCCGCCCGACGGCCGACGGGCTCTGGTATCTGTGTCTGTATGCGGCCCGCGGCATCGACCCGCGAGAGGGCCGCCCGCGGCGGTGCCGGGCCTGGATGCTTTGAAGGAGCTGATCGCGGGGTCTGGCATGCCCGCACGGACCGCGGCGCAGAGCAGCGCCTCTGCTCTCACGCGAGCGCGCTCATCCCGCTCGCACAGCTCAAGCGGACCGCACCTCGAGACGTACACGCGGGCGGCTGAGCCGCCCTGCACGGGCGGCTTAGGCGCAGTGCCCTGGTAGGCGGCCTGGTGCGCGCCGCGATGGCATCGGCGCCCTGGTTCTCGATCTCGCGCCGCTCCATCATGTAGACGAGCTTGCCGTCCTTCAGGATCGCAATGGACGGCGACGATGGCGGGTAGGGGCGAACAGAGCGCATCGGGCTCGCCTGGTAAGGTTTCGAGATCCGCCCCGGCGAACACCAGTGCCCAGGTGCTCGGGCCGTGGCCCCTCGCGCAGCGACAGCGCGATGCCGGGCCGCGCCTCCCCGTCGCGCAGCCGCACACCGAATTGACCACGATCATCGTCGTGCCCGGCTGGGCGGCCGCCTCGTCCACGGATTCGGGGTGCGCAGTTCGTCGAATCCGAGCCGCGCTCGCCCGGCCCGTGGGGGCCACGAACGGTTCCGCAGCGCTGAGCAATCATGTCCTGTCCTCCGCCCTTCTGGCGCGACGGCGCGGGGGCCTGATCGTACGATGCCGGGATCCCGACGATGGGTCACGTCCCAAAGATTCTGATGGTGCCCGACGTCCGCATCCGTCAAGTCAACGACGCCCCGCCACCCCGACCGCCCCATCGTCCTCTACTGGATGACCGCCGCCCGCCGCACCCGGGCGAGCTTCGCCCGGGACCGGGCCATCGAGCACGCGCGGGCGCTGGGCAAGCCGCTGGTGATCCTGAGGTGCTGCGCGTCGATCACCGATGGGCGGCCGAGCGGGTATCACCAGTTCGTCCCCGGACGGCATGCACGACAACCGCGACGCGCTGCAGCGACGCCTGGCGTCACCTATCACGCTCACCGAGCCCGAGCGCGGCCACGGGCGCGGCCTTGACCGCGCTGGCCGCGCACGCCGCCGTCGTCGTCACCGACGACTTCCCTGCTTCTTCCTGCCTGAAGATGGTGGCTGCTGCGTGGGGCCGGCAGCCTGACGTGGCGCCTTCGAAGCGGTGGACGGCAACGGCCTGCTGCCCATGCGCGCCGGACGACGTCTTCCCCACCGTACGCGTTCCGGCCGCGCGCTGCAGCGGCTGCTGCTCCTCGCACCTGCGCCACCGCCCGGCTGCGACGCCGCTGGCGAAGGGGCTGGACGCGTCGGCGTGGACGCTGCCGAAGGACATTCGCGAGCGCTGGCCCGACGTCTTCACCTGGCTCGACCGCGGCGGGTCCCTCTCCGCCCTGCCCATCGACCACTCGGTGTGCGGCGCCGACATCCGCGGCGGATCGACCGCCGCGCACGAGCGGCTCGATGCCTTCGTGGATGACGACCTCTCCGCATACGGCAACGCGCGCAACGTGCCCGACCAGGACGTGTCGAGCCGGCTGTCACCCTACCTGCACTGGGGCCACATCGGCGCCCACGAGGTGTTCGAACGCCTGATGACGCGCGAGGGCTGGCTGGGCGACCTGCCGGCCCGTGCTACCGGCGCACGCGAGGGCTGGTGGGGCGTGTCCCCGGCCGCTGAATCGTTCCTCGACGAGTTCGTCACGTGGCGCGAGGTCGGCTTCAACATGACGTCCAAGCGGGAGGACTACGCGGCGTACGAGTCGCTGCCCTCGTGGGCGCGGAAGACCCTCGACGCCCACGCGCACGACCCGCGCGAGTCTCGCTACACGTTGCAGGAGTTCGAGCAGGCGGCCACGCACGACCTGCTCTGGAACGCGGCCCAGACCCAGCTGGTGCGGGAGGGCCGCATCCACAATTACCTGCGCATGCTGGGGAAAGAAGATCCCCGAGTGGACGGCGTCGCCGCGCGAGGCCCTGGACGTCATGATCGAGCTCAACAACGCCTACGCGCTCGACGGACGCGGTAATCCCAACCGTACACCGGCATCTTCTGGGTGCTCGGGCGCTACGACCGGCCGTGGGGGCCGGAGCGTCCCGTGTTCGGGTTGATCCGCTACATGTCGTCGGGGAACACGGCGCGCAAGGTGCGGGTGAAGGACTACCTTCGGCGCTACTCCACCGAGGGCTCGCTCTTTCGACGCAGCCGTCAGGCCAGCAGCGGACTGACGGCGGCGAGCGCCCGGAGTGGCCTCGGCGTGCAGCCGGTCCACGGCCGGGGCCAGCATCGCCACCGGCGCCGCGTCCGCCGCGTCCTCGACCACGCCGCACACCCGCATCAGATCGTTCGCCCTGACGCCGCCCGCGCTCCCCTTGATCGTGTGGGCGATGCGGCCGATCGCCACCGCGTCGTTGGCCGCGACTGGCGGCACTCAGTGCGCATCCTGCTGTGCGGGCGGGCAGGTCGTTGGCGAAGGCCTGCAGCACGTCGCGGAACACCGTCGCGACGGCCCGGCCGGCCGATATTGCCGGCGCAGCAGGTCCAGCACGGCGGGATCGAAGACCGGGGTGCTCACGATGCTGGATGCGCAGCCGCATGCTGGCGGCGGCTGCAGGGCGACGCCTGCCGACGGTCAGAAACCCGCGTTCCCCGGTGGCGGCTCATCGATGGCGTCCAGTTGCGGGCGGATGTGCCGCTCGTAGCAGCTCGGACAGTAGCTGGGAGAACTGCAGGCCCGAGTGTTCCTGCAGGCAGGTTTCCACACGCTGCCAGTAGTTCTGGTCGTTCCGATCGCTTGCAGGATGAGCAGATGGGCAACAGCCCCTGCAAACCGGGAGACGTTGCCGAGGGCTTCCTCCAGGCTCCGCACGCTTCGGCTAGCGCCCGCTGCAGCCGACCACCCGCGCACCGACGCTGACACGCGCCACCAGCTCTTCCAGGTGCGGCGGCTTGGTGATGTAGTCGTCGGCGCCCGCTTTGAGGCCCGCGACGATGTCGTGCGGCGAACGGCGCGAGGTGAGCAGGATGACGTAGGGTTGTGCCGCCTGCGACTGTTCCCGCAGCCGGCGAATGACCTCGATGCCGTCGAGGCGCGGCATGATCCAGTCCAGCAGCGCAATCGGCGGCGCGGCATCCGACATCAACAGCTCCAGGGCCTCGATGCCGTCCTCCACCACGCGGAAGGGATAGCCCGCCTGGTCGAGCATCGCGCAGACGAGGCGCTGCGACACCGCCTCGTCGTCAGCGACCAGCACCTCCGGAGCGGCCATTCGCTGATGTTACTCCAGCGCAACCGCACGTCCGCCGGCCCGTACGCGCCCCTGCCAGCCGGTGTAAGCTCACCGCCATGCACAGCAGACCGTGGCTGAGCGCGCTGGCCGCGCTCCTGATTCCCGCCGCCGCCAGCGCACAGGTGACGGCCTTCGTCGGAGGCCGGGTGATCGACGGGACCGGCCAGGTGGTCGAGAACGCTGTCCTCGTCGTCAGGGACGGGCGCATTGCGTCGGTCGGGCCCGCGGCCCGGGTGAACGTCCCGGCCGGCGCCACCCGCGTGGACGTGTCGGGCAAGACCATCGTGCCGGGCCTGGTGAACGCCCACGGACACGTGGCGGCCACATCGGGGCTGCGCTCGTCGCCCGAGTTCTACACACGCGACAACCTGATCCGCCAACTGCGTACCTATGCCGACTACGGCATCACGTCGGTATACAGCCTCGGCGACGATCAGGCCGCCGGCTTCACGCTGCGCGATGAACAGGCGGCCGGGCCGCTGGATCGCGCGCGCCTCTTCGTCGCGGGCACGGTCATCAACGGCGCGACCGCCGACGAGGCACGCGCAGCCACCGACGCGGCCGCCGACGCGCACCCGGACGTGCTCAAGATCCGCGTGGACGACAACCTCGGCACCAGCCGGAAGATGCCGGAACCCGCGTGGCGCGCCGCGATCGCGCGCGCCCACGAGCGTGACCTGCGCATGGCCGTCCACATCTTCTATCTGGACGATGCGCGAAAGACGGTGCAGGCCGGGGCGGACTTCGTGGCGCACAGCGTCCGCGACGTCCCGGTGGACACGGCGTTCGCCGACCTCCTGACGTCCCGCAACGTCTGCTACTGCCCCACACTCACGCGGGAGATTTCGACGTTCGTCTACGGCTCGACGCCCGAATGGGCCACCGATCCCTTCTTCACGCGAAGCGTCAGCGCCGACATCGTGTCGCAGATCTCCGACCCGGCGAGGCAAGCACAGGTTCGCGACAGTGCCGGCTACAAGCTGGGGCTGCAGTACAAGCAGGGACTCGAAGTCGCGATGCGAAACCTCAAAACGCTCTCCGATGCCGGTGCACGGATCGCGATGGGCACCGACACCGGCCCGCCGGGACGCTTCCAGGGCTTCTTCGAACACCTCGAGATGGAGATGATGGCCGACGCCGGCCTGACGCCCATGCAGGTGCTGGTCTCGGCGACGGGCGACGCCACACGCTGCCACCAGAACACCGACATCGGCGTCCTCGCCGAGGGCAAGCTGGCAGATCTCCCGGTCCTCGGCGCCAACCCCTGGAGAACATCCGCAACCTGCGCTCCATCGAACAGGTCTGGATCGGCGGACAACGGCTCGGCTCGCCCCGGTGACCTCGCCCTCCGCCCACCTGGCAGCGCCCCCGACCCCCTCTTCAGCCTCTGTGCCATCTGTGTCATCTGCGGCTACTGCGCCATCTGCGGCGTGACAGCGACGTTCCTGCCACCGCGTCTGCGGCCCGCGTCGGCGTTCTTCTCCGAATCGGAGTTCGCCGCGGTGGACGCCTTCTTCGCCGCCAGGCCCGCGCTCATGCCCACGCCGCTGGTGTCCCTGCCTCGACTGGCCGCTCGGCTCGGCGTCGGTGAGCTGCTCGTCAAGGACGAGACGGCGCGCTTCGGGCTGAATGCCTTCAAGCTGCTGGGCGCGCGGTTCGCCATCGAGCAGCTTGCGTCAGCCGGCCGGCTGCCGGAGGAAACGACGCTGGTCTGCGCCAGCGAGGGCAATCACGGGCGCGCCGTGGCACACACGGCTCTGCGCTGGGCCTCCGCGCCCGCGTGTACTGTCCGACTCCGTGTCGGACGCACGCGCCGCAGCCATCGAGGGAAGGCGCCGTGCTGGTGCGCGTCCCGGCAGCTACGACGACGCCGTGCGCGCCGCGGCGGCGGATGCGGACCGTCACGGCTGGAGCGTGATCTCGGACACCTCGTGGGACGGGTATGAAGAGGTGCCGCGCCTCATCATGCTGGGGTACACGCACATGGTCGCGGAGATGGCGGCCGATCGATCGGCCGGGTGGCGGCCGGATGCCATCGTCGTGCCCGGCGGCGTTGGCGGCCTCCTTGGCGCCGTGGCCCAGGCCGCCCGGCGGCACTGGGCCGAGCCGCCGCGCATCGTCGCCGTGGAACCCACGTCAGCGGCCTGCCTGCAGGCGTCGGCTCGAGCGGGCCGCCCGACACCGGTGCCGGGTCCGTTCGACACCGCCATGGGCGGACTGCGCTGCGGCGAGGTGTCGCCGCTGGCCTTCGAGGCGGTGCGGCCCGCGGTAGACGCCTACGTCGCCATCGACGAGGAGTGGATGGAGCAGGCGATGCGCGCGCTCGCGCGGCCGCAGCCGCCGGACCCGTCTCTGGCCGTTGGCGCCTGCGGAGCGGCGGCGCTGGGCGCGCTGTTCGCGTTGACGGCTGATGCCGATCCCGAGGTGCGCCAGGCGCTCGGCCTCGGGTCGGCGGACTCCGTCGTGCTCATCGCCACCGAGGGCGTCACCGACCCGGCGGTGTGGGCACGCGTGGTCGAACAGGGCTGATCGCTATGCCGGCGCATCGGCCGGCGGCGACGGCTGCCACGCCCGAATCGCCGGCGGCGTCACGTCGGGGTCCGCCGCCAGCGCCAGCGCGGCCCGCACGACGGCGTCGTGGGTTGGAGCTGCGCCGGGCGGCCCGACCGGCGTCCCCAGGCCGAAGGGCACGAGGAGCGTCCGCGGCGCCGTGAGCTTCCGGGAGAGGTCCGGCAGCACCGACAACGCCACCGTCACGATGCCGCGCAACTCGAGCGCGGCCGCAACCAGACTCACGGTCTGGTGACAGAACGGTCAAACGGGCACCAGCAGGGCCACGTCCACCTGGTCGGCGACGAAGATGCCAGCGGCCTCGGGCGCGTGCTCGCGGACCAGCCGGAGCGGCGCGGTGATGGACCCCATGAACGACAGGTGGCGCGGCGCGACCGCGCCGATGACGCCTGCGCCGGCCATCGCGGCAAGCACCGACAGCGGGTAGGCGACGGTGAGGTCGCGTGCGACGGCTTCCCGGTCGAAGGCGTCGCTGCGATGCCACATCCTCAGCTCCGCCGGCTCCGTCGCCGCCTGGAGCACGCGATACGAGGGTCGCCGCCGCGGCGGTCGAGGTCGAACGAGGGCCCCCCAGGCGGAACGAGGCCAGCGGTGGTGACGAGGGCGACACGAGCGCCGTGGAGCGGACGTGCCAGCCTGGCGTGGGGCACCGGCTCGGTCCGCCGCCACCGGTACGCGGCCATGAGCAGCCGTTCGGTGAGCGGGAGGTCTTCCGGACGCACCGCTCTAGTCTGCCCCAGGCCGGCCGGTTCCCGCTGGCTCCAGCCCGGCCGTTATTCATCGTCCCGCCGCGGGAATCGGCGATCCCACTTCCGAACACCCGGTCTGTCCCGCACGGGAACATCCGGTCTCTAACCCTCGTTCTATCAGTGTGTTGAGGCGTGGTATACAGGCTGGCACGAGACGTGAACTCTCTCGAGAGAACGAGGCAGGCGGCCTGCCGTCCAAACGACCTGTTCTTCCCGTCTAAGAGGCAACACGATACATGGACATTCAACGCCCCGCATCCGTCGCCCGCAAGAAGAAGGTGCGGCAGGTCGCGCTCGCCGTGGCTGGCCTGATCGCCGTCGGCCTCGTCTCCGTCGTCCTGGCGCGGCTGAAGCCGGCGGCCCCTACCGTCGAACGGGCCACCGTCTGGGTGGACACGGTCAAGCGCGGCGCCATGCTGCGCCAGGTGCGCGGGCTGGGCACGCTCGTGCCGGTGGACGAGGCGCGGCGCTGGATTCCGGCGGCCACGCAAGGGCGCGTCGAGCGCATCGTGCTGCGGCCGGGCGCCGAGGTCACCCCCGACACGGTCGTGCTCGAACTGAGCGATCCGACGGCCCAGCAGCTGCTGAGCGACGCCGAACAGCAGCTCAAGGCCGCCGAGGCCGACCTCGCCAGCCTCGATGCCCAGCTTCAGACCGAGCGGCTCAACCAGCGCTCGATCGCCGCCACCGTCGAAGCCGATTTCGAGCAGGCGCGGCTCGAGAAGGAAGTCAACGAGGACCTGGCCAAGGACGGCCTGGTGTCGAGCCTCGTGCTCAAGCAGTCCACCGTTCGCGCGGACTCGCTGTCCACGCGCAACCGCCTCGAGCAGGAACGGGTGAAGGTGGCCGAGGAGAACATCCGTGCGCAGCTCAAGGCGCAGCAGGCGCGCATCGACCAGCTCCGCGCCCTGCACCGCCTCCGTGCGGACCAGGTCGAGCAGCTCCGCGTGCGTGCCGGCATGACGGGCGTGCTCGAACAGGTCCCGGTCGAGGTGGGCCAGCAGGTGGCGCCGGGCACGAACCTCGCGCGCGTGGCCGACCCGTCGCGCCTCAAGGCCGAGCTCCGGATCGCGGAAACGCAGGCGCGTGACCTGGCGATTGGGCAGGTGGCGCAGGTCGACACCCGCAACGGCATCATCCCCGGCAAGGTCATCCGCATCGACCCGGCCGCGCAGAACGGCACGGTCACCGTGGACGTGCAGCTCGAAGGCGACCTGCCGCGCGGCGCGCGGCCCGACCTGAGCGTGGATGGCACGGTGGAACTCGAGCGGCTCGACAACGTCCTCTACGTGGGGCGGCCGGCCTTCGGGCAGGAGCAGAGCACCGTGGGCCTGTTCAAGCTCGACGAGACGGGCGAGGCCAGCCGCACGCAGGTGCAGCTCGGTCGCAGTTCGGTCAACACCATCGAGGTCGTCGGCGGGCTCGCCGAGGGCGACCAGGTCGTGCTGTCGGACATGTCCGCGTGGGATCAGTTCGACCGTGTGCGCCTGCGGTAGGCGGGCCCACGCACGGCAGGGGCACAGGTCAGCGTCGGAACCAGGGATCAGGAACCAAAGGAGTCCTCGATGAACGCTTCAGCGCAGCCGCTCATCCGTCTGGATGGGATCAAGAAGATCTTCTACACCGACGAGGTCGAGACGCATGCCCTGGCCGGCATCCACCTCGAGATCCAGCAGGGCGAGTACATCGCCATCGCGGGCCCGTCGGGTTGCGGCAAGTCGACGCTGCTGGCCATCCTGGGTCTCCTGGACACCCCGACCGACGGCACCTACCTGCTCAACGGTCACCAGGTGGCCAACCTCTCGCTGTCCGAACGCGCCCGCGTGCGGAACCGCGAGATCGGGTTCATCTTCCAGAGCTTCAACCTGATTGGCGACCTGACGGTCTTCGAGAACGTCGAGCTGCCCCTCATCTACCGCGGCATGAAGTCGGCCGAGCGCCGCGAGCGCGCCAACGCCGCGCTCGAGCGCGTGGGCATGGCCCATCGCTCCAAGCACCTGCCCTCACAGCTCTCCGGCGGTCAGCAGCAGCGCGTCGCCGTCGCCCGTGCCGTGGCCGGCCAGCCCTCCATCCTCCTCGCCGACGAGCCGACCGGTAACCTCGACTCGAAGAACGGCGAGGCCGTGATGAACCTGCTGCGCGAGCTGCACCGCGCCGGCGCGACCATCTGCATGGTCACGCACGACCCGCGCTACGCGGCGCACGCCGATCGCAGCGTCCACCTCTTCGACGGCCGTATCGTCGAGGAGAACGTCGCCGCGGGAGTCTGACCTCGCAGAAGGCGCCGGGTGCCTGGCGCCTTCTGAATTCTGAATTCCGAATTCTGAATTCAGAACCCTTACCCATGTTTTCTGACCTCCGCTATGCCGTTGCGCGTACCGACGCACGCCGGGCTTCACGCTCGTCGCCGTCATCACGCTCGCCCTCGGCATCGGCGGCGCCACGGCCATCTTCAGCGTCGTGGACGGCATCCTGCTGCGGCCGCTCCCCTACGACGACACCTCGACGCTGATGCGCATCGGGCGCCGCACGGCGCACGGTGACGATGCGGCGTTCTCGCCGGCGGACTTCATCGACCTGAAGCACGACGCGAGCACCCTGGCGCTGGTGACGGGCTTCCGCGAGGACATCACCGACGTCACCGGCTCCGGCGATCCGGTCCGCGTGCCCGGCGTGCAGACGACGGCCCCCTTCTTCGACGTCTTCGGCGTGCAGCCGCTGATCGGCCGCGTGTACACGGCGACGGACGCGCCGGGCTCCGGGCTGGCCGTCATCAGCGAGGGCCTCTGGGACCGCCAGTTCGGCCGCCGGGCGGACATCGTCGGCACGCACCTGCGCGTGAACGGCCGGCCGGTCGAAATCGTCGGCGTCGTCCCGGGCCACTTCCGCCATCCGCTCAAGGCGGATCTGTGGGCGCTCTCGCCGGAGGAGGTGCCGCAGTCGCCGCTCCCGATGGAAGGGGCGCTGGCCAACCGTGAGGTGCAGTACTTCGGGGCGCTTGCGCGCCTGGCGCCTGGCAAGACGCTCGCCGACGCCAACGCCGAGCTCGTGGCTATCGGCGATCGCCTGAGCCGCGAGTATCCGGACACCAACGCGGGCGAGTCGTTCTACGCGGAACGGCTCGACGACTTCCTCGTCCGCGACGTCCGCACCAGCCTCCTCGTCCTGCTCGGCGCCGTCGGCTGCGTCCTGCTCATCGCGTGCGCGAACATCGCGGGCCTGATGCTGGCGCGCGGCCTCGTCCGCCGCCGCGAACTGGCCGTCCGGGCCTCGCTGGGCGCCACGGGCTGGCGTCTCGCCCGCCAACTGGTCACCGAAAGCCTGCTGCTCGCCCTGGTGGGCGGTGCGGCCGGCCTGCTGCTGGCGGCCTGGGGCGTGGACCTGCTCGTCTCGCTCGCACCCGACTCGGTGCCCCGCCTGGACGACGTGCGGCTCGACTGGCGCGTGGCGAGTGCCGCGCTCGGGTTGTCCACGCTCGTCGGCGTCCTGGCGGGCCTGGCACCGGCGCTCCAGTCGTCGCACCCGCAGGTCAACGACGACCTGAAGGACGGCGGGCGTACCGGGACATCGGCGCGGACGCGGCTCCGGAGCGCGCTCGTCGTCGGCGAGGTCGCGGCCGCCCTGGTCCTCCTGGTTTCAGCCGGCCTGATGATCGCCAGTTTCTCGCGCCTGCAGGCGGTGGACCCGGGATTCAGCACGAGCAGCCTGGTGGCCGTCGAGCTTCCGCTGCCACTGGCACGCTACGGCGAACCGGACCAGCGCCGCTTCTATCAGCAGGTGCTGGAACGACTCCAGGCGATGCCTCCGACGTCGCGTTCCGCGGTGGTCTTCCCGCTTCCGTTGCGCGGCAGTTCGGCCGGGCTCACCTACGAGATCGAGGGCCAGACCTACGCCACGCGCTCGGCGGAGCCCCACGCCGAGCTCAACGCGGTGTCCCCCGAGCTCTTCCAGACCGCCGGCATCCGCCTGGTGCGAGGCCGCACGTTCACCGACGCCGATGGTCCCGACGCGCCCCCGGTGGCCATCGTCAACGAGCGGCTGGTGAAGGACACGGGCATCGACGACATCGTCGGCAAGCGGATCAACGTCGGAGACTGGATCACCGTCGTCGGCGTCGTGTCCGATGCCCGGCGCCAGTCGCTGGCGTCGCCGCCGCAGCCGGCGGTGTACCTCCCCTACACGCAGTTCGTGCTGCCCTTCATGGGCGTCATGGTGCGAACGGACGCGGCTCCAGAGACCGTGGCGACCACGGTCCGGAGCGTGGTCCGCGAGATGGACGCCGATCTTCCCGTCGGAGAGGCGCTGACCATCGAACGCATCATCGAGCAGTCAACGGGCCAGCCGCGCTTCCAGACCTCCCTGCTCATCGCGTTCGCGGCCCTGGCGCTGCTGCTCGCGGCGGTCGGCGTCTATGGCCTGATGAGTTTTGCCGTCTCGCAGCGGACCGCGGAGATGGGCGTGCGCCTGGCGCTCGGCGCCAGCCCCTGGCAGGTCGGCGCCATGGTGATGCGCCAGGGCGTCTGGCTCGCCGGGCTCGGCGCCGTCATCGGGGTGGCGCTGGCTCTGGTCGCCGGACGCGCGCTCGCCAGCCTGCTGTTCGAAACCAGCGCCGCAGACCCGACCGTCTTCGTCAGCATCACGGCCCTGCTGCTGACGATCGCGGCCCTGGCATGCTATGTTCCTGCCAGGCGTGCGATGCGCGTGGATCCGGTCCGCGCGCTGCGCGCCGAGTGAGGCCGGGGCCCGCCGGCCCGAACCCGACCGCACCCCGACCCGGATCCCACACTCATGATCAAACTCCGTAGCATCGAGAAGGCCTTTCGGCACGGCGTCTCCCAGACCTTCGTCCTCCGGCGCGTCACGGGCGACATCGGCGAGGGGGAGTTCATTTCGATCATGGGGCCGTCCGGCGCCGGCAAGTCCACGCTGCTGCACATCCTCGGCATGCACGACAGCGCGTGGACGGGCGAGTACTGGCTCGGCGACGAGCCCGTGCACCAGCTCTCGAACAAGGAGCGGATGCGCCTGCAGAAGCAGCACATCGGCTTCGTCTTCCAGAGCTATCACCTGCTCGACAATCTCACGGTGTACGAGAACATCGACCTGCCGTTGTCCTACCGCGACGTCAAGAAGGCGGACCGCCAGGGCATGGTGGCCGACATCCTCGATCGCTTCAGCATCGTCGGCAAGAAGGACCTCTACCCGAACCAGTTGTCGGGCGGACAGCAGCAGCTCGTCGCGATCGCGCGCGCGGTCGTGGCCAAGCCCTCGCTCATCCTGGCGGACGAGCCGACCGGCAACCTGCACTCGGAGCAGGGGCGCGAGATCATGGAGCTGTTCAAGCGCCTCAACGAGGGCGGCACCACCATCATCCAGGTGACACACTCCGAGGTGAACGCGGAGACGGCAACCGCATCATCCGCCTGAAGGACGGCTGGGTCGTCGATGGCGAGTGAGGCGGCCCCCCGCCTGCTGATCGCCGACGATCAGCCAGACGTGCTCGAGGCCCTTCGCCTGCTGCTCAAGCCGGAAGGCTACGTGATCGACACGGCGGCCTCTCCGCAGCACTTGTTGCGCGCGCTCGAGATGAAGGACTACGACGTGGTCCTGATGGATCTCAACTACGCCCGCGACACGACGTCCGGCGAGGAGGGCCTGGACATCCTGCAGCGAGTCCACACCGCGGACGAATCGCTCCCCGTCGTCGTGATGACGGCGTGGGGCTCGGTGAACGTCGCCGTAGAGGCCATGCGCCGCGGGGCACGGGACTTCGTCCAGAAGCCGTGGGACAACGACCGCCTGCTCGCCATCATCCGGACGCAGACGGAGCTGGGCCGTGCGCTGCGGCGCGGCCGGCAGCTCGAAGCCGCCAACCAGGCCCTGCAGGCCGACGGGCGCTCGGCCATCATCGCCGACTCGGCCGCCATGCGGCCCGTGCTGGAGATGGTCGCCCGCGTCGGGCCGTCGGATGCCAACGTGCTGATCACCGGCGAGAACGGGACCGGCAAAAGCCTCGTGGCGCAGGCGCTGCGCCGTGTCGCCGCGCGCGCACGCCCGATGGTGACCGTGAACGCCGGCGGCATGGCCGAGGGGGTGTTCGAGTCGGAGCTCTTCGGCCACCTGAAAGGCTCCTTCACCGACGCCAAGGCCGACCGCGTCGGGCGATTCGAGCTGGCCGACGGCAGCACGCTGTTCCTCGACGAGATCGCCAACGTTCCGCTCACTCAGCAGCAGAAGCTGCTGCGCGTGATCGAGACGGGCGAGTTCGAGCGGCTGGGCTCGTCGAAGACGCGCAAGGTGAACGTGCGCCTGATCTCCGCCACCAACGCCGACCTGCAGGCCGAGGTCGGCACGGGCCGCTTCCGGCAGGATCTGCTTTTCCGCCTGAACACGATCGAGATCCAGCTGCCGCCGCTGCGCGACCGCCGGGAGGACATCCCGCTGCTGGCCCGTCACTTCCTGCAGCAGCACGCACAGCGCTACCGCAAGCCGCTGTCCGGCTTCGACCCGGCCGCCATGCAGCACCTGCTCGACCACCGGTGGCCGGGCAATGTCCGAGAGCTGGACCACGCCATCGAGCGCGCCGTCCTCATGTCCACCGGCGGCACCATCCGCGCGCAGGACCTCGGCCTGCGCCCCGATCCGGCCGCCAGCGGCCGGCTCGAGGACATGAGCCTCGAGGAGGTCGAGGCCTTCCTCATCCGCAAGGCCATGGCCCGCTACGGGAACGTCAGCCAGGCCGCCCGCGCCCTGGGCCTCTCGAGGAGCGCGCTCTACAGGAGGCTGGAGAGGTACAAGCTCTGATCGCGAGGCGGGACTGCGTCGAGCGCATCTCCGATTCCCGATAGAATTCCTCTCCCGGTCAACGTCCGATCCCGGTAGACATCGACCTTCCCGGAACCAGTCGTGAAGCGCCTCACCATCGACCAGCGCATCCTGCTCCTCACGCTCGGGGCCAGCCTGCCGGGGGCGGTGGTGGCGCTGGCGCTGCTGTGGGTCGGCGACTACACGCCGAAGGTCCAGTGGACGCTCACCACGTTCATCATCGTGATGATGGCGGGGTTCGCCGCGTCGGTCCGGGCCCGGATCACGATTCCGCTGCAGACGCTCGCCAATCTCCTGGCCGCGCTGCGCGAGGACGACTTCAGCATCCGCGGCCGGACCGCGGACCCCGAAGACCCGCTCGGCGCCGCGCTGGCCGAGGTGAACGCGCTGGCCGAGACGCTGCACCAGCAGTGGCTCGACGCCGGGGAGGCGACGGCGCTGCTGCGGACGGTCATGGAGCAGATCGACGTTGCGGTCTTCGCCTTCGACCCCGGGCAGCAGTTGCGGATCGTGAACCGCACCGGCGAACGCCTGATGGGCCGCACCGTCGAGCAGATGCTGGGCCGCAGCGCCGACGAGCTCGGGGTGACCGACTGGTTCGGTGAGGCGCCGCGCGTGGTGGACATCACGCCCGCCGGCGGCGGGCAGGGCCGCTGGGAAGTACGCCGTACGACCTTCCGGCTCGGGGGCCTCCCCCACGACCTGCTGGTCCTCTCCGACGTCAGCCGCCCCCTGCGCGAGCAGGAGCGCCAGGCGTGGCAACGGCTCATCCGCGTGATCGGCCACGAGCTGGGCAACTCGCTCGGCCCGATCAAGTCGATTGCCGGAAGCCTCGAGACGCTGCTCCGCCGCGACCCGCCGCCGCCCGACTGGCGCGACGACGTCCAGCGGGGCCTGCAGGTGATTGCCTCACGCACCGAGTCGCTCAGCCGCTTCACCGGCGCCTACGCGCGGCTCGCCCGCCTCCCCGCGCCCCGCCCCGCCCCCATCGTTCTCAAGCCGTTCCTGCAGCGGATTGCGGGGCTCGAAACGCGGGTGGCCGTGCAGGTGCGGCCGGGCCCGGACCTGACGGTGCTGGCCGACGTCGATCAGCTGGAGCAGCTCTTCATCAACCTGCTGCGGAACGCGGCGGAGGCGTCGCTCGAAACGGGGGACGGCGTGGTCACGATCGGCTGGCGCCGCTTCCGCGACCACGTGGACATCTGGGTGGAAGACGACGGCCCCGGCATCGCGAACACGGCCAACCTGTTCGTCCCGTTCTTCACGACCAAGGCGGGAGGATCGGGAATCGGCCTGGTGCTGTGCCGCCAGATTGCCGAAGCCCACGACGGCGGCCTGCGGCTCGAGAACCGCACCGACGCCCGCGGCTGCCGGGCGACGCTGACGCTTGGGGCCTAGGAAGGCGAAGGGCAGAAAGCAGAAGGCACAAGGCAAAAGGCAGAAGGCAAAAGGCCAGACAGAAGATTCCAGAGGCACCGTGTAGAGCGGCGGCCGACACCGCGAGCGTCCCGTGTCGGCCCTTTTGCCTTATGCCTTGTGCCTTGGTCGCGATTCTTACGAAAGCCCCTTCACCGCTTCGTCGAGCAGGAAGAGGTCCGTCAGCAGCGCGCGGAGGTGGATCGAGGCGTTGAGGTTGTCGACCAGCTGCGAGCTGATGCCGCGGCGGGAGGAGACGACCTTCAGGGCGGCGTTGGCCGTGGCGGCGTCGCGCGCGAGGACGGCGAGGAAGTCCTCCAGGCCCGCGGCGGCCTCGTGGCCGCTGATGACGGCCGTGAAGGCCGACTCGAGGCCGGCGATGCCGTCCTCCATCCGCTTGAGGTAGGTGCGCAGCTGTTCGCTGTTGGCGTTGCCCTCGTCGGTGGCGAGTCCCTGCGCCGCATACGCGAGCAGGAACTCGTATCCACCTTCGATGGCGTCGACGCGTTGCTGGAGCAGGTCCAGCGATTCGGCCGTGGGCATGCGTTACTTCGACGCCACCCAGCGGTCTGGATCGTGGTGTTCGAGATACTGCCGGCGCGAGATCGTGCCGAAGATCATCGACTTGGTGAGCCAGAACTTCTCGGGGCGGAGCGCGAAGTAGATGTGCGCGATGATGAGCCCGACGAAGCCCACGCCGGCGAGGCCGTGGAGGACGTAGGTGACACCGTAGGCGGCATCGCTCATCAGGTACGGATTCCGGTCGAAGATCGGCGTCCGCACGCGGTTCATCATGAGCAGGCCCGAGGCGATGGCGCCGAGGCCGGCCACCAGCACCGCGAGGTGGTAGAGGCGGTTGCCCAGGGGATACTTCCCGGGCTTGGGCCCGTCCACCTCCATGCCGAAATCGCGCATGATCTCGGCCTTGGCCTCGGGAATGTCACGCGGCCCCACCCAGATGGACCAGAAGTCCATGAAGAAGGTGGCGTGGATGATGTGGAAGATGATGGATCCGGTCAGCAGGATGCCCGCCATCCAGTGCCAGTAGACCCACGCGAATTTCACCCCGACCACGGGCAGGAACGCCGTGAACACGAGGGCGAGCATCGAGGCCGCCATCACCCAGTGGAACATCCGGGCCACGAAGGAGTGGCGCTGGATCTGCGATGGCAGGCCCGGACGCGCGGCCTCCATACGCTCCACTTCGCCCGACTCGCGCTTGTGGTGCGGCGAGAAGAGCATGTAGCCGCCGTGGGCGACCAGGAAGAGGACCCCGCCGACGAGGGCTGCCCAGAACAGGTCCCACGAGATCCGGACGAGAATGCTCTCGCCCCACGGGCTGAGCGCCCAGGTTACGAAGTCCATTCATCCCCTCCGCGGATCGCGCGCTTCACCAGCGCCTGCATGAGCGGCACCTTGTAGCCGTTGTGGCGCAAGGGCGAGGCCCCGCGCACGGCCAGCTCGGCGGCCTGGTCGGCCGTCTGCTGGTTGCGCGCCTTCCCACGCAGGAAGGCCTCGACGGCCTCCAGGCGATAGGGGTGCGCGGCCACGCCGTTGACCACCATGCGGGCGTCGGAAATGGTGCCGGCGCCGTCGATGGCCGAGGCGATGTTGACGAGGGCGAAGTCCCACACCTGCCGGTCGCGGACCTTCTCGAAGTAGAACGTCTTGCCCGCCCACGTGCCCGGGATGCGGATCGCGGTGAGCAGGTCGCCGGGCTGGAGGATGGTGAGGTTGGTGATGTCGACGCCGGGGCCGACGAAGAACTCCTGCGCCGGGACCACGCGCTCGGACCCGCCGCTGTGCACGACCATCTGCGCGTCGAGCGCAATCAGGGCCGGGGCCGTGTCCGACGGGTTGACCGCCACGCAGCGGTCGGCGTCGAAGATGGCGTGCTCGCGGTTGAGGGACGTCGGCGTGTCGGCGTAGCAGATGTTGCCGCCCGCCCGGTAGCAGGGCCAGCCGGCACGGAAGTACCAGCAGCGCGCGTCCTGGGCGACGTTGCCGCCCAGCGTGCCCTGGTTGCGGATCTGGGGCGAGGCCACCAGCCCGGCCGCTTCGGCCAGGAGGCCGAAGCGCTCCTTCACCATCGGGTGGGTGGCCACCTCGGTGAGCGTGGTCGTCGCGCCAATCTCGAGGCCGCCGTTGGCTTCCTTGATCCCCTTGAGCTCGGCCACGCTGCTCAGGTCGACCACGTAGCGCGGCTTGCGGATACGGTCCTTCAGCCAGTCGAAGGTATCCAGCCCTCCGGCCATCACCCAGGCGTCGGCGCCGTAGCGGTCCAGCAGCCCGAGTGTGTCCGCCACACTCGTGGGCTGGAACAGCTCGAACGCCGGCATCACATCGCGGATTGCAGCAGGCATCTGAATCCTCCCTAGATGAACGCCGTCAGCGTTTCATACGCCGGGCCGCCCGCCGCCACCGACATCATGATCTGTTCGGGGTGGACGGGCGTGCGACGCAGCTTGTCGTGACCGACGGCGTCGGCCAGGGCACAAATCAGGGCGCCGGCACCAGCGCCGATGGCCGGCTCGCCGATACCCTTCGCGCCAATCGGGTTGGTCGGATCCGGCAGTTCGACGGCCGCCCAGCGCATGGGGGTCTCGTACTGGATGTCCAGGATCGTCGGCGGCTTGTTGTGGTGCAGCCGGTTGGCCAGCGCCGCGCCGTAGTGCGGGTCGTAGGCCAGCTTCTGGCTGCGCACGTGGCCGAAGCCCTGGACGGCGCCCCCATGAATCTGGGCGCCGAGGCTGCGGGGGTTCATCACGGTCCCCACGTCCGCAACCGCCAGGTAGTCCACGATGCGGTAGACGCCGGTCTCGACATCCACTTCCACCTCGATGAACGCGGCCTGGAACGAGTAGGTGCTGCCGTCGCGTGGCAGGTTGTCGCGCGCGACGCCCATGAGGCCCAGGCCGGCGAGCGAGGTCGCCGAGGCGCGGGTCATGGCGTTGATTTCCTTCGGGAGCTCGTGGCCGTCGAACTTGCCACCGAGCTGAACCGCCCGCTCCGCCGCCTTGGCGAACGTGATGGCGCGCCCGGGGTTGCCCTTCCGGAACACGCGCTCGTTGCCGACGTCGTAGTCGTCGGGCGAACCGCCCAGGTCCTGCGCCGCCAGCTCCTGCAGCGTGCGCTTGAGGGCCTGCCCGGCCGCGTAGTTGGCGCGGGTGTGCGCGTAGGTGGTCTGGCTGCCGGCCTGCACCGAGCTCCAGGCCACGCCCTTGCTCGTATCGCCCCAGATGACCTCGCACTTGTCCCACGGCATGTCCACCTGCTCCGCGATGACGCGGGCGGTGTCGATCACCGAGTGCGTGCCGAGGTTGCCGATGCCCTGGTGGATGTAGAGCTTGCCATCGGGCTTGAGGACGCAGAGGCCGTCAACGCCGATGGATCCGGCGGTGTAGGACCCGGTCGCGACCGCGACGCCGGTGACCTTGTTGCCGCGGCGCTGGCCGCTGCGCTGCTTGCGCTCCTCCCAGTTGAAGAGGGCGGCGCCCTTGTCGAGGGCTTCCTTCACGAAGCAGCTGGTGAGCTTGTTGCGCGGCCGTCCGGCCGGCGCGTCCACGGGGACGAGGCCGAACTGCGCCTGGCCCTCCGGGCCGTTGAGCTTGCGGATGGCTACGCGATCGAGGTTCAGCTTGGAGGCCGCCTCGTCGATCATCGGCTCGAACATCACCGAGGCCTGCAGGCCGCCCGGTGCGCGCTGGGACGTGCCCGGCGGCGTGTTGGTCGCCACCGAGATGCCCCGGAACCGCATGTTCGGCACCTGGTATCAGCGACGCGTTGTTGGCCGAAGTGGCGTGGTCACCCTGCCGGCGGTACGGCCCGGCGGCCTCGACGACGAACACGTCGATGGCGGTGACGCGGCCGTCCTTCTTGAAGCCCATCTTGATCCAGCCCTGGTAGCCGGGACGGGTGCGGCCGATGTAGGTCTCCTCCTCGCGGGAGATGCGCATCATCACGGGACGGCCGTTGAGCTTCTTGGACAGCAGGGCCGGAATCGCCATGCTGTGGGCGCCCGGAATCTTGCTGCCGAAGCCGCCGCCGGTATGCTCGCTGATGAGCACGACCTCGTCCGGCGTGATGCCCACCCAGTTGGCAACGCCCGCCACGGTGCGCGCGACGCTCTGGGTGGAGCCGTGGAGGTACAGCTTCCCGTTCTGCCAGTAGGCCATCGCCGACCGCGTCTCGAGCGGCTGGTGCCCGGTGGTCTGCTGGTTGTGATCCCGCTCGATGATCAGGTCCGCTTCCTGGAAGCCCTGCTCGACGTCACCGTAGACGAGCGTCTCGCGGGCCTCGGCGCCCGACGGGAACTTGCCGTCGTCCACCATCGCCATGTCGGCGGCCGTCCACTTGAGCTCCTCGAGGTTCTGGCCGACGAAGACGTTGCCTTCGGTGCGGCCGTTCGGGCCGCCGGGACGCAGCGACTCCAGCGGGTCAATCACGAACGGCAGCGGCTCGTAGTCAACGACGATGCGCTCGATGGCCGCGGCGGCCAGTTCCTCGGTGTCGGCGGCGACAGCCAGGATGGGCTCGCCCTCGTACACCGGCTCGCTGGTGAGGGCCACCTCGGGGGCGACGCTCGGCTTCGGCGGCGGCGGCGGCGCGGCCGGCGCGGCGGCGGCGCCCGCGGCAGCACCGGCGGCAGGCGCCGGAGCGGGCGGACGGCCCGGCGGCGCGGGCGGCGGCGGCATGTCCTCGGCCGTCAGGATCGCGTGCACGCCCGGCATCGCCAGCGCGGCGCTCGCGTCGATGCGCGTGACGCGCGCGTGCGGACGCGGGCTGAGCAGCAGCTTGCAGAACAGCATGCCCTCGGCACGATAGTCCTCGGCGTAGCGGGCCTTGCCCGTGACCTTGGCGACGATGTCGGGGGTGGTGTAGTCCTTGCCGATGAGCTTGTAGTCCGCCATCTCAGGCCCCCCGCATCTGATCGGCTGCGTGCATCATGCAGTCGAGGATCTTGTTGTAGTCGGCGCAGCGGCACAGGTTGCCCGAGATGCCATGCGCCAGCTCGGCGCGGGTCGGGCTCGGGTTGGTCTTCAGGTAGCCGACCGTGGCCATCACGAAGCCCGGCATGCAGAACGCGCACTGGAAGCCCTGCCCGTCCACCACGGCCTGCTGCACCGGGTGCAGCGTCCCGCTGGCGTCCGCCAGGCCCTCGATGCTGACGATCTTCTTGCCGCGCACCGTGTGCGTGAGCACCGAACACGAGTAGTGCGGCACGTCGTCCACCAGCACCGTGCACGCTCCGCACTCGGCTCGGTCGCATCCGAGCTTGGTGCCTGTCAGCCCGAGCTTGTAGCGCAGCGTCATGGCCAGCGTCTCGTGCTTCAGCACGTCGACCCGGCGCTCCTGACCGTTGACGTTCAGCGTGATGAGGCGCTCCGCGGCGCCAGGAGTCGCACTGTCCTGTCCGGCGATGTTGGCGCGGAACAGGTACGCCGACGCTGAGACGGTCGCCCCCGCGGCAATCACGCCCTTGATGAAATTGCGTCGCGAGAATCCGGACTCCCGTCCGGGCACACCGGTGATCGGGCCTTCAGGCATGGGTCCCCCCAAATCGGGCTGATATTAACAGATTCCGCTCATCTATGATCAAGGCATGCATGCCTGGCATGACGTCTACGTTGACGACCACGTGATCGAGTCCGCCTTCCCCGTGGTCATCGAAGTTCCCATGGGAAGCAAGAACAAGTACGAGCTCGACAAGGAGACGGGCCTCCTCCGCCTGGACCGCGTCCTTCACAGCGCCGTGCACTACCCCGCCAACTACGGCTTCATCCCCCGGACATACTGCGACGACTGGGATCCGCTCGACGCGCTCGTCCTCGGACAGGAGTCGGTCTCGCCGCTCACCATCGTAGAAGCCCGCGCGATAGGTGTCATGCGGATGCGAGATGAAAAGGGCATCGACGACAAGATCATCGCCGTCAGCACCAAGGACCCCGCCGTCACCGACTATACGGATCACAAGGCCCTGCCCGCTTACCTCCTCCGTGAGATCAAGCGATTCTTCGAGGACTACAAGATCCTCGAGAACAAGCAGGTCGTCGTCGAGAACTTCCTCGGCACCGAGGAGGCCGTGCAGATCATCCGCTCCTCGCTGGAGATGTACCGCCAGCTGCGCCGCGGCGAACTGAAGCGCTGAGCAGAAGCGCGTCGGCGACGCTACTGAATTCAGAATTCAGAATTCAGAATGCAGAACGACCCGCCGGCCCTCGGCCGCGCGGAGGAGACGGTCGCGAATCGCCGCGCCCAGGCCGGCCACGCCGACGCCTGACGCCAGAATCACGTCCGGCCGCTCGTCGTCGACGCGGCGGAGGGCGTGGAAGAGCTCCGCCGCCGCGGCTTCCGGATTCGCGCGGGTGCCGTAAGCCTGCAGGTGCACGCGGCCCGTGGCCGCGAGCGGCGCCAGCTCCGGCGCCAGCGCCAGGACGTCTCGCCCGGCGCCAGGATCGCGACGTGCTGGCCCGACGCGGCCAGCCGCCTCGCCTCCACCGCCGGCGGGCCCGCACCGCGTCGTCGTCCCCTTCGAACAGGGTCAGGGGCGCGCGCGGCGCATAGTGTCGGCTGAGTTGTCCTGGCGCGATCTGCGCCTCGGCCGCGCTCGCGAAGCGTTCCCCCAGCGCGAGGTCGGGCACCAGCTCGGCCAGTTGTTCGCGCGTGACGCCACCCGGCCGCAGCAGCACCGGCGGCATCACGCTGCAGTCCACGATCGTGGACTCGACGCCGACCGGCGTCGGGCCGCCGTCCAGGATGAGGTCCACGTACCCTTCGAGCTCGGCCACGACGTGCGCGGCGCGCGTGGGGCTTGGCCTCGAGAAGCGGTTGGCGCTGGGGGCCGCCACCGGGACGCCGGCCGTCTCCACCAGCGCGCGCGCCACGCGATGCGACGGCACCCGCACGGCCACGGTCGGGAGCCCGGCGGTCACCGCGCCCGGATGTCCGGCTGCTTGCGCAGGATGAGGGTGAGGGGACCGCCCCAGAAGGCCAGCGCGAGCCGGCGGGCGGTCGGCGGCACATCCGCGGCCACCTGCGAGAGTTGCCCCACGTGCGCGAGGTGCACGATCAGGGGATCGGTCACCGGCCGGCCCTTGGCCTCGAAGATGCGGTCCACCGCGCGCACGTCGAGGGCGTTCGCGCCCAGGCCATAGACCGTTTCGGTGGGGAACGCGACCAGCCCGCCTCGGCGCAGGATGTCGGCCGCCTCCGCGATGATCCCGGGGTCCGGCTGCTGCGGATCGATGACGACGACGCGCGAGCTCACGACGGGGATCCCTCCGGCAGCGCCCCGCTGCCGATCAGCAGCTCGATGACGCGCCCGTAGCCGGCCACGCCGCGCCGGGCCCCCTGCGACTTGATGGCCCGATCGTAGGCGACCCAGCTGGCCCGATCGAGCCACGGCACGCGCAGGGCCGCCCGCCGCGCAATCTCCTCGAGGTCCTGGCGCGGACCCGCCTCCAGCGGCGCGAGCACCTGCCGGCGCGCGTCAGGATCCAGGCGCATGGCCGCCTCGGTCACCAGGAAGAGCCATGCGCTGTAGCGCGAGGAGACGTCCGCCCGGAGCGCCGCCAGGATGCCGACGAAGCTGGCGTCCTCCTCCGGCGCGTAGCCCGACAGGTGCGCCCACTCGTGTGCCAGCACGTACGGACGCTCCGGTCCGGTGAGGTCAGGGCTCACGTAGGTCTCCAGGAAGAAGGGCGCCAGCATGCCGCTGACGCCGACGGCGCGCATGTACGGCGCCGTCAACGGCCGCTTCGGGCGGGACGGGGCGGTCGGACGCGTCCGGCCGAGCGACCGCTCCACGGTGTGCAGGGCGTCGGCAAGCGGAATCGGGATGGCGTCGGGCGCCGGGAAGCCGCGTGCGTGCGCGGTGTCGTGCAGCGTGTTGGTCTGGTGGACCGCGCGCTCCGCCAGATCGCGGACGGCGGCGGGCGTGACGCGTGATCGGTCGAACGCCGATAACCCGGCCTCGACACCGGGTCGGCGATAGTTCCAGCCCCAGGCCGTGAGAAACCACAGGTAGCACAGTGCGCCGAGGGTGACGATCAACCACGTCGCGGCGAGAACCGGCCTCGCCGTGCGGCGCCGCCGCGACCGGCGGAGCGCCGCGATCTCTGCCACGATCGCCACCACGATGAGGGCCATCCACGCCACGTCGAACAGCGGCACCGAGGTGCGATTCGACAGCGGCGTGACGTAGCCCTGCATCGACGGGTAGAGGGACCGCGCGTACACGTCGATGAACGCGGCGGGCGCACCGAGCACGCCCGCGGCGATCGCCGCGATCACGACGAGCAGGCTGCAGCCGCGTATCAACCGTGACATGACGTGTGAGAGAGGGCGAGCGCGCGACCCGACCGGGAGCGGCCGGCCGCAGTCCGCGGGCCCGGCGCGCCGGCTGCGCCGGGCGACCGTGCGCGCGAACCTAGGGGATGGTGTAGGTGATCTCGTTCGACGCCGGGCTGCTGCCGCACGCGTTGCGGGCGTACACGCGCCCGTAATAGGTGCCGGCCGGCGTGGTGCCGGTGAAACTGGTCTCGGTGGCGGGCACGATGAAGGTGCCCTGGTCGTTCAACCCCGACCGGCTGCCCACCTCCACGACATACGTCGTGGGCTCGTCCTCGCCCGCCGGCGGCGTCCAGGATCCGGTGACGTCGCTGCCGTTCTTCGTATAGGTGAGGTTGATGGGCGCATCGGGCGGCGCCACGCAGTCGAACTGCCGGCCTCCGGGACGGTTCTGCCCGCTCCGCATCACCCACAGGCCCACCAGGACGACCGCCGTGATCACGACCACGACGGCGACGATACCGTTCTTGTTCATGCACTCCTCGAACGGCCGGCACGCGCGGCCGGCGCGCCGGCAACCAGGCTGGGATGGGACGCGCCAGTGCGCTCCCGCGGCCCGGAATTGACATAATCTAGCACGACCATACGTTGACCGACGCCGCCGCCGATTCCAGCGGACCGACGCCGATCACACCATGCCAGACCTCGGATCGTTGACGATTACGCCCCCACGCGTCGACGTCGAAGCCGCCGCGCGGCCTGCCAGGGCGCGCGCCCGGGTGTCGCGCCGCTTTCGCGTTGACCTCGCCGCCATTGCCGCGCTGGCCGTCGTGCCGCGTCTGCTCGTCATCGTATCAACACCCGAGAACGCGCCGTTCTCGGACATGGTGGACTATCACCTGCGGGCCCAGACACTCCTCTCCGGCGAGGCCCTGCCCGACTCCTTCCGCGGACCCGGCTACCCCGCCTGGCTGGCCCTCTTCTACGCCCTGCCAATCGCCGACATGCTCGCCGCGCGGGTGGGCAACCTGATCCTGGGTGCGGCCACCGCCGTCGCCACCACGATCCTCGCGCGCGAGGTCGTCGGGCGCCGAGCGGCCATGGCGGCAGGCGCCATCGTGGCGCTCTATCCGGCCGGTGTCGTCTCGACGGCCTACATCATGCCGGAAGGCCTGTACGGTCTGTTCACGGTCCTCGCGCTCATCGCGGCCAGCCGATCGTCGATCTCGGCCGCGGCCACCGCCGGCGTCCTCACCGGGCTGTCGGCGCTCACCCGCGCACTGGGCGTCGGGCTGCTGCCGGTCATGGGGGCAGGGCTGGCCGTGCAAGCGTGGCGCGATGGCCGCTGGCGCCACGCGGTGATGCGTGCGGCCGTCATCGGGGTGGCGTGCCTGGCCGTGCTGGCGCCGTGGCTGTGGCAGACGTCGCGAATCTCCGGCGGGCCCATGCTCGATTCGGCCTCGGCCTACAACGTGCTCCTCGGCGCGAACCCGCGCGCCCGGGAACGCCTCGACATCGCCGATGGCAACTGGGTCCGCGCCACCTACCTTGCCGGCCCGATGAACGAGGCCGAGCAGAACCGCCGCGCACTCGAGGCCAGCTGGGAGTGGATCCGCTCGCACCCGGGCCGCTGGCTCTGGCTCGCCGTTCGCAAGATGACCTCCCTCTGGGGACTCGAGGGCCGCGAGCACGCGTGGGCCTACTCCCACGGGTATCTCGGCGCCCACGCCACCGGCACGGTACGGGCGTGGGGGCTGGCCCTCCTCTTCTGCCTGCCGCCGCTGGCCGTCGCGGCGCTCATCGGCCTGCTGCGCCCGGGCCTGCTCTCGACGATGACGGGCGTGCACATCCTGATGATCCTGGCCACGGTCACGCTGATGCACGGCATCAGCTTCAGCGAGACGCGGTATCACCTGCCGCTGATCCCGTTCGCCGCCGTCCTGGCGGTCCGCAGCGTCCCGGGCCCGGCCATCACCCGCGGGCGCTGGCTCATCGTCGGCCTGATCGCGGCGGCGCTGGCCGTCGGCTGGTGGCAGCAGCTGCCGGAGCTGCTGGAACGCTACGCGATGCTGAGCACCGCATACGGCTGGCGTCTCGAACTGCCGTTCTAAGTGAGTCCGCCGGTCCGGGACGGACGGCGTGAGCGCGCACCGGAGCGGTGCGCGGTGAGGGGAAAGTGGTCGGGATGCCGGGATTCGAACCCGGGACCTCCTGCACCCCAAGCAGGCGCGCTAGCCAGGCTGCGCTACATCCCGAAACCAGTGGGCGACTCGCCGCCGCCCCGTTCGCCACCCGCCGCGCCTGACGCGGAGGGGAGCCGCCTAGCGCACCTGGCGCCGGCGCTTGCCGTTCGACTTCTCGCCCCGGGCCACCGGTGCGGCGAGCACCAGCGTCGGGCCGTTGGCGTCGAGCATCTGGAGGATGCCCTTCAGCCCATCACGGACGAACCGGACGCGATCGCGCGCCTCGGCGCCGAGCAGGTCGTCCATGTCGGCCGATTCGGTATCCTCGGCCTCCTGGATCTCGTCTTCCTCGAGCCGCCGCCGCGCACCGGCCAGGGTCAACCCCTCGCCGAACACCAGCGCCTTGATGCGCAGCACCAGCTCGATGTCCGATCGCCGGTAGACGCGCACCCCGCTTCCCGAGGATGCCTGCCCGAGCTGCGGAAACTCTGCCTCCCAGGACCGCAGCACATACGGCTGCACGTTGGCGACTTCGCACACCTCGGCGGCCTTCATAACCTCCCGCTTGGGTGCTGGCATGACGACGTAACCCGCCCGACAGTATACCTTGTTCGCCAAACCGAGGGGGCGTGCCTCCCGCTGCGACATCCAGCGTCCTCAGACATGGAGCACGCGGCCCCTACTCCGCCCGGCTCTGGTCCGGCTGACCCTTGCCCGCCGGGCGCCGGCCGCGCCCGCGGTGTTCGGCCCGGCGCCGGACCGCAATGCGGATCGGCGTGCCGTGAAACCCGTACTCGTCGCGCAGCCGGTTCTCGAGGAACCGCATGTACGAGAAGTGCAGCTTCGTGGCCACGTTGGTGAAGAGCACGAACGAGGGCGGCGACACGCCCGTCTGCGCCGCGTACAGCACCCGGACGTTGCGCGTGCCCGGGCTGACGGGCGGATGCGCGGTCGTGATGCCCTCGATGAAGCGGTTGAGCTCGCCCGTGGGCACGCGGATGGATCGCGCGTCGGCCACCTTCTGAATCGTCTCCAGCAGCTTCGGCGCGCGCTCGCCCGTCTTCGCGGAGATGTGGAGGATGGGCGCGAAGTCGAGGAACTTCAGGTGATAGCGCACCTGCTCGTCGAACACCTTGGAGCCGTCCTGCCCGTGCACCTTCATCAGGTCCCACTTGTTGGCGGCGATGATGATGCCGCGACCGGCATCCACCGCGGCGCCCGCAATGGCCCCGTCCTGATCCGTCGGCCCCTCGGTCGCGTCCAGCACCAGCACCACCACGTCGGCGCGCTCGATGGCCCGGCGCGCCAGCATGACGCTCAGCGTCTCGACCTGGCCCGACCGCGCCACGCGACCCGGCCGCCGGATGCCGGCTGTGTCGACGATGCGGAACTGCTTGCGGTGCCAGAGCAAGGTCGCGTCCACCGCGTCCCGCGTCGTCCCCGGCACGTCGGAGACGATCATGCGCTCCTCGCGGAGCAGGAGGTTGACGAGCGACGACTTGCCGGCGTTGGGCCGTCCGACGATGGCCACCGAGGTCTCGCGGGGCTCGTGCTCTCGCGTCGCGCGCGATACCTCGGGCAGGACGGCGAGGATGGCATCAGTCAGATCGCCGACGCCCATCCCGTGCTCGGCGCTCACCTCCACGACCGGGTCGAACCCGAGCCGATACAGCTCCAGGGCGCCGCCCTGCGCGCGCTTGTCGTCCATCTTGTTGATGGCGAGCACGACACGCTTGCCGCTGGCGCGGATGGCCTCGGCCACTTCCTGGTCGCCGGGCACCAGGCCCTCCCGCCCGTCGGCCACCATGACCACGACATCGGCGTCGGCCAGGGCCCGCTTGCCCCTGTCCACGACGAGGGCGTGCAGCGGATCCTGGCTGGCGCCGAACATCCCGCCCGTGTCGGTGAGGGTCACGGGACGCTCCTCCCAGACCGCGGGATGCGTGATGACGTCGCGCGTCGTGCCGGCGATGGGCGCGACAATGGATCGTCTGGTTCCGGTCAACCTGTTGAAAAGAGTAGACTTACCAACATTCGGCCGGCCGACGAAGACAACGGTTGGCGCGGATGGTTGAGCCACGGCGTCCCCCGATCTTACAGGTACAGAAGGACTTGCGGTTTGACACGCGTAAGTGCCACGGATTAAGATACTTACACGGATCGAGGAGCACGCCTGGGAATGATCAAGGTCGACATCGTCAACGAAGTGTCGAGAGTCGCCGAGATTACCAAAGTCAAGGCCGAGTTGGCCGTGGATGCGGTGTTCGAAGCCATGCGGCATTCGATGCAACGCGGCGAACGTATTGAGCTGCGTGGCTTTGGCGTCTTTCAGGTGAAGCCCCGCAAGCGCGGAATCGGCCGCAACCCCCGGACGGGCAAGGAAGTGCGCATCCCTCCGGGCCGCACGATCCGCTTCAAGCCCGGCAAGGAACTGCAGAACATCGGGTAACCCTCGTGTCGACCGAATCGGGACCCGGTTTCGAACGCGGTCCCTGGCCCCCCACTCCCGACTACAGGTACTACGACATCCCTGTCGATCCGGCACCGCCCCCGGCGCCCCCGGACCGGGTCTGGCGGCACTGGGCGCTGCTGGCGGCGACGCTCGTCTCGACCACCCTGGTGGGCGGCTGTCACTACCTGAGCTTCCAGCACGGGTTCGAGCCGCCGAGCGGCGTCGACGTCGAGTCGCTGCTGACCGACCCGTTCTTCTATCTCAACGGCCTCTGGTACAGCCTGACGATTCTCGCGATCCTCGGGTGCCACGAGATGGGCCACTACGTGTACTGCCTGCGGTATCACGTGGACGCCACGCGGCCTTTCTTCCTGCCCGCTCCGCTGCCGCTCACCGGGACGCTGGGTGCGTTCATCCGCATCCGGTCGCGCATCCCGTCCAAGCAGGCGCTCTTCGACATCGGCATCGCGGGCCCCATCGCGGGGTTCGTCGTCGCGGTGCCGGCGCTCTTCATCGGCCTGGCGCTGTCGGAGATGGTCCGGCTGCCCGCGGACCAGAGCGATCTGATCTCGCTGGGCGAGCCGCTGCTCTTCCGGTTTGCCTCGTGGGTGGTCTTCGGGCCGGTGCCCGACGGCTATTCGATCAACATGCACCCCATGGCGTTCGCGGCCTGGTTCGGGTTGCTGGCGACGGCGCTCAATCTCTTCCCCGTCGCGCAGCTCGATGGCGGCCACATCAGCTACGCCGTGCTGGGACGTGCGTCGCTCTGGGTCACGCTCGCCATGGTGATCGTGGCCCTGGGCCTCACCTACCAGTCAACCAGCTGGATCGCATGGATGGTGATGATGCTGCTGATGCTCGTGCTGGTCGGCCCGCGCCATCCCCCGACGCTGGACGATCACACGCCGGTGGGCACCGGCCGGCTGTGGCTGGCGGTCTTCGCGCTCGTCATGCTGATCGTGTGCTTCACGCCGGCGCCGATCGAGCCCTTCGTCACCGGCCCCTGACGTCCCGCCGCGCCGGATCAGGGCGCGTGCAGGTAGAGGGGCGCGCCCGGGCCCACCGGCCAGCCCGCCGTGACCCAGATCACCAGCAGCAGGGTCCACCCGAGGAAGAAGCACATCGAGCACGGCAGCATCGTGGCCGTCATGGTCCCGATGCCCGCTCGCGGCTCGTAGCGTTGCGCGAACATCAGCACCAGCGGGAAGTTGGACATGAGCGGCGTGATGATGTTCGTCACGCTGTCGCCCACCCGATACGCCGCCTGGGTCAGCTCCGGCGTGTAGCCGAGCAGCATGAACATCGGCACGAAGATCGGCGCCAGCACCGCCCACTTGGCAGAGGACGAGCCAATCAGCAGGTCGATGCTCATCGTCAGCAGCACCAGGCCGATCAGCAGCGGAATCGCGCCGAGGTCCAGCGTCCGCAGCACCGCTGCGCCGTTGACCGCGAGAATCACGCCGAGGTTGGTCCAGTTGAACAGGTTCACGAACTGCGCGATGAAGAAGACCACCACGATGTAGCCCGCCAGCAGCTCGATGGTCTTCTGCATCCCGTTGTAGACGTCCGTGTCGCGCACGATCGTGCCGGCCGCCCTCCCGTAGGCAATGCCCGGCACGAGTCCGAAGACGAAGATGAAGAAGACCAGCCCGCGAACGAAGTAGGAGTGGATGAAGTCCGGCTGCTCGGGATCGAGCAGGAAGCCGTTCTCCGGCAGGACGCCCGCCGCGACGATGGCGGCCAGGGCGGCGACGGCGCCGAGCCCCCACGCCAGCCCGCGCCGCTCCGCCGCGCCCAGCGGCTCGAGCGCCTCGGCCCGGGCCTCCCCGTCGTAGCGGCCGAGGCGCGGCTCGACGAAGTACTCCGTGACGAAGGATCCCGCCGCCGTCACCAGGAACACCGAGGTGCCGAGGAAGAAGTAGTTGGCGAGCGGCGTGACCTGGTAGCCGGCCTGGATGCCCTGGGCCGCCCGCTGGGTGAGGTCGGCGAGGATGACGTCGGTCGGTGAGATGAGGAGGTGGGCCGCAACCCCGCCCGACACGCCGGAGAAGGCCGCCGCCAGGCCGGCCAGCGGATGGCGCCCGACCGCGAGGAACAGCGTCGCGCTGAGCGGCAGGAGCAGCACGTAGCCGACGTCGCCGATCGTGTGCGACATGGCGCCGCAGAAGACCACGACGACCGTCAGGATGTGCCGGGGCGTCGCGCCGACCACCACACGCACCACCGCGTGCAGGAGACCACTGGCCTCGGCGACCGAGAGTCCGAGCAGGCACACGAGCACCGACCCGAGCGGCGCGAAGTTGATGAAGTTGGGCAGCAGGCCGAGGATGATGCGCCGCAATCCCTCGACCGACAGCAGGTTGACGGGGCGCACCATCTCGCCGGTCACCGGGTGCGTCACCTCCACGCCGGCCGCGCGCACGACCCACGACAGGACGACGACGAGCGTGCAGAGGATCAGGAAGAGGGATGCCGGATGCGGCAGGGCGTTTCCCGCGCGCTCGATGCGGTCGAGCGTGCGCTGGAACCACGACGGAGCAGCCGCCGTCGTCACGCCGGGCTCACGCGCATGGTGTCGCGCACGTGGTGGTCGAGGGCGACGACGAGCGCCGTCAGGTCCGCGCGGACCCGCTCGAACCCCTCGTTCCTGACGACGGCGGTCTCGTCCATGTAGCAGGCGCGATTGATCTCCACCTGCACGGCGTGCCGGCGCCGGTCCGGATGGCCGAAGGTGCGCACCAGATCGCCTCCCTTGTAGGGATCGTTCACCTGGACGAGGTAGCCGCGCTCCGAGAGGAACGCGGCCAGCCACGCGGTCAGGGCCGGATCGGCCGTGGTGCCCTCGCGATCGCTGACCACGACGTCCGGACGGGCGGCGCCGCTGTCCACGTTCATGCGATTCCCGCGCGACTTCATCGAGTGGCAGTCCACGAGGCACGCCACGCCGTGTCGCTCGGCGGCCCGGTCCAGGAGCGAGGCGACGGCGTCACGGTACGGCTGATAGTACGCCGTGATGCGATGCTTCACGGCCGCATGCGTGAGCCGCGTGGTGTACATGGGCTCGTCGGGCAGCGCCAGGCGCCGGATGAGGCCCATGCCTCGCTGGCAGTAGGCTGTCGGTTCGAGGGGTTCGGGCCAGCCGTGTTCGACGATCGCTTCGTCCAGGTCGGTACGGGCGCGGTTCGCGTCGATGTAGGCGCGTGGAAAGTGGGCGGCCACCAGCGGAGCGCCGATGGACCGGGCTCCCGACCACAGGTCGTCCACCCACGCATCCCACGTGCTGAGGATCGACGCACGCGACGCGCAGGTCTCGAAGTCCGGCGGCCACACCATCCCGCTGTGCGGCGAATCGAACACCAGGGGCGAGGCGCCGTCCTCGGGCCCGTGGACGATGGACGCAACCAAGGGGGAGGTCACGCCGGCAGCTCCCAGGCAGGACCGGTGAGTCCCGTGCTCGCGAAGAGCGCGCGCACGTCGGCGGCCCCGGCGCGTTCCCAGTGCAGGGCTCAAGCGGTCAGGCACAGGCCACGGCCAGCTTCCATGCGGTCTGGAGCGTCATGAGGCCCGTCAAGGGCCGGCCTTCGGCTTCGCACCAGGTCCGTACGTCGTCTTCCGACCGGAAGAACAGGATCGTGCGTCACGTGAAGCCGATGTCCGTCCACCACTCGGCGGCCCGGACGGCGAAATGCACCAGCAGATCGTCACGGTCGAGGATGCCGTCTTCGACACGGACTCTGAGCGGCGTCCCGCCGAGGGGGT
Source organism: Vicinamibacterales bacterium (assembly GCA_041394685.1). Taxonomy (GTDB): domain Bacteria; phylum Acidobacteriota; class Vicinamibacteria; order Vicinamibacterales; family UBA2999; genus VFZN01. Next base: position 38,368 of record JAWKHU010000039.1, read on the forward strand.
CGTCGGCCTCGATGGCGGCGTCGGTGCCGAGCATGGCCGGTACCCCCAGGGCATCCCACGCGCAGTTGGCGAAGTAGGCGCGTCCGCCGCACCGGACCCGCATGCCCGTGGAGACCGCCGAGAGCGGCATCGCCATGCGCAGCGCCTCGGACTCGTCGAGGACGAGCACGTGCGCGTCCGCCAGGCGGCTCCACGACGCCCGCACTTCGGACGCCGACTCCCCGGTCACGCGTGCGATGTCGGCGACGCTGGGCGCGACGCCCGACTGGACGAAATGGCGGTAGGTGGCGAGGCGGATGCTTCCGTCGATTCGGCTCAGCATGCGGCCCACACCTTACAACATCGTCACCGGATCCACGTCCACCGATGCCCGGCGGGCCACGGCGGGCAGGGCCTCGAGCGCCCGGCGGAGCGACGCGCGCATGGCCGCGCGGCTGGTGCCCTTGAGGAAGAACTGCACCCGGTGCTCGCCGCGTAGCCGCGTGAGCGGCGCCGGCGCCGGACCCAGGATGACGAACCCCGGGGTCCCGCCGTCGCGCAGCCCCGCCACGACCGCCGTCGCGCCATCCATGGCGTCGTCGCTGAAGGTCCGGCCGCGGACGACGACATTGACCATGGCGATGTGCGGCGGGGTACTGCATGGCGAGCCGGTAGGCGGACTCCTTGTCGAAGAACGCGCCGTAGTCCCTGGCGCAGGCGAGCCGGATGCTGTAGTGCGTCGGAAAGAGCGTCTGGACGATGGCTTTCCTGCCGCTCGCCGCGGCCCGCCCGCCCGGCCACCTGTGTCAGCAGCTGGAACGTGCGCTCGGCCGCGCGGAAATCGGCGAGGCCCAGGCCGACGTCGGCCGAGACGACGCCGACCAGCGTCACGTGCGCAAAGTCGTGGCCTTTGGCAATCATCTGCGTGCCGATCAGCACGTCGAGCTCGCGCCGGCCGAACCGGCTGAGGACGCTGACCAGGCTGCCCCGCCGCCGGACGGTATCGCGGTCCACGCGCGCGACACGGGCACCGGGCAGGTGCCGCAACAGGTCGGCTTCGACCCGCTCGGTGCCGAAGCCCGCGTGCTCGAGATACGGCGCCGCACACTGCGGGCAGGCGGCCGGCACCGGCCGGACGTAGTTACAGTAGTGGCAGGGGGCGCCGTGCGCGCCGCGCCTGCGGATCGGAGGCGGAGGTCCGGCCGCGCGCATGCACCGTCAGCGAGACACTGCAGTTGGGGCACTCGAGCGTGTGCCCGCACTGCCGGCAGAACATCGCCGTCGCATAGCCGCGGCGGTTCAGCAGGATCACCGCCCGCTCCCCGCCGCGAGCCGCGCGGCCAGCGCCGCCACGAGCGGGCGGCTGAGCACGACCTCGATCCTCGGCCATCTCCTCCCGCATGTTCACGATGCGCACGTCGGCCAGAGCGCGATCGAGCACGCGACGCTCGAGCGTCGCCAGCGCGTAGCGGCCCGCGCGCGCGTTGGCGAACGACTCCAGCGACGGCGTGGCCGACCCGAGCACCACCAGCGCGCCGGCCAGCTTGCCGCGCATCACGGCGACGTCACGCCCGTGGTAGCGCGGCGTGTCCTCCTGCTTGTAGGAGGTGTCGTGCTCCTCGTCAACGACGATGAGGCCCGGTCGTGCCAGTGGCGCGAAGACGGCAGACCGCGTGCCGACGACCACATCCACCTCGCCGCGACGGATGCGATGCCACTGGTCGTGCCGCTCGCCGTCGGACAGGCCGCTGTGCTGGATGGCGACATGACGGCCGAAGCGCGCCCGAAAGAGCGCGGCGACTTGTGGCGTCAGCGCGATCTCGGGCACCAGCACCAGCACGCCGCGCCCGCTGGCACGGACCCGTTCCGCGAGCCGCAGGTAGATCTCGGTCTTGCCGCTCCCCGTGACGCCGTGCAGCAGCGCGGTGCGGAACGCCTCGCCTCGGCCGTGGGCAACAGCAGGTCGAGGGCGGCCTGCTGTTCGCCGGTGAGCGGGCGCAAGGCCTCGGGTGTCGTCGTGCTGGACGCGTGGCGATCGTCCACGAACGGGTCGCGCTCCACGCGCTCGGTCCGCCACGAGACCAGGCCCATCGCCTTGAGGCGCGTGAGGGTTGCCGCCGACGCGCCGGCCGCGGCGAGCTCGGGGGTGGGCGTGCCGTCCGGCCGTCCGGCCAGCAGCGACAGGGCCTGCGCTGGCGCGCTCCCAGCCGTGGCAGCGGAGTGGCCTCCTCGCCAGACGCCTCCGGGCCATCGAGGCGCGCGTGGACCTCGAGCCCTGGGCGGTGAGGGTGGCCACGCGAACGGTCTTGAAGGCGTCCACCCGTCCGGTGAGGCCGTGCGGTGGCAGTGCCACCGACAGCGCGGCGCCGGGCCCCGCGAGGTAGTATCCGCGACCCACGTGCTCAGGGCCACGACGTCAGGGGGCAGGAAGGGTCCGGGGTCCAGTGACCTCGAGCACATCGCGCACCTGGACGCCGTGGTCGGGCGCGTCGGCGGGCCCCAGCACGATGCCCGTCAGGCGACGAGGCCTCGAGCGGCACCACCACCCGTGCGCCGGCGAGCGGCGCATCCAGGGGCGCTGGGACCGCGTAGGTGAGCAGGCCGAGCGCCGGCACGGGGACGGCCACCGAAATGAGAGTTGACGCCACGGGGCGCTCGTGCGGCAGAACGGGGTTCGCCCCGGCTAGGCTTGCGCCTTGCCGTCGGCGATGAGCAGGCCGCGCACCTTCTTCATGTCCTCCCAGACCTCCCGCTTCGCCGACGGATTGCGAAGCAGGTACGCGGGATGGAAGGTCGGAATCAGCGTGGCACCGCGGTAGTCGAACTCGCGGCCGCGCATCCGCGTGATCGGTTCAGAGCTCCGCAGGAGCGACTGCGCGGCGAACTTGCCCAGCGCCACGATCACGCGCGGGCGGATGGTCTCGATCTGGGTGAAGAGGAACGGCTCGCACGTCGCGACCTCGTCGGGCTCGGGGTTCCGGTTGCCCGGCGGCCGGCACTTGATCACGTTGGCGATGTACACCTGCTCGCGCGTCAGGCTGATGGCCTCGATGATCTTCGTGAGCAGCTGCCCGGCGCGGCCGACGAACGGTTCGCCCTGCTTGTCCTCGTCTTCCCCGGGCGCCTCGCCGACGAACATCAGCCGCGCCCGCGGGTGGCCCACGCCGAACACTACCTGCCGGCGGCCCAACATGTCGCACAGCTTGCAGCGCCGGCAGTCGGGACCGATGTCGGCCCTGAGCGCCGCCAGCGCCTCGTCGGGCGGCAGCGGCGCGGCCGCGGAGCGACATCCGCGCGCACGACGTCCCCGTCGCCAGGCGGCGCGGCATCCGCAGGCCCCGCCGCCCGGCGGCGCCAGCCGGCGTCGCGGTTGACGCCGTCCACGCCCATGTCGGCGAAATACTTCAGGTGGTCTCGAATCTCGCTGGACATGTCTACGACGAAGCCGCCGGCTCGGTGAGGGCGAGGACCAGCGCTTCCACGCGGTCCAGGATGCGGGCGGCGACAGCCGCCTTCGATTGAGGGGCACGTCGTCGGCGCCATCGGCGGTGACGAGCGTGACCGCGTTGGTGTCCACCTCGAAGCCGGCATCGGCCCGCGAGACGTCGTTGGCCACGATGAGGTCCGCCCGCTTGCGGGCCAGCTTCTCGCGCGCGTGCGCCACGACGTCGTGGGTCTCCGCCGCGAAGCCCACGAGGACCGGCCGGCCCGCGGCCCTCGACGGCAGGGCGCCGACGTCGGCGAGGATGTCGCGCGTCCGCGAGAGCGTCAGGACGAGCGGTCCGTCCGACTTGGCAATCTTCCGCGCGGCCGGATCGAGCGTGTAGTCGGCCACGGCCGCGGCCATGATCACGGCGTCCTGGTCCGACGCACGCTCCATCACCGCCGCGTGCATCTCGCCCGCGCTCCGCACCCGCACGACGTCCACGCCGGGCGGCAGGTCCAGGCCCGTCGGCCCGGTCACGAGTGTCACGACGGCCCCACGCGCACCGGCCTCGGCCGCCAGTGCCACGCCCATGCAGCCGCTGGCGCGATTGCCGATGTAGCGGACGGGATCGATGTCCTCGTAGGTGGGCCCCGCCGTCACGAGCACGCGGCGTCCCGCCAGTCCGGTGGACCGCGGCTGCAGCACCTGCTGGACGAAGGCCACCACGTCGTCGGGCTCGGCGAGTCGTCCCTTGCCGATCCAGCCGCAGGCCAGGAAGCCGGCGCCCGGCTCCACGATGTGCACCCCGCGAGCCCGCAAGCGCCGCAGGTTCTCCTCGACGGCCGGGTGCGCGAACATGTTCGTGTTCATCGCCGGAGCGACCACGACCGGCGCCGTCGTCGCGAGGTAGAGCGACGACAGGAAATCGTCGGCCATGCCGTTGGCGAAGCGCGCCAGCGTGTTGGCCGTGGCCGGCGCAACGAGCAGCAGCGCGATGCCAGAGGCCAGCGAGATGTGCTCGATGTCGGCGTTGGCGCCGGGCTGCCACTGGTCGGAGATGACGGGCCGTCTCGTGATGGCTTCGAAGGTGAGCGGCGCCACGAAGCGCCGCGCCGACCGTGTCATCACGGCCGTGACCTCGTGGCCCTGCTTCTGCAGGCCGCGCGCGATCTCCACGGCCTTGTAGGCGCCGATACCGCCGGTCACGCCGAGCGCGATGAGGGACATGGGCTGCTATCCGGGGTCAGGGACGAAAACTCTTGATGATTTCCTCGGCGATCGCCTGCATGCGGTGCATGCGCCGATCGCTCGGCCGCGATGATCCTCCTGGAGCCGGACGACCGTGGGCTCCAGCTGGTCGTTGACGACGACGTAGTCGCACTGCCGGTAGCTCGACACCTCGGCCCGGGCGGTGGCCAGGCGCCGCTGCATCTGGTCCTCGGTGTCCTTGCTGCGCCCCCGCAGGCGCCGCTCGAGGACGTCGAAGGACGGCGGCAGGATGAAGATCGACGTGTGGTCCACGCCGTGCGACTTCACCTGGCGCGCCCCCTCGACGTCGATGACGAGCACCACGTCCTGCCCACTGGCGAGCATCCGCTCGGTATCGGCGGCCGCGGTCCCGTAGCAGTTGCCGAAGACGTCGGCCCACTCGAGGAACGCGTTGGCCGCCACCATGCGGTGGAACTCGGCGCGATCGACGAAATTATAGTCGACGCCGTCGCGCTCGCCCGCTCGGGCGGGGCGCGACGTGCGAGCGCGACATGCGAAGGTTCGGGAGGATCTGACGAGGTGCTCGACCAGCGTGGTCTTGCCGGCGCCCGACGGGGCGGACACGATGAAGAGCAGGCCCCGGGTCCTACTCGACATTCTGGACCTGTTCCCCGCATCCGCTCGAGCTCGGCCTTGGCCTGGATGATGAGCTCCGAGGTCTGGAGCCCGTCGGCCTTCGACCTCGATCGTGTTCACCTCGCGGTTCATCTCCTCGAGCAGGAAGTCGAGCTTGCGTCCGCAGGGCTCGGGCCCGCCGGTCAGCGCCTCCCAGTGCTCGAGGTGGCCGCGAAACCGCGTGACCTCCTCGGCGATGTCCGACCGCTGCGCGACCCGCACGATCCTGCGAGAGCGCCGCCTGGTCGATCGGGAGCATCGAGGCCAGGTCCCGTGCACGCTCCAGGAGCCGGGTCTCCAGGTCGGCGCGCGCCCCGACTCCGCCGCCGCCACGACGTTGTCGAGCAACCCGCCGAGCGCCGCGCGGCGTCCCGACAGGTCCGCCCGCAGGTGCTCGCCCTCGCGGCTGCGCATGGTCTCCAGCTGCTCCAGCGCAGTCGTCCACCGCGCCGATCACGGCGGCGGCCAGCCCATCCGGCGTGGCCCCGCCGTCGGCGAGACGCTCGCGGATGGTCAGGCCTGCGGCAGGCGCAGCAGGTCGCCGGCCGTGAGCCCGCCCTCCACCGTGCCGTCCGCCCGCGCCCCCGCGATCGCCGCGGAGAGCGCGGCGACGAACGGGACGTTGAGCTGAACGTCCGGCGCCGGCTGCTGGCGCATCTGCACCGACACGCTCACCTCGACGCGCCCGCGGGCGAGCCGGCCCTCGACGCTGTCGCGCACGCGCGGCTCGAGATCGGACAGCGCCGAGGGCAGGCGCACCTGCAGGTCGAGGAACCGGTGGTTCACGGATCGGATCGTCACGCCGACGGCCGCGTGCTCGTCGTCGCGGCTCAGCGAGGCGAATCCGGTCATGCTCTTGATCATGCAGGGGGTCTCCGGCTCATTGTGGCATGCGTGGCGTCGCACGGTGGCCGCCGACGCGCGCGACCTCGGGGCGGTCGTCGACCAGCTCGAGTTGATGGAGTCGCGCGCATGTCCCGCCCGGGCGCGTCACCAGCTCGTCGTGGCGCCCTGTTTCGACAATCCGCCCGTGCTCGAGGACGATGATGGCATCGGCACGCCGGACCGTGGACAGCCGGTGCGTCGATCACGAACGACGTGCGGTTCAGCAGCAGCGTCGCCAGCGCGTCCTGCACCAGCCGTTCGGACTCGGAATCGAGGGCCGAGGTCGCCTCGTCGAGGATGAGGATGGGCGAGTTCTTGAGGAGCGCGCGCGATGGCCGGTGCGCTGCCGCTGCCCGCCCGACAGCCGCTGGCCGCGTTCGCCGATGCGCGTGTCGTAGCCGTCCGGCAGCGTGACGATGAACTCGTGGGCGTGCGCGGCGCGGGCGGCCGCCTCGATGGCCGCCTGACCTGCCGTTGGCACGCCAAAGGCGATGTTGGCCCCGATCGAGTCGTCGAACAGCACGGTGTCCTGGGTCACGATGCCGATCTGCGCGCGCAATGACGCAAGCGACACCTCGCGGATGTCGCGTCCATCGATGAGGATGCGCCCGTCGGTCACGTCGTAGAAGCGCGGCAGCATGTTGACCAGCGTCGACTTGCCCGCGCCGCTCCGGCCGACGATGGCCACCATCTGCCCCGCACGCACGTGCAGGCGGACGCCGTGGAGCGCGTGGCGTCCCTGCCCGCCTTCATAGGCGAAGGACACGTCCGCGAACTCGATCGCCTGCGTGAACGGCGGCAGCGTCGGCGCGTCGGGCCGTTCGCGTACCTCGGTGTGCGTGTCGAGCAGGTCGAAGATGCGCTCGGAGGCCGCCACCGCCTGCTGGAGGTTGGCGTTGACGCGGCTCAGCTTCTTGATGGGCCCGTACATCAGGAGGAGCGCCGCGACGAACAGCGTGAACTCCCCTGCCGTCAGACGGCCGCCCGCAATCTCCCGCGTGCCATACCAGAGCGCGCCCGCAATCGCCACGCCGCCCAGCAGTTCCATGAGCGGCGGCAGCACGGACAGCACGCGCGTCACCTTCATGTTCGACCGGTACAGCGAGCGCGCGGCGGTCTCGAACTTGGCCGTCTCCCGCGCCTCGGCGCCGAACGCCTTCACGATGCGGTGGCCGGCAAAGGCCTCGCCCGCCACGTGTGACATGTGCTCCTGGGCCTCCTGGCTCCAGTGCGTGACCTGCCGGACGCGCTTGCCGAGGCGCACCAGCGGATAGACCACCAGCGGGGCGGCCGTCATGCACACCAGCGCCAGCTTGGCGTCGTAGTAGAAGAGCAGGCCGGCGTATCCGACCAGGGCGAGCGACTCGCGCGCCAGGTCGCCCACCGTCTCGGCAACCGCCCGCTGCACCTGCCCGACGTCGTTGTTGATGCGCGACAGCAACTGGCCGGTGCTGCGCCCGGCGAAGAACGCCGCCGACTGGTCCAGGAGGTGGCTGAAGAGCTGGCCGCGCAGGCGAAGGACGACACGCTGGCCAATGTCGTCCATCAGGTAGCTGGAGAAATAGGCGCCGACCCCCTTGAAGAGGTAGGCCACCAGGAGGGCCGAGGTCACGAACCCCAGCCGGTCCTGCGACGGCAGCACGTCGTCGACGATGGGCTTGATCAGCCACGCGATGGCGGCCGACGCCGCCCCGTACACCACCATGGCCGTCACCGCGCCGGCAATGAGCCCGCGGTGAGGACGGGCATAGCGGAGCAGCCGCAGGAACGCGTCCATCAGGCCTGACCGGGAGACGTCTCCTCGTAGCCCCGGGGGTGCGAGGCGTGCCACTGCCAGGCGTGCCGCACGATCGTCTCGAGGTCCGCGTACTGCGGCCGCCAGCCCAGCGCGTCCTGCAGCTTCCGGCTCGAGGCGTAGAGCGCGGCCGGGTCGCCGGGGCGTCGCGGTCCGGGCTCCCACTGCACCGGAAGGCCCACGACGCGGCCGACCGTGTCGATGACCTCGCGCACGGAATGTGGGGTGCCGGTGCCGACGTTGTACGCGTCGGAGGCCGCGCCCGACTCCAGCGCGGCGAGCGCCCGCACGTGGGCGTCAGCCAGGTCGCAGACGTGGATGTAGTCGCGCAGGCAGGTGCCGTCCGGCGTCGGGTAGTCCTCGCCGAACACCTTCAGCCCGGGACCGCCGCTGGCCGCCTGGATGGCGCGCGGGATGAGGTGAATCTCGGGCGAGTGATCCTCGCCGATGCTGCCATCGGGATGCGCGCCGGCCGCATTGAAGTAGCGCAGCGCCATCCAGCGGATGCCGTACGCCCGCTCCACGTGCGGCAGCGCCCGCTCCACCGCGAGCTTGGTCTCGCCGTAGGCGTTGATGGGACGCTGGTCCAGCGTCTCGTCCATCGGCACGCGCGTCGGCTCTCCGTAGGTCGCGCAGGTGGACGAGAAGATGAATCGGGAGACCCCGGCACGCCGCATGGCCTCCAGCACCGAGAGCGTCCCCGTGACGTTGTTGGCGTAGTAGCCCAGCGGGTCGCTCACCGAGGCGCCGACGTCCAGCCAGGCGGCAAAGTGCATGACGGCGTCCACGCCGTGCTCACGAAGCGCGGCTTCCACCGCCGACGTGTCGTGCATGTCGGCCCGGACCAGGGGCACGCCGGACGGCACGGCGGCCGCATGGCCGGCCGAGAGGTTGTCCAGCACTGCCACGGCGTGGCCGGCGTCGGCCAGGGCCCGCACCGCATGGCTGCCGATGTAGCCCGCCCCGCCGGAGACCAGTACGCGCGCCACGCTACCTCCCGATCGAATAGTAGGTGAACCCCTGCGCCTTCATCTGGTCCTTCTCGAAGATGTTGCGGCCGTCGAAGATCACCGGTTCGCGCAGGAGCTTCCGCATGCGGGCGAAGTCCGGCTCCCGGAACTCGTGCCATTCGGTCACCACCGCCAGCGCGTCGGCGCCCTTGAGGGCGTCGTAGCCCTTCCTGGCATAGGTGATCTTGGTCCCGAAGATCCCCTTGGCGACCTTTACCGCCTCCGGGTCGTAGGCCTGCACCTTGGCGCCCTTCTCCAGCAGGCTCGTGATGATGGGAACGGCCGGGGCCTCGCGCATGTCGTCGGTCTTGGGCTTGAAGGCGAGCCCCCAGATGGCAATCGTCTTCCCCTTGATGGCGCCCTTGAAGTGCTGCTCGATCTTCTTGACCAGCAGCCGCTTCTGCGACTCGTTGACCGCCTCGACCGCCTTCAGGATCTTGAAGTCGTACTTCTTGTCCGAGGCGAAGCGCACCATCGCCTTGACGTCCTTCGGGAAGCAGCTGCCGCCGTACCCGACACCGGGGAACAGGAACGACGGCCCGATGCGCTTGTCTGCGCCCACGGCCTGGCGGACGTGATCGACGTCGGCGCCGAAGGCGTCGCACACGTTGGCGACTTCGTTCATGAAGGAGATCTTGGTGGCGAGCAGGGCGTTGGACGCGTACTTCGACAGCTCGGCGCTGGCGCAGTCCATGACCATGATGGGCGCCCCGGTGCGCGTGAACGGCTTGTGCAGGGTGACCATCAGGTCGGCCCCCCGCGGATCCTCGGCGCCGATGACGACGCGGTCGGGCTTCATGAAGTCCTCGACCGCCGCGCCCTGCTTCAGGAACTCCGGGTTGCTCACCACGCTGAAGGGGTGGGTCGTCTCCCGCCGCACGATCTCGCGGACGCGCTCCGCCGTGCCGACCGGCACCGTGCTCTTGTTGACGATGACGCGGTAGCCGTCCATGGCGCGGGCCACGTCGCGCGCGACCCCGAGGACGTGCTGCAGGTCGGCCGAGCCGTCCTCGCCCTGGGGCGTGCCGACCGCGATGAAGACAATCTGCGAGGCCTTGACCGCCTTGGGCAGCTCGGTCGTGAAGAGGAGCCGGCCTTCCGTCTTGTTGCGCTTGACGATCTCTTCCAGGCCGGGCTCGTAGATCGGGATCCGCCCCCGCCGGAGCATGCGGACCTTGGCCTCGTCCTTGTCGACGCAGACGACGTCGTTGCCCGATTCCGCCAGGCACGCGCCGAGCACCAGCCCGACGTAGCCCGTCCCCACCACCGCGATCTTCATACGAGTGCGCCCTTCGTTGGCCCCCGGAGGGGCGATCATAAAACGCCGAGCCTATCACCGGCGGCTGAACCGTGTCAACATACTGACACACAAGGACTTGCTGTCTCCTGTGGTACTCTCACGCCCCGTGCGAATCCTCGTCGACTACCGCCCGGCGCTGCGGGAGCGGACCGGTGTCGGCGAGTACGTGCACGAGCTGGTGCGCGCCCTCGCGACCGCCCCGTCGGCGGCCCTGGATCGGCTGACGCTGTTCACGACCTCGTGGCGCGACCGGCCGACGGCCGAGCTCGCCGCCCTTCTCCCCGGCGTCCGCGTCAGCGACCACCGCGTCCCGGTGCGCGCCCTCACCTGGGCGTGGAACCGCCTGGCGTGGCCGCCGGTCGAATGGCTCGCCGGCCCCACCGACGTCGTGCACGCCGCCACCCCGGTGTCCATCCCCGCCCGTGCGCCGGTCGTGCTCACCATCCACGACCTCCACTTCCTGCGTCATCCCGAGCGCATGCGGGCCGAGATCCGGCGCGACTTCCCTCGCCTGGTGGCCGAGCACGCCCGCCGGGCGCCGGCGATCGTCGTCTCGTCGCACTACACCGCCGACGATGTGCGGCGAACGCTGGGGGTGCCCGCGGACCGCATCCATTTCTGCCCGCCCGGCGCCCCTGCGTGGGCGGGCCTCGTCCGCGCCCGGCGCGTGGCCACCACTCCAGGACACATCCTCTTCCTCGGCACGCTCGACGCCCGCAAGAACGTGGGCGTGCTGCTCGACGCCTACGCCCGCCTGCGCGCACGCGTGCCCGATGCCCCTCCGCTGGTGCTGGCCGGCGGCGTGAGTCCCGAGGCACAGGGCTGGGTCGAACGCGCCGGGCACCCGCCGCTTGTCGGGCACGTGCGCATCGCCGGCTACGTTCCGGACGAGGCGCGGCGCGACCTGCTGGCCGGCGCCGTGATGCTCGTCCAGCCATCGATAGACGAGGGCTTCGGCCTGCCCGTCCTCGAGGCCATGGCGTCGGGGGTGCCCGTCGTCGTCTCGAGCGGCGGGGCCCTGCCGGAGGTGGCGGGGGCCGCCGCCTCGCCCGTGGCGCCGGACGACGCCGACGGGTTTGCCGATGAAATGGCCCGGCTGCTCGATCCGGAGGCCGCCCGCGACGCGAGCGCCCGCGGGCTGGCACGCGCCGCCGGCTTCAGCTGGGAGGCGTGCGCCGTACGCGTGCGTCAGGCCTACGCGGCCGCTGCGGAGCACGCCGCGTGAGGGTGGCGGTCGATGCACGCGAGCTGTGCGGCAAGCGGACCGGGGTCGGCCGCTATCTCGAAGAGCTCCTGGGTTCGTGGGCCACGTCCAGCGACGCGCGCCGCCACCAATGGACGCTGTACGCCGCCGAGCGCCCCGATGTCCCCGACGCGTTCTCGTCCGCCATCCGCGTGCTCCCCGGCCACCCGGGCACGCGGTGGGAACAGTGGACGCTCGCGCGGGCGCTGGCGCGCGACCGGCCGGACGTGCTGTTCGCTCCCGGCTACACCGCTCCATTGACCGCCCCCTGCCCGATCGCCGTCACCATCCACGACGTGTCCTTCGTGGCGCGCCCGGAGTGGTTCGCGGCGCGCGAGGGCACGCGCCGCCGCACGATCACCCGGTGGACGGCGCGCCGGGCGGCGCGCATCCTGACCATTTCCGAGTTCTCCCGCCGCGAGATCGTGGACCGGCTGGGCGCCGCGGACGCGCGCGTCCGCGTGATTCCGCAAGGCGTGCGCGGACCCGCCACTCCCCCGGTCGGCACGCGCGAGCCCATGGTGCGTACGTGGGCTCCATCTTCGAGCGGCGGCACGTGGACCTGCTCATCGACGCCTTCGTGCGCGGCGTGGCGCCCCGGGTCGCCGATGCCCGCCTGGAGATCGTGGGCGAGAACCGCCTGCGCGCCGGCGGCCGCGTGGACGCGGCGCTCGACGATGCTCCCGAGGACGTGCGGCGGAGGGTGCGCCTGCGCTCGTACGTGGACGAGGCGACGCTGCACGATCTGTACGCCCGCGCGACCGTCTTCGCCTTCCTGTCTGAGTACGAGGGCTTCGGTCTGACGCCCCTCGAAGCCCTGGCCGCCGGCGTCGCGCCCATCGTCCTGGACACGCCCGTCGCCCGTGAGATCTACGGCGAGGCCGTGGAGCGCGTCGCGCTCGGGCCGCGGACGCGCGAGGACCTGGCGACCCGCGTGCTGGCGCTGCTCACCCGCCCTGTCGAGCGGGAGGCCCTGCTCGCAAAGGCCCCGGACGTGCTGTCGCGCTACGATTGGTCGCGAACCGCGGCGGCCACGCTCGCCGCGATCGAGGAAGCCGCCGGTGCCCGCTAGCCCCGCGTCCATCGCGATCGTGATCGTGACCTATAACTCCCGGACGGAGATCGGGAACTGCCTCGACTCCCTGATCGGGCGGAGGTCCCCGCACGACACCCGTATCGTGGTCGTGGACAACGCGTCCACGGACGGGACGGCCGCGTTCGTGCGGGAGCGCTGGGCGGACGTGCACGTGGTGGACGCGGGCGCCAACGTCGGGTTTGCCCGCGCCAACAACCTGGGGATCGCGGCGACGACCAGTGATCTCGTCCTGTTGCTCAACCCCGACACCGTGGTTCCGGACGGCGCCATCCAGACGCTGGCGTCCGCACTCGCCGCGCATCCGGACGCCGCCATCGCCGGGCCACGGCTGGTGGACGACCGGCACCTGCCCGAGCTCTCGTTCGGCCCGCCCATCAGTCCCTGGGGCGAGCTGCGCCAAAAGCTGCTGCTGGCCCTCTACGGGCGGGGGCTCGGCAGCGCGGTCCGCTACGTGAACCGGCGGACGCGCGAGGCCGGCCCGCGCGCCTGGGTCAGCGGCGCCTGCCTGCTGGCACGCCGCGCCGACCTCGACGCCGTCGGCGGTCTCGACGAGCGTTTCTTCCTGTATACGGAGGACGTGGATCTGTGCGCGTCGATGCGGGCGCGCGGGCGGCAGGTGATCTTCGTCCCCGAGGCCGAGGTGCTGCACCTGCGGGGGCGGTCTGCGGGCCGCAATCCCCTCACCGAGCGGATGCGCCGACAGAGTCAGCTGGCCTACTACGAGAAGCACCTGCCGCGGTGGGTCGGGCCGCTGCGGTGGTACCTGCGCCTGACGGGACGGAGCGTGCATGCCTGAACGACGCCGCCGCGTGGCCATCGACGCACGCAAGCTGCGTGACTTCGGCATCGGCACCTACATCCGGAACATCCTCGTCGAGCTGCACCGGCGTGACGAGCAGACCGAGTACGTGGTGCTCTGCCGCGCGCGCGACCTGGCCGCGGCACAGGCCATGGCCCCCCGCTTCCGCTTCGTCGCCGAGGACGCCGAGCCCTACTCGCTCGCCGAGCAGGTGCGGATCCCGTGGCGGCTTGCCCGCGAGCGCGTGGACCTGGTCCACGAGCCGCACTACGTGCTGCCGCCGGCCATCCGCTGCCGCTCCGTGGTCACGATCCACGACTGCATCCACCTGATGTTCCCGCAGTACCTGCCCAACCGCGTCGGCTACGTCTACGCGCGCGGGTCCATGTGGACGGCCACGCGTCAGGCAGAACGGGTGCTGACGGTGTCCGAGGCCTCCAAACGGGACATCCTCCGCTATTTCGCCATCCCCCCGGAGCGCGTCGAGGTCATCTACAACGCCATCGACGAGCGGTTCCTCGTCGCGCCGGACGAGTCCACGACCGATCGCGTCCGCCAGCGCTACCAGCTCGATCACCCGTTCGTGCTCTACGTCGGCAACATCAAGCCGCACAAGAACCTGGAGCGGCTCATCGACGCGTTCGGCCGCGCCCGCGCCGACGGCCCGGATGGCCTGAAGCTGGTGGTCGTGGGGGACGAGGTGTCGAAGTACCCGACGCTGCGGCAGATGGTGCACCGCCACAAGCTCGACAAGCACGTGCGGTTCCTGGGCTTCCAGCCGCAGGAAACGCTGGCGTCGTTCTACCGTCTCGCCAACGCCTTCGTGTTCCCCTCGCTCTACGAGGGCTTCGGGCTACCGCCGCTCGAGGCGATGGCGTGCGGCACGCCGGTGGTGACCTCCAACGTCTCGTCGCTGCCGGAAGTGGCCGGGGACGCGGCGCTGCTGGTGGACCCCTACGACGTGGACGGCATCGCCAGCGGGCTCCGCCGGATCCTCTCCGACGAGGCGCTCCGCGCCGACCTGGTGGCCCGGGGCCTGGCGCGCGCGCGGCAGTTCTCCTGGTCCGAATCGGTGGCGCGGATTCACGCCGTCTACCAGCGCGTGCTCGAGCGCCGGTGAGCCGGCGGCTCCGCCGGGCCCGGCCGTATCATGGACGGCGATGCGCGTAGCGCTCATCCACGACTGGCTGACCGGCATGCGGGGCGGCGAGAAGGTGCTCGACGCCATGTGCGAGGTCTTCCCCGCCGCCGACATCTTCACGCTGGTTCACGTGCCGGGTACCGTGTCGCCCACCATCGCGCGCCACGCCATCACCACCTCGCCGGTCCAGTGGCTGCCGGCCGCCGCGAGACGCTATCGCGAGTACCTGCCGCTCTTCCCTTTCGCCATCGAACAGTTCGACCTGGACGGCTACGACCTGGTGGTCAGCACCAGCCACTGCGCCGCCAAGTCCGTCGTCGTGCCAGGACGTGCACGGCACCTGTGCTACTGCCTCACCCCGATGCGCTACGCGTGGGACCAGTTCGACGCCTACTTCGGGCCGGCGCGTGTCGGGGCGCGCAGAAGCGCGCTGCTGCGGCCGGTGCTGGCCTGGCTGGCGCGCTGGGACCGGGCGACGGCACACCGCGTGGACCGCTATCTGGCTATTTCTCAATATGTTGCGCGGAGAATAGCGGTCTACTATAATCGGCAGTCGACCATCGTGTATCCGCCGGTCGATACCGACTTCTATACGCCCGACCCGGCGCCCGTCAGCCCCCGGTTCCTCGTCGTGTCCGCACTGGTACCCTACAAACGGGTCGACCTCGCCATGGCCGCTGCCACGCGGGCCGGCGTGCCCCTGACCGTCGTCGGCGATGGCCCGGAGCGCGCGGCGCTCGACGCGTACGCCACGCCGACGGTGACGCTCGCGGGCCGCAAGTCCGACGAGGAGATTCGCGAGCTGTACCGGACCTCGGTGGCGACCATCCTGCCGGGCGAAGAGGACTTCGGCATCGTGCCCGTCGAGGCCCAGGCCTGCGGCCGCCCCGTCGTCGCGCTCGGCAAGGGCGGCGCGCTCGACACGGTCGTGCCGGGTGTCACCGGCGTCCTCGTGCCGGACACCTCCGTGGACGCGCTGGCGGACGGCCTTCGGGAGGCCGCGCATCGGAACTGGGATCCGGCGGCGATCCGCGCGCACGCCGAAGGCTTCTCGCGCGCCCACTTCAAGCAGGGCCTCGCGCGGGCGGCCGACGAGTTGATGGCCGCCTCCCCCGACCGCCCATGGTGAAGCGCCACAACCGGCTGCTCGTCGCGTTCCACATCGCCACCGACGCAGTCCTCGGCATGCTGGCGTTCCTGCTGGCCTATGCCATCCGGTTCGACTCGGGCCTGATTCCGATCACCCGCGGCTATCCGCCGCTCGAGCAGTACCTCAACGTGCTGCCGTTCGTGGCGGCGATCGTCCCGCTCGGCTTCCACCTGCAGGGCCTCTACCGCCTGCGCCGCGGCCGCTCGCGCATCGACGACTTCTTCAACGTCCTCGTCGGCAGCATCTTCGCCGTGGTGCTCGGCGTCGTGGGCACCCTGTACTTCCAGGCGTATTACGTCCCGGACGAGCTCAAGGACCGGGGCGTCTACGAGGTCTCGCAGCTGGTCTGGGGCCTGTTCCTGCTGCTGAACATCGCCTTCGGCTACCTCTCCCGCAAGTTCATCCGCGAGGCGCTGGAGCGCCGGTGGCTGGCGGGCGTCGGGCTGCGCCGCGTGCTCATCGCCGGCGCCGGGGACCTGGGGCGCATGGTGGCGGACAAGATCCTGCAGCACCCGGAGCTGGGCTTCCAGATCGTGGGGTTCGTGGACGACCGGGCCGGCGGCGACCACCTGGGCTACCGCGCGCTGCCGCTCCTCGGCTCGCTGACGGAGGCCGCCGAGGTCGTCACCCACGAACGGATCGATCACTGTACGTTGCGCTCCCGCTCGAGGAGCACATGAAGCTGCTCGACCTGGTGGAATCCACCAGCCGCGAAGGCGTGGACGTCAAGGTCGTGCCCGACCTGCTGCAGTTCATCGCCCTGCGCGCGCGCCTCGAAGACCTCGACGGCGTGCCCGTCATCAACCTCAACGACGTGCCGCTGCAGGGCCTCAACGCCTTCGTCAAGCGGGCGCTCGACATCGCCATCTCGGCCTTCGCGCTCGGCATCATGCTGGTGCCGGGCGTGGTGTTCGCCTGGCTGATCAAGCGCGGCTCCCGCGGGCCCGTTTTCTATCGCCAGGAGCGCATGGGGCTGGACGGCAAGCAGTTCGCCGTCTACAAGTTCCGCACCATGCCCCTGAACGCCGAGGATCGCACCGGTCCGATCTGGGCCGACGAGGAGGATCCGCGCGCCACCCCGATCGGCTCGTTCCTGCGCCGCCACGATCTCGACGAGTGGCCGCAGTTCTGGAACGTCCTCAAGGGTGAGATGTCCATCGTCGGCCCGCGCCCCGAACGGCCGTTCTTCGTCGAGCAGTTCAAGCACCGCATCCCGCAGTACATGCTGCGGCACAAGGTGAAGGCGGGCATCACGGGCTGGGCGCAGGTGAACGGCTGGCGCGGCAACACGTCGCTCGAGAAGCGCATCGAGTACGACCTCTACTACATCGAGAACTGGTCGGTGTCCCTGGACCTCAAGATCATGTGGCTCACGCTGGTGCGAGCCATCATCCCGCACGACCGTCTGGCGACCTAGGCATCGCGTGCGCGCCCCATCCCTGTCTGCGTCATCTGCGCCATCTGCGTCATCTGTGGCCTCTGCGCCATCTGCGCCATCTGTGGCCCCCTATCTGGAGTATCCACGTTGAGAGTCGTCATCACCGGCGCCGCCGGCTTCATCGGATCCCATCTGTCGGAAGCGCTGCTCGACCGCGGCGCCTCCGTGGTCGGCATCGACAACCTGCTCACGGGCGACCTGGCCAACATCGCGCACCTGCGCGATCGCGACTTCCAGTTCATCCGCCACGACGTCACGCACTACATCGACGTGGAAGGCCCGGTCGACTACGTGCTGCACTGGGCCAGCCCGGCCAGCCCGATCGACTACCTGGAACTGCCGATCCCCACGCTCAAGGTGGGCGCGCTCGGCACGCACAAGGCGCTGGGCCTGGCCAAGGCCAAGAAGGCCACGTTCCTCATCGCCTCCACCTCCGAGGTCTACGGCGATCCGCTGGAGCACCCGCAGAAGGAAAGCTACTGGGGCAACGTCAACCCCATCGGGCCGCGCGGCGTCTACGACGAAGCCAAGCGCTTCGCCGAGGCCATGACCGTCGCCTACCGGCGCTTTCACGGGGTGAACACGAAGATCGTGCGCATCTTCAACACCTACGGCCCGCGCATGCGCGTCAACGACGGCCGGGCCGTCCCGGCGTTCATGTCGCAGGCCCTGCGCAACGAGGACGTCACGGTCTTCGGAGACGGCACCCAGACGCGCAGCTTCTGCTATGTGAGCGACCTGGTCGCCGGCATCCTCAAGCTGATGGAAGCGCCCGTCAACGACCCGGTCAACATCGGCAACCCGCAGGAGCTGACGATCGAGCAGATCGCGCGCCGCATCATCGAGATGACCGGCTCCAAGAGCCGCATCGTCTACAAGCCGCTACCCGAGGACGACCCGAAGGTCCGCCAGCCCGACATCACCCGCGCCCGCACGCTCCTCGGCTGGGAGCCGAAGGTGTCCCTCGAAGAAGGCCTCGCCAAGACCGTGGACTACTTCAGAAGCAAAGTGCAGTAGAAAGACCGCCGCTTGCGCGGCGGGGGGAGGTCAGGACCGCCGCTCACGCGGCGGGGGGAGGTCAGGACCGCCGCTCGCGCGGCGGGGGGAGATCAGGACCGCCGCTCGCGCGGCGGGGGGAGATCAGGACCGCCGCTCGCGCGGCGGGGGGAGGTCAGGACCGCCGCTCGCGCGGCGGGGGGACCGCGGCCCTTCGGGCGCGGGGGGATGATTGGGGCATTCGGGCATTGGGGCATCGGGGCATCGGGGCGTCGGGGGGCTCGCGGCCGACGCGGCACCGCCGCCCTCAAGCCCTTGTGCCCGCAGTCGCCAGCCGACGCCGGCTCTTGATCAGACCCTGGAGAGGTGCGAGCGTCCGGCGAATCGACGACTCCAGGCGAGCGACGTCTTCGGGAACGAGATACCCAGGGCGCTCAGCCGCGTGTAGGCCATACCCGGCTTCGGCGAGCGACGCCACCGCGATGTTGAAGAAGTGGGCGGCGTCGTTTGGATGTTGCCGACTGTTTCCTTCGGCGATGTTGGCAGGAAACCGATACGCGGCTCTCCGAATCTGCCTTCCCAGCTCGAACTGCTCGAAGCGTGGCAGCTTCTGCCGCGTCAGCTTGTGAATCTCAACGAACAGGTCGTCCGCGCGTTGCCACGCGACGAGATTCCGATACGGTGCTGGCATGCGTCGCCTCCAATCGGCAAGACGCAGCGAGCATTCTCCGTTCCCCCAATGCCCAATTGACCCAATGCCCCAATCATCCCCCCGCGCCCGAAGGGCCGCGGTCCCCGCCGCGCGAGCGGCGTCCTGGCTTCCCCCTGCCGCGAGAGCGGCGGTCCTGACCTCCCCGCTGCGTCCTATCTGAGACTCCGCCCGATCCGCCAGATGTAGTCGACACCCGACGCCAGGGTGATCGCCAGCGACGTCCAGATGAACGCGTCGACCACCAGCGAGTCCTCGTGCCGCCAGTTGTAGAACATCACCACGATGCACGTGACGATGAACCAGGCGGTGGCCGCCTTGCCGAGCTGTGAGGGCTTGAAGGTGCGCGGGCCCGAGGCGAGGTTGACGATCGCAACGGTCAGCACGATGCCGACGTCGCGGCTGATCACCAGCAATACCGTCAGCCAGATCGGGATGCGGTTGACGAGCCCGATGTTGGGGAGCGTGAGCACGACGAAGGTGGACACCAGCAGCAGCTTGTCGGCCGCCGGGTCGAGCCACGCGCCGAGCTCGCTCTTCTGCCCCGTCCACCGCGCGATGAGGCCGTCGAGCGCATCGGTGATGCCCGCAACGGTGAAGATGGCCAGCGCCCAGCCGAACTCGCCGTACACCACCAGCAGCACGAACGCCGGGATGAGGAGCATCCGCAGCAGCGTGAGCTGGTTGGCCAGCGTGAGGACCGGGCCTGCCGTCATCGGACGAGTGCTTCGAGCCGGCCGACGACCTCCACGCCCTCGGCGCCGGTGACGGTGTCGAGCAGGCGGAAGGCCCCGTTGTCCAGGCTCATGACGCCGGCGGCCACCGCCGCCGAGACCGCCGGATAACTGAGGTGCGTGGGCGCGACGTCGGCCACGGGCACGCGTGCGTCCTCCCAGGGGCGCGCGGCCGCCGGCCGGATGGCGGCCACCAGGCTCAGCACACGCGCCACGGTGCGCGCGAGGTCACCCCGGCGCACGGTCTCGCCCGGCGCGAACTGGTAGTTCGGCAGCGTGTCCATGATCCCCGCCCGGACGACGGGCGTGATCCACATCTCCGCCCAGTGGCGGCGGACATCCGTGATGATCACCTGGCGCGGCGTGGTCCGGGCCACCAGCCCCTCCAGGCGAACCCCGATGAGCGCCGCCAGCTGAGCGCGGGTGAGGCGCGGGGCCGCCGCGATGTCGCGGTACTCGGCCGGCATCTTCATCATCGCCACGCGGTCGCGCACCCGCGCGAGCGTCTCGGTGGGCACCGTCGAAGGATCGATCGACCGCGCCTTCTCGAGCGCCGCCAGGGCGGCGACCGGGTCGTCCTGGCCGTCGAGGAGCTCGCCCAGCGCGGCGTGTGCGCGCGCGTCGGTCGGTTCGAGGTCGATGGCACGGCGAAGGTGCGCGATGGCCTCGGCGGGCGCACCGGCGCGCCGCTCCACCGCCGCCAGGTCGCGATACAGGAATGCCGAGTCGGGCGAGGCCGCAATCGCCTGCTGATAGGCGCCGCGCGCCTCGTCGAGCCGGCCGGCATCGCTGGCGGCCTGTGCGCGCGCGAGCAGGTCCTGCGTCGCTCGGAAGCGCAGCACGTCCACCCGGGCCTGCAGGTCGGTGAGCGACGGATCGGCCGCCAGCGCGGCCTCGTAGCTCGCCAGCGCCTCGCCCTCGCGCTTCAGCGCCATCAGCGTCTGGCCGCGTCCCACGAGCGCCGGCACGTACGCGGCCTCCCCCGACAGCGCCCGCTCGAAGCGTGGCAGCGCGTCATCCGCGTCGCCGCGCGCCAGCTCCAGATAGCCGAACGCCGTTTCGGCGCTCGGGCTGGCCGGTACGACCCGCAGGGCATCGTCGAACTCGCGCGCGGCGTTCCGGAGGTCGCCGCCCTGCAGGAACTGCCACCCGCGTTCCACGCCAGCCGCCAGCGCGGGCGGCGCGCCGTCGGGCAGCGTCGGGAACATGAAGTCCGGATGGCGGGGGGCAGTGACGACGGGCGGGACCGTGCGGGTGGCGCAGGCGGCCACGAGCACGGTCAGCGCCGTCACGATCAGGAGATGGCGGCGCGGGCTACGCACGGCGGCGGCCTTCCCGGATGGCGGCCGGCGCCGCGGGCACGTTTGTGGCCTGTGCGGCCAGGCGACGCAGGATGTCGGCCTCGATGTCCACGAGGTCGCCGCTGGTGGTCTGGCTGTGGACGCGGGCGTGGCGGTAGAGCCACCCCAGGCGTTCGGCCTGCTCGGGATCGGTCATGTCCAATGTCAGGGTGATGCGCTGCTGGTCCAGCGACAGGCGCGCCGCCACGCTCTCGAGCAGCGCGTCGCATCCCTCCCCTGTCGAGGCGGAGATGAGCAGGGCGCCCGGATCCTGCCCGGCGAGCCGGCGCTTCTCGTCGGACGTGAGCGCGTCGATCTTGTTGAAGACCTCGATGCGCGGAACCGCCGTCGCGCCGACTTCCTCGAGCACGCGGTGGACGGCGGCCGCATGGCGCTCGTGCTCCGGGTTCGAGGCGTCGATGACGTGGAGCACCAGGTCGGCATCGGCGGTTTCCTCGAGCGTCGCGCGGAACGCGGCCACGAGCGTGTGCGGCAGTCGGTCGATGAAGCCGACGGTATCGCTCAGGAGCAGCGGCCGGCGGTCCGACAAGGTGACCTTCCGCACGAGCGGGTCGAGCGTCACGAACAGGGCATCCGACGCCTCCGCGCCCGCTTTCGTCAGGCGGTTGAAGAGCGTGGTCTTGCCGGCGTTGGTATAGCCCACGAGGGCGGCCGTCGGAATCTCCGTCTTGTGCCGCCGGTCCCGGAGCTGCGCGCGCCGCCGCCGGACGGTGCCGAGGTCCTGCTCCAGTGGCGTGGATGCGCGTGCGAATGCGGCGACGGTCCGCTTCGAGCTTCGTCTCACCCGCCCGCGGGTCCCGATGCCGCCGCCAAGCCGCGACAGTTCGGCCCCCATGCCCACCAGTCTCGGCAGGAGTGCATTGAGCTGGGCCAGCTCCACCGGAGCTTGCCTTCCCGCGTCTGCGCCCGGCGCGCGAAGATGTCGAGGATCAGCTGGGTGCGATCGATGACCTTGCGCTCGAGGCGGCGGCCAATCTCCCGAAGCTGAGCGGGCGAGAGCTCGTTGTCGAAGATGACGAGATCGACGTCGGCCTCGGACACCGCCTGCGCCAGCGTCGCGATCTTGCCGCTGCCCAGAAAGGTGGCCGGGTCCGGCTTGGGCCGTTCCTGCAGCACGCGCAGCACGACGCGTGCGCCCGCGGCCTCGGCCAGTCCGTCGAGCTCCTCCATCGAACGCTCGGCGTCCAGCCGCCGCGTCGAGCCCGTCACCAGCCCGACCAGCGCTGCGCGCTCCATGCCCGCCGATACGCGCCCCTGCATGCGCGGTCGATTGCACAAGATGGGCGCGACACGGAGGCGGCGCTGCTCCGCGCAGCCCGGCGCCACACCAGATCAGTGCGGCACCGCTGGAGATGCCGGGGGCCGCATCGCGATCCAGACGAGCAGCCGCAGCACCAGCAGCGCCAGATCGGCCCAGAACACGATCCGGAGGCCGGGTCCGCTGATGAGTCCCGCCACGATCGGGCTCACGGCCAGGCCAATGAGCGAGGCCGTGGTCATGACACCGAAGCCGGTTGCGTGCGCATCGGCGGGCAGGAGCGCCCCACCCGACGCGTAGGCGGCCGTCATGCCCACGCCGATGGCGGCGCCAGCCACGCCGAGTGCCACGGCGAACGCTCCGGCGGACGGCACCGCCACCAGCAGGCCCAGCGCCGCGGCGGTCGCCGCCGACGACCAGCCGATCAGCCCTCGCCGACCATCTGAGCAGCAGCGGGCCCGCCGCGCGGTGCCCCACGGCCGCGGTCGCCGCCGCCAGCGAGAACAGCAGCCCCGAGACGAGCGCCACCTGCGAGGGCGGGAAGCCGAGCAGTTCGACGTACAGCGGCAGGATGGGACCGAAGCTGCGATCGACGAGCTGCAGGCACAGGATGACGACGAACACCATCACGAAGCCGGGCGTGCGCAGCAGTTCGCGCAGCACCGCTCCCATCGGGCGCGTGGCCGTGCGCGCCTGCCGGCTCCGCGGCTCGATGTACAGCGTGGCGATGAGGACCACGGAGGTGAGATAGAACGCCGCGGCCGCGATGAAGGTCATGCGCAGGCCCACCAGCGGCGCCAGCACGCCGCCGATCACGGGGCCCACCGTCGGCCCGAGGCGCTGCGCAATCTGGACGGTGCCGATGGCCTGGGCATGCGCTCGCGCGGCACGGACTCGGCCGCCATCGACACCGTCAGCGAGCCGTACCCGGCAAAGAGCCCCAGCAGTGCGCGCAGCGCGAACAGCTGCCACGGCGCCGTGACGAAGGCCATCGCCCCTTGGTGAGCACGAAGGCGCCGAGCGAACGCAGGACGAGGAGCTTGCTGCCGCATTTGTCGCCGATGCGTCCCCAGAGCGGCGCGCTGAACGCCGTTACCGCGGGGGTGGCCCCGAGCGTGAGCCCGTCCAGAGCGCGATGTCGGCGACGTCGGTGACGCCGAGCTCGCGGATGTACAGCGGCAGGAACGGCATGACCAGCGTGAAGCCGGCGAAGCCGATGCCGTTGGCGGCGGCGGCCGTGTAGACGTTGCGGCGCGACGAGAAGGCCGAGGACACGCCGTCCGGCTCCGTGCCCTGCGCGGACCTCAGAACCGGATCTTGACCGAGGGACCGGGGTAGACCTGGATGCCGTCGATGAAGCGGATGCGGTGCGGCTCGGTCTGCATCACGACCGAGCTGGTGCGGATGCCGTCGCCGAAGAACCGCACGCCGCGCATCAGCGTGCCGTCGGTCACGCCGGTCGCGGCGAAGATGATGTGCTTGCCGCAGGCGAGATCGCTGGACTTGTAGATCTTCTTGAAGTCGGTGATGCCCATCGCCCGGCAGCGCTCCTCGTGCTCGGGGCTGCTGACCACCAGCCGCGCGAATATTTCGCCGTTCAGGCACCGCATGGCCGCCGCGGTCAGCACGCCTTCGGGCGCGCCGCCGGTCCCCATGACGGCGTGGACGCCGCTGCCGGCCACCGCCGCCGCGATGCCGGCGGAGAGGTCGCCGTCGCCGATGAGGCGGATGCGCGCGCCCGTGGCACGGATCTCCGCAATCAGCGCCTCGTGGCGCGGACGGTCGAGGACCACGACGGTGAGCTCGTCCACCTGCCGGCCCAGGCTCCGGGCCACCGCGCGCAGGTTCTCGCGGACGGGCGCGTCGATGTCCACGAGGTGCTTCGAGGCCGGTCCCACGACCAGCTTCTCCATGTAGAGGTCCGGCGCGTGCAGCAGGCCCCCGTGCTCGGAGGCCGCCAGCACCGCGATCGCGTTGGCCGCTCCCGTCGCGCACAGGTTCGTGCCTTCGAGCGGATCGACGGCGATGTCCACCACGTCGAAGGTGCGGGCGCCCTGCGACTGGTTCTGCGCCATCCCCACCTTCTCGCCGATGAAGAGCATCGGCGCCTCGTCGCGCTCCCCCTCGCCGATGACGATCGTGCCGTCGATGGGGACCGTGTCCATCTCGCGGCGCATGGCCTCGACGGCCACCTTGTCGGACAGGTGCCGGTCGCCCTGCCCCATCGTGTGGGCACAGGCGATGGCCGCCTGCTCGACCACGCGGAGGAATTCGAGCGAGAGATCGGTTTCCATCGGATGGGAATTCTTGGACGCGGTCGCCATGGGTCAGCTCCAGCCTGAGGGCAAACGCTTCATCCTAGCAGACCTCGGCTCGGATGACGCGCGCTGGCCGAAGGCCACGCTCACGCCCGGCGAACGATCACGGGGTTGCCCCGGGCCAGCCCCAGGCGCGCCGCCGCACTGCCGCCGCTGACGGCGATCTCCAGGTGATCGGTGCTCCCGAACAGGGCGCACGCCTCGATCCCCTGGGCCTCCTCGTAGGTGTCCACGAGACGGGGAATCTCGTGCCCCGCGGCCGTGATCGCCACCGTGCCCTCGGCTGCCAGGCGCTCGACGAGCCGCCGCTCGATGTTGGTCACGCAGTTGCCGAACCGGTCCACCCGGACCACGACGCCGGTGACGCCGTCGGGGCCCTCGTCCGCGGCCGGCAGGTCGAGCGTCACCCAGTCGGTCACGCTGCGCCCCAGCGAGACCATTGCCAGCCCCTTGGCCAGCCACGCGGCGGCCGGGGCGAACCGGTCGCGGCCCTCGAAGGTGCGGCTCACGGTCGCGCGCGCGTACTTGCGCTCGGTCAGTTCCACGACCTTCTTGGGCGCCGTTTCCCGGAACACCGCATCCAGCACCCCGTTGTCCGGGGCGACGAACCGGTAGTCGCCGGCTTCGGCGGCGAGCCCGCGGCGGGCCGACCCCACGCCCGGATCCACGACGACCAGGAACACCGTACCGGGAGGGAAGAAACGGTAGCAGGCGGCGAGCTCGAGGGCGGCGGTCGCCACGTCGTGCGGAGGCAGGTCGTGGGCGATGTCCACGAGCGTGACATCGGGACACAGGCCCAGCACGACGCCTTTCATGGCGCCGACGTAGTGATCGGAGGAACCGAAATCGGTCAGGAACGCGAGAACCGGTCGGGCCATGGCCTCCCGTCTAGGCCGAGGCCTTTCGGAAGAGCATCTCGCGGACGTGGCTCTTCATGAGGAATGAATCGGAGACCCGAAGGCCCTTGAACATCCGGATGATGTCGCCCGTCAGCAGCGACCGCTGCCGCGGCCGGCTGGCCGGATAGGTCTTGTAGCGCAGATGCTGCGGGTCGACCACGACGTACTTCGTGTAGAGCGGGTCGCGCCCTTCGGCGGTGCTGAAGAAGCCGAGGAGCGCGCCATCCGGGCGCAGGAGCTTGCCGACGACCTCGGCGAGGGCTTGTGCCGCCGGGCGGTCGAGGTGATCGAGGATGTCCCAGCAGAGGACGCCGTCGACCGACTCGGGGGTCTGACGGAAGCGCGTCGCCAGGAATGCGGGCAGATCGGCCAGCGTACCGGCCTTGGTGTGCTGCTCGATGTCGGCCGCGATGTCCTCGACGCGGATGCGGCACCCGAGCTGCTCGCCGAAGAAGTTGACGTTGCTGCCGACGACCGGTCCCGTGGTCGAGGAGCACCGGCTTCTCGCGGGACTGCAGGCAGGCGAGGAACTTCTGGAGCGCCTTGGTGGGATGGCTGGCCTCGGTCGACTCGGCACTCTGCAGTCACCGCCGGCGCGGGCTGCCGCGCGGCGGTGTCCCAGGAGCCCGAAGAGATCGGTCAGCGTGCGGGCAGAGTCGGCCATTGATGCTGGCGCGGCGTGCGCTAGGCGCCCACCTTCTGCCCGGATGCCGGAGCGGCGGCCGGTGCGGCCGCAGCCTTGGCCGGCGCCGCGGCGGCGGCCTTGGCCGGCGTCCCGCTGCGCTGCATGTCGACGCTGCCGCGGAAGTGCGCACCCTCGGCGATGGCCACACGCGGCGAGGTGATGTCGCCGTCCACGGAACCGTTGTCGCGGATGTCGACCTTCTCGGACGCCGTGACGTTGCCGGTGACCTCGCCGAGGACGATGACCGACTTGGCGAACACCTCTGCGCGGATCTTGCCGTTGGGCCCGATGGTGAGGATGTTCTCCTTCAGCTCGATGCGCCCTTCGACGTGTCCCTCGATCGCGAGGTCCTCGCTGCCGCTCAACTCGCCCTTGATGACGACCGACTTGCCGATGTTCACATTGTCCCCCTGCATCGAATAGTTGCGCCGGTCACCGGCGTCGCAGCCGCGGGGGCCGCTGGCCGCGGGCGCGGGTGCCGGGGGCGTCGCCGGTTTGACCGACTCGTCACGCTTCCACATCGTTTCGAATCCTCCCCCTCTCTGATATGAACCTGAGGGTTACGACCATACATGGAAACCCGGGGAAGTTGGGCTTCGCGTCAGAAGTCTGCACAGTATGGCCTTCGGCGAAACCGTGTCTAGCCCCTTTTTGGCCTAGGTTAGGGGAATGCTACGATCGACGGGCTCGGCCGCCATGCGCATCTATCTCGACCACAACGCCACGACCCCGCCGGCCCCCGATGTCGTCGATCGGATGGCCCGGGCCAGCCGCGAGGCCTGGGGGAACGCGTCCAGCGTCCACCACTTCGGACAGCGTGGTCAAGGCCGTCCTCGACGACGCCCGCGCCGAGGTGGCCGCCCTCATCGGCGGCGACGCCGCAGAGGTCGTCTTCACGGCCGGCGGGACCGAGAGCGACAACGCCGCCATCCGCGGGGCCGCCGAGGCCCTCGAGCCCACCGGCCACGTCACCCGTCGTCACGGCCATCGAGCACGAGGCGGTGCTCCAGACGGTCAAGGCCCTGCCCGGCGCGGCTGGCAGGTCACCCACCTCCCCGTTGACGCCACCGGCATCGTCTCCGCCGACCGCGCCGCCGAGGCCATCACCGACGACACGGCGCTCGTCTCCGTGATGCACGCCAACAACGAGATCGGCACCATCCAGCCGATCGCGGCGATTGCCGAGATCGCACACGCCAGAGGCGCGCTGGTCCATACCGACGCCGTCCAGACCGCCGGGAAGCTGCCCGTGGACGTGCACGCCCTCGGCGTGGACCTCCTGTCCCTGTCGGCGCACAAGTTCTATGGGCCGAAGGGCGTGGGCGCCCTCTGGATCCGGCGGGGCGTGCGCCTCGCGCCGTTCGTTACGGGCGGCCGGCAGGAGCGCGGGCGCCGGGCCGGCACCGAAAACGTCCCGGCGATCGCGGCCTCGGCGTCGCCGCCGCACTCGCCCGTCGCGGGATGCCAGAGGAGAACGCCCGCCGCCGCTGCGCGACCGGCTCGAAGCAGGCGTCCCGTCGGCCATCGCGGGCGCCGAGCGCAACGGCGCCGCCGCGCCGCGCGTCCCGAACACCACCAACATCAGCATCGAGGGCGTCGAGTCGGAGTCCCTGCTGATCGGCCTGGACCTGGAGGGCATCGCCGTGTCGTCGGGCTCGGCCTGCTCGTCGGGCACGCTCGAGCCCTCGCACGTCCTCAAGGCCATGGGCCTGTTCCCACCCCGCACGCTCGGCTCGATCCGCTTCAGCCTCGGCGCCTCGAACACCGAGGCCGACGTCGATCGCGTCGTCGCGGTGCTGCCGGGTCTGGTCGAGAAGCTGCGCAGCCTGACCGCCACCCTCCGCCGGTGACGCCATGCGCATCGTCGTAGCCATGTCCGGCGGCGTGGATTCGTCGGTGGCCGCGGCCCTCCTCGCGGAGCAGGGCACGACGTGGTCGGCGTGTCCATGCAGCTCTACCCGCCGGCGACGAGGCCAGCCGCGCCTACGGCGCCTGCGACGCTCGACGACCTGCACGACGCGCGGCGCGTGGCGCAGGTCATCGGCATCCCGCACTACATCCGAACTTCGAGTCCCGGTTCGACGAGGCCGTCGTTCCAACTTCGTGCGCGAGTACGTGTCCGGGCGCACGCCCATCCCGTGCGCCCACTGCAACAGCGACCTCAAGTTCGCGGCGCTGCTGGACCGTTCGGCCGGCATGGGCGCGGCGGCGCTCGCCACGGGCCACTACGCCCGCATCGACCGCGACGCGGACGCCCGCCCGCCCGCGCCGGGGCCTCGATCGCGGGAAGGACCAGTCCTACTTCCTGTTCGCCCTCACCCAGGCGCAGATGGCGCGCGCGCTGTTCCCGGTCGGCGGCCTGGACAAGCCCACCGTGCGGGCGCACGCGCGTCGGCTGGGCCTGCGCGTGGCCGACAAGCCGGACAGCCTGGAGATCTGTTCGCGCTCGACGGCGACTACGCCGCCTTCGTCGAGCGCGAGGCCCCGGCTCACCCGCGCCGGCGCCATCGTCGGCACGGACGGCCGTGTCGTCGGCACGCACGAGGGCGTCCACCGCTTCACGATCGGCCAGCGCAAGGGCCTCCGCCGTCCTCATCCGAGCCGCTCACGCTGGGCATCGACGCTGACGCGGCCCGCGTGATTGTCGGCCCACGCACCGCGCTCGGCTGACCACGCCGACGGCGGCGACCGTCAACTGGACATCGGGAACCGCTCCGGCGGACTGGCAGCCCGCCGAGGCGCAGATCCGCCACCGCCACTACGCTGCTCGGGGCGTCCGCGCTCGACGACGACCGGCCGAGTTCGTATTCGACGAACCGCAGACGGCCGTCACGCCCGGACAGGCTGTGGTGTTCTACGAAGGCGAGGAGGTGGTGGGGGGGGGTGGATCGAGAGAACCGCGTCCATTGACGATTGTTAATTGTCAATTGACGATTGATTGGTGCATTGGAGCATTGCGGCAATCTGATTGACGCATT
This sequence comes from Vicinamibacterales bacterium, assembly GCA_041394685.1. Lineage (GTDB taxonomy): Bacteria > Acidobacteriota > Vicinamibacteria > Vicinamibacterales > UBA2999 > VFZN01. Next base: position 67,453 of record JAWKHU010000039.1, read on the forward strand.
GCGGCAATCGTCAATGCCTCAGTGAATCGTCAATCGACAATTGACAATCATCAATGGACGCCATCAGTGATGTGTACCTGCCAGGAAGCGCTCGGCATCGATAGCGGCCATGCAGCCGGAGCCGGCAGCGGTGACAGCCTGCCGGTACACATGGTCCTGCACGTCTCCGGCGGCGAACACGCCGGGCACCGAAGTCCGCGACCCGTGATGCGTCTTGATGTAGCCGTTGTCGTGCAGGTCCAGCTGCCCCTTGAAGAGCGACGTGTTCGGCGTGTGGCCGATGGCGATGAACACCCCGTCCACGGGCAGGTGGCTGCTCTCCCCCGTCTGGTTGTTGCGCAGCTCCAGTGAGCTGACCTCGCCCTTGTCGAGGTCCTTGATGTCGACGACCTCGGTGTTCCACACGAACGCGATGTTCGGCGTTGCCATGGCCTTGTCCTGCATCACCTTCGACGCCTGCAGTTCGGCGCGCCGGTGGATCACGGTGACCGTCGTGGCGAGCTTCGACAGGTAGATGGCTTCCTCGATGGCGGTGTCCCCGCCGCCGACGACGGCGACGGCGCGGCCCTTGAAGAAGAACCCGTCGCAGGTGGCGCACGTGGAGACGCCGCGGCCCGAGAGCTTGCGATCCACGCCGAGTTCCAGCCACTTGGCCGAGGCGCCCGTGGCGAGGATGAGGGCTTCGGCCGAATAGGTCGTGTTCGACGCGGTCACCGTGAACGGCCGCTTCGCCAGCTCCACGGCGGTGACGTCGCCCTGGATGATCTCCGCACCGAAGCGCGTGGCCTGCGCGCGGAGCTCCGCCATGAGGTCGGGCCCCATGATGCCGTCGCGGAAGCCGGGCCAGTTCTCGACCATCGTCGTCAGCATGAGCTGACCACCGGCCTCGACGCCCTCGATCACGAGGGGCGACAGGTTGGCGCGAGCCGCGTACAGCGCGGCCGTGAGCCCGGCGGGACCGGACCCGATGATGATGACGTGCCGCTCGGTCTGCATGGGCGGCGCTTAGAGGTGCTTGTCGATCATGCGGGCGAGGTCGGCCTTGTCGGCGAGCCCGACGACGGTTTCCTTGAGGTCTCCGTTCTTGAAGAGCAGCAGCGTCGGAATCCCGCGAATCATGAAGTTCGGCGGTGTCACCGGGTTCTCGTCGACGTTCATCTTCGCGACCGTCAGCTTGCCCGTGTACTCATCGGCCAGCTGCTCGACCGTTGGCGCCAGGCGCCGGCACGGTGCACACCACTCGGCCCAGAAGTCCACCAGCACCAGCCCGTCCTTGACCGAATCGCCGAAATCCGCGTCCGTGACCGTCTTCACCTTGTCTGAAGCCATACCGTCCTCTATCAGATTGGATGCCGACGCCCCCCGGCCGGGTCTAGCGCCGGGTGGCGATCACTCCTTTATACACCTTGACGTACTCGGCCGCCGAACGGTCCCAGGAGAAGTCCTTGCGCATGCCGTTCCGCTGCAGCCGGGCCCAGGCCTTGGGGCTCCGGCGGAACAGCGCGAGGGCCGCACCGAGCGCATCGCGCAGGGCCCACGGCGCATAGTCGAGAACAGGAAGCCGGTGCCCTGTCCGTTGCGCGGGTTGTACGGCCGCACCGTGTCCGCCAGCCCGCCAACGGCGCGGACGACGGGGATGGTGCCGTAGCGCATGCCTAGCCATCTGGTTCAGGCCACCGGGCTCGTAGCGCGAGGGCATCAGGAACAGGTCGGCCCCGGCCTCGATGAGATGCGCGCGGCGCTCGTCGTAGCCGATGTACGCGCTGATGCGGTCCGGACGCCGGTTCGACAGGTCCCGCCACATCTGCTCGTAGCGGCCGTCGCCGGTGCCAAGGACGGTGAAGGTAGCGTCCATCGACGGAAGGTCTCCCGAGACCGGCCACCAGATCGAGCCCCTTCTGGTCAACCATGCGCGACACCATCCCCACGAGCGGCCGCGCCATCGCGTCGTCGTCTGTCGGGAGGCCGTAGAGCGCGAGGAGTGCACGCTTGGCCGCCGCCTTGCCGTCGAGATGGGCGGCGTCGAACGGCGCCGGCACGTGCGGGTCCGTCGCGGGGTTCCACTCGTCGGTGTCCACACCGTTGAGGATGCCGGAGAGCCGGTCCCACGGTGCTCGCGCACGATGCCGTCGAAGCCGTAGCCGTACTCGGGCCGCTGGATCTCGTCCGCGTAGGTGGGGCTCACGGTGGTGATGCGCTGCGCCCACGTCACGCCCGCCTTGAGGAAGCTCAGGCGGTCGTAGAACTCCAGGCCCGTGACCGTGTAGTCCGCCCAGTTCAACCCGAGACGCGGGACCCAGGCCTTGTCGACGTTGCCCTGGTAGGCGAGGTTGTGGATGGTGAACACCGACGGGGGACCGCCCCGATCCCGGAGGTAGATGGGGACCAGTCCGGCCTGCCAGTCATGGGCGTGCACCACGTGGATCGGGTCGGGCTGGCGGGCCTGCCAGTCCACGGCAGCCGCGGACAACATGCCGAAGCGGAGCGCGTTGTCGGCGTAGTCCACGCCGCCCTCGTTGTAGTGACCCGCGCGGTCGAACAGGGGGGGACAGTCGAGGGCGAGGACGCGCGCGTTGGGCCCGGCGGCAGTTCCCGGAAGGCGAGGTCGAACCAGGTGTCCGCCATCTGCACGCGGCCGCGGTCCACGACCGGCGCGTCGGGCATGCCACGGTAGTGGGGCGTGATGAGCGTGACCTGGTGCCCGAGCCGACCGAGCGCCTTGGACAGTGCCGTCGAGACGTCGGCCAGGCCGCCCGTCTTCGACCACGGATACGCCTCCGATGCGACGAGCAGCACCCGGAGCGCCCGCGGCGCGCGAGGAGCCATCGCGTCAGCTTAGCGCACGATGGTTCATAATTCGGGGATGACCCGCCCCCGCACGGCCGATCGCGCCCTGCCACGCGACATCGCGGAACTGCGCGAGCTCGGCGCCCGGCAGCCCGACCTCGCCGCCGCCGCCGCGCTCCATGTCGAGCTCGCCATGCTCGTGCGGCGCGTGGAGAGCCGCCTCACGACGCCCACGCTCGACGTGCCGACCGAGCTCCTGCAGGCGCGACTGGCGCGGCGCGCGTGCCGCTGGCCTCAGCCGGCGAGTTCGCCATCGACTGGGCCGAGGTCCGGCTGCTGATTCGCGAGGTCACCGACATCTTCCGGCGGATGGATCTCGTGGACGCCGCCGCCGTGCGCCGGCTGCACGGCGCGGGCCAGGACGCCGTCGACCTCCCCGACCGCGCGCGCGTGTGATGCAGGCGCCGACCGGGGTCCCCGACACGACAGCGTGCCGGACGCGTCATGGGACGAGGTGCTGCATTGCAGTGGGCGCTCAAGCCCTTCCTGCGGCGGACAGCGGAGGTGCTGGCGGCGCGGGTGCCCTTCGACTCGGCGCGAGGAGCCCGCTGCCCGGTGTGCGCGGCGGAGCCGGGAGTTCGGCGTGCGCACCTCGTCCGGCGAGCTGCTGCTGCTGTGCGGGCGCTGTCACGCGCGATGGGGGTTCGACGGCGGGTGCGCGTTCTGCGGCGACGCGGCGGACCACATCCGGACGCTGGCCACGCCGAGATCGGACGTATCCGGGTAATGCGATGCGAGGGGTGCCAGCGGTACCTGAAGGTGCTGGACAGCCAGTCGGCCGGGCGGCCGCTGCTGCGTTCTTCGACCCGGTGGCGACGCTGCCGCTCGACGCGGCGCTCATGCAGGGCTGAGCGCCGGCGCCAGCGCAACGGTTGCTCTACTCCTGCTCTGCGGCTGGAGTTAGCCGTCCGCGGGAGCTGGACACCAGAGCGTGGGTCTTGAAGCGAGAGCCAGTTGAAGAGGTGGCGGGTTTCCCAGAAGCGGCCCGCGTTCGATTTGGCGCCGAGCACGACGACCGCCACCTGCTGGCCGGTTTCAGGCAGCCGGAGCAGCGTGGCCAGGCAGTAGCCGGCGCGGCTGATGAAGCCGGTCTTGCCGCCGCGCACGTCGATGTCGCCTTCCTTCACCAGCCGGTTCGTGGAGTTGGCCTTGATGACGCGCTTGCCGGACGTGGTGGTGTAGGAGGTCTTCCGCATCACGCCGCCGATGCGCTCGTCGGCCGCGGCATAGGCAATGAGCTGCGCCATGTCGTACGCCGATGACACGTTGTCGGCCAGCAGCCCCGACGGGTCAGCGTAGTGCGTGGAGGCCAGGCCCAGCTCGCGCGCCTTCTCGTTCATCCGGTCGATGAAGCCGTCGGCGCCGTAGGGCGAGACCCGCGCCAGCGCACGGGCCGCTGCGTTGTCGGACCCGACCAGCAGCAGGTTGAGCAGGTCGTCGACCGTGACCTTGTAGCCGGCCCGGATATAGGTGGTGGACGCCCGGGCGACGTCGGAGCGCGCCACGGTCACTTCCTGGGCCGGATCCATCTGGCTCTCGAGCACGACCAGGGCCGTCATGACCTTGGTGATGCTGGCGATGGAGCGCTCGGCGTCGGCGTTGGACGACCAGAGCACCTCGCGGGTGACCGGGTTGTAGATGATGGCGGCCTCGGCGCGAACGTCCGGGACTTCCTGACCGGTCTCGTCGAGTCGGAAGCGCGGCGTCTGCGCGTCCTTCAGCTCGCGGGCACGCGCGGCGGCACGGGCACGGGCGAGGCGGGCGCGCCGGGCACGAGCAGCCGCAGCCGCCGTCGTCTTCTTCGACGCGGTGCTGGTTTTCTTCGCGGCGGCCGGCTTGTCGCGAGTCGGTGTGGCCGACGACTTGGCGCTGGCTTTCTGCGGGGCGGCCTGGACAACGGTAGGCACGACCAGGCCGAGAACGGCCAGCAGTGCCATGGCCAGACGGGTCATTGGCTTCACAAATCTACACACCATCACGCCTCTTCCGTGGTGGAAACCCAGACCGTGACCCTCCGGGGGAGGAAGGTCCCTCTTGTGTGAATTTTCGGCATTGTAACAGACCACCTTTAGGGCGCAAGGGGGTAAACCACTCAATTTGCATGGGTTGAGACCGTCCGGACGAGCTGTCGTAGACTGGCGGGCAAATGACCGACCCTGCCGGCGAGGAGTTCAGGTCCCTTCGGGACGCGGTGGCCGCCCGCGGCCTGTGGCGGTCGGCCCTGGCCCTGGCCGGCCTGGGCGTCTGGGCGGTTGTCCTCCTGGCGACCCTGGTCCTTCTCCCCTACCCCGTCGCGGCCGTGATTCCCCTGCTGATCCTGGCGGGCACCTTCGAGGTCATTCGTCCGCTCCACGTGGGCGCGGAACGAATCGGCCGCTACATCCAGGTGTTTCACGAGGAGGGAACCGCAGGCGCCGGCGCCCCGGTGGTTCCGCCCGCCTGGGAACGCACGGCCATGGCCCTTGGCGCCGCCGTCCCCGGTGCCGCCGGCCATCCCCTCTTCGCACCGGTCTTCGCCATGGCGACGGTCGTCAACAGCCTGGCGATCCTGCTTCCGGGACCCGTGCCGATCGAACTGGCCCTGGTCGCCGTCCCGCATGCCGCATTCCTGATCTGGATCGCGCTGGCCGACCGCGCGATGCGCACCCAGCGCACCCGCGAGCTCGCGCGGTTTCGGGAGATGAGGGGGGAGTTGAACTCTTGAGGGCTTGAAGGCCTGAAGGCTTGAGGGCTTGAACGTCCGACCTTCGGAGCCCAGGTCCGCAAGCCCCCAAGCCCCCAAGTCCTCAAGTCCTCAAGTCCTCAAGTCCGCAGGCCCGCAAGCCCCCAAGCCCGCGCTACTATCCCCCCAATGTCTCCGGTCTCCACGATCCATTCCCGCGTGGTCTACGACGCGCTCACGGCATGCGGCATCCGCCTGCTCTCGGCGCTGCCCGAGACCTGGCTGGTCCACCTCATCCGCCTGGCCGAGGAGGATCCGGACATGATCCTCGTGCGCCTGGCCAAGGAGGAAGAGGGCGTGGGCATCTCCGCCGGCGCGCACCTGGCCGGGATGCGGTCGGCGATGCTGATGCAGAACCACGGCTTCCTCGCCTCGATCAACGGCATCGTGTCCGGCGCGCAGCTCTACCGCATCCCGCTCCTCATGCTGATCAGCGATCGCGGCACGATGGGTGAGCGCGATCCCTGGCAGACCGAAGGCGGCGCCGTCACCGAGGCCGTGCTCCAGACGCTCCGCATCCCGTTCGCGCGGCTCGAACAGCCCGGGCACGTCGCCACGCGCGTGGCCCAGGCCCAGACGCTGGCCTACGCCGCCAACAAGCCGGCCGCGCTGCTCCTCTGCCGCGACCTGATGTGGGAGGAGCCCGCATGAGCCCCGCACTCACGCGTCTCGACGCGCTGGGCGCCGTCTACGACCGACTGGCCGACCTCACCGTCGTCACCATCATGGGCGCCGTCGCGGCGGAGCTGCAGTCGCTCGGCCACCGCGAGAACTTCTTCTACCTGCAGCACGCCATGGGCCTGGCCTCGTCGATGGGGCTGGGCATCGCGCTCGCACAGCCGCACCGGGGCGTGGTCGTGCTGGACGGCGACGGGTCGCTCCTGATGAACCTCGGCGGCCTCACGACGCTGGCCCGCTATCGGCCGGGCAACCTGCTGCACGTCGTATTCGACAACGAGAGCCTGCTGTCCGCCCCTTCAATCCCTCGTCGAACAGTACTTCACGCCGCGCAGGTCGCCGAGCCCTTCGCCGACATTGCCGACGAAAGCGATGGTGCCGGGAGTCGTGATGCCCCGGGTGACCATGGTGTGGCCACCGCGAGCAGCACCGCCAGGCCGCGGCAGTCGTCGCCGATGCCCGGGCCCTTGAGCAGGGTGCTCCTCGCGCGTGACCGACACGTCAGTGCCCTCGGGAAACACCGTGTCGTGAGGTGGGCGGCGAGCACGAGGTGAGGCCGCGGCGCGCGGCCGGCGCAGCCTTCGCCCAGCACGTTGCCTTCCTTGTCGGTCCGCACGTTGGCGAGGCCGATCTCCTTCAGCATCCCGGCGAAGACCTCGCCCCGCCGTGTCTCCTTGAACGGGGGGCCTCGACCCGCACAGGCGCACCTGGTCGTCCAGCGTCCGAGGCTCGGCCGCCTGAATCGCCTCGACCGCCCCCGACGGCCCGATCCTCGAGGAGGCGCGCGCCGATGGTGCTCGACGGTCTGCGCCGCGGCCGGCCGCGCCGCCAGCAGCCACGCACAGGTGCAGGCCATACAGACTGGAAGAGCCTATGCATCATGCGCGCCAGTATAAAGGCCTGCTCCGGCGGCGCCTGCGCACAGAGGCGTCACCTCCCCTCGCCCCCTCCACTTATCCCACCAACTTTTCCTTCATGGAATTACCGTGAACTACGGTCGATTGCTACATGGTTTCCATGACGAATAACTTGCAAAAGTCATGGGCCACGCGTAGGATCCGCCGACCGTGGTCCCCGGCCGGCATGCGGCAGGGGGCGTTGTTGTCCCTGTTTTGGAGGATTCCATGAGGCTCAGACAGTCTCGGCTGCTCTTGCTTCGTGTGCCCTGCTCGCGCTGGCGCTGCCAGCCGCTGCACAGGACTTCAGAGGCCGTATCAACGGGACGGTGACCGACGACACCGGCGCCGTGCTGCCCGGCGTCACGGTCACGGCCACCAGCCCGGCGCTCATCCAGCCCCAGGTCCAGGTGACCGGAGCGGAGGGTGTGAGTACCGGTTCATCGCACTCCCCCCCGGACTCTACGAGCTCAACTTCGAACTCTCGGGCTTCCAGAACATCAAGCGCGAGGGCGTGCGGGTCGTCATCAACCAGACGCTGACCGTGGACCAGCAGCTCCGTGGCGACGCTGCAGGAACCGTCACCGTGACGGGCGCCTCCCCCATCGTGGACACCTCGACGACGCAGGTGGGCACCAACTTCACGAAGGAACTGCTGACCGAGATTCCGAACGCGTGACATCTGGGCCGCCATGGCGCAGGCGCCCGGCATCCAGATGACCAGCTACGACGTGGGCGGCTCGCGGACGGGCACGCAGACTGGGTTCCTCACCTACGGGTTCGGCGATCAGAACCAGACCAAGCTCGAGGGCATCGACACCACCGAGGGCACGGGCGCCAACGCCGGCTACTTCGACTTCGGCAGCTTCGAGGAGTTCCAGTCGGCGGCGCCGGCACCGGCGCCGACAGCTTCGGCGGCGGCACCAACATGAGCATCACCGTCAAGTCCGGCGGCGACCGCTTCACCGGCAGCTGGGCATAGCGACTGGGAGGGCGACGTCACCATCAGCGACAACGTGCCGGAGGCCTTCAGCGTGGCCGGCCAGCGCGATGACGACGGCTTCGAGCACGCCGGTTGCGCCGCGGCAATCCCATCGACCGCCAGATGACATCAACTTCAACCTCGGCGGGCCGCTCTGAAGCAGAAGGCGTGGTTCTTCTACAGCTACCGCCTCAACGACCAGCATACACGCTGCATCGACGACCTGGCGCGCTCGAAGCTGACCAACGCCTACACGTTCAAGGGCACCTTCCAGCTCAATCGGAACAACCAGGTCATCGGCTTCCTGAACAAGCGCGAGAAGCTGCAGGAGCTGCGCGACCTCGGTCCGCTCGTGCCGCTCTCGGCGGCCCGCTACCAGTCGTCGCGCAACTACCCTGGAAGTGGGAGTGGACGAGCGTCCTCGGCAGCCGTGCCTCCTCGACGTCATTGCCGGCAACTGGCATAAACTTCTTCCCGCTGCGGCCGACCGACGGCGATGGCTTCGCCAACAACGTCGAGGCCGGCCGGCTCGACAGACCGGCACCAACCAGCGGACGGGGTATCACGACTCCTACCAGGACCAGAAGCGCTAAGGCCGGCAGTACGCCTCGATGTCGGTACTTCAAGGACGGCTGGGCGGGCTCGCACGACTTCAAGTTCGGTTACGACTGGAAGCGCGACCGCCGCTTCTTCTTCCGGGATCAGCCCGGCGGCGACATCTTCTACCGCGACCTCAACGGGCGCGTGAACGAGCTGGAGCGGATAACTCGCCGAACACGTCACAGAACGACGTCGTCTACAACGCCGGCCACGTCAGCGACACGTGGAAGATCAACGGCCGCCTGACGCTGAACCTCGGTGTCCGCTTCGAGCGCTACGTCGACTCGTTCCCGGACCAGTCGTTCACGCCCAACGGCCATGCGGCCCGGCAAACTGGCCGGCGGACCTCAACCTCGCCGAGCGCGCGCGCTACATGAACTTCATTGCGCCGGTCACCTCGCAGGGCCAGGTCGTGGCGAAGACCTTCAACATCTCGCCGCGCGCCGGGTTCGCCTACGATCTGAGCGGCGACAACCGGACCGTGGTGAAGGGCTACTACGGCTGCTTCTACTTCAACTCGGCCGACACCCTCGCCGACCTCGAGAACCCGGTCGGTGCTCGCGCCTGCGCTACCAGTTCCTGGACCAGAACGGCAACATGGTGCTCGACGGCCCCTCCGAGCTGGGCGTGTTCCGCTCCACGCAGGGCGGCGCCGGCTTCGTGGACGTGGACGACAATATCCGCCGGCCGTACTCGCAGGAGTTCTCGGGCCACCTCGAGCGCGAGCTCGTCACCGGCCTGTCGGGCCGGTTCTCCTACGTCTACAAGCAGGTGCGCGACGAGTGGGTCGAGATCGACCCGACACGCGCCGCGGCGATGACCCAGTCCTTCGCCTTCACCGACATCGGCGCCGATGGCGTGCGCGGCACGGCCGACGACCAGACGCTGCAGCTCTTCGATCGTCCGGCCAACACGCCACAGACGCGCCTCTTCACCAACCCCAGCGACCCGGCCTACAACAGCGACTTCCAGACGCTCGAGTTCGCCGTCAACCGCCGGTTCGCCGACGGCTGGATGGTGCTCACCTCGTTCGGCTACACCTGGCTCGACCAGTTCCACGCCGACACGACGGGCACGGGCGCGCTGGACGCGCTGGCGCAGAACAAGGAATACAACTGGCGCCCGAGCCAGCGCCTGTTCGGCGACGAGGGCAAGGAGACGTCCACGATCTGGAACTACAAGATCATCGGCCGCTACACGATGCCGTGGCAGATCGGCTTCTCCGGTTCGTGGAAGGTCCAGAGCGGCCGGCAGTATGGCCGCAACACTGCCGTGCCGTTCCCCGGCGACGGCACCCAGACGCTGCGCGTGGAGCCCGTCACCGCCAACCGGGCCCCGACGGTCAGCATCATGGACATCCGCTTCGACAAGGCGTTCTCGTTCGGCCGCTTCGGCAAGGCGACGGCGATGGTGGACGTGTTCAACCTGCTCAACAACGGCACCGTGCTGAACTTCGCCACCACCACCGGTGCGAACTACAAGCGCGTGATCGGCATCCTCGATCCGCGCATCGTCCGGTTCGGCGTGCGCTTCGACTTCTGAGACACGAAGGGCACGAAGGGGAACACGAAGGGCACGAAGGAAGACACGAAGAACACGAAGAACACGAAGAGCACGAAGAGCACGAAGACGGCCGGCCTTCCACGTGGGGGGCCGGCCGTTTGTCGTTTGCACACGTTCCGGCGGGCCCACCACCGCGCGACCGCCGCGAAATACGCCCGTGCGCAGGGCGGACATCAGGGAAATCCTGTAGTAATACCGCCGGGCTGGCGGTATTGCGCTGCCAGCGCGGCGCGTCCACACTCCCCTCCACTTGGCGGCGGGCCAGAGGTCCGCCCTGTCGTTGTCTTTTGGAGGAGCAACCATGACAAGGAAGCCACTGTTGTTCGTGGCCAGCGTGTGCTTCACCCTGCTCGCGGCTTTCCCCACCGCCGCACAGGACTTCCGCGGACGCATCAACGGAACCGTCACCGACGACACCGGCGCCGTGCTGCCGGGGGTGACGGTCACGGCGACCAGCCCCGCACTCATCCAGCCGCAGGTCCAGGTCACGGGCGCGGAGGGCGAGTATCGCTTCATCGCGTTGCCCCCGGGGCTGTACGAGCTCAACTACGAGCTGTCGGGCTTCCAGAACATCAAGCGCGAAGGCATTCGCGTGGTCATCAACCAGACGCTGACCGTGGACCAGCAGCTCCAGGTGGCGACGCTGCAGGAAACCGTCACCGTCACGGGCGCCTCCCCCATCGTGGACACCTCGACGACGCAGGTGGGCACCAACTTCACGAAGGAACTGCTGACCGAGATTCCGAACGCGCGTGACATCTGGGCCGCCATGGCGCAGGCGCCCGGCATCCAGATGGCGCAGTACGACGTGGGCGGCTCGCGGACGGGCACGCAGACCGGGTTCCTGACCTACGGGTTCGGCGACCAGAACCAGACCAAGCTCGAGGGCATCGACACCACCGAGGGCACGGGCGCCAACGCCGGCTACTTCGACTTCGGCAGCTTCGAGGAGTTCCAGGTCGGCGGCGCCGGCACCGGCGCCGACAGCTTCGGCGGCGGCACCAACATGAGCATCACCGTCAAGTCCGGCGGCGACCGCTTCACCGGCAGCTGGTACAGCGACTGGGAGGGCGACGCCACCATCAGCGACAACGTGCCGGAGGCCTTCAAGGTGGCCGGCCAGCGCGATGACGACGGCTTCTTCTCGAGCACGGCGCTCCGGCGCGGTAACCCGATCGACCGCCAGTACGACATCAACTTCAACGTCGGCGGCCCGCTGTGGAAGCAGAAGGCGTGGTTCTTCTACAGCTACCGCCTCAACGACCAGTACAAGAACGTGCTGGGCATCGACGAGCTCGCCCGCTCCAAGCTGACCAACGCCTACACGTTCAAGGGCACCTTCCAGCTCAATCGGAACAACCAGGTCATCGGCTTCCTGAACAAGCGCGAGAAGCTGCAGGAGCTGCGCGACCTCGGTCCGCTCGTGCCGCTCTCGGCGGCCCGCTACCAGTCGTCGCGCAACTACCCCTGGAAGTGGGAGTGGACGAGCGTCCTCGGCAGCCGTGCCTTCCTCGACGTCATTGCCGGCAACTGGTACAACTTCTTCCCGCTGCGGCCGACCGACGAGTACGGCTTCGCCAACAACGTCGAGGCCGGCCGGCTCGACACCGGCACCAACCAGCGGACGGGGTATCACGACTCCTACCAGGACCAGAAGCGCTACAAGCCGCAGGTGTACGCCTCGATGTCGTACTTCAAGGACGGCTGGGCGGGCTCGCACGACTTCAAGTTCGGTTACGACTGGAAGCGCGACCGCCGCAAGTACTTCCGCGACCAGCCCGGCGGCGACATCTTCTACCGCGACCTCAACGGCGCGGTGAACGAGCTGGAGCTGTACAACTCGCCCAACGAGTCGATCAACGACGTGGTCTACAACGCGGGGCACATCAGCGACACGTGGAAGATCAACGGCCGCCTGACGCTGAACCTCGGTGTCCGCTTCGAGCGCTACGTCGACTCGTTCCCGGACCAGTCGTTCACGCCCAACGGCCATGCGGCCCTGGCCAACTGGCCGGCGGACCTCAACCCCGCCGAGCGCGCGCGCTACATGAACTTCATCGCGCCGGTCACCTCGCAGGGCCAGGTCGTGGCGAAGACCTTCAACATCTCGCCGCGCGCCGGGTTCGCCTACGATTTGAGCGGCGACAACCGGACCGTGGTGAAGGGCTACTACGGCCGCTTCTACTTCAACTCCGCCGACACCCTGGCCGACCTCGAGAACCCGGTCGGCAGCTCGCGCCTGCGCTACCAGTTCCTGGACCAGAACGGCAACATGGTGCTCGACGGCCCCTCCGAGCTGGGCGTGTTCCGCTCCACGCAGGGCGGCGCCGGCCAGGTGGAGGTGGACGACAACATTCGCCGGCCGTACTCGCAGGAGTTCTCGGGCCACCTGGAGCGCGAGATCGTCACCGGCCTGTCGGGCCGCGTGTCCTACGTCTACAAGCAGGTGCGTGACGAGTGGGTCGAGATCGATCCCACCCGCGCGGCCGCACTGACCGTGCCGTTCAGCTTCGTCGACATCGGCGCCGACGGCATCCGCGGCACGGCCGACGACCAGACGCTCAGCCTGCTCGACCGCCCGGCGTCCACGCCGCAGACGCGCCTGTTCACCAACCCCAGCGACCCGGCCTACAACAGCGATTTCCAGACGCTGGAGTTCGCCGTCAACCGGCGCTTCGCCGGCGGGTGGATGGTGCTCACCTCCTTCGGCTACACCTGGCTCGACCAGTTCCACGCCACCACCACGGGCACCGGCGCCCTGGATGCCCTGGCGCAGGGTAAGGCGTACAACTTCCGTCCGAGCCAGCGCCTCTTCGGGGACGAGGGCAAGGAAACGTCCACCATCTGGAACTACAAGATCATCGGCCGCTACACGCTGCCGCTGAACTTCGGCTTCTCCGGGTCCTGGAAGGTCCAGAGCGGCCGGCAGTATGGACGCAACACCGCGGTCGCCTTCCCAGGCGACGGCACGCAGAACATCCGCATGGAGCCGGTGACGGCGAACCGGGCCCCGACGGTCAGCATCATGGACATCCGCTTCGACAAGGCGTTCTCGTTCGGCCGCTTCGGCAAGGCGACGGCGATGGTGGACGTGTTCAACCTGCTCAACAACGGCACCGTGCTGAACTTCGCCACCCAGACGGGCGCCAACTACCAGCGGGTCATCGGCATCCTCGACCCGCGCATCGTGCGGTTCGGCGTGCGCTTCGACTTCTGAGCCACGAAGGGCACGAAGGGGAACACGAAGGACACGAAGGAAAGCACGAAGAGCACGAAGGAAGACACGAAGAGCACGGAGGGCACGGGGGGCACGAAGCACGAAGGGATCGGAGCGTGCGACGCAACCGACACGTGCCCGACGCACCATATCGGGGTGAGGGCTTCGAGCCTTCACCCGCCGCTTTCTGGCACGGTGGACGCGGCGACGAGACTCGCCGCGGCTACCGTGCCGCCTCCCCGGCGGTTCTTCTGAATTCAGAATGCCGAATTCAGAATTCAGAAACCGGATCCCTCCTGCGCGGCGCCGTTCCGCCATCTCCTCTGCGCCATCTGCGCCATCTGCGTCCATCTGCGGCCTCTGCGCCATCTGCGGCCCGCCCATATCTGCGGCGCCCCTTGAGATAATCTGAGGCCGATGCCGCGGCGGATCTTCCTGGTGCTGTTCGCGCTCTCGGGCGCGGCAGCGCTCGTCTACGAGGTGATCTGGACGCGGCTGCTTACCCAGCAGATCGGGCACGGTCTGGCAGCGGCCAGCACCGTCCTGGCCGCCTTCATGGGCGGCCTGGCCGTGGGTGCCGCCGCGGGCGGGCGCATCGGTCAGCGGCTCACGCCCCGCCAGGCCCTGCGCGCCTATGGATTCCTGGAGTTCGGGATCGCCGCCGTGGCCGTCGTCCTCCCCTGGGTGCTCGCTGCCCTGCGCCCGCTGCTCCAGGCGCTCTACGACAACGGCGACAGCGGCTTGGCTTTCGGCGCAGTCCGGCTCGGGTCGAGCCTGGTCCTGCTGTCGCTGCCGGCGGCCGCCATGGGCGCCACCTTCCCCGTGGCTTCGCGCTGGATGGTGGCGCGCGCGGCCGCGGTGTCGTCCGACGCCGGCCGCCTCTACGCGGCCAACACCCTCGGCGCCGCCGCCGGAGCGCTGGCCGCCGGCTTCGTGCTGCTGCCCGCTCTCGGCCTGAGCGGCGCCACCTGGGTGGGCGTCGCCCTCAACGTCGCCGCGGCGGCCGGCGCGCTGCGGCTCGCGGCGCATGTCTCGGAGGAGCCAACGGCAGCACCGGCGCCGGCGCCGGCAGTCAAGCCGACGGGCCGGTCGAAGAAGGCGGTGCCCCAGGCCCAGGCGATGCGGCCGGAGGGCCAGCCCTGGCTGGCCGCGGCGGCCCTTGGCGTCACGGGGCTGGCGTCACTCACGCTGCAGGTGGTGTGGACGCGACTCCTGGCGTCCATCCTCGGCCCCACGACCTACGCCTTCAGCGCGGTCGTGGCCGTCTTCATCCTCGGCATTGCCGGCGGCTCCGCGTTCGGCGCCTGGATCTCACGCCGCACGCGGGCGCCCATCCGGGCGCTGGCTCTGTGCGTGGGAGCGAGTGGGGGCCTGGGCCTGGTCGCCGCCTCGCTGGTGGACCGCGCACTGCTGGAGGTCGCCGGCTGGGTGGCCGGCACTGAGGCCACCTTCTCGACGGTGCTCGTGCGCGAATCACTGTTGACCGGCGCGATGCTCATGCCGATGGCGCTGGCCTTCGGCGCCGCCTTCCCGCTCGCGCTGGCCGTGGCCGCCCGCACCGACGACACCGTGGTGTCCGACCTCGGCCTGGTGTACGCCATCAACACCCTCGGGGCCATCATCGGCGCGCTGCTCAGCGGCTTCGTCCTGGTGCCCTGGCTCGGCCTCCACGACACGGTCCGCCTGGTCGCGCTCGTCACCGCCGCCGGTGCCGCGGCACTCGCGTGGTGGGCGGGCCCCCGCCGGGCCTGGGCCCCGCTCCTCCTCGCGGCCGTCGTCGGGATCGCGGCGTGGGTGGCGCCGGGGTGGGATCCGCGGCTCCTGTCGAGCGGCGCCTACAAGTACGCGGCATCCATCCGCGCCCCAGACCTGCAGACGGCGCTCACCGCCGGCGCCATCCGCTACTACCGCGAGGGCGCGACGGCAACGGTGGCCGTCCGCGACCTGGCGGGCACGACGTCGCTGTCCATCGACGGGAAGGTGGACGCCTCGAACTCGGCCGACATGCTCACCCAGCGGCTGCTGGCGCACGTGCCGCTGCTGCTCCATCCGGCGCCGCGCTCCGCCGTCATCCTGGGCCTGGGGAGCGGCGTCACGCTGGGGTCCGCCCTCACCCACCCGCTCGAGCGCGCGACGGTCCTCGAAATCTCTCCGGAAGTCGTGGAGGCGTCCCGGTTCTTCGAGACCGAGAACCATCGTGCCCTCGACGACCCGCGCACGCGGCTGATCGTCGGCGACGGCCGCACGCACCTGCTGATGGCCGACGAGCAGTACGACGTCATCGTGTCGGAGCCGTCGAACCCGTGGATGGCGGGAATTGCGTCGCTCTTCACGCAGGAGTTCTTCCAGGCCGCCCGGGCCCGGCTCGCCCCGGGTGGCGTGCTCTGCCAGTGGGCCCACACCTACGACATCAGCGAAGCCGACCTGCGCTCGATCGTCGCCACCTTCCTGTCGGTCTTTCCGGACGGGACGCTCTGGCTGGTGGGTGAGGCCGACGTGCTGCTCATCGGCTCCACCGAACCGCTGACCGGCCGCGTCGCCGGCATCGAGCAGGCGTGGACGCGGCCCGGGGTGGCGGCCGACCTGGCCGGCGTCGGGGCGCAATCGCCGCTGGCGGTGCTCTCGCTCTTCATCGCGGAGGGCGCCACCCTGCGGACGTGGGCGTCGGACGCGCCCATCCAGACCGACAACCTGACACGCCTGGAGTTCTCCGGGCCGCGCAGCATCTTCGGCAGCGGCCGCCCGGACAACGCGCGGACCTTGCGGGCCCTGGCCGACGCGGGTGCCCGGCCGCCGGCGATCCAGCGCGCCCTGGGCGCCGCGTCGCCACGCGCGTGGCGTGACGTGGCCGACATGCTGTACCAGGCTGACAGCTACGCCCCCGCCCTGGACCTCTACGAGCGCGCCGCCGAAGCCGACCCGCACGACCTGGCGGCGCTGGACGGCCTGGTCAAGGTGTCGGCCCCCCTCAACCGGGCGCCGTACGTGCGAGGCGTCCTCGAGCGCCTTGCCGCCGGCCCCGACCGCGACGAGGCCAGGATCGCGCTCTCACGCCTCCTGGCGGTCGGAGGCGACTTCGACGCCAGCGTCCGACTGCCCCTCGAGATCCTTCAGCGCAACCCGGGCCAGGTCGCCGCGCTCGAGCAGCTCGCCTCGGTGCTGAGCGACGCGGGCGACGGCGCCCGGCTCGCTCCCGTGGTCGCCCGGATGCGGGTGGAAGCCCCGGGGAGCGCCGCCACGCACTACTACGCCGCCGCGCTGGCCTTCCTCGAGCAGCGGCCCGACCTCGCCATGCAGGAGGCGCGGGCGGCGCTCGCCATCGATCCCGCCCATGCCCGCGCGCACAACCTCCTCGGCGCGGCGCTCGCCGGCGTCGGCCAGCGCGAACAGGCCCGCGAGGCATTCACCGCCTCCCTGCGCGCCGACCCGCGTGACCCCGCCACCTACTCCAACCTGGCAACGCTCGAGATGGAGTCGGGCAACCGCGAGGCCGCACGCCGGTACTTCGCCGAGGCGCTCACGCTCGATCCGTCCAACGCGATCGCGCAGCAGGGCCTCGCCGGCGCGATGGCGCGCTGAGCCATCCAAAATTTCGTGACGCGTGATCCAATCCAGCGGGCGCCACGCCGCGCTCGCGCGCGACACGCAATGTCACGTTGTCCGTCGGCGATGTGACAATTGTAGGATTCGGCCTGTGTAGCGACACTCCTGCCGACGCGCGCGCCTCGAATCTGAAACATTTTCGCGACATGCGTTTCGGTACGAGGCTTGCTTGGCGAGCGAGGTAGGGAGTGGAGCTATGAGCGTGGTTCGGCTGCTGGGGTTTGCCACGCTGCCATGCGGGTGCGTCGTCGGGCGTTACCGGGACGTCGCGAGCACGCGCGAGGTGGTGTACGTCGAGGAAAAGGGCACGGGTTGCGACAGTCCGGCGCATCGCCGGAACCACACCGTCACGCCGGAGCGCGAACGCTTCGCCGCCACGGTGGTGACCGCCAGCCTGCGCGCCTCCTGATCCGGCTGTCATCCGGCCGACATCCCGTGTCGCCCCCGCGGCGGCCCGGGGCGTGCGGCTTCGTACTACAATCCCGGGGCGTCCATGCCCGAGTCCCGGCTTCCCCGTCCGTACGCCATCGTCTCCACCGGTGGCGCCGACCTGCGCTTCTATCTCGGCGATGCGCTCGACCTGCTGCCCGCCTTCGCGCCGGCCTCGGTCTCGGCCATCGTCACCTCCCCGCCCTACAACCTCGGCATCCGCTACCGCAGCTTCGACGATGACGGGCCGCGCGACGAGTATCTGCGCTGGACCGGCGCGTGGACGGCTGCGGCGGGAACGGCGCTGGAGCCGGCCGGCTCGCTCTTCCTGAACGTCGGCGGCAAGCCCACCGAGCCCTGGACCGCCTTCGACGTGGCGCAGGCCGTCCGCCCGCACCTCCACCTGCAGAACGTCATTCACTGGATCAAGTCCATCGCCATCGAGCGCGAGCCGGCCGGCGCCCGCGCCGGCCTCGACGCGGATCTCGCGGTCGGGCACTACAAGCCAATCAACAGCGCCCGCTTCCTCAACGACTGCCACGAGTTCGTCTTTCACTTCTCCCGGTCGGGCGACGCGCCGCTCGAGCGGCTCGCCATCGGGGTGCCCTACCAGGACCGGTCGAACATCGGCCGCTGGGCGGGCGCGTCCGAGGGCCTGCGGTGCCGGGGTAATACCTGGTTCATCCCCTACGACACCATCCAGAGCCGTGAACGGGAGCGCCCGCACCCGGCGACGTTCCCGGTCCGCCTCCCGGAGCAGTGCCTGCGGCTCCACGGCGTCTCCCGCCTCGGGCTCGTCGTGGACCCCTTCTCGGCCTGGGGAGCACGGCGGTGGCGGCGGCCCGGCTGGGCGTGCCGTTCGCGGGGATCGAGATGGACGAGGCCTACCTGCAGGAGGCGGTGGCGCGGACCCGCGCGGCCTGTCAGTCAGCTCAGCAACAGGAGCGATAACAAACCGTCATACCATGACGGTTCCAGATGGTGTGCCCCGCACACGCATCATGGGTCCATCTGATTTTGGACACTTTCCTATTGAATCCATTCTTCAGACGGATATAGTCTCGATGGCGGGGAGCATCACCGCCATCGTGGACCTTCGCCAACTCGAGATCATACGAGCCATCGCGGAAACCGGCTCGTTCACGGCCGCCGGGCACAAGCTCCACGTGTCGCAATCGGCCATCAGTCGCCAGATCCTGCTCCTCGAGGACGAGCTCAAGGAGCCGGTCTTCCTGCGCGTCGGCCGCCGCATTCGTATTACTCCGGCCGGCGAGTCGCTGCTGCAATTGAGCCACCGCGTCTTCCAGGATCTGAAGGACACGATCGCGGGCATTACCGACAGCCGGAATCGCTGCGCGGCACGGTGCGGCTCCTGGGCGGGATGACCGTGTGCCTCTACGTGTTCCCGGCCCTGATGAACGAGATCAAGCGCCAGCACCCCGAGGTGGACCTCAAGGTCATGTCCGGGAGCTCGGAGCGCTGTCTCCAGCAGCTCCGCTCGGGCACCGGCGACCTCGCGCTCCTGACCCTGCCCATCGATCAGCCCGACCTGGTGACCGTCCCCGTGCTGCAGGAGGAGCTCCTGCTGGTGACCGCCGCCAAGCACCCGCTGTCGCGCAAGCGCAAGGTGCTGCCGGCGGACCTGCAGCGGCAGCCCTTCGTGCTGTTCGAGGCCGGCTCCAACAGCCGCCGCGCCATCGACGAGTTCTTCCTCTCGTCCCGCATCGAGCCCGACATCGTGATGGAGACGGAGAACGTCGAAATCATCAAGGCGATGGTGCGCACGGGCCTGGGCATCAGCATCGTGCCCTACCAGGCCGCGGCGCGTGACGTGTCGAGCGGCCATCTGTTCCTCTCGCGCATCGAGGGCCGTTCCCTCGTCCGCGAGACGGGCTGGGTCTACCCACGGATGAGCCGGACACCGCGCGCCGTGCAGGAGACCATCAAGGCGTTCGAGCGCGTCAAGCCCAAGCTGCGGCTCGCCCCGTAGCCCTCACCCCGCACGTGGATGACTGAATCGCATCAACGCGATTCGATCATTGTATTGTTGAACGATCGTTGAAGGTCCTAGGATTGGACCCGTCCGTCAACCTCGGCGGCAGGAAGGAGCCTCATGACCAGCCCCCGCGACCACGTCATCTCCGTCGTCCTCTCGGACGAGGAGTGGCAGGCCTTCCTGCGCCTGCAGCCCCAGCCCGTGGCCTGGATCCGCGAGCGCATCGCCGAGGCGATTACTTCTGCGAAGGCTGCTCCGGCTGCCGAAGCGTATAGGACGTCCGCGAGATCACATTGAGGTCGGGGTCGGTCACCTTGACCTCCACCTTCCGCGTCCGCTTCAGCGGGTCCGGATTGCTCGAGTAGTACCCCAGCACGTAGTAGTCGCTCGTCTCGGCGTCGATCCGCTTCAGCGCCTTGCTGAAGTCGTTCTGGTTGACGACCGCGATCCCGCCGGTTTCGTCCGCCAGCACCCGCAGGCTGTCCTGCGTCTTCCGCACGTAGTTGCCGTACTCCACCGGGTCGAGCTGCTCGTCGAGGTCGGCACCGGCCACCAGCCCGCGCGGGTCGATGGTGTAGAGCGTCGCGTTCGCGCGATTGGCCGTGCGCGTGACCTCGGAGAGCTCGCGCGCCAGGTCGGCATCCGCGAACTGCTGGCCCTGGTTGTGCTGGTTGAGCTGCTGCCCTTCCTCGCGCGTCTGGCCGTAGCGGCCGCCGAAGACCGGGTCCTCGCCGAGGCGTGACTGCTCGAAGGGGTTGAAGTCGTAGCCGTTGCTCACCCACACCACCGCCTTGCGGCGGTTGGTGATCTTCTCCAGCTGGCGCAGCATGTCGAACGCGGTGGAGAAGGCCACGTGGGCGCGGTAGCGCACCTCGGTGGGCCCCTGCGAGCTCTCGGGGCCCTGGATGATGTCGGACGGCCGCAGGCCGTTGCCGTGATCTTCTTGATCGCCTCCTCCAGGACCTTGCGGTCGTAGGTCGGGTCGATGGCCAGCGACGAGGGGCCGGTGGAGACGATCGAGAAGAGATCGCCTTCGTGCACCAGCTCGCGCGCCATGCGCTGGAAGAGGTTGCGGATGCGCCCGGTGTTCCGGAAGTCGAGGTGCAGGTCGTCGACGATGATGAGGAAGATGCGGCCGGTCGTGTCGTTGCGTGGACGCGACTGCGGCAGGATGATGCCCTCTTCGGTCGGGGGCGGAGGCGGTGCCAGCAGGTTGTGGACGCGGCCGCCGTGGACCAGCGTGAAGGACTTGATGTCCTGCGGCACGCCGTCCTCCAGCACCTGGAAGTCGTCCTTCGAGAGGTCGGCGACGAATTGATCCTGCCCGTTGCGCACGATGGCATCCATCGTCACCAGGTCGACGTTGACCCGGAAGGTGGGTTGCGCGTCCTGTGCGGGCTGCTGGGCCGGGGTGTCTGGGTCTGGGCGCCGAGGGCGGCGGCCGAGAGCACCAGCGCGGCCGCCACGACGTGCGAAGGCCGGGTGTCACCATGCTGGGATTATAAGACGGTTGGGGCCCGGAACCGGCCGGGCTGGCCGCAGCCCCGGGTAGGATAGGAGGGATGCGCATCGCCGTGGGCTCCGATCATGCCGGGTACGAGCTGAAGCGTGACCTGGCAGGGTACCTGGCCCAGCAGGGCCACGAGGTGACGGACCTGGGCACGCATTCCACCGCGCCGGTGGACTATCCGGACACGGCCGAGGCCGTGGCCACCGCCGTCCGCAACGGCCAGGCGGATCGCGGCCTGCTGGTCTGCGGCAGCGGCGCCGGCGTCTCGGTCGCCGCCAACAAGTTCCCGGGCATCCGCGCGGCCGTCTGCCACGATGCCTACTCGGCCCGCCAGGCCGTCGAGCACGACGACCTCAACGTCCTGTGCCTCGGAGCCCGCGTGATCGGCCCCGCCCTCGCGCGCACGCTCCTCGACGCCTTCCTCGGTGCCACCTTCTCGGGTGAGGAGCGCCACCTGCGGCGCGTCGGGAAGATCGACGCCATCGAGAGCCGCTTCCTTCGCGACGAGTAGCGTGCCGCGCATTCCGACGTTTCTCAAGATCGTGGTGGCGCTGGCCGCCCTGGCCGGTCTCGCGTACGCGGGGCGGGAGGTGGCCGCGCTGCTGCCGCGCTTCACCGAGTGGGTGGCCGCGCTCGGCCCTCGGGCCCGTCGCCTTCGTGGCCGGCTACGGCATCGCGCCCGTCATCTTTGCGCCCGCCTTCCTGCTGACCATCGCGGCCGGGGCCATCTTCGGGTTCGTGTGGGGCGTCGTCTACGTGATGGTGGGCGCCACGATCGGCGCGACGCTGGCGTTCCTGATGGGCCGCTACGTCGCCCGCTCGTTCGTGGAACAGCTGCTCACCCGCGACCCGCGCCTGCAGTTGATTGACAGGGCCGTCGAGCGCCACGGCTTCAAGCTGGTGGCGCTCCTGCCTGTCGCCGGCGGTGCCGTTCGTGCTGCTCAACTACGCGCTGGGGCTCAGCCGTGTCCGGCTCCGCGACTACGTGGCCGCCAGCATCGGCATGCTGCCCGTGGTGGCCATGTATATGCATTCCGGCAAGATTGCGGGGGACCTCGCCTCTCTCGCTTCAGGAGCCGGCGCCCCGCGCGGGGCCGCATGCTACACGCTGGTCGGCTTCGGCTTCGCGGCCACGGTCGGCGTCACCATCTACGTCACGCGGATTGCGCGGCAGGCCATCGAGCAGGAAATGCACCTCGACGCCGGCCTGCAGCCTACGGAACGCTGACCAGCACCTCGTTCGACGGTCCGCCCGCTCCGCACGGGTTCAGTCCACGCACCCGCACGAAGTAGAAGCCGGTGGGCGCCACGACGCTGAGGCTGGTGGAGGCCCCGACTGACAGCACGGCCAGGTTGCTCAGGCCGGTTGCGCTCCCGGCCTCCACGACATAGCCGGACGCCGTCGGCGCACCGCTCCACGACAGGAACACCGTGCTCCCGGCCACCGACTGCGTCAGGCCGGACGGCGCGGCGGGTGGCGCCGTGCAGCTCTCGGTCACGACGATGCGCAACTCGTTGGAGGGATCGCCGGCGGCACCCGATCGCTCGGCGCGGACACGTACGAAGTACTCGCCGTCGGGAACCGACGTCACGGTCAGGGCCGTCTGCGTGCCCGTCTGCAGCACCGCGATGTCCGAGAGGCCGGAACCGGAGCCCGCCTCCAGCCGATAGCCGGTCGGGGCCGCGCCGGCCGGCGGCGCCGACCACTGGAACGACACGGTCCGCCCGGCCACGCCGCCGCTCAGCGTGCCCGGCGTGCCGACCTGCGAGTCGGCGACGATCTTGACGAGACGCCCGGCAAAGGTGAGGAGATAGAGCTCGCCCTGCGCGTCGCGGGCAAAGGAGGCGACGCCGCCCAGTGTCCCGCCACCGGCCAGTTCGGCCGTGTGGTCCACGACGTCGGTCACCCGGGCCTCGCCGGTGCCGGGATCGATCGACAACCCGATCGAGCCGACGCGCGAGGTGACGAAGTCGGCCACGAAGTACCGGCCGCGATACGCCGCCGGCAGCGCGCTGCCGCGGTACACGTACCCGCCGGTCACGGCGCGGCCCACGTCGCGCGGGTAGTCGAAGAGCGGATCGACCAGCGGCAGGAACGCGGGCGTGGTCGGGGGCACGCCCGGCGTCGGGATGCTGCCCTCGCGAATGCGCCACCCGTAGTTGCGGCCGCCGGCACCCGCCGGCTCGTAGTTCACTTCCTCGCGCGCGCCCTGGCCGACGTCGCCGATGATGAGGGCGCCGGTCGCGCCCGGACCGACATCGTCGAAGCTGTACCGCCAGGGATTGCGCAACCCCACGTCCCAGATTTCCTCGAGCGCCGCCTGCCCGACGAAGGGGTTGGTGGGCGGCACGACGTAGCCGGTGGCGTGGCCGTCGGGCACGTTGACGTCGATCCGTACCATCTTGCCGAGCAGCGTGTCCCCTGACTGCGCGTGGTTGTCCGGGTCGTTGCCGCTGCCACCGTCGCCGAGCCCGAGGTACAGGTACCCGTCGGGGCCGAAGACCAGGTTGCCGCCGTTGTGATTGCTGTAGGTGGGATGCGGGATGTAGGGCGTCCCGCCGGGCCACACGAAATCGAACCGCGTGCCCGGGTCCACGGTGAGGGCCGTGGCCGGCGATCGGCGGAAGCGCGCCAGCACGATGTCGCCATCCGGGCTGTTGAAGGTGACGTACATCCGGCCGCTCGTGGCCGCGTCGGGGGCGAACGCCAGCCCCAGCAATCCCTCCTCGCCGCCCACGCGAATCTGAGTGCTCAGGTCCAGCAGGGGGTCCGGCAGCAGCGCGCCGTTCTCGAACACCCGGATGAGCCCCCCCTGCTGGGCGATGAAGAACCGCGACGGGTTCGTGGGGTCCGGCACCATCAGGATAGGCGCGGACAACCCCTGCACGACCACCTGCGAGCGGAGCTGCGCACCCGCCGGGCCGGCCAGGCCCAGCACCACCAGGCACGCGCACGCGCCCGCCGCAATCCAGTGACGCATCGACATCGACGAGTTCCTTCCGGGGAGCGTGATCGTTGAGGCGCTCCGAGTGTAGCGCGGGTCAGGCAGGGTCGTGCAGCAGGGCCGAGCGCAGGGATTCGAAGCGCGCGTCCGCGTCGCGGACACCGGTGAGGACCGCCTCGGGGGTCAGCCACGTGTCGGGATCGAGCACCTCGGCGCGCTGCGACCACAGGCCCAGCGTCACATCGTCGAACCCGCGCTCGTGAATGCGGGCCATGATCTCCGCGTGACGCGCGCGCAGGCGCGTGGCAATCTCCCGCCCGACGAGTTCCTCGAGCAGGCCGTGGGTTGTGGGAATCTCCTCGACGAGGTCGGCGCTCTCGAACCCACCGGCGGCGTCGGCCATCGCCGGGAGTGGCGCGGTCATGCCGGCACGGTCGTGTCCCCGGCCTTCCGCGTTCTCTCCGTTCTCTCCGGTCTCTGCGTCATCTGCGCCATCTGCGGCATGTCGGGCGACTGCGCCCTCTGCGGCGAATGGGACGTCTGCGGCGCGCGGACGCTCCCCGCCCCTGCGGCCGCCGTCGCGGCGCGCCGGACGCATCCGGCGGGCGGGCCGGGCGGGCGCCTCTTCCTCTTCCGGCGGCATGGCCTCGCGCAGGGCGAGAATGGCGGGCCAGTCGAAGTCGATGTCGGGGTGCTGGTCCTCGATCTGCCGGATGGCTTCTTCATCGAGCGCCGGGCGGCCGATGAGAACGCCGGGCGCCGTCCGGTACCAGTAGAGGACTCGGGGGGATTCCCCCGGTCCGCCTGCGTGCATGAGGAAGGTGTGTTCGAAGCCGCGTCGGTCGCGTGTCAGCTTGAGAAAGGGCACCAGGCGGCTCTCGTCAGCGGCGCTTCCGCGACGCCGGACGGCTGCTGCGAGCCGGGGCCTTCTTGGCCTTGGCCGCGGCCCCTTGCGGGCCGGTGCAGCGGCCGCCTTCGCCGCGGGACGTCGGACGGTCTTGGCCGCCGGCTTGGCGGCCGGCTTGGCCGCCGGACGGGCTCCACGCGCCGGCTTGGCCGGCTTGGCGGGCTTCACGGGTTTGGCAGCCTTGGCCGCGCGCGCGGGTCGGGCCGGCGCGGCCTTGGGCGCCGGCTTCGCCACGGTCTTGACCCGCGGCGCCGGCTTGGCCTTCTCCGCTGGCCGGGGCCGGATGGCCGGTGCGCGCGCCGCAGCGGCTTCCAGCTTCGCCGCGTCGGGCGACCGGTAGACCTGCGTGAAGCGCACCTGCTGGTCCAACCCGATGTGGTAGGTCCAGATCTCGGCCACCGGCAGGTGCAGGTCCTCGCACAGGCGCCGTGTCGTGTCCAGCGCCTGGGCTGGCACGTACAGGTGGAATGGGGCCTTGAGCTTGCTGAACATGCCCCACTCGAACTGGGCTTCGAGGGTGGTCACCGACTCGACGGTCTCCACCTCGACGGTGCCCTCCAGGCGCTTGCCCCGCTCCTGACTGTAGAGCACCAAGTCGGGGTAGACGGTGAGTTCGCCCGCCGACACCGACTCGTTCTGCTCGGTCCCGGGATTGATGGCTACCTCATGCTTGCGCTTGTAACGGGCCTGCAACAGGCGGATGACGCGATCGTGTTCGAACTGTTCGCGAATCGGGCGGGTAAGAATCGGGCTCACTAGGCCTCCGGGAGACTCCAGAGAGAACGCGCTACTATAGCATGCGCGTCGCGCGCCGCCGCCCCTAACTGGCGCGGCTGCGCAGATTTCGCGGGATCGACCGTTCCGGGAGCCCGGCCCACCCGACCCTGTTAGGTCGCAAGCCAGAATCGAGCTGCATGCGGACCGTACACGTGATTGGCGCCCCGCTGGACCTCGGCGGCAACCGCCGCGGCACGGACATGGGCCCCTCGGCCTTCCGCATCGCGGGCCTCGCGGACCAGCTGGCCGGACTCGGCCTGCGGGTCGTCGATCGGGGCGACGTCCCCACCCCCATCCCCGAGGCCAAGGGGCCGGGCGACCCCCGCAAACGATACGTCAAGGCCATCGCCCGGGTGTGCCACAAGCTCTTCCAGACGACGCTGGCCTCGCTCGACGAGGGTGCCTTCCCGCTCGTACTCGGCGGCGACCACAGCCTGGGCGCGGCCACCGTGGCCGCCTCGGCCGCCTGGCTGGCGCGCCGCGGCCAGCCGCTGGGTGTCATCTGGGTTGACGCCCACGGCGACATGAACAGCCCCGCCACCAGCGAGTCGGGCAACGTGCACGGCATGCCGCTCGCCGCCCTCCTCGGCAACGAACCTGCCGAGCTCGCCCACTTCCACGGACCAGGGCCCGCGATCCGCGCCGAGCAGACCGTGCTCGTCGGCATCCGCAACCTCGACGAGGTGGAGAAGCAGATCGTCAAGGCGTCCGAGGTGCACGTCTTCACCATGAAGGACGTAGACCGACTCGGCATCGCGGAGGTCATGGAGCGGGCGCTCACGCTGGCCGGCCGCGGCACCGGCGGCGTGCACGTGTCCTTCGACCTCGATGTCTGCGATCCGGCCATCGCGCCCGGTGTCGGCACGCCCGTCAAGGGCGGCCTG
Organism: Vicinamibacterales bacterium; assembly: GCA_041394685.1. Classification (GTDB taxonomy): domain Bacteria; phylum Acidobacteriota; class Vicinamibacteria; order Vicinamibacterales; family UBA2999; genus VFZN01. The sequence continues at coordinate 94,009 of JAWKHU010000039.1, forward strand.
GACTACCGCGAAGCGCACGTCGTGATGGAGATGGCGGCCGAGAGCGGCAGGCTCGTCGCCCTGGACCTGGTCGAGGTCAACCCGACGCTGGACATCCGGAACATCACCGCGGAGCTCGGCGTCGAGCTCGCGCTGTCCGCGCTCGGCAAGCAGATTCTCTGACGCGCAGGACGGCGGCTACTCGCCCGCCCCGCTGGCACTTCTGGCTTCCTCGAGCATCGACTCGAGCGTGTCCATCAGCATCAGCAGCGAGTAGGGCTTCTCGACCAGCCGCGTGAGGGCCGCAGTCGCTCCAGGTCCGCCGACTCCGACCGCAGTCCCGAGAAGATGATCACGGGCACGTCCGGGGGCATCGACACGACCACCTCCCGGCCCGTTCCGCGCCGCAGCCGCAGGTCCACGATGGCGGCCGCGGGCCGCGCCTTCTTGATGGCGTCCAGTCCCTCGTCGGCAGTCTCGGCCGTGACGACGGTGTACTGCCGCATCTGCAGGAACTTGACCAGCGGCTCGCGCACGGCGGTGTCGTCTTCGACGACGAGGATGACGGGAGAGTGTTCGGTGGACACGGTGCGGGTTCGGCTGAAGTGCGGCTATTCTGCGCCAGAATCCCCGCGCACGACAAGCCGGGTCAGTGCGGGACGGCGGCCGCCAGGCGACGCCGCTCGACGATCTGCCGCTGGTGATGGCGCGTGTGGACGCGATGGAAGCGGCGCCAGTCGTCGGCCGTGAAGGGCCCCAGGATGGGATGGTCCAGGACGAGCGCGCGACCCCACCGGGCCTCGGCGCGCCGCGCTGCATCGTCGAACGCCGCGAGGCTGCCGGATACGCGCTCGAGCAGCGCCGACAGCCGGGGCTGCCCGGTCGGCGTGACGTGCCGGGGCGCCTCGATGCCGGAGGAAACAGACCCAGCGTCAGGATGGTGAACTTCCGCGCACGGATGCGCATCGTCAGGGCGCCCGCTTTGACGGCCCCAGCCGCGAGGCACCGCTCGAAGCCCTTCGTCGTGCCCGTGTAGGTGCGGTCGAGGTGCTCGACGATCTCCGCCACGGACCACCGCTCCCCCACGCGCACCGCTCCCTGGTCGTCGTCGAGGCCGCCAGCCGCCTCGAGAATCATCGACAGACAGTCCTGCAGCAAGGGATGCATCTCAGGCCGTGACCTGGAAGCCGAAAGCGGTGAAGAAGGAGGACGGGATGTCCCAGCCAACGCCCGCCGGAAGCGTGCAAAGGCTGGTGGGCCGCGCAGGGATCGAACCTGCGACCCTCTGCTTAAAAGGCAGGTGCTCTACCACTGAGCTAGCGGCCCCCGGGAGTATTCTACTTGGCCGGCCGGGGCATCGCCCTCACCTCCCTCACTTCACAAGATCAGTCTCTAGATCTCCACATCACCGATCGCACATCGATCTCCAGATCACCACCTCACCACTTCACCAGATTCCCTTCCCCAGATTCCCACGCACTATCTCCCTCCCCCCTGCCTCTCCACCTGCAGCAGCCGCCGCGTGTCCTCGTGGCGTGCGTGGTCGAGGACATCGCGCGGCTCGCCCTCCTCCACCACCCGGCCGTTGGCCAGGATCATCACGCGCGTGGCGAAGTCGCGGACGAAGTCGTCGTCGTGCGAGGTGACCAGCAGCGCCCGGCCCGAGGATGCCAGCGCGCGAAGCGCGTCGCCGAGATCGTTCCGGCGCGCGGGATCCAGTGAGGCGGTCGGTTCATCGAGGAGCAGCAGCGGCGGGTCCACAGCCAGCGCGCGGGCGATGGCCACGCGCTGTGCCTCGCCGCCCGAGAGCTCACGGGGCAACGCACGCGCGCGATGTCCCACGCCGAGGCCGTCCAGCAGCGTCTGCGCACGGGACTCGGCCTGCGCGCGCGGCACCCCCTGTGTGTGCACGGGCGCCAGGCAGACGTTCTCCATGGCCGACAGGTGCTCGAACAGGTAGTGGAACTGGAACACCATGCCGGCCTTGGGCACGCGAATCTCCCCTGCGTCCGGGGTCTCGAGCCCGGCAAGCACCCGCAGCACGGTCGTCTTGCCAGACCCGGAGAGGCCCATCAGCGCGACGATCTCGCCCGCGCGTGCGTCCAGGTCGACGCCGTCCAGAATGGTGCGCGTGCCCCGCGAGAGACGCAGGCCGCGCACGCGCAGGTCGGCTAGGGCGTGGCCATCTTCCATCGCTCCTCCAGACGACGTGCGAGGTGGGACAACGGCAGGGACAACGCCAGGTAGAGCGCCGCGCACAGCAGCCCGGGCACGAGCCAGCTGCCGACGTTAGTGGCGAAGATCTGCGTCTGCTTCGTGAGCTCGACGACGGTGAGCACGGAGACCAGGGAGGAGTCCTTGAGGAGCGCGACGAAGTCGTTGGTCATGGGCGCCAGCGCCAGGCGGAAGGCCTGCGGCGCCCGGACCAGCCGCAGCGTCTGCCAGCGTGAGAGTCCGAGGATGCTGGCCGCCTCGAGCTGGCCGCGCGGGACGGCTTCGAGTGCGCTCCGGTAGATCTCGCTCTCGTAGGCGGCGTAGTTGAGGCCCAGGCCGAGCATGGCCGCCGCGAACGCCGGCAGCCGGATGACATCGGCCACGCCGTAGTAGATGACGAAGAGCTGCAGCAGGACGGGCGTGCCCCGCATGACCTCCACGTACGCGGTGCACACCACGCGTACGAGGCGGCCGCCGTATACCCGTCCGGTCGCCAGCGCGACGCCGAGCCCGACCGCCAGTGCCATGGCCAGTGTGGACAGCACCATCGTCAGGGCGGCTGCGCCGATCAGTGACGGCAGGTAGCGGGGCGTGGCCTCGATGGCACGGGAGAGGCTGCCGAGCTGTCCGGCCCCCGGGTCGGCGGGAACCGCGGGCTCGGGCGTGTCGTCGGAACCCGTCACCCGTGCGTACAGGGCCGGCTGATCGTCGTTCCACACGTCCCAGCCGCGAAAGATGCGCTCGAGCGTGCCGTCCTGCATGGCGCGCTGGAGAATCGCGTCCACCTGGTCCCGCAGATCGGTGCGCTCCGGCGCCGTGATGATGATGTAGTGACCGATGGCGAGCGCATCGGGTTGCGTGAACAGGCCGTCGCGCCGGCGCATGGCGCGGTCGGCCAGCACGTTGTCGAGCACCACCGCGTCCACGCGGCCAATCTCCAGGTCGTCGTACGGGTGCACGTCGTCGTCATAGGAGACGGCCGTGATGCCGTGCTCCTGCTCGGCCCGGAGCAGCAGGTCGTAGGCGATGGTCCCGCTCAGCGTGGCCACGCGGCGGCCGCGCAGGTCGTCGAGCGTACGGAAGCGGCCGGCGTCGGCGGCGCGGACCGTGAGCACCTCGCGGAACTCGTAGTACGGAACGCTGGCCGCCACCGACGCCCGGCGCGCCGGCGTGTCCTCGATGCCGCTGAGGCCGATGTCGAAGTCGCCGCGGCGCGCGGACTGGTCGAGCGTTGCGTAGGCCACCTGGACGAACTGCGGCTCGCGCCCCAGCTCGCGCGCGATGAGTTCGGCGATCTCGACGTCGAAGCCCTGCATGCGCGACGGATCGGATGGATCCGCCTCGACGAAGGGCGCGCCGCCTTCGGCGTCGCCGCCCCAGCGCAGCGGCGGCGACTGCGCCGCCGCCGGCACGACGGCCGCGGCCACGGCCAGGACGACGGCGAGCGCAAGGGGGCGTCTCAAGGCGAGTCAGTATAAACAGCGTGGCGTCGGGCCGGAAGTGGTGAGCGCCTCCGGGATCCGGCAACGGGCGGGCGCGGCGCAGCGAACGCCGCCCGCGCCTACTGCTGGACGAGACGGGCGCCGGTGAGGAATCGCTTGTAGCGCGAGTACTCGGTGACGGTGCGCAGCCGCGGCTGGCCGGACCCGCGCGTCACGCGCAGTTGCGTGGACGACACCGGCAGCATGATCGTCTCGTGCGGGTCCTGGAAGCTGACGCGCTCGAAGCGAATCGTCGTGTCCATCCGCTCCATCGTCCAGGCGATCGGCGTACCGGGCTGGCGGCGCGTCTTCTCGGGCAGCGGAATGTCCACCAGCCCGCTCAGCGACTCGTCGAGGCGCAGGACCTCGTAGGTGTCCGGGTCGAGCCAGATGCGGCCGCGCTGTCCGCCGTCGATCTCGAAGCTGATGCAGTCGTCGCGGCCCTCGACCTCACTCACGCGCACCGTCACCTTCGTCGTCTTCTTGTAGGCGATGACGAGTGCCGGCTGCCCGTCCACCTTGCGCGGCTTGTCGAGGCGGAACTCGTATTCCTTCCGCTGTTCGGGGAGCAGCATCGACAGGGGCTGCGTCTCCTTGACCTGCTGTTCCGGCGTGGTGCACGCGTTGTAGTCGTTGTCGCGCGGCGTGTGGCCGTTGACGCGCAGGACCTCGCGGATGGTGGCGGCCTCGGGCGCGTCACCGGTGATGGCGAAGGGATCCCAGGAAAGCCGCAGTTCGGATTCGACGGTGCGGCCGAAACCCTGGGGAGAGAGTCCGCTGGCCAGGGGCTGCAGCCGGACCACTTCCAGGCAGATCAGGCTCTGGGCGCGGGTGAAGTACTCCTCCACCTTCTCGCCCGCCCGCTGGAGGATGCCGGCCAGGCCGGGCGCCACGCCCGATTGGCCCTCGGCGCGGAGCCCTGTCGTACACAGGACTGCCAGCAGGGCGGTCGTCATGCGCAGGGCGGAGCGGCGCATGGCGCCGCATTATACGCGTCCGGGGCGGCTGGCGAGATGGAACTTCGGCGCTACGGCCGGGCTGGCATCGCGCTGGGGCGTCCACCCGCGCCGGGGCTTTACGGGACGAGGTAGACGCTTTATACTCCAACTATCTGCGTGAGGCCCCCGCGGGCCTCCCCGGACACGCTGCGTCCATCGGGCGATAGCGGCCGGGTCCGCTGGATTCAGAGCCACCCCCCCTTCAGGCACGGACTCAAGCGATCGGGCAGACGTCGTGTGTCTGCGCGGGCTGGTTCATGCCTGTACGGCCACGCGCCGCTCGAAGCTGCAACACCGCGCGCCCGGGGAACCGGTGCGCGCTTTTCGGTCCGGGACTTCGGCAGCGGCGCTGCGGGCCCCCGACACCGAGGTCGATGCCCGTCGAGATCGATACGCGAGACGCTCCGCGTCTCCTCCGCTGCACCCACCGCGGCCCCTGGCCGCGAATCGAGGACCAGACCACGCTGCGCACGCAGTTGCTGGAGGGCGGCCACATCACGCCTGCTACGCGCGTGCTGGTGGACCTCACGGCGCTGGACACGCTGCCTGGCTTGACGGACCTTCAGAGCACGGTCGCCTCGGCCAAGGCCCACGGCGCCCTGCCGCGCGCCATCGCCATCGTCGTCAGCCGTCCCGAACGGTGCAGGGTGGGCCGGATGATCCAGGCGGCGTTGCCGGACTCGGTGCAGGCCACCGTGTCGCGGGACGCGGAGGCGGCGCTGCGGTGGCTGGAGTCGTTGCCCGTAGGGACGCTCTGCCGGGTGCGGTGTGCGGTGTTTTGAGAGCGGCGATCTCGGCTGCTGCGCGAGCTGGAACAGCTGGACCAGTGGCTGCGGGCGGTCGACGGACTGCGGCGCGCGGTGTGATTCCGGGTCAGGCGATCTTCGCCTTGGGCGTCGGTGGTGGTGAGGTGGCGGCGGTAATCCATCCGGTCGTGCAGGACGCGAACGACCAATGCGCGTGAGTCGACTGCCTCGAAGAAGATGCAGTGGCGACCGCTGGTGGCCATCTGAATGCCTGAGCCTGAGGTCGTCGCGCGCACGCGCGACGACGGTCCCTCGAACCAGTCCCTTCATCGTGTCGTAGGGCGTCGATGCCTGCCGGTCTGATCCACGACACGACCGCATGGAGAAGCGCAGAATCAGGAGCGAGATCCGCCCGGGCGATCTCGGTGAGGACGAGGCGCTTCACGAGATTGGCAAACAGGGCGTCGTCTGGTCCTTTCCGATGCTCGAGTTCAATCGCGCTGACATCGACGTCTTGGTAGCCGCGGTCCAGAGCGTCCTTTGAGCCGATCGAGCTTCATCGCGCGCGACTTCGTCTGCGCGCCTGCTGCATCAGCCGCAGGCATCGGCGACGACTTCGGCCTCGGTGCTGTAATGGCCTTCGTCGACCTTGCGACGAACGAGAGCTTCGAGACTCTTCAGTTGCGATCTCCATGACTCTGGTCCTCTGCTCAGTCTACTCCCGAAAAGCGCTCTCCGCGTCAGCGCAAAGGGGTGCGGTGGTCGCCGCGCATGCTGGCGGATGATTGTCGACATCGTCCCCTGATCTGCTGTCTCGCCGCTGCCGACTCCGGGCACGCAAGGCCACACAATGCAGGTTGTCGCGACCTCACGCTTGTCCTGGTCCTCCGCGTTGATGGAACGAGCGTGAGCTCCTCCAGGACCAGATCGTCCGCGATGCGGACATCCAGCTCTAGTCGCTCGAGAAACGGGCGGGCCATTCGTTTGTCTGGCAAAGCAGTAAACACAGGGCCGGTTTCAACAAACGCCCGAAGGTCGTTCCGGACACCCGCAGCGTTCATAGACCGCCTTGACGAAGCGAACTACGTCGAACACCACGATTCCGTCGGACACCACCGCGACGACCGGCCTCGCCTGTGCGAAGGTCTTCGTCGACTGCCAACCATCGCCGTATTACACGGACCCTCGCCAGTTCTCCGACGTATCCGCACACCATCGCGAACACCGGTGGCGCTTAGCCCAGCTCGACTGAGTCCAGCGGATCGCATCGCACGTTGCAGAAGCTGTAAACTCGTCAGCGAGTAGTCCATCGAGTTTGCTGGCAGACCGAAATACGCCGCGAAGTGTCTGAGTTGGGGATGGTTGACACGGTCTCAACGAACTCAGCCATGTCACCGAGCAGGTCGACCGCTCGACGTGGGGAAGGTCTTGTGAAAGCAGTGTCATCAACTCTTCTCTAGAGCTGAAGTAGGTTGGCCGACCAAACTGGAATAGGATCACGACACTCCCGTCTGGGCCGAAGAACGCATCGGCGTTCGGCCGTCGAGATATCGTTTGGTCTCTGACGTGCCGGCCTTCGCGCAGCATAGCTCGCGCTTCGGCATGTGACAGCTTCTTGCTCATGCGATAGCCCTCTACTGGAAGTGGACTCCGATGCGTCAAACAGGCAACTCGCAGACCACTGTGGCGGTGCACAAGGAGTTATTCCTGTCGCTCTCGGTGAGAGCTACCCTCGACCGCACACCTTCTGGTGAAGAGGTTGTGAATTCATACAGCCACCGCAGTGCTACCAAGAGACGCAGACAAGACGTCGCGAGTCGCGACTCGCGCAGCCATGCGAGAAGGGCCACGTTCCCGTTTCGCCCGACAAGCGGATTTTGGGACGCCCCTGAGCTGCGTATCGTCTCCGATGAACTGGCGGAACAGGCGGACGCGATTCGGCTCCGGCGACGGGCTCGGTATCTAGCGAGCGTTGCAAGAAATTGGTCGGGTCCCGAAGCGGGCGCACGGCACGTTTCTGCTCTCCGGGCGAATATCGTCTGCCCGGATTGCGGCCGGACACGTCGAGGGCGCGCATCCTGCGCGGAAGGATATCGCGAACGTCTGCATCTGCTCGACTCGACGGCGGAAGCCGGGAGTCGGCTCGATTGCCGCCGGTTCCCCGGCAACGGTTGCCCCCGTATCCGGCAGTCGAGGCCGACGCGGCCCGCGTCGAGGCGCGGCTCCGACCTGCCCCCGCCCCGATGCGCCGGATGTCGAAGCGCTTCGGCTGGTCCTTCAGCAGCGCGTAGACGGTGAAAAGCTCCAGGGGCGAGACCAAGATTGGCCGGATGCTCCTCCGAGAAGACTCCTCAGCCCTATCGAGCTGACAGATGCAGGAGAATCGGAACGCTGGATTGGCTGGACATCTACCGGGAAAACCGGCCGGACTGATCAGGTCGGACGCTCCGTCCCGTCTTAGTGGCGTCCCCGACGATTCGAACCCGTGTTTTAGCCTTGAAAGGGCCACGTCCTGGGCCTCTGGACGACAGGGACGCGAGGGGTGAACACAGAAGTGTAGCACGCGGGCCCGTGGCTCACGATGCACCAACGTGTCACAGACTCGCCCCCCGGCGATGGCGCGAACTGGATCCTGCGTGCCGCGCCATTCCCGGGAAACCGCATGCTCCGCCTCGCCACCCTGTTGCTGCTGGTGCTCGCTGCCCGCCTCTCTCACCGCCGGCCAGGACACCGGCATCGTCGGTGCGGCGCCTCGACCCGGAGCTGAGTTCTCCCCTGCCTCCCGATCGTCATGCCGACGAGCGCCCACGCGGCGGCGACGAGGGTCGCCGTCGCGGCGGATTCGGTGGCGGGTTCGGCGGACGGGGGGGCGGAGGCATGTCCGGAGGCGGCCGCGGACCGAGCGAGAACGACCTGCGCCGCATGCGCGTCATCCGCCGGCGGCTCACCGAACCACCCGACCGCCTCACCATCGTCCGCGACGGTGCACGCGTCCTCGTCACCGACGGTGACGGCCGCTCGGCGGCTTACACGACGGATGGCCGGAAGGAACCGCGCGTCACCGGCGACGGGGAGTTCACGTCGAAGGCGGCGCTCGAGGGCGATGCGGTGGTCGTGGAGGAGGACTTCGGCGGTGGCGTCAGGCTCACGACCCGCTATGCCCCCATCCTCGAGGGCGACGAGGCACAACTCGAAGTCACGCTGGAAGCCGGACAGGCTCAAGGGTCCGGGCGACGGGCGTGGCCGCCCGAACCGAGACAGTGCCGGCAGCGGGACGCCGATGACGCGCGAGGTGACGCGGCGCTATCGGCGCACGTAGAAGACCGGCCGCGGAGCCGGGCGCCGCACCTGCCGTGGCCCGCGCCACAACCGCGCGCCCGCCCCGCTCCCCTGCTCCGCTACTTCACGTCGTTCTTCAACTCGACGACGATGACCTCCATGGGCTCGGCCCTTGTTCATGTCGCCGTGCTGCGTGTTGGGTGCGTCCGCGTCCAGCCCGAAGTAGGCCTTGCCGGACTCCCACACCATCTTCTGCTTCGTCGCACCCGTGGCATCCACCACGTCGAGGGTGCCGCCCTTCAGCGCCACGATCGTGCGTCCGTGATCGTGCCGGTGCAGCGAGAGCGGCTGGTTGGGCATGATGATGGACTTCCACACCCGGACCTCGCCGTTCTCGAATTGCGGCTCGCGGCGCGTGCCGCCGCCCTGCTGCAGCGCATCCACCGCCGCCGTCGCCGCGCAGATACCGCCGCTGCCATCGCGCCTTTCCACAGTGCCGTCATGCCTGCCTCCCTACAGCCCCAGGATCCGGGCGGCGTTCTCGCCCATGATCCGTCGGCGATCCTGTTCGTTGATGTCCAGCCCCCGGAGCGACTGCAGCATCTTCGGATCGCTGCCGTCTGGTGCGGGTAGTCTCCCGGCCACGATGTGGTCGACGCCCGCGAACGCCGTGGCGAGCTCGATGCAGTTGATGTCGAAGTTGACCGTGTCGTAGTAGAACTCGCGCAGGTAGCTGCTCGGCAGGCGGTCGATGTGCCGGCGGCAGTCCTCGAACGCTTCGTAGCCGCGGTCAAGCCGTTCGGCCAGGTACGGGATGGCACCGCCCATGTGACACAGCACCCACGTGATGCGCGGGTAGCGGCGGGGCACGCCGGCGAACACGAGGTGCGCGGCGGCCAGCGTCGTGTCCATCAGGAAGCCGACCAGCGGCATCAGCCAGTACTGCTCCATCGCCTCCACGCCCAGTGGATGCGCCGGATGCACGTAGATGACGGCCTTCAGCGCGTCCGCCTTCTCCCACAGGGGCTCGTACCGGGCGTCGGCGAGCGGAATGCCGTTGACGTTGCTGAAGACCATCGCGCCGGGCAGTCCGGCGGCCATCACGCCAGCTCGAGCTCGGCCACCGACGCCGCAGGGTCGTTGAGCGGCAGCGTCGCAGGAACGTGAACGCCTTGCGCGCCCGCCGCTCCGCGGCGTAGGCATCGTTGACGGCGCGCGCCAGCTCTCACCGCCGCGCAGGCTCCTCCATGTGCACGCCGGGCGTGGTGAAGGTCACCTGCATGTCCACCCCGTGGTTGGCGAGCACCGCCTCGCGCACGTCGAGGTCGCGATGTCCAGGCACGAGGATGTTGTAGTCGCCCGGGTAGTGCAGGCGCGGGTTGCCCTCGGCGTCGTAGTCGACCCGGATTCGTGATCGTCCGGCCTTGACGGCGTCGAGATAGGCGGGCGGGTAATAGTGGTTGTGGAAGTCGACAATCATGGGAGGGGGAAGGAAGTCAGAAGTCAGAAGTCAGAATGCAGAAGGTAAAGGCAGAAGGCACAAGGCAAAAGGGAGCGAAGGCAGAAGCTGCGCGAGCGAGAGGGCCACGTCTATCATTCGCATCGCGCCTCACGGGTGGACGGCTGGTTGTTGACGACGCCACAGGGCGTAGACGAGGCTGACAGCACCAGGCCCAGGCCGATGGCGCTCTCCGACAGGTCGGCGCGGAGCTGGTTGATCACGATGGCCGCCGATGCGGCGACGAAGAGCAGCAGGGCGACCGGGACCAGGGGCATCGGCCACGCCGGATGGTAGCCGGGCCGGCGCCTCAGGAACTGGGCTGGCGCCGGGCGCGAAGAAGATCCACTCCGTGTAGATGACGCGCGTGAAGAGCGCGCGCGGTAGGTGCTGCGTCAGACCAGCACCGAGGCCCACAGGGCCTGCAACGCGACCGGCGCGCGGGCGTGTGGAACCGCGGGTGGACGTCCGCCGCCCATCAGACAGCCCGTCCTGTGCCATCTGGTAGTACACGCGCGGCCCCACCAGGATGATGCCGTTCAGCGCCCCCGAAGGCGCTCACCATCACGAGCGCGCCGACGAGGTCGGCCACCGAGCGGGTCGCCGATCGGGCGGTCGAACGTATCGGCCGCCACGCGGGTGGACCCGATCACCGTGGGGATGTCCAGCACCGACATGCTCTGCACCGGTAGGCCCGTAGCGTAGCGAGCGTCTGCTCGTGATGCCGATGACGAGCGCGCGCGGGATGGTGCGGTCGGCCTCCAGCGTCTCGCCGGCGGTGTAGGTCACCATGTGCCAGCCGCCGAACGCGAAGAGGCCCGCCCCCACCGCCAGCAGGAACCCGTCAGCGCCCCACGTGCCCGGCAGCGCTCCCGCCGCCACGGGCGCCGCCGGCGCCTCCAGGAGCATGCCCGCTCCGATCACGAGCACCACCGCGCCGACCTTGACGGCCGTGATAGCCGCCTGCACGCTGGATCGAGCCGTGTCCCGATGTAGTTGACCGCCGACAACCTTTTGATGGCGGCCACGGCATTTACGATGCGGGTCGAGGTGTCGCCGAGTGCGAGGAAGGTTCCCGCGTAGCGGGCGAAGACGGTGGCGATGGCCGCCGCAATCCCGGTGTGCATGCTCCAGAACATGGCCCAGCCCCAGAGGAACCCGAGGGCCGGGCCGTAGAGCTCCCGGAGAAAGACGTACACGCCGCCGGTGCGCGGGAACGCAGAGGCCAGCTCCGCGCACACCAGCGCCCCGAGCAGCGTGAGCACGCCGGCGGCCAGCCACGCCAGCATGACGCCGGCGGGCGTCGGGACCAGGAGCCGTGATCTCCGACGCCTGCGCGAAGACCGACGCGCCCAGGATGGTGCCGACGACCAGCGCCGTGGCGTGCAGACGTTCAATCGACGCGCGCGGGAAGCGAATCAGAGCAGGTTATCCGGGAACATCATCGTGCGCCACATGTGCGCCACCGGGCTGTTGTCGTAGCCCAGCCCTTCCTTCGGCTGCTTGAAGTGGCGGTGATGTCGATGAAGGGGTCGAGGGACACCTTCGCGTTGGGACCGAACGCGTGAGGTCGTTGACCGTGACCATCCGGGCGTCGATGTAGAGCTTGTGCTTGCGCGCGTAATAATGCGCGGCCTTGATGTACGGCTGCGGCTCGTAGTCCTTGCCGAAGATCGGTTGTACGCTCGGGATACTCGTAGCCGTTGGCCGAGGTCGGATAGAAGCGCAACGCCTGGTGGTAGCGGATGGCCCAGCTCGTGCGCTCGGGCACGTAGGGCTCGATCATCTGCGCCCCCCACCAGCCGTGGTCCACCTTCACCAGGTTGAGCACGACGTCGTGGAGCAGGCAGGCCAGGACCACTTCCTCGTCCATCCCCGTCTTGAGCGCGCGTCGCGCTCACAGGACGTGATTGGCCGGCGCGAAGCGCCTCGAAGAACTCCACCAGCGTCGGCTTCGCCGACATCAGCGCCAGACGGCATCCGGCAGTGATCGCTCGGACCGGTCGGCCCGAACAGGCTGCCCGCGCCCCGCCGGATCGTGGCATCCGGCGCCGCCGCGGCCGCAGCCTCGCCGTCGGCGACCAGCCCGTGGTCGACGCCGTCGAGCACGTCCATCATGTAGTGCTCGGGCGCCTCGGCCTTGGCCTCGGAATCGAGCACGTCCAGCGCGGCCACTCCCCCGACGCTTGCCAGAAACGCGCGACGATCGATGTCCATCGTGCCCTCCGTGTGCGAACCGGACAAGTCCGGGACCCGGCGTGGCGCCGATCCCGGGCGCATGCGCGGCGGCCTCGGGCCCGCCGGCCTTACATGTGTTGACGACGGTTGTCGCGAGTTGTCACGACGGGGGAATTCTACAGATCCCATGCGGGAGCGGATTGATTCTGCGCCTGAATCCGATGCACGTGGCAGGGCGGCGCATTTTACGACTCCTTGACGAGTCGTTCCGCGTCCGCCGCCTGCGGGCCCGAGGTGAGCTGGAGACGGGCCCGGCGGATGCTGGCGGCCTCCCCGACCATATATAAGAGGTCGCCGTCGGCGAACAGCCAGTCGATGGGCGGCGGGGCGTGGGTCGAACCCCGGCGGATCGCCAGGACCGTCGCGCCGCTCGACGCGCGCAGGTTCACCAGCCCGAGCGTGCGGCCAACGGCCCAATCCGTCCCCGACAGGGCATGGCTCGACACGGGGGCATCGCCCACGGCGGCCGAGACCTGACCGGACTGGACAGCCGGGGCCGTCACCGGCCGCCGCGAGGTCGCCGCCATCGACGACGCGGGCGTCGCCACCAGTGCCTCGACGCGGTTGCCCGGCACGTCGAGCCGCGCCAGCAACTGGGCCATCACCTCGAGCAGGAGCCTCCAGTTCCTCCGCCACGACGGGGGTGGCGCCCGCCCGCACCATGCGCTCGGCCTCGAGCCGATAGCGGGTGCGGACGATCACCGGCACCGCGGGGTTGAGCGTGCGCACCGCCGTATCGCGCGCTCGGTGGCGCCCAGGTCGCTGAGCACGGCCACCACGGCCGCCGCGCGCTCTCCACGTCCGCGGCGTGCAGCGGCTCGCTGGCGGTCGCATCGCCGTAGTAAATCGAAACCCGACGCGACCGCGTCCTGGACCGACGCGCCGTTCAGCTCCAGGATCGCGTAGCTCGTGCAACCTCGGCCAACGCGCGGGCGACCAGCCGCCCGCCCACGCCGAAGCCCAGGATCAGCACGTGGCCCGACCGCTCCGTGGGTGCGGGGGACGGCTGCAACGCGCCCGCCCGCACCACGCGCGCCAGCCATTCGCCGAACGCAGGCGCGAGCCCCACCAGTGTCGGCGTCGCCATCATCGTCAGGATGCTGGCCCCGAGCAGGAGCTGCCAGTCCGGCAGGTCGATCGCGCCGTTGGCAACCGCGCTGGTGCCGAGCACGAAGCTGAACTCTCCCCGACCTGTGCCAGGCCCATGGCGGCGGTGGCCGCCACGCGCGTGGGCACGCCCGTCAGGACGAACGACCGTGGCACCGGTCTTGAGCAGGATGATGAGGAGCGCCAGGCCCAGGACCATGGGCAGCACCGGCACGGGGCAGCGGGATCGACGAGCAGGCCGATCGAGATGAAGAGGCTGCTCAGCAGGTCGCCGGAGCGGACGAATCTCGGCATGGATCTGGTGGCTGAACTCGCTCTCGTCGATCACGAGGCCCGCGAACGCGCCGACCGTCATCGAGAGGCCCAGCGTCGACGCGAGCCAGGCGGTGCCCAGGCTGGCGACCAGCACCATCCAGGCCGAACGCCTCGCGGCCGGCGCCCGACGCCAGGCGGAAGAGCGGCGGCAGCAGGAAACGCGTGACGGCCGTCAGGCCCACCGCGATGACGACGATCTGCAGGAGCGCCCGGGTGAGGCTGGCGTCGCCGGATCCGAACAGCACGGGCGCCAGCAGCACCCGGGAGCGACAGCGCGAGCACGTCCTGGAGCAGGGCACGCCGAGCGCGAGGCTGCCGTGCAGGCTGTGGAGCTCGTTGCGGCGCGGCGAGCTCGCGCACGAGGATCGACGTGCTCGACACGGCGACGAAGAGCGCCACGAACAGCACCGTCTGCGGCGAGCCGCCAGACCACAGCAGTGCCAGCGGTGCGGCCGCGGCCATGGCGCCAGCCACCTGCGCGCCGCCGCCAGGGCCATCTTCCGCCACAGCCTCCAGATGTCGCCGAACGGCAGGTCGAGTCCGACCATGAACAGGAGAAGGGCCACCCCGATCTCGGAGAGGATCGTGACTGTCTCTTCGGACCCGACCCGCCCCTGCCCGCCGGGACCGGCGAGCACGCCGGTCAGGATCAGGCTGACAATCGCCGGAGCCCGCAGCCGCCCCGCGACGAGCAGCAGCACGAACGCCAGCGCGTACAGGACGACCAGGTCCTGCACGATGGAGTGGCCGGGCATGGTCGTCTACTGTACCAAGCCGGAGGCCGCCCGCCTCATGCCCGCGTGGAGTACGATCGACGGGTCCGTGCCGTTGCCCGCCGAGATGACGTTGCTGGTCGTGACCGGGGTAATCGCCGGCGCCCTCAATGTCGTGGCCGGCGGCGGCTCGTTCCTCACGCTGCCGCTCCTGCTCTTCCTCGGCCTGCCCGCGCCGGTCGCCAACGCCTCCAACCGCGTCGGCGTGCTGGCCCAGAACGTCAGCGGGCTGTGGACGTTCCATCGGTACGGCGTCATCGACTGGCGCTGGTCCCTCCTGGTGTCCCTGCCGGCGCTGGCAGGCGCGGCGGCCGGCGCCTGGCTCTCGCTGGTAGTGTCGGCGGCAGCCTTCACCCGGATCCTGTCGTTCGCGATGCTGGGCGTCACGATCTGGTCGGTGGCGGGCCGACGAGGCCGGTCGCCCTCCACCGCCCCCGCGTCCGCGTCATCAGGGTCGTCGCCACCGATTGGCCCGCTGGTGCTCCTGGGCTTTCTCCTCGTTGGCGTCTATGGCGGCTTCGTCCAGGCTGGCGTCGGCTTCTTCCTGCTGGCCATCACCTCCGCCTGCGGCATCGACCTGCTCCGCGGCAACGCCGTCAAGCTGCTGGTCGTCCTGATCATCACGCTGCTGTCGCTCGGCATCTTCGCGAGCGCGGGCACCGTGGACTGGGTGCGCGGCGGCGCGCTCGCCGCGGGCAACTTCGCGGGCGGCGTGCTCGGCGCGCGGCTGGCGCTGCTGAAGGGCCAGCAGTGGCTGGAACGCGTGGTCACGGCCACGGTGATCGTGTTCGCGGTCCTCCTGCTGCTGCAATGAGCGCCGGCTCGGGCGTTACATCGGTCTGATAAGCTACCGCCGTGTCGTCGCCGAGCGCCGCAATCGGGTTCCCGGGCCGGCGCGCGCGGCGCCGGCGCGGCTCCACGTCCGCCGAAGCGCCCGGTGCGCCGCCCACGGACTGGTCGAGCCTGGATCCGGCCGAACTGGGCGCACCCGCGCTCTTCATCAACCGCGAGCTGAGCTGGCTGGAGTTCAACCGCCGCGTCCTCGCACAGGCGCAGGACGGCGCCCACCCCCTGCTCGAACGCGTCAAGTTCCTGGCGATCTCGGCCACGAACCTCGACGAGTTCTTCATGGTGCGCGTCGCCACCATCCTCAAGAAGTTCCGCGCCGGCATCGACGAGACGTCCTTCGACGGGCTCAGCACCGAGGACGAGCTCGCCATCATCCGCCGCCAGGCGCTGCTCCAGATGGAGGACCAGACGGCCTGCTGGTCGCGCGACCTCCGGCCCCTGCTCGCGGCCGAGGGCATCCACTTCCTGGATCCCGCCGACTTCACGCAGGCGATCGACGGCTGGCTGGCCGAGTACTTCACGACGCAGATCTTCCCCGTCCTGACGCCGCTGGCCTTCGACCCGGGGCATCCGTTCCCCTACATCTCGAACCTGAGCATGAACCTGGCGGTGCGCGTGCGGCACGGAGGCCGCACCAAGTTCGCGCGCGTCAAGGTGCCGGGCATGCTGCCGCGCTTCATCACGCTCCCCGACGAACTGTCGCCCCTCAAGGGCGCCACGCACGTGTTCCTCGAGGACGTCATCCGTCGCAACGTCCAGCAGCTCTTCCCGGGCACCCAGGTCGAGAGCGCGCACCTCTTCCGCGTCATCCGCGACACCGACATGGTGATCCAGGAAGACGAGGCCGACGATCTGCTGGAGACGGTGGACCGCGGCCTCAAGCAGCTCCGCTACGGTGCGCTCTCGCTGCTGCAGGTCGAGGCCGACATGCCGCGCCGCGTGCTCAACATCCTCATCGAGAACTTCGAGGTCGAGGAGGACGTCGTCGCCCGCACGTCCGATCGCGTCGGGTTCGGCGACTGGCACGCCGTCACCAAGCTGCACCGCCCGACGCTGAAGGATCCGGTCTTCATCCCGCACACGCTATGGGCCATGGACGATGCGGACCGCGTCTTCGAGCAGATCGCGGACCAGGACTTCCTCGTCCACCACCCGTTCGAGTCGTTCACCTCGGTCGAGACGTTCCTGCGCGCGGCCGTCACGGATCCGAACGTGGTGGCCATCAAGCTCACCCTCTACCGGATCGGGGCCAACTCCCCGCTCGTGGACCTGCTCATCGAGGCCGCCGAGCAGGGCAAGCAGGTGGCCGTGCTCGTGGAGCTCAAGGCCCGCTTCGACGAACGCAACAACATCGCGTGGGCCCACCGGCTCGAGGACGCGGGCATCCACGTCGTCTACGGGTTCCCGAACCTCAAGGTGCACTCGAAGATCTGTCTCGTCGTACGCAAGGAGACCGACGGGATCCGCCGCTACGCCCACGTCGCCACCGGCAACTACAACCGGTTCACCTCGCAGGTCTACACCGACATCGGCGTCTTCACTGCCGACGAGCGCATCCTGAACGACGTCACGGAAGTGTTCAACGCGCTCACGGGCTATTCGAGCCGCCGGTCGCACCAGGCGCTGCTGGTCGCGCCCGGGGGGCTGCGCCAGGGTTTCCGTGCGCTGGTGGAGCGCGAGATGGCGCACGCCGCAGAGGGCCGGCCGGCGGGCATCGTCATCAAGAACAACGCCGTGGCCGACCCCGCGATGATCCGCGCGCTCTACCGCGCGTCACAGGCCGGCGTGCCGATCGACATGATCGTCCGCGGCGTCTGCTGTCTGCGTCCCGGCATTCCGGGCATCAGCGACCGCATCCGCGTCCGCTCCATCGTCGGCCGCTTCCTCGAGCACTCGCGCATCTACTCGTTCGAGAACGGCGGAGAGCCCGAGGTCTACATCGGCAGCGCCGACCTCATGGAACGCAATCTCGATCGCCGGGTCGAGGTGCTGTGCCCGGTGTTCGATCCCGAGCTCCGGCCCACCTGCGCGACGTCGTGCTGGCGGCCGTGCGGGCCGACACGGCGCGCGCCTGGACGCTCCGCACCGACGGCACCTACGTGCGCGAAGCCGTGCCCGACGGCGTCGAACCGGTGGACTCGCAGCTGCTGCTGCTCGCGCACTACACCTCGACGGATCGAAGCTGAGCCCGGGCCCGGCCGGCTACTGCCAGCGGAAGACGCGGACGGCCAGGCCGAACGATCCCAGCCCCCACGCGGCCAGGATACCGATCTTCCCCGCCAGCGCCGTCAGCGGCAGGCCATCGTTCATCACGCCTCGCAAGGCATCGTTGAGCGCGGTGAGCGGCAGCGCCTGGATGAACGGCTGCATCGCGTCGGGGAAGTTGCTCGACGCGAAGAACACCCCCGACAGGACCCACATCGGGAGCATCACCAGGTTCATCAACCCCGACACGGCCTCGATGGTCCGGGCGCGGCTCGCCACGAGCAGGCCAAGTCCGCCGAAGGTGAGCGCGCCGATGAGCGAGAGGACCGCCAGGGCGGCCAGCCCGCCGCGCACGCCGACGTCGAAGGCCACCCACGCGAAGCCCACGATGACGACGGTTTCGAGGGCGAGGAACAGCAGCCGGCTCAGGACATGGGCGGCCAGATACTGCGCCCGGGACATGGGCGTCGCCACCAGGCGCTTGAGCAGCTTCCGGGTCCGCGCCTGGACGATCGAAAAGCCGACGCCCCAGAGGCCCGTGCTCATGATGTTCATGCCGAGCAGGCCCGGCACGAGCCAGTCGATGTAGCGGGACCCGACGACCTCGATCGGGCGGGACTCCGCGGTGAAGACGTCCTGCCGGCCCGCCGCCTGCTGCAGGGCCCGGTCCACCGCCAGGCGGGCCACCTGGCTCTCGGCGCGGGCCTCGTCGAAGCGGTACACGAGCGGCGGCCCGGGATCGACGACAACGGCGACGCGGCCGTCCCGGATGGCGCCTTCGACCGCATCCGGGTCGAGCCGGCGAACGGAGAAGCCGCCGGCCGAGGTCAGCTCGGCGGCGGCCCGATCCCCCGCGGTGGTGGCGACGACGCCCACCGGCACCGACTCGGCGCCGCGCGAGCGAAAGGCGATGCCCAGCGCGCACGTCATGATGACGGGGAACGCGAAGACCCAGAAGACGGCCTCCGGCTCGCGGAGGAACTCGCGGAACCGGCCGAGCGTCAGCTCGATGAGCGGATGCGCCGCGCCGCCGCGATCAGCCATCGCGCAGGTGCCGTCCGGTGAGCGACACGAAGACGTCTTCGAGCGTCGCGCTGTGGGTGGTCAGCGCCTGCAGCGTCGAACCCGCGTCGCGCAGCGCGTCCATGAGCGCAGGCACCGCCCGGTGGAGTTCGGAGGCCGCCAGGGTCAGGCGGCCGGCGACGGGGCGGACCTCGCGAACGCCCGGCAGGCGCCGCAGATGCTCCGCGTCGGGGACCGGCCCCTCGACCGTGCACTCGATGACGTGCTCGGCGCCGATGGACGCCACGAGGTCGGCGGGCGTGCCGAGGGCGATCAAGGTGCCGCGGTCCATGATGCCGACCCGATCGCAGAGCACGTGTGCCTCGTCCATGTAGTGGGTGGTGATCAGCACGGTTCCGCCCCCGGCCCGGAACCGCGCAAGCACGTCCCAGAGCTGCCGGCGCGACTGCGGGTCCAGGCCCGTGGTCGGCTCGTCGAGGAAGAGGAGCTCGGGCCGGCCGGCCATCGCGCATGCGACCGAGAGCCGCTGCTTCTGGCCGCCCGACAGCTTGCCCACCCACGCGCGACGCTTCGGCGCCAGCTCGACCAGGTCGAGCAGCTCGTCCACGCCGGGCCCGTCGGCATAGAACGACCGGAACATCCGGAGGGTCTCCTCGACGGTCAGCTTCTCGGCAAGCTGCGTGTCCTGGAGCTGGATCCCGAGGCGCCGGCGCAGGTCGGCACGGCCCGTGGTCCAGGCCCGCCCCAGCACCTGCACCTCGCCGGCATCCTGCATGAGCAGGCCTTCGAGGATCTCGATGGTCGTCGTCTTGCCCGCCCCATTCGGGCCCAGCAGGCCGAAGCACTCGCCCCTGCGGACCTCGGAGTCGAGACCCGCCACGGCGACGACGTCCGCGTAGCGCTTGACGAGGCCGCGACAGACGGCGGCGGGCGGCGCGACGGTCACCGGTCCATTCTACCGATGGGCCCGCATGCGGCCTGAGGGCGCGCGCGGCGTGCAGGCGCATCGGGGGCCCTGATGTCACTTTCGAGGTTGTGCCGGCGATCGTGCTGATTGGACCAGCCCCCGTGCTTGCCCTGCTGCGGAGGCAGCTGGAGCCCAATCCCGACATCCAGAGCTTTACCGAGCACGAAGTCCGGGAAGCGGTCGAGTACATCGCCACCGCCAAGCCGCCGGTCGTGGCCCTCGACGAGGAGTTCGCGGTGATACGCGAGGTGAAGCCCTCGTCGGCCGCATCACCGACGATCCGGATCTGGCGGCCTGCGAGATCCGCATTCTGGCCCGGCAGCCTCACCAGGAACCCGCACGGGACGAAGTCACGGACGAGCCGGCCGTCTCAGCGCTGCCAGTGGACGAGGGCGGCGCCGCGCCCGCGCCGGCACTCGATCGACATGGCACGCGGCGCGCGGAACGCATCCGCCTCACCGAGGGCGTGGCGGTCACCGTGGACGGCAGTCCGGCGGAGCTCGTGGATCTGTCCAGCTGCGGTGCACAGGTGCTGTCGAAGATGGTGCTGCGGCCGAACCAGCACGTCCGGCTGGCCCTGCGGATCCCACCCGCGCCATCCGCTGCGGCGGCACCGTCGTCTGGGCCACGTTCGAGATGCCGCCGGGCCGGCGCCGCGCTACCGCGCCGGACTCAAGATCTCGGGGATCGACGCCGCCATCCTCGAAGAGTTCGCCGTGCGCCACCGCGCGGCGGCCCACTCAGGCCAGCCGGACTGACTCGGTCTGGAACCAGCGCGCGGCGATACTGTCGTCGCGGATGATCGTCTCGCCGCGGTCCGAACCGGTCGAGATGACGGCCACCGGCACGCCACTCACCTCTTCGAGCCGCGCGATGTATTGCCGGGCCTCGGCCGGCAGATCTTCGTAGCGGCGTGCCCCCTTGGTCGGCGTCGACCAGCCGGGCCATGACTCGTACACGGGCGTGCAGGGGCCGACGATGTTGAGGTCGGCGGGAAATACGTCGAGGGTGCGGTCGCCGACGCGATAGCCGGTGCAGACGTCGATCCTCTCGAGACCGTCGAGGACGTCCAGCTTGGTCAACGCCAGCGCGTCGATGCCATTGACGCGGACCGCGTAGCGCACCGCGACGGCGTCGCACCAGCCGCACCGCCGCGGCCGTCCGGTGGATGCGCCGCACTCTGGCCGCTCTCGCGCAGCCGCTCCCCATCTCGCCGGTCAGCTCCGTGGGCAGGGGCCCTCGCCCACGCGGGTCGTATAGGCCTTGGCGACGCCCAGCACGCCGTGCACGGCCTTGGGCGGAATCCCCAGGCCGGTGCACGCCCCGCCGATGGAGGCGTTCGAGGAGGTGACGAACGGATAGGTCCCGTGATCGATGTCGAGCATCGTGCCCTGCGCGCCCTCGATGAGGATGCGCTGGCCGCGCGCCATGGCCTCGGTGAGCGCCAGCGACGCGTCGCCGGTCCAGCGCCGCATGCGGGCGCCATACGCCAGCAGCTGTTCGTACACCGACTGCCACTCCATCTTGGAGTCGCGGATGATCTGATTGCGCGCGTGCACGTTCTCGCGGACCTCGTCGGCCAGGGCCTGTGTATCCACCAGGTCGCACACGCGGATGCCGCGGCGGCCGATCTTGTCCTCGTAGGCCGGACCGATGCCGCGGGAGGTCGTCCCGATCTTCCGCTCGCCCCGCCGCGCTTCGCTCAGGACGTCGAGCTCGCGGTGATACGGCAGGATGAGGTGCGCCTTCTCGCTGATGAGCAGACGGTCGCCGACGTCGATGCCCAGCCGCGCCAGCTCCTCGATCTCGGCGAAGAGCGCCTGCGGGTCGACGACGACGCCGTTGCCGATGACGCAGAGGACGCCCTCGTGCAGGATGCCGGAGGGGATGAGATGCAGGACGAACTTCTTGCCGTTGACGTAGACGGTATGGCCGGCGTTGTGGCCGCCCTGATACCGCGCGACCACGCTGAAGTGTGGGGTGAGCAGATCGACGATCTTGCCCTTGCCCTCGTCTCCCCACTGCGCACCCAGAACCGCGATGTTCATAGGCTCTTACTGTATCCTACGGCCCCATGATTCTCCTCGACGGCGCGGCGCTGACGATCGACGCGCTGATCGCGGTGGCCGATGGGCGTGCCCGGGTCGGGCTGGCGCCCGACGCCCGGGCGCGCGTCCGGGCCGCACGCCGCGTCGTGGAGGCGATGGCCGACGGGGACGCACCGGTGTACGGCATCAACACCGGCTTCGGCAACTTTGCCGAGACGCGCATCGATCGCGGCGACCTGGCCGCCCTGCAGGTCAACCTGCTGCGCAGCCACGCGGCGGGCGTGGACGAACCGCTTCCCCCGCGCACGGTGCGCGCCATGATGACGCTGCGCGCCAACGTGCTGGCCAAGGGGTTCTCAGGCATCCGCGAAGAAACGCTGGATGCCCGGGTGGCGCTCATCAACGGCGAGGTGCACCCGCGGGTGCCCAGCCGCGGCTCCGTCGGCGCCAGCGGCGATCTCGCGCCGCTCGCGCACCTGGCGCTCGTCCTGATTGGCGAGGGCCAGACGTGGGACGGACTGCGTTCGCTCGATGGCGCCCGCGCGCTCGCCGACGCCGGCCTGGCCGGTGGCGCTCGCGGCCAAGGAAGGCCTTGCGCTCATCAACGGCACCCGTGCGTCGACAGCCGTGCTCGGGCTCGCGGCGCCGTGGCGGCCGGCCGCTTGCGCGCGCCGCCGACGTCATCGCGGCGCTCAGCATCGACGCGCTGCTGGGCTCGCGGCGGCCGTTCGACCCCGTGTGCATGCGGCGCGCCTTCCCGGGCAGGCCGCATCGGCCGACAACCTGTGGCGCCTGCTCGACGGCAGCCCGCTGAACGCGTCACACGCCGGCTGCGGCCGCGTGCAGGATGCCTACTCGGAACGCTGCGTCCCGCAGGTGCACGGTGCGGCGCGCGAAGGCCTCGCGTTCGTGGCGCGCACCGTGGAGGTCGAGATGAACGCCGCGACGGACAACCCGATGGTGTTCGCCGAGGCCGAGGAAATCATCTCTGGCGGTAACTTCCACGGCGCACCGGTCGCGGTGGCGGCGGATCTGCTGGCGTTGTCCGTGACGCAACTGGCCACGATCAGCGAGCGCCGCACGGAGCGGCTCCTGAATCCGGCACTCAGCGGGCTGCCGGCGTTCCTCGTGGAACGTGGCGGCCTGCAGTCGGGGCTGATGCTGGCTCAAGTGACGGCGGCCGCGCTCGCGTCCGAAATGAAGACACTGTGCCATCCTGCGTCGGCCGACACGATTCCCACGTCAGCGAACAAGGAAGATCACGTGAGCATGAGCATGGGCGCGGCGCTCAAGGCGGATCGCGCCGTGCAACTCGCGCGCCATGTGCTGGCGGTGGAATTGCTGTGTGCGGCGCAGGCCGTGGATCTGCGCGCGCCGCTCACGAGCACGACGGCCCTGATGCAGGTGCACCGGGCGGTGCGATCCGTGGTGCCGCGCCTCGACGAAGACCGTCCGCCATCCCCCGATCTCGACGCGATCGCACGGCTGATTGCCGAGGGTGCGGTCGAGCATGCCACGGGAATCGTTGTCAACTGATTTCGATGCGCATTTTCAGTTTGACAACGAGGGTCACGCTGCTTAGTTTCTTATCTTCGCGTCGCGGGCCCTCCCACTTCGTCAGTCGCACATGACCACGGCCGTTCGTTCCATCCGCGCTCCTCGCGGCACGTCGCTGACGTGCCAGGGCTGGCCTCAGGAAGCCGCGCTCCGGATGCTGATGAACAACCTCGATCCCGAGGTGGCCGAACGTCCCGACGATCTCGTCGTCTATGGCGGCACCGGACGCGCTGCGCGATCGTGGGACGCCTTCGATGCCATCGTCGACGCGCTGCGCCGGCTCGCGTCGGATGAGACGCTGCTCGTGCAGTCGGGCAGCCTGTCGGCGTGTTCCGCACCTCGCCGCACGCGCCGCGCGTGCTCATCGCCAACGCGCTGCTCGTGCCGAAGTGGGCGACGTGGGACACGTTTCGCGATCTCGAGGATCGCGGCCTGACGATGTACGGCCAGATGACGGCCGGCAGCTGGATCTACATCGGCACGCAGGGCATCCTGCAGGGCACCTACGAGACGCTTGCCGAGGTCGCCCGCCGCCACTTCGGCGGCACGCTCGCCGGGCGGCTCACCGTGACCGCCGGCCTCGGCGGGATGGGCGGCGCCCAGCCGCTCGCGGTGACGATGAACGGCGGTGTGGCGATCGTGATCGACGTGGACGCGTCACGGATCGAGCGGCGCCTCGCGAGCCGCTACCTGGACGAGGCCGCCGGCGATCTCGACGAGGCCCTGGCGCGCGCGCGCCGCGCGTGCGGCGGGCGAGGCCCGCTCCATCGGCCTGTGCGCCAATGCCGCCGACGTGCTGCCCGCACTCGTCAGCCGCGGCGAGCAGCCGGACATCGTCACGGACCAGACCTCCGCGCACGATCCGCTCGTCGGCTACGTGCCCAACGGGCTCGCTGGCCGAGGCCGCCGTCCTGCGCGCAGGAGACCCGGCCGAGTACGTGCGCCGCAGCATCGCGGCCATGGGCGTCCACGTCGGCGCCATGCGCGAGCTGCAGCGGCGCGGCGCGGTCGTCTTCGACTACGGCAACAACATCCGCACGCAGGCCGTGAAGGCCGGCGTGACCGACGCGTTCGAGATTCCGGGCTTCGTGCCCGAGCACATCCGGCCGCTCTTCTGCGAGGGCAAGGGCCCGTTCCGCTGGGCGGCGCTCTCGGGCGACCCGGAGGACATCCGCGTCACCGACCGCGCGGCGATCGAGATGTTCGCCGAGGACGAGGCGCTGTGCCGCTGGATCCGAATTGCCGGCGAGCGGGTGGCGTTCCGGGGCCTGCCGGCGCGCATCTGCTGGCTGGGCTACGGCGACC
Source organism: Vicinamibacterales bacterium (assembly GCA_041394685.1). Taxonomy (GTDB): domain Bacteria; phylum Acidobacteriota; class Vicinamibacteria; order Vicinamibacterales; family UBA2999; genus VFZN01. The sequence continues at coordinate 118,591 of JAWKHU010000039.1, forward strand.
GCGCGCGGTTCGGGCTCCGGATCAACGAGCTCGTGCGTACGGGGCAGGTGTCCGCGCCGATCGTGATCGGGCGCGACCACCTCGACACCGGCTCGGTGGCCTCGCCGCATCGCGAGACCGAAGGCATGCGGGACGGCAGCGACGCCATTGCCGACTGGCCCGTGCTGAACGCCCTGCTGAACGCGTCGTGCGGCGCCACCTGGTGTCGGTACCACGGCGGCGGCGTCGGCATCGGCGAGTCCCTGCACGCGGGCATGGTGATCGTCGCCGACGGCACCGCCGACGCCGACGAGAAGCTGGCACGCGTGCTGACCTGCGATCCGGGCCTGGGCGTTGCCCGGCACGCCGACGCCGGATACCCTGAAGCCATTCACACAGCGCGCACGCGCGGAGTCATAATTCCGATGCTGGAGCACACGGATCGATGATGGCCCCCACGAAGGACTCGAGCGGCGCGTGCTGGCGGCACTGGACGGCACACCGGGCCGTATCCCGGTCGTGCTGGGCGGCTGTGGCACCGGGCGGACGACCCTGCTGCACGCGCTGGCCGATCGCCTCGGACGGGGCGCGTGTCAGTACTTGGACATCGAGCGCTCGGCCAGCACGCCCGAACGCTTCCATCGTGCCGTGTCGGCCGTCGCGGCCACTGGTCCCGCTGCGCCGCAACCCGAGCCCACCTCGGCGCGCGAGGCGTTCGATCGCACGCTCCGCCTGCTGACGCGGCCGGCAGGAGACCGTCCCGCCACGTTCATGCTGGACGAGATTCTCGAGCTGCGGACCTTCGAGAGCTTCCCGGGCCTGCGCCACGTGCTGCGCGAGACGATCGACGCGCTGGCCGCCAGCGGCAATCGCTTCGTCCTCACCAGCCGCTATGTCGCCCGGGCACACAAGCTGCTCCGCGATGCCGGTGGCCGGTTCGACGTGATCCACCTGCCGTCACTCTCGCCGGACGAGGTGTCCGGCATGCTCCCGCCGGTCGGCGACTCGCCCGACGACCGCGACTTCCTCGGCCGCACGATTCAGGCCCTCACCGACGGGCGCGCGGCCTACGTGCGCGCGCTCGGCGAGGCGTCGGCGTCGATGAGCTCGCGCGGCAGCGATCCCATCAGTGCCCTGACCGCGCCCTCACCGCCGATGGCGCCCTGACGGCCTGGTGCGGATACCGGGCACGAGCTGCGCCTGCACCGCGCCCGCGGCTACGGAGCGCTCAAGGCCATTCTCGAGATCCTCGCCGAGGACGAACCGCTCACGCTGACCGAGATCGCGCTGCGCCTGCAGCGCACGCCGGGATCCACGAAGGACTACCTGTCGTGGCTCGAGGACGTGGACCTCATCGTCTCCAGGCAGAAGCGCTACTCGTACGCCGACCCGCTGCTCCGCCTGTGGGTGCGCCTCCACTGCCGTCCGGTGCCGCCCTCGGTCGACGAAGTCGCGCACGAGGTGCAGGCATACGCCGCCGCACGCCTGCCCGAGGTGGAACCGGCAACCGCCCCCGTGGCGGCCGAGCGCCGAGCGGTCGGCATCATCGAAATCGACTAGCCTTTCGGCCTTTTGCCTTCTGCCTTTTGCCTTTCTGAATTCTGACTTCAGAATTCAGAAATTCCTTCCGCTCCCGGCAGGTCGTCGAGCGCCAGGCGCGCGGCTTCCTGCTCGGCGTCCTTCTTGGTGCGGCCCTTCGCCTCGGCCAGCACCTGCTCTTCCACGAGCACCTGCACGGTGAAGAGCTTCCGGTGCTCGGGACCCGCTTCGGCCGCGACCCGGTAATGCGGCAGCCCGCGCCCAAGGCTCTGCAGCCGTTCCTGCAGGCGCGACTTGAAGTCCCGGCCGCGGTAGCCTGGCTGGCGCGCGGCCTCGATGCGCGGCCCGAACTCGCGCAGGATGAAGGCACGCGCCGCGTCCAGGCCGCCGTCGATGTAGAGCGCCGCGATCACGGCCTCGCAGGTGTCCGCGAGCAGCGCCGGCTTGTGGCGGCCGCCGGTCTTCTCCTCGCCGCGTCCGAGGATCATGTCGTCGCCCAGCCCGATTGTCTCCGCCAGCTCGGCGAGTGACGTCGTGGACACGAGTCCCGCCTTGATCTTCGACTTCGCCCCTCCGATGACGAGGGCCACGCCCGGTAGAGCGCGTCGGCGACGACGAGCCCGAGGACCGCGTCGCCGAGGAACTCGAGCGACTCGTTGTCCACGACGCCCCCCGACGGGTCCTCGTGGGCCTTCGACTTGTGCGTGAGCGCGTGCTCGAGCAGTCCGCGGTCGCGGAAGCGATAGCCGAGACGCGACTCCAGATCCGCGAACTGCTGCCGGAGGGGCACGACCAGCCCGCCGACGACGTGCTCGCGGTGGCTCTCGATGACGCGGCGTGCCTCCTCGGCCTGATCGTCGGGGACCGACACCTGCGTCTCCCCCAGCGTCCCGACCGTGAAGGGGAAGATGCCGGAGGGCGGGCCCGCGGTGCGCACGGCATGGAGCCCGTGGCTCTCGAGCAGCGCCTGGACGACGCTCGCCTCGATCTCGGACCGCGTCCGGAAGATCTCGACGAGCTTGCTCACCCCACCCTCATGAGGATCGCGGTCATGTCGTCGTGCTGGTCGGCGGCCCCGGCGAACTCGCGCAGCTCGGCCAGGATGTACGACCGCAGCTGGTCGAACGGCAGGTGCGCGTACTGCTCGATCACGTGCGCGAGGCGCGCCTCGCCGAAGCAGTCGAACGCCTCGTTCATCGTCTCGGAGATGCCGTCGGTGAAAAGCACGACCACGTCCCCGGCGTCCAGCGACAGGGTCCGTTCCTCGAGCATCGAGGCGAACATCTCGCCATCGTCGATCTTGAGGCCCACGACGAGGCCGTCCGGCGCCAGCACGGACGCCTTGCGCAGGCCGGCCGGGTCGCGGCCGCGCACCGGACGAGGGGACAGTGGCCCGCCCGCGCGAAGGTCATCTCGCGGCGCTCGAGATCGATGACCCCGTAGGTCATCGTGATGAAGCTGCGGGCGTCGAGATTCTGGGCGACGACGCGGTTCACCGCGATGAGGAACTCGCGGGCTCGTGGTGCAGGCGCGCCAGCGACTGCACGATCACCTTGAGCTGGCCATGTAGAGGCCAGCGGCCGTGCCCTTCCTCGCCACGTCGGCGATGAGCACGCCGAGCATGGTATCGGTGATGGGCAGGAAGTCGTAGTAGTCCCCGCCACCTCGCGTGCGGGTTCACAGAACGCCGCCAGCGAAAGCCCGGGGATGTTGCGCGGCGCGGGCGGCAGGAGGCGCTGCTGGATGTCGCGCGCCGCGTGCATCTCCTGCTCCATCCGCCCCTTCTCGGCGACCTCGCCCAGCAGCGTCCGGACCTCGGACGTCATCGCGTTGAACGAATCGGCGAGTTCCCCGAGCTGGTCACGGGCCCGGACCGGGATGGTGTACGCGAAGTCGCGGTTGCGCAGGTGCTGCGTGCCCGTGAACAGGTCGTGGACGGCGCCCGTGATCTGGCGTGCGAGCAGCAGGCCGATGACGAGGGCCACGAACTGGATGATGAGGAAGAGGCCGCCCACCAACGCGAGGACGCCCAGGAGCAACTGGCCGAAGTTCATCTCGCCGACGCTGGCCGAGGGAGCGGACAGCCGATCGTAGATGGTCCAGGCGTTGATGCGCATCGCCAGCGTGGCGCTCGCCTGGTGCCGGTGACCCAGTCGACGTAGTCGAGGAAGGCCACCCACCGCTGGGTCGTGAGCGAGAACGTCTGATCGGTGCCGAGCGGGTCGGCGGGGACCGTCTCGACGGCGCGGCCGATCGAGGGGACCAGGTTGGTCCGGGTCGAACCCTCGGCGGCGACCTCGCCGATGCGAATGCCGGTCTCGTCGCTGATGCGCTGCTCGACCGCCTGGGATACGGGCAGGTCGAGGACGACGGCCCAGTCGGGGACGGGACGTCGGGCAGTGCCACGGCGCGGACGACCAGCCGCGTGCGGCTGTCGGCCTCGCCGGCGGCGGGCATGACGCTGTAGGCCAGCAGCCCCGCGAACCCGCGGCACGGATCCAGGCCGGCAGGGTGCCGGGCGCGTCCATGTGCGCCCACGGCCCGGCGGTCGCCGGCAGGGTCACGGGCAGCGCCCGCGGGTGCGCGCGGTCCGGGTCGCTGGCGCCGGGCAGCTCAGGCCGCTCACGGGCACGACGGTGAGGGAGACGAACGGGTAGCGCGATTCGATGCCGCTCTGGCGCCGGTCCAGGACGTCGCGGACCGCGGCGGCCGTCGGGCTGCGCTGCAGTTCGACGACCGTGGTTTGCGCGAGGAACTGCGCCTGGTCGGTGAGCGCGGTGAAGCGCGCGCGCACCAGGATGAGCTGACGTTGAAGAAGAGCAGCAGGCCGGAGAGGAGGAAGAACGTGATGACCAGCAGCACCGGCACCACGCCGACGAACACGCATGACAGGATGAGCTTCCGCCGCACGCGCCACAACAACCGCCGGCGCGCCCAGAACACGAGGCGTGTGCAGCCATAGGCGGCCGCGAAGACGAGGGCGAGGCTGCCGACCCGATCCAGTCCCTCGATGAGCGACGGCAGCGACCCGAACAGCGACTCGAGCGTCCGGTGAACGCCTTGATGACCAGACCGATGAGGCGCGCGGCCGGGAAACGATCCGACGAGCCACCGCCGCCAGCCCGCCGTGCGGGCGGGCGCGGGACCGGCGAGGAGCTGTGGACGTTCGGGAACGGCCATGTGGCGCGTGGTGGGCGGAGCGGCGCGGCCGGACGGGCCCGCGCGGTGTTTGCGCGCCGAAATGATATCAGAGTATCGTTACCCCTTTGGACACGCCCGCATGAAGCTCACAGACGACGCCAAGTTCAGCACCATCTGCATCCACGCCGGTCAGGAACCGGACCCGGCGACGGGCGCCATCATCACGCCCATCTACCAGACCTCGACCTATGTGCAGGAAGGGCTCGGCCAGCACAAGGGCTTCGAGTACGGCCGGACGCAGAACCCCACCCGCCTGGCGCTCGAGCGCAACGTCGCGGCCCTCGAAGCGGGCTCGGCGGCGTTCGCCTTCGCCTCGGGCATGGCGGCCATCGACGCCGTGCTCACCAGGCTCCAGTCCGGCGATCACGTGCTGGTGAGCGATAACACGTACGGCGGCACCTTCCGGCTGTTCGAGCGCGTGCGCCGGAAGTTCGGCCTCGACTTCTCCTACGTCGACACCTCGCAGATCGACGCCATCGAGCCGGCGATCACGCCGAAGACGAAGTACCTCTTCATCGAGTCCCCTACCAACCCGATGCTGCACGTCACCGACCTGGCGGCCGCCTCGGACATCGCGCACCGCCACGGCGTCCGCGTGGTGGTGGACAACACGTTCGCGAGCCCCTATATCCAGCGCCCCCTCACGCTCGGGGCCGACATCGTCCTCCACAGCACGACGAAGTTCCTGAACGGGCACAGCGACAGCGTCGGGGGCATCGTCATCGTGCGGCACGATGACGACGAGGAGTGGATGCGGTTCGTGCAGAACGCCGCCGGCGCCATCCTGGGGCCGATGGACGCGTGGCTGGTGCTGCGCGGCACGAAGACGCTGGACGTGCGCATGGAACGGACCAATGCCAACGCCGAGCGGCTGGCCGGGTTCCTGGCTGCGCACCCCAGGGTGACCCGGACGATCTATCCGGGACTCGCGTCGCACCCCCACCACGAGCTGGCCACGCGCCAGATGCACGGGTACGGCGGCCTCATCTCCTTCGACACCGGCTCCCTCGACGCCGCCCGCGCGCTGCTGGCGCGCGTCCGCCTGATGGCGCTGGCCGAGAGCCTGGGCGGCGTGGAAACGCTGATCTCCCACCCGGCCGTCATGACGCACGCCTCGGTCCCCCCCGACCGCCGCGCCGCCCTCGGCATCACCGACGGCCTGGTCCGGATCTCGGTCGGCATCGAGGACGTCGCGGACCTGCAGGCGGATCTCGAGCAGGCGATTGGCTGAGGGACAGGAAGAAATTCAGAATTCAGAATGAAGAATTCAGAACGCAGAAGGGACGGACGTGAGCGCTCCGATCTCTTCTTTCTGACTTCTTCATTCTGAATTCTGACTTTCCTATTGCCTGTATTCCTTGAACGGCAGCTGGCAGTCGTGCTTCCGGAGGAAGTTGAGGAAGCGCTTGTACTCGCGCGGTTCGAGGTTGAAGAGCTTCGCGACGATTTTGTAGTTGCCGCGTGCCTCGGCCAGGCCCTTGTGCACCAGCTCGCGAACGTTCGAGCGCGTGATCTCCCGGTTCATGTAGAGCGGATAGACGGCCGTCCAGAACGACTCGCGCTCCTGCACCAGCTTCTGGAAGAGGTCGTCGGCCACGGTCCGCCGGCGCTCGCGGGCGGGGCGGCGCGCGGCGGCGGGGGTGCGCACCTCGGCGGGCAGGTCGTCCAACTCGATGACCTCGCGCCTGGCCGTCACCAGCAGACGCTCGACCACGTTCTCCAGTTGCCGGACGTTGCCCGGCCACGGCGCTTCACTGAGCGCCTGCATCGCGGCGGGTGAGAACCCGCGCACGGCCACGCCGTTGATGGGCACGCGGCCCTCGCCGTGGCCGTTGTGCGTGCCGACCGCCAGGATGCTCTGCAGGAAGTGCTCGACCAGCAGCGGGATGTCCTCGCGCCGCTCGCGCAGCGGCGGAACCACGACGTGGATGACGTTCAGGCGGAAGAACAGGTCCTCGCGAAACAGGCCCTGGGCGATGAGCTCCCGCAGGTTGCGGTTGGTCGCGGCGAGGACGCGGACGTTCGCGGCCACGGCCACCTGCTCGGCGCCCACCTTCTGAATCTCGCCCGTCTCCAGGAAGCGCAGGAGCAGGCCCTGCATGCGCGGGGTCATCTCGCCGATCTCGTCCAGGAAGATCGTGCCGTTGCGCGCCATCTCCAGCTTGCCGGGCTTGTCGCGATAGGCGCCGGTGAAACTGCCCTTCAGGTGACCGAAGAGTTCGGACTCGAGCAGGTTCTCGGGCAGGCCCGCGCAGTTGACGGGCACGAAGGGCGCCGCGGCCCGGAGGGACTGCGCCCCGATGGTGCGGGCGACCACTTCCTTGCCCGTTCCGCTCTCGCCGGTGATGAGCACCTTCGCGTCGCACCGTGCGACGCGGGCGAGCTCGTCACGCAGGTCGCGGATGACGGCGCTCGTGCCGATTAGCTGCACGTCGGTCTTCTGCCTCATGCCCCCTGACATAAGCAACCCCGCCACCCGATCCATGACGATCTCGACAATTCCCGGAACCGTAATGTGCACAGCAGATAGGGTGAGGCGGGACGACCCGCGCGAGGGCTGGGGCGGGTCCGAAATCTCTTGCGAAGGGCGTCGAGCGCACGAAGATTGTCGCCGAATCAGGAGACTTTCCCAAAGCCCGGCAAGAGTCACATGAGGGCTGCTCGAGTCATATGAACGACCAATCGTATTCGTTTCGAGGGAGGACAATAGTCCCCGAAAGCCGAACATTCCTGCGCACAAATGCCAAGAACTATTGTGAATTTGATGAGACACAAGCTGACTATGAAGGTATTTTGGTTGACAATAGTCACTCGGGCCGGGGTAGGATAGACACGAACTCGGCCGCAGAGTCGATTTTCGGCTCGCACCCGCGCCCGCGAGGAGGTAATGTTCCGTGTCTGTGGTGCCCAACTCGGAAGTCCAGCTGCTCGGTCGCAGCGAAGCGGTCCGGAACATCCTGGCCGACATCGACTGTGCCGCGCGCTCCGGCGCCAAGGTTCTGATCACCGGTGAAACCGGGGTCGGCAAGGAAGTCGTCGCGCGCCTGATCCATCAGCGCAGCGCGCGCGCCACCGGCCGCCTCGTCACCGTCAACTGCGCGGGTCTGCCCGACTCGCTCCTCGAATCCGGAACTGTTCGGCCACGTGCGCGGCGCCTTCACCGGCGCCTATCGTGACAAGCCCGGCCTCCTGGAGATGGCGCCCAACGGGACCGTCTTCCTCGACGAGGTCGGCGAGATGAGCACGCGCATGCAGGTCGTCCTGCTGCGCTTCCTCGAGACGGGCGAGATCCAGCGTGTGGGCGCCGACCGCTCGCACATCCGCGTCAACGTCCGGCTGATCACGGCGACCAACCGGGATCTCCCCAAGGAGATCGCCGCCGGCAACTTCCGCGAGGATCTGTTCTTCCGCCTCAACGTCATTCGCATGCACATTCCCCCGCTGCGCGATCGCATCGAGGACGTGCCGCTGCTCTTCGATCACTACCTGGACTACTACTGCCACCAGCACCGCGTCGCGCGGCCGCAGGTCTCCCGCCGCCCTCGATGCGCTCATGACCTACCGGTGGCCGGGTAACATCCGCGAGCTCCGCAACGTCGCCGAGCGTCTCGCCCTCAAGTCCAGCGGCCAGGTGCTACGCCCCGCGGATCTCCCGCTCGAGGTGGGCCGTCCGACCGAGCGGGCCGAATCCGCGCCGGCGGACCCGGTCGCCGCCGCACCCGTGAACTCGCCGCAGGTCGAGGAGCTCACCAACCGCATGCTGCGCCAGGGCGAGTCGTTCTGGTCGGCCGTGCATCCGCTCTTCATGGCGCGCGACCTCACGCGCGACGACCTGCGCCGCATCATCGAGATCGGACTCGAGAACACCAACGGCAACTACCGCCTGCTCGTGGCGCTCTACAACATGCCCGCCGAGGACTACAAACGGTTCCTCGGCTTCCTGCGGAAGCACAACTGCCACCTGCCCTTCCAGCGGTTCCGCACCGTCGCGTCACGCTCGCAGCAGACGCGCCCGGTGGCCGCGGCGGGCTAGCCTTCGACCACCGACTCTCACGTGTGACCATGCAGAGCGATTCCCAGACGGCCGCCGCATCCGTCGACACCCAGCCCGGCACCGTCGTCGTCGTCGACGACGATGTGAGCTGCCTGGTGGCGGTGGAGCAGATCCTGAAGCACTGGGGCCTCGAGACGCGAACGTTCCGCGTCTTCGAGGACGCGCGCGCCTACCTCAGTCACGCGCACCCCGCCGTGGTCATCGTCGATGTGCGGCTGGGGAACTACAACGGCCTGCAGCTCATTCACTTCTCCCGGCAGCACAGCCCGGAGACGCGGTGGCTGGTCGTGTCCGGCTACGACGACCCCGTGCTCCGCAACGAAGCCACGAAGCTGGGCGCGCACTTCCTCACCAAGCCGCTGGACCTCGAGCGCCTGCGCCAGCACCTCCCCACTCCGGCTGCCTGACGGCCCGCTAGCGGTCGCGCGTCTCGGCCGCAATCCACCCAGGTACGCCTGCCCGCCGCCCGCGGTGGGCAGCACGAGAAACTCCGGCACGTCGGCGGGTGCAGCGCCCTCAGCCTCGCACCGAGGGCGTCGACCAGGCCGGCTCTCGTCTTGATCACGACCTGATGCTCTTCGGCCCTCTCCACCGCCCCTGCCACCGATAGGTCGAGACCATGCGCGGCAGCACGCTGACGCAGGCGGCGAGACGGTCGTCCAGCAGGGTGCGGGCCAGCTGGTCGGCGTCGAATCCGGGAGGAACCGTCGTCAGGACGACCACGGCAGCGGAATCGGGTGAGCTCATCGGAGCATTGTCGGTGAAGTGCGGCAGAACGCATACCCTTACGGACGCGCTGGAGTAGACCCGTAAAACCATCTACACGCAAAAAAGTTTGAATGTAGAACTTTATTCATGTATACAGGGTTGCACGGTGGCACGCTCTTAAGCCTTGCTGTATGCCTGTCTTCACGCCTAGACTTCTATCCGCAGTGGCGGCAAAACGCACCCACAGCGACACGGTCAAGACGACCGTGGAGCTCCCCGGTGAACTCTGGCGCGCGGCGAAGATTCGGGCCATGGACGAGCGGACCGATCTGCGCACGGTGCTGATTCGTGCGCTGGATCAGTACCTGAACCAGGCGGGCAGCCCCGCCGTCCGGACGGGCTCGGAGGATCGATGAGCGATCCGGAGCCGATGGCCGACGAGACGCCGCGAGGGGACCGCGCACTGCCCTCGTCGCGCCGGCCGGGCCGTGCGCGCCGGATCACCCGTCTGCTGCTGGCGGCGATCACCCTCGTCCTGCTCGTGGACGCCGTCATCGGCGAGAAGGGGCTGTTCGCGCTCCTCCAGGCCCGCCGCGAGTACGGCGCGGTGGAGCGCGCGCTGGAGCGTGCGCGCGCCGACAACGCGACGCTGCGCGAGACGGCCCGGCGCCTGCGGGAAGACGAGGCCGCCATCGAGTCGGCGGCGCGCAAGGACCTCGGGCTCATCCGTCCGGGCGAGAAGGTCTTCATCATTCGCGACGCCGCCCCTCGCCGCTGATCCGCGGCGCCGGCGCGCCATCGTCCTCTGCTAGGATTGTGTTTTCGCGTACGCGACGCACGCAGCGCAGAGGAGGCAGTTGATGGCACGTCAGGCCACGGCGGAATGGAAGGGCGATCTCAAGGGCGGCTCCGGCCACGTCAAGCTGGGCAGCGGCGCCTACGAAGGCGACTACTCGTTCAGCACCCGCTTCGAGGACAAGCCGGGCGCGAATCCCGAGGAACTGCTCGGCGCGGCCCACGCGGGGTGCTACTCGATGGCGCTGGCCAACTCGCTGGCGGGCGCAGGTTTCCCGGCCCGCAGCATCCACACCACCGCCGACGTGCACCTGGGGAAGGACGACAAGGGGTTCCTCATCACCCGCATCGACCTCACGGTCGTCGGCGACGTCCCCAACGTGGACGATGCCACGTTCCAGGACTGGGCGGAGAAGACCAAGACCGGCTGCATCATCTCGCGCGCGCTCGCCGCGACGGAGATGACGCTCAAGGCCAGCCTCAAGTAGGCGCCACCGGCCGGTGAAGGACACGCCGTCCCCACGGCCGCTCTCGGCGAAGCTGGGCGTCAAGCCCGGCTTCGCCCTCACCATTCTCGGCGGCCCGCCCGGGTTCGCCGACCTGCTCTCGCCGCTCCCCGACGATGTGACGCTGCAGGCCCGCGCGGCGGCCGGCGCGGACCTCTACGTCTGCTTCGTCCGCAGCGTCCGCGAACTGGACGCGCGCCTGGCCACCCTGGCTCCCCTCATCGGCTCGCGAACACTCTGGTTCGCGTGGCCGAAGAAGGCGTCCGGCACCACGACCGATCTGGACGGCAACATCGTGCGCACGCGCGGCCTCGATGCCGGCCTGGTCGACTACAAGGTGTGCGCCATCGACGCGACGTGGTCGGGACTCGCGTTCAAGAGGCGGAACAGGTTCTGAATTCAGAATTCGGAATTCAGAATTCAGAAGTGTTCATCTGATGAACTTCCCTTCGCGCAGCTCGGCGAACGCCTGCCGCAGCTCGGCATCGGTGTTCATCACGATCGGCCCCCGCCATGCCACGGGCTCTTCGATGGGTCGCCCCGACACCAGCAGGAAGCGGATGCCGTGGTCGCCGGCCTGCACGGTGATGCCGTCGCCGCGGTCGAACACCACGAGGGAGTGGTTGCCGACGTCCGTGTAGACCGGCTCGTCGCTCCCGCCCACCAGTTCGGTCGCCACCAGCCGCGGCTCGGAGGCGTCGCGGAACGTGCCGGAGCCCGCGAAGACGTACGCGAACGCGTTGGCATCCAGCGGTACGTCGATGGTCCGGCGCCGCCCGGGCGGTACCGAGACGTCCAGGTACCGCGGGTCGGCCGCGATGCCGTCCACCGGCCCGCGTTGTCCCCAGAACGAGCCGCAAATCACCCGCACCTGGGTCCCGTCGTCGTCGGTCACGGCAGGGATGTCAGCGGCGAGCACGTCCTGGTAGCGCGGCTCGGTCATCTTCAGCGCGCGCGGCAGGTTCGCCCACAACTGAAAACCGTGCATCCGTCCGGCCTCGTCGCCGCGGGGCATCTCCTGGTGCAGGATGCCGCGTCCCGCCGTCATCCACTGCACGTCGCCCGCGCCGAGCGTGCCCGTGTTGCCGAGGCTGTCCCCGTGCGCGACGCTGCCCGCCAGCACGTAGGTGATGGTCTCGATGCCGCGGTGCGGGTGCCACGGGAAGCCCGCGAGGTAGGCGTCGGGGCGATCGTTGCGGAAATCGTCCAGCAGGAGAAACGGATCGAACTCTCGGGTGTCACCGAATCCGAAGGCGCGGCGGAGCTGGACGCCCGCTCCTTCGAGGGTCGGCTGCGATTCACTCACCCGCGTCACTGGCCTCATCGACATGCGAACTCTCCTTCCCTACTCTCTTGGATGCCGGCAGGTGTCGCGCTCTCCGTCGCAGGCGGGCTCAGCCGCGCGACGGCCCCATGAGCCGGTCGGGCATCACGAACACGCGGCGCGCGAGCGGCGAGTCGAGCGTCTGGCGCGTGTAGTAGCGGTCCAGCAGCGACGGCTTCCACGTCAGCAGGTCGGCGTTGGCCGACGCGAAGGCGTCCCAGGCCGCGTCGCGGCCCGTGCGCGACAGGCGTTCGTTGATGATCAGCATGAACGCCACGCTGATCGTCTCGTGGTACAGCCCGTCTGCGCCCTGCGCCCGCGCGAACGCCTGCAGCGCCTCGCAGAAGCGTCCGAGTGCCTGCGGCAGGGGAGCTGGCGCAGGTAGGTCCACCCCACCCGCACGTGCTGCGCGTGGTGAAAGCCTCCGGGCGGCACGCGCCCGCCCTCGAACGCCTCGAGTAACTCGTCGTCGGTCATCGTCGCCTCCGGCCGGCGTGCGGATTCGCAGGCCACCGCGGTCGTCATGCGTTGCGCACGCGGCCCAAAGAAAAGGGGCGGCGGCCAACGGCCGTCGCCCCTTGCGTGTCTCCACCCATGATACGCGATCCGCCGCGTCTCCGTCTCGCGCGTCGGGATAAGATGGCGAGGAGTCCAGCGCCGTGACCACTACCCTCCGCTTCCTCGTGCTCGCGGCCGGCGTCGCCCCGGCGCCCGCACTCTTCGCCGCACCCGGTCAGCCCTCCACCGCGGAACGCCAGGCGCGCACCGCCGGCCGAGACCTCTTCGTCGAGCACTGCGCGAGTTGCCACGGCACCAGCGGCCGCGGCGACGGACCGGCGGCCGACGCCCTCCGGCGACGCCCATCGGACCTGACCACCTTCTCCCGCGCGAACGGCGGTGTCTTCCCCTCCGAGCACCTGCGCCAGGTGATCGACGGCCGCGGCGTCGGCGCCCACGGCAGCGTCGAGATGCCCGTGTGGGGCGCGGTCTTCCGCTCCACCGCCGGCGGCGAGCAAGCCGCGCGCACCCGCATCGACGCCATCCTGGCCTACCTGCAGTCGATCCAGGAGCGGACGGGTTTCTGAATTCAGAATTCTGAATTCAGAATTCAGAACGTCCCTCAGCCCCGCCCAGCCCCCAAGCCCCAGGCCCCAGGACCCAGGCCCCAGGCCCCAAGCCCCCTCAAGCCCCGTCACGGCCCGCCGATACCTCGTGTACGGCATGTTTCAGAAATGTTTCTTGAATTAACGTAGATTTAACCTTACCGTAACGAGAACGTTACCTGGTCGTCCCGGCCGTTGCCGGGCGGCGGGGCCGGGATGGGAGGGACCAACGGTTGAACCACCTCGTTGTCGCGGCGATTCTGGCGGCAATGGCGGGCCTCGGGGGCCCCGCGCGGGACGACATCCGTTCCCGCACCGATGGGCGGTCGGGGTCTGCAGGCCCGGCGCTGGTCACCCATAACCCCGCCATCCAGGCGAGCCTCGATCGCCTCTGGCGCGCCAGCCCCTCGTGGCGAGCCGCGCTCGATGCCGTGAGCCTGACCGGCCGCCGCGCTGTGTTGCTCACGCCAGAACAGGTCGTGGTGCGCGACTCCGCCGACTCCGGCGACTCGAGCCCATTCGACTCCGGGGTCCTCGGTGAGGTCTCTCCCGTCGTCAATTCAGGAGGGGCCGTTGACGTCGTGCTCGTCGTCATCAACCTTCCCCTCATCGAGGCCGCCCACGACGATCGCGGGTCGCTGCCGGCGGAGCTGCACGACGACCTCGACGGCGTCATCGCGCACGAGGTGTTCGGGCACGCCGTCCCGTACCTGCTGGCGGGCAGCGTGGCGGGGCGATGCGCCGATCCGCAGGCAGGCCAGCGCGCGGTTGACGCCTGCGCCATCCAGCGGGAGAACGTCGTCCGGCGCGAGCTGGGCCTGAGCCGCCGCACGGATGCGGGCATCAACGGGCTGATGCTGGCATTCCGCGGGCGGCGCTAGACGCCGCCGCCTGCGTGCTTCCCCGCGCCACGCCAGGGCGCCGGACCCGGTAAGATACACGCGCCATGGACGTCGCCGCCTGGGCGACCATCAGCCGTCTCCTCGATCTGGCGCTCGAGCTCCCGCCCGACCATCGCGTCGCGTGGGTGGACCATCTGGGTCCCGAGCACGACGCGCTGAAGCCCCAGCTCCGCGCAATGCTCTCGCGGGCCGCCTCCGACGACGGTTTCCTCGACTCGCTCCCGGCACTCGCAGACGACGAGCCTGCCGCACTCGGCGAGCGCGCACCCGGCGACCTGATTGGCCCGTACCGGCTCGTGCGCGAGATCGCCGCTGGCGGCCAGGGCGCGGTGTGGCTGGCCGAACGTCCGGACGGCATGCCGGCGCGGCCCGTCGCCCTCAAGCTTCCCCACGGACTGGCCTTCCGGCCGCGGCTGGCCGAGCGCATGGCCCGCGAGCGCGACATCCTGGCCTCGCTCACGCACCCGCACATCGCCCGCCTCTACGACGCCGGGCTGTCCGCAGACGGGGCGCCATATCTCGCACTCGAGTACGTCGAGGGCACCGCGCTCGATCGGCACTGCGAGGACCGCGCCCTCGACGTTCCCGCGCGCGTACGGCTGGTCATCGCCGTCGCCCGCGCCGTTGCCTTCGCGCACGGCCGGCTCGTCCTGCATCGGGATCTGAAGCCCTCCAACATCCTCGTCACGGCAGACGGCGACGTCCGCCTCCTCGATTTCGGCATCGCCCGCCTGCTCGACGATGACCGGCCCCTGGACTCGACGCTGACGCGCGAGGGCGGTCGCGCCATGACGCTGCGCTATGCCTCACCGGAGCAGGTGGCGCACGCGCCGCTGGGGGTTGCGTCGGACGTGTACGCGCTCGGCGTCGTCCTCTACGAATTGCTGACCGGCACGATGCCGTGCCCTCCTGCGCGGGACACCGTTGGCGCGCTCGAGGATGCCATCCTCTCGGCCGATCCGGTACGGCCCAGTGATGCGGCCGCGGATCCCGTCCGCAGGCGCCTCCTGCGCGGCGACCTGGACACCATCCTCCTCAAGGCCCTCCGAAAGGCGCCTGCCGAGCGGTACGGAACCGCGGCGGCCTTCGCCGACGATCTCGAACGGTTCCTGGACGGCCGACCGGTGGTGGCGCGCCCGGATCGCGCCTCCTATCGAGCCCGCAAGTTCGTGGCCCGCCATCGCCTGCAGGTCGTCCTGGCGGCGACCGCCTTCGTCGCGATCGTCGCGGGCGCCGGCATCGCCGTCTGGCAGGCACGCGTCGCGCGCGCCGAGCGCGATGCCGCCCGCCTGCAGCAGGCCCGGGCACAGGCGTCGAGCAACTTCCTGCAATCGCTGCTGCAGCAGGCGCCCACCGATCGTCCCTTCACCGCCACGGAGCTCCTCGACCGCGGCGCGGCGCAGTTGGACCGCGCAACCAGCCTCGACGACGCCGTGCTGGCATTTCTGAAGTACGAGATATCCACGCACTACACGCGCTTCAACCAGGTCGATCGCGAGCGTCAACTGCTCGCCGATGCCGCCGACCGGGCGCGCCGCGCCGGCGATGCCGATCTCGAGGCGGCGGCGCGCTGCTCACTGGCGTGGAGCGAGAGCCTCCGGGACCTGCCCGCCGCACTCGCAAGCCTGGCGTCCGGACGAGAGGCCTTCAACCGGCTGGAGCGTCCATCCTTCGATGCCCTCTCGGACTGCCTCCGCGCCGAGTCCCGCGTGCTGGAGCTCCAGGGCCGCGCACCCGAGGCCATCGCGCTGCTCGAAGCGCGGCTGCCCGCCCTCCCGCCGCCGACAGCCGACACCTGGGCGCGCACCGAGTTCCTCCGGTCGCTGCTCGCAGACCTCTATCGTCGCGTCGATCGCTTTCAGGATGCGCTGCGCCTGTCCGAGGAAGGCCTCGCCGAGATTCGGCAGCGGGGGGAAGCCGGGACGCTGAACGAGTTCGGCGCCATCAATAACGTCGCCGGCAACCTGTCACGCCTCGGGGAGGTGCGAGCGGCCCACGCTCGTTATGAAGAGCTCCTGGCCTGGCTCGACCGGGATGTCTTCCCCGTCGCGCCCATCGCGGTGCAGGCCAACGTGGGATTCTCGGCTCTCCGCCTCGGCCGCGCCGAGGAAGCGCTGCGGCTCGCCGAGGCCGAGCGGTCGGCGGATGTGCGCGCCGGGAATCCGGCCGCCGCGGCCATTGCCGATCTCCTCGCGGCACGAGCGCTGCTCCCGCTGGGACGCGCCGCCGAGTCCACTCGCCGCGTCGAGGCGGCCGAGGCGTTCTGGTCCACGAACCCGCGCGGCTTCGCACGCCTGCTGCTGGAGGCGCGGATGCACCGGGCCGAACTGCGCGCGGCCGGCGGGGATCGGATTGGAGCCTCGGCGGAGAGCGCTGAAATCCTGACCTCGCTCGGCTATCCGTCGGAGACGCGCGCGCCGGGGCTCGACCGCGTGCTCAGGCTCGCGGCCCGACTCGCCATCGATGCGGGGAATCCGGCGCCCGCGGTCGGCTTCGCCACAGATGCCCTCGCCATCGCGACGACGATCGCACGCGACCCCGCGTCGAGCGCGGATGTCGGCGAGGCCGCCCTCCTGCGTGCGCAGGCGCAGGCGGCGCTCGGGGAACAGACCAGGGCGGACGCCGACGCGCAGTTCGCCGCCCAGGCGCTCGAGGCGTCGCTCGGCAGCGATCACGCCTCCACGGCAGCAGCGCGCACGCTCCTCAGCCGCGCGCCGGCGACGCCGCCGGCTCGGTGACCGGCGCTCCGAACGGGGCGCGTTCAGGACACGCCCGCGCCCTTGAGTGCCGCGAGGACCCGCTCCGGGCGGAACGGCACGCGCCGCAGACGAACGCCCGTCGCATCGAAGATGGCGTTGGCCACGGCCGCCAGCGTCGGCTTGCACACGGTCTCCCCCGCTCCGTAATGCGGAAGGTCCGGGCGATTGGGGTTCGGGTCCCCGTTCACCATGACGACGTCGATCCGCTCGGGGGTGTCGACGTGGGTCAGCGTCGGATGCGTGACCCAGTCGCGGCTCAGCACCTTCTCCGTGTCGAAGCGTACCTCCTCGTAGAGCGCCCGGCTGATCGAGTGCAGGAGGCCATTCTCCAGCGTACGCCGGAGGCCCTCCGGATTGATCACCAGGCCGCAGTCGTGGGCGCACACCGCGCGCTTGACCCAGACGCGCCCGGTGCGCCGGTTCACCTCCACCTCGACGATCTGGGCGATCACGGTCTGGCTGCGGTACGTGCAGGCGATGCCGCGACCGGTGAGGATGTCGCCTCCGGCCCCGGCAGGCCGCGCGGCCCGTGGTGCGGGACGCGGGTCCCAGCCGAACGTCTCGGCCGCGGCTTTCATCACCGCGATGGAGCGCGCGCGCTTGAATCCGGTGTCATCGTCGGCGCTCGCTGTCAGCAGCCCCATGCGGAACTCCAGCGGATCCGCGCCGGCCGCGACCGCGAGCTCGTCGATGAACGACTCCGCCGCGAAGGTGACCTGCGGGCCGTTCGGGTCGCGCAGGTTGCCGGTGCGAAGCGGCGTCTCCCAGACGAGCGGCAGCGACACCACGTGGGTCGTCACCCGCCGATGCGGGATGGCGTAGCAGTCCGAGGGCGCCGAGACGCCGCCGCGTGCCGCCGACTGTCTGCGCTGGCCGGTGAGCTGGGCGATGAGCACGCTGTCGTGTTCGTTGTACCCGAGGTGATTGTGATCCGCCGCACGCGCCTCGTACTCGAGCGCGGTCACCGCTCCGGAGCTGTCGAGCGCGCCCCGCATCGTCACGGCGTAGGCCGGCCCCTTGGTGTCCCAGGCGGTTTCCTCGTCGCGCATCCACTGCACGCGCACGGGACGGCCGAGCTCCTTCGCCAGGAACGCGGCCTCGAACCCCGCGTCGTCGGCCGCCGTGCGCCCGTAGGCCTGCGGACCGTCCATCCACAGCACGCGCACCCGATCGCGCGGGATGTCGAGGAAGCGGGCGACGCCGTTCCTGAGCCCGTACGACTTCATGTCGTTGGAGTAGATCGTCAGCTGATCGTTCGATGGATCGGCGGTGGCGTGGGCGGGGCCGATGGCCGTGTGCCCTGGAACGGGACGTCGTAGCTCGCCTCGATCACGCGCACGCCCGCAGCCGTCATGGCCGAGGCCGGGTCGCCAACCACCGACGGCGGTGGACTGAAGGTCGGGGTGGCGCCGCGCATGTAGTTGAAGAGGTCGTCGGACGCCGGGAAGGGCGCCGATGCCGGCTTCTGCCACGACGCCTTGAGCTGGCGCGCGGCGCGAATGGCCTGTTCCTCACGTTCGCACACCACGGCCAGGTAGTTGCCGCGGCGCACGACGCGGACGAATCGGGCAGGTCCCGCACGGAGGCTTCGTCCACCGAGGTGAGCGTGGCGCCCGCGAACGGCGGCTTGACGTTGCGCGCATGCACCATGCCGGGCAGCTTGACGTCCACCGCCCACTCGAGCGATCCGTCCACCTTCGCGGGAATGTCGTAGCGCTGGGGCGACTGGCCTGCATTCCTGAGCGCCTGCACCGGCTTCACCGGCGCGAGGCCGGTCGTCTCGTCGATGTTGGCGCCGCTCAACGCCACGTTGAACCGGCGGCCGCCGATCAGCTCGCCGTAGCTGACACGGGTGCCGGGGTCGGCCGCGACCGAGACCACGCCCTCGGTGACGGCGAGCGCGGCGACCGGTGCGCCGAGGCGCTGCGAAGCCGGTCGAGCAGCACGCGTCTGGCCTCGGCTGCCACGCGCCGCATCGGCCATCCGTCGGTCTGGATGGCGTCGGATCCACCAGACCCACCCTGATCGACCGTCAGGTCGGTCCGGCCCATCACGCAGCTCGTCTTGTCGTAGGCAATGTCGAGCTCGTCGGCCATGAGCTGACGGAACGCCGTGCCCGTCCCCTGCCCGAGGTCGGTCTTCCCGACGTAGAACGTGGCGGTGCCGTCCTCGCGGATCACAATCCACGAGTCGAGTTGACGGAAATCCGGGTCGGGATACGGCCCGGCCGCCTGCGCACCGGCCTGGGACGCCAGCGCGGGCGCCGCGCCGAGCGCGCTGATGCCGACGACGAGGCAGCCCGACGTCTTGAGGAAGTCGCGCCGCGAGTGGCCGGCACGACGAGCCTCGGCCTCCTCCACGTGCGGGGGATGCGGGTGAACGCGCTCATGCGCCCTCCTCTCCGGCGCCGGCGGCGGCCGCTGCGGTGCCGGTGCCGGCGACGCGCCGGACCGCTGCCTGGATGCGGTAGTAGGTCATGCAGCGGCACAGCGTGCGCGACATGCCCTCCGGATCTGGGCATCGCTCGGGTGCGGGTTCTTGTCGAGCAGCGCCTTCGCCGTGAGGATCTGGCCGTTCTGGCAGAAGCCGCACGCGGGCACCTGCTCGTCGATCCACGCCTGCTGCAGCGGGTGGAGAACGCCGTTCTGCGCCAGGCCCTCCAGGGTCGTGATCTCGCCGCCCTGGACCGACGAGGTGGGCCGCACGCACGAGCGGACGGCTTCGCCGTCGATCAGCACGGTGCAGGCGCCGCACTGCCCGAGGCCGCAACCGAAGCGCGGTCCCTGCAGGCCGAGATCGTTGCGCAGGACGTACAGCAGCGGTGTCGACGGTTCGACGTCCACCGTGCGCGGGGTGCCGTTGACCTTCAATGTGATCACGCTCATCCGGTGCAGTCTCGCCCGGCAGGCCGGGGAAATCAAGCACCCCGACCTCGACCGCTGGACACCCTCCGCATCGTTGGGCGACACTGGCGCCCGATGCCCCTCGACCGTCCCGCGCGCCCCCGTCCGGTTCGCATGCTGGAACCTCTGTGAGTCCCGCGTCCTCCGCCCCCGCGGCTGGCAACGGACTGCTCGCGAACCCGCGCGCGTGGACGTGGGCGGCGGTCATCGGCGCCGCCCTGGTCTGCGCCGCGCTCTTCTGGATGGCGCGCGAGCACAAGCTCGTCGTCGATCGCACCACCGACGCCATCACCCGGCTGCGAGCCGCGCGCGTCGACCTGACGCAGGGCGTGCTGGCCGTCACGGTCTCCACCGAACCCGGGTCGCTCCACCACGCGGAAGGCCTGACACTGCTCACCCAGGCCGCCGCCGAGCTGGAGTCCTCGTCGAGCCCGGAGGTGCTCGACAAGCACGGTCCCATCGACGGGCTCCCGGACCTCCGTGCGAGTCTCGCCGCCTTTCGCGAGCAGCTCTCGCGATCCGGTCGGACCGGCACCGCCGGCGACCACGACCTCCGCGTCGCGTTCTTCGATCTCGATCGCAAGGCCGCCCGTGTGGACGGCGAGATTCTCGCCGCCCTCAAGGAGCAGTCGGAGCGGACCGACCGGAGCTTCTCGGCAGTCCTCTTCATGGCCGCGGGGCTGCTGACGGTCGTCTGCGCGGGCGTCCTCATCGCCGGTCGCGAGCAGGCACGGGCGACCCGGGCCCTGCAGGAGTCCGAGCGCGCGCTCCGCGACCACGCGCGCAACTTCGCCGCCCTCACCGCCGCGGCGCCCACGGCCATTCACTCGTTCCGCGTGGCCCCGGATCGCACGGCCTCCTTCTCGTTCGCCAGCGCGCGCATCGAGGACATCTACGGCGTGACGCCCGAGGTCCTGATCGCCGATCCCGCCGTGCCGTCGCGGGTGATCGACCCCGAGGACCGTCCGCGCCTGCTGGCGACGACAGAGGAGTCGCGCCAGATGCTGACGCCCTGGCATCAGGAGTACCGGGTGCACCATCCGGTCAAGGGTGAGATCTGGGTGGAAGCGCACTCGATGCCCGTCCGCGACGCCGACGGCGGCACGACCTGGCACGGCACGGTCACCGACATCACCGTCCGCAAGCAGGCCGAGATGGCCGCGCAGCAGCGACTCGTCGTGGAAGAGCGGCTGTCGCGCCTGGCCGCCAGCTCTCCAGGCGTCGTCTACGAGTTCCTCCTTCGCGCCGATGGGACCATGTCGTTCCCGTTTGCCAGCGAGCGCACCACCGACCTCTTCGGATTCCCGCCCGAGGCACTGGTTGACGATGCCTCGGCCGCCCTCGCGTGCATTCACAAGGACGATGGTCCGCGCGTGCTCGAGGGCATCCGGCAGTCCGCGCGCACCATGGCCGTGTGGAGCGACCTCTTCCGGTTCCAGCACCCCACCAAGGGCACGATCTGGGCCGAGGGACGAGCGACACCCATCGCCAACCCCGACGGGTCCGTCCGCTGGCACGGCTTCCTGCTCGACGTCACGGAGCGGCGGCAACTCGAGGAGCAGTTCCGCCAGTCGCAGAAGATGGAGGCCATCGGGCTGCTGGCGGGCGGCATCGCCCACGACTTCAACAACCTCCTGACCGTCATCCAGGGGCACGCGGGCGCGCTGCTGATGGCCGGTGGCCAGGCGGACCCGGTCGAGGCCGCGCGGGAGATCGAACGCGCCGCCGAGCGCGCGACCGCGCTGACCCGGCAGCTCCTGCTCTTCGGCCGCAAGCAGTTGATGCGCCCCGCCCACATCGACGTCAACGAGGTCGTGGCCGGCGTCACCCGCCTGCTGCAGCGCGTGATCGGCGAGGACGTGTCGATGCACGCCGAGTTCGCGCCGGGCCTCCCCCTGATCCACGCCGACCAGGGCATGATCGAACAGGTCCTGCTCAATCTGGCGGTGAATGCGCGGGACGCGATGCCGGCCGGCGGCCGCATGGAGATCCGCACCGGAACCGGCACGCTCGACCCCAAGGCCGTCGCACCCGGCTCGGACGTCACCGCGGGGCCGTACGTCTCCATCGAAGTGCGCGACAGCGGCACCGGCATCGCGCGCGAGGTCCTGCCGCGGATCTTCGAGCCGTTCTTCACCACCAAGGAGCCCGGCAAGGGCACCGGGCTCGGACTGGCGACGGCGTACGGCATCGTCCGGCAGCATCGCGGGTGGATCGGCGTGACCAGCGAGGTCGGTCACGGCACGACCTTCACCGTCTGCCTCCCCGCGCTGTCGAGGCGTGTGCGCCGGCCCGTGGCGCAGGCGCCGGCGGTGCCCAGGCATCGGCCGCGGGGAACGGAGACCGTCCTGGTCGTGGAGGACGAAGCGGGCGTCCGTCAGCTTGCCGCGTCGGTGCTGCGCGCCAGCGGCTATACCGTGCTCACCGCCGAGTCCGGCGTGGCGGCCATCGAGATCTTCCGCGAGCGCGAGAACGAGATCGCCCTGGTCCTCACCGACGTCGTCATGCCCGAGGGCGTCACCGGGGCAGAGCTCGCGCGGCGCCTGCGCGCCGAGCGCCACGACCTGAAGGTCCTGTTCACCAGCGGCTACACGGCCGACGCGCTCAGCAGCGAACAGGCAACGGACGACCGCGTGCACTTCCTCCAGAAGCCCTTCAAGCCCGAGGAACTGGCCGCGGCGGTGCGCCGCTGCCTCGACGGCGAGGAGCCCGTACCGGAATCGGGGCACCTGAGCGCGCGGTAACGCCGTTTCCCGGGAGCGCACACGCGCGCACGCGCCCCGCGTCCACCGCTACTGTGCAGGCGGCGTCGCGCCGACAAGCAGTCGAGGCGTCTGCCTCGCCCGACCACTCATGCGCCCATCACACAGGCTGCGGGGATAGATGGAAAGCCTCCTGCTGCTCGCTGTCAGCCTGCTGGGCCTGGTGGTCTTCGTGGCGCCCGTACTCTCGATCGTCGGGTTCCTGCGTTCGCGCGCGCTCCGGGCCGAGGTCGCGCGATTGGCGGACGATGTCGCGTCGCTGCAGCGGCAGATCGCGGCGCTCGATGCGCGTTCGCGGGCGGCTGCGGCGCGCGAGCCGGGCCCCGCGACGACGGCTGATCCGCAGGCCCCGGCTCGAAGCGCTGCGCCGGAGGTGCGAGCGACGGCACGCGCTGAGGAACCGGTCGCGACGCCAATCACGCCTGCACGGCGAGCGCCCGATCTGGCACCGCCTGCGCCACCGCCGCCAGTCGTCCCGCCGCCCACTCCCCCATCACCTCCGCCCGTTCCGCCCGCGGTGCCTCCGGTCCACCCGGCCGACGCGCCGCCCCCGGCCCCTCCACCGCCGGAGTCTCCCCGGTTCGACTGGGAGAGCCTGCTGGGAATTCGCGGCGCCGCGTGGCTCGGCGGGATCACGCTGGTCGTCGCGGCAATCTTCTTCGCGAAGTGGAGCATCGACCAGGGCTTCTTCTCGCCGACCATCCGCATTGCGCTGATGCTGGTGGCTGGTGTGGCGGCGCTCGTGTGGGCCGAGTTGCAGTTGCGCCAGGGCTACCAGGCCACCGCCAACGCGGTGTCGGCAGCGGGCGTGGTCACGCTCTACGCCGCACTCGTCGCCGGACACAGCCTCTACGGCCTGTTTCCCCTGGGCGTGGCGTTCGTCGCCATGACGGTCGTCACGGTCGCCGCGGCCGTGATCGCCGTGCGGTTCGGGGCCCTGTTCACCGCCCTTCTCGGCCTGGCCGGCGGCCTGGCCACGCCGGTGCTTCTCTCGTCTGGAGCCGATCGGCCACTGGCCTTCTTCGCCTACCTGACGGTCCTGGCCGCCGGATACCTGTTCGTGGCCGAGCGCCGCGGCTGGGCCTCCGTCACAGGGCTGGCGCTGGCCGGAACCACGCTGCTGCAGTTCCTGTGGCAGCTGGCGGACCTGACGCCCGCCACGCTCCCGACGGCCGCCGTGTCATGCGTGGCCATTGCAGCCGCATGCGCGTGGCACATGATCCGCACGCGAGACGCGGCGGGTCGCTCACGCACCTGTCGGCGACGGCCGGCGCACTCGTGCCGCTGGGCCTCGGGCTGCTCATGGCGGCGGAAGGCACGCTCACGCCCGGCTGGCCGGTGATTGCCGCGTTCCTCGCGACGGTTCACGTCGGGCTGCTGGCAATCGCGATCCGTTGGAGACTCCCGATCGTTGCCGCAGCCGCCGCCGTGTCGGTGGGCGTCACGCTGCCGCAGCTTGGCGGCACGTTCGCCGCACCGAATGCGGTCAGTGGGGGCTGTCCCTCCTGGCCGTGGGACTCGCTGCGCTCTACAACGCCGTCCCGCGGATAGCCTCGCGGTGGAACGGCGAGTGGTTCGAACCGACTGCACTGCTCGCACGCGTCGCCGGCGTCGCCACGCTCGCAGGCGTCCTCGGGTTCGCGTGGTGGTGTGCGGACGGACATCTGCCGCTCGGCGCCCTCGTCTTGCTGCTGGCGACCGCACTGATGATCGTGGTCGAGCGCACACGCGCGGCGGCGTGGCCGGGAGCGTTCAGCGCCGGTGTCCTGGCCGTGGCGGCCACTTGCGCGCGCTGGGTGGCGCTGCACGGCGATGCCGGCACGTACCTGGACCACCTCACCCTGTCGCACCTGCTGGCCACCGTCGTTGCGGTCATCGTCGTACGCCGGGAGCAGCCTGCCGGCGTGTCATGGTGGCGGCATGACGCCACTGGCGTCGTCGCGGCGGCCGCCGTGGCATGGTGGGCGGCGACCGCCGGGCTCGCGGTGGTGGACGGGACGGCGCCGGCCGCCCATTTCGCGCTGGTGGCGCTCGACGTGGTGCTGGTCCTGGGCACGGCCATCCTGGCCGGCTGGCCGCAGCTCGTCCCCGCGGCCGCGGCTGCGTCGATCGTCTTCGCGGCGTCGTGGCACGCGCGCTTCTTCGACGACGAGACGGCCGTGGTGGGCGTCGTGGCAGACGCTATTGTCTACGTCACCTTCCTCGCGCTGCCCTTCGTCGTGGTGCGGACGCGCGACGCGGGATGGAAGGCGACGCCGGCGCCGTGGCTGGCGTCCGCGCTGATCGGCCCCGCCACCTTCCTGCTCTTCTACGACGCGTGGGTACAGCTTGCGGGACGCGCGTGGGTGGGCGTCGTGCCCGTGGCCATGGCGGCGTCGAGCGTGGCCGCCCTCTACGGCATCGCCCGCGAGTTCGCCCCATCGGCCGACGAGCTGGGGGCACGCCGGCGTCTCGACTACCTGGCGCTCTTCGCGGCGATTGCACTCGGATTCGTTGCGACGGCCATCCCGCTGCAACTCGAGCGTCAGTGGATCACGGTGGGCTGGGCGCTCGAGGGCGCAGCGGTGTGGTGGCTGTTCGGCCGCCTACCGCACCCGGGGCTCAAGTACTTCGGCGTCCTCCTCTTCGGCGCCGTGGGCGTCAGGCTGCTCGCGAATCCCGAGGTGCTGCGCTACGAGCCCCGCGGATGGCCCATCCTGAACTGGCTGCTGTACACCTACGGCGTGCCCGCCGCCTGCAGCCTGGCGGGCGCCTGGCTGCTGCAGCGCGCAGAGCGCGCGCGCGGGCCGGACCCGCACAGGGACGTCCTGCCGGGCGACCGCAGGCTCCTGGCGCCAGCCGCGGGCCTCCTCGGCGTGCTGCTCGTCTTCTGGCTCATCAACCTCGAGATTGCGGACTACTACTCCGCGGGCCGCTACGTCGAGGTGGACTTCAGCCGGTACCTGGCGCGCGACCTCACGCGATCGTTTGCCTGGGGGCTCTACGCGCTGATTCTGCTGGGCGTCGGGATCTGGCGCGTAGTACGCGGACTGCGGCTGGTGGCACTCGCGTTCCTGCTGCTGACGGTGGCCAAGGTCTTTCTATACGATCTGGGGCAGCTCACGGGGCTCTACCGTATCGTGTCGTTCCTGGCGCTCGGCCTGTCGCTCATCCTGGTGTCGCTGCTCTACCAGCGCTTCGTCCGCCGTCCGGGGGACGCCGCGTGAGGGCACGGACGACCCTCGTCCTCGTGGTGTGCGTGGCGGCCGGCCTGGCGGCGCAGGTGCCGGAGACGGTGGATGCGCAGCGCTCGGCGTGGCGCTACCGGCGTGCCGTGGGACGACCGGAGGCCACCGGGGATGGCCTGTGGTCGGTCGTCGTGCCGCCCGACCTCCGTGCCCACGCGCAACCCGGCCTTGGCGACCTGCGGCTGATTGACGCGGCCGGGCGCGAAGCCGCGTTCGTCCTGCAGGAGGACGCCGCACGCACCACGGAAGCGCGCTGGACGGGCACGTTGGCGGCAGCGACGACCGATCGCCGTCGAACATCGGTGTGGACCGTGGATTTCGGGCGGCTGGTCCGCTTCGACCGGTTGGCGCTCGATATCCCCGGTGTCGATTTCGCCAAGCGCCTCATCGTCGAACTGTCGGACGACGGCCAGGAGTGGCGCGAGGTCGCCGGCGAGTGGTCGGTGTTCGATCGCGCCTGGGATTCCGGCCGCGTACACGAGACGTCGCTCGACATCGGTCCGGTCGAGGCCCGCTACGCGCGCCTGACCTTCGACGACCGTCGGTCCGCACCCGTTGACGTCGAAGGCGCCGACGCCGTCCTGAGTGGACGAATCGAGGGGACGTCGTGGAGCGAGGAGACCGCGCTCGAACCGGTTGACCGCACCGACGGCCGCAGCCGCTATCGCGTGCCCGTCCCTGACGGCTATCCCGTGCGGCGGATCGAGGTGGACGCGGACGATCCCGCCTTTGCGCGCACCGTCCGGGTGCTGGACGGTACGGGCAGCGACGCTCCCGTCGCAGGCGAGGGCCTCGTGTACCGCGCGCGCCTGCCGGACGAGTCCCTCCTGGTGGACGCCCGGCAGATCGCGATCGACAGGCGCGGGACCGGCGCCCTTGTCATCGAGGTTGCCGACAGCGACAGCCCTCCACTGATCAACGCGCGCGTCCGCCTCTCGGGCCCGCGCACGCTGGCGGTCGTCTCGACCACCGCCGACCACCTCACGCTGTACTACGGCAACCCGGTGACGCGGCCGCCGCTCTACGACCTCGACCGGCTGCGCACTACGCTGGCGCTGGTGCCGGAGTTTCCTGTCGCCGTGCCGGACGCGGAAACGGAGAACCCACGATTTGCGCCTCCGGCGCCGCTGGCGTTCGTCGCGGCGCGCGGTGCGGGCCTGGACGCCGCGGGTTGGCGCTTCGAGCGGCCAGTCGAGATCGAGGGCAACGAGGACCTGTACACCTTGACGCTGCCGGCAGCAGACACCGGACACCTGCGTGCCGACGCCGGGGACCTGCGCCTCGTGGACGATCAGGACCGCCAGGTGCCGTACGTCCTCGAGCCCGGCGCCGCGCGCGTCGAGCTGCCGCTGACCATCGCGTCCGCGGAACCGCGGCAGGGGCGCCCGCGCGTCTCGGCGTTTCGGCTCGCCGTACCGGAACAGGGGGCCGAGGCGCGCCCCCTCGAAATCCAGTCACTCCGACTCCGGTTCGCGGAAGCCTACTTCCAGCGCACCGGTGATCTGCTCGTGCCACGCAGCGGCGCGCCGCTCGGCATGGACACGCTGGCGTCCGTATCCATCGCCGTGCCTCGCGGCGGCGGCTCGGGTGGGGCACCCACCTGGGTGGAGCTGCCCGTGCCAGGCGTGGCATCGCCGGTGCTCGGGCTGGAGATCCAGGACGGCGACAACCAGCCGCTCACCATGCTGCAGGCGTCGGCGGTGGTGCGAGTACCGCGCATCACGTTCAAGGCGACGCCCGGCGCGTACCGCCTGCTCCTGGGCAACCCGGACGCCGCGCGCCCCTCCTACGAACTGGATGGCCTGCGCCGGGAGGTCCTCGCCTACTCGGCGGTGCCGCTGACCGTAGACGGCGAGGTGCTCGCCGGCCCGAATCCCGCGTATACGACCGGTGTCGGCGATCTGCTGCGGCTCGCACCGCCCCGCGCCGTACTGTGGATCGCGCTAGGGGTGGCCGTGGCCGTGCTCCTCGCCCTCACCGCCCGCATCCTGCGGCGCGAGACGCCCTCCAGCCAGTAGCCGCGGGCGACCCCATGCGGTCAGCTCGCGGGCTGCGTGTCCCCGAGCAGGGCTTCGCCGACCAGCCGATCGGCCGTCCGCACGAACCCACGCACCGGCGGCAGTCGCACGGTGAGCGCCAGCGCCCGCACGACGCGGCCCAGCAGCGCCACGAGCCCGCGCGTGGCCGACTGCCCCGTCGTCCGGTCGAGCAGCCAGAACAGGACGACTCCGAGGATCCGCCAGGTAGGCCAGCCGTCCGAGCGCACCGGCCAACGGTTCCGGCGGCGCGTCCGACGCGCTGGCCACCGCCTCCACAAAGACGCCCATGACCCTCGCGCGAGAGAACGCCGTGCTGCGCGCGAAGACCCCCTCTTCGGCATCCCCGACGAGGACGGGGCGAGCGCCCTGAGCGTGACACGGTGCGGGGCGAGGTGGCCAGGCTGCGCTCGAGCGCCGTCAGCACGCGCTCTCGCGGGGGTCCCTCGGGGATCGCGACGGCCTCTGCGGCGAAGCGCTCCGACAGGTCGTCTACGCGCGAGGACCAGCGCACGCTTGTTGGGGAAGTAGCGATACAGCAGCGCTGCGCTGACACCCGCCCGGGCCGCGACGTCCCGGAGCGTGGCCCTCTCGTATCCTCGCTCGGCGATCAAACCGATGCCCGCGTCGCAGGCGACGCCGAGTGTCCTCGCCCGATTGCGTCCGGCCTGCGGGACGACCTCGACGGCGCGGCTTGTCATTTTCAGTAAACATGTTTATATTTATTAGAACACGAGCATCTATATGGCACAAGCAGCAGCGAGGGTCGTCATTGCGGGCGGTTCCGGGCACATAGGCACCATCCTCGCTCGCCGGTTCCACGCGCGGCGCCGAAGTGGTCGTCCTCAGCCGCTCACCCGCACCCGCCCCTTGGCGCATGGTCGCCTGGGATGGCGAAACTGTCGGCCCGTGGCAGGCGCAGCTCGATGACGCCGAGGTGGTCATCAACCTTGCCGGCCGCAGCGTCGATTGCCGGTATGACGCGGCCAACCGCCATGCGATCCTGCACTCGCGCGTGGCGTCCACACTGGCCGTTGGCCGGGCCATAGCGCAGGCCTCGAGGCCGCCACGCGTGTGGCTGCAGGCCAGCACCGCCACCATCTATGCGCACCGCTTCGATGCGCCCAACGACGAGGCGACGGGTCGGATTGGGGCAGGAGCCCGACGCGCCGGGGTCATGGCGCTCCAGCATCGACGTCGCCCGGCGGTGGGAGGCGGCGTGCGCCGAGTCCATCACGCCGCACACCGGAAGGTGCTGCTCCGCGCAGGCCATGTCGTGATGAGCCCCGACCGTGGCGGCATCTCGATACCCTGACCGGCCTGGTCCGACTCGGCCTCGGCGGGAAGGCGGGACGGGGCACCCAGTTCGTATCGTGGATTCACGAGGACGACTTCGTGCGCGGCATCGACTGGCTGATCGCGCGCGAGCATCTGCACGGTCCGGTCAACCTGGCGTCGCCCCATCCGCTGCCGAACGCCGCGTTCATGCGTGCCCTTCGCTCCGCGTGCGGCGTGCGTGTGGGTCTGCCGGCCAGCCGATGGATGCTCGAGGCCGGCGCCATCGTCATGCGAACCGAAACCGAGCTGCTCCTCAAGAGCCGGCGCGTCGTCCCCGGCCGGCTGCTCGCCGATGGCTTCACGTTTCAGTTCCCCGACTGGGCGGAGGCCGCACGCGACCTCCGTGCGCGGGTCGAGGGGAACGCCGTGCCGCGCGCGTCAGTGCTTCCGGACCATGCGTAGCATCTTCACGTTCAGCACCACGAACCGGAACAGCTGCCAGACGACATTCGTGCGCCAGAACATCGTCCATTTCGTCGGTACCGGCGGGTAGTAGCTCTGCTCGAACGGGCGTCGAAGGGCCATCTCGCACTCCTACTCCGGCACCATCCGCCACAGCGGATTGGCCTTGGCCTTGTACAGGAACGCGTAGTGCAGCGCGTGCTTGATCCAGTGTCCGGCAAGGCCGATCTCGCCTGACGTGTAGGCCAGATCGCGGCCGGTGTCCGGATACGTCCCGAAGTCCGGCACGATGGGAAAGACCGTCATCGAGACGGCCGTCCCCGTGAGCGCGCTTGCGCCGGAAGACGCGATGCAGGCCGCGCCCATGCGCGCGAGCGACGCGCGCCGCGTCGGGGCGCTGGCCGTGCCGTGCATCATGTCCACGATGTTGAGCGCCACCTGGCGGGCCATCACGCCCGATGGCATGCCCGTGCGCGGGGGCGTCGGCGAGATCGGTGTGCCGTTGGGGCTCGCCATCGGCTTGCTGATCGCATGCGGAGGCGCGAAGGCGATGCCGACCGCAAAGATGTTGCGGTAGCGGGGGCTCTGGTAGGTGGAGGGCCAGTCCTCCGGCTTCCACTCGTCGTGCGGCTTCTTCGTGTAGTCGCCGTCCACCAGCATGAACTTGTTGGCCGCGAACAGGTCGGCCGTGATGTCGCGCCCGCCCTGATCGACGCCTGAGCGGAACGCCGCTGAAGGGGCAGCAGCATGGCGAAGTCGTGCTCGACGCGGCCCTCCTGCCCGTCGAGCGACTCGTAGACGATGCCGGACGGCTCCACGGCCTTGACGTGTGCCCCGTAATCCACTCGACGCCGCGCTCGGCTGAACAGCGACTCGGTGAAGACGCGGCTGTGCGTCACGTACCCGCCGCGGCGGATGAACATGCCGCCCATGCCGAAGTCGCCGAGCTCCGCCTCGTTGGGATCAGACGAGCGCGCCCGGTCGCGGACGCCCCTGCGGCGCAGCTCGAACTCGAGGTTGAAGAGGCTCGAACGCCGCGCCTGGCACGTGCAGGTGCCGTGACCCGTGCCGACCAGGAAGGTCTGCCGCTCCCCCTTCCGCATGCGCTCCACGGCGACGTCGAGCGCGGACGCGGTGTCGGCAGCATGACCGTATGGTGCACACCGAGAGGCTGTGTCCGTCCGGCCCCAGCCCCGGCGTGGCGCCGAAGTTGAGGCGCGGTCCGGTGGCGTTGATCGAATGATCGTAGGTGAGCCGCTCGGTCTGCCCCCGTCGCTCTGGCGCCGTGTACTCGACCGTAACGAACGGCCGCGGGTCCTGCGCGTCACCGTCCGGGTGCGGGCTGGTGGCCACGGCTGGTGGAAGAGTATGCCCTGCTTCCGGTAGACGGGCGCCAGTGCAAAGGTCACCTGCTCCGGCTTCATGTAGCCGGTGCCGACCCAGATGTTGGACGGGATCCAGTTCCACTGGCTGTTGGGCGAGACCACGACGACGTCGTGGCGGCGGTCGAGGGCGCGCCGGGCGTGCATGGCGGCCGTGTGTCCGGCAATGCCGGCACCGAGGATCAGCAGGCGAGCCATGGCGAATGCCTCCCTGCCTGCGAGATGCAGAGGGTGCCGCCGGACGTGACACGGGAGCGGCCGGCCGGCCGCCCCGGTCACGAGCGTGCTAGTTGGCGAGGTCGAACCGATCGAGCGTCATGACCTTGGACCAGGCCTTCGCGAAGTCGCGCACGAACTTCTCGCCGGCATCAGAGGTGGCGTAGAACTCCGCCACGGCCCTGAGCTCGGTGTTGGACCCGAACACCAGGTCCACCGGTGTGGCCGTCCACCGGACCGCACCGGTGGTGCGATCGAGGCCCTCGTAGATGCCGTCCGTCGTGGTGGACTTGCGCCACTCCGTGGACATGTCGAGCAGGTTCACGAAGAAGTCGTTGGTCAGGGTGCCGGGGCGGCTGGTGAACACGCCGTGCCGGACGCCGCCGCTGTTGGCGCTGAGCGCGCGCAGGCCGCCGACGAGAACGGTCATCTCCGGCACGGAGAGGGTCAGCAGGTTTGCGCGGTCCACCAGGGACTCGGCCGGCGACAGCACCTGCCCCGTCCGGTAGTAGTTCCGGAAGCCATCGGCCTTCGGCTCCAGGAAGGCGAACGACATCACGTCGGTCTGGGCGTCGCTCGCGTCCACGCGGCCAGGCGCGAAGGGCACCTCGACAGGATGGCCGGCGGTCTTCGCCGCCTGCTCCACGGCTGCGGTTCCGCCGAGCACGATCACATCGGCCAGCGACACGCGCGTCCCACCCGTCTGCGCGGCGTTGAAGGCCTGCTGCACGCCCTCGAGCGTCCGGAGCACCCGCGACAGCTCCGCGGGATCGTTGACCGCCCAGTCCTTCTGCGGCGCGAGGCGGAGGCGGGCGCCGTTGGCGCCGCCGCGCATGTCGGTGCCGCGGTAGGTGACGGCCGATGCCCACGCCGTGCGTACGAGCTCGGGCACGGTGAGCCCCGAGGCGAGAATGCGGCCCTTCAGGTCCGCCACGCCGGCAGCATCGACCACCCGGGTGCTGGCCGCAGGCAGCGGGTCCTGCCAGATGAGGTCTTCCTTGGGCACTTCGGGACCGAGGTAGCGGGCGCGCGGGCCGAGGTCACGGTGCGTGAGCTTGAACCAGGCCTTGGCGAACGCCAGACGGAACTCCTCCGCGTTCTCGTGGAACCGGCGCGAGATCTTCTCGTAGGCCGGATCGAAGCGAAGCGCCAGGTCGGTGGTGAACATTATCGGCGCGTGACGCTTGGAGGGATCGTGCGCATCGGGCACGCGATCGGCGCCCTCACCGTTGGCCGGAATCCACTGCGTGGCGCCAGCCGGGCTCTTCGTCTGCACCCAGTCGTAGCGGAACAGGTTGTCGAAGTACTCGTTGGACCACGCGGTCGGCCGTGCGGACCACGCGCCCTCGAGGCCGCTGGTCACCGTGTCCACGCCCTTGCCCGAGCCGCAGCGATTGGTCCAGCCCAGGCCCTGCTGCTCCACGGCCGCGGCGGCGGGCTCGGGCCCCACGCACTTCGACGGGTCGTAGGCGCCGTGCGCCTTGCCGAACGTGTGGCCGCCCGCAATCAGCGCGACGGTCTCCTCGTCGTTCATCGCCATCCGTCCGAACGTCTCGCGGATGTCCCTGGCCGCGGCGAGCGGATCGGGCTTCCCGTTGGGACCCTCGGGATTGACGTAGATGAGCCCCATCTGCACGGCCGCCAGCGGGTTCTCCAGCATGCGGTCGCCGCTGTGGCGCTCGTCGGCCAGGAATTTCTGCTCGGGACCCCAGTAGACGAGATCCGGCTCCCAGTCGTCGGCGCGGCCTCCGGCGTAGCCGAAGGTCTGGAAGCCCATGGACTCCAGCGCCACGTTGCCGGTCAGTACCATGAGGTCGCCCCACGAGATCTTCTGGCCGTACTTCTGCTTGATCGGCCAGAGAAGGCGGCGCGCCTTGTCGAGGTTCGCGTTGTCGGGCCAGCTGTTCTCGGGCCCGAGACGCTGCTGGCCGCCGCCGGCGCCGCCGCGCCCGTCGCCCACGCGATAGGTGCCGGCCGAGTGCCACGCCATACGGATGAAGAAGGGCCCGTAGTTGCCGTAGTCGGCGGGCCACCACGGCTGCGACACGGTCATGACCGCCCGGATGTCGGCCTTGACGGCGTTGAGGTCGAGGGTGGCGAACGCCTTGGCGTAGTCGAAGTCCGCGTCCATCGGATTGGACGTGGTGTCGTGCTGGCGCAGTGGCGCCAGATCGAGCTGGTCGGGCCACCAGAACTGGTTGGACTGCGGCGCCCCCTGCGCGTGGACGGCGTGCGTGCCCAGCAGTGGCAACGAGACCACGGCAAGGGCGGCGAGCCACGTCTTGGGATTCGTGTACATGGAACTCCTCGTGAGCAAGCGAAACGGATTGGACCTGTCAGGGACCGCCCCCGAGTCTCTGCGACCCTGAATGGTTGGTCAAAGACATCAATGGCCTCACGGTGATAGTTTTAGACTATGGATATTCTGGCGCCCCTCCCCGTCACGCTGCGCCAACTGCAGTACGTCGTCGCGGTCGCGGACCTGGGCGGCTTCCGCCGCGCCGCAGAGGCCTGCCACGTGTCGCAGCCGTCTCTCAGCGCACAGGTGGCCCAGGCCGAAGTGGCCCTGGGCGTGCGGCTCTTCGAGCGCAATCGCCGGCGCGTCCGGGTGTCTGCCGCGGGCGTGGCGCTGATTGCGCAGGCGCGCGCGATCTGGTGGCCGCGGTGGACCGGAGGAACTCGGGCGTCAGCTCGGCGACCCGTTCACGGGCACGCCCCGCATTGGCGTGATCCCCACGATCTCGCTACCTCCTGCCCGAGATTGCGCTGCCCTCACCGCCGCCTACCCGCGCCTCACCGTCGTCTGGAGCGAGGACAGGACAGGCGGGCTGGTCCGGCAGTTGAACGAGGGCGCGCTCGACGAATGGCCATCCTGGCACTCGAGGCCGAGCTCGGGACGCTCGAGCACGAGGTGCTCCTGCGCGACCCGTTCCTGCTGGCCGCCGCCCCCGGCCACCCCTGGCCACGCCGACGCGCGGCGCGCGCGTTGACGAGCTACACGGCCAGCGCGACAAGCCGCTGGACGATGGGCACTGCTTCCGGGATCAGGCGTTGCAGCTCTGTTCCAGCACAGGGGCAACGGAGGCGAACTATCGCGCGACGAGCCTGGCGACGCTCGTGCAGATGGCGAGCGTGGGCGGCGGCGTCACGCTGCTGCCGTCCATTGCGCTGACGGTGGAGAACCGGCGCGGGCAGCTGGTCGTGCGGCCGTTCGCGCCGCCAGGGCCCGGACGCACCGTGGCGCTGGTGTGGCGCCGCGGATCGGTGCTGGCGCCGTCCCTGCGACGGCCTCGCAGAGACGATGAAGAAGGCGGTCAGCGCAGCGTCTTGAGCTTCGGCTGCCGCTCTTCTCGCGGTCGGACGTAGAAGTACCTTGTCCTCGAACGGAAACCGCGTCACGCCGTCCTCGGTGGCGATGGTGATGTCCATCGGCACCATCCCGGCGAAGGTCGCCGTGGCCTTCCCGCCGCCGTGCCACGCAATCGTCACGTCGTTGTCCGGGAAGTGCAGCGCGGTCGTGCCAGTGCTCCCCGGCGCGTCGCCCTCCACCGTGCAGCGGTAGCGATACTCCTTGCCCTCCACGGTGACGCCGCAGACCGTGGCATAGCCGGTAGCGGACGGCGCGGGCGCCTCGAGGCCGCTGCCGGGCGCGGCGGCATCGGCGGGCTCGAGCGGCACGCCAGCCGTGGGTGACAGCTCGCCGGCGAGGTAGTCGACGCCGTCAGGCTTTGGTCCGACGGCATGCGTGCCTGCTCGACGTACGGCTCCGATCGAACACCTGGTGAACGGCGGAAGGCGGCGATCCCCACCGGACTCGAAGCGACGAGATCGTTCCAACCGTCGGACGCCGTGGACAGCACACGCACCGGCGTGCGGCTGGTCGGGAACTCGTTGACCAGCCGGTAGCCGTTGGGACCGGGCGTGAACAGCAGGAGCGGACACCCGCCGGTGCCGCAGAAGAACGACCCGAGGACGCAGGCGAACACCTCGTCCTGGCCGTCACCGTCCAGGTCACGCGGCCGTGGATGTAGCGGGCCCACGCGGACCGGTCGGTTGCATCGATAGCCGCCTTCACGTAGCCGGGCGACGCGGCCTGAATGGCCGCTTCCAGGGCCGGGTCCGGGGCGGTCTCGAACGGCATCGCCTGCGACCCCGCCGCGGGATCGCCCGAACCGCCGCATCCGCCCGCCAGCACCGCGGCCCGGCGAGCACCGCACACGCCCATCCCACGGATATCCACTCGCCGCATGATCCCTCTCTCGCCCGGCACCTGGCCGCGACGCGTCAGCTTACCGCAGCGCGCGCATCACCGCCCAGAACGTCAGGATGGCCAGCACGGGCCAGATGACGAGGAGGTCGACGCGGATGTTCGCCTCGGGCGTCCGGACCTGGATGAGCCACTCCCACGCGGCGTAGAGCAGCCACGCGCAGGCGGCCCAGAGCAGCATCCGCGGGCTCCGCGCAGCGCTCGTCCGAAGATACGCGAACGCGGCGCCCAGGACGATGGCGACGGCGAGGATGTTGAGAGGCTTGGCGACGAAGAGCGATGCAAAGGAAGCGCATGGGCGAGGCCTCGTGGCGGATGCTACCCGATATCGCGTCACGCGGCGTTCACATCACCTGCGCACCCTGACGAGCGATGCGCCGCGCGCTGCTGCACCTGGTCCTGCTCTCCGGAGCCGCCTGGCCTCGGCCGCCTCCCTCTCGCAGGGCACTGCTCGTGCGTGGCTGGCCGGCGATTCCCACGTCCACAGTCATTGGTCTCCGGGCTACGACACGACGACGGACCCGCCGACGCCGCTGCTGGGCCAGGATGCCCTCTACCCCACTCCGCTCAACGCGCGTATGGCTCGCGCGCATGGTTTGAGCTGGATGGTCACGACCGATCACGGCGGCCCCAATCACGCGCGAAGCTGAATCTCACCCGCGCGTGCGAGGGCTCGGACAATCCCGGCAACTGGTGCCGGAGGTCCTGCAGTTCTACGGCATGGAGCTCAACATGCCGGGCATGGACCATCACGCGCTGGTCGTCCCGAGGACCGACACGGGAGGCGGCGACGCGTATGCGAGATCGAGCACCGCTTCGACAAGGCGGACGCCTACCCGCTCGACCCGTCGCGGGACACGGCCGACGCGCGCGTGGCGGCGCTCACCTACATGGCGGCGCTTCCCCACCTGCCGTTGTTGATTGCCAACCACCCGTCGCGCTCGGCCACGGGCCTCGGCGCATTCGGCGCCGACAGCCCGTGGGAGATCCGGCAGAACATCGACACGGCGCCGCAGGTCTATCGAGGCATGGAGGGCGCGCCGGGCCACCAGGCCGGTGCCCTGGCGCCGGACGGCTCCCGCGCGTGGACGCCGCGGGTGCACCTGACGGAGCGCGCGGCGCCTACGCCAATCCCGGCGCCCACACCCTTGGCGGCTTCGATCAGATGACGGCCATCGTCGGCGGGCTCTGGGACGCGCTGCTGGGCGAAGGCCGGCGTTTCTGGATCGTGGCTTCGTCGGACTCGCACGTGCACTACAGCGAGGCCACCCGCCGTGGCAGCGACTTCTGGCCGGGCCAGTTCCACAAGACCTACGTCTACGCGAACAGGACCTACGAGGACATGCTCGAGGGACTGCGCGAGGGCCGAGTGTTCGTCGTGGCTGGGGACCTGATCACGTCGCTGGACGTCACCGCGTCACAGGGCGCGCGAAGCGGGCGTTGGTGGGACGCTTTCCGCAACACCCGGGACGCCGATTGCCGTCACCATCCGCTTCCGCGACCCCGACACGCCGAATCACGCGGGACAGAACCCTCGCGTCTCCCGCGTGGACCTGATCACGGGGGATGTCACCGGCCCCGCCGCCGATCGTGACGGTTTCCGGAACGAGTCCACGAAGGTCGTCGCGCGCTTCACGCCATCGTCATGGGAACGCAGCGGCGACGTCGTCACGGTCCGCACCACGCTGACGGCAGCGCGCGACATGTATCTCCGCGTGCGCGGTACCAGTGGCGCCGATCTCGAGCCGTCGATGGACGAGATCGGTGAGGATCCCTGGTCTGACCTGTGGTTCTACTCGAATCCGGTGTTCATCCACGTGCCGGGAGCGCCGCCGGACCGCCGGTGAACTGCTGTGCCGTCGGGTCAACAACACCGGCGGGCTCCGGGAGCTCCGCATCACACGGTGGAACCGACGCCGGCATCGGAAGATAGTCTCGGCCCGCAGGCAGCGCTTCCAGTTGGAGGCCGGCAGCATCGGTGAGATACGCATAGCCGATCGACTGCCACCGCTGTTCCGGATCGAGCGTCTCGTAGCGTTTCCGGCGACGCGCGGTCCGACGCCTCGATCATCCGCAGGTGATAGACGAGGAGATCGGCCAGCACGAAGCTTCCTTCCGGACCGCGGCTGTTCTCTGGCGCCCAGTGTCCGTGCAGCGCGCGTGAACCGAAGTCGTGGTCGGGTCGCACCTGGAAGAGCCGCGCGGACCGCTTGCGGCCCCAGACGCCGTCCACCCGGTAGCGATCGGGCGCGTCCCACAGTTCCCGAACGTGATCGCGTAGGCACGCGGACCGACTGCGCCGGCGTGGGCGAGGATGGCGTCCAGGCGCTGGCGAAAATGACGCTCGCACGTTCGTCGGCGTCGAGGGCGATCACCCACTCGGCGCCGTGTCGAGCGGCAGCGTCGACGAGCACCCGCCGGTTGCGCAGCTCGTGCCACCGGTGTGGCTGGCGTGGCGCGATCCGGATGACCTCGAGCACCGCGGGATGAGCCGCCACGATCCGCGCCGAGCCGTCCGTCGAGCCATCGTCGAGCGCAATGATCCGTCCACGTGTGGGGGAGACGTTGAGGAGGAAGTCATCGTGGAATCGCGCCCCGTTCCGGAAGGCGGTCACGCAGATGAGACGAGCCCGCCTCGGTGCCGCGCTCGCGGCGGTCGGGAGTTCGGCCGCTGGGCTGCGGGAAGGACGTCTCTTGCCAGTTGGGCCCGTCCCGGAGGGCGCGCTGCAGGCACCGATGGCATATGCACACGCCGCCGGCACGAGCCAGGGCATCCCCCAGAGCACGAGTCCCCATTCCGTCACCGGGGTGGCGCGCAAGGTGAGCCACACCGAGCGCGGCACCTCGTGAGCGCGGTTCGCGCGACCAGCCAGCGTGCCGAACCGCCGTACAGGGCGTCACGGGCCGCTACCGTTCGTCGCCCGCGATGGAACTGATCCGCCAGCAGCGCCAGCAGCCGGGTGGGGTTGCGGTGAGCCGCCTGCACGTCACCCCGGTAGACGAGCCGCGCGTGCCCGGTTACGCGTTCCCGCAGCTCGGTATCCTCACCGGTTCTGAGGTCGGCCCGGAACACACCGTGCCGTGCCACGAGGGATCGCGAGAACGAGGCGCCGTAGTGGAGCCGATGCCGCGGCGGCGTCCCTGGCAGTCGAGGGCTGAACAGCAGCGTGTGCGCCGCGGCCGCAAACGGGTTGCGCGGCCGGTGATTGACGACTGCGCTGGCGACGATGTCGGCGCCTGCCGCATGTGCGGCAAGCCTGCCGGCCACCCAGCGGGGCCTCGCGACGCAGTCGCCAGCGAGGAAGGCGACATAAGGCGCATCGGTGGCTGCCAGTCCGACGTTGCGTGCGGCCCCCGGCATCAACAGTGACGACACCTGGACGACCGTGACCTCGAGCCCGACCGCGGCCAGCTGCTCGTCCAGATTGCCGCCACCCGAACTGACGACGACAATCTCCGGGCGCGGCGATTGGGCCACCAGAGACGCGACGGCCTCGACGGCATCGTGCTGACCTCCAACGTCCATCACGACGACCGCAAGCGCAGCTGGGTCCGGTACCGCTGTGGCGATCTCGGCCGGATCGATGGCGGCGCGGGGTCGGGCGTGTCGAACCAGGAGCCGGCCGACCGCGGTTCGAAGGCGGCGGTACAGGCGGTAGCGGGCGGAGCCGTCCGGCAGCAGCCACAGCCGCACGTGCCACAGCAGCGGCAGGAGACGGCGATGGAGGAACCCCTGCTCGATGCGGTTCAGGGTGATGCGAATGGCGTCGGCGTCGGCCCGCGCGTCCGTCAGCAGGCGCCGCGCCTCGGTCAGTTCGGTCTGGGCATGTGCCAGTGCGCGTTGCGCCGCGTCGGCATCGTCGCGGGCGACATCGACCCGGTGCTCGGCTTCCCGCGCCGACTCTGCGGAGTGCCGTGCCGCCTCGCGCTCGGCTGACAACTCGTCGCAAAGGCGCGCGGCCTCGTCCCGTGCCACGCCAGCGGCAACCGTCTCCCCCGCTCGTTCCGCGTGCAGCCGCTCGACGTCGGCGGCCAGTTCGCGTGCGCGGCGCTCGACGTCGAGTATCGTCCGCGCGTATCGTTCGCGCTGCGCCAGCCAGGGGACGGGGAACTCCCGGTGGAGCCAGGCGAGGTAGTCGGCGACCGCGGCATCGGCTGCGGCGGCCGGGTGAGGCTGGCGCATCGACTCAGCCATCGCCTCCTCGTAGAGTCCGAACACACGCGGCATCGTGATAGCCATTGACCGGGTGGACCTCACCAGTCTCGACACCTCGGCGGCCATGGCCGGTTCGTACGCGTCGATGGCGTGGAGCAGCAGCGCCACGGTGTGGGGACGGGTCAGGACCTGGACGCCGAAATTGCCGAGGCCAAGGGCATCCAGCGTGTCGGGGGTGACCATGGGCCCGAGCCCTTCCTCGTCGCAGAGCACGACGGCGCATCCCACCGCCATGGCTTCGAGGGCCGACCGACCCCGGGCGAACACGACGTCGTACGGGGTGAGGAGCCGCTCCGGATGCTCCGCCGGGTTCCCCGATCCCCAGCCCGCGACGTCCACCGCGAGGTGACGGGCGTCACACGCCATCCGCACGGCGCGTACCCAGTCGGACTCCCTGGCCTGATTGCTGAAAATCAGGGCCCGGCGCGGACGTTCGGGCAGCGGGTCCCGTGGCTGGAATCGGTCGGTATCGACGAAGTTGGGAAGCACGTGGACCCGGCCGGGGTCCACGCCGTGCTCGGCGACCAGCCGCTCGCGGGTCACGGTGCTGACGGCAACATAGCGACGAATGGCGGGATGCCGCAGCGGGGCTTCGTCCCACGGCAGCCAACCGTGACAGAAGTAGACGGCCGATGCGCGTGGAAAACGATTGATGGCGACCAGAGCGGGCAGGTGGTGATGCGCGTGAATCACGTCGGGCGGCTCGCCGAGCCGCTCCAGGTCGTCGACGACCGGGATGGCAT
Organism: Vicinamibacterales bacterium; assembly: GCA_041394685.1. Classification (GTDB taxonomy): domain Bacteria; phylum Acidobacteriota; class Vicinamibacteria; order Vicinamibacterales; family UBA2999; genus VFZN01. The sequence goes on from JAWKHU010000039.1 coordinate 158,953, forward strand.
GACGCCGAACCGTGTCGGCGAAGGGTCCGAGCCGGGCCGAGTAGGCCACCGGGGCGTGGCCTTGCTGCCGAAGCCAGCGTGCCACGTCGAGGAGATACAGCTCACTGCCGCCCCGGTGCTCGAGAGCGATGTTGGTGAGCAGCACGCGCAGCGGGCGGGGCGCGGAAGTCTGACGGAACTCGATGAATCTATGTAGAGCTCGCGCTCGTCGCGCGTAAGGAGAATTCGCGCCGGGTCTCGGACCGGTCGCGGGTGGTGGGAAGGGCTCAGAACACGAAAGCGTCGCCCCCTGGGGGCGACCTTCGTATCGATCTTGGTTGCGGGGGGATTTGAACCCCGACCTTTAAGTTATGAGCCCAACGAGCTACCGGACTGCTCCACCCGCGTCAACAGAAGATGGATCATATCACACATCACGCGTATGATCGTTGCCGGCCCTGGCTCCAGATCCTCATGAGCGACGAACGCCGCAACCTTCCTCGCCTGACCGGACCTTCAGACGGCACCCGAACGGGACGTCCGGGTCACGCGACTGCCGGATCACCGATCTCAACGCCGCCGCTGCTTCGGATGACCTTCGCCGCAGCTGCACTAACCCGCATCCTCGTCACCGTCGTCGTCGACGGACACCCCTTCAAGCTCGGCGGCACCGTCGTCTTTCTGACCGGATCCAGGGTTTATGAAGTTCGAGCCGTCCGACGAGACGTAGCTCTTCGGCGCGTTCCCTTCGACACGCATAGCTAGCGGCCCCCGCCATTCGTGCTGCGTGCGCGGGGTTAGCATCTGACCTGACCAGGCGGTCCAGTCGGCCGGGCGGTCCACGTCGAAACACGACGGCAGCAGTGCGGCCGAGATCCTGGCGGCTACGCCGCCCGGCAAGCGTCTCCGTCAGCACCTCCTCACTTCCCAGCTGATGCCCTCGAACACCGACGGCTGCGGACGCGAGGCGCCCACCAGGTAGTAGCCGCCATCTTCCGCCGGCCCTAGCACGAGGTCCCATCCCTCATGGAGCGCGGCGAACGCGTCCGCGATGCGCGACGACGGGATGGCCGGCAGGTCCGAGCCGACGAGCACGACGCGCGTGGCGCCGGACACGAACAGCGTTTCCATGGCCCTGCTCATCCGCGCTCCGAGATCTCCGTCGCATTGAGGCTGCACCGTCACGCCACCGCCCAGCAGCGACGACACCTCCGTCACGTAGGCCGCAGGCGTCACGAACACCGTGACGGCTTCGCCAGCGGCAGTCACGGCGGCCAGCGTGTCCAGGAGCAGCGCCTCGCGAAGGCGCAGGGCGCGCGAGGCATCGAGATCCGCGGTCAGGCGTGCCTTTCCCCCCGCCGACGGCGCACGCGCGAGGATCGCCACGTGGCGCATCCCGCGACTCACATCACTTGTTCGGGCCGGGCCTCACGCCGGGCGGGCACCTCGGGCAGGCGCGCTCGCACGCCGGAGGCGCTGCGCGACGCGCGCCGCCAGAAGCACGCCGACGATGTGGTCGCGTAGTAGAGCGGGAAGGTCGTCGAGCTTCACACTTTCCAGAAGTAGTAGGACAGCGATCGCGGTGATGTAGACGAGGCGGTGCAGCAGGCTCCAGTTGCGCCCGCCCAGCCGCCGGATCCACCCCTGCGTGGACGTGATGGCCAGGAATCATCAGCACGAACGCCGTGAACCCCGCCGCATACGGCCGCTTCACCACATCGTCCCACAGCCCGCCGAATCCGCAGCGACTGGTCGAGGATGAAGTAGGTCATGAAGTGGAGCGTGCCGTAGAAGAAGGCGAAGCCCCATCATGCGCCGGAACAGCGCGAGCTGGTTGATGCCGCTCAGCCACCGCACCGGCGTCAGCGCAATGGTGATGACGATGAAGCGGAGGGTCCAGATGCCGGTGTGATTGGTGATGATTTGACGGGATTGACGCCAAGATCCCCGAAGAAGGCGCTGTAGACCAGCCACGCAAACGGCCACAGGGCGGCCGCGAACACGAGGGCTTCAGGACGCGACGCGTCGTCTTCGGGGAAATCACGAGGGGATGCGTCTGGACAGAAGGCGTCGATCGACCGCGCGTCGGGAGCGACCGATCGGGACCGCCTCAACGCCGGGAAGGCCCATCCCAGTGCGCCGATGGATCAATGCCTCATTGCCGCAATCCGATTGCACGACTTCCCCGATCTTCGTTGACCCAATCAATCGTCAATCGTCAATTGACAATCGTCAATGAACGCCGTCGCCCCCGTCAGTAGTACTTGCGCAGGTCCATGCCGGCGTACAGCGACGCCACCTGGTCGGCGTAGCCATTGAACGGCAGCGTCTTGCGCTTGAAGAACTCCCCGATGCGGCGCTCGCTGGCCTGCGACCACCGCGGATGATCGACGGCGGGGTTCACGTTGGCGAAGAAGCCGTACTCGTCGGCACGCATCCGCTGCCACGTGTTGAGCGGCTGCTTCTCCTGGAAGCTCACGCGCAGATGGACTTGATGCCCTTGAAGCCGCATTCTCCACGGCACCACCAGGCGGATGGGCGCGCCGTTCTGGCGTTCGGCAGCACCTCGCCGTAGAGCCCCACGGCCATCAGCGCGAGTGGGTGCATGGCCTCGTCCATCCGCAGGCCCTCGACGTAGGGCCAGGGCAGCGCCGGCTCGGTCTGCCCCGGCATCTGCTTGAGGTCGAGCAGCGTGGTGAACTTGACGTAGTTGGCCTCGAGGTCGCCTGAAGCGCTTGACGAAGTCGGCCAGCGGGGAGCCCGCCCACGGAATCACCATGGACCACGCCCGACGCAGCGCATCCGGTAGATGCGCTCCTCGAGCGGGAACCACTTCATGATGTCTTCCATGTTGTAGGTGCCGGGCTTGCCGCACTGCCCCTCGACGACCACGCTCCACGGGCGCGGCTTGAGGGTCTTGGAGTAGCGGGCCGGGTCGCCCTTGTCGAGGCCGAACTCGTAGAAGTTGTTGTAGGTGGTGACGTCGCGCACGAGTTGAGCTTCCTTCGTCCGCGCTGAGCGGGCTCTTCTTCTTGAGATTGGCCAGCTTCTGGGCCGACGGATCCCGGCGAACGCCGTGGAGGTGCCGTCGAACAGGGGCCCGGTGGCGCCCGCCGCCACCGCCAATGTAAGCCGTCGAGCCGGCCACCTGCAGGAACTCACGGCGCCGCACGTACCAGGACTGCGGGGTGACTTCCGACTCGCGCACGTCAGGGGCCTTCTTGATCAGCATCGGGGACCTCGATTGTTGGACAGGGCGGCCGGCACCAGCCGGGCGCTCACAGTCACCGGTCGCACTGCCGCTAACGCCCCGGGTGCGACCCCACATAAGTACAACGCCAGCAGCCACAGGTTTCTTACATCCCGCCGCCACCATCCCCCCTGCTCCAGCGAATCGCGGAGTGTCGGCAGTTGTTCGCTGAGACGTCGCGCGCCGCCCGCGGTTTTCAGGCGGCCGACCAGCGCGACGTCCTCCATCAACGGGAGCGCCGGAAAGCCGCCTACCTGTAAACACCGCCCGGCGCACGAAGATTCCCCGTCGCCGCGACGGCAGGCCGAACAGCCGTACGCGCAGCGCGACGCCCCGTTCCCACAGCCGGGCCTGCCACGCGGCCGAGTCGAGGGCGAAGCGAAAGGCCCCCCACCGTGCCTCGGGATCCGCGTCCGCCCGCGGAATCGCTCCAGAAAGGAGGCGGGCACCTGTGAATCCGCGTATCAACCACAGCCATCGCCCGGTGGCGGCCGCGGTGCCTGCGTTCTGTTGCGGTCCCCGCCCCGCGGCCCGCTGAGCCACACGACGTCCGGGGCGGCTGTTTTTCAGTAAGTTGAGTGTCCCCATCGTCCCCGGTTGCCGTTACGATGAGCTGGGCGTCGGACTGCGCAGGCACCCCTCAGCAGACGCGCAAGCGGCGGATCACCGCGCACCGGGACGATCATGGACACCAGAACGTCTGCCACGGGACCATCCGTTGTACCTCACTCGGTGCTCACGGCCGCCGCGCACGAGCTGCGCGGCCCGCTGGGCGTCGCACGCGGCTATCTCCGGCTGCTCGTCCGCCAGGTGGGCGACGGCGGACCGGCGCGCAAGGCCGTGGACGAAGCCTCTCCCATGCCACCGATCGCCTGGCCGCGCTCGTGGAGGAGCGAGCGCCTACGCGCGGCTCGCGGGCGGTGACCTTCACCGCCCGCCACCCGGCGTCGCTGACCAGATAGCCACCGGGGCGGGACGCGCCCTCCTGCCGGAATCACCGCAGGTGCAGGTGCGCGTGGCCCCGGCGCCCGAACTGCGCCTCAGCCTCGACGAAGCGCGGCTCGCCGACACGGTGGCCACGCTGGTCACCGCCCTGGCCGGCGCCCAGGTCGAGATCAGTGCCGCCATCGGCTCGCATCGAGCGGACCGACGGCCGCGTGCGTGTGCCCGTGATGCTCGAGGCCGACGACTCCACGGCGGTGTCTCGCCGATCCGCGTGACCGCGCCGGCGCCGGCATGCGCCCGGCGACGGCCGACCTCACGGTCCGCCTGCACGGCGGCGCGCTCACCGAGCAGGGACCGACTCGCGCCGGCTGGGCTACATCGTCGATCTGCCGGGCTGACCATCGCGCGGCACGAGCGGACGGACAGGCCGACGCTCGCGGCAGCTTCTATAATGACGGCCAGATCGCGATGATCCTGTCCCGACTTCCGCGCCCCGACGGGCGCCCTGCTGCTGGTCGCGACAGCCGCTCTCGCGGCCGCGCAGGTGCGGCTCGCGGACGAGTCCGACCGCGCGGCGTTCCGGTCGTGGTTCGTGCCGCTGGCCGGTGCCCAGCCCGACCGCGCCGCCAGCGACGTCACCGATTGCGCGGCGCCATCCGCTTCGCGTTCCGCGAGGCCCTGCGCGCGCATACGCCCGAGTGGAACCGGCGCGTGGCGCTGCCGTTCACGCCCCGCTTCCCGGACGCGCTCCGCCCCCGCGCCACCGGACGCGAGGGTCGGCCCGCTCTTCCGCGTGTCCGATGCGCTCGCCCGCTACGCCGAGTTCGCCGACGCCCGCACGCTGGTCACCCTCAACACCGTTCCGCTTCGGCCGCGACGTCAGGCGTGCCCGGCCCGGGACCTCCTCACTGCGGCGCCCGGCCAGCAGCAACCCTGATCACCCCCATGGTCTCGTCGGCCCTCCGCGCTCGAAGCCGACGGGCGGGACTGGGTCGTCTATCACACGGGCCCGGCCGATGACGGCCCGGGCGAGGTGCGCGCAAGACGCGCCTGGCCACTGCCCGGCACCATGCCGAGGTGGCGGCCCATCGACGCCAACCCAACTTCGTGGGCGTGTTCCGCCTCATCGCGCTGGAGACGCCGTGAATCGAACGCTCGGTGTGCGGCCGTCGCTGTTCCTGCTCGGCGCGTGCGCCCCCGGCGCCGCGCGCGCGCAGGTGGCGGCACCGGCGGCCATGACGTCGAGCAGCGGTCGGCGTTCTCGCTGCTCTCGAGCCAGGTGTTCACGACGCGGGAGTCGGCATTCTACCTCACCTTCCGGCGCGTGCAGTCGCTCGACGTCCGCGTCTACCGCGTGCGCGATGCCGTGGCCTTCTTCGGAAAGCTGGTGACCCGGGCACCAGTTCGGGCAACGACGAGCCTCACCCGGTGGCGCAGGATGGTCGTGGATCGAACGGCTGACGGACTGGAAGCGGCGGCAGCGCTCCGCGCTCCGCAACGTGGCGCGTGCGCAGCTGACTCCTGACTACCGCGAGGTCCGCCGCACGCGGAACGATCGGGCCGAGACCGCCCAGCGCGTGCAGCTCAACGTGAACACCTTTGCCCAGGTGCCGCTCCTCAACCCGGAGAAGCTCGTCACCTCGTGGCGTGAACTCGCCGGGACACGCGGACCCGGAGCTGCGCCGCGTGCTGCTCGCCGTCACCGAGCCTCGGCGTCTATCTCGTGGAGGCCGTACACGAGCGCCTGCGCGCGTTCACCATCGTCATGGTCTCCGACGTGGGCGTGGTCACCAAGACCTCCCCCGGCCAGGCGCTGCTCTTCGCCGCCAATCGCTTCACGGGTGAACCGCTCCCGGACTGCGACGTCCGGCTCCTGTCGGCGCAGCAGGTCGTCGGCGAAGGCCGAACCTCGCCCGAGGGCGTGTTCGAGGGTGCGCTGGGCGCCGATGTCGATCAGGTGCTGGGCGTGGCGCGGTGCGGAGACCAGGTGGCCGCCACCGACCCCGGTGCCTGGGCCCTCCAGTCCGACGCGCGGGAGCTGGTCGGCTACATCTACACCGACAAGCCCATCTACCGGCCCGGCATACCGTGCACGTCAAGGCCGTGCTCCGCTGGCGTGAACGCGATCAATTGGTTCCCTTTGCCGTTCCGATGCCGAACTCGTCGCCAGCGACGCCAACGACAAGGTCCTCTTCCGCCGGACGCTGCCGGTGGACGAGTTCGGCGCGGTGGCCGCCAGCTTTCCGGTGCCCGACACGGCGGGCCTGGGCACCTACGCCCTGGTGATCAACATGAAGGAGGACGGGTGCGCAGTCGAGCGCGTTCGAGGTGCAGGAGTATCGCAAGCCCGAGTTCGAGGGTCGTATCGTCTGGTCTGGCCAGCGCCGCCGAAATCAGGGCGCGAAGCCGTCGTCACCGTCCGGGCGCGCTACTACTTCGGCCAGCCCGTGGCCAACGGCCGCGTCCACTGGACGTTGACGCGGCAGCCGTACACCTCACCCTTCAAGTGGGATGAGGGCTTCGAGGACTCCGGCGGGGCTACTGGGCATTAAGGACGACCAGGCCGCGCAGGGAGACGCGCGGCTCGATGCCAACGGACAACTCGAGCTGCGCATCCCGCTCGGCGATGACGCGAACGCGCGCGACTACAGCGCACGCATCGAGGCCCAGGTCACCGATGCCAGCGATCGCGCCGTGTCCGGCACCACCGTCGTCCATGCCACGTGGGGCCCGTTCGTGCTGGCGGCGAGGCTGGACCGCTCGGTGTTCCGCGCGGGCGGGCAGGCATCCGTGGACGTGCGCGCGGTGGACTACTGCGGCAACCCGCGCACCGGGGTAGCGGTCACCCTCGCGCTCGCTGAAGGAGTATCGCGCCGGCGCCACTACGCGGATCCCACCGTCACCGAGTTGTCACGCACGACGGCCACTACCGGCGATGAGGGACGCGCCGCCGCAGCCATCGCGCTGCCTGCGGAGCAGTACGGCAGCTTCCGGATCACACTCAGCGCCGCGGCCGGAGATCGCACCGTCACCGAACGCGTGGAGTTTTCCGGGTTCCTGGCCCGTAGGACCAGGACGACGTGGACGAGGGGGATCGCTATCTCGAATTGCTGGCGGACCGTCGGACGCACCAACCGGGCGACACCGCGCGACTGGTCGTCCGCGGCGACCCGGTTTCCGGTCCCGTCCTGGTCACCAAGGAAGGCCAGCACGTGTCGTGGCACCGCGTGCTGCGGCCCTCACCGACCGACGCGCTCGAGGTGCCCATCGACTCGGGCGACGTCGGCGACGTCTACGTCAACATCGCGTTCCTGCGCGACGGACGCCTCTACCGCGCCGAGCGCCGCCTCGGGGTGCCTGCGGTCGAACGCACGCTGGCCATCGCGATCGAGCCCGATCGCGCCGTCGCGAAGCCGCAGGAGCCTGGTGGATTCACGCTCACCGTCACCGACCAGGCCGGCCAGCCCGTGCGCGCGCAGCTCAGTCTCGGTGTCATCGACGAGGCCGTCTACGGTGTCCGCGCCGACGACACACCGGATCCCACGCGCTTCTTCTACCGGCGCGAGTACTCGCGGGTCAGCACGACCTTCTCCCGCGAGTACTACTTCACCGGCTACTCGGGCACCGAGCGCCTGCAGCTCGCCAGCCGCCGTCGCCGCCCCCTCACGCTCGCGGATTTCAAGGGCGAGCAGCCCCCGCAGCCGGCCGTCCGCAAGGACTTCCCCGACGCCATCTACTGGATGCCCGACATCACCACCGACGCCGGCGGCCGGGCGCGCGTCGCGGTCACCTATCCCGATGCCCTCACGACCTGGCGGCTGACCGCGCGTGCGGTGACGACGGATACGAAGGTGGGCACCGCCGTCTCGAGGACCACCACGACGAAGGACCTGATCGTGCGCGTCGTCACGCCGCGCTTCCTCACCGAGGGCGACGAGGTGGTCGTGCCGACCATCGTCCACAACTACCGCGAGGAGACCCGCACGGCCGCGCTCTCGGTGGAGGCGACCGGGCTGCAGCCGGCGTCCGCGGACGCCCCGCGCTCGGTCTCGGGCATTTCGCTGCCGAGCGGCGCCGAGGATCGGCAGGACTGGCGCTTCCGCTCGCCCACGCCAGGTTCGGCGTCCATCACCGCGAGCGCACGCACGCAGTCGGACACCGACGCGGTGCAGCTGCCGATTCCGGTCGTGCCCTACGGGCTGTCTCGGCGGTCCGGCACCAGTGGCTCCATCGTGGGAGCCGGCGAAGCGACCGCGGCGCTCTCCATCCCGGCGACCGCCAACCCCGCGGGCCGAAGCATCCGCGTCAGCCTGGCGCCGTCGCTGGCCGGGTCGCTGCTCGGCTCCCTCGACTTCCTCACGTCCTATCCCTACGGCTGCACCGAGCAGACGCTGTCGAGCTTCCTCCCCAACCTGCTGGTCACACGCGCCTTGACGGAGTTGAAGCTCGCGCCCACCGAACGCCTGAGCGCCCTCGACCGACAGGTGTCGTCGGGCATCCGGCGCCTGGGGGACATGCAGCACGACGATGGCGGATGGGGATGGTGGAAGGCGGACGGCAACCATCCGTTCATGACCGCCTATGCGCTGTGGGGCCTCGACGAGGCCCGGCGCGCGGGTGTCCGGGTCGACGAGTATCGCCTCGGCAACGCGGCGCGCGCCCTCGCCCGGATGTACCTCACCTACCCGCGCGCGGAACCGGACCTGAAGGTCTACATGGCCTACGTCCTCCGGCGCAGCCAGCCCGACGACGCCGAGATCGTCTCGTACGGTGAGGGCGGACCGGTGACGTACCAGCAGTCGGCGGCGATGGAGGACGTCTGGAACGCGCGGGCCCGCATGAGCCCGCTGGGCCGGGCGCTGCTGCTCTCGCTGCTCGACGAAGCGCGCGATGGTCGCGCCGACGGCCTGGCGCAGGCGCTCGAAGGCGAGGCCCAGACACGCGGCGACCTGTCGTGGTGGGACGCCGACCGCGATGCGCTGCTCTTCGAGACGGTGGAGATGTCGGTCGAAGCCACCGCCTTCGCGGTGCAGGCTCTCGTCCGCCGCAACCCGCAGAGCCCCGTGGCCGAACGCGCCGTGCGGTGGCTGCTCCTCAACCGCACCGGCGGCTACTGGAGCACGACCAAGCAGACGGCCATGGCCATCTACGGCCTGCTCGCCTTCATGCAGGCGCGCGGCGAAACCGCGCAGCCCTTTGCCGTGGACGTCTTCGTCAACGGACAGGCGGCGGGCCGGCAGGCGTTCGATGCCGCCAGCCTGGCGGCGCCGGATCCCGTGATCGTCACCGTCCCGGCACAGGACGGCGACAACCAGGTGCGGCTCGTGAAGCGGGACGGCGGCACCGTCTACTGGTCGGCCGCGGCCAGCTACTTCGATCCATCCGCCGCCGAGGGACGCAGCGGCTCCCGGCAGCTCGCCATCGCGAGGCGCTACGGCCGCCTCACGCCCGTCACCGTGAACGGCCGCATCGTCTATCGCGAGGAGCCCATCACAGGCCCCGTCTCGACGGGCGACGTCATCGCCGTGCGGTTGACCGTGGCTGGCACGCCCGACTGGCGCTATCTCGCCATCGAGGATCCGTTGCCCGCCGGCGTCGAGGCCGTGCAGGACACGACGGCCTACCCGCTGGAGCGTCCCGAGACGATGCGGTGGTGGTGGGGATCGCAGGTCGAGTATCGCGACACGCGCACGGTCTTCTTCCAGGAGTCGTTCGACGAGGGCCGCGCCGAGTTCGTGTATCTGGCGAAGGTGATTTCCGCCGGTACCTTCAGGGCGGTCCCCGCGCAGGTCTCGCCGATGTACGTCCCCGGCGTGCACGCTTCGTCGGAGCCCTTCACCCTGATCGCCGTCCCGGCGCCGGACGCCTCACGATGATGCGGGCGCTCGCGGTATCGACCGTCTCGGTGCTGGCCGGCGCCGCCGTGTTCGCCGCGCTGTGGTGGACATTCCTCAACACGCCCGAGTCCACGGTGTTCATGCTGGCGCTGTCGGTGCTGCTGGTGCTGGCGATGCGGCGTCGTGAGCCTGGCCTGGAGCGGTGCGGTCTGGCGTGGACACGCCCGCCCACGCGGGGCCGTCCCGCCTGGCGTCGGGCCTGGCGCTGTTCCTGCCGCCCGCCCTGACAGCGGCCGTCGTGTGGTGGATCATCGGCGCGGCGCTCGCCTGGCTCGACCGCCACAGCGGCGAGATCTCCGCGTGGTTCATCGCCACCTTCGACATCGCCGACGTCACGGGCCTGCTGGCCGCCGTACGGTACCTGGCCGAGTGGATTCGGCGCATCGTGGTGCCCTTCGCGGCCCTGGTGTGGTTTGCCGAGCTCCTCCGGCACGGCTGGGGCCCGTGGCTCGATCGCCGGTCCCTGGCACGCGCGTTCTCGCCCACGCGCCTGATCGCGGTGACCATCGTGGCTGCGCTCACCCTGTGGGCGCCGCTGGCGTATGGACTGTACTGGATGCCTGACGGGCTGCCTGCCTCGTGGGTGGAGCCGGCCGTGGCCGCTCTCAAGTTCGGCGCCATGGCGCTGGTGGCCGCGATCGGACTCAGCCTGATCGCGCGGCTGGCAGTCACGCGGACCGGGGGCTGACCCCGCGCCGCAGAACGCAGGCTCCGGTCAGGGACGCGCGGCGAGCAGGGCCTGGATGGACTGCATCAGCGCATCGGGCGAGAACGGCTTCTCGAGAAAGGCCGAGCGGCCTTCGAGTGCCGGCACGTCCTCCGACGAGCCCGACACGACCAGCACCGGCAGGTCCGGAAAGCGCTGCCGCAGTTCGGCGGCGAGATCGGTGCCGAGCCCATCCGTCATGTGCTGATCGGTCACCAGCACGTCGATGGTCGTCTGGCCGTCGGCGAGGATGTGGACGGCTTCCTCGGCCGACTCGGCCGCGATGACGTGGAACCCGCGGCGCTTCAGCATGTACAGCGTCATGGCGCGGACGGCTTCGTTGTCATCGACGACGAGGATGTTTCCCATGTCCGTGGCAAGACAATACCACCGTCTTAGCGCACCTCGGTCCACCGCCGTCCCGAAGCCAGCGCCTTCGCGAAGCAGGCATCGGCGCGCGCATAGGCGTCACGTTGCGCACCGGCGGACACCGCACGGAGCAGTTCCGCGTCCGACGGGCACGCCACGCGGCCCCGGTCCGTGTCGGCCGCCGGTTCGGGCAGGGCCGGGTCGATGAGCCGGCTGAAGTGGATGGCCGCCCCTTCGCGCACCCAGAGCGGCCGGTCGGCCAACGCCGCGTCGAGCAGCGCGTGGGCGATCTCGTGCCGGACGGTCGGCGCCAGGATGCCGCGCTGCGACAGCAGGCGCAGCGACAACAGATCGATGGCCGTGCCGAGGGTGGCGCCCGCCATCCACCAGGGCTGTCCGCTGGCGCGGCCGAATGCCTCGACCGTTGGATGGACCGTGATCCGGATCGTCGCGGGCGCGCGGATGCCGGCGGCCTCCGCAATGGCGTCACGGGACCGGCGCACCAGCGACACCAGCGCAGCACGCTCGCCCGCTTCCGATGCCGGCAGCGCAACCTGCACGTCGTCGGCCTCCGCCGTCGCTGGCGTGGCCGGGGCACGAGCCGGAGCCGGAGGCGGCGACGCGGGCCGCGCGGCCGCCGTCGTGGTTATGGCCGGAGCGCCCAGCCGTTCGACACGCAGCGTCGGGAAGTAGAAGCGCAGGATGTCGGCGGCCGTCGCGCCACGGGCCGATCGAGCCCCCGCACCGACCACGCACAAGCCGACGCCGTGCCCGAACCCGCGGCCGCGGAACCGGTAGCCCTGCCCCGTCCGCTCCACCTCGAACGCCGTGCTCTTCAGCAACTGCCATCCACCGACGCGGCCCATGGCCATCCGGAAGTCCGTGCCCGAGATCTCGGACGGCACGAAGCCGTCTGCACGCAAGCGCACGACGCGGCCGGATCGGTTGCGTTGCAGGACGCGCAGGCCGCGCAGCCGTCCACCGCGCAGGCCGGCGGCTGCCAGCGCGCGTTCCACGTCACGCGCGCGGATGTCGCTCTCCCACGGCGGTTCGTCGCGACACGCATCATCCACGTCGGGATGGTCGAAGTCCGCGGCGCCTTCCCACACCTGCGACGCGTTCTCGAGCCGTCCGCCGCACCACGCCGAGTAGAAGACGGATGCCGGCTGCGCACCGTCCATCAGCACCTGTCCGGCAGTCGCCGCGGCGGCGTCGCGCGTGGTGGACGTGGACGGGCGCACGACCTGACAGTGCGTCGTGTCGCAGAGATCGAAGCCCTCGGCCCGATGCCGGTTGCGGTTGGCAGCGGCGAAGGTGCGCGCCGTGATTGCGAGGGCCTGTTGCGCCGCAGCGCCCGCCCGCGGCTGCCCTTCGCCGGCCAGCACCTCGGCCACGTAGCCATCGAGGTCCATCACCTGGACGCGCGTCCGGCCGTCGCGGCCCGTCCGGCCGAGCCGAATGGTTGGCGCCGGCGCGGCAGCGGCGACAGGATTCGGGCGCGCGGGAGCCTGCGACCGATCGGCGCCGCTCAGGAGTGCAGCCGCGATACTCGCGGCATCGGCTCCGGCGGCCCCCGGGGCCACGACCACCACGCCGCGCGTCGGCCGGTCCGCGGGCGCCAGCGCCACGACAACGCCGGCAACGCCGCCGCCGGGCATCGGCGCGGTTCCCGTCTTCGCCAGTGCGGACTCGCCCTGAGCGCCGATGGCAGCCGCAGTCCCGTAGCTGGCCGCACCGGCCAACCCTTCGCGCAGCACGGCGCGCGTGGAGGCGCGCATCGGCACCGCGGGGTCTGGTCCAACACCGGCCAGGCGGGCGAGAACGTCCACGAGCGCCCGCGGCGTCACGCGCGGACCTTCCAGTCCGACCAGCGCCGGGCCGAGCTTGACCGAGCCGGGCAGCGGCGGCAGGCCCGCGGCCAGGCGCACGCGATTGAGGCGCTCGCGCGGCAGGCGACGAGCCAGCGACACGAAGAAGTCGTTGCACGAGTGCGCAAGCGCCTCGGCCGGCGTCAGCGGGCGGTGCAGGTCCGGGTGTGCGCACACGAAGCGCACGCCGTCCACGGTGACGACGCGCCGGCACATCGCGCCGGAGTCGGGCCGGATGACGTCGGCCTCGAGCGCGGCCACCAGCGTGAGGGCCTTGTGCACCGAGCCGGGCAGGATGGGCGTGTCGAGGATGTCGCTGTGCTGCTCGCGGCGATCGCGCGGCGTGTCGAGCCCGCGCACGAAGAAGGCGGCGCCGGCAGGGATGGGCGTGGCCTGGCCTGTTCCAGCCAGGACGGGGGCGGGACCAGCCGGCGGATCCGCGTCCGGCGGCGGCCGCGTCGCAGCGATGCCGGCCGCCGCCATGAGCAGCAGCCCGGCAGCGACGGCCGCCACGCGGCGGATCAGAGACGGGTCTTGCAGTCGGGGCGGCACCGGCACGGGATCGTCTTGTCCCCCTCGGTGTTGTAGTCGTAGGTCAGTTCCTCACCGGCCTCGATCCGGCGGGCGGCCCGAATCCAGATGTGCTTGCCGACGACCTCCACCCAGCAGTTGGGACGGCACGCGTGGTTGATGAAGCGCGCGACGTTGCCGCCGACGTTGGCGTCGCGGCTCCAGTTGCGGTTCACGCGGAACACCCAGATGCAGCCCTTGCGCAGGTAGCGGTCCTCGCGGTTGACGCTCTGCTTGTTGGAGATCAGCTCTCCGCCGTAGTGGATGATGCGCTTGTTCTTGTTGATCGGCTCGAGCGCGAAGACGCCCCAGCCGTGCAGCTTCGAGCGGCGCCGCTGGATGCGCGGGTTGTCGATGGTCGGGGGCGGCGGATCCTCCACGCGCGCGGCGCGGCGGGCTCCGGTCTTCGAGGTTTTCGCGGTCTTCGTACGGGTCGTGCGGGTGGTGGATGAACGAGTCGTCGCCATGCGTCGCACAGAGTGTAACATCGCGGCGGTGAGTGATAGAGTGGCGCGCGGAGGTGGCATCGTGACACGCACGATCCTGGCGGTGACGGCCGCGCTCGCCGTGAGCGGAGTGGCCATGCAGGGACAAGGCAAGCAGGTAACGGTTCCAGGGGGCGGTTCGCTGCCCTTCAGCCTGGCCGTCAAGGCCGACGGCCTGATCTACGTCGCCGGCACGCTCTCGCAGAAGGGCGACATCAAGGCGCAGACCAAGGGCGTCCTCGACAGCATCGGCCAGACGCTCGAGAAGTCCGGGTCGTCGCTGGCGAACGTCGTCGCCGCCCACGTGTACCTCACCAACGCCGCCGACGCCGCCGGCATGACGGAGGTCTGGCGCGGCGTATGGCCCAAGGACGCCCCGACGCGCACCACCGTCGTCGCCAAGCTGGTGTCGCCGAGCGCCCTCATCGAGATCTCGGTGGTCGCCGTGCCCACCGGCGCCGAGCGCGTCGTCGTCACGCCGCAGGGGTGGTCCACGGCCAACCCGTACAGCTACGCCATCCGCACCGGCGACACGCTCTTCATGTCCGGCGTCGTCTCCCGCAACACCAGCAGCAACGAACCCATCGACGGCGACTTCGCCACGCAGACCAAGCAGGTCATGACAACGGCGGGCGAGCTGCTGAAGGCGGCGGGCTTCGGCTTCGAGCACGTGGTGTCGTCGCGCGTCTACATCAACGACGTCGCCGGCTTCCAGGACATGAACCGCAACTACACGCCGTCGTTCCCGAAGGAACCGCCGGCGCGCGCGACGGTCGTCACCGGCCTGCCGGGCCCGACCTACAAGGTGGAGATGACCTTCATCGCGCACCGCGGCGCCAAGCAGGCGTTCACGACGCCCGGGCCCGACGGCTCGCCCGGCCGCGCGAGCGCGACGCTCAGCAGCGCCATCAAGGCGGGCAATCGCCTGTACCTGTCGGGCATCCTCGGCAGCACCGCCGAGACCAAGGGCGACATGAAGGGCCAGGCCGCCGAGTCGCTGGCCCGCATCGGGCGCACGCTGACGGCCGCGGGCTATTCGTGGAGCGACGTGGTGGACAGCCTCGTCTACATCACCGACATCAGCCAGTTCAACGCGATGAACGAGGCGTACCGCGAAGCGTTCGGCAAGGACTTCCCCGCGCGCGCCACGGTCGGGACCGGGCTGGTCGGCGGGGACGGCCTCGTCGAGATCATGCTGACCGCATCGAAGTAACGGCCGGGCTGTCAACACATCGCGACGGCCCGAAGACCCGTGCAGGGCCGTGCCGGGAGTGCACGATTTGGCTTAAGCACCCGGCCGGCCCTGTGCTGGCGTGAGTCGATGGAAGGCATCATCCCGGCCTGGGGCGCATCCTCCAGGGCTATCGTCCCAGCCTCTCTATCGAAATCACGCGCGAATGCCGCTCCGGTGCCCGGGGTGCTACGCCTACGGCGACGAGCACCTCGGCGGCGCCCAGACCCTGCGCACGCTCTCCGACTTCAAGGGCCAGGCCCTCATCGACGGCTTCATGGACGTGGTGGACCGCTACCGGCCCATCCATGTGTCGATCGTCGGGGGTGAGCCGCTGGTGCGCTTCCGCGAGCTCAACGTCATTCTTCCGCGCCTGGCTGAGCGGGGCATCCACTCGCAGCTGGTCACCAGCGCCGTGCGCCCCATCCCCGCCGAGTGGGCATCGATCCGGCGGCTGCAGATCTGCGTGTCGATCGACGGGCTCCAGCCGGAGCACGACGTGCGCCGCACGCCGGCCACCTACGACCGCATCCTCAAGCACATCGTCGGCCACCAGATCACGGTGCACTGCACGGTGACGCGCCAGCAGGTCCAGCGCGACGGCTACATCAGCGCGTTCGTCAAGCAGTGGTCCGACAACCCCAACGTCCGCACGATGTGGATCAGCCTCTACACGCCGCAGGTGGGCGAGGTGTCCGAGGAGCAGCTCACCGCCGAGGATCGCCGCCGCGTCGTCGAGGAGCTGATGGTGCTCCGCGAGCAGTTCCCGAAGCTGCAGATGCCGAAGGCTGCTCAACGCGTACTGGCGCCGCCGCACGGACCCGACGACTGCATCTTCGCCAAGACCACCGACTGCATCTCGGCAGACCTCACGACCAAGGTCACGCCCTGCCAGTTCGGCGGCAACCCTGATTGCGGGCAGTGCGGCTGCATCGCGTCCGCAGGCCTGGCCGCCGTGGGCCGGCACACGCTGCCCGGCGGCATCCGCGTCGGCTCGATTTTCGACGCGTCGTTCAAGGTCGGCGGCGCCGTCCGCGGCCTCCGCGAACGGCTGACGGGCGGCGGCACGCCCACTCCGGTCAGCGACGCTTCGGCCTAGCCGTCCGCCAGCGCGCCAGCCGCCGGATGGCGGGCTCCCCGCCACCGGCCCCGGCCTTCGTCACGCGGGATCGGTATACTGCGCCCATGGACCGCCGCCCCGGCGGCCGGTCCCTCCTCCACCATGCGCACGCTCTTCCGACTCGGCCTCGCCGCCGCGCTCGCCGCGAGCCTGACCGCCGCCACCCCGGCGAGCGGCGTTTCCTCCAGTTCACCCGTTCCCCAATCGTCGCGGTCAGCGGACGGCGTCATCTGCGGCCTCTGCGCCATCTGTGGCATCTGCGCCATCTGCGGCCCCTGCGCCGTCTGTGGCCTCTGCGCCATCTGCGGCCCCTGCGCCGTCTGTGGCATCTGCGCCATCTGCGGCCCCTGCGTCATCTGCGCCATCTGCGGCCCAGGCGGCACCCCCGCCCCTCCGCTTCGCCGTCATCGGCGACTTCGGCACCGGCTCGCGCCGCCAGTTCGAGACGGCCCGCCAGATGTGGGACCAGCACGAGCGCTACCCGTACAGCTTCGTGCTGACCGTGGGCGACAACATCTACGGCGGCCAGGATCCGGCCGACATGGAACGCAAGTTCGTGGTGCCCTACAAGCCCGTCATCGACGCGGAGATCCCGTTCTACGCTTCGCTGGGCAACCACGACAACCGCGCGCAGGTGAAGTACGAGCTGTTCAACATGGGCGGCCAGCCGTACTACACGTTCACCAAGGGCCCGGCCCAGTTCTTCGCGCTCGACTCCACGCTGATGACGCCCGCCCAGTTGCGGTGGCTGGAGGACGAGTTGACGCGGTCAGAGGCGCCCTGGAAGATCGCCTACTTCCACCACCCGATCTACTCGTCCGGCCTCCGCCACGGCCCGACGCTCGTGCTGCGCGCGGCGCTCGAGCCCATCTTCGCCACCTTCGGCGTGCAGTTGGTCTTCACCGGGCACGAGCACTTCTACGAGCGCCTGCAGCCGCGCTACGGGATTCAGCAGTTCATCACGGGGTCTGGCGGCCAGTTGCGGCGCAACGGCATCCGGCGCGGGTCCCTCGAGACCGCGGCCGGCTACGACCAGGACACGGCGTTCCTGCTCGGCACCATCGACGGCGACACCTTCAGCTTCGAGGTGATCAACCGCCAGGGCAAGGTGGTGGACTCGGGCACCGTCATGCGGTAGCGGCCGGCGGTCCCCCGGCGCCGGCGTCACCGGCGGCCTCCGCCGCCGCGTCACGCGACCGGCGCAGCAGGAGCAGGCCCCGCGCCCGGCGAAGGGCCGCATTCACGTCGTCGCAGATGTTGCCCTCACCGAGGTGATCCTCGAACTCGGCCCGGCGCATCAGGGCGGCCGGCTGCGGCTGTGCCCCGCAGACCACCAGGGTGCGCCCCGAGGCCCGCAGTTCCTCCGCGAGATCGGCAATGGCATCCAGGCCCGTCGCATCCACCGCCGTCATGTTGCGCAGGCGCAGGATGACGATGGGGGGCAGCGCGTCGAGGTCGTCGGAGATGGTGCGCAGCTTGTCGGTGGCGCCGAAGAGGAAGGGCCCGTGGACGCGGAAGATGGCTACGCCGTCCGGGATGTCCTTGTCCTGCAGGATGTGCCGCCGGCCGTCCTCCACGTACTCCGGCGTCGCCCGCGACACGGTCGTGGTCTGCGACACGCGGCGGATGAACAGCAGGGCCGCGAGCACCATCCCCACCTCCACGGCCACCGTGAGGTCCGCGAGCACGGTGAGGAGGAACGTGGCGAGCCACACGGCAATGTCCGTGTAGGAGTGCTTCAGCAGGACGGGGATCTCCGCCCACTCGCCCATGTTCCGCGCCACGACGAAGAGGATGGCCGCCAGCACCGCCAGCGGCACGTGCGCGGCCAGGGGCGCGGCATAGAGCAGGACGGCCAGCAGCGTCACGGCGTGGACCATGCCGGCCACGGGCGTTCGCGCGCCCGACCGGATGTTGGTCGCCGTGCGCGCAATGGCGCCGGTGGCGGGCAATCCGCCGAAGAGGGGCGACACGATGTTCGCCACCCCCTGTGCCACCAGCTCGGTGTTCGGGTTGTGCCGGTCGCGTCCCATCCGATCGGCCACGACAGCGGAGAGCAGGGACTCGATGGCCCCGAGCAGCGCCACGGTTACCGCCGGCGACAGCAGCTGCAGCATCAGCCCCGGACGGAACTGCGGTACGCGCAGCGTGGGAAGGCCCGAGGGAATGCCGCCGAACCTCGACCCGACCGTTTCGACGTCGAGGCCGAGCGCCAGCGCCGCCACCGTGCCGCCGAAGAGCGCCACGATGTAGCCCGGGACCCGCGGCAGGAACCGGTTGCACAGCAGGATCGCGGCGAGCGACGCCGTCCCGAGCGCGATGCTCGGCCAGGAGACGGCGTCGAGGTGCTCGCCGATGACCCGCAGCCGCTCCAGGAACTCCCCCGGTACCTCGATGGTCAACCCGAGGAAGTCGCGTAGCTGCGTGCTGGCGATCACCAGCGCGATGCCGTTGGTGAACCCGACGATGACGGGACGCGGGATGTACTTGACGGCCGTGCCCGTGCCGCTCAGCCCCATCGCCACCAGCAGCACGCCGGCCATCAGCGTGCACATGAACAGGCCGTCGAGACCGTGCTGCGCGACGATGCCGGCCACGACGACGACGAATGCGCCGGTCGGCCCGCCAATCTGGAACCGTGACCCGCCGAGCGCGGAGATGATGAAGCCCGTGATGATGGCGCAGTAGATGCCGGCCTCCGGCGTGAGGCCCGAGGCGATGGCGAACGCCATGGCCAGCGGCAGCGCGACCAGGCCCACCGTGACGCCGGCGATCACGTCGTGGCCGAGATCACCGGCCGTGTAGCCACGTGCGATCGAGAGGACCGAGCGCGGCAGCCAGGACGGCAGCGGCGGGCGCCGCGGCACAGCCGGGCGAACGTCGCCCGGGCCACCGCCGGTCATGGCCTGAAGGTCCAGAACGTGGACGTGTAGGTCCACACCGTGAACGCCAGGCGCGAGCCGTCCGGCGACCAGGCCGGCTGCGTCTTGTTCGACGGGTCGAACGTGATCTGCTCGGGCATGCCGCCGCGCACGGGCACCGGGGAAAACCCGGAAGTAGCCGTCCGGCGCGGGCGCCACGAACGCGAGCGCGGCGCCGTCGGCCGACACGGTCATCCCCGAGAAGTCGTGCTCGGTCTCCACGCGATGGACGACCGTGGGTGTGCCGCCAGCGCACGGGCACGACGAACAGCACGTGCCGGCCCGGCGCCTCGCGTGCCACCGCGGCGATGCGCGTGCCGTCGGGCATCCACTCGGCGTGCATCACGTCGGCCTCGAGGCCCGGCGTCGGAATCTCGGTGAGCGGCGTCGTCACCTCCCCGCTCTCCTGGTTCACGCCGATGGTGTAGGCCACGGACTTGCCCGCGGCGTTGGCGCCGTCGAGCAGCACGGTGGTCCCATCGGGCGACCAGCGCGGCCATCCAACCTCCGCGCCACGCCCGAGCATCGTGATGCGCCGGTCGGGTGCGCTGCCGTCCGCCGGCCGCAACCACACGTCGTCGGACTGCGTGCGGTGCGAGTGCAGGGCAATCCACTTGCCGTTGGGCGACCAGGCCATGGCCTGGTCCTCGGACTCGGAGTCGGCGATGACCTCGAGCGGCGCGTCGGCCAGCTCGCGGTTGGCGTCGATGACGCCGATCTCCTGCGCGATGTCGGGGTACTTCGCATCGTCGATGATGCGGCGCCAGGTGCCGAAGGTGACGGAGATGAGGGGATCGCGCGGGTGCCACCAGGGCGTCTCCGCCTGGAAGGTGGTGAGCTGGCGAACCCGGCCGGCGGCGAGCTCGGCGACGAGCGTGCGGTAGTTCTGGACGCGGAAGAGCACCGTGCCGTCGCGCGCCACCGACGGCGCGTAGGCGTCGCGCGAGAAGGCCGACAGCTTGAGGGCCCGGCCGGTGTCGCGCGCCATCATCCACAGGTCGGTCGTGCCGCGCTCGTTGGGTGAGGCGAAGTAGACGCTGGCGCCGTCGGGCGTGAAGGCGATGGGACCGACGGCGTCGATGTCGGGCACGGGCACGATGGGCGTGGCATCGCACGGCGCCGCGACGCGCGGCCGGCCGTCCACGGTGATGAGACACGCCACACCGCCGTCGGGCATCCAGGCGGGCGACGCGGGACGCTCGCCCTGGGGCGGTTGCTCGGCGCCGCTGCCGTCCACGCGAATGCGCCAGATCCGCGGGCCGTCGGCAGAGGCCGCCACCGCCGCCAGCCACTGCCCGTCCGCGCTGACGACCGGCTGGCGCAGGTCGTTGGCGCGTGGACCGCCGGCGACCGGCTCGGCCGCGTCCCACAGCGGCAGGCGCGTGGCGCCGGCCACGTCGTAGGCCCACCAGCGGTGCGCATCGCCGCCGTCCTCGACGAGCACGCGACCGTCGTCGATCCAAGTGAGCCAGCGCACCTGCCCGGCGGCCGCGGGGAAGATCGGCGACGTCCCGCCCGCCACGGGCACGACGCGAACCGTGCGGCCCTCCGCGTAGGCCAGACGACGGCCGTCGGGTGAGAGCGCGCCGACCGGGTCGCGGTAGCCGACGACACCGAGCTGGTGCGCGGTGGCCACGTAGGTGAGCGTGGGCATCGGTACCGTCGCCGGAGGCCGGTTGTAGAAGTACATCGAGGCGAGCGCCACGGCAACGACGGCGAGAATCGTGAAGGCGCGCATGGATGGCGTCGATTCTCGCACGACACGGCCGGGCTGGTGCGTAGTACCGTGAACGCCGATGGAGTGGAGCTGGACGGCTTGGGCCGTGACGGTCGGGGCCGTCGCCGTCTCCGGCGCCGTGGCGTACGCAGAGGGCCACTGGCGCCGGCGCCCTGGCCTCGACCTGGGCTTCGCCGATCACGGCGGCATGTGGGGCGATGCGCTGCTGCTCCCCGTCGCGAACGGCGTCATCGTCCCGTGGCTGCCGGCGGCGTGGTGGCTGACACTGCCCGTGTTGCTGGCGGCCGGCGCCGCTGCCCTCCTCCACGCCGCGTGGCACGGCGGCACGCGCGGCGGCTTCCGCGACCACATGTGGCCCACCCGTCCCGCCTCCCACTGGGCCCGCGACCTGTCGTGGGCGGGCTGGTGCCACATGGCCTACGTCACCGGCCAGATCGCAATCCTGGTGGCCTACGCCGTGACCACCGTGCCGCCCGCCGTGGTCCTGATGGTGACCATCGTGCTCACGTTGCACGTCCCGCTCGGGTTGCTGCATCCCTCGTGGTCGGCGACCGGCACCGTCCCGCGCGCGAACCTGAGACTGCTCGCCGCCGCGATCGTCGCGGCCTGGATGGTGGGGGTTGGGAAGGGGCTCTGAATTCAGAAGTCAGAAGGCAAAGGCAAAGGCAAAAGGCACAAGGCACAAGGCACAAGGCAGAAAATGTCGGGCGCAAGTCCCCAAGCCTTCAAGTCCCCAAGCCTTCAAGCCCCCAAGTCTCCAAGTCCCCAAGCCCCAAGCCCCAGGCCCCAAGCCCCCACTAGCGAAAATCGTGCGACTCCACGGCTGCGTCGTCGGACAGGCCGTCGAGGCGCTGCAGGCGCTCGGCGCGGATGGCGGTGACGCCGTCCTGGTTCTGGAGCACGCCGTCCACCAGCAGGAAGGGTGACTCCACGACGATGCGGCGGGTGGCCGTGTAGAGGTCGGGGCGGATGATGATGTTCGAAATGCCGGTTTCGTCTTCGAGCGTGAGGAAGACGAACCCCTTCGCCGTGCCGGGCCGCTGGCGCGTGATCACCATGCCTGCCGTGCGCACGCGGCGGCCGGGACGCGCGCGGGGCAGGTCGATGGCGCGGAGCACGCCGCGCATCGACAGTTCGTGGCGGCGGAACGTCATGGGGTGCGGCCCGAGCGTGAGCCCTGTGCCCGCGTAGTCGGCCACCAGGCGCTCGGTGGGGGTCATGGGGGGAAGGGGGGACGCGGGTGCAGGGTGCAGGGTGCCGGGTGCCGAGTGCGGGTGCGGAGTGCCGGGTGCGGGGTGCGGGTGCAGAGTGAGATCGGGGCCGAGTGCAGGGTGCAGGGTGCCGGGTGCCGAGTGCGGGTGCGGGGTGCCTGGTGCGAGGTGCGGGTGCGGGGTGCGATCGGCGGGTGATGCGTCCACGTCGGGCTCGAACAGCTCGCCCGCGGGGCGGGCGGCGCGCTCGGCCTGCCAGAGAGCGGTGCGCCGGTCCATACCGAAGCCGTTGAGCGCACCGATGTCGGCCAGGGCCGTCACCTCGTCGCGGCGAAGGCCGGCCGCGCGCACGAGCTCGTCCACGCTCCGGAACCGCACCCGCCCGGGCGCCTGCGCCCACTCGTGCGAGCAGACGTTGCAGAAGCGCCGGGAGCCGTCGCCCGCTTCGATCATCGACGGATCGTCACAGCCGCACTTGGGACACACCAGCCGCCCAATCCCCTCGTCTTTCTGCATTCTGCATTCTGAATTCTGAATTCTCTCAGCGATCCGCTTCCCCGCCTCCGACCGCAGCCCGCTCACGTAGCGCAGGCCCAGGCGGATGGCCCCGTCCTCTTCCACCATGCAGTCCCACGCGGACACCTGCACGTCGATGGGCGCAAAGCGCACGCCGCGGCGCTGCGCGTCCTTGACCAGCGTGGCGGGGTGATAGAAGCCCATCGGCTGGTTGTTGAGCAGCGCCGCATAGAACGCCGACGGGAAGTGGACCTTCAGGTACGCGCTGGCATACGCAATGAGCGCGAAGCTGGCGGCGTGGGACTCCGGGAATCCGTACAGCGCGAACGAGGTGATGGAGAGCACGATGCGATCCGCCACGGCACCGGTGATGCCGTTGGCCGCCATCCCCTCTCGCAACAGGCCCTCCAGCTGCTTCATGCGCTTCTCGGAACGCTTGAAGCCCATGGCGCGCCGCAGGTCCTCGGCCTGCCCGCCCGTGAAGCCCGCCACCGCCATGGCCATGCGCAGCAGCTGCTCCTGGAAGAGCGGGACGCCAAGCGTGCGCTTCAGGATGGGCTCCAGCAGCGGGTGATCGTAGATGACCGGCTCGAGCCCCGCACGACGATTGAGGTACGGGTGCACCATCTGTCCGACGATGGGGCCCGGACGGATGAGGGCGACCTCGACGACGAGATCGTAGAAGCACGTCGGCTTGAGCCGCGGCAGCGTGGCCATCTGCGCCCGCGACTCCACCTGGAACACGCCAATCGTGTCGGCCGCCTGCAGCATGGCGTACACCGCCGGGTCGTCGGGCGGGAGATGGGCGAGGTCGAAGGGTGGATCTTTTCGGGAGTCGGGAGTCGGGAGTCGGGAGTCGGAAGAACTCGATCGGGAGTCGGGAGCCGGCTCCTCCCCGTTCACCAGCCGAATCGCATCCTGCAGCACCGCCATCATGCCGAGGCCGAGCAGGTCCACCTTCACGATGCCCATGTCGGCGCAGTCTTCCTTGTCCCACTGCACCACCACGCGGCCGGGCATGCTGGCGTTCTCGAGCGGCACCACCGACGACAACTCGCCCTGGCACACCACCATGCCGCCGGAGTGCTGCCCCAGGTGCCGCGGCAGGTCCTGCATCTGCCGCCACAACCGCGCGAAATGACGCACCCGCACATCGTCGCGCGCCAGGCCGGCGTCGGCGAGGTTGCGCGACAGCGTCTCGGCGGGATCCACGAACTCGAAGTGGTGCATCACCTTGGCCAGCCGATCGATCTCCCCCTCGTCCAGGCTGAGCGCCTTGCCCACTTCACGGGCCGCGCTCCGGCCGCGATAGGTGATGACGTTGGCCGTCATCGCCGCACCGTGCACGCCGTACTTGCCGTACACGTGCTGGATGACGCGCTCGCGCCGATCGCCGCTGGGCAGGTCGAGGTCGATGTCGGGCCACTCGCCGCGCTCCTCCGACAGGAACCGCTCGAACAGCAGCTCCATGCCGACCGGGTCCACGGCCGTGATCCCCAGGCTGTAACACACGGCGCTGTTGGCCGCCGAGCCGCGGCCCTGGACGAGGATGTCCTGCTGGCGGCAGAAGTTGACGATGTCCCAGACGATGAGGAAGTAGCCGGCGAGCTCGAGCTTCTCGATGAGATCCAGCTCGCGCGTCACCTGCGCCCGCGCGCGCTCGTGGTACGGGCGATAGCGCGTGCGCGCCCCCACGTCGGCAATCTTGCGCAGGAAGGAGCTCTCGGTCTCGCCCGGCGGCACCGGGTAGCGGGGAAAGCGATAGCCCAGGTCCTGCATGGAGAACTGCAGGCGATCGGCGAGATCGAGCGTGGCCGTCACCGCGTGCGGCACGTCGGCGAAGAGCCGCGCCATCTGCACGGGCGGCTTCAGGTAGCGCTCGGCGTTGGCCGCCAGCCGGCGCCCCGCGCGCGCCAGCGGCACGTGCTCGCGAATGGAGGTGAGCACGTCGAAGAGCGGACGCTCCTCCGGCGTGGCGAAGCACACGCCTCCGGTGGCCACCACCGGCACACGAAACGCCTCGGCCAGTGCCAGCAGCATCTCGTTGTCGTCTTCCTGATCGCGGTGCAGGTGCCGCTGGATTTCCACGTACACGTGCGAGCGGCCGAAGATGCCGATGAGCCAGTCGAGCAGCCCGCCGACGCCGAACCGCCGCGCCTGCAGGAGCGGACGCCCGGCCAGGGCCACCAGGCCCTCCACACATCCGTCGAGCTCGGCCAGCGACAAGGCGCCTTCGCCCTTCGGCGCTCGCAGCTTCATGCGCGAGACGAGACGGCAGAGATTCTTCCAGCCCGCCTGCGATGCCACGAGGACGGACAGATTGAAGCCCTCGGCGGCGCCCTCGGCGGCAATGGTCAGCGTCGCCCCGATCAGCGGCCGGATGCCGGCGGCCCGGGCGGCCTTGTGAAACCGCGGCGCGCCGTAGACGCCGTCGGCGTCGAGCAGGGCGAGCGACGAGTACCCCAGCTCCGCGGCCCGCTCGACGAGCGTCTCGGGCAACGACGCGGCACGGAGGAATGAAAACGCGGAGGACGCGTGCAGTTCGACGTACATCACGGAGTCACGAAGGGCACGAAGGGAACGGAAAACACGAAGGACACGAAGGGTGCGAGGGGCACGAAGGGCACGGAGGACACGGAGGACACGAAGGACACGAAGAGCACGGAGGGCACGGAGGACACGGAGGGCACGGAGGTTACAGGGAGCACGGGGGGCACAGAGAGCACGAGGACGCGGAGGTACGGCGCCGGCCAATCAGTCGACGATGCCCTCCAGGAACCACTGGCCAACCGACCGTTCCACGAACAGCCGGTAGATCGTGCCGTCGGTCATGGCGATGTCCCACTCGTCGCGGTCCCAGGGAGGCAGGACGTGTGAGGCATCCCGACGGGAGGGGGACGGGCCTTCGCGAGAGAGGGCCGCATCCTGTCGGGACTCCGGCGTCTGGTGCGCAGACGAGATGCGCCCGCTCGCCGGCTCCGGCTCCGAGTGCCGTCCCTGCCGGTCTTCCCGTGCGCTCTCCGCCCATGCCCGGGCATGCCCAGCCTCCTCCCGACACGGCTGTCCCCTCTCCTCCACCTCGCCCGCCCACCACTCCCCCGATGTCCGCCACGGGCCGGCGGCCTGGACGACGGAGCCGCCGGTGAGGCCCTGGCGGTCGGTGGTGATGCGAACGGGGCGGCCGTCCTCGACCCGCACGCGTACCGGCACCGGCAACCGGAACCGCCGGAAGGCCTGTGGCACCGTGCACTCCGCATCCGCACGCGGCGCCCGGTTACCCGCGCCTGCGTCCGGTAGCCCGGCCCCGACGCCCTGCACCTCCGCCCCCTTCCCGAACTCTTCCACCGTGAACACGCCCGGGCGCCACGAGTCGACCAGCGCGGGCGCGCCGACATGCCCCTCCCCCGCCAGCGCCGTGAGCCGCGCGATGAGGGTGGCCACCTGCTCGGGCGCCGGCCTCGCCCGATCGAAGAGCGTCCACTGCAGGATGCGTCCGGGCGTGGGCTCGAGCCGCACCTGCACGCGGTCAACGGCCGCCGCGGGCGGATGGGACTCGAGATCCAGCAGCACCAGGGTGCGCAGCGTCTTCGGATCCCGCATCGGCGCCGGCAGCGGCAGCACGCGTACGTGCACCGCCCGGGTCGTCAGGTGCAGGGCCGTGCGGATGGCCACCGCCCCCCGGTCCGCGCGCTCGAGCGCCACGGCCAGCGGATCGAACACCCGCGCGAGCACGAAAGAGAGGGGCTCGAAGCCCTCGACCGGCCACTCCAGTTCCAGCGTCTCCTCGAAGACCGGTTCGGCCAGCCACGGCACCAGCGGCCCCTCGTCGTCGCCGCTGGCCAGGCGCTGCCAGGCCAAGCCCTGATCGCCGAGCCGCTCGTGCAGCTCGGGCCGCGGCAGGGCCGCCAGGGCGCCCAGCGTGCGGATCCCCCAGCGCGTGAAGGTGAGCGCCATGGCCTGGGCCGACAGCCCCGGTGCCTGACGCGCGGCCGCACGCGCCTGCCCCCCCGATGACGCCCGCACGCGCACGCGGCGCGTGTGTCGCGCCTGGTGCGTGTCGCGCGGGTGGTGCCATCCCATGCCCGGTGCGGCGGTTGTCGCCTCGAGGCGCCCAGGCGTGCCGTTCGCAGCCGCCGGCGGCGGCGGGGCCGTCGCACTCGGCATCCGCCTCGCGCGCCGCCATCACGGGGAGCAGCACATCGACGGAAACGCGGCCAGCACCGCACGCGCCTCGGCCTCGGGCAACACCGTGAGCCCCGGCCGGCCCGCCGCCGATCAGGGCCATGGTTGCAGTGGCCGGGGCCAGCGCCAGGGCCTGGTAATCAGGGGTCGCGCTGCCTGGAGCGCGCCCAGTTCGGTATCGCCGAAGAGCCGCGTCAGGGCCGCCGACGTCCAGCAGGACGAACGCCGACCTGGAACCGCGGAGTGAATGTGAGCGCCACCTCGACGAGCGCGTCGAGGGACACCGCGGGCGAAGCCAGCAGCGCCGCGAACATGACACGCCTCCCAGCTCACCAGCAGCGGCAGCGTTGCCGTGAACCCGCGGGGCGAGGTGGCGCGCAGCGCCGTTCGACCGCCCAGGCGCCGGCGATCGTGCCGAGCCAGAAGGGAGTGTGGCGGGAGGGGGAAGGACGCCTTCGCGGGAGTCGGGAAGAGCGGGAGACGCGCTCTTCCGGGAGGGGAGAGAACGCTCACGGGAGAGAGAAGAACGCTCTCGGGAGTCGGGAGTCGGGAGTCGAGAGTCGGGGAGATCGCGCCGGGAGGCGGGGAGAGCGGATCGGGAGGGGGAAGAACTTCGGGAGTCGGGAACCGGGAGTCGAGAGTCGGAAGAACTCGATCGGGAGTCGGGAAGAGCGGGAAGTGAGCGGGAGACGCGCCTCGGGAGGGAGGAGAACGCTCACGGGAGAGGAAGAACGCTCGGGAGTCGGGAAGCCAGTCGGGTGCCGGAAAGATCGAGGTCGGGAGGCGGGGAGATAACGCAGTGATCCCGACGATGCTTCCTCCCGAGCGAAACTCCTCCCGGAACGTCACTCCTCCCGAACGCGATTCTCCTCCCGATCGTGATCCCCTCCCGATCGTGATCCTCCCCTCGACAGTCCACGCCCGTGACGATCGACAGTTCCGCGGCGCTGCGGGCGACGGGTTCGGTGGCCAGCAGGAGGACCAGCATCTCGGTGCCCTCGATGACGCGCTGGATGCGCAGCCAGGTGGAGCGCGGGATGCGCCAGGGCGCGGAGGGGACGTCGATGAGGTCCAGCACCACGACGGTGCACACCCCGACTGCACGATCAGGTTGAGCGCCTGATGGCGCGGTCGATCGTGCGCTCCAGCAGCGTGCCCGGCCCGCGGACGGCCCGCTCCCGGCATTCCAGGCCGGGTCCAGGGCACCCGCTGTCTTGGACAACGCCTGCCCCCGCACCCAGAGCAGCGACGGCAGGTGCACACACCGGCCCGGCCGCACGTGCCGGATCCAGGCGATCGAACGTATCGACCAGCGCCGCCCACTCGCCGCGCATGGTGGCCGCCGCCAGCGCCGCCCATGCCAGGCTCGTGCGCCCCGACGACACCGGCCCCACGATCTCGGACACCTGCCCGCGCGGGATGCCGCCATTGAGGCCCTCGGACAGCCCCGGCACCAGGAACGGCGCGGCCTCGGACGGACGCGGCGGGGCCACCGATGTCAGCGCAAGATCGAGCTTGCGGGCACCGAGCAGGGTCTGGACGGTCTGCAGGCGATCGGGAGCGGAAGTGGGCAGCGCAGTCATGATGTTTCGCCTTTTGTTTGCTATCCAATCCGGATTCTAGCGAACAAAGGGCGAATGTCAAGTCAGAAGAGCCCTTTGCGATGAGGGGCCGACGACGGGGCGGGCCGGGCGACCGTCGAACACCGTCCGCCCCCGAGCTCCGGCGAGATCCGCTGCTCGTGCGCGATTGCCCGCTCCACGTCCGCCTCCGGCCCCAGGCCCCGTTCGATGGCCCGGACGAACCCGTCGAGCCGCCGCATCCCGTCGAGCTTGTCGCTCTGCCCGAGTTTCGCTGCGTCCAATGCGCGCCGCAGCACCGCAATCGACTCGTCGTAGGTCCGAAGCGTGGTACGGGGAACGGATGGCCGTCCTTGCCGCCGTGCGCGAAGGAGAACCGCGCCGGGTCCGTGAAGCACGACGGGGCGCCGTGCACCACCTCCGCGATGAGGGCCAACGACTGCAGCGTCCGCGGCCCGAGCTGCTCCACCAGCAGCAGCGACGCGAAGTCCCGGAGCTCGCGTTCATACGCCAGCGCCAGCACCGCTCCCAGTCGCGTGGCATCGACATCGGCCGCCCGCACGTCGTGGTGCGCGGGCAGCACAAGCCGCCGCGCCTCGGCCAGCGTCCGCCCGGGGTCGGTGCGCGCAATGGCCAGCATCGCGTCCTGGCAGCCGACGCCTGGCGATCCACCAGGTTGGTGATGAGGCTGGCGTGCCCGCCGACGATGGCGGCGTGCGGCTCCTCGGTGAACGCGCGCACGGCCGCCGAGCGCCAGTGATAGCGGCGTGCCAGGCGGCTGCCCTCGTTCATACCCTGCTGCACCACCGCCCACTCGCCATCGACGGCCACGACGAACGCGTGCAGGTAGATCTGGAAGCCATCGGCAATGGCGTTGTTGTCCACGCGCGCCGTCAGACGGCTCGTCCGCACCAGCGCGTCGCCGTCCAGGCCACTCCGCTCCGCCACCGCCCGCAGCTCGGCCGGCGTCTCGCGCGACTGCCGGCCCCGGCCACCGCACACGAACACACCCAGCTCGTGCGCGCGCGGGTTGAGGCCACGCTTGGAGCGCACTCATCACCGACGTCGTGATGCCCGACGAGTGCCAGTCCATGCCCATCACCGAGCCGAGGGCCCGGAACCAGCACGGATCGCTCAGCCGTGCCAGCAGGCCCGACCGGCCGTGCTCGCGGATCACGCTCTCGACGATGGCGGTGCCCAGCGTCTCCATAGGCGGGCGAGCCAGCGGGCACGCGCCCGCCGTGGGCAGCGGAAGGTCGGCGGTGCCGGACAGCTTCACGTCCCCATTCTGCCAGCGCCGGCAGTATCGTGAGATCGCACGCCGTTTCCCCCGACTGGCTCGAGCTCATGGCCGCCACGCTCACGGCCGACCGCTTCAACGACCCCGCGTGGACGTTCGAACGCAAGCTCGACGGATCCGCCTCCTCGCCTACAAGCACGGCGACACGGTGCACCTGCTCTCGCGCAACCGCCTGTCGCTCACCGCCGCGCACCCGGACGTCGCCCGCGCCATCGCCCACCTGCCCGTGCGCGACGTCATCCTCGACGGCGAGGCCACCGGCGCCTGGGGCCGCCAGGGCCGCGCGGACTACCACGTGTTCGACGTGCTGTGGCTGGACGGCGTGGACTGCACGCCGCTCCCGCTCACGGCCCGTCGCGCCGTCCTCGACGGGCTCCTTCCATCTGCCTGTCGCTCGCGTCCACCCGCTGACCGACGACGAACGTCCTCGACACGCGCCTGCCGCGAGGGCTGGAGGGCGTCATCGCCAAGCGCCTCGACTCGGCCTACGAGCACCGCCGCTCCAAGGCGCTGCCTGAAGATGAAGTGCGAGGCCACGCAGGAGCTCGTCATCGGCGGCTTCACCGATCCGAAGGGCAGCCGCGTCGGCCTGGGGGCGCTCCTGGTCGGCTACTTCGACGGCGCGTTCGTCTTCGCCGGCAAGGTCGGCACGGGCTTCGACGCCGCGCTCCTCCGCGACCTGCGCCAGCGGCTCGATCGCTCGAACAGCCGGCCCCGCCGTTCACCCGCGGGACCGGACTCCCGAAGCTCGGCGCCCACTGGGGCATGGGCCCGCCATCAGGTCGACAGGTCGCCTTCACCGAGTGGACGGTGCACGGCAAGCTGCGCCACCCGCGCCTGCTCGGCGTGCGGATCGACAAGGACGCGGCCGGCGTCACACGGGAGCGCCCCGCATGATCACGCATCCCGACAAGGTGCTGTTCCCCGACGATGGCATCACCAGGGGAGCTGGCCGCCTACTACGACGCGATGGCGCCGCTCCTGTTAAGCCGCACCTGCGCCGGCGGCCGATCACCATGGAACGCTTCCTGCAAGGCATCGGTGAAAAGGGCTTTCTCCAGAAGAACGTCGTCAAGGGATTCCCCGACTGGCTGAGGCGCGTGGAGGCGCCCAAGAAGGGCGGTGTCGTCCACTACCCGATCGCCACGGATCGCCGGTCGCTGCAGTGGCTGGCCAACCAGAACACCATCACGCTGGACGTCTGGACCTCGCGTGCCCCCGCCCGGACCATCCGGACCTGCGTGCTGGATCTCGATCCTCGCACGACGAGCCGGACGTGCTGCGCGCAGCGGTCCTCCCGCCCGGGACGTCCGCAGGAGCTGGGGCACGAGAGCTGGGTGAAGACGTCGGGCTCGAAGGGCTACCACGTGGTCGCGCGCCCTGGGATCGGGCCACCTTTGGCGACGCGTCGGCGCTGGGCTGAGAGGCGGCGGCCGTGATGGTGAGGACCCCGCGCACCTGACGCGTGCCTTCAGCAAGGCCGACCGCGGCGGCCGCATCCTCATCGACACGGCCCGCAACCGCCAGGGCGCCACGGTCGCCGCGGTACACCGAGCCCAGGCCTGACCCGGTGCGCCCGTGTCCGCGCCGTGCACCTGGGACGAGATCGCACGCGGCGAGGCGCAGCCGCAGGCCTTCCGGCTTCGCGACATGGCCGCGCGCATCGCGTGGTAATAATCTGTGGGCGGGCGTAAAGGTCGGCCCGCCGGCCGCGCCGCCGGACGGGGTAAGATCGGGCGACTTTGCAGGCGATCTCGTCACGGCCGCGCGCCGCGTGGCGGCGGCTCTGCCTACCGCGACTTCCGTCTCCTCTGGTTCGGCGCCCTCACCTCGAGCATCGGCACCGGATGCAGAAGGTGGCACAGGCTCGCTCATCGTCACGCTCACCGAATCGCGCTCCGCCTTCTACCTGGGGCTGGACAGCTTCATCGGCGAGGTGCCGATCCTGCCGCCACGCTGGTCGGCGGTGTCGTTGCCGACCGCCGCGATCGCCGCCACCTGATGCTGCTCTCGCAGGTGGTGCAGATGTCGGCGGCCTTCATCCTCGCGGCGCTGGTGTTCTCCGGCCGCGTCCAGATCTGGCACATCCTGACCCTGTCCGGTATCACGGGCTGCGCACAGGCGTTCGCAGGCCCGGCGTACCAGTCGCTGGTCCCGACGCTGGTCGGCAAGGAGCACCTGCCCAACGCGATCGCGCTCAACTCCATCCAGTTCAACCTGGCGCGCGTCATCGGGCCGGTCGTGGCGGGCGCCGCGCTCGCCTCGTTCGGCATGGTGATGTGCTTCGGGCTCAACGGCATCCTTCCTGTTCGTCATCGCCGCGATCCTCGCCCTGCGCAACGTGCACATCCCGCCGGCGGCCACCGTGCCCCTGGTGGATCAGATGAAGGACGGCCTCAGGCATGTCGGCGCTCGACTAACCTCAAGTCGCTGACGCTCCTCGGCTTCATCGCGGCCTTCCTCGCTACGCTCCTCACCTTTCTGCCGGTCATCGCCAAGGACGTCTTCCAGC
Source organism: Vicinamibacterales bacterium (assembly GCA_041394685.1). Taxonomy (GTDB): domain Bacteria; phylum Acidobacteriota; class Vicinamibacteria; order Vicinamibacterales; family UBA2999; genus VFZN01. Next base: position 191,333 of record JAWKHU010000039.1, read on the forward strand.
AGGACGTGGCCTCTACACGCGCATGATGACGATGTCGGGGATCGGCGCGGTGTGCGGGGCGATGGTCGTGGCGTGGCTGGGACGGAGCGAGCACATGGGCCGGCTGCTGCTCATCCTGCTGGTCGGGTTCGGCGTGGCGATGACGGCGTTCGCGCTGTCGACCGACGTGCGGCTGAGCACGTCATCCTTTCACCGGCGCGCTGCTCGTCATGTGCTTCGCTCACGACCTCCCTGGTGCAGCTCATCGCACCCGGGCGAGCTGCGCGGCCGCGTGGTCAGCATCTACATGGTGGCGTTCCGCGGCGGCTCCCCGCTCGGCGGCCTCGCCAGGCTGGCTCATCACGCAGGTGGGCTCCGCGCCTGCGATGCTGGCCGTGAACGGCGTCGTGCTGGCGATCCTCGCCGCGCACTTCCTCGTGCGGGGTCACGGGATCAAGGACGCGCAGCTGAAGCTCAGCCGTAATCCGCCGCACAACCGTCATCCGTGGATGAGGACGCCCCACGGCTGCTCCGACTCGACAGCAGATTGGAGGATTCATGCAATTCGTCCGGCTCCTCTCGATGCTCTCCCTGGGCATCGCGCTGGGCAGCCAGTCCATCTCATCCCGGGTTGCGATAGCCATTCCGGCCGCGGTCGCCGACCAGGTGAGCGCGGACGGCTCGGCGCTCGTCATCGTCGGTGTCCGTGCGGCCTTCGTCCCGAGGGCGCCCTTGATGGTCCTGCCGCCGTCGCCGCCCAGCGGACCGCGATGCACGCGGCCGTCGATTCGGCGATGAGCCGGGCCGCGGCGGCCGGCGCCGTGGTCGGCGCACGGTTCGAGACGATTCCCTTCTTCACGGCCCGGGTCGGCAGCGGCGCGCTGGCCACGCTGGCCGCGATGCCCGACGTGCTGTCGATCGAACCGGAACGGACTGGACCGCGCGTCCCTCCTCCAAGGATGCCGCTCGTCCAGCCGGGCGCGTGGACGGCGGGCTTCACCGGCACCGGCTGGAACGTCGCTATTCTCGACACAGGCGTCGAGAAGACGCATAGCTTCCTGCCGAACAAGGTGGCGTCGGAGGCGTGCTATTCCGAATGTGGGCGGCGCCGGGACGGGGACCAGCGCCCGCGGCGCGACGAGCCGACGGCCGTGCGGACAGCGGCGTCAACTGCCTGGTGCGGGTGCGAGCATGGAACGCACGGCCGGGATTGCCGCGGCGCGAACGGACCCAACGGCATGAACGGCGTGGCACCTGGCGCAAACCTCATCGCCATGCAGGTCTTCACGCGCTTCGACGCGGCGCAAAGCTGCGACCCGACTCCAGCGCCCTGCGTCCTTTCGTATTTTTCGGACCAGATCTCGGCACTGGAGCGCGTGCTCGCGCTTGCCGGCGCCGGCAACGTGAACCAGATCGCGGCCGCCAACATGAGTCTCGGTGGGGTCTGTTCACGAGCGCCTGCGACGCGGGCGAGACGGCGCGCAAGGCCGCCATCGACAACCTGCTCAGCCTGCACGCCACCGCCATCGCCACCGGCAACAACGGGCAGATTGACGGCGCGAGCGCGCCGGCGTGCATCTCCACGGGCCAGTACGTCGAATGCCCACGAGCCGACGCGATTTCCAGCTTCACCAACCGCCGGTGGGACTGGTGGACCTGCTGGCACCCGGCAGCTCCATCAACTCGTCCATCCCGGGCAACGCCTTCGACTTCTTCGACGGCACCTCGATGGCCACGCCGCACGTCGCTGGCGCCTGGGCCATTCTCAAGCAGTCCGCCCCGGGCGCCACGGTCGCGCAGGTCCTCTCCGCACTGCAGAGCACGGGCACGCCCATCAGCGACGCTCCCACCGGCACGTCGTATCCGCGCATCAACGTGAACCCGGCGCGCATTGCGCTCGGGGGCGGAGGCACCGGCGTTCCGGGCGCCCCGGACGCGCCCGTCATCACCGGCAACGGATTCCTGGTGACGATCACATGGGGGCTTCCAGCCACAGGGGGCCTCCCAACGTCGTACACCATCATCGCGCGCGCGGCACCCGGCGGCCCGATCCTGACGACGCTGCCGGTGGGCAACCTGCTCACCCGCACGGTGCTGGCGCCGGCCGGGTCGTACTACGTCACCGTGCAGGCGTCGAACGGTTCGGGAGCCGGTCCCGAATCCGCCGGTGTCAGCGTCAACGCGCCGCTGCTGCCGGCCGCGCCGACCGACCTCGCCGCCAGCGTCAGTGGCAACCAGGCCACCTTCACCTGGACGGCGCCGGTGGGTGGCGCCATCACCACCGGCTATCTGCTGGTGGCTTCCACGACTCCGGGCGGCGCCCCCATCGCGTCGTTGCCGCGATTCGGGCCCCCGGCCGTCGTGACCAACATTCCGCCCGGAACCTATTACGTCCGCGTCGCGGGCACCAACAACGGCGGTATGGGTCCGTTCTCCAACGAGGTGACGGTCGCCGTCGCCCCGCCGCAGCCGCCAGGTCCGCCGACGCTGAACGCGGCGTCGGTGGCGGGCAATGCCGTCACCTTGTCCTGGAGCGCGCCGATGACGGGGAGCGCGCCGACGGGGTATCAGGTGATCGCGTCGTTCTCGTCCGGCGGCACGCCGATCGCGACCTTGTCGGTGCCCGGGCTCGGCGTGACGGTGTCGGCCCCCACGGGGACCTACATCGTGCGCGTGCGGGCCCTCAGTGCGGCCGGGCCTGGGGCGGAGTCGAATGAGATAACGGTCGTCGTCCCCTGACGGCCGGGATCGGCGGACGGAGAGGCCTCGCGCGGCCGCCGTCCGCCGCCACCTCGCGCGCGCCGGGCCGGGTCAGGGTGATCGTGAAGGACACCGGCACCTTGCCTGGCGCGTAGCACACCGTGTCGTCACACGCCTGGTACTGCAGCGTGCCGGCCAGTTCGACGCTGCTGCGGCCCGCCAGCGCTTTCCGCGCCTCGGGTGTGTCGAGGATGGTGATCTGCCGCGTCAGCCGGAACGGCTTCGAGTACACCGGCACCTTCTCGTCCAGCGGCTCGAATTAGTAGGTCTCCGACGCCGGGTACTCCGTGGGACCGGCGCGCAGCCAGGGCTGCGGCGCCACGGCGAGCTGGATCACCTGGTAGTCGTGCTCGCCCGGCGCGTACACGTGCATCGCCGGCCGTGGCGTCACGTCCACGCGCAGGGTCAGCGAGCCTCCGGGCGCGACAGAGGTCCGGCTCACCTGTGCATCCAGGCTCAGGTGGTTGGTGGTGCGGCGGTCGGGCTCGCCAAACGGGTTCGGCGGCCGTGTGGACTGGGCCGACGCCGCGGCCGCCACCGTCAGCCACAGTCCGGTCACCAGCACGCGGCGGCAGATGCGCATGCAGGAGCGTACGCCGCCGGGCACGCGGCGATCAACCTGCGGGGCGCCCCGAGCGGCTGCGATAGAATCCTCCGGTTCCCGATGCGCGTCATCTCCGCCCTGGCCATCGTCGCGGCCTGCCTCGCGCCCACGGCGGCCCTCGCGCAGCAGACCCGGGCCGAACTGCTCGAGCAGCAGCGGGCCGAACGCGCCCGCCACCTGCACGCCTACGAGCCGAATGTCGTCGAGAAGGGCCTGCTGTACATCGAGGACCACCGGATTCTGGACCGCCTGGGTCAGGGGCTGAGCGGTGTGTACCCGCGGTTCGGCGGCTTCACCACGGGCAGCGGCTTCGCCTTCGGCGCGGGCATCCGCCACGCCCTGCCGTTCACCAACGCCTTCGAGGTGGACGCGTCGGCCGCCCTCTCCACGCGCGGCTACAAGGCCATCGACTTCCGCGTCCGCGCGCCGGCGCTGCTGCGCGGGCTGCTGCAGCTCGACGGCGGCACCAACTGGTGGGACTACACGCAGGAGGACTACTTCGGGCTCGGTGAGTCGTCGCGCGTGGATCGCACGAGCTACCGCTACGAAGGACTCACCGTCAATCTCGTCGCCCGCGTGCGGCCCTCCCGCTGGTTCTCGCTCGGCGAGGAGGTTGGCTACCTGCGTCCCGACATCTCGCGCGGGACCGACCCGCGCTTTCCGTCCATCGAACAGCGCTTCTC
>JAWKHU010000040.1:0-173023 GCA_041394685.1 Vicinamibacterales bacterium
ACGTGGACGCGGCTCGCCGGTTCCTGGCGCCGTCGCTCGACCAGTTGCTGGATCCGTTCGGGCTCGCGGGCATGGGCGAGGCCGTGACCCGGCTCGAGCGCGCCATCGCCCAGGGCGAGCGCATCGCCGTCCACGGCGACTACGACGTGGACGGCATCACCTCCACGGTGATCCTCCGGCGCAGTCTCGAGCTGCTTGGCGGCAACGTCAGTCACTTCGTCCCCGAACGCCTGCGCGACGGCTACGGCCTGCAGCCCGCGACGTTCGATCGCCTCAAGGCAGACGGGGCACAGGTCGTGGTCTCCGTGGACTGCGGCATCCGCGGCGCCGACGCGGCTCGCCGGGCCCGCGAGCTCGGCATCGACCTCATCATCACCGACCACCACGAGCCCGACGATGCGCTGCCGGAGGCGGTCGCGGTGGTGAACCCGAAGCGCCACGACTGCACGTACGCCGACAAGAACCTGGCCGGTGTCGGCGTGGCGCTCAAGCTGGTGCAGGCGCTGTGCGGACGCGCGGGCCGATCGGCCTGGGTGCCGGGCTTCGTCAAGGTGGCCGCCATCGGCACGCTGGCCGACGTCGTCCCGCTGGTGGGCGAGAACCGCGTGATCGCGAAGATCGGCCTCGAGATGCTCTCGAAGGGTCCGCACAAGATCGGCCTGCGCGCGCTGCTCGAAGCGAGCAGCCTGGCCGGCAAGACGATCGACAGCTATCACATCTCCTTCATGCTGGCGCCGCGGATCAACGCCGCGGGCCGCATGAGCACGCCCGACATCGCGGCGCGTCTGCTGCTGGCCTCCGACGAGGGGATGGAGGCCGAAGCCCGCGCGCTCGCCGAGCAACTGGAAACCGAGAACGCCCGCCGGCGCGCCGAAGAGCAGGACATCGTCGCCAAGGCCCGCAAGATCGTCGAGACCGACCCGGACGTCGGGGCGCGCAGCGTGCTCGTCGTCGCCGGCGAGGGCTGGCACCGCGGCGTCATCGGCATCGTGGCGTCGAAGCTGGTGGACCTCTTCTATCGGCCCGCCATCGTGCTGTCCATCGAGGACGGCGTTGCGCACGGCTCGTGCCGCAGCATCCCGGGGTTCGACATGCTCGGCGCGCTCGAGTCCTGCGCCAGCATGCTGGGCCGGTTCGGCGGGCACAAGCAGGCCGCGGGCCTGCAGATCGACGCCGCACGGATTCGCGAGTTCCGCCTGGCCATCAACGTGCACGCCGACGACCGCCTCGGTCCCGACGATCTCCGCCCCCGGCTCTGGCTCGATGGAGCGCTGGCCTTCGGCCACATCACGGACCGGATGGTGGCCGAGCTGGCGTCGCTGGCGCCGTTCGGCCCGTCGAATCCGCGGCCGAAGTTCTTCACGAGCCCGGTCGAGGTGGTGGACGGGCCGCGCCGTCTCAAGGAGCGCCACCTCAAGATGACGTTCCGCCAGGACGGGCGGCTGCTTCGCGGCATCCACTGGAACGCCGCCGAGCGGGAAGAGGCGCTCACGGCGCAGCGCGGCGGCGTGGAACTGGCCTACACGCTCGAGGAGAACGAGTTCCGGGGCGAGAGTACCTGGAGCTGCGGGTGGAGGACTTCCGCACGCCGGCCACCTCCGCTCCGGCTCCGCCTGCGCCTGCGCCGCAGAGCACCCTGCCAGACACGCACTGAGTCTTTGTTGTCGTCGGCCCTCCCGCTCTCCGGCCGCAGATGCCGCAGAGAGCCACAGATGGCTGTTCGGAGCCGCAGATGCGCGGATTCGAACTGCGCCGCAGATGCCGCAGAGGCCGCCGATGGCAAGAACGCTCCAGGCCGCAGGTGGCGCAGAGGCCACCGATGCAAACGCTCCACGCCGCAGATGGCGCAGAGGGCCACAGATGCCGCAGGGGCCACAGATGGGAGATGGCTGCAGGGGCCTCGGGCTCACTGACGTTCCTCACGATCCGAGTTTGACCGCGGTCAGGGCGGGTGGCGGATCCTGCGGCGCGGCGCCACGCGTCGGGACGCAGAATCTCAACCCCAGCGCGGCTCCCCAGCACCGCCGGCCGCGCGGATCTCGTGGCGCCCCAATACCTTGCGCTGCGGGAGAGCGCGCACCAGCGTGCGGCGTCGCGCTTGCTTCTGCAGGGCGACATGGACCGCGCGCATCCGCCCACCAGCGGCGACAGCCGCACGTTCGCCATCATCGGCGCCGCCATGGAGGTGCACCGCACGCTCGGGTGCGGTCTGCTCGAGTCGCTCTACCGTGACGCGCTCTGCATCGAGTTCGAGCTTCGCCACATTCCGTTCGCCACCGAGGTCGCCTGCGCCGTGGACTACAAGGGCCACCGGCTGCGCGGCCACTACCGCATCGACTTCGTCTGCTTTTCCGACGTCATCGTCGAGGTCAAGGCCCGTTCCGCCACCGGGGCCGCAGAGCAGGCACAGGTCATCAACTACCTGGCCGCAACCTCCCACGAAACGGCCCTGCTCCTGAACTTCGGCGGGCCGCGGCTCGACTATCGCCGCTTCATCCTCAGCGGGCGGCAGCCATGAGGCGACTCCCGGCCCACCCCAGCCGACCCGCCGTCCCCAATGCCCCAATCCCCAGTGCGCTATCTGCGCCATCTGCGCCATCTGCGGCCCCCGCGCCATCTGCGGCCCCCGCGGCATCTGTGGCCCCTGCGCAATCTGCGGCCCTGCTGCGTCGTGGCTGGTACAATAAATGCGTGTGGCGTAAACGCCTGCGGCTGGCTATCGCCGTCTTCGGCCTGGCTCTCGCGGCCCTCGTGGTGGCGGTGATCCGTCCGCGCGAAACGCGCACGGCGCCGCCCGCCGTCCAGCGGCTCGACCCGGCGGCTGCCGTGGAGACACGCGGGTGCGAGGTCGTCCAGTTGAAGGGCGCCCGTCAGGACCTGCGGGTGGAGTGCGAATCGCAGGTCACCTATCAGGACGGCCAGACCAGCCTTCGGGGCGTCACGCTGCGGGTAGACAACCGGGGCGGCCGCAACTTCGAGGTCACGGGGCAGGAAGCCAGCGTCGGCGCAGGGCAGTCGTCGTTCGACATGAAGGGCGACGTCATGCTCAAGGCGAGTGACGGCCTCGTGGCCAAGGCGGGCTCGGCCTCCTACGTCGCATCCGAGGGCATCGTGCGGGCGCCCGGGCCGGTGGAGTTCACGCGGGAACGCCTCGCCGGTGCCGGCATCGGGTTCACCTACGACGAGCAGCGCAACACCGTGTGGCTGCTGGACCAGGCCGTCGTGCGCCTCGCCGCGGGCGGCGCCGACGGGCCCATGGACGTCGCGTCCGGCACCGCCGGCTTCGCGCGGACCGATCGCTACATGCGGTTCGAGCGCGGCGTGCGGATGACGCGCGGCGGCCAGACCATCGAGGCCGACGAGGCCACGGTATTCCTCTTTGCCGACCGGGACGAGCCGGATCGGATCGAGCTGCGCGGCAACGCCCGCATCACCGGCGGGGAGGGCATGGGCGCCGTGCGCCTGATGCGCGCGCGCGACATCAATCTCGACTACGGCGACGACGGACGCACCCTCCAGCAGGCGACGTTGGCGGGGCAGGCGGCCATGGAACTGGGCGCCGCCGCGGGTGCCGGGCAGCAGCTGTCTGGCGAGTTCGTCGACGTGCAGCTCGCCGAGGACGGTGCGGTGCGCAGCCTCGCGAGCCGCGAGCGCGTGGTCGTGACGCTGCCGCCGGACGGGGACGAGCCGGCGCGCACCATTCAGTCCACGGAGCTCTCCGGGTCGGGCGCGCCCGGCCAGGGGCTCACGGCCATGCGATTCTCCGAGAACGTCGTGTTCACCGAGGCGGCGGGGAAGGGCCGGCCGGTCAGGACCGCCCGCGCACGTGCCCTGGACGTGGCGATGGGAGCGTCGGGCGGCGCGCTCGAGGATGCACGGTTCCGCGGGACGTTCTCGTTCCAGGAGGGCCCCCTGCGCGCGCAGAGCGGCGAGGCCCGCTATCAGACGGGCGCCGGCACGCTCAACCTGCGCGAGCGCGACGGTCAGGTGCAGCCCTTCGTGCAGGACGACCGCATTCGCATCGACGGCGACGCCATCGACGTCGGGTTGTCGCCGCGCCGCATGACGGCCAAGGGGCACGTCACCAGCGTCATGCAGCCCGCGCCCGCCGGCGGCGACACGCGCCGGCCGGGGCTGCTCGCCGACTCCGATCCGCTCAACGTCATCGCCACGGAGATGACCTACGACGAAGCGGCGCGGCAGGCCGTCTATACCGGCGGCGTGCGCATGCTGCAGGGCGACACCGTGATCCAGGCCGAGCGCCTGGTGCTCGACGAGGCCAAGGGCAACCTCGCGGCCAACGGCGGCGTGCTCACGTCGCTGTCGCTCGCCTCCGATCAGCCCGACACACCGTCAAAGGACGTGCGGCCCACGCTGCTGCGCGCGCAGACGTTCACCTACGGCGACGACGCGCGCCGGGCCGTGTACGAGACACAGGCCCAGATGGACGGGGAACAGGGGAACCTGCACGCGGAGCGCATCGAGCTGGCGCTCGCCAGGGACGACAACCGGCTGGAACGGCTCGATGCGCGTGGCGGCGTGGAGGTGACGCTGGACAAGCGCAAGGGTTCTGGCGCCGCGCTCGTGTACCGCCCGGCCGATCAGCGCTACGAGATCACGGGCACGCCCGGACGCTTCGAAGACGAGTGCAACGAGTCGGCGGGCCGAACTTTGACCTTCTTCAAGACGTCCGATAGAGTCATCATCGACGGCAACGAAGAAGTGCGCACCGAGACGCGCGGGGGCAAGTGCCCCGGCGGCACCCCTTCTGATGGCCAGCCTCCGCACAATCGATCTCACCAAGTCGTACGGCGGCCGGACGGTCGTCAAGGGCGTCAACCTCGAGGTCAACTCCGGCGAGGTCGTGGGGCTGCTCGGCCCCAATGGCGCGGGCAAGACCACCACGTTCTACATGACGGTGGGGCTCACCGCGCCCGACTCCGGCCGCGTCCTCTTCGACGAGGCGGACATCACCGACGACGCCATGTACGTCCGGGCGCGGAAGGGCATCGGCTACCTGCCGCAGGAGCCGTCCATCTTCCGCGGCCTCACCGTGGAGCAGAACATCCTCGCCATCCTCGAGACGCTGCCGCTGAGCGGCGCCGAGCGCCGGTCCCGCGCGCGGGATCTGCTGGCGGAACTGGGGCTGTCCAGCCTGGCCGGCTCTCCGGCCTACGTGCTGTCGGGCGGGGAGCGGCGCCGGGCCGAGATCACGCGCGCCCTGGTGATGTCGCCGCGGTTCATCCTGCTCGACGAGCCCTTCGCCGGCATCGATCCCATCGCGGTGACCGACATCCAGAAGATCATTTTTCACTTGAAGGAACGCGGCATCGGTGTGCTCATCACCGACCACAACGTGCGTGAAACGTTGCGCATTACCGACCGGGCCTATATCGTGACGGACGGGGCGATTTTCCGGAACGGCACGCCCACGGCACTGGCGGAGGACGAGGAAGTGCGGCGGATTTATCTCGGGGCCGATTTCAGGCTGGACTAGAATTTAGAGCGTTCGGCAATGGCGATTTCGCAGAGACTCCAGACCAAGCTCGCGCAGAAGCTCATTCTGACGCCGTCGCTGCAGCAGGCAATCAAGCTGCTGCCGATGTCGACGCTCGAGCTGGCGGACCTGCTGACGCAGGAGGTCGTGGAGAACCCGCTGCTGGAGGAGGTGCCGAGCGAGGACCTCCAGGCCGCCGACGCCCAGCCTGCCACCGAGAAAGAGCCCGAAGAGCCCCCGAAGCCGGAGAACAAGACCGACTCGTGGGACGACGCGGACTACGAGTACTTCTTCGGCGAGTACCTCGAGGACAGCTACCGCCCGCGCGCGCCGCAGGAGGTCCGGGAGCTGCCTCCCATCGAGAACACCCTCTCGACGTCCTCCTCGCTCACCGATCACCTCGAGTGGCAGCTCTCCCTCCAGACCAACGACGACCAGGTCCGTGAGATCGGCGAGGCCATCATCGGCAACCTCGACGACGACGGCTATCTCGTGGCGTCGGTGGACGAGATCGCGCAGATGGGGCCCTGGCCCATCGAGCAGGTCGAAGAGGTGCTGCGCCTCCTCCAGGGCTTCGACCCGATTGGCGTCGCGGCGCGCGACCTGCAGGAGTGCCTCACGCTGCAGGTGCGCCACCTGGGGCTCGACGGCACACCGGCCGAGACCATCGTCACCGAGCACCTGCGCCTGCTGCAGAACCACCAGATTCCCGAGCTGTCCAAGCGGCTGAACCTCTCGCTCGAGGACCTGAAGCACCACATCGAGCTGATCCAGCAGCTGGATCCGAAGCCGGGCAGCCGCTACAACCTGCAGCCGTCGCAGCACGTCATTCCGGACGTCTACGTGGTCAAGGTGGACGACCAGTACGTCGCCGTGCTCAACGAGGACGGCCTGCCGCAGCTGCGCATCAGCCCGACCTACCGGCGGCTCCTCGACAAGGGCGCGTCGGACAACAGCGACGAGACCCGCGCCTACGTCAAGGACAAGTTCCGCTCGGCGCTGTGGCTCATCAAGTCCGTCGAGCAGCGGCAGAAGACCATCCACAAGGTCGCCACCAGCATCATCAACTTCCAGCGCGACTTCATGGATCACGGCATCGAGCACCTCCGGCCGCTCGTGCTGCGCGACGTGGCCAACGACATCGGCATGCACGAGTCCACCGTCAGCCGCGTCGTCACCAACAAGACATGCACACGCCGCAAGGCGTGTTCGAGATGAAGTACTTTTTCCACAGCGGCATCAGCAGCTCGTACGGCGAGTCGGTGTCGTCGGTCACCATCAAGAACCGCATCAAGAAGATCATCGAGGGAGAGGACCAGCGCAAGCCGCTCAGCGACTCGAAGATCGTCAGCATCCTCCAGCGCGAGGGCCTGATCCTGGCCCGGCGCACCATTGCGAAGTACCGGGAGGAGTTGAAGATTCCGACGTCGAACCAGCGCAAGGTCCTGTTCTGACACATCGGGCCCGCACCTGGCGGCATGGCGGGCCGGGGCAGGCTCCACACACGACGGTGGGGTTCAGAGACGCATGGACATCGAGATCACCGGCCGCCGCATGGCGGTTTCCAGCTACCTGCGCACGCTCATCACCAAGAAGCTCGAACGCGTATTCCGGCACCTGAGCGACGCCGGCCTGTCGGCCACCTGCATCGTCTCGCGCGCGAAGCTCGAGAAGGTCGTCGAGGTGACCGTGCACGCGCGGGGTGAGCACTTCCTGCACGCCGTCGGCACCGGCCCGACCTGGCAGTTCGCCTCGACGCAGGTCGTCGAGAAGCTCGACAGCCAGGGCCGGACGCTGAAAGGCAAGTGGAAGGACCGCCGGCGGCGCTAGCCGCGGCGGCAGGTTCCACGATGACGACGGTCCCGGCCGTCACGGTCTCTTCGCTCCTCGGGCCCGCCTGCGAGTCGGTCGGGCTGCCGCTGGAACTGCTGAGCGGCGCCGCGGGGCTCGAGCGTCCCATCACCAGCCCTTACATCCAGAAGACCGGGCTCGCGCTCGCCGGCTTCCACGAGTACCTGCAGCCGGGCCGCATCCTCATCTTCGGTGACAGCGAGCTGCGGTTCCTCGAGACGATGCCCGCGGTGGCCCGACAGTTCGCGCTGGCCAAGTCGTTCGAGCACCAGGTGCCGTGCCTGTTGATCACCGGCAGGTCCGGCATTCCCGACGACCTGCTGGCCGAGGCCGACCGCGCCGGCATGCCGGTGCTGGCGAGCGGCGTCCCCACGGCGGCCACCATCGGCAAGATCACGGCCCTGCTGGAGGACCGCCTGGCCGCGCGCGAGGTGATTCACGGCGTGCTGCTCGACATCCTCGGCCTCGGGGTGCTGCTGGTCGGCGAGAGCGGCATCGGCAAGAGCGAGTGCGCCCTCGACCTCGTCTACCGTGGCCATCGGCTCGTCGCGGACGACACCGTGGAGGTGCGGCGGCGGGCGGAGTCGTTCATCATCGGCAGTTGTCCCGAGCTCACGCGGCATCACATCGAGATTCGCGGCCTGGGCCTGCTCAACGTGCGCGAGATGTTCGGCATCGCGGCCACGCGGACCTCGAAGCGGGTCGAGCTGGTGGTCCAGATCGAGCGGTGGGACGAGGCGGTCGAGTACGATCGGATCGGGCTCGACGACCGCTTCGTGGACCTGATGGGCCTGCGCATTCCGACGGTCCGCATGCCGATCGCGCCGGGCCGCAACGTCGCCACCCTGGTGGAGGTCGCGGCGCGCAACCAGCTGCTCCGGGCACGGGGCCTCCACGCCGCCAGGCGGCTGGCCGAGCGCCTCGACGCCTCGCTGCTGGGCACGGTCGCCGGCCATCACGAACCCGACACCGACGATGATCACGACGACGGGGGAGACCTGTAGATGACGACGAAACGGTCCGCCGCCCGAGCGCCGGCCCGCGCGGCCCGCTTCATCGTGGTCACCGGCTTGTCGGGATCGGGCAAGTCGCAGGCGATCCGGGCGCTCGAGGACCTTGGCTACTTCTGCGTGGACAACCTGCCGGTGGCGCTGCTGCCCTTCATGTCGGAGTTCGCCGAGCAGCACGGCGTCGTCCACGAGCGCATTGCCGTGGTGATGGACGTGCGGAGCCGCGGTTCCTGTCGGACTTCCCGGCCGTGCTCAAGCAGCTGCGCCAGTCGTCCGACCTGGCACCGCTGCTCATCTTCCTGCAGGCCAGCCATCCGGAGCTGGTGCGCCGCTTCTCCGAGACGCGCCGGCCGCACCCGCTGGCGCCGGACCGGCCGGTGACCGAAGGCCTGGCTGAGGAACGCGCGAAGCTCAGGCCGATCCGGGCGCTGGCCGACAAGGTCATCGACACGACGTCGATGAGCGTGCACGAGCTCCGGCAGACGCTGCTGCAACTGGTGTCCGGACGGCGGCAGGCGACGCCGCTCGTGCTCACCTTCCTCAGCTTCGGCTATCACTACGGCATCCCGCCGGAAGCCGACCTCGTGTTCGACGTCCGCTTCCTCAAGAACCCGCACTGGGTGCCGTCGCTGCGCGCGCAGACGGGCCGCGATCGGGCCGTCCAGACCTACATGCGGCGCCAGCCGCTCACCGCGCAGCTGCTGCGCCGCCTCGACGGCTTCCTGCGCTTCCTCGTGCCGCAGTACGTGGAGGAGGGCAAGGCCTACCTGACCGTGGCCATCGGGTGCACCGGCGGCCGTCACCGTTCGGTCTACGTCTCGGAGGCGCTGAAGCGCGAGCTCGAGCGCATGCGCGGCATCACGACACGCGTCCGGCACCGGGACATCGAGAGGCAGGCATGATCGGCATTGTCGTCATCACGCACGGGCAGCTGGCCACCGAACTCGTCAACGCCGCCGAGACCATCGTCGGCGACCTGCCGCAGTTCGCGGCGGTGTCCATCGGCTGGCACGAGGACGTGCAGGACGCCCGGGACGACATCCAGTCCGCGATCGCGCGCGTCAGGGACGGCGCCACCGGCGTGCTGCTGGTCACCGACATGTTCGGCGGCACACCCTGCAATCTGGCGATGACGTTCCTCGCGCGCGACGCCGTGGAGGTGGTGACCGGCGTCAACCTGCCCATGCTGATCAAGGCCGCGAGCCTCGACCAGGTCGGGTCGCTCGTCGAGGTCGCGCGCGCGCTCAGCGAGCACGGCCGCAGCGCCATCTGGGTGGCATCGGACCTGCTCGATGGCACGGCGCCAGCCTCGAGCGGCGGCGCGGGCCCGGGCAGCACGGGGGAGACGGCCGGATCATGACGAGCCGCGACGTGATCGTGCCGAACCGGCTCGGTCTTCACGCGCGCGCGGCGGCACGGTTCGTCCACGCGGCGGCGCGGTTCGAGAGCCGCGTCCGCGTGCGGCGCGACGCGCGGGTGATGGACGGCAAGAGCATCATGGGCGTGCTGCTGCTGGCCGCCGCCAACGGCACGACCATCACCATCTCCGCCGAGGGGCAGGACGAGGCCGCGGCCGTCGAGGCCCTCGTGGCCCTGGTGCAGTCGGGATTCGGAGAGGGCGCATGGAGCGTCTGAGCGGCATCGGCGTCTCGCCCGGCGTCGCCGTGGGCCGCGCGGTCGTCCTCGCGCAGCCGTCGCATGTCGTTCGCTTCCCGGTGCTGCCGTCGCGCGTGCCGCGTGAGCTCGCGGAGATCGAGAGGGCGGTGGAGGAGTCCCGCCATCAGATCGCCGACATTCGCGGCCGGCTTTCGCAGGGACCCGCGCGCGACCTGGCGCCCAGCTTCGATGCCCAGCTCCTGATGCTCGACGACCCGTTGCTCGTGGGCCGCGCCCGCCAGGTGGTGGAGGACGAGCACGTCAACGCCGTCTGGGCGGTGCATCGCGCCTATCAGGAGCTCCGGCAGCTGTTCCGGACGATGGAGGACCCGTACCTGCGCGATCGGGAGACCGACGTGGCCGACGTCGCGGGGCGCCTGCAGATGAACCTCCGGCATCATGGCTCCGGCCTGCGCGACCTCCTGCGCGAGATCGACGAGCCCGCCATCCTCGTGGCCGACGAGCTGACCGCCTCACTGGCCGCGCAGCTGGACTGGAGCCGCGTAAAGGGCTTCGCCACCGATGCCGGCAGCCACGTACCACACCGCCATCCTCGCGCGTTCCCTCAAGGTGCCCGCCGTGGTCGGCCTCCACGACCTCTCCGCCAGGCTCACCGCCGGTACGCCGCTCGTGCTGGACGGCACGTCGGGCGAAGTGCTGGTGGAGCCGGATGAGGAGGCACTCGAGTCCGCGCATCGGCGGGCCATGCGGCCCCATCGACGCGCCGCCGCCCATCACGTGGACCACGAACCGCTCGTCACCGCCGATGGCGTCCGCGTCCGGCTCGAGGCGAACGTCGAGCTGGTGGAAGACCTGCCACACCTCGCCGAGGCGGGCGCCGAGGGGATCGGCCTACCGCTCGGAGTTCCTGCTGTCGGGGCGGTTCATCGACGAGGTGACCGAAGAGGTGCAGTGCGAGGCGTGCGGAGCGTGGTGGAGCAGGCGGCCCCACGCCGGGTCACCGTGCGGACGTTCGACCTCGACGAGCAGCACCTGGCGCTCTCGCGCCTCGTGGGCCGCGCGCCCGCACGGCCCGGCCTCCGGGGCCTGCGCCTCGGCCTCGCCCATCCGGACGTCCTGCGCGTGCAGATCCGGGCGCTCCTGCGGGCGTCGGTGCACGGGCCGCTGCGCGTGATGTTCCCGTTCGTCACGACCGTGGACGACCTGCGGAGCGCCCGCGCGCTCGTCCTCGAAGAGTGCGCGAGCCTCGGCCTCCCGCCGGTCCCGCTGGGCGCGCTGATCGAGGTTCCCGCCGCCGCGCTGGTGGCCGACACCCTCGCACGCGAGGCCGACTTCCTCACCATCGGCACCAACGACCTCATCCAGTACCCTTGCCGTGGACCGGACCGACGACCGCGTGTCGGACCTCTACGAGCCCCTGCACCCGGCCGTGCTGCGCCTGGTGCGGCTCGCCGGCCGCGCGGCGCGCCGCCAGGGCGTGCCGGTGTCGCTGTGCGGAGAGATGGCGTCGGACCCGGCCGTCGTGGGCCTGCTCGTCGGGCTGGGCCTCGCGGAGTTCAGCATGACGCCTGGCGCGATCCCCATCGTGCGGGAAGTCGTCGAGGGCCTGCGCGCCGCCGACATGCGCCGCCTCGCACGCGAAGCCCTCGGCCTGGCCACGGCCACCGAGGTCGAACAGTTCCTCTTCGATGCCCTCGCCTCCGTCGGCGAGGCCGGCATACCCTGGCCGGATCCCCGTCGCCGTGTCGGCGCGGGCGCCGGCACCAAGGAGACCAGACCGTGATGAAGCGAGTGGAGAAGCCCTGGGGCTACGAGCTGTGGTGGGCGCAGACCGACCGGTACGTCGGCAAGCTCATACACGTCAACAAGGGCCAGGCGCTGAGCCTGCAGTACCACAACCGCAAGGACGAGACGATCTACGTCCACAGCGGCCGCATCCTGTTCGAGATGCAGGAAGGCGACACGCTCACCCGGCGAGAGCTCGAACCTGGCCAGGCGGTGCACGTCACGCCCCCGACGGTGCACCGGATGACGGCGCTCGAGGACAGCGACGTGTTCGAGGTATCGACGCCGGAAACCGATGACGTAGTACGGATCGAAGACCGGTACGGGAGAGTGGAGTAGCGGGCGATCGGCGCGTCGACCGTCCCGGAAGTGACGCCCTCCAGGGGAGGACGTCACTTCCGAGACCGAAATGATCCCGACGCGTGCGTCAGAACGGGATGTCGTCGTCGGTGATCGCCGCCGGTTCCTTCATCGGATCCTGATAGCCGCCGTCACCGCGGTCGCTGCGATCGCCGCCGCGGCCGCCGCCGCCGCCCAGGAGCACGATGCGATCGGCCTTGATCTCGGTCGTGTAGTGCTTCTGGCCGTCCTTCTCCCACTGGCGCGTCTGCAGGCGGCCCTCGACGTAGATCTGCTTCCCCTTGACGAGATACGGCTGCAGCGTCTCCGCCTGCTTGCCCCAGAGCACGATGCGGTGCCACTCGGTCTGTTCGTGCTTCTCGCCGTCCTTGCTGGTCCAGTTCTCGGTGGTGGCGATGCTGAAGCTCGCCACGGGCGCACCGCCAGGCGTGTAGCGCACTTCCGCGTCGCGCCCGAGATTGCCCACCAGCAAGACCTTGTTGACGCTGCCCATTCGTTTTCCCTCAGTGAGTCGCTGCGCGAATGACCCGCGCAAATGGATGGATTGTCCCGAGAGGACCCTCGCAGATTACACGTAATGCGCAGGGGTCCGAAGACAAAAATGGCGGGCGAATGACCTCATCTGACAGAAGTCATTCGCGCAGGAATTGCGAGGTCCGGGCCGCGGCGTGTGGCCCTGGACGGGGTCAGGCGCCGGGCCGGCTGCGTGACAGACGGTCGAGGTTCTGCTTTCCGAGACGCGCCACTTCAGCGTCGGGGAAGAGCTTGATCAGCGTTTCCCACGACTCGCGCGCGCGGTCGAGCTGACCGAGGCGCTCGAACGCAATCCCACGCTTGTAATAGGCGTCGGGCACCTTGTCGCCGCGCGGGAAACCCGTGATGACGCGGTTGTAGGCGTCCATGGCCTCGGTGAACTTGCCGTCGGCGAAGTTGCACTCACCGATGTAGAACTGCGCGTCGTCGGCGGCCTCGCTGCGCGGGAAGCTGCGCAGGTAGGTGCCGAAGCCCTCGATGCACAGGGTCCACTGGCCGGCGGTGTAGTCGGTCCACGCCGTGTCGTAAAGGCGCTGCGGAGAGATGCCGGGGTTGACCGGCGCCGGCGGAAGTCCGGCGTTGGGATCGACATCGGTGCCTGGCTCCGGCGCGACGGGCGGCGCACCGCCGTCGGGCAGGTTCGGGTCGATGGTGGCGTTCGGGTCGGTGGCCGCCGACGGCGGGGATAGCGGGGAATCGCGAGGCGCAGCGCTTCGATCTCCTGGGAGAGAGACGTGATGCGCACGTTGGTCTCGTCCACGCGCTCCTTCACGACACGGAGGTCGCCGCCGACCTGGTCCACGACGAGCTTCTGATCGGCAAAGCCCTTCCGCGTCGCACCCGCCTGGTCGTCGACGCGCGTGGACAACTGCTTCAGCGTTTCGCCAATCTGGGCCATGGCCGCGGCGAGCTGCTGCTGGAGCTGCTGCGTCTGCTCCTGCAGCATGCGGATGTCGGCCATCATCTGCATCTCGCGCCGTGACTGCGCGAGGGCAGACGGCGGCGCCACTGCCAGCCCTGCCACAACGACTGCGCCGACGAGAGCGTACCGTCTCATACCCACCATGTTACCCGGTTACTTCGCCGTGATCACGAAGTGCGCGCGGCGGTTCCTCGACCAGGCCGCCTCGTCGTGGCCCTGCTCGAACGGAAACTCCTTGCCGTAGCTGACCGTCCGCACGCGCTCGGCCGGGATGCCGAGCGACACCAGGTAGCTGCGGGCCGAGAGCGCACGACGCTCGCCGAGCGCCAGGTTGTACTCGGCCGTGCCACGCTCGTCGCAGTGCCCCTCGATGGTGACCTGCCACCGCGGGTTCTTGCGCATGACATCGGCGTTCTCCTGCAGCACCCGCTGACCGTCGGCGTTGACGTCCGAACTGTCGAGATCGAAGTAGACGGGCTTCAGGACGCCCATCTTGTTCAGGCTGTCCAGGTCGTCGGGCAGGTCGCCCGACGTGATGCCTCCCGGCTCGGGCGGCACCGGTATCGGCTCGTCCACCGGCTGCGGTGGCAGCGGAGGCTCCGGCGGAATCGCGTTCGTGTTGTCCGCCGGCGGCGGCATCGGCCGCGCCACGGTGGGCGGCTTCTTCGCGCAGGCCGTAGCCAGGGTCAGCACGACCGCCGCCACGGTCAGTGTCATCAGGTGAGTCCGCTGCATCATGTCAGTCTCCGCTCTCTCTCCGTCCGTCGGGCATCATCCGCGAGGCCCGTCAACTCGTCCCAGCCGCTGACGCGTGCCGCCCCGCACCGTCTGCGCCATCTGCGGCTTCCAAGCCATTCGCGGCGCAATCATCTGCGCCATCTGCGGCCCAAAATCATCGGTGCCATCTGCGCCATCTGCGGCGCAATCATCCCCATCATCTGCGGCCCAATCATCCGCGCCATCTGCGCCATCTGCTAGTGGGACCAGTTCGGCGTGTAGTTGTTCCCGTCCCGCGTCAGCTGCCGCAGGTTCCGGCCGTCGCGATCGACGGTGAAGATCTGGCTGCGGCCCGCGCGCGTCGAGACGAACGCCAGGTGCCTCCCATTGGGCGCCCAGGCGGGGCTCTCGTTGGTGCCCTCGCCGAAGGTGATCTGTCGCGTCACCCCGTCGGCCAGGGTGAGGATCTTGATGTCGAAGCCGGGGCCGGTCCGCGACGCACCGTACGATCTCGTTGTAGGCGCCGGCGACCACGTCGCCCGGTCCGCATGCGACTCGTAGGTCAGCCGCCGCAGGCCGGTCCCGTCCGGGGCGATCACGTAGATCTGCGGCGTGCCCGCGCGATCCGAAGGTGAACGCAATCTGCGTCCCCGTGGGCGACCACGTCGGGGTGGAGTCGATGGCCGGGTGGTTGGTCAGGCGCCGCACGTCGGACCCGTCCCGTTCATCACGTAGAGCTCCGAGTTGCCGTCGCGGGTCGACATGAACGCGATGCGCTTGCCGTCGGGCGAGAACACCGGCAGGAAGTTCTGGCCCAGGCCCTTGGCCGGCTCCTCGAGCGTGCCGACGTAGATGTTCGAGATCAGGATGTCGGGCAGCGTCTTCCGGTACGACGTGTAGACGATGGAACGGCCGTCCGGCGACCAGCTCGGGTTGATGTTCAGGTTGCGGTTGATCGTGATCCGCCGCTGGTTCGCGCCGTCGTAGTCGCCGATGTAGACCTCTTTGACCTCGCGCTTCTCGATCGTGTTGGCCACGGGCTCGCGGTTGCGATCCGAGGAGAAGGTGAGCTTGGTCCGCGCCACGCCGTCGATCGACCGCTGGCTCTTGTGGATTTCGTCCGCCATGGTGTGCGCGTACAACCGCGGGTTGGCCGCCGACCCCGTATGCTCGCGCCCGTAGCTCTGCTGGCGCGCCCGCACGTTGTAGAGGCGCATCTCGACGCGGATGCCGTTCGACGTCCGCTGCACGGTGCCGATCACCACGCCGTCGGCACCCAGTTCGCGCCAGCGGTCGTAGGGCACCTCTGAAATCGAGGCCGCCGGCGGAATCGAGCGATAGGTGTCGCGCGGGATCATGTAGAACTCCCGCTCGTAGTTCATGTCGTCCCAGAGCACCTCGCCGATCACCCGCGCGGCGTCCTGCACCTCCTTGTCCGCCGACATCGCGATCAGGTCGGGGACGGCAAGCCGGGGCGGGGTACCCGGGTCGCCGGTGATGCGCAGTTCCACGCTGGTGGGCTGCTGCGTCTCCGGCGCGGGAGCCGGGGGCTGCTGCTGCGCGCCGAGCGCAACGGCCGCGGCCACCAGACTGGCGGCCACCATCTGGCGGCCGCCGGAGCGGAGCGGGGAGCGGCGTCGAATGCGGCGTTGGTCACGTGCGGTCATTGAGCAAGTCCTACCGGTTGAAGTCGAAGTACAAGTGAACCGACAACTCGTCCGCGGGATAGGCCGCGGGCAGCGGCGGCAGTTGGCGCGTCATCAGCAACGCGCGCTGCGCGTAGTAGTCCAGTCCCGGCGCGCCGCTGGAGCGCTCCACCTGCACGCCGGCAATGCGGCCGTCGCGTTGAATCACGAACTTCATCAGCGTGCTCGCCTGGGTGCCCTGCTTCGAGTCCCAGTTCCGGCTGATCAGGTCGATCATCGTCGCGAGGTAGTCGGGACAGCAGAAGCTGCCCACGTCCAGGTACGCGCCGCGGCCACCGCCGCCCGATGAGAGCCCGAATCCCTGCCCCTGGGCGCTGGTTTCCGCAACGGCCGTGCCCTCCCGCACTTCCCCGCCCTTGGTCGGCGTCCGGCTGCGGGGATCCTTCGCCGGGGCCTTGGTCGGCGGCGGCGTCTTGCGCGGCGTCACCTTCGTCGGCTCCACCATCTCCGGCGTCTTCGCCGCCGGCGGGCGTACCGGCTCGATGGCCCGCCGCGTCTCGGCCGGCTGCACTTCCTGCACCGGGCGTGCACTCAGCGAGTTGAGCCCGCCCGTCCGCGGACCCTCGCCGCCGCTCAGCGAGACCTGCATCACGACCTCCGGCTCGTCGGCGACGCGCGCACCGAGCCAGCCCGCCGGCACCACGGCCAGGATCAGGGTCAGCACGACGTGGACCACCAGCGACCAGCCCAGGACCGGCGCCAGCCGCTCCATGTCCCTCGGGCGCTGGGCGAGAACCGCCGACACCGCGTCCATCCCTAGCGGCGCCTCCGGGCGGGAGTGGCCTCCGGCATGGCGACGATGCCCACGCGCTCGATGCCGCCGTCCTTCAGCCGATCCATGACGTCCATGAGCTCCTGGAGCTGCACGCCGCCATCACCGCGGAGATAAACGTCCTTCTCGGTCCGGTTGAGCATGACCTGGCGGATACGCTCGGGCAGGACGTCGCGGGGGACCGCTTCCTCGTCCATGTACACCCGGCCATCGTCGCGGTAGCTCAGCGGCACGGTGACGTACAGCCGCTCCTCCGTCATCTTCGGCGCAGCCTGAGAGGTGGGCAAGTTCACTTCCACGCCTCGCTGCAACATCGGTGCCGCGACCATGAAGATGATGAGCAGGACGAGCATCACGTCAACCAGCGGGATGACGTTGATCTCGGAGAGCGACGTGGAGACACGCCGGCCCCGGGAGCGGCGGCCGCCGCCCACCTCCGGCTGTGGCAGGACCTTCGGCACTAGGTGAAGTTCCTTTCGGAGATGTTCAGGAACTCCAGCGCGAAGTCGTCCATCTCCGTCGCATACCCCTTCACCTTGGTCGTCAGGTGGTTGTAGAAGTACACAGCGGGTATCGCGGCGAAGAGGCCGGCTGCCGTCGCGATGAGCGCCTCGGCAATGCCCGGCGCGACGACGGAGAGGTCGGTCGAGCCCTGCGATCCGATGTTGGTGAAGGCCGACATGATGCCCCACACGGTTCCGAACAACCCGATGAACGGCGTGATGCTCGCCGTGGTCGCCAGAAAGGTCACGTTCTTCTCGAGCTTGCCGACCTCGGACGACGAGGCGCGGAGCAGCGCGCGATCCACCGCCGCCAGGCTCTTGAGAGTTGGACGCGCGGCGGTCGAGCCCGGACTGCCGGAGCCCGGCGCGGGGTGGCGCAGTTGCGCATTCAACTCGGCGTACCCGGCGAGGAACATGCCGACCAGCGGACTGGCCGCCAGCGAGGGGCACACCGACTGCACGTCCGAGAACTTCGCGCTCGTCCGAAAGACCTGGATGAAACGCGAGGTCTGGCTCTCGACCTTGCGAAAGGCTGCAAGCTTGGCCGCGATGACCGCCCAGGCGACCACCGAGAACAGCAGCAGGATGATCAGGACCACCTGGGACACCGGACTCGCCTGTGTGACGAGCCCGACGATGTCTCCCGCAGCGGCCTGGGTGGACGTAGCACTGCCTTCAGGTTGCAGTGCCAGGACGAGCAATCCAGGCGTCGGCAACAAGCCCTCCGAAATCCGATCGATTGGGGAGCGCTGCTGGGAAGAAGCGCGGTTCCGTGCAACCGTAGCACGCCCAATGAAATTCTGTCAAACCCATGATAGGATGGGAGTTCTGCCTGTGGTCGGCGGCCGAGCCCGGCATCCCCGAGGGCCCAGATGATCCGCTACCTCGCCATCCGCAACCTCGCGGTCATCGAGGCGGTTGCCGTCGATTTTGAACCATCGTTCAACATCCTGACCGGAGAAACCGGCGCCGGCAAGTCCATCCTCGTCGAGGCCGTCGGTCTCCTGCTCGGCGGACGCGCTGCGCAGGACCTCCTGCGCACCGGCGAGGACCTCGCCACCGTCGAGGCCGTCTTCGAGGACGCCACCGGCGCCGAGATCGTCGTGCGCCGCGAGATCACCAGCCAGGGCCGCAGCCCTTGTTCATCAACGGCGCGCTGGCCACCGCAACCGCGCTCAAGGACTGTCCAACTCCCTGGTCGAACGCATCGGCCAGCACGAGCACCAGCAACTGCTGGACCTGGGCCAGCACCTGCTCGTCCTCGACGGCTGGGGGCGACTCGACGCGCTCAGAACCGAGACCGCTGGGGCATTCGCCCGTGTCCAGGCGGTCCGCTCGCAGCTCGATCGCCTCCGGATGGACGATCGGGAGCGCGCCGCCCGCCTCGAACTGGTGGAGTTCCAGCTCTCGGAGCTGTCGCGGGCCAACCTCACGCCCGGCGAAGACGACACACTGTCCGGGGATCGGCAGATCCTGCGCAGTGCCGACCGCGTCCTCCGTCTGTCAGGAAAGCTACGCCGAGCTATGCGACGACGAGCATGCGGTGCTGGGGCGGCTGGACCACATCTGGAAGCGGGTGGGGGAGCTGGCCGGATTCGACCCCCGGTTCGGTGCCTACCTGGACGCCCGGGACGGGATCAAGGCGCAACTCGACGATCTGGCGCTGACGCTCCGCGACTTCGCCGATGGCATCGACGCCTCGCCCGGCCGCCTGCAGGAGGTCGAGGATCGGCTCGCCCTCCTGGAGCGGCTCAAGCGCAAGCACGGGCCGACGCTCGACGAAGTGATCGCACGCCGCGATGCGCTGGCCGCGGAACACGCCGCGTTGACCGGCGGCAGCTCCAGCCCGGGCGAGCTGGAGGCCGCGCTGTCCGCCGCAGCCGCCGCCTACCTCGACCTGGCGCGCGACCTCTCCCGGAAGCGCCACCGGATGCCCCGGAGCTCGGCCGCCGGCTGGAGGGCGAGCTCGCCGACCTGCAATGGCAAACGCCCGCGTCGAGGTGCGTCCTCCACACCGCGGACGGCGATGCCCAGTGGACCGAGCGCGGCATCGACGCCGCGGAGTTCTTCCTGTCGGCAAACGTCGGAGAGGACCCGCGCCTGCTGGCGCGCATCGCCTCTGGCGGCGAACTCTCGGGTGATGCTCGCGCTCAAGACGCTGGACGCCGCAGCGCGTGACGGCGCGGCCGCCCGCACCCTCATCTTCGACGAGGTCGATGCGGGTATCGGCGGGCGAGTGGCCAGCATGGTGGGGCAGAAGCTCGCCGCGCTGGGGGAGCGTCACCAGGTGTTGTGCATCACGCACCTGCCGCAGGTCGCGGCCTGCGGGCGGACGCACTTCCTCATCCAGAAGGCCACCCGAGGCCGAAGGACGGTGACCACCGTCCGAACCTTGAGCGGCCCCGAGCGGGTGGACGAACTCGCGAGGATGATGGGGGGCGCCGACGCCGGCGAGAAGGCACGCGCCGGGGCGCAGGAACTCCTCGACGCGGCCCGGGCGAAAGGTGAACAGACGGCAAAAGCGAAAGGCGAAAGTCCGCGGGGGCGAAAGCAAAAGTGAAGTACTTCATCGAGACCTACGGCTGCCAGATGAACGTCCACGACGCCGAGCGGATGGCGGGCCTGCTGGAGCAATCCGGCTACGATCCCGCCGACTCCGACCTCGACGCCGACGTCATCGTCGTCAACACCTGCAGCGTGCGGGAGCGCGCCGAAGAGAAGCTGTACACGCGCCTGGGCGAGATCCGCGAGATGGCGCGCGAGACCGGACGCGACCCGATCGTGGCCGTCACGGGCTGCGTGGCGCAGCAGGAAGGGGAGGCGCTCCTGCGCCGCTCGCCCGGAATCATCGACGTCATCGCCGGCACCCAGCGCGTGAAGATGCTGCCGATGCTGGTGGCGCAACAGCAGGCCTCCCGCGGCCGTCCGGCCATCGACGTCACGACGCCCTACGACGAGCCGTCCTTCCCGCTGGGCATCACGCGGCGCGCAGACGACGTGAAGGCGTACGTCACGATCATCGAGGGGTGCAACGACTTCTGCGCCTTCTGTGTCGTGCCCTACACGCGGGGGCACGAGCGGATGCGGCCAAAGGCGGAGATCCTGCGCGAGGTCGCGGAGGCCGCCGCGAGCGGGCGCCGCGAGGTGCAGTTGCTGGGGCAGATCGTGAATCACTACCAGGCCCCCGACGACCCCTCGTGCGACTTTCCGGCGCTGCTCGAGGCCGTCCACGAGGTGCCGGGCATCGACCGCATCCGGTTCGCCAGCCCCCATCCCCGGCACACCTCGGATCGGCTGATTGCGGCGGTGCGGGATCTGCCCCGGGTGTGCAAGCACCTGCACCTGCCGGTCCAGTCCGGCTCCACGCGGGTGCTGTCGGCGATGCGCCGGCGCTACACCCGCGAGTCCTACCTGGACACCCTGGAGAAGATCCGGGCGGCTATCCCGAACATCCAGCTATCGACCGATATGATCGTTGGCTTCCCAGGGGAGACCGACGCCGAGTTCGAGGAAACGCTGACGTTGACGCAGGCCGCGCGGTATCACAGCATGTTCTCGTTCAAGTACTCCGAACGGCCGAACACGCTGGCGTCCAGGCGCCTGCCCGACGACGTCCCGGAGGACGAGAAGACGCGGCGGATCGTGGCCCTGCAGCAGCTGCAGCGCCGGATCCAGTGGGAGCTGCACGAGCGCTCGGTGGGACGGACGATGGAGGTGCTGGTGGATCACACCAGCCGCCGGCGGGACTGGGAGGTCTCGGGGCGCACGAGCGGGAACACGGTCGTGAACTTCCCGGGGTCTCCGGATCTGGTCGGCCGGCTGGTGCCGGTGACCATCCGGCGAGCCGGACCCAACAGCGTTTGGGGGGAGCGGGCGGACCGGCCGGCCGAGACGGCGGGCGGGACCACGGCGGGGGCGGACACGGGGCGGGGCGAGGTCAGGCCATGATCGAGATGAACATCAAGGGGCTGATGGTGGATCCCATCACCAACATGCCCATCATCATCCTGCGGGATCCGGACGGGCAGAAGGTGCTGCCGATCTGGGTCGGGGTGTTCGAGGCCAACGCCATCGCGCTGCAGATCGAGAACATCCAGACGCCGCGGCCGATGACCCACGATCTCCTCCGCAACGTCATCCAGGACCTGCGTGCGGCGGTGGAGAAGATCGTCGTCTGCGACCTGAAGGACAACACCTTCTACGCGATGATCCACCTCACGACGCCCGCCGGCCCGGTGGCGATCGACGCCCGGCCGAGCGATGCGATTGCGCTGGCGCTGCGGACGCGCGCGCCCATCCTCGTGGACGAGAAGGTCATCGACAACGCGAAGAGCGTGGACATCGCCAGCGACAAGCAGGACGTGGACCGGCTGCAGCAGTGGCTCGAGTCGCTGGACCCGGACGACATGGGGAAATACAGGATGTAGGCCGGCCCGGGGCGAGAGCGGGCTTTCTGAATTCAGAATTCCGAATTCAGAAGGTCGGCCGGCCGACAATCCACGCAAGCCCCAGCAAATACGTAAGTTAGCGAGAATCCCCTCCCGTAATTCCCCGGCCGACATTCCCTGCGGCCAGCTCAGCTATCCCCATTTCTTGACGGACATCGCCCGCCTTCCTACAATGCGGAAGGTCCGCACGTTCCTGCGCGATGATTCTCGCCATTGCCAACCAGAAAGGTGGCGTCGGTAAGACCACGACCGCCATCAACCTCGCCGCCGCCCTCGCGCTCCGAGGCAAGCCCACCCTGCTGATCGACCTCGACCCCCAGGGCAACAGCAGCATGTCGTTCATCGACATCCGCGCCTGCGAGCGCTCGATGTACGACGTCTTCGTCGAGCCACAGGTGCACCTCACGGATGTCATCGTGGAGACCCAGCTCCCGCAGCTCTCCGTGGCGCCGGCCCGGATTGCGCTCGCCAAGCTCGAGTCGCGCCTGGTGGGGGAGTTGGACGCCCCGTTCCGGCTGAAGGACGAGCTCGCCGCCACCGGCACCACCTACGAGCACGTCGTGATCGACTGCCCGCCGGCACTCGGCCTGCTGACCGTCAACGCCCTCGTCGCCGCCACACACCTGCTGATCCCCATCCAGTCGTCGTACTTCGCCCTCGAAGGTACCGACGACCTTCTGGAGACGTTCGAGAAGGTGCGCCAGCGGCCCAACCCCGCGCTGCAGATTCTGGGGGTGGTCATCACGATGCACGACCGGCGCACCGCGCTCGGCCGCGACATCCAGGATCAGATTCGCAAGGTGTTCGGCGACAAGGTCTTCCGCACCGTCATCAGCAAGAGCGTGCGCCTGGAGGAGAGCCCCGCCTACCGCGAGTCCATTTTCACGTTTGCGCCGGATTCCAGCGGCGCTGCCGAGTACTACCGGCTGTGCGAGGAGGTCATCGACCGTGGCTAAACGAGGACTGCCCGACACGCTCCGGATGCGCCACGACGCGCACTACGTCGAGACCCTGAACGCCCCCTCCAGCGGTTCGGTCGGTCGCATGGTGCCCATCGAGAGCGTCGATCCCAATCCCGACCAGCCCAGGCAGGCCATGGGCGACCTGTCCGAGCTCATCGCGTCCGTCTCCGAGAAGGGCATCATCGAGCCCCTCGTCGTCCGCCAGAAGGGCTCCCGCTACCAGATCATCGCCGGCGAGCGCCGCTACCACGCCGCCGTCCAGTCCGGCCTCACGCAGCTCCCGGTCGTCGTGCGGGACGTCGACGAGACGGAGATGCTGGAGCTCGCGCTGGTCGAGAACATCCAGCGCAAGGACCTGACGCCGTTCGAAGAGTCCGAGGCCCTGGGCAGCCTGGCCGAGCGCTGCGGCTACACGCACGAGGATCTGGCCAAGCGGCTGGGGAAGTCGCGCACCTCGATCACGGAGTCGCTGTCGCTGAATGCGATGCCTCCCGAGGTGCGCAAGGTGTGCCGGCTCGCGGGCATCCAGAACAAGTCCGTGCTGCTACAGATCGTCCGCCAGGGTGACCCGCAGAAGATGCTGGCCCTCATCGACGCGTCGCCAGCCAGGGCCCGGCCACCCGCGAACAGGTGCGGAAGGAAACCCAGCCCCCGAAGGCCGGGCGTCGAAGGCCTTCGTGTTCTGCCTTCAAGCCCCCAGCAAGGCGTTCAACATGCGCCTGAGCTTCAACAAGAAGACGGCCTCCCGGGACGAGATCATCTCGGCGCTCGAGGCCATCATCGACGACCTGCGTCAGCAGTCCTGAGCCTCACTCCGGCCGCGGGGCCGGGAGCGCGAAACCGTCGCTCCGGCCCGCGGCCACCGCTTCGCCAACCGGCGAAGTGCCCACGCCTCCCGTTCAGACACATCGCCGATCGGCAAAGCCTTCGCACGCGGACTGTCCCGAGGCAGGCGGCGAGGAGAGGCAGTCGCCGATTTCAGTGCACGGCCATCTGGTCGCGTCAGGCAGGGCCTTTCGAGCCGACGGGCCCCAATCTGGGGCGTGGACCACGCGGACTGACTGGCCGCCGGCCGGTTGGTTTAACTGGCCACCGGCCGTTTGGTTAACATAATCATTATTATCAGACCTATTGAAAATCCCGTGATTCAGGCGCGTGTGCATGAATTGCGGGGGCCAGCTCTGGCGAATGCCCTGCTCGATGTGGCTCGCGGCCGGATCGCGCGATAATGGCAGGACGCAATGAAGACGCTCGACCGCTACGTCATCCGCGAGGTGCTGCCGCCGTTCGCGATCGCGTTGCTCGTCTTCACCTTCATCCTCATCATCCCGTTCATCATCGACCTCGCCGAGACGCTGATCGCCAAGGGGGTCCCGTGGCCGATGCTGGTCCGGCTGATGGTCACGCGCTGCCGCAGGCCCTGGCGCTGACCGTGCCGATGGCCCTGCTGATCGGCATCCTCGTGGCGCTCGGCCGGCTCTCGTCGGACCGCGAGGTCGTGGTGATGATGGCCTGCGGTATCAGCCCGCCCGGCTGCTCCGGCCGCTGGCCGTCCGGCTGGTCGCCTGGGCCGCCACCTCGTGGGTCCTGCTCAAGGCCATGCCGGATGCCAACCAGGCGTTCCGCGAGCTGACCATGCAGATCGTGGCGGACCGGGCCGAGGGCGAGGTCCGGCCCCGCGTCTTCTTCGAGGACTTTCCGAACACCATCCTCTACGTGCGCGAGGTGCCGCAGTCCGGCGGCTGGCAGGACGTTCTGGCCGCCGACACCTCCAACCCGCAGCAGCCCGTCATCTACCTGGCCCGGAGCGGCCGGATGCTGGTGGACCGTGAGGCACGGACCATCCAGATGGTCCTCGAGGACGGCGCGCGGCACACCACCAAGCTCGACGACCCGTCCACCTACGAGGTGCTGCGGTTCCAGCAGATGGTGGTCCGGCTGGACCCCGAGTCCGTCTTTCCCCGCAACGGGCCCGCCCGCGGGGACCGCAAGCTCTCCATCCCCGAGCTGCGCAAGCGCATCGTCGAGATCGAGGCGGCCGGCGAGTCCGCCCACAACGGTCATGGAGATCCACAAGAAGTTCTCCATCCCGGTGGCGTGCTTCGTCTTCACGCTGCTGGGCCTGGCGCTGGGAGCGAGCAACCGGAAGGACGGCAAGCTGGCGAGCTTCGTCCTCGGGATCGGCGTGATCTTCGTCTACTACGTGATCATGTTCACGGCCCAGGCGATGACCAAGGGCCACATGATCCCGGCCTGGCTGGCGATGTGGCTGCCCGACATCGTGCTCGGCCTGGCGGGCGTGGCGCTGTTGATGTCCCGCGCCCGGTCGGCCGACCAGCCCATCCGCGTGACCCTGCCCTCCTGCCGGCGTGGTTCCGGCGCGGGTCGGCAGCCACCGGCGATGGCCCGGCGGCGCCGGGAACCCCGCCGTGGCCGGTCCGCCGGGCGGAGCCGCGTGGTGCTGGTCATCCGCGTGCCGCAGTTCGAACTGCCCCGCCCGAACCTGTTGGACGTCTACGTCGCGCGCCAACCTCCGCATCCTCGGCATGACGGTCATCACATGCTGGGCCTGTTCTACATTTCCACCTTCATCGACCTGTCCGACAAGGTGTTCAAGGGACAGGCCACCTTCGGCCAGGTGCTGGCGTTCCTGTGGTGGTCCACTCCGCAGTTCATGGCCTACATCATTGCGCTGGCGGTCCTGCTGTCAGCGCTGGTCACGGTCGGCCTCCTCACCAAGAACAGCGAGCTCATCGTCATGCGTGCCTGCGGCGTCAGCCTCTACCGCACGGCGGCGCCGATGCTGGCGTTCGCGCTGGTGGCGAGCGCGCTGCTCTTCGGCATGGAGGAACGCGTGCTGGCCGTCGCCAACCGGCGGGCGGACCAGTTGAAGCACCTGATCCGGGGCGGCTCGGCGCAGACCTTCGACGTGCTGAACCGGAAGTGGATCGTCGGCCGCAACGGCGAGGTCTACCACTACCGTGACGCATTTCAACCCACGGACGGGCGAGCTCAACGGGTTGTCGGTGTTCGAGTTCGGCGCGCAGAGCCAGTCGCTCGTGCGCCGCGTCTACGCGTCGCGCGCCGTCTACGACCCTCAACCCGGCGCCGAGGGTGATGGTGCCACGGCAGCTGACCCGGGGTGGACGCGCACCTTGCCTCCGGCAACGATGCCGGCGACATGCGCCCTTCGAGTCCACGGCCCTCCAGCTCGAACCGGCGGACTACTTCATGACCGAGTACCCGAGCCGCGGCGCATGACCTATCCCCAACTGAGCCGCTACATCGCGGAGCTGCGCCAGAGCGGCTATGACGTCCTCGGCCACGAGGTGGAGCTCTACCGCAAAGTGGCCTTCCCCTTCGTGACACTGGTGATGACCTGCATCGCGGTCCCCTTTGCCGTCACTACAGGCCGGCGCGGCGCCATGTACGGCATCGGCGTGGGCATCGTGCTCGCGCTCGTCTACTGGACGATGATCTCCGTCTTCGCCGCGTTCGGCGCCGGTGGCGTGATCAACCCGATGCTGGCGGCGTGGGCGCCCAACCTGCTCTTCGGCGCGGCGGCGTTGTACCTGCTGCTCACGGTCCGGACCTGACCATGCCGTCCCCCGTTCCCGGCCCCAAGTCGCTCGGCCGGACCCTCGTGGCGGTCACCTCGCTGGTCGCCTCGCTCGTGGTCATCGCGGCGGGCTTCGTCTGGATGGTGACGGCGTTGCGGTCCGGCGGCTACGGCACCAGCCGACTCATGCCGGCCATGATCGCCCTGGGCCTGGGAGGCGGCCTGATGGCGCTGGGAATCGCCCTCCTCATCTGGGAAATGAGCGTCCGCTACGGCATCCGCAAGTGAGCCACGAAGGGCGCGAAGGAAACACGGAGAGCACGAAGAAACACGGAGGGCACGAAGGGCACGAAGGGCACGGAGGGGCACGGAACGGTCACCTGGCTGACGTCGCCGAGTCGCGCTGAAAGACCAGACGCGTCACGTCGTTGTCGGATTGCAGGCGCCGAATCACCCGGATGTCCGACCGTCCGCCGAGGATCTCCCGCGTGAGGCCGTTGCGGTCCTCACACAGGAACC
This sequence comes from Vicinamibacterales bacterium, assembly GCA_041394685.1. GTDB lineage: Bacteria > Acidobacteriota > Vicinamibacteria > Vicinamibacterales > UBA2999 > VFZN01. The sequence goes on from JAWKHU010000040.1 coordinate 26,763, forward strand.
GCCCGTCCGGATCCACGAACAGATCGAACTGATGCAAACTGCCACCAGTCCTCCCGCGATCCCTCGCGTGTAGACCTGCACGAACATGATGCCGCCAGGCTTGAGCGCATCGGCCATGTTCTCCGCAGCCCGAACCGGGTCGCCAACGTGATCGAGTGCGTTGCACGAATAGACGAAGTCACAGGTTCCGGGCTCGATAGCCTCGTGCATCGTCTCGGCGTCTGCGCAGACCTCTGAATGGCATTGGACGTGCGGAATCGCAGCAAGGCCATGGCGTTCCCTGATGACTGCGCATGTCCAGGAGCGGGTCCACGCCCGTAATGTGGCATCCGCCCGGTCACAGCCCCCCAGCGGAGACGCGATATCGCTCCACAGCCAACGTCGAGGGCGGTGATGGGCGACCCCTTCGCCCATCTTCGGCAGCAGATCGTCGACTGACGGCGGAAACAGGCGTCGACAGTGAACCGTGCTCAGCAGCTGCAGCACCGCAGCACCAGACGCGGAACCGCGTGTGTGCCATTCACTGAATCCGCCGAGTTCAGTGTCGTGGTGGGTCACCTCCTTGAACAGCGCAAGCTCGCGTGACCCTTCATCGGGAGACAGGGCATCGGCACACATGACCCGCCCAGCCTCGCATCGTTGACGAACCGTCGACGTGAGGTGTTCGTCCGCGTTGACAACGGCCACGACGTCCGCCGAGGACGCGACCGCCCCGCCAACAGTGTGGTCAACGGCGTCTGCGGCGAACTCGACCGCGCCCACCATCGCCACGCGAGCGTGCCACGGTTTCAGGCATTGAGGTACTCGTCGACCCGCACGGCACTGGCGCGATCGACCATCACGAACAGCCGAGATCGCCCCCCGTGTATCGCCTCAGATTGAAGAGCGATCGCAACAGCAGGTTCGTCATCGTTCTGCAGTCTAACCCCATCAAGCTCGACAGGGCTCATCCACCTCCGAGACCTTCGCTCCCTTCGTGGGCAGCGGCAGATCCTCCGTGCCTTCGTGGTCTCGGTCGGTGCTCTTCGTGCCCTTCGTGTTCTTCGTGTTCTCCGTGTTCTCCGTGCCTACGGGGCCCCCAGCCTCACCTCCGCAATGGTGACTTCCCCGCTCGAACCCGGCTTCGCGTTCACCCAGTCCACGGCGAGCAGCAGCGCCTGCAGGTCCTCGCGCCGGGGTCGCGGCGTGCGCGTCTCGCCGATCGGTTCGAACTCGTCGAAGTGCAGCTCGTAGGTCCGCTCCGTCTCGTCGAGAAAGACCGTCTGCCCCCAGCGCTCCTCGAATCCCGCCTGCGAGGTGCGTGCCTGCACCCAGACGCGCATGGGCGCGCGCGCAGACGCGCGCAGGTCCATCCGGTCGCGCAGCGCCAGCCCGTTCACCGGCCACCGCAGTGCGGCGTACGCACCGGTGTCATCCGGCAGCCGGTACGTCCACACCCGGCCGCCATCCGCCGCAGGGGCGAGCGCGTTCGCCGAACCTGGCGCGGACTCGAGCAGCACGTCGGCGAACGAGAGCGGCTCGAAGAACGCGGCGCGCGGGCGCTGGGCCGCGGCGAGCGCGGCGTCGTGCGCCGCCCGCAGGCCGACGTAGATGGGGTTGGAGACGAGCCACGGCACGTCGGCCGGCCGCTGCATGCCCGGCAGGTAGGCCTCGATCCGGTAGACGCCGGGCACCGTACCGACCGCGAGGTGGAACTCGGCATCGGTGGTGTCGTACAGCGGCTCGCCGTCGCGCAGCACCACCATCGTGGTCCCGACGGGCGCGGCCACGCGTGCGTGCAGCCCCACCTCGGCCACGATGTCGAGGCGATCGCCGAGCCGTGCGCCGCGATCGGCGCTGTTGGCGGTGAAGCTGAAGTCGCCGGGCGTTGCCAGCCCGTCAACGACCGTGAAGACGTGGCCGTAGCGGATGCCGGTCAGCAGCAGGCCGGCGTCGTGGCTGGCCTCCCCCGTCCACGGCGCGTCGAGGCCGACGCGAATGCCGAAGGCGCGGAACGACGCCTCGTACGAGGGGACGCGCAGGTGCCAGCGATCCTCGAACGGCTCGCGCGGACGGCCGAAGCCCAGTCGCGCATGCGCATCGGATCCGGCGAGGCCGATGGCGCGATGCCGCCGGGCGAGGTCGTCTCAGCGCTGCAGCGTGCCCGCCGGGGGATCCAGCATGGTGGCCAGCGACTCCGCCGGACGGAACACGTAGGTGAGCATCAGCCGCCCGAGCGACTCGATGAGCTCGTCGCGCCACTCGCTGTCGGCGTTGAGCCACTCGAGCCCGTCGATCGGCGCCTCCCAGTCGGTCCACCGCAGCGAGGCGCGCGGCGAGTCCGGGTGCGCCGCGATGCCGATGCCGCCCAGGCGGTGCACGTCCTCCAGGACCGCGCGGGGCGAGCCCGCCAGCGGGTAGTTCGATGGAGCCGCGCCGATCGCCACGAGGTGCCCGCCCGTGGTGTTGATCTCGACGGCGTCCACGAGCAGGACGCCGGATCGGTAGCGCGGCGCAGCCGGCGGTCTCGTGTTGTCGCCGTGGTCCGTCAGGATGACGAACTGCAGTCCCGCGCGAGCGGCAGCGTCGGCAATCGCGTCCGGCGGGCCGGTCCCATCGGACACCGCCGAGTGCACGTGGTACCCGCCGCGGACCGTCAGGCCGTCCGGTGTCCACGCCGGCGGCGGCGTGGCACGCGCCGGCAGCGGCAGCAGGAAGGGCACGGCGGCGGCCAGCGCCACGGCCACCAGCAGGACGGCAAGGAGGGCGAGGCGAATCGAACGGGTCACCGGCGGGGGTGGTGGCGATCATACAGCGTGCGCAGCCGGGCATCGAGCACGTGCGTGTAGATCTGGGTGGTGGACAGGTCCGCGTGGCCCAGCATCACCTGGATCGCACGGAGATCGGCGCCGTGCTCGAGCAGGTGCGTGGCGAACGAGTGCCGCACGACATGCGGGCTCAGCCGATCGGCGAGGCCGAGGGGCACGGCGTAGGCGCGCAGGAGCTTCCAGAAGCCCACGCGTGTGATGGCGCCGCCGCCGCGCGCGTTGACGAACAGGCGGGTCGACGGCCGTCGGGCGGCCAGCACGGGCCGCGCCTCGCGCAGGTAGCGACCCACCCACCGCGCCGCTTCGTCGCCGATCGGCACGACGCGCTCCTTGCGCCCCTTCCCCATCGTCGTGAGCACGCCTTCGTCGAGGTTGACGTGCGACAGTCCCAGCGCGACGAGCTCCGACACGCGTAAGCCGGTGGCGTACAGGAGCTCGATCATGGCGCGGTCGCGCAGTCCGCGCAGCGTCGTCACGTCCGGGGCCGCCAGCAGGCGCTCGACCTCGGCCGCGCTCAGCGACGTGGGCAGGGTCTTGATTGCACGCGGCGCACGCACGTCCGCAGCCGGGCTGTGCTCGAGGCCGCCGTTGACGACCATGTAGCGGTAGAAGGTGCGAATGGCAGCGACGGTCCGAGCCACCGATCGCGCGGCGCGTCCGTCCGCCATGAGCGTCCGCACGAAGGCCTCGAGGTCTGCCCGCCCGAGGCCCGCCAGCCGTCTTCCCTGTGCGGCACTGAAGTCTGCCAGGTGGCGGACATCGACCGCGTACGCGTCGACCGTGTGGGACGACAGGCGGCGCTCCGCGCTCAGGTGCAGCAGGAAGCTGTCGATCAGGCGTCCATCGTCCACCCTGCAAGCTTACCCCGTCCGCACGGGCGGCCGCGTGCGCCACGTTCGCCCCTGCGCCGCACGCGCTGCCGGATTGACACCCGACGGAGGCGGGACTAGCATCAGGGTTTGGCTCGCAGCATCCGAACGACGCCCATTCGGTCCAAGTGGCAGTCGCTGCCCACCGAGGCGATCAACCCCGCCTCCCTCAACATCGACAAGCTGCCCGCTACCGGTATCGTCGACCTGATGCTGGCCGAGGATCGCAAGGCGCTCGCGGCCGTGCAGCGCGAGCGTGATCGCATCGCGGTCGGCGCCGACCTCATCGCCAAGGCCCTCCGCAAGGGCGGGCGCGTGGTCTTCGTGGGCGCCGGCACGAGCGGCCGCCTCGGCGTGCTCGAGTCGGCCGAGATGCCGCCCACCTTCGGGACCGATCCGCTGCTGGTGCAGGCCATCATGGCCGGCGGCAAGGCCGCCATCTTCCGCGCCAAGGAAGGGGCGGAGGACAACTACGAGGAAGGGGCGCGGTCGGTCAACCGTCTCTCCCCCACCAAGCGCGACGTCGTCGTCGGTGTTTCGGCCAGCGGGATGACCCCGTTCGTCCGCGGCGCACTCACCCGCGGCCGCCAGGCGGGGTCACGCGTGGTGTTCGTCACCTGCGATCCGGGCACCGAGTTGCAGACCTTCGTGGACCTCACCATCGCACCTGCCGTCGGTCCGGAAGTGATTGCGGGCTCGACGCGCCTGAAGGCGGGCACCGCCACCAAGCTGGTGCTCAACATGCTGACCACCGGCGCCATGATCCTCGTCGGCAAGACCTACGGGAACCTCATGGTGGACGTGCAGATCGGCTCCGAGAAGCTGCGCGACCGCGCACGCCGCATCCTGAGCGTCGTGGCCGGCATGGATGCCGAGGTCGCGGAGAAGCTCCTGAAGCGCGCGCACTGGAACGTCAAGGCCGCCATCGTGATGTACAAGACGGGCCTCTCCTACCCGAAGGCGCTCTCCCGCCTCCGCCGTTCCGAGGACCGCGTCCGCGAGGCCATCGGCGAGGACATCGAGCCCCGCCTGCGCGCCCTCATTCAGGGCTAGCCGCCCGATCCACCATCACCGTCACGTCCGGGTGCAGCTGGAGGAAGGACGCCGGCAGCGACGTCCGGATCGGGCCGCGCACCATCGCGGTCACGGCCGCACGCTTCTCCGGGCCCGTGGCCAGGAGCACGATCGCGCGCGCGCGCAGGATCGTCGCCATGCCCATCGACAGCGCCTCCGCCGGAACCCGCTGCGCGTCGCCGCCGAACAGGTAGGCATTCGACGCGCGCGTCGCCGCGGCGAGGCTCGCCCGGTGCGTGCGTGCGTGCAGCGCGTCTGCCGGCTCGTTGAACCCCACGTGGCCGTTGGCCCCGATGCCCAGGATCAGGAGGTCCATGCCGCCCGCCTCCGCAATCGCCCGCTCGTAGCGGTCGCACTCCGCGTCGAGATCGGGCGCCCCGCCGTTCAGGAACCCGGCGTGGGCGGGCGGGATCCCGACAGCCGAGAACAGCTCCCGCTCCATGTAGTCGCGATAGCTGCCCTCCTCGCCGGAGATGAGGCCGACGAACTCGTCGAGGTTGAAGGTCCGCACGGCGGACCAGTCTGCGGCCCCGCCGGCGCTGCGGCGCCGCAGTTCTGCGTACAGGAGCTTCGGCGTCCGGCCGGTCGGCAGGCCCAGTACGAGCGACGGGCGGCGCGCCACGGCGTCCAGCACGCGCGAGGCGAGCGCGGCGGCCACGGCGGGAGCATCGGCATGCGAGTCAACGGTCACGATGGGGAATCGCTCTCCTGATAGGTGGGCACGCGCGCGGTGCCGGCGGCCTCGGCCAGGGCCAGCGTGACGGCGCCCGCCGCCGGCTCCGCCGTCAGCAGCGCGCAGGCCGCGCGAGGGGCCACTTCCGTGAGTCGGCCGGCGACATCGGCCGCCAGCCAGGGCATGGACTTGAACACGCCGCCGGACAGGAACGTGGAGAACACGTCGCCGCGCATCTGCAGGCGGGTGATGACGGACTGGGCGGCCCCGGCCAGTTCCACGGAGGCGTCCCGCAGAATCTCGGCCGCGACGACATCGCCATCGGCGCGCGCCTGGTCGACGAGCGGGCCCAGTGTCGCCACGAGTTGCCGGCGCTCGGCGCCCTCGTAGATTTCCTGCACGAGGTCGTCCGCGCGCGACAGCCCCAGCTGCCGGAGCACCATGGCGGTCAGCGCCGTGCGGGGGCCGCGGCCGTCCGCCTGCCGCATGATGGACACCAGCGCACGCCGGCCAATCCAGTAGCCCGACCCCTCGTCTGCCAGCACCGGTCCCCACCCCCCGGAGCGGGCGGCCGCCCCGGACGCGTTGACTCCGTAGGCAATCGAGCCCGTGCCCGCGACCAGCACCAGGCCGGTCGGCTGCCCCGCACCGGCCACCAGCGCAATGAGCGCGTCGTTCACGATGAGCGTGTGGTCCCGGAAGCCCAGGCGCCGCATCACCCCGCGGATCGTCGCCGCGTCGTCGGCCCGATCGACGCCCGCGATCCCGAGACAGACCGCCGCCGGCGGATCCGTCAGCCGGCTCGTGATGCGTTCGATCACCTCGTGAAGGGTCTTTTCGACGACGAGCTCGCCGTGGGTGCGGAGGTTGGCGCCGCCCGCCCGCTCCTCCTCCACGATCCGCCCCTCGCCCGTCGCCAGCAGCGCCACCGTCTTGCTGCCGCCGGCATCGATTCCCAGCACGTGCATTCGTCCTAGCTTACGACGGCCCGGGCGCGGGCAGGCGTCGCGGTGGCGACCATCCGTTGACGCCGCGGCACTGCTTGGCTACAGTGCTTGGGTTGTCCGTGCGCTGGCTCCCCTCCCTACTGCATGCCGCGCGTGTCCGGGCGGTCCTCGCGTCCGTCCTGGCGCTGGCGGCCCTGGCCCCCACCGCCGTCGTGCCTGCCGCGGCACAGACCGACGATGTGCGTGCGCTGTGGGTGACGCGGCTGGCTCACCTCGCCGGACGCGATCGCGCAGATGGTGGAGTCGGCCCGCGCCGGCGGCTTCAACACCCTGCTGGTATAGGTGCGCGGCCGGGGTGATGCGTATTACACCAGCGCGCTGGAGCCTCCGCGCGAGCGAGCTGGCCAGTCAGCCCGATTTCGATCCGCTCGGGGTCACGATTGCGGCCGCACATGCGGCCGGCATCCGCGTCCACGCGTGGGTCGCGGTCAACCTGATCTCCAGCGCCGTCACCCTTCCCTCGTCCCGGGATCACGTCGTCTACAAGAACCCCGAGTGGCTGATGGTGCCGCGAGACCTTGCGCCGGATCTGCGCGCCGTCGATACGCGCAGCCCGGGTACGTGGGGCAGCTGGCCCGCTGGAGCCGCGCGCACCGGACCGAGGTCGAAGGGCTGTGCGCCTCACCGCTGCATCCGGCCGGGCCGCGCACGTGGCGGCGGTGGTGAAGGAGATGGCCACCCGCTACGCGCTGGACGGCATCCATCTCGACTACGTGCGGTTCCCGAGCGACTACGACTACAGCCGCGGCGCGCCTCGCCCAGTTCAAGGACGCCATCCTCCCGCAGCTCACGGCCGAGGAGCGGGCACGGGCGGCGCAACGAGAGCGCCTTCGATCCGTTCGCCTATCCCAACCTCTTCCTCGATCGCTGGGCCGCCTTCGCCGCTCCCGCCTGACGTCGCTGGTCATGCAGGTGCCAGACCGCGGCCCGGAGCGCGCGCCCGTCGATTCTCCTGAGCGCGGCCGTCATTCCCGATGCCCGTGAAGCGCTGGACCGGCGCCTGCAGGACTGGCGCCTGTGGCTGGACCAGTCGCTCATCGACGTCCTCTGTCCGATGGCCTACACGCAGGACGCCGCCCTCTTCGCCGAGCAGGTGACCATGGCCCGCGACTTCGTCGGGCCGTCCAGTCTGGGCGGCATCGGCGCCTACCGCTTGTCCTCGGCCGAGATCGTCCGCTTCGTGGCCACCACCCGCCGGCTCGGCGCAGCCGGTGGTCCTGTTCTCCTACGACTCGCTCACCACGCCGCCCCACACCGCTGCCACGCTTGCGGACCTCGGGCGGGCGGCCTTCGGCACCGCCGGCTCCGCAGTGACGCCGGTGCGCGGGTGATGTCCCTCTCCGCGCTCGACTACGCCGTCATCGGCGCCTACCTGGTCGCGATCACGGCGTTCGGGTCGTGGTTCGCACGCTTCCAGCACACCACGCGCGACTACTTCCTCACCGATCGCAGCGTGCCGTGGTGGGCGATCTGCTTCACGATCGTCGCCACCGAAACGAGCACGCTGACCTTCATCGGGATCCCGGCCACGGCCTATGCAGGCAACATGACGTTCCTGCAGCTGGCGGCGGGAGTGCATCATCGGGCGGCTCCTGGTCAGCGTCCTGTTCATTCCCGCCTACTTCCGCGGGGAGCTGTACTGCCTCATGTCAGCTGTTGCAGCGACGCTTCGGCCCACGTGTCAAGACGGTCTCGGCCGTGATCTTCCTGATCACGCGATCGCTGGCCGACGGCATCCGGCTCTTCACCACGGCCCTCGTCATCGCTGTCGTCACGCAGCTGCCCGTCAGCCTCGTGGTGGTCATGCTGGGCGCCGCCATGATCGTCTACACGATGCGCGGAGGCGTGTCGGCGGTGATCTGGACCGACGTGGTGCAGATGTTCGTCTATATTGCCGGCGCCGGCGTCATCGCGTGGGGGCTGCTGGGTGCGGTGGACGGATGGGAGGCGGTGATGCGCGCGGGGCGCGAGGCCGGCCGGTTCACCGTGATCGATCCGTCGTTCGACCTGGCGCGCCCCTACACGCTCTGGGCCGGCGTCGTGGGCGGCATCGCGCTGACGCTGTCGACGCACGGCACGGATCAGTTCCTGGTGCAGCGCCTGCTGTCGGCCCGCAGCGCGCGCGAGGCCTCCGCCGGCCTCGTCCTGAGCGGCTTCATCGTCTTCGCGCAGTTCATCCTGTTCCTCCTCATCGGCGTCATGCTCTACGCCTACTACCTGCAGGCGCCGCTGCCGCAGACGCTGTCGCGCACGGACGAGATTCTGCCGGTCTTCGTCGTGAGCGTCCTGCCATCTGGCGTCGCCGGCTTCATCGTGGCCGCCATTGTCGCCGCCGCCCTCTCGCCCTCGCTCAACGCCATGGCGTCCACCACGATCACCGACTTCTACCTGCCCTACGTGAACCCCGATGCCGACGAGGCGACGCGGATGCGGCTGTCGAAGCTGGCGACGGTCGCCTGGGGCATCGTGCAGCTGCTCGTGGCACTGGCCGCGCAGTTCATGGCGCGGTCGGTGCTGGATGCGGGACTCTCCGTGCTGTCGCTCGGGTCGGGCCCGGTGCTCGGTGCGTTTCTCCTGGGCACGCTGGCCCCCTCCATCCGCGAGCGCGATGCCTTTGCGGGGATGGTGGCCGGACTGGCGGTGATGGCCGTCGTCTGGGGCGCCACATCCGTCGCCTTCACCTGGTACGTCCTCATCGGCGCGGTGGCCACCGTTGGCGTGGCGTTCGCAGCGGCCGCCATCCGGCCGGCCAGCCACGCGTCATGACGTTCGACGCCGCGACGCGCGTCCTCGATGACGCGATCACCGAACGCGTGTTCCCGGGCGCCGTGGTGGAGGTCGGGACGAGCGCGGGTCCCGTGGCCACGCTCGCGCGCGGGGCTCTCACCTACGACGAGGGTGCCAGCCCTGTGTCGGCGAGCACGATCTACGACCTGGCCTCACTCACGAAGGTTCTGGCCACATCGGCCATCGCCGCGCAGCAGGTGTCGGCGCGCCTCCTCTCCCTCGACGCGCCGGTGTCCACCTGGAGCGAGGGCTGGTCCGGTCCGGATCGCAAGGCGGTCACGATCCGTCATCTGCTCGAGCACGCGTCCGGCCTGCCCGCCCATCGGCCCTGGTTCATGGCGCACCGGGGCCGCGCCGCCTACGAACGCGCCATCGCGCAGGAGGCGCTGATCTACCCGCCGGGCACGCAGAGCGTCTACTCGGATGCGGGGTTCATCCTCCTCGGCCTGATCCTGGAGCGAGCAGGCGGCGGCACGCTCGACGCGCAGTTCGACGCGTGGCGCACGTCCGCGCTGGGAACGGGCGTGGCGATGCGCTACCTGCCGCCGGAGGGCTGGCTCGCGCGCACGGCCCCGACCGAAGCCGACCCGTGGCGTGGCCGCACCCTCGTCGGCGAGGTCCACGACGAGAACGCCGCGGCACTGGGCGGCGTCGCCGGGCATGCCGGGCTCTTCGGCACGGCCGCGGCCGTCGGCCTCGCGGCACGCTGGTGGATGGCCGACGCCGCACGCTCGCCCGTCGTCGCGGCGTTCATGCGGCGGGGCGAGGTGCCTGGCAGTTCGCGCGCGCTCGGGTGGGACACGGCGCTGCCGACCTCGTCGTGCGGGACGCGCATGTCCCCCACCGCGGCCGGGCACACCGGTTTCACCGGTACGTCACTGTGGATCGACCGCGAACGGGACGTGTACGTGGTGTTCCTGTCGAACCGCGTGCACCCCTCACGCGACGGCGACGCGATGGCGCGCGTCCGGCCGGCGCTTCACGACGCGGTCGCCGACGATCTGTCGCGCGGGTGACGCAGGCGGTCCAGTTCCCGGCGGACGGCCAGCGACGTGCGCTCGGCCGCGCGCGTGACGGCGGAATAGAGATCCGCGTGCACTTCTTCCACCACGACCGGATTGCGACGAGGGCTGTCGAGCACGACCGCAATCTGACAGGCCTTGTCGGGCCCGCCGTGGCCGGGGCCGTTGATGTCTTCGAGCCAGATGGTGATGGTGCGCACGCGATGGCTGAAGCGCCCAACCGCTGTCTGCACGCGGCGCTCGATGTGGCCGCGGATGGCGTCGGTTGCCTTGAGGTGGCCCCGGATGTCGATGTGCATTGGCTCCTCCCTGCCCCTCACCGTAAACCGCGCGGCCGGGGGACACAAGGACAATCGGGCCGATGCACCGGGACGGCCGGCACGCAGCCGGCGGCGTCTCTACCTACTGTGGGATCAACCGCCGACCGGCCCGTCCGACTGACCCGTCGGTCCGGGCACCGCGGGTGTGAAGATGCCGGAGGACGGCGGCGTCCCCGGCTGGACCGGCACGCCAAAGCCGCCGGGTTGGCCGAAGCCGCCGGGCACCGGGGGCATGGTGGGTTGCCCCACCGACCCGGGCGAGCCGAACCCGCTTCCCGATCCGAAGCCGCCCGGGCCGGCGGGCGGGGGTTGCCCGAATCCACCGCCCGGCTGCCCGAAGCCGCCACCCGGGGGCTGGCCGAATCCGCCGCCTGGAGGGCTGCCGAAACCGCCGGTGGGATTGGCGAACGGGTTCCCCTGCTGGTTCGGGTTCGTCATGCCGGGCCGCTGCATCTGCGCGCCGCCGAAGCCCGCCTGCCCAGAGGTGGCGAGATACACGAAGGCCCACTGGTTGTAGTGGTCCATGCCGTTGTAGATCTTGATGGACGCGTCCTTGCTCTTGGACGTGACACCCTGGATGCCCATCGCGGGTTGCGTGCCCGGGGTCATCTGCGAGAAACCGGACGGCGCGCCCGAGGTCTGCAGCCCCCCGCCCGCCGCGAAGCCGCCACCGCCGCCAGGCGCGGTCGGCGTGCCGAATCCGCCGCCGGCGGCACCGGCACCGAATCCGCCCGTACCGCCGGTGGCTCCGGGCGTACCGAACCCGGAATTGGTGGGCGAGGGTCCGCCGGGCGTCGGCTGGCCGCCGAAGCCGCCCGGCATGCCAGGCGCCGCGGCACCCACGGGAATGATCTGGAACTCGTCGTCGGTGATCGGGTCCTTGTACTTCTTGCGCAGGAACCGCTGCTCGACGAGCACGTCGATGGTGGGCGGGAAGGTGTTCGCGTACTTGCGCTGGAACAGCATGATGGCGCGCCGGTACTGCTCCCCGCGCCAGATCAGCTCTTCTTCCTTCTCGCGGCGCGACGCGTGGCTCCAGACGGGCAGCGCGGCCGCCATCATGACGGACATCACGCTCATGCCCACCAGCAGGGCCGCCATCGCGTACCCGCGTTGGTCAGCGCGGCTGTCTTGACCCGCTAACCCCATGCGCCTATTATCCTTATTGGTCCTGCTCGTGTCACGTTCCCGTCTGCCGTTCCTGGCGCTCGTCGCGGCCCTGCTTACCTCGTCCGCCTGCGACAAGGTGCCGCTGCTCGCCCCCACCGAATCCACGATTACGCTCACAGTCAGTACGACGGTCGTACCGGTCAATGGGACTGCCGATATCACGGCGTCGGTGACCGAATCGGCGGGCACCCCCGTGCAGAACGGCACGGTGGTCACCTTCACCTCATCCTTCGGCAACATCCAGCCCACCGAGGCGCGGACCAACGGCGGGAAGGCCACTGTCAAGTTCGTGGCAAGCACGCAGTCGGGTACGGCCGTGGTGGGCGCGTTCTCGGGCGCGTCGCGCGCCGATACACTCGAGATTCTGGTTGGTGGGGCGGCCGCGGCCACGATCGTCGTGCGTGCGAACCCGCAGACCGTGCCCGCAGCCGGGGGCACGTCCGAAATCGTCGCCACCGTCCTCGACGCGTCGGGTAACCCCCTCCAGGGCGTGCCCGTCACCTTCACGACCTCGGCGGGACAACTTTCCTCCGGACAGGCCATCACCGATGCGCAGGGTGAGGCTCACACCACGCTGACCGCGCCGCGTTCGGCCACCGTCACGGCCAATGCGGGCGGCCAGACGGCCACCGTCGAGGTCTCGGCCTCCTCACCCGCCGTCACGCTCGCGGCACCGACAACGGCCATCGAGGCCGGGATTCCGGCGACCTTCACCGTCACGCCCGTGACCGGCGACGGGATCAACCCGCTCCGCGACGTCGTGATCAACTGGGGCGACGGCACGTCAACCACGCGCCTCGGCGCCGTCTCGGGCGCCACGCCCGTGGCCCACACCTTCCCGCGCGCCGGCGTCTACACGATCACGGCCACCGCGACCGACACGCAGGGTATCAGCGGCGACACGACGATCGTCGTGAGCGTGACCGACCAGGCCACGATCCCGGTCACCGTCACCGCGACGCCCAACCCCGTGTCCATCAGCAACGCCCTGCAGCAGGGCCTCGTGAACTTCACCGCCACAGCCGGCGGGCTGGGCTCGACGACCGCGGTGTCCTCCTACGACTGGAACTTCGGCGATGGCCAGGGCGCCATCACCACGGGCGGGCAGATCAACCACCGCTACACCGCGCCCGGAAACTACATCGCCACCGTCAGCGTCCGCACCACAGCCGGCAACAGCGGCTTCGCGCAGGTGCAGATTCGGGTCAACCCGTAACCACGAAGGGCACGAAGGGGGTGGCTTCGCTGTCCCACGAAGATCACGAAGGGCAGGCAGGGGTCACGACGGGCACGAAGGACTCACGAAGGGCACGAAAGAGGTGGCTTCGCTGTCCCACGGAGGGCACGAAGGACTCACGACGGGCACGAAGGGGAGACTTCGGTATCCCACGAAGGGCACGGAGACCAGAGAGAACGCTGGAGGCGTGGCCGGGGGTCCCGTCGACGCGCTAGAGGATCTGGCTGACTCGTCGATGAGGCCACCGCTCGCGCCGACCGGTACTGCTCTCGAACTCAAGCCTCCAAGTCCTCAGGCCCACAAGCCTTCTGCCCCACCGCCCACGCCCCACGCCCCAAGTCCCAGGCCCCAAGGGACTCACGATGGACACGGAGGGGCTACTTCGGCGCCCCACGAAGGGCACGAAGGCCGGAGAGAACGCCGGAGGCGTGGCCGTGTGTCCCATCGACGCGCTAGAGGATCTGGCTGATTCGCCGATGAGGCCAACGCTCGCGCCGACCGGTGCGCGTCGAGCTCAGGCCTGCAGGTCTTCAAGCCCACAAGCCTTCAGGCCCGCCCCAAGCCCCAAGCCCCACGCCCCAAGTCCCCTCAATCCCACTCCGAGTAGATCGTGCCGTCCAGCGCGGTGGCGGTGGCGCCGCTCTTGACGTCGTAGATGCCCGGAATGGCGGTCGTGTCGCTGGCGTTGGGTTCAGCGTTCACGGTCTGCCAGGTGTCCTTGGACTGCGTGAAGGGGTCCACGGGCAGCTCCCGCAGGTAGCCGTCGGACACGAGGTCGTCGAGCGACGAGGGGTACTTGTTCTTGTCGGCGTAGTACTGGTCGATGGCGTCGCGCATGCGGAAGAGGTCTTCCTTGAGCACCGCTTCCCGTGCGCGGATGACGCTGTTGCGGTACTGCACCATCCCGAGGCTGGCAAGGATCACGATGATCGAGATCACGATGAGCAGCTCGATCATCGTGAACCCGCGCTCGTACCACGAGTGGTGGCCGCCCGTGGACGCCGCGTGCAACGGTGCGCACGGATTGCCCCCGTCCGTCGCGCCCTGCACCCGCCCCCCGCGCGCCGCACCGGGCACCCGCACTCGGCACCCGGCACGAGTCACCCTGCACTCTCCCTCTATCCCCATCACCAGTCCCGATACTTCGAGCCGTCGAGGGCGGTGCCGTCGGCGAGCGAGTAGACGTCGAAGACGTTCTGGCCGCCCCAGCTCGTGGAGTCGGGCTTGTCCTGATAGGCGCGCTTGCCCCAGTCCGCGTCGCCTGTCACCGGGTCCATGGGCACCTTACGGAGGAAACGCAGCTTGCGGCCCGACGCGTCGTTGGCCACCGACACGCCCTCGACGAGCGTGTCCAGGTCCGGCGGATAACCTTCGCTGTTGGCCTTGAGCTCGGTGGTCGGGATCATCCCCTGGTCCGCCGCGTCCTTGAACTTGTCGATCGCGTCGCGCATCTCGCGCAGCACGCGCCGCAGCTCCGCTTCCTTCTGCCGCTGAATCGTCACGCGCGCGAGCGCTGCACCGCCGAGGCCAGGATGAGGACGATGGTCGTCACCACGAGGAGCTCGACGAAGGAGTAGCCGCGCGCGGAACGGAGCCTGCGCATCATCACCGTATTACCACACCCGCCGGCGCGAACTGGAGCGCGGCCGTCCGCCGCCGACGGTGGCGCCGGAGCCGCTCACACCAAGCGTGGCCGTGCCGGCCGCCACAGGCTCGAAGAGGATGGCGGCGAGCAGACCGCCCGTCGACGCTCCCTGGTCGCCAGCGCGCACGATCGCGATGTCCACGCGCCCGGCCGCGGCATCCACCTGCTGCGTGAATGTCGGTGGATCCCCCTGGCGCATGAACGTGCCTTCCGACACGCTGCGCACGCGCAGCAGCGCGGGTTGAACGTGATGGAGATGGTGACGGCGGTGAGCCGGACGCATCCGCGATGGAAATCGGCACGGTGTAGGGTCCGCTGCCCACGCATCTCGCTCGGCGGAGTGACGGACACGCGCGTGACACCGGCGGCGGCGGGCGCCGCTGGGGCATCGGGCGCCGGCGCCGCACCGGCTGGCGGTGGCGCTGGCGGCGGCACTGGCGTGCCGAACGGGTTGGCCGGCGGTGTCGCGGGCGCCGCGGGGATCGGGCGTGGGTTCGACGGGCGCGAAGACCGTCACCCCGCCCGTGGGCGCCGCCTGCGGCTGCTGGACGCCCGTCGTGCCCGGAATGGGCGACGAGCCCGGCGGCAGCTGTGGCGTGATGCCCTGCGAGCCCGGGGGCAGCACGGGCGTCGGGGTGCCCGGCGGCAGCGGCTGCGGGCGAGGCGCCTCCGGCGTGGCGGGCGCGGCGGCTGCGTCCGGCGGCGGTTCACCGCCACCGACGTTGATGATGGGCGGCGGCCCGCCAATCGACATGTTGCTCTGCGTGCCCACGTAGATCGGGCTCAGGTCCGTCGTCGACAGCTCGTGGGTCCGGATGATGCGCGGGGTCAGCAGCATCACGATGTCCGAGCTGCGGATGGAGTCGTCGGTGGCCGAGAAGAGCTGCTTGACCACCGGCAGCCGGAGGATCCCCGGGAAGCCCCGGAGAGAGCGCCGCTCGTCTTCGCGCAGCAGACCCGCCAGCAGGTTGGCCTCGCCGTCGCGCAGCCTGAGCCGCGTCACGACCTTGCGCGAGAGGAACGACGGGAGGTTCTGGCCCGCGATGTTCGTGTCCTGGCCGCGTGCGCTGCTCTCGACCGACAGGTCCAGGATGATCTCGCCTTCGTAGGTGACGCGAGGGGTCATCTCCACGATGACGCCGACCGTGCGGTAAGCGAACGAGGTGAGCGGCTGGCTCGCGGCGCCACCGCCGGCGATCGGCGTGAACGTCGTGCTGGGGACAGGCACGTCCTCGCCGAGGTTCAACGTCAGCTTCTGCCCTTCCGCGCCGCGCAGCTGCGGCTTGGCCAGCGTGCGGGTCTGCGAGTCCGTCTCGAGGAACCGCATCACCGCGGCCGGCACGGCGAGGTAGAAGTCCGCGGTGCTGACGCCGGTGGAGATGGTGTTGAGGTTGAACGGAGGCGGCGATCCGACGCCACCGGGCGCCGTGCTGTCGGATCCGGGCGAGGTCTCCGGCGAGAAGATGCCGCCGACGGCGTACTCGCTCAGGTTGAGCCCGTACTGCTTGGCGCGCTCGCGGTTCACCTCGAGGATCTGCACGTCGACGACGACCTCCGCCCGCGGCTTGTCGTTGGCCGCGATCATCCGCTCGACGATCTGGACGACCGACGCCGTGGCGCGCACCGTGATCGTGTTGGTGGTCTTGTTGGCGACGATGGTGGGCTGGATGGCCACGCCGGCCACCCGCACGATGCCGGTGAGGAGCTGCGAGATCTCCGTGGCGTCGGCGTGCGACAGGAAGAACGTCCGGATGACCTGCTCTTCGTACTGCGTGCGCTTCTGCGTGGTGTCGGCGGCGACGATGATGGTCCGCTCGTTGAGCACCTTGTAGAAGAGCTGATTGGCGATCATGATCTGCTGGAGCGCCTGCTCCAGCGTCACGCCCTGCAGGTTGAGCGTGATCGAGCGGTCCTGGAAGTCCCGGTCGTAGGTGATGTTGATGCCGGTGGCGTTGCCGATGAAATCCAGCACGTCGCGGATGCTGGCGTTGGTGAAGCGCAGGTCCAGCAGTTCGCGGCTGGCCGGATTGAGGATGGGCTCCGCGGACCGGCGCCGCGCTTCCTCGCGCATCCGCTCGATCTCGGGCCGAGGGGCGGCTGCCTCGAGCCGGTCCCGCAGCATCCGCTCGATCTCGGCCGCACGCTGGGCAATCGGCCGGTTGGCCGGCTCGAACTCCAGCGCGCGGCGATAGG
The DNA here is from genome assembly GCA_041394685.1 of Vicinamibacterales bacterium. GTDB lineage: Bacteria > Acidobacteriota > Vicinamibacteria > Vicinamibacterales > UBA2999 > VFZN01. Next base: position 43,567 of record JAWKHU010000040.1, read on the forward strand.
CGCGGAGCGCTTCCTCCGGCTGATTCGCGGCGTCGAGTTCGCGCGCCCGCGCCACGTACATCTGGGCGGCCGCGATCATCGCCCGCTCGAGCGCGATCTTGTAGTCGGGCCGATCGGGATCGCTCTGCAGGGCCTGGCGATAGAACCCGACCGCCGAGTCCCAGTCCCCGGCCCGTGCCGCCTCCTGCCCGCGCGTGAACGCGCGTCCGGTGGCGCAGCCAGCCAGGACGAGGGCCAGCCCCCCTACCCCGATCGCGCGCAGTGCCAGTCTCGAGATCATGCCGCTCTCATTCTTCCTTCAGCCCATGCATCGGCTTCAGTGTGCCTGCTGCCTTCGAACCTGCTGCCTTCGACCCAGTTGCTTTCGAACCTTCTGCGTTCTGCCTTTTGCCTTTTGCCTTCTGAATTCCAAATTCTGAATTCTGAATTCCGTGTTATTCCCCCGTCAGTCGAATCGTCTGCCGCCCGCGGCCGTCCGCGTACGACAGTTCGATCGACTCGGTGCCGATCTTGAGGATGCGATACCGGCCGTCGATGATATCGCCCTCCTTCCCGTGCAGCGGCGGCGAGCCCTCGCCCTGCGTGGGCACCAGCACCGCCAGGGCCGTCCCGTCCGCCTTCTGCACGACGCCGATGAACTTCAGCGGAATCGGCGGCGGCGGAGGCGGCCCGCTGGGCGCCGCCGGTTCGACCGGCGTGAACGTCATCGGCGGCGGAGGCGCCGTCGCATCCGACTGCACCGGTGCCGCAGCGGCGCGGCTCCCGAACTGGAACGGGTTGCGCGCGCTCGGCGGCGGCTCGTCCCGCGGCTCGGTCAGGCGCGCCAGGCGCACCGTCTCAGCCTCCGGCAGCGGCGCCTCGCTGCCCGCCTGCGCGCGGCGGGCCGACCGCGGTGCGCCCGCTGCCGCATCCGGCGCCGGCGTCCGCAGCCAGAACCAGGCGAGGGCGCCGACGGCGACGGCCACGAGCGCGCCCAGCAGCAGCGTCCGTCGATCACGGGGCATTCGGCGTCGCCAGGTAGTAGGTGGACAGGTCCAGCGTGAGCGTCAACGGTCCGCGGGGTTCGGAACCCTCTGCGAGAAAGACGTTGTCGATGACCAGGAAGTCTGGCGCGGTCTCGATGTCGAAGATCAGCGCCCGCACGTCCTCGTAGTCACCGACGAGTGCGTAGGTGACCCGCAGCCGTCGGAGCGCCGACTCCCGAATCTCCTCCGGCGACGCCGAACTGCGCTGGAACGCGACGTCGTGCTCGCGTGCCATCTGGCTGAGTTTCAGGTGCGTCACCCGGCGCGCGGAGGCCACGTCCGCCGGCAGCACCTCCTGATAGAACCGCTCGAGATCCTTGGCGGCCTGCGCCGACCCGTCGCGCGTCTGCTCCGCCGCGGCCAGTTCGGCACGCGCCGCCGCCAGCGACTCGGTCGCGGCAGCCGCCCGCTGATCGGCGGCGTCGGCGGCGGAGAACATCGGGACGATGACGAACACGAGGACGGCGAGATTCGCCGCGAGCGCCACGCCCAGGACGACGATCCACGAGCGGTAGTCGCTGGTGACGCGCGACAGCGGCACCGATTCGGCCATGCCGAAGAGCGCCTTCATGGCGCCCCTCCGGCCCGGGCGGCCACGGTCGGCGGTTCCCCTGGCGCACCGGCGTCTCCGGACGCCGCGGTCGCGTCGGCGGCGGCAGCCTGGTAGTAGCCCTGGATGATCGACCGCAGCGTCCCGTCCTCCTGGGCCTCTTCCTGCCGGGACAGCACGTCGCGAAACGCGCCCGTCTTCTCGAGCGCGTCGATGAACCCGTCGAGGTCCTCCACGCGCCGCGACACGACGGTCACCGCCACCAGCATGCGGCCAGTGCCGTCCACCTGCGGCGTCACCGAGGCGATGCGCACGTCCGCCGGCAAGGTGGCTTCGAACCGGTTGAACAGGTCGGTCCACGAGAACGCCCGCCGGTCGATGAGCTGATTCGCCTCCAGGGCCGCCGCCTGCACGCGTGACAACTGGTCGCGATTGATCGTGCGCCGGATCTGGGCCGCTTCGCTCCGCAGGCGCGACGCCTCCTGCTCGTTCTGCTCGGCCTGTTCGAGCACCTCGGCGCCGCGCGATCGCAGCCGCAGCGCCTGCACCGCGTTGAACGCGGTCAGCGCCACGACCGCGGCGGCTACCAGGCCCAGCACCGCGCGTACCGGACGCTCGTTGTAGAACGGGCGCGTGGAAAGGTTGGCGCGCGGCATGGCTAGGCGGCCGTCCTCTCGTGGCTGAGCACGCCGACCAGCGGGGCCAGCACGTCGGCAAGGTCGGGCGACGCCGCAATGCGATCGGTCAACGCGGCGGCCGCGCGCGGATCCACCACGTCCACCTGGGCCGACAACCGCCCTTCCAGCTCCCGTCGCACGTCGTCGGCTCCGGTCAGGGCCGCGCTGCCAGCCAGCCAGACGCGGCCGATGCCGCCGCCCTGCAGCCGGTCCTCGTAGTACATCGCCGTCTGGTGTGTGAGGTCGGCCAGCGTGCCCTCGGACTCGTCAGACCGGTGCCGGTAGAAAATCAGGTGCTCGCCCCGTACACGGCCAGCGTGATGTAGCTATCGGCCACGTGCACCAGCAGCCAGTCGCCGGCCGGCGCGCCGCCTCCCGCGATGACGCTGTTGAGCACGGAGAACGTGGCCAGATCCACCAGCCCCGCGTGTGCGCCGGCCATGGCGCAGGCCTGCTCGTACTGCCGCACGACGTCTTCGCGGGCCAGCGCCACGACGAACTCGCGCCCGCCGTCGGCCACCGGCGCGCCCGCGCTGACACTCAACACGGCCTGCTCGACGGGGAACGGCGCGGACTTGCGCATCTGCCAGCGGACGATCTCGCGCAGGTCTTCCTGACGGCCGGGCACCTTCTCGAGCCGCACGAGTGACACCTTGGCGACCGTGTCCGGCACGACGAGCGCCACGCGTGACGTCCGTCCGCCGACCTGCCGCAGCACGCGTGCCACGGCCTCGCCCACCGCGCCGCCGTCGGCGAGGTTGGCCGCCGCGATCGACGGGGTGACGACGCCGGCCGGCAGCGGCTCCACGGCATGGGCGGCGACCACGGCCTGGCCGCCGCGCCGTTCGATCCGCGCCGCGCTGACGTGCGTGCGGTCGATCTCCACGGCGACGTCCGGCGGCGGCGTCCGCATCCAGGGAAACAGGCTCATTCGACGAAGGTCACCTTGTTGATTTCGCGCAGGGTGGTCAGGCCGTCCATCACGCGCTCGACCGCCGACTCCCGCAGGAACCGCATGCCCTGCTCCTTGGCCGCGCGCTTCACCTCGGAGATCGGGCGGCGGTCCAGGATGATCTCGCGGATGTGGTCGGTCAGGTCGAGCAGCTCGCAGATCGCCATGCGGCCCTTGAAGCCGGTCCCGCCGCATTCGATGCAGCCGGCCCCCTCGTAGAACACGTGCGTGCGCGCCAGCGCCGGGTCGAGGGCCGACTCGATCAGCAGGTCGGTCTCGTAGCGCACCTCCCGCCGGCACGACTCGCAGATCCGCCGGACCAGACGCTGGGCCATCACGCAGTTGAGCGCCGAGATGAACTGGTAGGGCTCCACGCCCATGTTGAGGAAGCGGCCGAGGACGTCGAACACGTTGTTCGCGTGGACCGTGGTGAAGACCAGGTGACCGGTCAGCGCGGACTGGATCGCGATCTGCGCGGTCTCGGGGTCGCGAATCTCGCCGACCATGATCTTGTCCGGGTCGTGGCGGAGGATGGACCGCAGCCCGCGCGCGAAGGTCAGCCCCTTCTTCTCGTTGATCGGGATCTGCGTGATGCCGCGCAACTGGTACTCGACCGGGTCCTCGATCGTGATGATCTTGTCCTCGATGGACTTGATCTCCGCCAGTCCGGCATACAGCGTGGTGGTCTTGCCGGAGCCGGTCGGGCCCGTCACCAGCACCATGCCGTGGGCTCGCGGATATAGCTGCGGAAGCGACGCAGCTCGAGCTCCGGAAAGCCAGGATCTCCAGGCGCAGTTCGGTGAACTGCTCGCTGATCGACTGCTTGTCGAGGATGCGGATGACGGCGTCCTCGCCGTGCGCGCTCGGCATGATCGACACGCGGAAGTCGATGGTCTTCCCCGGCACCTTGAGCTTGAACCGGCCGTCCTGCGGCACGCGCTTCTCGGCGATGTCGAGCTCGGCCATCACCGCTGATGCGCGAGATGATCGAGCTGTGGAAGCGCTTGGCGATCGGGCGCATCGCCGGCTGCAGCACCCCGTCCACGGTAAGCTCACGTGCACCGCATCGTCCTGCGTCTCGATGTGGATGTCGCTGGCGCGCCGCTGGATGGCCGTGAAGATCGTCCGGTGGACCAGCTTGATGATCGGGCTGTCGTCGCTGGTGAGGCGCTCGAGGCTCAGGTTCTCGTCGCCGGCCTCGTCCTCGCGCAGCACGGGCTGGAACTCCTCGGTCGCCTCGTCGAGCAGGCGCTGCGAGCTCTCGCTCTTCTTCAGGATGGACTCGATGGCCGACGGCGCCCCCACCATCACGCGAATGGGCGTCCCGAGCAGCACGCTCAGCTCGTCGATCATCGGCAGGTCGGTCGGGTCCGACACCACGATGACGATGGCCTTGCCCTCGCGGCGGCTGGGGACGAACCCGTACCGCAGCATGAGGTCGGCGGGGATCGACCGGAAGAGCTCCTGGTCGATCCGGAACTCCGCCATGTCGAGGAACTCCAGCCGGTAGCGCTCGGCCAGCCGCCGGGCCTGCTCGGTCTCGGCGGACCGCGCGGCGACCAGCGCCGCGGCTTCGGCGGGCTCCTCGATGAGCGTGTCCGGGTCGAGCTCGTCGGCGGCGTCCGGGTGGTTGGTGACGTCCATCAGCGGTTCCCGAGCACCGAGGTGAGCTGGAAGAGCGGCATGTAGAGCGCCAGCACGATCGCGGCGATCACGACGCCCATGATGACCAGCAGGGCCGGTTCGATCAACGTGACGAAGCGGCCGACCTCGGTCTGAATCTCCTCGTCGTAGAAGTCCGCGAGGCTGTTGAGCATTTCCTGGAGGGCGCCCGTTGACTCCCCCACCTCGATCATCTTGATGGCGACGTCGGGCACGGTCTGCCGCTCGAGCAGCGTGGTGGCGAAGCCCTGCCCCTCGCGCACCTTCTGCGCCACCAGCGCCAGCTCGCTGCCGATGTAGCGATTGCCCGTGGAACGCGACGCGATGTCGAGCGCGTTGACGAGCGGAATACCGCCGCCCAGCAGCGTCGCCAGCGTGCGCGAGAGCTGCGAGGTGGCGAACTTGTGCATGCTCGTGCCGATGCCCGGCAGGCGCAGCACGAAGCGGTCGAACCGCGCCTTCTGGCCCGGCTGGCGGATCCACGAGTAGAACAGCAGGCCGCCGCCGCCGAGCGCCAGCAGGATGAGCCAGAGCTGCGACCGCACCACGTCCGACACCGCGACGATGATCCGGGTGGACACGGGGAGCTGCGCGCCGAAGCTCAGGTAGAAGTCGGAAAAGGTCGGCACGACCTTGATGACGATGATCCCGACCAGCACCAGCGCGAGCATGATGAGGATCACGGGATAGATCAGCGCCGAGATCGTCTTCGACCGCACCGCGTCGATGACCTTCGAGTACGACACGTAGCGCCGGAGCACCGCATCGAGGTTGCCCGAGCGCTCCCCCGCCATCAGCGACGCGGTGTAGACGCTCGGGAACAGCTCGCCGTGCGCCATGAACGCGTCCGACAGCGCGGTGCCCGCCCGCACCTTCTCGTGCACGTCGTCGAGCACGGCCTTGAACACGGGGTTGGTCAACCGGACCCGCAGGATGTCCAGGGACTGGACCAGCGGCATGCCCGCCTTGAGCAGCGTGGCCAGTTCCTGGTTGAACACGAGGAACTCGTGCCGCGCGATCTTGTGGCGCCGCCGGCAGGCGAGAGGCCGAACCCGCCGCGCGAGCGCAGCGACAGGACGTGCATGCCCTTGTCTTCCAGCTCGCGCCGAAGAGCAGCCTCGCTCTGGGCGATGTAGACGCCCTCGATGATCTCGCCCGACGGGGTGCCGAGGCGGCAGCGGAATTCCATGGGCCGCTCAGTTGGGCCGCGTGCTCATGCACACGGCAGGAGGTCTCGTGTCAGCCCGGCCGGAGGCTGGGCGGTTCGGGCTGCAGCTCGCATACGCGTCTCAGGCGACCTGAGGGTTAAGAGATTGCCCTTCAAGATGTTACACGGAAAGGCCGCTGGAACCAACCGTCCCGCGCGGGACGGCGGCCACCGGGGGCACGTGGTTGAAGGGTTAGACCGTGGGACGGCGCAGAAAGTCGAGCGCGGCCTCAGCGCCCGACCTGTCGGAGGATGCGCGACACGTATCCGCGCGTTTCCGCAAACGGCGGGACGCCGCCGTAGCGCCGGACCGTGGCCTCGCCGGCGTTGTAGGCGGCAAGCGCCAGCCCCAGATCGAACCGGCTCAACAGGTCCTTGAGGTGCCTGACGCCGGCCTCGATGTTGGATCGGGGTCGTACGGGTCCCGGACGGCGTACTGCCGGGCCGTGGCGGGCATGAGCTGCATCAGGCCCTTGGCGCCCTTCCGCGACCGCGCGCGGGGCTGGTAGTTGGACTCGGCCTGGATAACGGCGTGCACCAGGCGAACGTCCACGCCGTGGGTGCTGGCGGCCGACGCGATGAGGTCCGCGAACGGGCGTCCCGCCAGTGCCCGCCGCGTCCACGCCAGGCGCCGCCACGGGCACCACGGCCTCGGCCGACACCGCTTCGGCGGCCTCCCCGGCCGGGTCCGGATAGGGCACCTCGTCCGGGTCGATGCGCGCCACCAGCGTCCGCGGGAAGCTGGCCTCGCCCCCCTCGCGCAACGTGACCAGCAACCTGTCTCCGTCCACGCGGCTCGACGCCACCGACATCGTCCGTCCGGTGGTGAAGACGAGGATGTCAGCGAACGCTGGAGCAGGAAGCAGCGCGCAAAGGCACAAGGCCAAAGGCACAAGGCACAACCGCGGCCCGGCCGTCGCGGCATGAGCCGCGGCGCCGCAATCTGTCCGAGCGATGCTCACCGCGCTGACTTCCAAGTCATTGTGACAAGTCTGCCTTTTTGCCTTCTGCCTTTTGCCTTTTGCCTTCTGCCTTCTGCCTTTTCCCTGTGCCTTTGCGCCCCTATTGCACGAACGCATGAAACACCCGCGCGCCGAGCTCGCGGGTGTCGCCGCCGGCATTGCCGGACTCGAGGGCGGGGACGAAGGTCTTGTCCACCACCAGGCGCACCTCCACCATATCGGCATCGCCGAGCTGAGCTGCGCTGATGGGGATCTTCTGGACCGGGGCCGACACGGCCGCCGACAGCGGCACCACCCCCAGCGGCTCGTCGCCGATGAGGACGTTCATCTCGCGGGCGCCGTTGGCGCCGGCGGCGGGGTTGTCGGCCTGGATGATGAGCGTGACGTCGCGCTTCGGGTTCCGGAAGGCCAGCGTCGCTTCCTTCTTCATCCACTGCCATTCCGTGCGGCTGGCGCCGTCGGCCACCGTCTCGGTCGGGTGCCAGCCGTCCTTGAAGACGACGAAGATGTTCTCGGTCTGCGGCAACAGCTCGAAGTCGGCCACCTTGTACGACCGGTCGCCGCGGTCCTCGTTGGACAGCTTGAGCCGCTCGTTGCTGCCGGGGGCGTAGAGGCCGGCCACGACCTTGGCCGCGCCGACATACGGGTAGCGGCCGACGAACATCGTCCGCGTGTACTCGACCGTCTGGCCTGGCGTCCACTCCGTCGTCGGCGTCGGTGGCTCGTGGTCGTCGGTCCACATCAGCTCGTCATCGGCGTCGAGGAAGTGGACGAACACCCGCCGCTCGCCGAGGGGCGGTGCATCGGCCGCCACCGTGAACCGGTAGGTCATCTCCACCGGGCTGCCGAGCGCCACCTGCGGACGGGCGAGGCTGACGGCCAGCGAGGCCACCGGCGGAGCGGTGTCGGCGCCGCCGCCGCAGGCAGCAGCCGCACCAAGGGCCACGAGGGCCGCAAGTGCCCTGATTACTGACGTTTCTCTTCGTTGCATGGTGAGAGGGTTCGAGAATATCATGCCGCCCAATCGATGAGCGCACAGCAGGATGCCCTCGGTATGGTCGAGACACGCGGCTTCATCGGGTCGGTGGAAGCCGCCGACGCGATGGTGAAAACCGCCAACGTCGTCCTCGTCGGATCGGAGTGCATCGGCGCCGGGTTCGTCACGGTGCTGGTGCGCGGAGACGTTGGCGCCGTCAAGGCGGCCACCGATGCCGGCGCGGCCGCCGCCCGGCGCGTGGGCGAGCTCATCTCGGTCCACGTCATTCCCCGGCCCCACGCAGAGGTGGAGCGGATCCTGCCGAAGGGGTAACCCGGTGCCCATTGCCGCTCCGGGGATGCCGCCGGCCGGGCGCGGGTGAGCGCCATGGCCGCCGCCCCCTCCTCACCCACCGACACGGACCTGACCTCCATCGCCGAGGCGCGCGCGCTGGCGCGTCGTGCCCGGTCCGCGCAGGCCCAGCTCGCCGAGTTCACGCAGGCCCAGGTCGATGCCATCGTGGACGCGATGGCCGCCGCGGTCACGCCACATGCCGAGGCCCTCGCCCGCATGGCCGTGGACGAAACCGGCTTCGGCGTCGTCGCCGACAAGGTCCAGAAGAACCTGTTCGCCTCCCGCCGCGTGCACGAGTTCATCCGGCCGATGCAGACGGTCGGCGTCGTCCACCGCGACGACACGCGCAAGGTCGTGGAGATCGCCGAGCCGTTCGGTGTCGTGGCCGCCATCGTCCCCTCGACCAACCCCACGTCCACGGCCATCTACAAGCTGCTCATCAGCATCAAGGCGCGCTGCGCCGTGGTGTTGAGCCCGCATCCGTCGGCCGCTCGCTGCATCACGCGCACCGCCGAGATCATGCACGAGGCTGCACGCGCCGCTGGCCTGCCCGACGGCGCGATCGGGTGGATGCGGAACGTCACGCTCGAGGGTACGCAGGAACTGATGAAGGCGCGCGAGGTGGCCGTCATCCTCGCCACCGGCGGGATGGGCCTGGTCCGGGCCGCCTACAGCGCGGGCAAGCCGGCATACGGCGTCGGCCCGGGCAACGCCCCCTGCTACGTGGAGGGCTCCGCCGATGTCGCGGCCGCCGCACGCGACATCGTGGCGGGCAAGAGCTTCGACAACGGTGTGCTCTGCTCGTCGCCCAACTCGGTCGTGGCCGATCGGGCCATCGACGCGGACCTGCGGCGCGCGTTCGCGGCGCAGGGGGGCCATTTCCTCACGGCTGCACAAGGTGACGCACTCGCCCGGCTTCTCGTGACGCCCCAGCGGCTGCCGAACCCGGCGCTGGTCGGCAAGCCCGCCTCGGCCATTGCCGAGCGGCTGGGCGTGGCCGTCCCGGAGGGCACCCGCGCCCTGATCGTCGAGCTCCAGGGCGTCGGCCGCGACTTCCCGCTCTCGATAGAGAAGCTGTGTCCCGTCCTCTCTTACTACGTCGTCGAGGACTGGCGCGAAGGCTGCGAGCGCTGCAAGCAGATCCTGCGCTACGGCGGGATGGGCCACACGATGTCCATCCACTCGCGGGACGAGCGCGTGATCCTGGAGTTCGGCCTCCACAAGCCCGCCTACCGCATCGTCGTCAACACCCCGACGACCCATGGGTCCATTGGCCTGACGACCGGGCTGGATCCAGCGATGACGCTGGGATGCGGCGGGTTCGGGGGGAACATCACGTCCGACAACATCTCCCCGCGTCATCTGCTGAACATCAAGCGCCTGGCGTACGGCATCCGCGAGGTGCCCACGGTCCAATCCACCCGGCCGCCGGCGCCCGCCACGCAGGACGCACGACCGGCTGCGCCGCCACCCGATCTCCCACGCTCTCCCGCACGCCCGGCGCCCGACCCGCTTCCGGCAGCCACGCTGAGCGCCCGGATCGACCGTTTCCTCGCGTCGCGCGGCGTGCACAAGCCGGATGGCGGCTCCATCGAGCCGCCGGCAACCCCTCGTCCGGGACCGCCACCCGCCGGTGGCAGCGTGTCGTCGTCTTCGTCGTCGCCGCCGGCGCCCGCGGCCTCGGCCGCCGTCCCCGTCTCGTTCGTCTGCGAAGACGATGTGAGGGCGGCGGTGCGGGATGGACGGACGCTCCTGGTGAACGAGCGGACCATCATCACGCCGGCCGCACGCGACGCCGGCGAGGCCTCGCACGTCTTCGTGTGGCAGGGACTTCGACCGTAAAGACTTGACTTTGCACGAGTTGACCATGCCGAAGGGGCCGTGCTACGCTGCCGTCTTCGTATCCGCTTCACGCATGCGTCGACGGTCTGCCCCTCTTCTGCTCGCATTCGGCCTGTCCGCGCTTCTGTCGGCGTGTGCCAGTGGCACCGCCCGGAAGACGGCGACGGTCACGCCCGCCGTGCCCCCGGCCGCCCAGGCGCCGGCCCCGGCGGTCCCGACCGATCCGGCCGCCGTCCTCATTGCCGCCTCGACCGAACATTTCGACCAGGGCCAACGCGAGCTCGCTGCGGGCCACCTCGAGCAGGCCCGCCAGGAGTTCGACCGGGCGGTCGATCTGCTGCTGGAGTCGCCCGACGGCGCGCGCTCCAACCCCGAGGTGCGGGCGCACTTCGACCAGCTCGTGGACCAGATCAGTGTCCTCGAGCAGCAGGCGTTCACGACGGGCGACGGCTTCACCGAGACGGCCACCGAGCCGGCATCCATCGACCTGCTCTTCGCACTCGACGCCGTCGATACCACCCCGCCCCACCTGGCAACGGCCGAGGCGGTTGCGGCCGACCTCGAGGCCACCGTCCACGACATCCCGATCCCGACCAACGACCGTGTGCTGCGCTGGGTGGAGATCTTCCAGGGCAGCCTCCGCGACTTCCTGGCCGAGGGCCTGTCCCGGGGGGCGCAGTACCTCCCGATGATCCAGCAGGTGTTCCGGGCCGAGGGCCTGCCGCTGGACCTGGCCTACGTGCCGCTCATCGAAAGCGCCTTCAAGCCCACCGCGCTCTCCCGTGCCAAGGCTCGTGGCGTCTGGCAGTTCATGCGCGGGACGGCCATCGAGAACGGCCTGACCGCGGACTGGTATATCGACGAACGGGCCGATCCGGCCAAGGCCACACAGGCCGCCGCGAAGTACTCAAGACGCTGCACCACATGTTCGAGGACTGGCACCTCGCCCTGGCGTCGTACAACGGCGGCCCCGGCCGCGTGCAGCGCGCCATCCGCCGGAGCCGCAAGACGGACTTCTGGACGCTGACCAGTTCCACCCGGTACCTGCCGCGCGAGACGCGCGACTACGTCCCGATGATCCTCGCCGCCATCATCATCGCGAAGAACCCCGTCCAGTACGGGTTCGACATCGTCCCCGACATCCCCGTGCCCTCCGAAACGGTCATGCTGCCCGCGGCCGTGGACCTGCGCCGGGTGGCGGAATGGGCGGCCGTGGACGTTGACCTCATCCACCAGCTCAACCCGGAGCTCCGCCGCTGGACGACGCCCATCCGTGAGGGCGACTACAGCCTGCGCGTACCGGCCGGCACCAGCATGCGCGTCGAAGAGGGGCTCATGCTCTCGATGCCCAGCCAGCTGAACGCGCTGCAGTGGCACGTCGTCCGCTCGGGCGAAACGCTGACGAGCATCGCGCGCAAGCTGAAGGTCAACCGCGTGGACCTGGCCGAGGCCAACTACCTGCGCACCAATGCACGCGTGCGCCCCGGCCAGCGGCTCGTCGTCCCGCGCATGCCGACCGCCGCGCTCCTGGCCAGCGCCGCCGAGACGGCCGACCCCATGGTCCTCGCCGCCCTCGCCAGCATGGCGGCGCAGGAGGCCGAGGAAGACGCGGCGTCCACCTATCGCGTCCGCCGCGGCGACACCCTCTACGCCATCGCCCGCCGGCACGGCACGACCGTCGAACGGCTCAAGGCCTGGAACAACCTCAAGTCCTCGGCCCTGCGCATCGGCGTCGAGCTCTACGTCCAGCAGCCTCCGCGCGCCGTCAGCACCCAGCAGTAGCCGCGCAGTTCTCGCGCACCAGACCCACGGCTGACCCGGCAGCTTCTGCACGCCGCTGGCGGACGTACGCCCGCCTCCCTGCACGTTCCGGGCAATTTCGCCAACGCCCGTCCGGGAACCCGGGTTGCACCGGCCGCAGGCATGCTGGCCAGGCTGGAAAGTGCGGCTGTCGTCGGAATCGAGGCGGCACCCGTTCACATCGAGGTCGATCTGTCGTTCGGTCTCCCCCGCTTCCAGCTCGTGGGGCTTCCTGATACGAGCGTCAAGGAAAGCCGCGACCGCGTCCACGCCGCCATCCGCAACTCCGGCCTCGAGTTTCCGCAGCACCGCATCGTCGTGAACCTCGCCCCGGCCGATCTGCCCAAGGCGGGCGCGGCGTTCGATCTGCCGATCGCGCTCGGCATCCTGGCGGCCGGCGGCTGCCTGCCGGAGCGCGACCTCCACGACGTCGTGGTGGTCGGCGAGCTGGCGCTCGACGGGACGATTCACGCGGCGCGCGGCGTGCTGCCGGTTGCCGTCGCGGCGCGGCAGCGGCAGGCGGCCGCGCTCCTGCTACCCACCGCCAACATGGCCGAGGCCGCCGTCGTGGAAGGCCTGCGCCTGCTGCCGGTGGCCACCCTCGCGGACGCGGTGGCGGTGCTCAACCAGCCTCGAGAACACTGGCCCGCACCCTGCGCGCCAGAACCCGCCGTGGCGCGGGCGCCGGATGCCCACCTCGACCTGGCCGACCTGCGCGGACAGGCGTTCGCGCGCCGGGCGGTCGAGATCGCGGCGGCCGGCGGACACAACCTGCTGCTCATCGGCCCACCGGGCGCGGGCAAGACCATGCTCGCGCGGCGACTGCCGTCCATCCTGCCGCCCCTCAGCTTCGACGAGGCGCTGGAAGCCACGGCCATTCACTCGGTGGCCGGGCTCATCCCGCCGGGAGGCGGCTTGCTGGCCGAGCGTCCGTTCCGGGCCCCGCATCACACGGTGTCGGACGCCGCGCTGGTCGGGGGAGGCTCCCGGCCGCGCCCCGGCGAGGTCAGTCTGGCGCATCACGGCGTGCTGTTCCTCGACGAACTGCCCGAGTTCGAGCGGCGCGTGCTGGATGCGCTTCGTCAGCCGCTCGAGGAGGGACGCATCACGGTGTCGCGGGCGCTGCGGTCCGTCGTCTTCCCGGCGCGCTTCATGCTCGTGGGCGCGATGAACCCGTGCCCGTGTGGCTACAAGGCTCACCCGGCCCGTGCCTGCATCTGCACGCCTGCGCAGGTGGCACGCTACGGTGCGCGGTTGTCCGGTCCGCTCCGCGATCGGATCGACTTGATCGTCGAGGTGGAGTCGGTGCCGATCGCTTCGCTGGATGAGGGCCCGTCGGGTGAAGCATCCGCGGACGTGCGCACCCGGGTGCTGGCGGCGCGGGCCACGCAGGTGGCGCGCCAGGGCGGCCTCAACGCCCAGCTGGCCGGTCGCGGGCTGCAGCGCCACGGTGCCGTGGACGCGCGCGGCCGAACCCTGCTGCAGCAGTCGGCCGAACGGCTCCATCTCTCGGCGCGGGCCTATCACCGTGTGATGCGCGTGGCGCGGACGATTGCGGACCTGGGCGGGTCGGGATCCGTCCGGGCGCCCGCCGTCGCCGAGGCGCTGCAGTATCGATTCGTGGGCTGATCGGGCCACCTGGCGAAGAAAGGGCGTATGAGCACTGGCGGGTAACTTTTTGATTGCACAGGTTATGTAGCGTGCTACCCTCACCGGGTTGCCGGCTCACGGTTGATGGGAGAGCCGGCGTCCGGTTGCCTGCTCGACCGGGGCCGCCTTCTTCCACTACCTGATGCTGTCGAATCGCTACACCGTCGTTGTCGCCGACCGCCGTTCGGGGGTTGTGCGACGTTTCACAATCAGCCTGCGCCCCCTGCTGGCTGCCGTGTGTCTCCTGTTTGCCCTGCCCATCCTCATCGGCATGGGCGCGGCCTGGAAGGCCAAGGCCGAGGTTTCGGGCATTTTCGCCACCAACGCCGCGCTCGAGCTCGAGAACAGCAGCTTCCGCAGCGCGACCGAAGCCCTCACCGGACAAATCTCCGCGCTCCAGACCGCCATTACCGACCTCGGCGGCAAGGCCGCGCTGGACCCGGCGCTCCAGAGCGCCATGGACAAGCTGCCCGCCATCGTGAAGAACCGCGCCATGGGCGGCGCGGGCGCCGAGGCGGTGGCATCGGTCACGCCGGGCCTGGGCTCCCCGGAAGACACATTCGGACTGCTGCGCGACCTGCTCCAGGGCATCGAAAGCCGTCTCCGGCTGGTCAGCACCGGTGTTGACCGCCGCAACGCGCTGGCGGCGGCCACCCCGTCGCTCTGGCCCACTCACGGCTGGCTGTCGTCGGGCACCGGTGGCCGCGCGGATCCGTTCACCGGTGAGGCGGACTTCCACCCCGGTCTCGACATCTCGGCCGACCGCGGCACGCCCGTCTACGCCACGGCCGACGGCGTGGTCACGCAGGCCGCCCGCAACGGCGCCTACGGCAACCTCATCGTCATCGACCATCAGTTCGGCGTCGAGACGCGCTACGGCCACCTCTCGGCCTTCCGCGTGCAGCGGGGCCAGAACGTCAAGCGCGGGGATCTCATCGGCCTGGTCGGTTCCACGGGCCGCGCCACCGGTCCGCACCTGCACTACGAGGTGCGCGTCAACGGCCGCATCCTCAACCCGCTGCAGTTCCTGAGCGGCCGTCGTCCCTCCAACGCCAACTGAGCCGCCTGGGCTCTCGCGCGCACGTGGCCGCGCCGCCTGCGCGGCCGCGGCTCCGCCCGACGCTGTATAATTGCGGGAATAGGCACCCCGCCTTCATCCCTGCATGTTTGGCCAGATTCTCGCCAAGGTCATTGGCACCTCCAACGATCGTGAACTGAAACGGCTGCGGCCCATCGTCGAGCAGATCAACGCCCTGGAACCCGATATCCAGGCGCTCGACGACGCCGGGCTCAAGGCCAAGACGGCGGAATTCCGCGAACGGCTCGCCCAGGGCGAGGCGCTCAACGACATCCTGCCGGAAGCCTTCGCCGTCGTGCGCGAGGCCGGCCGCCGCGTGCTGAACATGCGTCACTACGACGTGCAGCTGATCGGCGGACTGGTGCTCCACAACGGCGCCATCGCCGAGATGAAGACCGGCGAGGGCAAGACGCTGGTGGCCACCCTGCCCGCCTACACGAACGCGCTCGAGGGCAAGGGCGTCCACGTCGTCACCGTGAACGACTACCTGGCCCGCCGCGACTCCGAGTGGATGGGGCGCGTCTACCAGTTCCTCGGCCTCTCGGTCGGCGTCATCCAGCACGACCTGAACGACCAGCAGCGCCAGGTCGCCTACGCCTGCGACATCACCTACGGGACCAACAACGAGTTCGGGTTCGACTACCTGCGCGACAACATGAAGTTCGACCTGGCGAGCATGGTCCAGCGTGGCCATCACTTCGCCATCGTCGACGAGGTCGACAGCATCCTGATCGACGAGGCGCGCACGCCGCTCATCATCTCGGGGCCGGCCGAGGAGTCCACGGACCTCTACTACGAGGTCGACCGCATCATCCCGAAGCTGAAGAAGGGCGAGGTCCACCAGGGCCAGGTCAAGACCGAGGACCGCGATCGGCTCGAGGCGTCCGGCGACTACACGGTTGACGAGAAGAACAAGACCGTCACGCTGACCGAGAACGGCATGGCGCACGCCGAGCAGTTGCTGGCGCATCGCCTGCAGCCCGGCGGTCTCTACGACCCGGCGAACATGCCCCTGCTCCACCACGTGCAGCAGGGCCTGCGCGCGCACGTCCACTACCAGCGCGACGTCCAGTACATGATCAAGGACGGCCAGGTGATCATCGTGGACGAGTTCACGGGCCGCCTCATGCCGGGCCGGCGCTGGAGCGACGGGCTGCACCAGGCCGTCGAGGCCAAGGAAGGCGTGAAGATCGAGCGCGAGAACCAGACGCTCGCCACCATCACCTTCCAGAACTACTTCCGCAAGTACTCGAAGCTGTCGGGCATGACGGGCACGGCCGAGACCGAGGCGCCCGAGTTCGCCAAGATCTACAACCTCGACGTCATCGTCATTCCCACGAACCGGCCGCTCCGCCGCATCGAGGAACCGGACCTGGTGTACCGGACCGAAGGCGAGAAGTGGAACGCCATCGTCGAGGACATCAGCGGCAAGCTCACCGAGGGCCGCCCGGTGCTGGTGGGCACGGTGTCGATCGAGAAGTCCGAGCGGCTGTCCGGGATGCTCAAGCGCCGCGGGCTGAAGCACGTGGTGCTCAACGCCAAGTACCACGGCCAGGAAGCGGAGATCGTGGCCCAGGCGGGCCGCCTCGGCGCCGTGACCATCGCCACCAACATGGCCGGCCGCGGCACCGACATCCTGCTGGGCGGCAACGCCGAGCACATGGCGCGCCAGCAGGCCATCGCGGAAGGCGTCGCCGAGAAGCTGGCCAAGGGCGAGGAGAAGTTCGTCGACGACGACGAGTTCGTCTACTTCTTCCTGATCGACAGTTTCTACCGCCTGTCCCGTGCCGACTGGGAGCGCATCTTCGGGCACTTCCGCCGGCAGTGCGCCGAGGACCACAAGGAGGTCATCGCCCGCGGCGGCCTCCACATCATCGGCACCGAGCGCCACGAGTCGCGTCGCATCGACAACCAGCTTCGCGGCCGCGCCGGCCGCCAGGGCGACCCCGGCTCGTCGCGCTTCTACCTGTCGCTCCAGGACGACCTGATGCGCATCTTCGGGTCGGACCGCATCTCGGGCCTGATGCAGCGCCTCGGGATGGAAGAAGGCGTCCCGATCGAGCACAACATGGTCACGCGCGCCATCCAGCGCGCGCAGACGCAGGTGGAAGCCCAGAACTTCGGCGTCCGCAAGCACCTCCTCGAGTACGACGACGTGATGAACAAGCAGCGCGAGAGCGTCTACACGCTGCGCCGCGAGATCCTGGAGAACCAGGTGCACATCACGGAAGAGGAGATGACCGACTCGCGCGGCTACGCCATGGCGACCGCCGAGGACCTGCTGGACGAGAAGGTGGACCTGTCGATGGACCACGAGGCCGATCCCTCGGACTGGGACATCCCGGCGCTGCAGCGCGAGCTCACGCAGCTCTACTCCCTCGACGAGCACGACTACACCGCCGTGGACTTCGAGGTGGGTAACGCCGGCGAGATCCGCGACGCCCTCTGGGAGCGCGTGCAGGCGAAGTACGCCGAGAAGGAACAGGTGGTGCCCCGCGAGATCCTGGCGCGCGTGGAACGCGACCTGATGCTCCAGATCGTGGACCAGCAGTGGAAGGACCACCTCTACTCGCTGGATCACCTGAAGGAAGGCATCGGGCTGCGGGGCTACGGTCAGCGTGATCCGCTGGTCGAGTACAAGAAGGAGAGCTTCGCCCTGTTCCAGGACATGCGGCACCGGATCGAGGAGGAGATCGTCCGGTACCTCTGGTGGCTCCGCCCCGTCGTCCAGGGCGAGTCGGCCGAGGCCACCGTCCCCGCCGCGCCGCGCAAGCCCGTCCGCCGCCAGGCCCTCAACTACAACAACCCGGCGGAGCAGCAGAGCTCGGTGTTCTCGCCGTCATCCACGGCCGTTGCCGAGAAGGCGGCGTCGGGCGGTGCCCCAGCGGCCACGGCACCGGCTCCTCCGCGCGTCGGCGGCGACGACGCCCGCTCAAGACCGTGCGCCGCGAGGAGCCCAAGATCGGGCGCAACGATCCGTGCTGGTGTGGGTCGGGCAAGAAATACAAGAAGTGCCATGGGGCGGCCTAATCGATGAGCACACAACTCAAGGAAGAACGGACCCTCACCACGCGCCTGGATACGGCGCTCGCCACCGGCCTCACCTTCGACGACATCCTGCTCGTGCCGCGCCACTCCACGGTGCTGCCGGCGCAGGTGGACACCGGCACCCGCCTCACCCGCAACATCCGCCTCAACGTGCCGCTCCTCAGCGCCGCCATGGACACGGTCACCGAGTCCGAGATGGCCATCGCGATGGCGCAGCAGGGCGGCATCGGCATCATCCACAAGAACCAGCCCATCGAGCAGCAGGCCTCCGAGGTGGACCGCGTCAAGCGCTCGGAAAGCGGCATGATCGTCAACCCGATCACGCTGGCGCCGACGGCCCGCATCTTCGAGGCGCTCGAGCTGATGCGGCGCTTCCGCATCTCGGGCGTGCCCATCACCGAGGACGGCAGCAAGGAAGGCCGGCTCACCGGCATCCTGACCAACCGAGACCTGCGCTTCGAGACCAACGTCGATCGCCCGGTGTCCGAGGTGATGACCAAGGACCGGCTCTTCACGGTGCCCGTCGGCACCACCCTCGACCAGGCACGCGAGATCCTCCACCACGCCAAGGTCGAGAAGCTCCTGGTCGTCGATCAGGACTTCCGGCTGAAGGGCCTCATCACCGTCAAGGACATCCAGAAGGCGATCAAGTATCCCAACGCCTGCAAGGACTCCCTGGGCCGCCTGCGCTGCGGCGCCGCCGTCGGCATCGCCCGCGACACGCTGCAGCGCGCCGAGGCGCTGGTGCAGGCGCACGTGGACGTGCTCGTCATCGACACCGCCCACGGCCACTCGCAGGGCGTGCTGGACATGGTCCGCTCGCTCCGGCGCGCCTTCCCCACCGTGGACCTCGTCGCCGGCAACGTTGCCACCGCCGGCGCCACCGAGGCGCTCATCGATCTCGGTGTGGACGCCGTCAAGGTGGGCATCGGCGCCGGGTCCATCTGTACGACGCGCATCGTGGCCGGCATCGGCGTGCCGATGATCACCTCCGTCGCCGAGTGCGCCGCCGCTGCAGACCGCCACGGCATCCCGGTGATCGCCGACGGCGGCATCCGCTTCTCCGGCGACGTCGTCAAGGCGCTCGCCGTGGGCGCCAGCTCGGTGATGATCGGCAACCTCTTCGCCGGCACCGACGAGAGCCCGGGCGAGCTGATCCTCTACCAGGGCCGCACGTTCAAGGAGTACCGCGGCATGGGCTCCATCGGCGCGATGCGCAAGGGATCGCGCGACCGCTACTTCCAGGACGACTTCGAGCTCGAGAGCGGCACCAGCCCCGCCGGCAAGGGCATGGAGAAGCTGGTGCCCGAGGGCATCGAGGGCCGCGTGCCGCACAAGGGCAGCGTGGCCATGGTCGTGCACCAGCTCGTGGGCGGCCTCCGCGCGGGCATGGGCTACTGCGGCGCCCCCGCCATCACCGACCTGCAGCGCGACGCGCAGTTCATCCGGATCACCAATGCGGGCTTCCGTGAGAGCCACGTCCACGACGTGACGATCACGAAGGAATCACCCAACTACCGCATGGAGTAACACGGAGGGCACGAAGGGCACCCGAGAGGCGCAGGCACGGAGCCCGCGGAGCCGCTATCCGGTGGTTCCTTCGAGTTCGCTCGTGATGAGGCGGCGGTCGTCGCCTTCGTCCTCGATGACAATCCGCACCGCGCCAGGCACCGCACGCGTCAGGCGTTCGGGCCACTCCACGGCGACGACGCCGGCGTCCGCCAGATCCTGATCCAGGCCGATCTCGGCCAGGTCCGCGCGGTCCAGTCTGTAGAGGTCCACGTGAATCAGCGGCAGGCGCCCGCCGCGGTACTCGTGGACCAACGTGAAGGTGGGGCTCGTCACCTCGCCCGGATCCACGCCCAGTCCCTCGGCCAGCCCGCGCACGAAGGCGGTCTTCCCCGCGCCCAGTTCGCCGGTCAGCAGCAGCACGGCCCCGGGCCGCAACGTGAGGGCCAGGTCGCGCGCCACGGCCCGCGTCTCGTCTTCCGAACCGGTATGCCGCCGGTCCGTCATCCGTCCTGGGGACGCTGCTGCACCACGCGGCGGCGGGCCGTGAGCTCGAGCACCGCGTCGCCGATGTGCTCGGCGAGATCCCCGGCCGTCATCGACACCTCGCCGGTGTCCGCGTCCGCCAGCTCGCCCGCGGAGCCGTGGAGGTAGACGGCCACCCGGCAGGCGGCCTCGGCGTCGAGGAGCTGCCCGAGCCAGGCGGCCAGCATCCCGGTCAGCACGTCGCCCGTGCCGCCGGTGGCCATCCCCGGGCAGCCGGTCGGGTTCACGAAGACCGAGCCGGACGGCGTCGCGATGATGGTCCGGTGCCCCTTGAGGACGACGAACACCTTGTGGCGGCGGGCGAAGTCGGTGGCAATGCCCAGGCGATTGGCCTGCACGTCCTCGGCGCTGCAGCCGACGAGCCGTGCCATCTCGCCGGGATGCGGCGTGATGATGACGTGTCGGCCGTCGCGCCCGACCAGCGCGGAGGGCTCGTCGCGAAACGCGTTCAGGGCGTCGGCGTCCAGCACCAGCGGCGCCTCCCCCTTCTCGAGCAGCTCGCGGACGAAGGTGGACACACCCTCCCCCTGTCCCAGGCCGGGGCCGACCGCGATGACGTCGGCGTTCAGACCCAGCACCGTCTCGGCGGCGGCAAAGTGCACCGTGCCGCCCGGCGTTTCCTCCAGCGGCTCGGTCATGTACTCGAGGCCGTGCGCGGCCACCACCGGCTGGCACGACCGCGGGCACGCCACCGTGACCAGTCCTGCCCCCGAGCGCAGGGCGCCCTGCGCAGCGAGCGCGGCGGCGCCCGTCTTCCCCATCGACCCGGCGACGATGAGCACGCGGCCGAAGTCGCCCTTGTGTGATTCTGGCGCGCGCGGCGGGATCAGCGGCCGCAGGCGTTCCTTGGTCACGAGCTCGATCCGGGGGCCCTCGAGCTGCTCGATCACGCCCATCGGAATGCCGATGTCGGCAATCACCACCTCGCCGGCGTTCTGCTCGCCTGGCGGCATGATGAGCGGCAGCTTCGGCGCGCCGAGCGTGACGGTGACCGACGCGTCCACGCATGGCCCGATGAGCTCCGCCGAATCCGCCGACAGCCCGGACGGCAGGTCGATGGAGACGATGGCGATGTCGCTGGCGTTCAGGTCGGCGACGACGGTCTCGTGCAGGCCGCTCAGGGGCGAGCGGAGTCCCGTACCGAACATGGCGTCGACGATGAGGTCGTGCTCGCCGATCTCGGAGAAGTGCAGCTCCCAGGCGCCTTCGTCGGCCACCTCCACGACGGTGACCCCCAGCCGCCCGAGCACGTCGAGGTTGATGCGCGCGTCGCCCGTGACCTCGGCCACCTGGCCGACGAGGAACACCGACGTGTCGATGCCGCGCTGGTAGAGCGTCCGCGCGACCACGAAGCCATCACCGCCGTTGTTGCCGCGGCCGGCCACGATGGCGACGCGGCGATCGGCGAGGTCGTCGAAGAGCGACTCCATGGCCGACACGACCTGCCGGCCCGCGTTCTCCATCAGCACGACGGAGGGCAGGCCCACGTCGTGGATGGTCACGCGGTCGGCTTCGCGCATCTGCGCGGCGTTGAGGATTCGCATCTCGCCTCGCCCGGCTACGCGTACGCCTCCATCGGCGGGCAGACGCACATGAGGTTCCGGTCGCCGTAGGGGTTGTCGATCCGTCCCACGGCCGGCCAGACCTTCGAGGTCCGGACCCACGACAGCGGGAACGCGGCCTGCTCGCGCGAGTAGGCGTGCGGCCAATCGGAGGCCGCCACGGCCGCCGCGGTGTGCGGTGCGTTCTTCAGGACGTTGTCCTTCGGATCCACGGCACCGGTGACCACGGCCTCGATCTCGGCGCGAATGGCGATGAGCGCCTCGCAGAAGCGATCCAGCTCCGCCTTCGACTCGCTCTCCGTCGGCTCCACCATGAGGGTGCCGGCCACCGGGAACGAGACCGTCGGCGCGTGGAAGCCGTAGTCCATCAGGCGCTTGGCGACGTCGATCTCGTCCACGCCCCTGGCCTTGAACGCGCAGGTCGAAGATCATCTCGTGCGCCACGCGGCCGTTGCCGCGCGTGTAGAGCACCGGGTAGTGCTGCTCGAGCCGCGCCTTGATGTAGTTGGCGTTGAGGATGGCGTGACGCGTGGACTCGGTCATCCCCTCGGCGCCCAGCATCCGGATGTAGCCGCATGAGATCAGCAGGATGCTCGCACTCCACGGCGCCGCGGACACGGCCGCAATCGCCTGTTCGCCGCCGACCTCGGATGCCAGCGGGTGGCCCGGGAGGAAGGGCGCCAGGTGCGCGGCGACGCTAATCGGACCCATACCCGGCCCGCCGCCCCCGTGCGGAATGGCGAAGGTCTTGTGCAGGTTCAGGTGGCACACGTCCGCGCCGATGGCAGCCGGGCTGGTGAGCCCGACCTGCGCGTTCATGTTGGCGCCGTCCATACACGGCCGCCGTGCCGGTGCACGATCGCGCAGATGTCCGTGATGGCGTCCTCGAACACGCCGTGCGTGGACGGATAGGTGATCATCAGCCCCGCGAGCCGCTCGGCGTGCGTCGAGGCCTTGGCCTCGAGGTCCGCCACGTCCACGTTGCCGTTGGGGGCCGTGGCCACGACCACGACCCGGAAGCCAGCCATGATAGCGCTCGCCGGGTTGGTGCCGTGCGCCGATGCGGGAATCAGCACGACGTCGCGAGCGCCTTCGCCGCGCGAGCGGTGGTAGGCGCGGATCACGGCCAGGCCGGCGAACTCCCCCGGGCGCCGGAGTTGGGCTGCAGCGACACCGCCGCAAAGCCGGTGATGGTGCAGAGCGCGGCCTCGAGCTCCTCGCACATCTGGCGGTATCCGGCCGCCTGGTCCGCGGGAGCGTACGGATGGATGCGCGAGAACGCGGGCCACGACACCGGATACATCTCGCTCGCCGCGTTCAGCTTCATCGTGCACGAGCCGAGCGGAATCATCGACGTGTCGAGGCCGACGTCCTTGCGCTCGAGCCCGCGGATGTAGCGCATCATCTCGGTTTCCGAGCGATGGCTGTTGAACACCTGGTGCGCCAGGTAGCCGCTCTGCCGCCGCAGCGCCGCCGGAATGCCGGCGAGCGGCTCCTCGGGCGCGCTCAGCGCCACCGCGCCGCGGGCGCCCGCGGCCTCGGCGAAGACCTCGACGATCGAGGCCAGGTCGGCCAGCGTGGCGGTCTCGTCGAGCGAGATCCCGATGCCGGTGTCGCCGACCTTGCGGAAGTTGATCCCGCGGGCCACCGAGCCGGCGTGGATGGCCGCCACGCGCGCGGCATCCGCCGTGATGCGGAGCGTGTCGAAGTAGGAGGCGTTCTCCTGGGCGTAGCCGAGGCCGCGGAGCGCGCGGTCCAGGGCGCACGTCATGCCGTGCACGCGCGTTGCGATGGCGCGCAGGCCGTCCGGACCGTGATAGACAGCGTACATCGCCGCCATGTTGGCCAGCAGCGCCTGGGCCGTGCAGATGTTGGACGTGGCCTTCTCGCGGCGGATGTGCTGCTCGCGCGTCTGGAGCGCCATGCGGTAGGCGGTGTGGCCCTGTGCGTCCACCGACACGCCGATGATGGCGCCCCGGCATGTGCCGGACGTGGTCCTGGCGCGTGGCGAAGAAGGCTGCGTGCGGGCCACCGTAGCCGAGCGGCACACCGAAGCGCTGGAGTTGCCGAACACGATGTCGGCGCCCATCTCGCCCGGCGGGGTGGCCACGGCCAGCGCCAGCAGGTCGGTGGCGACCGCCACCAGCACGCCCGCGTCGTGTGCGCACGCGATGAATGGCCGGATGTCGTCCAGGCGTCCGGCCTCGTCCGGGTACTGCACCAGCGCACCGAACACCGGGCCGTCGAACGTCATCGCATCGGCGGCGACCACGCGCAGCTCGATGCCGAGCGGTTCCGCGCGGCTCTCCAGGACAGCCAGCGTCTGCGGGAACACACGATCCGACACCAGGAAGATGCCGCCGTGGTCACCGATCTTGCGGCTCTGCACCCGGTGCAGCAGCGTCATGGCCTCGCCGGCCGCCGTCGCCTCGTCGAGCAGCGACGCATTCGCTACTTCCATCCCGGTGAGGTCGGTGACCACCGTCTGGAAGTTGAGGAGCGATTCCAGTCGCCCCTGCGCGATCTCCGCCTGGTAGGGCGTGTAGGGCGTGTACCAGCCCGGGTTCTCGAAGACGCAGCGCCGGATGACGCTCGGCGTGAGCGTGTCGTAGTAGCCCAGGCCGATGAAGCTCCGGCACACGCGGTTGCGCGCGGCCAGCATCTCGAGCCGGGCGAGGTAGGTGGACTCGCTCTCGGCGGGAGGCATTGCCAGCGGCGCCTTCAGCCGGATGCCCGCCGGCACGACCTCGTCGATGAGGGCGTCGAGCGACGGCGCGTGCACCGCCTGGAGCATGGCCTCGCGCTCGGCGCCGCGCGGGCCGATGTGGCGAGGTTCGAACCTGTCGAGCGGGGCGAAGGTGCTCACTTGGCGACGAGCGCCTCGTACTGGCCGGAGTCCATGAGCGCGTCGGCTTCGGCGGCCGTGGTCACCTTCACCTTCACCATCCACGCGTCGTGGGGCTGCTGGTTGACGGCCTCGGGCTTGTCCTTGAGGCTGGCGTTGACCTCGACCACCTCGCCGGTGACGGGCGCGAAGAGCTCCGACACGGCCTTGACGGACTCGATCGTGCCGAACACCTGCCCCGCCGTGACCGTGGCACCGGCTTCCGGCAGCTCCACGTAGACGACGTCACCGAGCTGCTGCTGCGCGAAGTCGGTGATGCCCACCGTGGCCGTGTCGCCGTCGAGGCGCAGCCACTCGTGGTCCTTGGTGTACTTGAGGTCGGTTGGATAGGACATTGCGGTCTCGTTGAAGTCGTAGTGCGTTCTGGTCTGCGCCGACGTCGTCGTGGGTCAGCCTGCGGTTTCGCGTGGGAACGGGTGGGGGGACCTTAGTTCTTCTTCTCGCGCTTGTAGAACGGCATCGGCACCACGGTGGCCCTGGAACGCCGGCCGCGGATTTCGATCTCGAGTTCGGTGCCGGGCGTGGTCAGAGCCGGCGGCACGTAGGCCATGCCGATGGCCTTCTTGAGGAAGGGGGTCTGGGTACCGCTGGTGACCACGCCCACCGGCTGGCCGCCGTGCCACACGGGATAGCCGTGCCGCGCGATGGCGCGATCGACCATCTCGAAGCCCACCATCTTCTTCGACACGCCGTCCGCCTTCTGCGCGTGCAGCACGTCGTGGCCGAGGAACGCGGGCTTCTTCCAGCCGACGATCCAGCCCAGGTCGGCTTCGAGCACCGTGGAGGTCTCGTCCATGTCGTTGCCGTAGAGGCGCATGGAGGCTTCGAGACGCAGCGTATCGCGCGCGCCGAGCCCGGCGGGAATCAGCCCGGCCGGGCCGCCGGCAGCGAGCAGCGCATCCCACACGCGAGCGCCCATGGCGGCGGGAACCATGATCTCGAACCCGTCCTCGCCCGTGTAGCCCGTGCGCGAAACGGTGGCGCGAACGCCCGCCACTTCGCCGTTGGCGAACCAGTAGTACTTCATGCCCGCCAGGTCCACGCCCGTCAGCGGCTGCAGGATCTCCTGCGCGCGCGGCCCCTGCAGCGCAATCAGCGCGTAGCGGTCGCTGGAGTTGACCACCGCAATGCCAGGCACGGCTTCGGCCGCCCGGGCCGTGATCCACGCGACGTCCTTGTCGATGTTGGCGGCGTTGATGACGAGCAGGTAGTGCGAGGGCCCGAGCCGGTAGACGAGCAGGTCGTCCACGAAGGTTCCCTCGGGCGTGGTGAGCGCCGAGTATTGAATCTGGCCGACCTGGAGCTTGGCGGCATCGTTGCTGGTGATGTGCTGCACGGCGTCCAGCGCACCAGGGCCGGCGATCTCGACCTCGCCCATGTGGGAGACGTCGAAGAGGCCCGCGGCGGTGCGG
Source organism: Vicinamibacterales bacterium (assembly GCA_041394685.1). Lineage (GTDB taxonomy): Bacteria > Acidobacteriota > Vicinamibacteria > Vicinamibacterales > UBA2999 > VFZN01. The sequence goes on from JAWKHU010000040.1 coordinate 69,284, forward strand.
ACGGCCATGTGTTCCGCCACGATGCCCGAGTATTCGACGGGCATGTCCCAGCCGCCGTAGGAGACCATGCGGGCTCCGAGGGCGACATGTGTGGCGTGGAGAGGAGTCTTCTTGAGGGGGGCCGAAGCCGGGTCGGTCATGTGTCGTCGGGAGGCTGGCGGCCAGTGCCGCGAGCCTCACAACGGTACTATGCCGGTCCCCCAGAATCAAGAATCGCGCCCTCCTCTGGCGGGGGCGTGCCGGGGGCCGCGGGCGGCAGCGCGCGGACCGCGGAATCGGCCGGTCCGCGGCCGTCGAGCGGGTACCGCAGGTAGGCGTTGAGCGTGTGGTACGAGATCGACAGGCGGCGGCAGGCCTCGCGCTTGTTGCCCTGGCACTTGTCGAGCATGAGGCGGGCGTAGCGGCTGCCCCACGCCCGCATCGAGAAGTCTTCGGCCGCCGACGGCATCAGGATCTCGGCGTAGTCGCCGCGCAGGCTCGCCGGCAGGTCGTCGAGGCGGATGTGGCGCGAGTCGGCGGTGGCCACCGCGCCCTCGATCATGCGCTCCAGCTCGCGCACGTTGCCGGGCCAGTCGTACGACAGCAGCGCGTCAACCGCGGACGAGGTCATGGTGAACCGCCCGCGTCCGGCGTGCCGTCCCAGGAAGTGCTGGGCCAGCTCCAGGATGTCGGTGCGCCGCAGCCGGAGCGACGGGACGAGCACCTCCACCCCGCTCAGGCGGTAGAAGAGGTCCGCCCGGAACAGGCCATGGGCGACGAGCCCCGACAGGCTGCGGTTGGTCGCCGCCACGATGCGGACGTCCACGCGCCGCCCGCCATTGCCGCCAACGCGCTCCACGGTGAGGTCCTGGATCGCGCGCAGCAGCTTGGCCTGCGCCGCCATCGACAGGTCGGAGACCTCGTCCAGGAAGAGCGTCCCCCCGTCGGCGTGCTCGAACTTGCCGCGCCGGCCGCGCACACCGGTGGCCGTGCGTTCCTCGATGCCAAAGAGCTCCGCTTCGAGAAGGGTCTCGACGAGCGCCGCGCAGTTGATCGCCACGAAGGGGCCGAGGCGCCGGCGGCTGCTCGCGTGGATCTGGCGGGCGACCAGCTCCTTCCCCACCCCACTCTCCCCTTCGATCAGGATCGTGAAGTCGGTGGCCGCGACGCGCTCGATGCGCTCGCGCAGCGCGTGCATCGCGTCGCTGGAACCGACCAGCGGCGCGACCTCCGTCCCAGACACGGTCAGCGCCGTGCGGGCCGTTCGGCGATCGGCGCCGAGCACCACGCCCGCCAGGTTGGCCGCGCTCGATCAACTGGAGCGTCCACTCGTCCGGACGGACCCGCGGATCGAACACCACCTCCAACACCGGCACCGGCCCCTCGTCGGCCTGAACGGGCACCCCGAACGCCGCGTAGTCTCGCGCCATGATCGGATGTCCCGGCCGCACGGCGGCACCCGACGGCCGGTTCGTGAGCCGCGCCTGGCGCACCTGGACGACCGATGCCAGGGCGGCCGACACGGCCGCCGCGACGTCGTGCGTGGTCCGGGCGCTGCTGAGCGCTGCGGCGGCCTGACGAATCAGGGTGTGCAGGCCGGGGCGGCGGTCGGCGCGCCGGGGATGGGGAACCGTCGCGCTGGGTAGCTCGGTGGACTCGGTCATGGGTATCTCCTCGCAGCCACAGCTCGTCCCTCCAATCGCAGTGCCATTCTCGGAATGAGCACATAAGGTGCTCATTTTCAGGCACTTGCGCCACCTTCGCATCAATGTCGCAACATCGCAATCCGGGTAATGTGTTCCCTTTAGCGCTGAGTCGCTCCCAGTCATCGGGTAGCGGATTCCCTTCGCCCCTCGAGGACCCGGATGTCGAGGTCCAGGTCGAACGCAATGGCGCCGCGGAAGCACAGTGGAGCCAGGCGAAGGACCTGGCAGCGCGCCACGCGGCCGACCAGCAGGTGCCGGCGGTCCCCGTCCTGAGCCGTCAGCTGGAGCTCCGCCCGATGTCCGGGACGAAGCCGTGCCGGGGACTCCACCAGCACCCCGCACGGCCCGATGTTGATCACACGCACCAGCACACCGGGCCGAAGCACGGCGTCCGCCCGCCAGCACCACGTGTCGGCGTGCACGCGTGTGCCTGCCCGCCGGTCCGCCTGGGAGCTCACGGCCGCCACGTCGCCGACCCGGGATCGAACCGCAGGACGCGTATGCGCCCGGTCGTCCCGGTCACACGCACCGCCAGCTGTGGGCCCGCTGCGCCGGCTACGTACAGGGTGCCGGCGGTGGCCGAGCCCGTCGGCGCGAACGACAGCAGGCTCGATCGCCCGATGCGAAGCGGATCGCTCCCGGTCTCGAGCCAGCCCGCACCGCCGATGTCGGGCACCCGCCGGTTGATGCGGAGCGTGATGCCACGCGCGTGGCTGCCCAGACGGTCCTGCGGGGCCAGCGGCGGGTCCAGGCCCATCGCCACATCCCGCGCCAGGACGCCGTTGCCATTCCCGTCCACGAACGGCTGCACCAGCACGTCGTCTTGGGAAAGCTCGATGCGGAGGGCGACGAAGCTGCTGCGCCTGAGCGCCTCGAACCGCGCCGCGTGCGCGCGCGCCGCGACGAACTGCGCGGCGAGCAGCGTGCGCTCGGCCTCGAACGCGCCGGCGACCACGGGCAGCGTGGTCGCCGTCACGAGCGCCGTCACGGCCAGCACTGCCAGCAGTTCGGCAAGCGTGGCCCCCCGATCGTCAGCGGCCGCCACCCGCCTTCTCCGCCTTCACGTTCACCGCAATCAGCGGCTTGAGCTTCAGGAAGCTCTTCTCGCCGATGCCGCGGACGTTCATGAGCTCCTCGATCTTCTTGAAGCCCCCGCTCTTCTGCCGGTACTCGATGATGCGCTCGGCCGTCTGCCGTCCGATGCCCGGCAGATCCTCGAGCTGCGCCTGCGTCGCCGTGTTCAGGTCCAGCACCGCCGCCCGCGTGGCCGCGGGCGCCTGCTGCGGAGCCGCACTCACCAGGGCCGGCGCCGCCAGCGCACCCGCCAGCATCCACACCATCAGCTTGGTCGTCATCGTGTGCACTCCCTCCAGTCCGCACGACATGTGCGGAAACCTGGATGCACCGGCCGCGGAGACGGCGGAGGTCGGGGCGCCAGCCTGGCGACCGATGCCATCCGGTTGGCTCGAGTGAGCAAGCGGGAGACCGCAATCGCAGAATCGCGGCAACGTGTTGTGAGCGAGAGAGTTGCTGGCGGTGGGATGTGAACGGGCGCGGTGCCTGGCGCCGCCAGGTGTGAACGCTGGTTGCCGCGCCGACGGCCTCCGACGCGTTGAGCCCGAGCGAACGGGCAATAGAGCCGCCGCGCCGGATGGGAAACTGCGGTTGCTGACGCGAAACGGGCGTTACCCGCGGCTGTCGCGAGCTACGGGATTCGCCCGGACGCACGACCGGATTCGTCATGCTCCGCACGGCGGCAGGACCAGCATGGAGTCCGCGTCAACTCCCGTTGGCGCGAGACTGCTCCACCAGCAACGCCAGCACGCCCGTGGCGTTGGCCACCGCAAAGCTCACGCCCTTGAGATTGCGCTCGGCGGGCACACCCGGAATCGGCCGCGGGTAGCCGGAGGCGCGCACGACGGTTGCACCGCCGGCACGGTGCTCGACCACGGCACGATGCCGCGCCATGCGCCAGTCCACTTCCACGGCCACGACGCCAGGCAGCGTTCCGGGCAGCCACTTCACGCCCTCGTGCTCGCCCGCCGACACCACCATCACCCCCGCCGCCTGCGCCGCGCGGACGGCGTCCGACAGCGCACCCGCGTGCGCGGCGTTGGCCGTCCCGAGACTGAGGTTGATGATGGACGCCCCCTGCTCCGCGCCCCACCCGATGGCGCTCACCAGCGCCGCCGCGGTGGCCTCCAGGCGATCCTCGAAAACACGGGCCACCAGAATCTCGGCGCCCGGCGCCTTCTCCCGGATGGCGGCCGTGACCGCGGTACCGTGCCCGAGCCGATCCACGAAATCCGGGCCGCGCTCGCCGCCCGCACCGATGCCCGCGCCGCCCTGCACGCCGCCGACGTGGGGGTGCCAGGCGTGCACACCGCTGTCGATGACCACGATCCGGACGCCCTGCCCGGTGTGCGGGCGCAGCCCGTCCACGCTGTAGGTGCCGGGCTCCAGCCTCATCGAACGCCCTCCCCCATGGCTTCCCCGAACAGTCGTGCAAAGGGTCCGTCGCGGTGCACCAGGTCGCGCGGACGGCCTTCCTCCACCACGCGCGCGCCTTCGAGCACCACCACCCGGTCCGCCGCCATCGCCACGTCACGCCGGTGCGAGATCACCAGCGTGGTCCGCCCGTGCATCACGGCCCGGTAGCCGTCCACGACCGCGCGCTCGGAGATGGGATCCAGGGCTGCCGTGGGCTCGTCCAGCACGAGGATCGACGGGTTGGCCAGGAACGCGCGCGCCAGGGCCAGCCGCTGCCGCTCGCCCGCCGACACCTGCAGGCCCCGTTCGCCCACCCGCGTCTCGTACTGCTGCGGCAGCGTCTCGATGAACGTCGCGACACCAGCGGCCTGCGCCGCACGCCGGATGGCACCATCGGCCGCTGCCGACGTCCCGGTCAGCCGCTCTTCATCCGCCAGGCCATATCGCAGGTTCTCGGCGATGGACGCGTGCAGCAGCGTCGGCTCCTGCTCCACCAGCACGATGTGGCGCCGCAGGTCGTCGAGCCGCAGCGTTCGCACGTCCTGCCCGTCCAGACGCACCGTGCCACGATCCGGATCGATCAGGCGCAGCACCAGCGCCGCCATGGTTGACTTGCCGCTGCCGCTCGCCCCGACGATGGCCACCGATGTGCCGGGCGCGACCGTGAAGCTCACCTCGTCCAGCACCTGCACGCCGCGATCCGTCGTCAGGGACACGCGCTCGAACTCCAGTGCGCCGCGCACCTCTCCGAGGGCATGGGCATCCGGCGCCTCCACCACGTCCACCGGCGCGTCCAGCAGCTCCAGCACGCGCCGCCACGACACCTTGGCCGTCGCCACGGCGGCGTACAGACCCATGAGCGCCTGCACGGGCGACATGACGCGCATCTGGTAGGCGATGAACGCCGCGAACGTGCCGAGCGTGAGCGAGCCCTCCACCACCCGCCAGCCGCCGTACAGGAACACCGCCGATGCGCCGAGCGACAGAATCATCCCGGGCATCCCGCCCGCCAGGTAGCTCACGCGCTGCATACCCATCAACGCGTCGATGAAGCGGTCGTTCAGCCGCCGGAAACGGCCTGACTCGCGCTGCTGCGCGTTGGACGAGACGACCAGCGTGTGTGCCTGCAGCGTTTCGATCAGAAAGCTGCCGATGTCGGCGCTGCTCTGCCTGAGCGTCGCCACCCGCTGCTCCAGCACGCGCCGGTAATGCACGAGCGCCGCCAGGCTGAGCGGCATCACCAGGGCCGTCAGCGCGGCCAGGCGCCAGTCGAGCCACACGAGCATGACCGCGCAGCCAATGAGGAACAGGATGTTCCCCACCCACGCCAGCGCGGCCTCGGCTGCCACACGCTGGATCTCGCCGATGTCGCTGTTGATGCGCGCCACGATGTCGCCCATGCGAGTCCGCGCGTAGAACCGCGGCGACAAACGCTGCAGGTGCTGGTAGAGCGCCAGGCGCATGTCGAACAGGATCTCCGCCGACACGCGCGTGTAGCGCAGGCCGCTGATGACGTTGAGGATGTAGCTGAACACCCCCAGCGCCGCGAAGATGAGGACGATGCGCTGGAGGGCGGCAAGGTCGCGGCCGACCAGCGCGCGGTCAACGAGGTCCTTGGTGAGGTAGGGCGTGACCAGCGACACGCCGGTGCTGACGAGGCTGATGGCCATCACCAGCACGAGGCGGCGCCAGTAGGGCGCGAGGTAGGCGAATACCCGCCGCAGGTCCGCGTCGGCGGGCGGACGGGTCACGGGGCGCTCAGCGGGCCGCGGTGCCGGCCGATCCCGCCGGCACGACGAAGAGCTCGGTGGTCTGATCCGCGTTCATCTGGATCGTGCGGAGGAACTTGTAGCTCGCGGCGTCGTAGACGTCGATGGTGGCGCCGGCCACGTAGATGTAGATCAGCTTCCCGTTCGAGCTGATGCGCAGGCCCATGCGGGGCCGGCCCGTGAACTCCGCGCGGCTGACCAGCGCGCCCTTCTCCAGGTCGAACGTCCAGAACTCGTAACGGCCGATCTCGCTCTTTGATGCCGTAGCCGCGCTTGCGGTCGGGGGCCTGCGCGAACGACACGCCCCTCGGCCGGCCCAATCGGCTTGAAGTCGATGGAGCGGGCGGTCAGGTCGAGGCGGCCGATGCCCATGATGCGCCGCTGCTGCACGGGGTCCTGCATGGTGAACAGGCCCGTGAACACCGCCGGCGGATCGTAGAAGTCGTGAATGGAGCCGATGCTGATGCGTCCCAGACCCGCCTCGACCGGCTGCTCGTATGGCCAGGTCTCCACCTCGGTGAAGTTGGTGGTCTCGAGGATGATGATCTCGTCCCCGAACATGTAGAGCAACTTGCCGTCCGGCGAGAAGCGCAGGTTGACCGTCTCCCGCTCCTCGTTGCGCGGCCACGGGATCGTCCGCGTCATCCGCCCGCTCGCCAGGTCGAACTGCTGCAGGACCGGCGGCCCGATCTCCCAGCGGTCGGTGAGCTTGGTGGCCGCCCGCGTGAGGAGCACCAGGTACGTGTTCGTGGGGTCCGGCGTCATGCTCACGACGCGGGTGCGCGTGTTTCCCTCGCGCAGGTTGAAGGTCTGGAGCGTCGAGCGCGCCGCGATGTCCACCACCTCGATCTGCTCGTAGGTGGACGAGAGCACATAGAACCGCGTGCGGTCCTGCGACGGCATCGCCGAGCGCGGAATGCCGGTCTTGAGGACGATGCGGCCTTCGAGGGCTTCGGTGGCTTCGTCGAAGATCTGGATGTCGCCGGCGTAGGTGCCGATGTACATCTTGCCGTTGCCGCCGCTCGGCGTGGGCGGCGTCTTCGCCTGGGCCGCCGCCGTCGCCGCGGCCGCACACACGGCCAGCCCCGCCATCACCAGCACGCGCATCACACCCGCCTTCGGACGTCCGCCTGCGACCATCACCCCTACCCCACTACCCCGGAAACACGAGATCGATCTTGCGCCAGTCCTTCTGCGCCGCCGCGCACTTGGACGTCCAGTCGGGCGCGTGATTGAGCTGATCGGGCACCTGCGCGGGCCAGTAGCAGCCCATGTGGCAGTCGAACAGGTCGCGTTCCACCGGCTGGCAGAGCCCGGCCGTCCCGCCGGTGCGATCCGCTTCCCAGCCGGGCGAGAACACCAGCGAACAGCCCGCCGGAATGTGCGGCTCCTCGGGCTGTTGTGGCGGGCGGCGCTGCTGCTGCAGCGCCACGACGTCGGCGGTGGCGGCGCCGGCGGCCGGCGGCTCGGTGAACGCCTCGACCCGGTGGGCCTTGCGATTAATGGCGCTGAGGTGCTTCATCGTCTGCTCCATCGAACTGGCGGAGGAACCCCGGGTTCTTCAGGGCCAGCTCGCCGTAGATTTCCAGGCACGTGTGTGTCCAGCCGCGAATCCACTCGCAGTAGTGCAGGTTGGGCCCCGTGGTCGTGCCGTAGCGCGTGTGGGCCTCGTGATAGCAGCCGCCGGCGCAGATGGGCCGCGCCCAGCACGACTGGCAGTCCGTCTTGTGATTGATGTGGTGTGCGTCGAGGAACGCCGCCTGCTTCTCCCGATCGACGCCCTCGGTGATCGAGCCGAAGCGATGCGCGTCCGAACCCGCGAAGCGGTGGCACAGCGACACGTTGCCGTCGGTCGCGACTCCCATGAGTCCGATGCCGGCGCCGCACGCAGTACGCCTTCGCGTGGCCCTGGTGCAGCTCCTGCAGCGTCTCGCGGACGTTCGAGAAACCGTGGTGCCGGTTCTCGAGCGACGCCTGGAGGAAGTCGGCGGCGAGCGCCCGGAACTGCGACAGCAGGTGGTCGAAACCGCCGTCGCTGATGGCGTGCCCCCGCTGCGGGGCCGTGGTCACCGGGGCGAATCCCACCTCCCAGAAGCCCATCTCGTCGTGCAGGTGCTTGTAGATGCGCGTGACGTCGAGCGTCTGGCGCGTCAGCGTGACGCGCGCGCCGATGGGCCTGGAGCGGTGCCGGGCCAGGAGCGCCTTGATCTTCGGCGCCACCAGCTCATAGCTGCCCTTGCCGTTGGTGAAGACGCGGAACTTGTCCTGGATCTCCTGCGGGCCGTCGATGGAGATGGTCACGCCGATGCGCTCGTCGGCCAGGAAGTCGATGACGTCCGGCTTGAGGAGCGTGGCGTTGGTGGTGAGGCTGAAGTCGATCTCCTTGCCGAGCTCCGCCGCCCGCTGACGCGCGTAGGTGACCGTCTTGCGCAGCACCGGGAAGTTCATCAGCGTCTCGCCGCCGAAGAACGTGACCATCGCCGCATGGCCGCTCTCGCGCAACGCGAACTCCACGGCCTGCCGCGCGGTCTCCTCGCTCATGAACTTGGGCTGCTGCCCGTTCTCGGTATCGACGATCTTGTCCTCGCCGCACTCGTAGCAGTACTCGCAGCTCAGGTTGCACTGGTTGGTGACGTTGACCACCAGCGTCTGCAGGGGAATGACCGTGAGCGGCACCACCTTGGGCGTCGTCTTCGCGGCCGCCGCTTCCGCGACGGCGTGCACGCGGTACATCTCGCCGAGGCTGTCCCAGACCTCCGCCGCCGTGAACGAGCCGTCCAGGGCACTGACGATCTCGCTGATGCTCCGCGGGCCGTCGCGCAGCACACCCTCGATGGCCGTGGCACAGTCGTCCAGCGCAAAGACGGCCGCGCTCGGCACCATGTACGCAAAGCGCTGCCCGGACGCCTCGAAGGGATGGAACTCCGCGAGGCGCAGGCGAGTGGATGGCTCCGGCCGCAGGCCCGACGCGTCCGGTCCGGCGCCGTCTGACGAGTCGCGAGGCAGGGCTTCGGTGCTCACGGGATCACCGACGGATCGAATCGCATGTAGAGCGGGACCGTGACGAGCAGGTGCGCACGGCCGCGCAGGGCCGGAGCATTCGGCGCGTCGGGCGGCTGGTAGCTGGCGACCACCCACACGTCGCCGACGTTGTTCCGCTCACCCACGCGCTTCGGGTTGGGTCCCTCGATGTTCGGGGTGAAGAGGCCGCTCTCCGCGTTGATGTTCCCGACGAACTTGATGTCCTCGTCGTCGAACGTGGCGGTGTACTCCTCGAGGCTCCAGACCGCGTCCACCTGATCGACGCGGATGTCATCGTCGGTGCCGGGCTTGCCGTCCGGGCCGTTCTGGTACGCCCAGGCCTCGAACTGCGCGAACATCTTCGGGTAGTCGACGCCACCCGTGCGCGCCATGCTCCAGTCCGGCGTCACGCGGATGGTGTCCACCTTGTCGAACACGACCAGGGCGCCGGGCTGCACGGCGCTCCCGAGCACGATCGCCCGCGGGCCGATGGCCGCGTCGTCCGCCACGGCAACCGTTGCCGTGACGACATCGCCGGTGACATTCGCGGCGTTGACCGTGAGCCCCGGTCCGAGGTCGAGATCGCGTGCCTGCACTGAAGCCGGCGGGTGGCTCACATAGATCTTGACCGTGCGCGTGGCGCCGCGACGCAGCCCACCGCGGTCCACGCCGAGGATGGTGGTGTCGCTGCCGGCGCGCTGCAGCCGCACGTCGATGCCGGTTTCGTCGTAGCCGCCGCGGAACCAGCGGCCCTCGATGCTGCGCCAGTCGCGATCGACGAACATCACTTCGCGCTGCGCGCTCTCGTCGTTGCCGCCGACCGTGGACCGGCCCCGCCACTGGTAGCCGGTGTAGATCATCACGCGGCCGGAGCGCTTCACCTGTTCGCCGCTCCGCGCGTAGGTGTAGGTGATGTCGGTCGTGAACTCGTCGTCGGTGTTCGGCACCGGCGTGAGGACCACTCGCCCGTAGACGGCGCCCTTCCCGAGCTCGTGGCCGGTGAGCGCCCATTCGCCGCCGATCCGTGCGGGCCGCATCGTGGCCGACCAGGCCGCCCACTCGGGCGTCATGAGCGGGAACTCCTTCGACAGCTGGTCCACGGCTTTCTCGGACGGGTGGCGCGTGTCGGGCGGGCGGCCCTGATCGTCGCGGTCGTGCGGGGCCGGCCCCATCCGGCGGAACACCTGCCGGTCTACCAGCGGATACCAGCCGCGGTGCATCGAGATGAGGAGGTCCCACTCGCTGCGCGTCCGGCGCTGCGAGATCACGCGGCCGAGCGAGTGGCAGGCGTTGCAGACGCCGTCGAGATCCTTTGCCTCGTAGGTCTCGTCCACCAGGGGACGCTTCTCCACTTCGTACGCAGCGGGACGCGCCTCGTCGGGCGCGAGGCCCAGATGATTGGAGAGGTACTTCACGACGTCCCGGGCGGTCGCCGGCTCGATGCGCAGGCCGTTCAGGGCCACCATCCGCTTGATGGTTTCCTGCCAGCCTTCCGGCGTGTTCCGGCGGAACGAGATGCGGGAGAGCTGCTGCTTGTCGTCGGGCTGATGGCAGGAGCCGCAGGCCTTCTGCACCGTCTGATCCGGAATCGGGATGCCGGTCTCAGCCGCCTTGGCCGGCGCCGCGCCCGCGGGAGCCGGGGCCTGCTGGGCGCCTGCGGCCACCGACGACAGGAGTCCCAGAGCCGCCAGCATGAAGGCACAGCGCTTCGCGATGTGATTGGCCATGAAGTGGCCCACTTTTACCACAGTTCGGGCACGCCGCCTCGTGCGTTAGCGGAATGCCAACCATCCGCGGGCGAGGGCCGTGGCGAGCGCCGTGACGAACGCCGACAGGTCGGTTGGACCGCTCCGCGCCACCACCGCTTCGTAGAGCGCCGGTACCTGCTCCACGTGCGGCGCCAGCTCGACGATCGCCACCACGTCCACGTCGTGCACGAAGCGCACCCCGGCATCGTCGGGCCCCCGCACCAGCCTCGGTTCCAGGACGATGGTCTGACCGCCGACGGCGGGCCGGGGGGCAACCGCGACGTCGGGGCCCCGGCGGACGTGCAGCGACGGCGCCTCGCGAAGCCGCCGCCAGGCCGCCTCGACCGCCTCCCGGTCCGCTTCCGGGGCGTTGGACGCGGCTTCGGCCGAACGGGCCTCCCAGAACGGCAGGCCCTCCCCTGCCGCGCCCTCCTTCAGGTATCGGCGCGCCAGGCCGAGCAGGCCCTCGTACATCTCGGTCTCGCGCGCGGCATAGAACCCGCGCGCGGCCTCCGCCAGCTCCGGCGTCGTCAGCACGGTGTTGGCGGTGACGGCGGCCAGCCATCCCGACGCAAGGGCCTTCTTCACACCGGAGGAGGAGAGGGGGTCGGGACGAAGGACGCTTTCGTGTCGCCGGACACCGGCAGCCGCCAGTCGGGACCGGTGTAGGTGGTGACGCATCGACGCGTCCAGCCGATGGGTTCGTTCCTCAGGATGTAGTTCGCCGTGTCGAGCACGCCGCGCAGTGGCGGGTCACGGTTCTTCGCACCGGCGAGGTAGGTGGCGCGCGCATCCGTGGAGCCGCGGGCCAGGTCTCGGTGGTGGCGGGACGACCATCACGGCCACGGCGCGCCGCTGGTCGTCGAAGGGCATCGACCGCGCCCGGCCGCTGCCGCAGACCAGCCAGTGTGATTGGCCGAGCGTCCCCACCCGCCTCCCGCCGCCAGACGGCTTACGAGGGCCACCGTGCGATGACCTGCCTGGCCTGGCACCGGCCGCGGCGCGGTGGTCGCCCGACGGGGCCGGTGCAGTCGATGCAAGGCGAGGCCACCTGCGCGCGGCCGCGGGTGCGTCGAGGCCGCCGGCGTTCGAGACGAAACGCCACTCACGGCGCATCCAGCATCACCTGTCGAGCGACAGGTGGAGACCGCCGTCGTGCGCCCCACCCGCGGCCGACTCCGCGCGCGGCGGCGTGACCTTCGCCTACCACACCGTGTTGCCCGAGGAGCGACGAGAAGCCGGCGGCAAGCCGATGCGTTCGGCGGGATGCCGAGGAGTTCGAAGAACTTCCCGCAGCCGGGCGCCAGCGATTCCGACAACGCGTCGCGCTCGCCCTCGTCACGCGCCGCGTGACGAGCGAAACCGTATGCCCCCACTGCCGCGCCAGCAGCCGCGCGGCTGCCCCGCCGCCAAGCCTCCCTCGACGACGAGCACCTCGCTCCGCACCGCGCCTCCGCCCTGACCATATGGTTCCTGCGCGGCTGGCCCTCTCGGACGACACACGCCGCCGTGCCAGAACAGCCGATGTCCACGTCCGCGCCGCCCGCTACCACCCTCAAGTCATCACCGGCGCGAGCTGGGCATCGGCGCGGCTACGCCTCGCTCGGCCGCTGAGCGTGATTCGACGTGTGCGTCACCTATCGCGAGCGCCGATGCCGCGAGGTCGTCGCGGACGCGGCTGCGCGAGGCCGCCGTGCCCTCGCCGTGCGCCGACGTGTCGGTCGCGGACGTGACGCGTTAGTTCCTGAACAGGCGGCCACTGGGCTGGGACCTCTGCAGGGCTCGTCAACAACGCGGGGACCTGAGACACAGATGCCAGTCGAGGACCATGCCGCTGGATCGCTGGCGGCGCGTGTTCGAGGCGAACGCGTTCGGCGCATTCCTGCGCGCGCGAGGCCGTGGTGGCGCATGTCCACGCGCCACGGCGGCGGCGGCGCCATCGTGAACGTGTCGTCGCTGGCGGCGCGCACCGGGTCGCCCGGTGAGCATGGACTACGCCGCCTCGAAGGCGGCGCTGGACACCCTGACGGTGGGGCTGGCGCAGGAGGTGGCCGTGGAGGGCATCTGCGTCACTGCGTGCGGCCCGGCTTCATCTACACCGACACGCCAGCGGCGGCGGAGTCTGCCGCGTCGATCGCGTCAAGGCGTTCGTCCCGATGCGCCGCGCCAGGCCGGGAGGAAGTGGCCCACGCCATCCTGTGGCTGCTGTCCGGCGAGGCGTCCTTCACCACGGGCACCTTCATCGACGTCGCCGGCGGACGCTGACCGCCTGCGCTACCATTCCCCCAAGCCCCGTGCCCCAAGTCCCGTGCCCTGTGTTCTGAACCAAGCCCCAAGCCCCAACCCTGTGGAGCTCCGATGCCCGTCAGTGGTTTGATTCACGCTCTGGACCCTCTCGCTGGCGGCCTGCACGGCAGCTGCCGCTGACGCTGTCGCGCAGGCGCCGCCGACGGTCGTTGACGCGACGCTGCCGACCCTGCCGCCGGGCGACTGGGTCACCTACGGCGCGACTACGCCGAGACGCACCACAGCCCGCTGTCCCAGATCGACCAGCCTCCGTCGGCCGCCTCGGCCTGGCGTGACGGTGGAGGTCGGGTCGCAGGGCAGAAATGAGACCACGCCCTCGTGGAACGCACGCGCTGTACGGCACCGACGTGGAGCGTGGTGCTCAGCATCGACGCGCGTGCACCGCACCCTCAAGTGGAAGCGGGATCCCGGGCTCGTCGGGCGGCGGGTTCGCCGGAGGGGGCTCGCGCTTCTGCTGCGGGTCCTGTCAATCGGGGCGTCGCCCTCTACCAGGTGGTGGCGGTTCACGTCGGCCTCGTTTCGACGGCCGGCTGGTCGCCCTCGACGCCCAGACCGGCGCGATCGTCGGTCGGTGCAGACGACCCCGCAGGGTGCAGCGATCATCGATCACGGGGCGCCCCGCGCATCGTGAAGGGCAAGGTCCTCTATCGGTAACGGCGGCGGCGAGCATGGCGTGGCGGCGGCTACCTCACGGCCTACGACGCCGAGACGGGCAGGCGTGGCGCTGGCATTGTCAGGCCGGGCCTGTCGCTCGGGCTCGAGGACGGCCTTCCGATGGAACGCGCGCTCAAGACGTGGGCAGAATGGTGGAGCGATGGCGGCGGCGGGTCTCCTCGGGGACGGCATCGCCTACGACCCCGAGGCCGACCGGTCTGATGCTGGCGATCTTCAGCTGGCAACGGCTCGCCGTGGAGCCGCGACCACCGCAGCCAGGTGATCCGTATGAATAACCTGCAATTCTCCTGCATCGTGGCCCTGCGCGCCGACACCGGCCAGCGTCTGGCACTACCAGACGACGCCGGGCGACGACTGGGACTACAACGCCGCGCACGATGATCTCGCGGATCTCACCATCGACGGACGGCCGCGCAAGGTGCTGATGCAGGCGCCCAAGAACGGCTTCTACGTGTTGGACCGGATCACCGGCGAGTTCATCCGGCCGCGCCCTTCGCCGACGTCACCTGGGCTAATGCACATCGACCCGAAGACGGGCCGGCCCGTGGAAACGCCGGAGGCGCGCTACGGGAAGAAGGGCTCGCGCCTGTCGCCGTCGCCGGTTGGCGCCCACCACTGGCGCCGCCCATGGCTCCCCAACCCCACGACGGGGCTCGTCCATTTCCCGGCTAGAACACCGCGTCGATGTTCGTCGCCGTTGACAGCTTGAGTTCAAGCAGGGCCAGTGGAACACGGGGACGCGATAGCCAGGCCCGCCGCCGCCGCATCCGCAGCGGCCCCGCCGGCGCCGCGCGGCGCCGCTGCCCGGTGCTGCGGGTTCCTTGTGGCGTGGAACCCCCGTGACACAGACGGGAAGCCTGGCATCGACTTCAACCTGAGCGGCGGCGTGCTCTCGACGGCGGCAACCTGATCTTCGTCGGCGACGGCGCGGGCACCCTCATGGCGCTGGATCCTGCCACGGGGAAAGACGCTGTGGGAGCAGTAAAAATGCTGCTGGCGTCGCGACGCCCGTCACCCACGAGATCGACGGCAAGGCAATCGTCCCGGTCCTGGCGGGGTCATCCAGTGGCCGAGTCTTCACGCGTTCGCGCTGGATGCGACGGCGGCAAGGACAGCCCTGAGCACCAGGTGCGGACGTCTGGTTTGATGATGAAAACGACGCGGCGCTCACCCGGGGATGGGGAACGCCGCGCCCCTGAGCGGCGCGATCGCGCCCGCCGGCAGGCCGAGTGGAAAGCCAGCGCTTGGTGGCTTCCCAGATCGAGGCCGCGCCATCACCGATGGCCGCCCTGAGGGCGCCTCTTCTTGCCGCCGGTCAGCCCGCCGATGCCGGCGCCGGCTCTGGCGCTGCCGCCGATGATCATCGCCGTCTTCGCGATGGACCGCTTCTCTCCTGCGGCTTCAGGTGTTTCGCACTGCACGATGTCATCGTCGCCGATAGACGGCTGGTCGGGCTGACGCGGACGCGTGGCGGGCGCCCGCACATTGGCCGTGCCGCCGGATACGCGGGATATGCCGGATAGGCCGGGGCGGGCGGTGCGAAGGCCTGCGGTGCCACCAGCGCCTGCGGTGCGGCGAGGGCCGCAGCCGGGACCGCGCGGTCGACGCATCGCCGTGCCCACCGACTCGCGCCCATCCACCAGCACGCGGTCGGGTGGTCGTTTCCTCGGTAGGGTCCGCACACGATGGCGGGTGCCGCCTGCGCGGCGGCGGGCAAGTGCCGTGGCTGCCGGACCGACGGCTGACGTGCCCGTCTGGCCGACGGTCATCACGAGCGATGCCTGTTGGCGAGCACACCACCTGTGGCCGAGCCGAGAATGACCTTCACTATGATCGAGTCCCCCTTGCGCCCAGTTCCTTCTAAGGACCGTGCTATCGGGACCAACCACGGGGATCAGCGAATTCAGGCCTGAATTCGGCGCTCACGTTGAGGATACGGGCTGGGGAGTGTCCGCGCGTGAGGACAGCTCAAGACTCGCAACCAGGCCACCGTGCGCCGGAGCTCCTCGAAGGGCACGATCGGCGCGTAGCCGAGCAGCCGCTCGGCTTTCTCGATGGAGGCCTGCGAGTCGCGGACGTCGCCGACGCGCGGGGGACCGTAGATGGGCACGAGGTTGGTGCCCACGATGTCCTGCAGGGTGCTGAGCAGCTCGTTCAGCGAGATGCGTCCGGAGGTGGCCACGTTGATGGCCTCGCCCGACGCCTCCGGTGCGGTGCACGCGCGCAGGACGCCATCGACCACGTTGGCGACGTAGGTGAAGTCCCGCGTCTGTCCGCCGTCGCCGTGGATGGTCGGCGCCTCGCCGGCGATGAGCCACTTGATGAAGAGCGAGATCACGCCCGAGTAGGGCGAGCCCGGGTCCTGCCGCGGGCCGAAGACGTTGAAGTAGCGGATGCTGACGGTCTCGAGGCCGTACAGCCGGGTGAAGAGCCTCAGGTACTCCTCGCCCACCACCTTCTGCAGCGCGTAGGGCGACAGCGGGTTGGTCGGCATCTCCTCGTGCTTGGGGAGCGTGGGCGTGTCGCCGTACTCCGAGGACGAGCCGGCGAACACCACGCGCGTGACGCCGGCATCGCGCGCGGCCACGAGCATGTTGAGCGTGCCGTCGATGTTGGCGCGGTTGCTGGTGATGGGATCCTTCACCGAGCGCGGCACGGACGGGATGGCGGCCTGGTGCAGGACGAAGTTGGCGCCCTCGGCGGCGGCCCGGGCGACGTCCAGGTCGGCGAGGTCGCCCTCGATCACCTCGGGCACCACGCCGGTCCCCGCCAGCCGCACCGCCGCGTCGATGTTCGCGCGCTTGCCGGTGCTGAAGTTGTCGACGATCCGGACGCGCTCGCCGCGCCGGAGCAGTTCTTCCACCAGGTGCGAACCGATGAAGCCCGCACCGCCTGTGACCGTGTACGTTGACATGCGTTGGGACCTGGGGCTTGGGACCTGGGCCGTGGGGCGTGGACGCTCAGTCCTGTGCCTTCTGCCTTTTGCCTTTTGCCTTGCTACGTGCTGCTTCTGAATGCCTCAGCGGACCGATAAGCCGAATTCTGTTCCCCGTCGCGCCCGCCTTGCGGCTGGCGTTCCGATGGAGGCGACCATTCCTCTAGTCCCGGCATTGCTGACGGGATCCAGCGACCGACCCGGAGACTCGGATGGACCACCCGTGCGGCCGAAGCCGCGCGCCTCCCTATTTGGTCTTGCTCCGTGCGGGGTTTTGCCTGCCACCTCTGTTGCCAGAGGCGCGGTGCGCTCTTACCGCACCTTTTCACCCTTACCCTCCTTCGTCCTTCGGACTCCGGCGGGCACGCCCGCGAGGGCCTGCCCCACCGCAGCGCCGCCGGCGCGAAGGTGGGCGGTATATTTTCTGTGCCACTGGTCCGTCGGGTTGCCCCGCCCGGGTGTTACCCGGCGCACTGTCCTGATGGAGTTCGGACTTTCCTCTCCCGCCCACGGTCCCCCGCGCGTCACGGCCCTTGCGAACCGCCCCGCACGAGGCCTGCGGACGGCAGCGATCGCCTGTTCCGCTGAGGCGATGTCAGTGTATCAAGTCGGGACTCGCTTCGCCTCTCCGGGACCGCGGGAGGGGCTTCGACCCCCGGGAACGGGGAGCCGAGGCATCGTGGCATTGGGCGTGCTCCTGCAACAGCGCATGGCACCGATTCGCTCGTTTCGAGACCTGGACGTCTGGCAACGCGGCATGGATCTCGTCGATGAGGTCATCCGCCAGTCGCGGAATCTGCCACGTGCCGAGTTCGACCTGCGCCGTCAGGTGCAACGCGCGGCCATCTCGATTCCGGCAAACATCGCCGAAGGCTGGCGGCGGAAACGTCGCAGGGGCGCGTACCAGAACCACGTTTCCATTGCGATGGGATCACAGGGCGAACTGGAAACGGAGATGGAGGTGGCGTTCCGGAACGGATGGCTGTCGCGCGACCGCTGCCGGGCGCTCGTGGAACTCAACGCCAGGGTCGGCGCCATGCTGGAACGCCTTCACGACTCCCTCGATTGACGGTGGACGCCGGACCGACACCGCCGGTAGGAGAGCCCAATGTCCCAATGCCCCAATCACTCCCGATCGTCATCGACTCCCGGAAAGGGTTCGCTCCCGATCCTCCCGGGCCACCTCCCGACACACTACTTCCCGTCCCGCTCCTCACTGATCTGGTACTGCTCCAACTTCTTGTAAAGATTGCTGCGCGGGGTGTCGATGACCTCGGCGGTCTTCGAGATGTTCCAGCCGTTCTCGCGCAGGCGGCTCACCAGGTAGGCGCGCTCGGACACGCTCTTGAACTCCTGCAGCGTCCCCGTCATCGTCCAGGCAGGCTCGGGCGGGGTTGCGGGGGATGAGGCCGCGGACGTGGCGGACGGCGCCATCATCGGGACGCTGCCGTCGGCGCGTGCGGCGCCCTCGTCCGGCACGTCGCGCGCCTCGATGCTGTCTCCGGCGCTCATGATGAGCAGGCGCTCGACGGCGTTGCGCAGCTCGCGGATGTTGCCGCGCCAGTGCCGCTGCTTCAGCTTCTCCATCGCCGGCGCCGAGAAGGTCTTCCGCCGGAAGTTGTTCTCGCGCGCCAGCAGGTCGGCGAAGTGGCGGACCAGCGACGGGATGTCCTCGCGCCGCTCGCGCAGGGGTGGCACGTGGATGGGCACGACGTTCAGGCGGTAGAACAGGTCCTCGCGGAACGTGCCGGTGTCGATGGCTTCCTCGAGGTTCTTGTTCGTGGCGGCAATGACGCGCACGTCCACCTTGATGACGCGGTTGCTGCCCAGCCGCTCAAGCTCCTGCTCCTGGAGGACGCGCAACACCTTGGCCTGCGTCTTGAGGCTCATGTCGCCGATCTCGTCCAGGAAGATCGTGCCGTTGCGCGCCATCTCCAGCTTGCCGGGCTTGTCGCGATAGGCGCCGGTGAAACTGCCCTTCAGGTGACCGAAGAGCTCGGACTCGAGCAGGTTCTCGGGCAGGCCCGCGCAGTTGACGGGCACGAAGGGCGCCGCGGCCCGGAGGGACTGCGCCCCGATGGTGCGGGCGACCACTTCCTTGCCCGTTCCGCTCTCGCCGGTGATGAGCACCTTCGCGTCGCACCGTGCGACGCGGGCGAGCTCGTCACGCAGGTCGCGGATGACGGCGCTCGTGCCGATTAGCTGCACGTCGGTCTTCTGCCTCATGCCCCCTGACATAAGCAACCCCGCCACCCGATCCATGACGATCTCGACAATTTCCCGGAACCGTAATGTGTACAAGCAGATAGGGTGAGCCGGGAGGGCCCGCACGAGGGCTCCGGCGGATCCGAAATCTCTTGCGAAGGGCGTCGAGCGCACGAAGATTGTCGCCCAATCAGGAGACTTTCCAGAAGCCCGGCAAGAGTCACATGAGTGCCTCTCGAGTCATATGAACGACCAATCGTATTCGTTTCGAGGGAGGACAATAGTCCCCGAAAGCCGAACATTCCTGCGCACAAATGCCAAGAACTATTGTGAATTTGATGAGACACAAGCTGACTATGAAGGTATTTTGGTTGACAATAGTCACTCCAGGCTGGGTAGGATAGACACGAACTCGGCCGCAGAGTCGATTTTCGGCTCGCACCCGCGCCCGCGAGGAGGTAATGTTCCGTGTCTGTGGTGCCCAACTCGGAAGTCCAGCTGCTCGGTCGCAGCGAAGCGGTCCGGAACATCCTGGCCGAACGGGGCTCCGCGGACGTGAATGGCGCGCTGGTCGAGGTCGGATCGTAGAGGAAGACGGCCAGCACGTCGCCGGGCCGCGCGCCTGCAGGACGCGGCGGAAGCCGGCCACCGAGCTCACGGCCTGCCGGTTGATCTCGAGCAGCACGGCCGCGCAGGATGCCGGCGTCCTGCGCCGGCTGAACGGCTCCACGCGCTGCACGAGCAGGCCCGTCATGCCCGACGGGACATCGAAGCGATGGGCGTTCTGCTCGTCGATCTCCACGAGCGTCAGGCCCAGCTCGATGGGCTCCAGCCGTTCGAGGCCGCTTGAGGCCGGCGTGGCCGGGATGATGCCGGGCGCCACACGTCCGGGCCGCTCCGCCAGCTTCACGGCCACTTCCATCCGGCGGCCGTCGCGCACGAACTCCACGCGGGCGTTGGAGCCGGGCTGGCGCTCGGCAATCTCCGGATCAGCTCGTCGTTGCTCCGCATGGCCTTGCCGTCCACCGACACGATCAGGTCGTAGGGCTTGATGCCGGCGCGGGCGCCCGGCGAGCCGGCCGTGACGTCCTGTACGAGGGCACCGTCCGAGCGGGTGAGGTGCAGCGACGCCTGGACGTCGGGGTCCACGTCGCGCAGCGCCACGCCGATGTAGCCGCGCGACACGCGGCCGTCCTCGGTGAGCTGCGGCAGGATGGCGCGCGCCTGGTTGATGGGCACGGCGAAGCCGATGTTGTTGTTCTGCCGGCTGACGGCCGAGTTGATGCCGACCACCTCGCCGCGCGTGTTGATCAGCGGGCCGCCGCTGTTGCCGAAGCTGATGGAGGCGTCGGTCTGGATGTAGTTGTCGAGGCTGGAGTCGAAGAGCTTCCGGCCGACGAAGCTGACCACGCCCACCGTCACCGTGTGCTCGTACGCGAGCGGGTTGCCGATGGCCAGCACCCACTCGCCCACACGCAGGACGTCGGAGTTGCCGAGCACGGCGTGCGGCAGCGCCGCCGATGACTCCACCTTGATGAGGGCGATGTCCGTGTCGGGGTCGGAACCCACGACGGCGGCGCGGAACGTGCGGCCGTCGGCCAGCTTCACCGTGATGCGCTCGGCGCCCTCGATGACGTGATGGTTGGTGAGGATGCGTCCCTGCTCGTCGATCAGGAACCCGGTGCCCATCCCGCGGCGGGGCGAATCGTCGGAACGCCGACGGCGTTCCTCCAGCGGACTCTCGGGCAGCTCGGGTCGCCGGCCATCGGGAATCGTCCGCGGGCGCCGGCGGGCGCTGGCGTCGATGCTCACGACGACCTGGTTCATCCGCTCGGCAATGTCGGCGAAGCTGACGGCCCCGGGCAGCGCAATCGGCGCCAGCATCGGGGCCGCGGACATGGCGGAGGCGCGCTCGGCCATGGGCGCGCTCGCCTGCGGGGTGGGCCCCGGCGCCAGCACGTCCGAGAGGATGACGCCCACCAGCACGCCGACCGTGCCGGTCAACGCAGCCGTGAGCCACGCGAATCCCCGCGTCATGACCCGTTCATTATAAGCCCGGCAAACGCGGCCTCATCGAGCGTCGGCACCCCCAGCGCCGTCGCCTTGTCCAGCTTGCTGCCCGCATCCGCGCCGACGACCAGGAAGCTCGTCTTCTTGCTCACCGACCCGGTCACCTTGCCGCCGAGCGCCTCGATGCGGGCGGCCGCGTCCTCGCGGGACATCGACGTCAGCGTGCCCGTCAGCACGAACGTCTTGCCCGCCAGCGGCTGGGGACCAATGGCGGGACGCTTGCGCGGCCCGGAGGTGCGCACACCGGCGTCCCGCAGCCGTGCCACGAGCGCCTGGTTGCGCGGCTCGTCGAACCAGTCGCGGACCGACCGCGCCACCACCGGCCCCACCTCGTGGACGGCCTCCAGCTCCCCTACAGGAGCCGCTTCGATGGCCTCCACCGACCCGAAGTGGTCGGCCAGCACCTGCGCGCCGCGCTCGCCGACGTGCCGGATGCCGACGGCGTTCAGCAGCCGCCACACGTCGTTCTGCTTCGACCGCTCGATCTGCCCCATCAGCTTGGCCGCGGACTTCTTGCCCATCCGCTCCAGCCCCTCGAGCGTCTCGGCCGTGAGCGCATAGAGATCCGCCGCGCTCCGGACCAGCTCCTTCTCGATCAGCTGCCGCACGATGACCTCGCCGAGGCCTTCGATGTTCATGGCCCCGCGGGACACGAAGTGGTCCAGGCTCCGCGCCAGCCGTGCCGGGCACGAGCTGTTCTCGCACCGCCACACCACCTCGCCCTCCGGCCGGTGCAGCGCGCTGTGACACACCGGACACTCCGTCGGCATCGTCCACGTGGTGGACGTCTCGGGCCGCTTCGCGAGCACCGGACCGACCACGCGCGGAATCACGTCGCCGGCCTTCTCGACGATGACGGTATCGCCTTCGCGTATATCTTTGCGGGCGAGGTCGTCTGGGTTGTGGAGCGTGGCCAGGGAAATCGTCGATCCGGCCACGAGCACCGGCTCGAGCACCGCATACGGCGTCGCCGCGCCCGTACGCCCGATGTTGACCTCGATCCGCACGAGCCGCGTCTCCGCCTGCTGGGCCGGATACTTGAACGCCGTGGCCCAGCGCGGGAACTTCGACGTGGCCCCGAGTGTCAGCCGCTGGGACAGGTCGTCGAGCTTCACGACGACCCCGTCGGTCTCGAAGGGCAGCGTCAGCCGCTTCTCGCGCCACGCCTCGCAGAACGCCACCACCTCGTCGATGCCCTGCGCCTTGGTCCAGTGCGGCTCGACCGGGCATCCCCAGGACCGAAGCTGCGCGAGCATGGCCTCGTGTGTGGAGAAGCGGACGGCCGCGGAGGTGGCCGCCTTCTGCACATCGGGATTGTCCGGTGCGCCCTCACCACTGCCGGCCGGGGCGTCATCGGGTGGCAGTACGGCCTGGTAGAGCCACGCGGCGAGCCCGCGCTTCGACACGGCACCCGATCCAGCGTGCGCATGGTGCCCGCCGCCGCGTTGCGGGGGTTGGCAAAGGTGGGTTCCCCTGCTCCTCGCGCTCGACGTTGAGCCGCTCGAAAGCCTGCCGCGGAAAGTAGACCTCGCCGCGAATCTCGACGCGATCGGGCGCGTCGCCCGACAGGCGGAGGGGGATCGCGCGAATGGTCCTGACGTTGAAGGTGACGTCCTCACCGCGCGTGCCGTCGCCGCGCGTCGCGCCACGAACCAGGCGGCCGTGCTCGTACTGGAGGGCGATGCTCAGGCCGTCGATCTTGAGCTCGCACACATAGGTGGCGGCTCGCCGCTCCCCAGCCCTTGCGGACGCGCTCGTCGAACGCGCGCAGGTCCGCCTCGTCGTAGGCGTTGTCGAGGCTGAGCATCGGCACCAGGTGCTCGACTGTCGCGAAGCCCTCGGCCGGCCGGCCGCCAACGCGCTGCGTGGGCGACTCGGGCGTGACCAGATCCGGGTGCTCGGCCTCGAGCCCCTGCAGCTCACGCATCAGGGCGTCGAACGCCGCGTCCGGGATCTCAGGCTGCGCCTGGACGTAGTAGAGCTCCTCGTGGCGCCGAATCTCGGCGCGGAGGGCGTCGATGCGCTCAGCGGGGCTCACAGCGAAACACGGAGAACACGGAGAACACGGAGGGCACGGAGGGCACGGAGACTTACGGGTGGAAAGAAGAGAGGAAGCGGCTAGGCATGCGACGCCACACGGCCCGGGGCAGAAGCGGAACGGTGTTCACAACAGACGGTCGGGTCGAGCGCGGCAGGCACAGAGCGGCACCTGAGAGTCTTCGTGGCCTTCGTGTTCTCCGTGAACTTCGTGCTCTCCGTGTCTTCGTGCCCTTCGTGCCTACCGGTCGCGCGACAGCACGAAGTCGGCCAGCGCGGTCAGCGCCTCGCGTTCGGGCGTGAGCGGGAAGACGCGCAGGTTGTGCTTGGCCGCCTCGCCGAACTCGACGGCGCGCTCGTAGGCGTAGTCGATGGAGCGGTGCTCGGCCAGCAGGGCCTTGAGCGTGGCCCACTGCTCGGCCGTGACGTCGCGCGCCTGGACGATCTCGCGGACGAGGGTGTCCGCCGCGGCGCCGCCGTGCTGGAGCAGGTGGATGATGGGCAGCGTGATCTTGCCTTCGCGCAGGTCGCCGCCGATCGGCTTGCCGAGCGCCTCGGCCTCGCCCGTGAAATCCAGCAGGTCGTCCACGAGCTGGAACATCACGCCGAGGTTGAAGCCGTACTCGCGCAGGGCCGTCCGCTGATCCAGCGTGACCTCGCCCAGCATGCCGCCGATCTCGGCGCAGCCGCCGAAGAGGAACGCGGTCTTGCGGTGGATGATGTCGAAGTGTTCCTGCTCCGAGAGGTCCACCACGCCGTTCTTGGTGAGCTGGTAGATCTCGCCCTCGATCATCCGCAGGGTGACGTCGCACAGCAGGCGCACGACGTCGAGCGTGTCCTGCGTGAGCGCCATCGCCATCGACTTGATGTAGAGGAAGTCGCCGGCGAGGACCGTGACGTCGTTCCCCCACTGCGAGTGAACGGCCTTCCGTCCCCGCCGCACGTCCGCATCGTCGATGATGTCGTCGTGGACGAGCGTGGCCGTGTGGATGAACTCCACGACCGCGGCGTTGAGCACCGCACGCGGGCCCGTGTAGCCGCAGAGGCGCGCCGCCATCAGCAGGACGGCGGGCCGCACGCGCTTGCCGCCGCTCTTCTGGATGTACGCACCGATCTCGGGGATGACGTGTACTTGGGACTGGACCTGGCGTTCGTACTCGCGCTCGACCGCCTCGAGGTCGGCCCGCACGGGTTCGAACAACTGGATGAGGTCCGCCTGGGTCCTGGGCAGCGCGTTCGACAAGCTGGACAATCTCACCATAGGGCGCTCCGTGGTGTCAACGCGATGAAACGCCCGTTAATGCTTGCAGGGCTGAGCTTTGTGGGCCTTCACGGTCGGAACAGACGCGTGAAGTTCCCCGTGACGACCTCGTCCAGCTCCGCGACACCCTCTCCGCGGGCCCGCGCCACCGCTTCGGCCACCCGGACGACGTGGGCCGGCTCGTTGCGCTTTCCCCGGAACGGAACCGGCGCCAGGTAGGGGCTGTCGGTCTCGACCAGGAGCCGGTCGGCGGGCACGACCCGCGCCGCCGCGCGCAGTTCCTCGGACTTCGGGAACGAGACGATCCCGGGGAACGACACGTAGTAGCCGGTGGCCAGCGCGCGGCCGGCCGCCGCGACGTCCTGGGTGAAGCAGTGGAACACGCCTGTCGTATCGACGCGTCCGGGCTCGGCCAGGATCCGGAGCGTGTCCTCTTCCGCCTCGCGGGTGTGAATGACGACCGGCAGGCCGCGCCGCCGCGCCACGCCGAGCTGGGTCCGAAACACGGCCTGCTGCGTATCACGCGGCGCGAAGTCGTAGTGGTAGTCGAGGCCGATCTCCCCCACCGCGCGCACGCCCGGCAGCGCGTCGAGCCGCTGCTCCAGCAGCCTGGCCGCCCCCTCCGGGTCGCTGGCGAACAGTCCGGCCTGATGCGGGTGCACACCGACGGCGGCCCGGGTGTCCGGCCACGCCGCCTGCACCCGCGGCCATCGTCCGAGCTCCGCCTCGTCCTGCGCAGCCAGAATCACGAGCGCCGCGGTGACCCCGGCTTCACGGGCCCGGGCGACGACCTCGGGCAGGTCGGCCTCGAATTCCTCGCCGGCGATATGACAGTGGGAGTCGATCATCTCGAAAGTCGGGAGTCGAAGGTCGGGAACCGGCCGTCGGACATCAGGGGACGACGAGCACCAGCTCGTTCGACGGCGTGCCCGGCCCAGAGCCGCTGAGTGGCACGATGCGCACCTACTACGTGCGCGCCGACGCGGGCTGGTTCAGGACGACGATGTTGCTCAGGCCGGCGGCGGATCCGGCCCGGAGCTGGTACGCCGAGACCGGCGCGCCGGGCGCGGGCGCCTCGGTCCACGCCAGGCTGACCGTCCCCCCGGCGCCCACCGCCCCGCTCAGCGTCGGCGCCCCAGGAGCGACGGGCCCGACCACGGCCTGGACATCCGGCGACGCCTGCCCGAGGCCACCTGCGGCCTGCGCGCGCACGCGAATCCAGTACGACCCGTTGGGCACGTACGGGGCCACGTAGGTCGTGTCGGTGCTGCCCGTCGGGAACCAGGCGAGGTTGGCCAGCCCGGGCTCACTGCCGGCTTCGATGACATAGGTCTGCGTCGGTGCGACCGGCTCGCTGAGCGGAGGCAACCACGTGATGGTCACCGTGTTGCCGTCAACGGTCGCCTCGACACTCAAGGGCGGAGTCGGCGGCGGCCCGAAGCCGACGACGACCGCGATCTCGTTGGATTCCGTTTCGACGCCGTCCACCAGCGCCAGCACCCGGACGTAGTAGACACCGTCGGGCGCCGACACCGTGAGCGTCACCGCAAGGCCCACGGGCAGCGTCGCCACGATGGGACCGCCGGGCGTGGTTCGCGCGACGACGGTGTAGGCCGTGGCCGGGGCGCTGATGGGCGGCGTCCACGACAGCGTCACGAATGGCCCGGTCACCGCCGCCGGCTGCAGCCGGGCGGACACGCTGATCGCGAACAGGCTGGACTGCACCACGCTCACGCCGTTCGCCGCCCACTCCCAGACCGCCACCGCGTCGCCGCCCGGCTGGAACCGGATACGCGGCGTGCGCGCATTGCCCAGCGGGCGCGACACGTCGCCGGGCGCCGTCCAGCCGGCCGCTGCCGCGTCGAAGAACGCCGCCTGCGCGATGTCGTTGGCGCCATTCCACCGGGTCCAGGCCAGTGCCACGTTGCCGGCGGCATCGACGTCGAGCGCCGGTGACAGCACGTCCCCGCCGGATGTCAGGGTGATGATGGCGCCCAGGTGTCGGCCACGGCGTCGTAACGCCGCGCCTGGACGGCGCGCGTGAAGCCGTCGAACCGCGTCCACGCCGCCGTGACGTTGCCGGTGTCATCAACGACCACGTCCGACTCGTACGTGTCGGCACCGGTCAGCGAGAGGTCCTGCGGCGTGGACCACAGCTCGGCCTCGGGATCGAAGCGGGCGAACTGGACGATCTGCGCGGACGTGCTGTCGGGCCTGCGCCACGCGGCCACGATGGTGCGCCCCGTGGCGGTCATGGACAGGTGCGGCCCGGTGGCCGAGCCCCCCGGGAGTGAGAGCGGCACGGCCGCGCTCCACACGTCCGTCTCCGCGTCGTAGAGCGCCGCCTGGATGATGTGCTGCGTGCCGTCGTAGCGCGCCCACGCAGCGGCCGCATGGCCCGCCTCGTCGATGGCCAGCGCGGGCTCGCCGGCGATGGCGCCGCCATCCAGCGACAGCGTCTGCACCGCGCTCCATTCGTTGTCGGATGCGTCGTACCGCGCGCTCTGGACGACGAGCGTCGCGGCCCCCTGCGCCACCCAGACGACGATGGCGTCGCCGTCCGCGTCCACCGCCACGCGCGGGTAGAGGGCAGCGGCCAGGGTGGGCGTGAGGTTGACCGCGGCCTGCCACGTCCGGCTGGCGCCGAGATACCGCGCGGCCTGGACGCGAATCAGCGCCGGATCCGACCCGGGCTCGCGCCGCACCCACACCGCCATGCCATTGCCAGCCGCGTTCAGCGCGACATCGGTGGACTCCGACGGCGCCTCCGAGGTCGTCGAGGCCGAGAGCGGCGCCGGGAATCCCCACGTCCCGCTGGTGCCATCGAGCCGCGCCGCCTGCGTCGCCCGGCTCTGCCCGCGCACCTGAATCCAGGTGGACAGGGCATTGCCCGCCTGATCCACGGCCAGGCGCGCCTGCTGCGCACTCTGACTGCCCGGCGTCAGGTCAACCGGCACCGACCACGCCCGCTGCGCAAGGGCCGGCGACGCGACGAGCGCACTGATGAGGGCGACGCACAGAAGGGCGAAGGGCATGGGGGGTGGGGTGGAAGGCAAAGAACAAAGGCAAAAGGAGAAAGGCAAAAGGCAAAAGGCAAAAGGCAAAAATCAGAGGGGACCAATCATTCCCGATTATGCCTTGTGCCTTCTGCCTTGTGCCTTCGGTGTCCCCGTCGCTACCGCACCCGCGTGCCGGGCGTGGCGGGCTCGGCGTTGAGGACGATCGCGCCGCCGCCCTCGGGGCTGGCGGCGAGCACCATGCCATTGGACTCGATGCCCATCAGCTTGGCCGGCTTCAGGTTGGCGACCACGACGATGGACTTGCCGACGAGCTGTTCGGGCTCGTAGCTTTCGGCGATGCCGGCCAGGATGGTGCGCGGCGCGGCTTCGCCGACGTCCACCGAGAGCTGCACCAGCTTCTTCGACTTCGGCACACGGGCGGCTTCGAGGATCTTCGCCACCTTCAGCTGCACCTTCATGAAGTCGTCGATCGAGATCTGCTCGACGGCAGCGCCCTGGGCCGCGGGCGGCGCGACGGCCGGAGCGGCGGCGGCCGCGGGCGGCGCGGCGGCTGGCGCGGTGGTCTCGGAACTCGCCGGCGCGCTCGTGGGCGCAGGCGAGGTGGGGGTGTTCGCGTCGGTCACGGTGATGGCTCCCTTGTCGTCGAGGCGGGGCCACAAGGCGCCCGCATTCAGAATCGCTCTTTCTCCAGATGCCCGCCACGCCCCGGCGGTGTCGAGCCGCAGCGCGCCCGGCGCCTCGGTCTCCCCATCCGGCGCAGGATCTCGGCCGCCGACGAGGGCATCACCGGCAGCAGCAGCACGGCCGCGATGCGCACCGCCTCGCACGCGTCGTACAGCACCTCCTGCACGCGCGCGGCGTTGGCCGGATCCTTGGCCAGGCTCCACGGCTGCGCCTCGGCGATGAACTCGTTCGCCGCGCTCACCAGCCGGTAGGCCGACGCCACGCCGTCGTGCAGCGCCAGGCGGTCCATGGCGGCCGCGCACGTCCGCACCGTATCGGCAGCCAGCGCCGCCAGGGGCCGCCGCCGTGCGCGGACAGCCGCCCCGGCGATACCGCTCGGTCATCGCCGCCACGCGGTTCACCAGGTTCCCCAGGTTGTTCGCCAGGTCGGCGTTGTACTTCTCCTCGAAGCGCTCCCACGTGAAGTCGCCGTCGCCGCCGGACGGCACCTCCTTGGTGAGGCACAGGCGCAGCGGGTCCGGGCCGAACTTCTTCGCCGCGTCCAGCGGGTCGACGATGTTCCCCATGGACTTGCTCATGCGCTCGCCCTTGAAGAACACCCAGCCGTGGCCGAACACCTGGCGCGGCAGCGGCTCGCCCGCGCTCATCAGCATGGCGGGCCAGAACACGCAGTGGAATCGCGTGATGTCCTTGCCGACGATGTGCAGATCAGCGGGCCAGCGGCTGGCGAAGCGTGCCTGGTCCCATCCGTAGCCGACGGCGGCCGCGTAGTTGACGAGCGCGTCGAACCACGTCCACGACGCTGGCCGGGTCGAACGGCAGCGGCACGCCCCACGACTGCCCCGCCCGGCTCATCGAGATGTCCTCGAGGCCGCCTTCCACCAGCCGCAGGATCTCGTTGCGCCGGCTCTCGGGCTCGATGAACGACGGCTGCGCCGCGTACAGGTCCAGCAGCGGCTGCTGGTACTTCGACAAGCGGAAGAACCAGTTCTTCTCCTTGATCCACTCCGGCTTGGTCTTGTGGATGGGACACAGGCCCTCCACGAGGTCCTTCTCGGGCTTGAACTCCTCGCAGCCCACGCAGTAGTAGCCCTCGTAGAGGCCCTCGTAGATGTCGCCCTTGTCGAGGCACGCCTGCGCCATCCGCTGGACCGCCGGGAAGTGGCGGCTGCGATCCGTCGTGCGGATGAAGTCGTCGAAGGAGATGTCGAGGGTGGCCCACACCTCGCGGAACACCTGCTCCATCTCGTCGCAGTACGCCAGCGGCTCCTTGCCCTGCTCGCGTGCGCGCTTGAACACGTTCTGCGAGTGCTCGTCGTTCCCCATCAGGAACCACGTGTCGTCGCCCTTCAGCCGGTGATAGCGCGCGATGACGTCGGCCGTGATCTTCTCGTAGGCCGTGCCCAGGTGCGGACGGCTGTTCACGTAGTCGATGGCAGTGGTCAGGAAGTAGGACGACATCGTCGGGACCGTATCGGTGATCGGGAGACGGGAGCGAGTGGCTATCGGGATCCGGAGTCCAGCCAGGCCTTCTGCGCCGCGGCCTGGACCATCTTAATCGGGACGTCGTGCTCGGCCGCGAGCCGGGCGAGGTCGTCGAACTCGGGCTGCGCGTTGAGGACCTGTCCGTCCAGGCGCGCAATCTTGCATCGTACCACGCCGTACGGCGTGTCCACGGGCACGAACTCCCGGTCCAGGCACAGCCGGGCCATCTCCTGGTAGCGGATGCCGATGGTCGTCGTCTCGCGGAACACGAGCGCGGCGAGCGCGTCCCGCCTGTCCGGCGCGCACACCACCGTCATCAGCGTGCCAGGCCGGTTCTTCTTCATCTGGACGGGCTGGTAGAACACCTCCAGCGCGCCAGCCGCATAGAGGCGGTCCATCACCACCCCGAAGATCTGCGGGTTCATGTCGTCGATCTCGCACGCCAGCACGGCCACCTGCATGGCCGCGGCCGACTGGTCGGCCTCGCCGACGAACACCCGGACCACGTTGGGCGTCTCGGGCAGGTCGCGGTCGCCGGCCCCGTAGCCCACGCGCGACACGCGCATCGCCGGCATCGCGCCGTACGCCGAGGCGTACTCCGTGAGGATCAGCGCACCGGTCGGCGTCAGCGTTTCCATCTGCACGCCGCTGGAATAGCTGGGCGCGTCGCCCAGGAGACGCACGGTGGCCGGCGCCGGCACCGGGAACACACCGTGCGCGGTCCTGACCATGCCGCCGCCCACGTTGACCGGCGACACCACCACGCGCGCGGCGCCGAGCGTCTCCATGGCATGCACGGTGCCCACGATGTCGATGATGGAGTCCACCGCCCCCACCTCGTGCAGGTGCACCTTCTCCATCGTCGAGCCATGGATGGCGGCCTCGGCCTCGGCGAGGCGCTGGAACATGCGCGTCGCGCGCGCCTTGCCCGTGTCCGAGAGCGCGGACCGATCGATGGCCGCGTAGATGTGCTTCAGGTGGTAGTGGCGGTGCGGCTTCGCCTGGGAGTCGGGAGTCGCAGGTCCGGAGCCGGACGCCGATGCGGCCGAATCGATCGGGCCTTCCGTCACACGGAACTTGAGCGCCGAGACGCCGGTCTTGAGCACGCGCTCGACCGACACCGAGAAGCCGTCCACGGCCAGCGAGCCCAGGGCCCGCTGGACCGATTCGAACGGCACGCCCGCATCGATGAGCGCACCGAGCACCATGTCGCCGGCCGCGCCGGCGAAGCAGTCGAAGTAGAGAGTTGTCACGTCAGCAGGTTCCCACGTCTGAAACTGTAGTATTGCCCGTCTCCGATGATGATGTGATCCGCCACGGGGATGCCCATCGTCTGGCCGGCCTGCACCAGCCGTGCCGTCACCGCCACATCGTCCGGGCTCGGCGAGGGATCGCCGGACGGATGATTGTGGAACAGGATGAGGCCGGCCGCCGACGCCAGGAGCGCCTCGCGGAACACCTCGCGCGGATGCGCGGACGAGCCGTCAACGGTGCCGGACGAGATCAGGGCTTCGCGGATCAGGCCATGCCGCGTGTCCAGCAGGAGCGCACCGAAGCGCTCGACGCGGTGGCCGCCATGCAGCGGCATCAGGTAGTGAGCGGCCTCTTCCGGCGACGAGAACCGCGGCCGTCGTCCAGCCCGCCGGATGAGGACGCGCCGGCCCAGTTCGGCCGCCGCCACCAGCCGGGCCGCCCGCGCGGCCCCGACGCCGGGTACCCGGAGGAGATCGTCGAGCGACATCCGTGTGACGCCGTCGGTGCCGCCGGCGGCCGCGAGCACCGCGCGCGCGACCGCCAGCGCATCGTTGCTCCGCGTTCCGCTGCCGAGCACGAGCGCGATGAGCTCGACGTCGCCCAGCGCCCACGCCCCCGCTCGCGTGAGCTTCTCGCGCGGGCGGTCATCCTCGGGCAGGTCCCTCACGGTGTCCCTCGAACGCGTGCCGTATACTCAACTGTCCATGTCGAGAGCGTCGAGCCGCCTGTACTGCCGCCTGTCGCTGGTCGTCGTCGTGGCCGCCCTCGCGGCGGCGTGCGCCGAACCGCCAAGCAAGGAAATGAACCAGGCGCAGGGCGCCATCGACGCCGCCAGGGCCGCGGGCGCGGAGGAGTACGCGGCCGACGAGCTGAAGGCCGCCGTTGACGCGCTGGCGCAGTCGGAGGAGGCAGTCACGGCCAACGACTACCGCCTCGCCCTGGCCCACGCCCTCGACAGCCGGGAAAGCGCCCAGAACGCCGCCAAGACCGCAGTGGACGGCCGCGCGCGCGCACGGGGCGACGCCGAGCGCGAGCTGGCGGAGGCCACCGCCCTCTTCGAACGGGCCGAAACCCGGATGAAGGAGCCGGCAGTGGCGCGGCTGCCGCGGCGGACGCTGACCGAGGTGGAGACGCAGCTGGACACTGTCCGGACGTCCCTGCAAGAAGCTCGCACGGCGCTGGAGGACGAGCGCTACGGCCGCGTCGGCACGATCGCGTCCGAGGCAAGCCGGCTGGTTCAGGCCCAGTTGACGGCCATTGACGATGCCCTCGCGCCGTCTCCGCGGGGCCGCCGGCGGTAGGCGCCGGTTCGGCAAGGCATCCGAATCTGCGATCCGCGCGAAGCGGCCGATCAGCAGTCCCTGCGACCCGCCCCGGTAACCCAGGGCGTCAGAAGAGCACCGGCCCCAGGGTCATCACCAGGAAGACGATCACGACGAACGCCACCAGGTCGAGCCAGACCCCGTGGCGCATCATCTGGCCGATCGGGATGTATCCCGAGCTGTAGACGATGGCGTTGGGCGGTGTGGAGATGGGCATCATGAAGCCCATGCTGGCGCCCAGGGTGGCGCCCAGGACGGGCTCGATGGGCCGCACGCCCGCCGCCTGCGAGACGGCGATCGCAATCGGGATGATCATGTTGGCCGACGCGGTGTTGGACGCTGCCTCCGACACCACGATGGCGGCGAACGTGAAGATCACGGTGAGCGCCAGCGTGGACTGCGACGGCAGCCACGACGTGATGCCCTCGCCCAGCGCCTGGGCCAGCCCCGTGGAGAACGCCAGCTCCCCCACCGCGAGCCCGCCGCCGTACAGGAGCACGATGCCCCAGTCGATGCGAACCGCTTCGTCCCGTGATGGTGAAGCGCTTGCCCTTCCAGTCCACGGGCAGGACGAACAGCAGCAAGGCCCCCACCATGGCCGCGATGCCCTCGGGCATGGACTGCGTGTAGCGCCGCGCGAAGGCGGACTGCTCCACCCCGGCCAGCGCGAAGAACCCGGGCAGGATCCAGAGCAGCACCGTGACGGCAAAGGCGATGAGCGTGTTGCGCTGGCCGATCGTCATGGCGCCGAGCTTCTGCAGCTCCGCCTTGACGAGCGCCGTCCCGCCCTCCACCGCCGGCATGCCCCTGACCGATGAGAAGTAGAACTGCGCCAGAAGGTAGGCGAAGAGCAGCCCCACCACCGGCAGGCCGATGGCCATCCACGCGAAGAACGAGATCTTGGCGCCGACGATCTTCTCCAGCATGCCGATGCCGATCAGGTTCGGCGGTGTGCCGACGGGCGTCCCCATGCCGCCCACGGAGGCGGCGAACGACGTGATCAGCATCATCGCGAGCGCGAACTTGCGGACCTGGTCCTGGTGGCCGCGGGCGCCCCGCGCCAGGTGCGCGATGATCGACAGCCCGATCGGGAACATCATGGCCGTGGTGGCCGTGTTGCTGATCCACATCGACAGGAAGCCGCAGACCGCCGCGTATGTCAGCAGGATCCGGAACGGGCTGGTGCCGACGGCCGGCAGCGCGAGCGCGGTGTAGGCGATGCGCCGGTCCACCCCGTGCACGAACATCGACTGCGCCAGCATGAAACTGCCGATGAAGAGGAAGATGATCGGGTCCGCGAAGGGCGCGAGCGCCTGGCGCGCCGGCGCCACTCCCAGGATGATGGCCAGCATCGGGCCGAGGATGGCGGTGACCGCGATGGGCAGCGCCTCGCTCAGCCACAGCACGATCACCAGCGCCATGATGGCCGCCATCGTCTGGGTGTTGGCCGCGAGACCCATGGGCGCCAGCCAGAGCCCGAAGAACACGAGCGGCGCCGCCACCATGCCGATGGTGCGCCGCCGGCAGTTGAACTGCTCCTCGGCCGGGGAATAGGTTTCGGCGGCGTCGAACGCCTCGTGGAACGTCTGCATCAGCGCGGCACCCACTCCCCTTCGAACAGCACCTCGGCCCAGCCCGTGAGGTGGACCCCGTCCTCGCGCCACTCCACGCGCTGCGTGCCGCCCGGCGCTTCCACGTCCACGTCACGTCCGGCACCGCCAGCCACGGCCGCCGCGACCGCCGACGCACACGCGCCGGTCCCGGACGCGTGCGTCGGCCCCGACGCCCCGCTCCCAGATCGGGATGCGGACGCGGCCCGGCGCCTCGACCACGGCAAACTCCACGTTGGTGCCGGCGGCGAATCGCGGATGGGTGGCGAGTGCCGGCCCCAGCCGCTCGAATCGCGCACGGTCCGGCAATTCGGGCACCAGCGCCACGCACTGCGGGTTGGCCATCGTCATGACGACGACCGGCAGGCGCTCGCCGGCGACGTCGAGGGATTCCTCGGTGATGTGCTCCGGCGCGCCCATGGCGGCGCGGAACGTGTAGCGGGACCCGGCGTGCCCGGCAAGGGTCAGCGTCTTCCACCCCGCGTCGGTGTCCACGCGCAGCGTCGTGATCGGCTCCCCCTGGCCCTGCCGCTGGTGGAGCACCAGCGCCGCCAGGCACCGCAAGCCGTTGCCCGACAGCTCCGACGGACTGCCGTCGGCGTTGATCAGCCGCATCCGCGCCGTGCCGTCGGGCAGCACGGTGTAGTAGATGACGCCGTCGCCACCCACCCCGGTGTACCGCTCGCACAGCCGCCGCGTCAGCTGATCCAGCGCCTCGCCCTCGACCTCGTCAGCGGGGACGAAGAGGAAGTCGTTGCCGTAGGCGTGGGCTTTGGAAAGATGCATGGCGCGGGACGGCGGGACAGGGCAGCATGACGGGAACGCAGGATCCTTCGGGAGCGGACCGCTATCGGGAGCGCAAAGTGCCCACAGCCTACACCAATCCAGATCGATGTGGCAGCACTCCCGGGAGCGAGACCACTCCCGAGAGAGTTCTCACTCCCGAAAAGGCTTTCCGTTCCCGTCTTCTACGGCACCGTGAAGGCGTCGAACACCACGTCAGCCCGGTGGTGAAGCCGACGTTCGGGTCGCGGGGCTGAGGCCGATCAGGATGCCGCCGTCCACGCGGACCGGGCCCCGGGTGTAGCGGGCGCCGACGCGGAAGAAGCCGCGATCCTCGGCGCCGATGCTGACGGTCTCGCCGAAGTTGGCCCGCCCGTTGATCTCGCCCACCACCTCGAACCCTTCGGCGAGCGCACGCGCGAACGACAGGCCGTACACGAGCAGGTCGTCCTGGCGCGCGGCCTCCGTTGGATCCTCCTGGATGAGCACACCGGCATTGCCGACGATGCGGACCGATTCGACGGTCTTGGCGACGAGGAGTTGCGCGGTGAAGTCCGTGGTGTCGAGACCGAGCCCGGACTCGTTGCTGGCGTTGGGCAGCCGCGTGGCCAGCCGGACGCCGAACGACGGGCGACCCGCGCGCTCGGGCACCACGCGGATCTTTGTGGCGACCACGATGTCGCGCACCGCCGACGTGGTATCGCCGGCAAAGTCCAGGATGGGCGTCAGCGGGGCCGGCTCCTGGCCGGTGATGGTGAGGCGCTGGTACAGGCCGCCGTCGATCTGCAGCTCGGCGATCGAGCTGATGCCGATGCTCAGCCCGATGTTGGGTGCGGAGAAGAGGTTGCCCGAGAGACCCGAGAGAGGGAACCGGGTGTCCTTCTCCGTGTCGAGGCCCACTTCGAGCAGGATGCGGCCGGCGCCGACCGTTTCGGGGTCCTCGGTAATCAGGGGGCGTTGCTGGGCGGACGCGGGGGACGCAGTCCAGAGAAGTGTGGCCAGCACGGTGGCCACGCCGATCGCGCACGCTCGCATCTGCCGTGTGTATCCTTCCTGCCCGTCGATCCGGTCGATCAGAACGTCTTGCGGCTGTCCAGCAGGATGGTCACCGGGCCGTCGTTCACCAGGTGCACCTGCATCATGGCCTGGAACTCCCCCGTCGCCACGGTGATCCCACTGCCCTGCAATTCTCGCACGACGTCCTCGTAGAGCGCCCGCGCGAGCTCCGGCGCGGCGGCGCCCGTGAACGAGGGTCGCCGGCCGTTGCGCGCGTCGCCGCTCAGCGTGAACTGCGAAACGACCAGCACGCCGCCGCCGACGTCCAGCACGGAGCGGTTCATCCGCTTGCGCCCCTGCTCGTCCCCCTCGTCTTCGAAGATGCGCAGGTCCCTGATCTTTGACGCGATGTAGGCCACGTCGGCCGGGCCGTCGCCGTGTTCGACCCCAACCAGCACGAGCAGCCCCTGGTCGATGGCGCCCGTGAGGCGCTCCCCACCGTGACGCGCGCGGAGGTCACGCGCTGAACGACCGCCCGCATCGGCTAGTCGTCCGTAGCGGCAGAGGTAGGCCGCGGCCGCAGGACGCGATCGCCCAGCATGAGCGGCACCAGCGGCACATCGGCAGGCACGTCGGCGAACTCCTCGAGCCGCGTGGCGGCCACGGCGCGCAGGTCGGCCACCGGGTTGAGGCGCCGGTCCAGCAGGTGGCGGGGCATCACGTTGGCCAGCGCCTTGATCATCGACCCCTTCACGTTGGGGTGCTCGCGCTCGAGCTCGGTGAGCAGCCGCTTGATGCGCTGCCGCTGCAGGCTCAGGTCCCCGCACGCCGGGCAACAGCAGCCGATGATGGGCAGCTCGTTCTCCTTGGCAAACGCGCGCGCCTCGGCCTCCGTGACGGCAGCACGAGCGGCCGGATGACCACGTGGCGCTTGTTGTTCTGAGACAAGCCGGGCGGGCATGGCCTTGAGCGCGCCGGCAAAGAACAGGTTGAGGAGCAGCGTCTCGACGAAATCGTCCAGGTGGTGTCCGAGGGCAATCTTGGTAGCCCCGACGCTGTCGGCCAGCCGATACAACACCTCGCCGCAGCCGCGCACACAGGGAGCACGGCGTGTCGTCCGGATCCAGCGTGTCCTCGATGAAGCCACCGATGGAGGTGTGCTCGGAGTGAAACTCCCACCCCCGCGCGGCACACGCCTCAGCCACGGCCTTGTGCTGATACCCCTCGTAACCCGAGTCCACGTTCACCGCGACCAGGGAAAAGGAGATGGGCGCGCGCTGGCGCAGGATGTCGAGTATCTGGATCAGGGCCCAGCTGTCCTTGCCGCCCGACAGCCCGACCATGACGCGGTCGCCGTCCTCCAGCATTCCGAAGTCCGTGATGGCGCGCGTCGTCTTCTTGGCCATCCGCGTCTCGAGCGGCGTTCTGTAGGCCATGAGGGGATTGTAGACCAGCGCTGCCGGGTCTTGCTGCGACGTGCTGCAAGGCGTCCATTGACGATTGTCAATTGTCAATCGGGTGATTCACTGGCGCATTGCGCCAATGCCGCAATCACGGCATTCGATTGCGTCACTGCCTCAATGCCGGATTGTCCCAATCTGATTGGCGCAATGCCGCAATCGGCAATCGCCCAATGAATCGCCGGATTGACAATTGACAATTGTCAATGGACGCCCGCGCCGCAAAGTGACACCGAGTTTGCGCAGACGTGGCGGCGCGTTGAGCCCCCCGTCACCCCGGCCTCCTAAGGTGAACCCACCGCACCCGCGGTGCCCGCGCCGATGAGCGGCCGGAGCCTCACTCAGGAGTCCCGCATGCGGCACTTCGCCCTCGCCCTGACCCTCGCGGTCGCCGCCTCCGCCGGCGTGCTCGCCGCCGGTCCCGATCAACTGCAGGACCGCGCCTCCGCCAAGGCCCCGCACGGCCAGCCCGGCAGGGGCGCCGATGGGAAGAACGTCCAGGTCGGCCCCCGCCCCTTCTTCCTCGTGGACGACATGGAGGACGGGCCGCTGAAGCGCAGGCTTTCCGCCTGCGCCGAGAAACCCATCCACAAGTCCGACTTCTCCATCGGTCATCGCGGCGCCGCGCTGATGTTCCCCGAGCACACCCGGCAGTCCTACGAGGCCGCCGCCCGCATGGGCGCCGGAATCGTGGAGTGCGATGTCACCTTCACGGCGGACCTGGAACTCGTCTGCCGCCATGCCCAGAACGACCTGCACACGACGACCAACATCCTGGCCACGCCGCTCGCGGCCAAGTGCACGCAGCCGTTCGTGCCCGCCACCTTCGATGCGTCCGGCAATCTGGTGTCACCGGCCACGGCCGAGTGCCGCACCAGCGACATCACGTTGGCCGAGTTCAAGAGCCTGCGCGGCAAGATGGACGCCTCGAACCCACGCGCACGCACGGTCGAGGAATACCTGGGGGGCACCGCCAACTTCCGCACCGACCTCTACGCCGGTCCGTCCAGCGGCGACCTCATGACCCACCAGGGGAGCATCGCCCTCTTCCAGCAGCTGGGCCTGAAGATGACGCCCGAGCTGAAGTCGCCGTCGGTGCCGATGCCGTTCAACGGCTTCACCCAGGAGATGTTCGCGCAGAAGATGATCGACGAATACAAGGCCGCCGGCGTCCCCGCCCGCAAGGTGTTCGCCCAGTCGTTCAACAAGGCCGACGTCCTCTACTGGATCGCCAACGAGCCCGAGTTCGGGCGCCAGGCCGTCTACCTCGACGATGCGGAAACGGTGAGCGACCTGCCGGGATTCGCGGAGCTGGTGGACTACAAGCAGCAGGGCATCAACATCGTCGCGCCGCCCACCTTCGCGCTGCTCACCGTTGACGCGTCGAACCGGATCGTGCCGTCCGCCTACGCCCGGGACGCCAAGTCCGCCGGCCTCGGCATCATCACGTGGACGCTGGAGCGCTCCGGCATTCTGGCCGACGGCAACAACGGGTTCTACTACCAGACGTTCGACTCCGCCGTGAGCCGCGAAGGCGACACCATGACGGTGCTGGACGTGCTGGCGCGGCAGGTGCGGATTCTGGGCATCTTCAGCGACTGGCCCGGGACTGTTACGTACTACGCCAGCTGTATGGGTTACTGAAGAGCGTCCATTGACGATTGTCGATTGTCAATCGGGTGATTCACTGGTGCATTGAGCCAATGCCGCAATCGGCAATCCGCCGATGAATCGCCGGATTGACAATTGACAATTGTCAATGGACGCCCGAGCCGCGCAGTCAGCGAAGCCTGGCGAGGGCAGCCCGCGCCTCGGCATTCCCTCGCTCGGCGGCGCGAGCGTACCAGAGCCGGGCGGCGGCGAGGTCCCTCTGGACACCCAGCCCCCGCTCGTAGCGCTCGCCGAGCCGGAGCATCGGTATCGTGTCCCCCTGCTCCGCCGCCCGCGTCCACCACTCCACCGCGGCCCCATCGTCTTTCGCGACGCCCCGTCCGGCGGCGTGCAGGTTGCCCATGTTGTGCGCGGCGAGGACGTGCCCCTGCTCGGCGGCGCGGCGGTACCAGCGAGCCGCCGCCATGGCGTCTTCCGCGACTCCCAGGGACTCGTCGTAGGCCGTGCCCATCAGGAAGAGCGCTTCGGCTTCGCCGCGTTCGGCACGAGTGCGCACGAGGTGGATGACCTCGGCGGCGAGGGCGCGGGCGCGTTCGGGGTCGCGCGCGAAGCCCATGCGGCCGGTCGAGTAACAGCGTGCCAGCCATAGCCGGCTCACCGGGTCGGCAGTCGGACTCTCCGCCGCCGCGATCAGAAGCTCGTGCGCGCGGCTGTCGTCGACACGGCCCGCCGTCCCCAGTACTCAGGCGATTGCCTCGGCCAGCCGGGGTCTACCTCCTGCGCGGACGCGGCATACGGTGAAACGGCAACGAGGAACATGCCGACGATGACGAGGCTCGCTGTCCGCATGACTCAGGCTTTCCGGTTCCAGCGATGGGTCCGGAGGACGGCAAGCAGGTCGGGCGTCAAGGGTCCGCGATCGCTGACCGCCATGTTGGCCTCCACGTGCGCGGCCTTTCGCATTCCGGGAATGACGACCGCCACGTCGGGATTGGAGAGGATCCAGCCGAGCGCCATGGACGGGAGGGTCTCGCCCGCCGGAACCAGTGGACGGAGAGCCTCGGCCCGCTTGACGCTCTCGTGCAGCGTGTCGGCGAAGTAGGCGTTTCGAAAATCGCCCTCTGGCCAGCGGCTGTCGACTGCCAGCGTGCCGGTGAGGGAGCCCTCGTCCAGCGGCACTCGCGCGATGACCGCGACGTCCAGTTCCCGGCACAGGGGGAAGAGCTCGTCCTCGGGGCCTGGTCGAAGACGTTGTAGACGACCTGAACGGCATCGATGAGGCCTGTTCGAAGGGCCCGGACGACCGTCGAGGGCTGCCAGCGCGTGACGCTGATGCCGATGCCGCCGATGAGCCCCTCGTCCTTGAGGGCGCCGACGGCCCGCTGCCGTGGGGTCGTCGGCCCAGCCGTCGTGCCAGACGTGGAACTGCAGCAGGTCAACGCGGTCGAGCCCCAGTGTTCTCGAGGCTGGTTTCGGTGAACGCGCGGATGTGATCCGGCGGAAACACGTCTGCCAGCGGATACTGGGCCGCGCCGGCCACTTGCCGTTCTTCGGCGGCAGCTTCGTCGCCGTGAACAGCCGGCGGCCGGCGTGCGCGCGGACCAGGGCGCCAAGCAGCGATTCGGAATGCCCGCTCCTACGCCCAGGCCGTGTCGAAGAACGTGCATCCCAACTCGACGGCACGGTCGAGCGACACGCGCGACTCGTCGTCGTTCGAGCCGGTCCAGCCCGCCATGCCCCACATGCCGTAACCGACGTCGCCGACCTGCCATCCCAATCGCCCGAACCTGCGCTGACGCATCGGGCGATACCGGGACCGCGCCTTCGCCAGGGGCACGGTCCCGTTCCGAGATCGACGGACTACGGCACGACGACGGTCACGTCCGGTGTCGCGGCGCCGGGGCCTGCGGCGTTGATGGCACGCACGCGAACGTAGTAGACACCGGACGGAATGCCGCCGGCGACGAAGCCGGGGCTGGTGACCGGCGTGTTGGCGAGGTTTGCCAGTCCGGGTGCAGACCCGGCCTCGAGCACGCAGCTGGACGCGGGACCGCCCGTCCCCGGGGGTTCCACGCGAGGCTGACGGTGTGACCCGACACTGCGGCCGCCAGTCCCAGTGGCGCGCCGGGGACAACCAGCGGCGTGTCGTAGAACAGCTGGAGTCCACACAGCTGCATGCTGCCCCCGACGACACCAGGCCTCCAGTTGAGCAGATAGCTGTAGAGCGAGTAGTCGATCCGGTGGCCGATGGTGGCGCTGTCGTTGAACCCATTGCCGCCGGAGGTGTTAGAGCTGACTGACCACTCCTGAACGAAATTGCCGTTGACGTCGACACGCTGAACCAGGCGGTGCTGTTGTTCACGGCGCTCGTATCGTAGAAATAGAGGCGCAGGAGGCTGACGATGGCACCGTTAGGGGACCTGCGGTTCGATGTTCCAGACGGTGCCGACGTCGCCCGCGGTCGCGTATGTGCAACTGCCACTGGAGTTGACGGAATAGCTGACGTCGTTCTCTCGCGGTTTGAGCGCCGATCCGGTCACGCGCCATTGGCCCGGCCCGGGCTCGACGGCCGGTCGATCGAGCTGCTCGTCCATGCCCGGCGGGATCAGCGTGTCGGGGGCAGAGAGCAGGGCCGGTGGCAGGCCCGCAGGGGGCTCGGCGCTGGTGTTCCAGAAACCCTGCGGCGCCTGGGCCCGCAGCGGCGTCAGCGTGCCGGTGAGCAGGACGGCGCCCGCCAGGCGGCAGCCGTCAGCGATCGTGGAAATCGAGGTATGCGATCCGTCATGAGGCCTCCGGAGTAGGGTGGTCTGAGCTCGCGCGGGATGATGGGTCGTGGTGGTCGGCAACGCTCGCAGGGAACCGGAACGGGTTTGCTGCTAGCGTCGCATTTCGGTCGTAGGCCGCGAACGTCTGCGCGGTGCGCCCGCCGCGGTAGACGGAGTGGCGTGGGCTTCGCCGCAGGAGCGACCTTCCTGGCCGTCCTCGCCTTCTTCGCCGATTTGGCCGGCTGCGATTCCGCATACGCCACCACGCGCGCCAGCCACGAGCGAAGCTGCCGGGCGGTGGCGAGTCCTTCGGGTTCAACGTAGAGAAAGCCGCGCATGGGCCGGCCAGTGAAGTCCATCGGCCGCACGTGGGGCTCGTCCAGGAGCACCTCGGCGTCCTCGGGTGACACGCGCACCATCAAGGTCGATCCGACGAGCCCGCAGCACATGCGGTTGCGGACCATGAAGCAGATGCCGCCGAACATGAACTTCTCGACCAGGTCGGACCGCTCGCCGAGGACGCGGCGGATGCGCTGCGCGAGCGCGGCATCGAATGCCATTCCCGAATTCTAAGCTGGAGCGGACAATCCTGCGCCGGAGTGCCGCATCTCCGTCCCGGCATCCCTCTCCGCCCACCGCCCTGCTAGGATGCGCGGATGCGCCGCGCCGCCATCCTGCCTTTCTTCTTAGTTCTCCTCTCGGTCGCCTCCCTGGCTCGCCAGCCGACCTGCGACCTGCTCTTCGCAGGCGGTCGCGTCGTTGACGGCACGGGCGCCGCCTGGTTCCGTGCCGATGTCTGTGTCGCCGGTGACCGCATCACGGCGGTCGGCCAGCTGACGGCCGCCAACGCGAGCCGCCGGATCGACGCCACCGACCTCGTCATCGCGCCCGGCTTCATCGACATGCTCGGCCAATCGGAGTACTGGGCGCTGCGCGACAGCCGGGTGGCGAGCAAGGTGATGCAGGGCATCACGACCGAACTCACGGGCGAGGCCAGCTTCTCCAGCGCCGCACACCGCGGCGCGCGTCGCCTGCACCCGTTTGCGGTGCTCTTCGACAGGGAAGGCGTGCCCGGGTGGGACAACCTCGGCGGCTACCTGCGCGTGCTCGATCGGCAGCCCGCCACGATCAACCTCGGCACGTTCATCAGCGCCGGCGGCATCCGCGATGCGGTGATCGGCCGTGACGATCGCGCTGCCACGCCGGAGGAGCTGCGGGAGATGG
Organism: Vicinamibacterales bacterium; assembly: GCA_041394685.1. GTDB lineage: Bacteria > Acidobacteriota > Vicinamibacteria > Vicinamibacterales > UBA2999 > VFZN01. Next base: position 111,701 of record JAWKHU010000040.1, read on the forward strand.
AGGCGCAGGTGGCGGAGGCGATGGAGGCCGGCGCCTTTGGCGTGTCCACGTCCCTGCAGTACGTGCCGGACCGCTTCGCGCGCACCGACGAGCTCGTGGCACTGGCCGCGGTCGCCGGTCGCTACGGTGGGAGCTACATTACGCACCAGAGATCGGAGGCGGACGAGATCGACGCGAGCCTGGACGAGATCTTCCGAATCGCGCGGAAGCCCGTGTGCCGGCGACAATTCACCACCTCAAGACGGCCTACAAGCAGAACTGGGGCCGCATGGCCGCGGTGCTGTAGCGCATCGAGCGCGCTGCGGCCGACGGCCTGGACATCGCCGCCGACCAGTATCCGCACACCGCAGGCAGCAATCCGCTGGATGCGAGCCTGCCGGTCTGGGCGCGCGAAGGCGGACGCGAGGCCATGGTGGCGCGACTGAAGGACCCGGCCACGCGCGAAGATCAAGGCGGAGATCCTCGAGCCCTCCACGACCTGGAGAACCAGTATCTGGGGTCGGGCGGCGCACGGGCATCCTGGTGTCGGCCGTGAGCCGGCCGGAGCTGAAGATCTACCAGGCCGGACGCTCGCCAACATCGCAAAGGCCGACAACCGCGATCCCTCGACGTCCTGATGGACATCATCGTCGAGGACACCGCCACGGGCAGCGGCATCATGTTCTTCATGGACGAAACCGACATGCGCCTCGCGCTGAAGCATCCGCTGGTGATGCTGGGCACGGACTCGGGTGCATGGCGCCAGACAGCGGCCCGCCGACGGCCGGTGCACCCGCGCGCGTGGGGCTCTGCCGCGCGCATCCTGGGCCGCTACGTGCGAGAGGAGCGCCTGCTGACGCTGGAGGAAGCCGTGCGCAAGATGACGACGCTGCCCGCCGGCCGCATGCGCCTCTGGGACCGCGGCATCATTCGACCCGGTGCGTTCGCGGACATCGTGGTGTTCGACCCGGCGACCATCATCGATCGCGCCACCTTCGACAACCCGAAGCAGTACGCCGACGGCGTGCGCTACGTGGCCGTGAACGGCACACTGGTCGTGGATGGAGGCCAGCTCACGGCAGCGCGGCCGGGGCGGGCGTTGAGAGGACCCGGCGCGAAGATGCCTTGATCCGCGCGCGCGAGGCGATGCGCCCCCAACCGCGAGCGGAGGTCTGGCTCTCACGCGCCCGTTGGGACGCGGCCGCCGCCGGACGGAGCCGCTACGTGGCCACCGGCAGCCGGGAGCGCCGCCGGTCACGCTCCCTCGGCTGCACAAGCGCTCCGCGAACTCGCCAGTTGCGCCGGGGGCTCGAACAACGCAAGTGGCGACCTCGGCTCGCGTGTCGGTAGCACGAATCGGCGTCGCTCCCATGCGTGCCGGTCGCCACGTAGCGGCTCCGCCCGGCAGTTCTCCCCGCGCGCAGCGCCGGGTCCCTGCCGCGCATGCGGCGGTCTCTGGTTCCTCCCGCGCCCCTGAGGGCGCGGTCCCCGCCGGGCGGAGCCGCTACGTGGCCACCGGTACGGGAGCGCCGCCGGTCACGCTCCCTCGGCTGCACAAGCGCCCCGCGAACTCGCCAGCCGCGCCGGGGGCCTCGAACAACGCAAGTGGCGACCTCGGCTCGCGTGTCGGTTCTATGGGTCGGCGCTGCCCTGCGCGTGCCGGCAGCCACGCAGTGGTCCCGCCCGGCAGGTCTCCCCGCGCGCGCAGCGCCGTGGTCCGCCCGCCGCGACAGCGGCGGTCCCTCTTCCACCCGCGCCCGCAGGGCGCGGTCCTTTCCTCGCGCCTGCAAGGGCGCGGTCCTTCTACCCTGGGTTACCCGTATTACTCCCCATGCCACGCAACGCCGAAGTCATCCGCCAGTGGAAGATCCTCCTCGAGCTCGATCGCAAGCGCCACGGGCTTCCGTTGACCAGCTCGCGGCCGATGCGGGCCGTCGGCAAGCGCACCATCTGGCGCGACATGGCGGCGTTGCAGGAGGCGGGCTTTCCGCTCACGAGCGAGAAGCGCGCCGACAGCCGCACCTACTGGCTCCTGATTCGGGAGCCCATGAAGAGCCTGCAGGACGTCGGCCTCTCGCTCACCGAGGTCTGTTCCCTTTACATGAGCCGCGCGCTCCTGACCGCCATGCCGGGTGCGGCTTTTGCCGACGGGCTGTCGGGTCTGATGAAGAAGATCGAGAAGGCGCTGACGCCGCGTGTCCGGGCCTATCTCGATCAGTTGCCGGGTGTGATCAAGGTGAAGCCGGGCGCGCTGAAGAAGCTCACGCGCAACTACGACGAGATCGTCGCCCGTTTGATCGAGGCCTCGTCGAGCCGACGGGTCGCACAGATGCGCTACGACTCGGCGTCGAGCAACCGCGAGAAGGACTACGAGGTTCATCCCTATCACGTCTCGTACTTCGACGGGGGGATGTATCTGACGGCGTTCGTGCCGGAGTATCGCCAGATTCGGAACTTTGCCGTCGAGCGCATCCGCTCGTTCGTCCCCACCGCGGCTACCTTCGCGCCGCCTCCGGAGGCGGATGGGAACCCCTTCACCCAGTCTCTCGGCGTGAACGACGGGCGCCCGGAGCGGGTGGAGCTGGAGTTCTCGCCTCGCGTGGCCCGCTACGTGCGCGAACGCGAGTGGCACACGACACAGCAGCTCCGCGAGCTGTCCGACGGCAGCGTCCGCCTCACGCTCAAGGTCTGCCGGGACTGGGCGCTCCGCAGCTGGGTGCTGGGCTTCGGCGCCCACGCGCGCGTGATCGCGCCTGCCGTCCTCGCGCAGGAGATCCTCGCGCAGCTCGAGGAAGCCCGAGACGCCTACGCGCCGCGCCTGGCGCTGGAGATGACGATGGCGGGATACCTGCCGGCGCCGCAGCCGAGGCTGCCCATGCGATAGGCGCTTCGCGGGACCGCCTGCGCGTTCCCCCGCGATCGATCCCCCCGCGCGCAGCGCCGCGGTCTCCCCCCCCGCGAGAGCGGCGGTCCCACAATCCACCCGCGCCGAGAGCGCGCGGCCCCCTGCCGCCCTCCGCCGCTGCGCGGCGACTGGCAGCCGGGAGCGCCGCCGGTCACGCTCCCCTCGGCTGCACAAGCGCCCCGCGAACTCGCCAGGCTGCGCGGGAGCTCGAACAACGCCAGTGGCGATCTCGGCTCACGTGTCGGTGCGACGAGTCGGCGGCGCTCCCAGGCGTGCCGGTCGCCACGCACCGGCTCCGGACGCCATCCCCCCGCGCGCGCAGCGCCGCGGTCCCCCGCCGCGTAGCGGCAATCCACCCGCGTCAAGAGCGCGCGGTCCCCTGCCGCCCTCCGCCGTTGCGCGGCCACCGGCAGCCGGAGCGCCCTCGGTCACGCTCCTCGGCTGCACAAGCACCCCGCGAACTCGCCTGGCTGCGCGGGAGCTCGAACAACGCCAGTGGCGACCTCGGCTCGCGTGTCGGTGCGACGAGTCGGCGGCGCTCCCGAGCATGCCGGTCGCCACGCACCGGCTCCGCCCCGGCAGGTCCGCCCGCGCGCGAAGCGCCGCGGTCCCACAATCCACCCGCGCCGAGAGCGCGTGGTCCGGTGTCGGCCTCCGCCGCTGCGCGGCCACCGGCAGCCGGGAGCGCCGCCGGTCACGCTCCCCTCGGCTGCACAAGCACCCCGCGAACTCGCCTGGCTGCGCGGGAGCTCGAACAACGCCAGTGGCGACCTCGGCTCGCGTGTCGGTGCGACGAGTCGGCGCCGCTCCCAGGCGTGCCGGTCGCCACGCACCGGCTCCGGCCGGCAGGCCCGCTCGCGCGCCAAGCGCCGTGGTCTTCCCGCCGCACAAGCGCGGGCCCACCAATCCACCCGCGCCGAGAGCGCGCGGTCCCCTGCCGGTCGCCACGCACCGGCTCCGGACGCCATCCCCGCGCGCGTGGCGCGTGGTCCCCGCCGCGAGGGCGGCGGTCCTTCAATCCCCCCGCGCCCACAAGGGCGCGGTCCTTCCGTACTCGCGTGTCGGGCATGACGAGTTGGCGGCGCTCCCGGCGTGCCGGTCGCCACGCACCGGCTCCGGACGCCATCCCCCGCGCGCGCAGCGCCGCGGTCCCCTGCCGCGCGAGCGGCGGTCCTCCTATCCCCCGCGCCCGGAAGGGCGCGGTCCTCGCCCGCCATCTCTGTACCTGCACAGCGCGTTCGCCAGTTGCATCTGCCGAGGGGTCCGGCACTCCGGCTCCAGCAGACGCGGCGAGCACACCACGAACACCGCGCAGCGCGCGCGAGGTGGCCACGTTCAGCCGGTTCAGGCGTACAGGAACTCCATCCCTCTCGGCGCGTCCTCCGGCCTCGACGTCGTCATCGAGTAGATCACGACCGCGGCCGTCTGCCCTGGAACTTGTCCACGGCACCAACCGGCACGCCCAGGGCACCGAGACGATCCGACAGGCGATTCACCTGCGCGTTGAACGGTGCGACCACGCGCAGATCGCTGCTCATCATCGCGTGCGAGTGGCCGTGCTCGTCCACCCAGCACGCACCGGGCCGCACAATCGTCGAGACGATGTCCGCCACGGCCTCGACTTCCTCGTCAGAGGCGTTCTGATTGCCGTCGTGTGTGACCGGCACCAGCCACAGTCCCGAACCATCGAAGCGTCCCGTTCCTCTCAACACCTGCGCCGCCTGCTCCGCGCGCGCCTCGAGCTTGCCCTCGTAGAACAGCTCGGAGGTGAACCGCGTGATCGCCGGCGACATGCGCCAGGTCGTCGGCAGGAAGATGCCGCGGTCCGCGGGCATCGTCTCAGCGCCGCCGAGGACGTGCGTGAGAGCGGACACGCCGACACCGTCCGGATGACTCGCCTTCTGAGGCTGGTCGAGCTGCTGCGGATCGCCCAGCAGCACCAGGCTGTCGGCCGCATGCGACACCGCCAGCGCGCTCGCCAGCGACATCTGCCCGGCTTCGTCCACGAAGAGCACGTCCACGCTACTCTGGAACTCCTCGCGCGACCACATCCAGGGCGTGCCGCCCAGCACGTGCACCTCCCCGGAGGTGATCGCCGCCAGCGCCTCGACGTTGCCCTCGAGCAACGCGATCGTCCCCTCCCCGGACTCGTCGCCGTCGCTCGGCTTGCGAGCCGTGCGCACGACCTCCCCCGCGCGTGCGGCTTGCTCGACCACGGCCTCGAGAAGATTGGCGATGACCTTGTGCCCCGACGCGGTGACGCCGACGCGGCGGCCGGCACGGGCCAGCGCCCTGATCATCGCGGCGCCGACGTGGGTCTTGCCCGCACCCGGAGGCCCCTGAATGGCCAGCGTCGTCTGGCTCAGGTCGGTGACGATGCGCACGGCGAAGTCGGCCGCGGACTCGTTCGCGAGCCGCGCGAAGGTGCCGGAGCGGAGGCGCGGCGCCTCGCGGCCCAGAAGCGCCAGCCCCGCCGAACTTTGGGATGCATCCCCGGCGGCGTCCGCCAAGCCTTCGGCCAGCCGCATCACCGAGAGCTGCAGCACGCGATTCGAGACCACGTCGCTGAGGTAGAGAGTCGAAGGGTGCTCCGCCTTCGTCTTGATTTCGATGGTTCTGGCAACACGGTCGTGGGCATCCACGCTGCCGAAGGATTGCCCCGTCGCCAGCTTCAGCGTGCCCTTCTTCCCGATCTGCGTTTCCTGGTTCGGATATCGATAGCGGTGCACGACCGAGCCGGTGGGCTTCCCCGTCTTCTTGTTCAGCACGGGCCGTACCTCGCAGTCGTGCACGAGACCCGTCAGGACCCGCGGTTCGTCGAGCCAGTCCTCTTCGGGCGCCTCCAACACACGGAAGTACTCCCACCAGTCGGCGTTCTCCTCGCGCTTGTGAAAGTCGATCAGGTATGCGAGCAGCCAGCGCGCGTGGCTGGGATGCGCGGGGCCGGCCGCCTCTTCGGGCAACCCGTGCAGCAATCGCCGGCGGAGCGCCTCCACCTCCGCCTGTAGATCGGTCACACTTGCCGGCGCCTCGTCATCCCCCGGCCCCGGCCTTGGGATGTCGCAGCCGTCGGCGAGCGCCTGCGCGCGCAGGCGCTCCAGCCAGTCGCGGAGTGCCTCAGTGGACCGGCAGTCGTCTTCGTTGTAGCCCTGCACGGCGTCGCGAATGTCGGCCGCAATCGCGTCCGGCGTCTCCGCCTCGAGCGCCAGTTCCACGGCCACGAGCGGTTGCGACACGTTCGCCAGCGCCACGCGCCGCTCGTAACCGGAGCATTGCCCAGCTGCTTGATGGAATAGCTCTCCACGCCGCACCGCACGGCCTGCTTCACGATGGGAAAGAGATCGACGAACCGGTCGCCCCGCAGCAGCGCGTCCAGTTCCACTCCGCGTGTGACGTGGCGGCCCGTGAGCTTCTTGAACGCCGTGGGCTCGCAGTGGCTGAAGTGGTAGACGTGCATGTCCGGGTGGCGCGCCACCTGAACGGACAGCAGGTCCACCACCGTCTCGAACGCCCGCTTCTCCTCCGCGTCCGTCGTCGCCCACCAGGCGCAATACTCCATCTGCGCGAACGGGAGCACCCGACGCCTCCGGTGCGTCCGCGAACGCGCCCCAGAGGCCGAACAGGAACTCACGTCCGCCCTCCTGGCGAATCGCGCGCCTTCCAGGTCCAGGAACACGTCACCCGGGGACGGCGCCGGCAGGCGTGAGCCCTTGCGGGAGCAACCGGGAGACGCTCGACGACGGGCTGCCGTGTGGTGCGCTGTTGATGCTGCACGCGGGCCTGATGGCCGATGCGGCCGTACGTGTCGCGAGCACCCCGGGCGGGCGTGAACGTCACGGGCACCGGCATCCCCGCGACGGCCGTGAGCGTCGGATGTCCCTGCGCTACCAGTTCCACCCGATGCAGCCGCGCCGTGCCCGCCACAAACGACAGGTGATCATCCCGTCGTCTTCTGCCGAGGCACCGCGCCTCCCATGCGCAGACGGCGCAGTGCTCCACCGGCTCCGGATAGTGCCGCTCGAGCAACACCTCGTGTCCGAGCGCGATGGCGTCACGCACCGCTGCGCGCACCATGCGGTAGTAGGCGAGGAAGTCTGACGTCCGGAAGCTGTGCACCGGATGCTCCGGATCCGGTGTGACCACGTGAAAGTGCTCGGGCAGGCCGCCCTGCAACTCGCTCAGCATCTCCGAGTAGGCGCAGAGCTGCAGCACGGCACCGCCCCGGGTCTCGCGTGCGAGCTTGGTGTCGTGCGCCTCGTAGGACCACGCGCCGAGCGCGCTGGGGCGCTCCACGCGCATCAGGATGTCGGCGTACCCCGCCATCCCGTTCGCGGACAGCCGTGCCTGCACGATGACGTCCGCGCCGGCCTGCATGGCCGCAAGAGTGTCATCGCTCTGCCGCGCCACTCGCGCGTCGAAGGACGTCTCCTCCCCCGCCGCAACTCGCACGACGCGCAGTCCGCGCGCCTGCAGCGATTCCACGTACCGCGCCTCGTGCTCCTCGCCCTTGCGCTGCAGGATGGCGGCATACGGATCCGTGTAGTGGGGCCGCTCCAGCACACCGTGCGCCACGGCGAGGTCCAGGCCGGTCTTGTGGCGGCAGCTGTTGAACGTGGCGAGGTCAGTGGGCGCGATCAGGAGACGGCCGGAGACGAGGCGCATGGGTGGAGACAGCGTAGCAAGAACGCCACGCGCCTGCTTCCCTGCGCCTGTCAGCAGCACCGCTTACTGGCGCCAACTGCCGATTCTTGACGATGGTAGGATGGCCGATCATGCTATGGCGCTGGATGAGCGGCTCACCCGTCTGGAAGTGACGGTGGCGTCCCGATTTGACGAGTTGACCGCTGACATTCGCGGCGTCGAGAACCGGCTCCGCGCGGAGATTGGCTCCACCGAGAGCCGGCTTCGCCTGCTGATCGAGACGAGCCGGGATGAGCACCGGACGACGGCGGACGCTCTCGGCGGGACACTGGAGCGGATCGGCACGCCTCGAGCAGTTGCAGCGCGAGCACCGGAGGACCGCGCCGCGCATGCCCGCCGTGCTGCAGGAACACGCGCGCCGCGTGACCGCGCTCGAGCAGCGGACAACGTGACCGGGAGTCACGACGCTATCGGGTCGTAGGCGACCAGTCGCTCGACAGCAGTGAGCCACCGGCTCAACTCCTCCGCGGTCGGCGGCAGTCGCATGCGCCTGGTGATGACAGGCGCGGCTCAGCCGTGCCAGGCGTGCCGGACGCCGGTCACCAGCTCGTCGTGCCGGACGAACGCGTCCAGGCACAGCAGCTGCGCGTGCCTCGACGCCTCGCGCACGCGCGGCGCCACGGCGCCCCACAGATCATCCAGCGCCTGTTCCAGGGCCTGACGTCCGAGTAGCGCGGCGCGCGGCCAGATGCCGGTGAGGTCATGGCCTGTCGCCATCAGTGCGCGAGCCGCACTCGCCAGCTCGCCCGACGTCACCAGGGCTCCCACTTGCGCGGCCAGCCGCTCCGCATCACGCGCCAGGAGCTCGAGGTCGCCGTCGTAATCGCCGTGCGTCCCCTCGTTCAGTGCTTTCATCACCTGGTCTGCCCCGCCCATGCCCGCCAGGCGGCGCGCCACGTCACCGGTCCTCTCGATGTCGTCGAAGAACGCCAGCGCCAGCCGCTTGCGCAGGGAATCCGCCGAGTCCAGGTCGGCTTCAATCGCCTGATGCATCGCACCCGCCTTCAGCCGGCGCCGCCGGAACGCTTCGGCGCACGCGGCCTCGACGCCCGAGCGGCAGAAGCCCGGCACCACGCGACGCTGGATATCGGGAGTCAGGTTCTCCGTCCTCACAATCGCCATCGCATCGTCGAAGTAGCGCTCGATCGGCGATTTCACCGTCCTCACTTCGACGATGGAACCCGGACGCCTGGTCACCTCAATCACCGTGGCCGGAATCTGCAGGTGTCGCACCGCATCGGGCAGGCGCTCGTCGTGCGTGAACACGACGACCTGCCGTGTCGCCGCGGCATCGGCAAGGGCGCGCGCCGGCCGTCCACCCGTGCGGGATCCATCGACTGCACCGGGTCGTCGATGACCATGAAGCGGAACGGGCTCTCCGGCAGCGATGCGCGAGGCATGAACAGGCTCAGCGCGAGGGCGTTCAGTTCACCCTGGCTCATCACGCCGAGGGCGGCGCCTGGCACGCCGTCCACGGTGACGCTCAGCTCCACGGCACGCTGCGTGGCTGTCCCCTTCAGCGCGACTGCCTCCAGCTCGACGTTGCTCTGCTGGCGAAGCTGTTGCCAGATGGCCTTCGCGCGATCGGCTATGGGGCGGAAGCGCTCGCGCGCAGGTCGGCCTGCACGCCCTTGAACCACGTCTCGGCCTTCTTGAGGAGCGCCACCTGGGACGATGTGGTCTCCGCGGCCTGCGCCCGTGGCAGCCAGTCGCGCAGATCGCTGGCGACGGGACGCCACAGGTCCTCGCGGCGGGTCAGCTCCGCGGCGATTTTACGCGCGGAATTCTTCGAAAGCGGAGCACACCGCGTCGATTCCCTCGTCGAGATGGGCAGCCAGCAACAGCGGATCAGTGAGCGTCGCCCCGCTCCTCCATCGGTGAGCGCCTCGACGGCGGCGTCGCTGGACGACAGTCCCATGGCGGCGATCGCCTGGACGGGTCGGAGCGGCACGCGCAGCAGGTCGCGGGCGGCGGCCATCGCGCGATCCAGCCGCCGATGGGCCCGCTCTGCCGCGTCCGCCTCCGATGTGAGCCGCTGGAGGGCCGACTCCGCCTGCTCGCGCCAGGTCGTCCCCAGCACACCTGGCGTGCCGCAGACTGGGCAGTCGTCCCCGGTGTGCGCGGCATGGAACCGCAGGGCGTCGCCCAGCAGCCTGGCCAGGTCGCGCGCTCGACCTGCATCGCTGCCCTGTGCCGCACTCACCTCGCCGGCGGCGGCGCGCACCTCACGGGATGCCGTGGCCACCGCCTCGCGCGACGGCGGCTGTCCGTGCAGCATCGCCTGTCGCAGCGCCGCCACCCCATCGTCTGCTGAGGCGCCAGCGTTCTCGTCGAGCGCGAGCCGCAGGGCGGCCAGGTCTGCCTTCTTGCCGGTCAGCGCACGGGCGGCGGCGATGGCTCGCTGGTCGTCGCTGGTCTCCGACAGCTCCGTGAGCCGCGACCGCAGCGCCTTCAGCCGTTCAGTCGAATCCGACACGACGGCCTCGCGCGCCTTGCGGGCGGCCTGCAGCGTCTTCTGGACGGCGTCGAACTCCCCCAGTCCGAGCACCTCCACCAGGGCGTCGTGGATCTCGGATGGCTTGTCGAAGACGGTCCCCAGCTCCGAGTACGGCAGCAGGGGGCGATGGGTGCGGATGATGCTATTCCAGCCCAGCTCCTCATATGGCCGCCGCGGGGCGCCGGTCGCCTGGCACCACGCGACGCTGCCGTCGAGCGGCGCGTCGTCGCTCCAGCGCCGTTCCACCGTAACGGTGCCGAGGGCCTCCACCGCGAACTCGGCGCGAACGCTGCAGGGGTCCGGCTGGTGCAGGCAGCGCCAGCCTTCCTTCCAGACCGAGGTGCGCCCATCCCACCGGCGGTTGCGGTCGGTCAGCAGCATCTCGAGGCCTTCGGCGAAGCTGGACTTGCCGGAGCCGTTGCGGCCGACGACCAGCGTCAGGCCGGGACCAGGTGCCAGCGTCAGCGTGGCGGCGGCGCCGATGCCGCGAAAGCCCTCCACGGTGATGCTCCGGAGGTAGGCGCCGGGGGGCTCCGGCCGTTCTCCTGTACCGGCTGTTCCCTCGCGCGCGCGGCGCGGCGGCGGCGTGCCATCGAGCGCGGCGGCGAGCGCGTCGGGGCCGTCGCAGGCGGCGAGGGCAAGGTCGGCCCAGGCGGCATCGCCGGCATCGTCCGCGATGAGACGGTTGAGGACCGTGTCGGTGATCGAGGGGGAGGCGGGCGGCCTCGGCCGGGAGTGTAGTGCAGGAGTCCGGTCGCTCATCTCGACGTGATCACCAGCCGGGATACCGCTGCCACCACGCCTCGGAATCCTGGAACCCTGCGTGCAGATCGGCAGCCAGTTGCGCGATCTCGTCCCGCAGCTCGAGCCCGTCCAGCCACCTGGCCGGAATGGCCTCCACCCCCAGGATCAGCCCCGCCAGATTCCCCGTCATGGCGCCGGTGCTGTCAGAATCGCCGCTGTGGTTCACGGCTAGCCGCACGGCGCGCTCGAAGTCGTCGCCGGCCACCAACGCGCAGTAGAGCGCAATGGCCAGCGCCTCCTCGCCAACCCACCCGCCGCCCAGCCGTTCGATCCTTTCCGGCGATGGCGTGGCCCCGTCGTCCTGCCAGAGCGCCACGGCCTGCCGAATGGCCGCGGCACACTCGTCGTGATCCGCGTGCGCCGGGCGCTCCAGGACGGTGAGCGTGCCCTCGATCGCCTCCGGCAAGGCTCTCCCCTGCACCAGGTTGTAGACGATGGCCGCGAGGCAGCCGGCGGAGTAGTAGCCGGACGCGTGTCCGTGGGTGATGGCGGCCGCGTCGCACCCCAGCGCAAATGCGGCGTCCTCGTCTCGAGCCAGCAGTCCCACCGGCGCCACACGCATCACGCCGCCGCATCCCTTGCTGTCGTTCAGCGGTCGGTCCCTGGTGCCCATCGTTTCGCAGACGATGATCGACAACCGCATCTGGCTCACCATGCGCCGCAATCAGCTGGTGGTCGGGGCGAAAGGGCGATCGGCTGCCCTCATCGCGCCGTGATCCAGCGCAATGGATGGATGTCACACGACCAGTTGTGTGATTCACGGGATGTCCGTTCCATTGCGCTTCTGGTCGGCGTGCAGGTCGGCTGCGAGCTTCGTGCCTCGGCAAGGCACCAGCGCATCGGCGGAATCTGAAGGTCACGGGTCGCCGCGCCGCACCGCGCGGGCTGTCGCTCGACGAGCAGCGTCTCGACGCGCATGGCGATTCGGAAGGACGCCTGCCTTCGCGCATCGCCTGCTTGATCGGCGACGCAAGCAGACGTGCGCCGCGCGTGTCACTGATGTCGACCCACGATCCCGCGTCTTTTCGCCTATGAACCGTCCCGGCGGCCTTCAGGCCGCTTTCATCGGCGCCCAGCACGAACACGCACATGAGGTATGGAGGGCTTCGGATCGAACCGGCAGAATACCCTCTTTCCCCTCTTACCAGAAATCCCCCAACCGCCGCGTGGCGTCGAGTGCGCTCTCCAGACAACTGGCCCGGCGTCGTGGGCCGCCTCCCGAAGGAGCGCCACGATGTCGCGAACCTCCCGACTGCACGCCTCACTGTTGAGTCGCGCGTCGAACTCTCTGATATCGACCTCAGCCATGTCTCGGCCTCGTTCTAGGGACTTTTTTGCCTGGCGGGTTTCCACGGATGGACCGATGCACGACCTCGACAACAGGGCGGCCAGGTCTGGCTCGTTTCGAAGAGGAAAGCGCAGCCTGGGTCCGACCGCCTCGGGCCGCTCTCCCATAGGCTGCCGCCAACGTGGCCACGACGAACAGCCCGAACGCTTCACGAATGCCGCCAAAGACGGCTCCCGGTTTCAAGCTGCTCCACGCCCTCAACCTCCACTCCAGCGAACGTTGCCCTGCCCAGAACCACATCGAAACGGCCATCTCTCACATCGATGCACATCACCTGCAATCGCGGCCGCAGTTCACCCACCCCCGGCAGCTCCAGCACCGACTCCCGCGTTCCGACGAGGCCCTCGTGCCAGGGATAGATCAGCGCCAGTCGATCGCACTGGTACGCCGCCGCATACGCGTTCATCTGGTAGACATCGTCCCGGTTCGGTATGAGGAATCCGTTCCTGTCCGGCTCCGCCCGCTTCCACTTCGTGTCCCCAACGCCGACCACGCGGCCGTGCCGCTTGAGCAACAAGTCCGGTCGCAAGCCCACCACGCGTGCGTTCGTCCCGGCGACGGCCGCCAGATACCGACCACCGGACTGCGCCTGGACCCGGATACCTGCCTCATCGAGTTGCCGGCTCAGCTCGGCGGCCACGGCTGATTCCCACAGCCTGTCCATATCGAAAAGTAACCCTGGCGACTCGGCATCGCCCGCTCGAAGGGCCGGGGACAGCAGGCTCATAATGCGGCGTGCCCACTCCACCGCTGGCCGGTAGCGAGATGCCTTCCGGTCCCACTTCAGCTGGGCGTAGGTATCGGCCGATGGAGGCACATCCGCGACTTCGTCGAACGCGATGAGCAGCTCCACCCAGACCCGGCTCAGGTCGATGTCGTCAATCCATGCCCGAACTACGCGCAGGCCGGCCTTGATGAGTCGGTTCCAGGCGTTGTCGGCGGTCAGCTCGTCGAACCGGCAGCTCACCAGGTCCCTGCGGTCCGCCAGCGCGCTGAACTGGCGGCTCAACCGAACCTGGCCGCGCACCATCCGGAGGTCGTCCTCCCGCAGCTGATACTCGCGGAGCAGCCCGCCCCGGACGATGGCGCGGACCTCGTCGAAGAAGGCGGCAATGAAGACTTCCAGGAGAGGGCTGGTTCTGAGTTGCTGGCTCGCCGCGAGCTGGCGAAACACCGATCGGTCGCGGCCCCGTTGGAGCAAATTCAGCAGGATGCCTCGGCACTGCTCCGGCGGGCCGTGCACGTCAATCTTGGGAAGCACTTCCAGGACCCGCGCTCCCAGCGGGACGAGGCCGCAGTAGCTCCCCATGCGAACGCTGCGGTACCGCCGGTCGCAGAGGCCGGGAACGCGTTCAGCCAAGGCCTCCAACGCTTCCGCTTCGCCGTGGGCCAGCACACCGGGCGCGCCACCGCCCACCGGGACGTCCTGCCGCTCGAAGACCGCGACCGCCGACACGCGTCCTACGCCCCCTGCTCCGCGGTGATTTCTGAAGCTGCCGACTCGTAGATGCCCCTGAAGCTGTCCTCGGTCCAGGTCTCGTCGCTCGTCATCACGTAGCGGTCCCGCTCCCGGGCCAGGCCGTTGGGACGCGGGCCATGGAAGAGAGACTCGAATGGCAGCTTTTGGCGCTCCACGAAGGGAGGCGCGTTGGTCGTGGTCGCCAGCACGCTGGCGACTCTGGAAAAGTCGTCGAAGAAGTACTCCTGCAGCAGAGGGATCACCTTGAGCTTGAACGCCGCCCGCAGGTCTGTCAGGTGCTGCACCGGCATCAGGTAGGCATGGCCGATCCGGTGGTCGCGATCCAGGAAGAACTCCAGGCGGTCGTTGACGCGGCGAAGCATCTGTCCCAGGTGGGCGCCACCAACCTCCCTGTCAAGCAGCCCGTAATCGGGTTCCAGCTCCCTGAACTCGAATCGGCGTCGCAGCGCGATGTCGAGGAGGGCAATCGACCGGTCCGCCGTGTTCATCGTGCCGAAGATGTCCAGGTTGGCGGGCACCCCGAACGGCGGATCCGCCGCTTCGGCACCTTCGCCGCCCGGGAGCTGGACCACCATGCCGCTGATGAGGCGGCCGGCGGAGTCGTAAACAGCGCGCTTTGTCGGGCTCGATCAACGTGATCAACTCGCCGAAGACCTTGGCGATGTTGGCGCGGTTGATCTCGTCGATGAAGAACGCGTAGCGCTTGGCGGGGTTGGCACGAGCCTCGTCGCAGGCCTGCTTGAAGACTCCGTCCACCATCCGGAACTGGGTCGTTCCGTCCTCCTCCTGTTGAACCGGCCTGATACCACGAATGAACTCCTCGTAGCTGAAGGAGGGCGGTGGAATGTCACGACCTTGAAGCGTCGGACCGGCGCAGTCGACGCTGTCGGCCCCGCGCGCAACGTTCGCTCCAGCGTATCGGCTTCATCGTCAAGCTCGCCAGTTCGGGACCAGCGTCCATAGAGCGCCATCCCCTTCCGAAAGATGAACGGCGCCCTGCGTTGACCGTATGCGACATTCGAATCTTCTGTCGGGGTGTGAGTCTGTAACGTGCCCCACACGGCCGCGCCAGCGGTCTCCGCACTTCTACCGCGCTGGCGCATCTTTGCCGTGAACCACTTGTGGTCGCGAATCTCGGCGACCTTCGCAGAGCCACCGCGATCGGCGATCACGGCGGCGATGACGGGCCGCCAGCCGCTGGTAACGAGCTTCTCCTGGAGCCACGTCTCCGCGTCGATGGCCGTCGACCTATCCGTGTAGTCCTCGCAGGTCCTGCGAAGCCAATGAGTCTTTCCCGTTCCCGGGGGGCCGTAGAGGATCAGGTTCTTCGGCTTCAACGCGTCCGAGCGCACTTCCTTCGATGGTGGCGCTGGCTCTGGCTCCTCGGCAACCTCGACCGTTACCTTCGCCGCCCTCCTCCGCCTCGGCGGGATCGATGCTGGGCTCGCGCCAGACCGACTCCAATGGCGCCTCGTAGAAGTCCAGCGCTCTTGCCGGGATGTTCCGTCTCGAGGCGACGCCGCAGGATCAACAGGCCTCATCGAGCTGCCGGTCATCCCAGTGGCGCAGATCGCCGCCGCTGCAATTCGAAATCCCTCGAGCACTTGACGTCGCTCGAAGTTCGATGACATCCGTTCGACCCGGTCGGGGAATGACAAGTATCGAAGCATGTGACGGAACTGGCGGTTCCCCTCTCGCGGAACCGAATCCATCCAAACGAGGAACGCGTCGTAGTCAGAAAACACCTTCACGCGTTCGGCCGGATCGTTCCTTGAGCCGCTTCACCAGCCCCAGCATGAACGCCAACTCACGATTCCTGAGCGAGTGAAACGCCTGCCCACCCGATCCGATTCCGAATAGGACCGTGTCGGTGAGCAGAGGGTGCTCTTCAGGCAGCTCTCCGCCCGACCATGACCAGGCTTCCCCAATCTGCAAACGCTTCGTCGAGGCCCGCATGTTCGAGGGGGAAGATGAACAGGCCCCAGAGGCACTCGGCCGTAAGCTGTTTGGCCGCCTTCGATGCCGCCGCCATCTGCCGGGCCAGCTTCACCATGAACCTGTCGTCACTATGGTCGGGATGATCGACGAACGCGGCCCTCACCTCCTCGACGAGCGCCGGAGTCCACAGTTCTCCGGCACTGAACAGCGCGCGGTCGGCTACCAGACAGTCGTTAATCCACGTTCGCGCGGCCGTCAGAATCAGTCCCAAATCCCGTTGCTGGAGATGACGTGCCATGTTTCGCAATCCCTCCGTGCCGTCGACCGAAAGCTGATCTCATCCGAGAAACACGTTCTGGTTGTGCCAATCCAGCAGCCCTGAATCAGGCCGGTCGGCCGCCTCGCTTTGGTAGCGACACCGGGTGCCCGTGGAGCGGGTAGTAGGACCTCCCGTTCTCGAAGGCCTGTTTGAGCCGCGCCGATACCTCGATCCGGTAGTCGGGCGTCACGGTCACATACCCTTTGTCGAACAGCCGATGGAGGTCGGACCGGAGCAGCAGGCCACTCGACGTGCTGTGGGGCCCCTGCTTCGAAAATGGCCGGATGTGTGCGGCCTCAAGAGCAGGTAGAGAATGCTCTCCGGTCACCGCGCACGCCCGCGCGTATGCGTCGGTGACGGCCACCCGGAAGCCTCCCCCGCCCTGTGCGCGGGCGGACCAATACCGGTTTCGTAGCGGTCCGTCGTGCCTGACATCGCCGGAACCCGAACGTCATCACCAACCCCGGCGCCGAGCGCAACCTGCTCGCCGGCAAACACGCATCCCAGATACGCCTTCCCTCGCCTTCGGTGAGCGAGTAGCCCTCGTATCGGAGGTTCGCCTTCTTCCAGTCCGGCGGCTGCGGCACCCACATCTCAGGCGGGAAGAACACCGCATCGGCCAGGATGATGCAGCCAATCTGCCGGAGGCTCGATCGCCCATTGATGTCGCTCCTGGCCCGGATCGCCGCCAGCCGGGCCGACATGTCCTCGAACGACGGGGAGCCGTTTCCTCCCCGAAGCACTCCCACGCCAGCCACTCGGGTAAGCGGGCGTACTCGCTGGACATAGCCAAAGCCCCTGATCTTGTTCCTTGGCGCCAGGAGGCGGAAGAAGAATGGGCTTCCGGGCTCTCCATGAAGCGCGTAGTAGTCGGAGGGCGTCCAGAAGTTCACCTCTGGCCAGACCCGTTTCTGTGCCAGGAAATCGAACCAGCCGTGGTGGGTGTTGGCGATCCAGCCCTTCATACACAGCCTATGAGCGCTAGCTGCCGAAAACTCTCCTAGACTTGGCTTACGTCGACACGATAGCGTACCAGTCCACGCGCCAGGGGGAAGTTGTCGGTTATGCCCTTGCCCTCCAAGCGGTCGTTGGGACCGCAGATCTTACGATCCCCGAACTTCGCTGTTCGGGTAAAGCATACTCACTTGCGTGAGGTAGCTCTTCAACTGTGATGCGAGCCGGTCACCAGACCGATCCGTTTTCAGCTCAACGACGACATAGGCCCCCGATTGACGGTCGCGGCAAAGAATGTCAAGGCGCCGGCCGTTCTGCAGAACCTGCTCTCTCTAGCAATCCGGCGCAAGCCTCGTAGCGGTTCAATGAGATCCCACGAGGCCGCGAGACTCGCCAAGCGCCTTCTCGCGGACGAAAGCGGCGGCGATCGGGTCGAAGGGCAGCAAGGCACAGCTGATTCGATCGTCCAGCTTCAAGATCGCCGAGTGCGGGCTGAAAGTGCACGCCCTGTTCTGCCGTGGCCTGAGCCAACTCGTTCTTGACGTAGCTCGGCAAGCTCCGCTTTCGGAGCTTGGCAGCAAAGGTTCTCAGTTTGTAGCGTCTCCTCAGGGCAGGAGATGCTTCGACCTCGCCTTGTGCCGGTTTCGGCAGGTTCTCTTTGATAGCCGAGACCAACTCCGCGATCGTCATGTGCAGCCCTCCAAGATTCGTGCTCTGGACCCACATGCCAGCAGCCCCCCCCCGCGCCCGCAGCGGTCCGTCGAATATCGCTCGCAGTCAATCCCCCGTCTGAATCACCGACGCCGGTCGCGGGCAGGACATCGTGCCCCTCGCTTCAAAGCCTCAGGGACAGTTCGGCTCCACACTTTGCCCTGACTTCTCGCGTCTCTACCCCAGCACCTCCACCAACTCCGCCACCACCGCCACCGCCCCCTCCTCGTCTACCGTCAGCTCAATCGGCTTGAACTCCGGGTTCCTCGGCTTCAGCACCACTTTCACGTGCCGCCAGGTTCCATCCTCCGACGCCGCCTTCTCGCTCTCGTAGACCTTCACGGTGAATCGCTCGCCCGACTCGGGATCCGACGAGTCGGGCAGCCGCACGAGCACCGACCGCCCCTGCCGGCTGCCCTCGACAGGCGACGCGAACAGGCAGTAGGCGCCGTCAGGTACCGCCGGCTCCATGGACCGGCCGACGACCTGCGCCACGAACATGCCGGGGCGCAGCCGCCGGCTGGTGTCCACGTGCACCCAGTCGCCTTGCCAGTTGCCGATCTCGTCAACCTGCTGCGGGTCGCTGAAGGCGCCCGCGGCCGCGCGCAGAGGGACGAGAGGCACACACGACACGTAGCGGTCCTCCGGTTTCGGGTGCACTAGTCGCAGTACCGGCTTGCTGCCGGCTCCCGTCTCGTGGTCGCCTCGAGCGAACCACGAGTTGTCTTGTCGAAGAGCGTCCCGCCGCTCGTCATCCCGGAGATAGCCCGCCAGCTTGCGGAAGTGCTTCGTCATCGCTCTGGGGTCACTAAGGTCGCTGACAGCCATCTCTAGGACTTCGTAGCCGTTGTTCCGCAGCCATCCCCTGATCTGCCGGTCCTTCTCGGTCGTCGCCGGGTTGCCATGCAGGCCATGGCTCAGACCATCCAGGTAGATGCAGATCCCCTCGTCTGAATCGTGATGGGCAGCCCGGTAGATGACATCCGGCGTGGTCGATCCGATGGCGGGGTCCAGCACAATTCTTTCTCCGCGAATGCCCTCGTCGAAGCCCGCCGCCCGCAGCAGGTGCCGCAGGCGGCGTTCGGCCTCGTTGGCCGGCCCCGCCGCGCCTTCCGGGGCCGCCGGCTGCCTTGCGGGAATCTCGTGCGACTCCACCAGACGCGGCCCCCAGTCGGCCAGCCGCTCCGCCGCCACCAGCCGGTCGAGATGCTTGTGGTAGTAGCCGTTCCGGAAGGTCTGCAGGCAGTCGATGCAGGACGTGTCGCACGCCGAGGGGCAGTTCTCCACCAGCTCGCGCGCGACCGTCACGATCTCCTCGAAACGCCCGCAGATCTGATCGAGCAGCCCCGAGCCCCCCGGCATCGGGTCCCATAGGAGGGCATCGACTTCGTCGCGGTCTACGTGCCCAATCACCAGCGCCTGCAGGTCGTCCATGTGCATGTCCAGCACCTGGGCAGCGGCGAAGCGCAACGCCTCCAGAACGCTGTAGGCTGTCCGCTGGTCGGCGCAGGCCGGCAGCGACAGCACGTCGGCGACAACATCGGCATAGAGCCCAACCGACTCGGGCGCCTTGCCGCATCGCTCAGTGTGACTCTCGTCGAACTGGTCCCGCTGTTTGTCCGACGACAACGGGGAAACGCTCTGTCCGCACACCGTGCAGATCGGATAGCCGAACCGCTGGAACCGGGCGATGGCCGACGTCGCGCCGACGTTGACCAGCCTGAGGCGCACGCCACGACGATGGTGGAGAGCCTGAGAGCCCCACTGGTAGGCGCGGCCCCCGTTGTGCTGGTCGCGCTCCATCCCGTAGACCGCCACCCCCAGCTGGAACCGGACCTCCTCGTCGTCCGAGATGTGGGACTGATGAACCAGCGTAACGTCGCACACGGCCATCGAAGGGATCACAGCGCCGCCCAGCGACGCGGTGGGCGCGCCGATGTTCGTCTCTTTCACCGCCTGGCGCTCGGGCGACACGTCGAAGAGCGGCGTCTCGGCCCGCTCCTCCGCTCCGTCGCGATGGAAGCGCCTGGCCACGAAGCGATGGCCGTTCGCGTAGATCAGGTTGCCGGGCACGCTCGCGGAGCGCCACGCTTGGTGGCCTCGGGAGCGCGAACTCCATGGCGCCGGTCCGCCAGAACGGGATCTCCGCCGTTGCCAGCACCGAGCCGACCTCCAGACTGTAGCCCGGCAGAAAACCTTCGGCGGCCAGGACGCCGTAGGTGTTCGTGTCGTCGTAGCCTTCAGCCTCCCGTCTCGCACGCCGGCGGTGCCCTTCAGACGCTTCACCAGGCTGTCACAGCGCCTGAACAGCGACTCGTCTTCGGGTTCCAGGGTCCCCTGCCGTTCCCGGACTTCGTTCAGCCGCCGTATCTGCCCCATGGCCCACCGCAGCCGGCGATTCAGCCGCTCCAGCACATCGTCCAGCCGGTCCACCATGCCGAGCACGTGGCTGCGCAAGGCGTCGCTCGTCGTCACCGGGCGATCGGCCTCCGGCCAACCCTGCTGGAAGATGCCTTCGGCGCACCTGGCCAGCTCGTCCGCGTGCGCCGAGATGACCTCCTTCAGCGGCGCAAGGTCGAGCGGACGCGCCCGCAGCGCGCCGCCCTCGAACAGGTAAGACGAGACCTGTCCCGGCAGGCACAGGTGGAGAGCGTGGTCGATGCGCGCGCGCTCGTCGGCCGCCACACGCTCGTCGAGGGTCAACTGGTGAAGCCTCGTGATGACGGCCGCGTGAACGTGCTTGCCCACCATCACCTCGTTGCGCAGGTTGAACGCGGGCGGGTCTACGCGGCCACTCAGCAGCTTGAGCGGATCGGCGAAGCAGGCGCGATCGTGCGGGACGGGCCGGCAGTAGGTGACGTCCACCGCCATGCGATGACGCCGGCCCGCCCGGCCGGCGCGCTGCCAGTAGTTGGCCGGCAACGGCGGCACGTTGCGCATCAGGACGGCGTCCAGCTGCCCGATGTCCACGCCCAGCTCCAGCGTCGGCGTGCACACGAAGGTGTTGATAACGTCCGATTCGCCCTTGAACAGGTTCTCCAGGCGCTCGCGCTCGGCGTGCGGGACCATCGCCGTATGCTCCTCGGGCCGCAGCATGGAGTAGCCCTGATCCAGCAGCTGCAGGTCGTAGCTGTCCGGATCTTCCCGAAGGAACTCCAGCGTGCCGCCGCATCGCCAGGCCGGGCAGGCCTGACGCGGCGTTCGCCGGGCGAACCGGCGGCGGCAGCTCCGGCACCGCCATGCCCCACGATTGGGCTTGAGCCGGACGCGGTTGGCGTCCACCTGGTAGACGTCGGCCACGCCCGGCAGCAGTCCGCCTCCTCGCCCCTTGAGCTGCACCGCACCAGCAGTCCCTTGTCGGTCAGGGCCTCGAACAGCGCCCCCAGAGCTTCTTCCGCGTCATCGGCGCGGACGCCCCATCCGCGCACAATCTGTCGAATGGTCGTGTCGCCGCGTTCGCTGAGCCATTGCGACCAGCTCGGGCTTGTCCGAAGGGGCACGTTGGAGCTTCGTGCCCACGGGCGCGCCCATCTGGGGCAGGTAGCCTTGATTGACCTCCGGTCCCCGTCCATCCAGCATTTCGTGAAGATCTCGTGCGCCGGGTCGTGCAGCACGCGGCGGCGGCGCAGGTAGTCCAGCACCGTGGCCACCCCGTCGCGCACCTCGTCTGCCGGCAGACCCAGTGCGTTGGCCTGCCCCTCGATCCAAGGCCAGCCTTCGTCCAGGCCGTCGTAGTCCACCTTGAGCCGGCCCCGTGGCTCCAGGCCGATGGGCTGCCGGGGCGAGAGGGTCACTTCGCGCAGCACCTGGATGCGAAGGAACTTCCTGCGCTCCACCTCGTGCCGGCCTCCGGACCCTTCCCTCGGCTTGACCTGCCACACCTCCGGCACGAGCGCCCCTCGACAAGGCTTCGTCCTTGTCCAGCACATCGTCCACGAGCAGCGAGGTCTCCGATGGAGACGGCGCCGTCACGCAACCCATCGGCCATCAGCGCCCGCAGCCGGAAGCGCCGGGCGTGGTCCTTCATCCAGCCCGCCTGGAACGCCGCGTCCTGACGGTTGTCGCAGAACACCAGCAGGCGGCGGCGATCGGAGTGGTGAACCATGTCCTGGGCCAGGACGTGGACGTCGGCGACGTTGGTGGCCCGCACCGGACGGGCGGGCTCGCGGTAGGTGCTGGCGCTGATACGGCGGCCGTTCGCCCCGCAGCACAGGCAGCTCGTGAGCACGCCGGGGTTGTCGTCCTTCTGCCGGACGGCATGGAGCGACACCAGGTCCCCTTGCGTCGAGCAGTGCAGGCAACGGCTGCCGGCGTCAGGGTGCGCGGCGCCGCACTTCCGGCACACGTGCACCAGTGCCGTGCGGTCGGCCGCGTCAAGCTCCTCGTCGTCCACGTCGCCGACAATGCGGTCCAGCAGCAGAAGGCGGCACCCGCCCTGCGCCTCTTCGAGCGGCTCCCAGAACGACTGCTCTCCGACCGCCTCGCCGCCGCCAGGCGCGCGGCTCGTGAACGCGAAGTCCTTGAGGAATGCCACGAAGTAGTGCTGGCCGCAGGTGGTGCAGGTCGTCACCGGGAACCGGGCCAGCGACGCCTGGTCGCCGGACGCGGCAATCTCGTCCTCGGCGGCCAGCCACAGTCGCGGCTCGCGGCGGTCGTCGGGAAAGCTGACCACGGCACCGCTGATGCCGCGGATGAACCCGTGAACGACCGGTCGCAGCAAGGGGCGACCGTCCAGACGCGCGGCCGCGCCCAGGGTGAGCCACGAGAGAATCTCGGCCTCGCCCACCTCGCGGCCGACGAGCGGACGCAGGGCCTCCGGCAGCCCGGCCAGCGGTTTCGGCGTCTCCAGCATCGCCGCAAGCTGGCGGACGATCGCGCTGCCCGTGAGCGTTTCGTACAGCGCCAGGGGCCAGGCGCCCGCGGGCAGCGAACGTCCTGTCAGCCGGCGAAACGCCGACGTCACGGGGGCGGCATCTTCCAGGGGTGACTCCACGGCCGCCACGGCTTCCTGGAGAACCGCACCCGGGTCGGCTGGGGCCGGCGACGTCCAGGCCCCTCCGCTCCACACCTCGGTCTCGTAGGCCTCGTTCACCGTCGTGACCGCCGCCGGCGGCACGCCGAAGAACCGGCTGGCGAACTCGCGCGCCGCCTCCGGATTCTCGCGATCCACGATGGTGGCCGACGTGGCGATGCAGACCGCGTCCTGCTCGTCGCGGCCGCAGAAGGCCCGCAGGCGCCGGATCAGGCACGCTGTCTCGGCGCCCTGGGCGCCCGTGAACGTGTGCGCCTCGTCGAACACCAGGAAGTCGAGCCGCGCGTCCGCGAACAGCGCCACATCGCGCTGGCGGGTCAACAGCAGCTCCAGCTGCTTGACGTTCGTCAGCAGGATCCGCGGTTGCCGTCCCGGGGTCCGCATCACCTCGCGCGAGCACACCTCTTCTGGCGGATACACCGTCTCGCTGCGGTGCTCGCGGCGCACCTCCGCCAGTTTCGCCTCGTAGTCCGCCCTGGACGCGCCGGCCGGCAGCCGGATGCCGGCCACCTCGCGCTCGTGCTCCGGCGTCTTGCCGACGTACATTCCGAAGGGAATGCCCGTGCCCGCCAGTAGCGAACGCAGCCGCCCGAGCTGGTCTTCCGCCAGCGCGTTCATCGGATAGACGATGACAGCGCTGATGCCGGACGGTGCGCGTTCGTCCTTCAACCGGAGGCAGCGGCTGACGACCGGGTAGAGGAAGCACTCCGTCTTGCCGGAGCCGGTGCCGGTGGACACCAGGGTGGTCCGGCCGGCGTGGATGGCTCGGATGGCCTCTTCCTGATGACCGTAGACGTTGGCGATGGCCGCGGGAATCCGCTGCCGCATGTGCGGGTGGAACACGCCCTCGCGAATCAGGCCGTCCACCGACGCGCCTTCGCGGAATGGCCGGGAGAGGCTGATGTAAGGCCCCGTCAGCAGCGGCGACTGCCGCGTCTCGTCGAGCGACAGCAGCGTGCGCATCTGCGCGTGCAGCCGCTCGTCGGCGAAGGGGTACGCCGTCAGCTGGTAGCGGAGGAAGCTGCGGACGACCTTTTCTGTATAGGCAATCGGGTTCAGAGCCATTTCGGTTCTACGTCGGGGCGCCGGGGCGGCTCGAGGGCTCTTTGTACCAGCGAATTTCTTCGAGCTGGCGTGCGGTCACCCGTGGCGAGTGCAGAAACCGCGGCTGATGGCGGACCACGAGTGTTCCTGGCACTACTTCCCAGTGGTCCTTTCGCTTGGTGACGTTGGAGCGCAGCACGACGCTCTCCGGAGGACCGAACGGGGCAGCCTCCGGCGCCTGCGGCCTGACCAGCTCGCCCGTGCGTGCCACGACCCAGTCGTCGCCATCTCTGACACACGGGATGCCGCGGGTCTGGAGCAGGGTGATTACCGAATCCGGAGGACGCCCGTACTCGTCAATCCAGATCCTCCGCACTGCCGCATAGCGACTCCTGCACGTCATCCCGGTAGATCGGGTCGTGCAGCACAGCCACGACTCGCCGTGCACCTGCTGCTGGGCCGACAGAAAGCGGTCAACAGTCCGCACGATTGCATCGTTGATGTCGGCTCCCGTTTCTCCCGACCGGCTCGTGTCAGGCACCTCGGCCTCAGGTGGCTCAAGGGCGGGCGACAGACCGATTCCGAACTCCAGCTCGTGAATCTCCGCTCCGCTTCGACGCCCGTCGCATTCCCGACGGCCGATACCTGGACCACCAGGTCGGGGTCGACGTTGAGGGTGAGCTCAACCGATTCGCGCAGCGGCGGCGCCTCCCGCTGCACATCGACGCGAATCAGCGAGTAGGACTGGCGGGGATCGGCTGCCTGTATCCGCGTGGCCCGTTTCGGCCGGGCCAGCTCGATGCCGGCGAAACCATTACGGGGGTCGGCGCAATACAGGTTAACGGTGACGCGGTCCGAAGACTGCATGCCCCTCGGCAGGGGCTGACCCGCCTTAAGAATGGGCACCCACGTCTGGTCGGCGTGCCGGAACTCGATGTTCTTCGCGAGCTTCAGCGGAACATCTCCGACCGCGATCCACGCAGCGCCATCGGCAATGAGGGTGTCAGCGCGTTCGACGAACACACAGCGGCTCGGGCCGAACAGGGTGAGCAGCCGGTCGCGGATGGCCGGCATCGCCACGATTCCGCCCGTCGGCAGGCACAGCTCGATGGCCTGCGGGCTGATGCCCGCGGATTCCAGCAGCGCGTCGATCTCCTGCAGGCCTCCGTCCACCAGCTCGCGGACCGCGTCCACGAACTCGTTTCTCGTGACCAGCACCTCCAGGTCCGCGCCGCTGCCCTGGACGGCAAAGAGTCCCCGCACAAGGACCGTGGCCTGCTGGCTGGATGACAGCGTGATCTTGGCCTGCTCGCAGCTGTTCACAAGACGGGCCTTCTGCCCCGGCACCATTTCCGGCAGCTGCTGCCAGCCGGACTGCTCGGCATGCCGGCGCAGCACGGCATGCATCAGCCGGTCGTCGAACCGATCGCCGCCGAGGTCGCTGTTGCCCTTGTTCTGGACCTGCACGAGCATGTCGCCCACGCGTTCACAGATGGTCAGGTCGAGGGTGCCGCCGCCCCAGTCGAACACCAGCGCCAGGCGGTTCTGCAGCCGGTCGAGGACGCCCGCCGGGTCCCGCTGCCGCCGTGCATAGCCATAGAGCGCCGCGAAAGGCTCGTGAACGAACTGATCGATGGAGATACCGGCCTGCCTGGCGGCCTCGCGCACTTCCTCCGGCCCGTTCCCCGCATGTCAACCGGGATGGTGACGACCGCGCGGCTGAAGTCGATGCCCTTGAGCTTCTTCCGGTCGGCGTGCTCCCCGAAGGTGCCGGAAGACCTGAGCGGCCGCATCCACCGGCTGCACGATCCGCCCGCCCACATAGTGAGGCTGGCCCTTGCCCAGGAGCGACTTCGGCGAGCGCACGAAGTCGCCCGCGACGGCGCTCACGCGGTCATCGAGCATGTCGAGCGCGTCCCGCCCGACCTTCACCTGATCGCCGTGATACCACACCACCGATGGGTGCGGGCGGCTGTCATCGCCGGTCAGCGCCGCTGCCCGGCCCTCGACCATTTACGAGATCAGGCTGTTGGTGGTTCCGAAGTCGATTCCGCACGAAGCCACTGGACAAGACCCTCGCTTTCGTTCTTTGCCGTCTCAATGAACTCCCGAGCCGCACGAATGCTGGGCTCGGACATGGTGAGCGCGTCCTCCGCCTGGTTGAGCAGCGGCCCGATCCGCGCTGTCAGCTTTCCAGTGGCCTTCCCGGCCAGCTCGTGGAGCCGAAGTGTCGCCGCGTCGTGAGCCTCCTGCATTTCGCGCAGCAGTTCTGCCTCACGCTTCGCGGAGTCTGCAAGCTGGCCGCTCAGGGTCGTGATTGTTTCCCCGGCGGCCGTCAAGTCGGCCCTCAGCCGCGTACGCTGCTCCCGGGCCGTCTCCAAATCGGAACGGGTCGTCGCCAGCTCTGCAGCCTGCCCAGAGGACAATCGCAGCATCCAGGTCACGTACAACGCCGCGCCGGCCAGCTGCGCCTTTGATCCATGGAGGAGTGTTGTCAGGACCCTCTTTTCCACTACGTCACTACGCTCTGCGGCGCGCACGAAGTGCTCGGCAAGCACAAGCGCAAGCTGTTCCACGGTGATGTCGCGCTGCCAGCGCAGGTCCAGCACACCGAGCCGCCAGACATTCTGGCTGCGTCTGGTGACCTTGCCTTTGGCAGGCAGGCATGTCTCGGTCAACGAAGCGAGCGCGGATCGGACGGATACAGGGATGGCATCGGCCCTGTTCTCTTTCGTCGAGACACGGTGCAGCCATTCAACCAGAATCCCTGCCGGGGACGGACGCCGCAGCTCTCCCTTCACCAGGGCCCACGTCTTGTCCAGACCGGGGTCCAACGTATCCAGACGCTCGAGCAGCTCCCGCTGAACAGCGTCGGGCGTACTGAATCTGCCTTCCCGGCGCATCCGATCCAGGCACTGCCGCGCCGGAACCTTTCCCTCGTAGTAATCCGTCAGGGGCGACCCGGGTATCTCGGGAGGGGGTGTTTCGGCCGGCGTCTCGTTCGTACTGTTCAACCCAGTCTCTCCTTCAGGAACCGCGCGAAAACAGGGTCCCCCATCAGCAGCGTGTGGTCGCCACAAAGAAGGCCACAGTGGAGGGCCAGCGCCATGGCCTTCTTGGCATTCTCGACGTCTCCGACTTCGCGGGTTCGGACGCACAGACCCGCCAGCATGCGATCGGCTTCCTCCGCGTCGGCCAGATCCAGCCTCTCCACCGTAGTCAGGAGAGCCCTTGTGTTCGCATCCAGAGCCAGCGTGACGCCGTTTGACTTCCTGATGGCGGGTCCGGGTGGGGCGCCCGCCGTAAGGTGCCTGAAAAGCCTGATGGAACGCTCCAGGGCCCGGTCGATGATACGGCCCGGGGCTTTGGAAAAGTCATTCTCAACGAAGGCGGCCGCCGCCATAGCGGTGAGCGCCACCGGCCGGTTCACGAGCCTGAGAATTTCTCGTGCGTCCGCGAGGTGGACCTTGTAGGTGGCCGATCGCTCGCTCTCCGGGGCGTGCCTGGTCACCGTGAACAGTTCATCGCGCATCAGAAATGCCAGGCGAAATGCCGCCAGCGCCTCGGCATACGCCCGTTCTGGCCGATCGCTCCACGGGCGCCCCTGGCACAGCCCGATCAGCGCGCCCTTCGCGACGCCTTCCGCGTTGAACTCCCGGAGGTAGGTTGAATCAACGGACTCCAGCCACTGCTCTTCGAAGATGGCCACTCGAACGGTGTACGTCTGACGCACGTCTCCCTTGCGCCCCACCAGGATCACCTGCAACGGCCGCTGGGCATTCAGCTGAAGCAGCTGCTTCTTCAGCGCGCGAGCGCTCAATCGTTGTCCATGCGCTTCAATCCACGACGTGTCCTGCGCTTCGATGTCGTCCAGCTGTGCCGCGTCAGTGATGAGCCATTCCGATGCGACCGGCCGTCCCACGCACAGCAGCACGGGGTGCGGACCAAGGTGCGTCGCGCGATGGGCCTCGAGTTCCCCGAGACTGTCGAACACCTGCCTGCAGATCTCGCACGGGTACTCGGTGCGCGACGGAGGGACCGGCGACGGCGGAATGACGACGCTGCCGCCGGCATTGCCCGGGTCGTTGCTAGACATATGGCTCCAGCAGGGGGACGAGAGCTGGGACTTCCAGGTGCCTGGCGGCAATCGTCAGTGCCTCACGGACGATTCCGGACCGCGCCTCGGGGGTGCCCGCGCGATACTCCGCCAGGGCCGCTCGGTGGCCGTCCTGCAGAAGCTTCTCGCTGTGGGCGTGCAGCACTCGCAACGCCAACAGCACCTGCACCGGGGAGGAGCCGGCCGGACCAATCCGGGCCAGTCCGGATCGGGTCTTGGACTCGGCAAGCTGGTTGACGATGTCGGCGATGACGCGGTGGCGTTCCTCCTGAGTGCGGTACGCACCGGCTTCGAGCATTTCCAGGACCGTCCGATGACGGTTCACGGTCGCCGACAGCTCCGGCAGATGGGCGCCCGACCGGATCCGCGCCCGCACCCGAGCCCAGGCTTCGTCCCGCTGCTGCTGGACCTTCTGCCGGTCTGCAAGCTCTTCGATCAGCTCGCCGAGCGCGGCCGCTGCCGGTCTGGACGCAGGCGACTGCGCGAGCCCCTTCTCCAGCACCGCCAGCAGTTCTCTGGCGCCAACCGCCTCGCGGGTGAGAACCGCGCGGAGCGTGGCACACAGGGAGTAGACATCCGACGCCCGTGACCACTCCGGCCTGTCGGCGGCAACTTCCGGCGCGGCGAACTCCCCGGCAATCCTTGTCCTCATCTCCCGCCCAATGAGGCGGGCGAATCCGAAGTCGATCAGGACCGGCCGCAGGTCGTCGGATGCGTAATCGCCCTCGTCGATCACGACGTTGCCCGGCTGGATGTCCCGGTGCAGGATGCCCTGCCCGTGCAGCAGGCGGAGAGCGCGGGCCAGCTTCAGCCCGATGTCGATGACCAGGTGCGGCGGCAGGGCGCCGAGCCGTGAGGCCAGCGTGTCTCCCTCTACCCACCGGTACACCTGAACGGCCTCGCGGGTGTCCTTGCTCGACAGGCCGACCGCTTCCAGCCGGAAGATGAAGGCCGTGCCGTCCTCGGAGCGATTGGCGGCACGCTGGATGCCATCGAAGACGGCGAGACTCTCCTGGAAGATCTCCCGATCTCGCTCGTCCTCGAGTGTGCGAACCCGATAAGCCAGGGCACCCACCGGGTCGTCCACTCTCAGGATCCGGGTGTTCCCCGCTTCGTGGACCACCTCCGCGCCGGACGGCAGCATGATGCGGCGCTGGGCGCCGCTGAACAGCGCGGCCCTGAACGTTTCGTCCGCGGTCCACCGCCGCGCCAGCCCGGCCAGCCAGTGCTTCGAGGTAAACGGACTGGAAGTCGGCAGGCGGCTTCAGCACCCTGAGCTCGTAAAGCCTCGTCATGTGCCCGCGGACGGTCGCTTCGTCATAAACGGGATGCCCCTTCGCGTCCGCCAAGCTCGCCCGCGACCACTCGTTCAGCCGCTCGGCGGCGCGCCGAATCAGGTCTTCAGTGGACGTGGACGCCGGACGCTGGTCGGCAATGGCGGCCGCCACCGGCACGCACACCATGGGCTGCCAGACGTTGACTTCGTCGGCCTCGTTGAGGACGTCACGGATGTAATAGGCTACCGACTCCTCGCGACCCTCCCTCAGGTCGTGTGCCAGGGACCGGCTGACCTCGTTGAGGTCGTCGATCGACGCCCAAAGCCGCCGGCGCTGCGCGACCAGCTCCGCCAGACGCTGCAGCAGCACCCTGAGAATGAACAGGTTCCCCGCCGTCCTGGCCAGTTCCGCCCTGAGGCCGCGCGTGGTCTGCAGCGTGGGCGCCTTCGTGGAGATGAGCGGGCGGAGTTCTTCTTCGGTCATCCCGCTGGCCTCGATGGGCACCAGCAGCCCGGCAAGGTCGGCGCCGGCACGCTGGACGAGCGGCGGAAGGCCGACAAAACAGAACAGCAGCGGCACCATGCCCTTTGCGGGCTGACACCACGCGCCCTCCAAGCGGGCCTTGAGCCTGCTGCCCATTCCGGCGCCGACATCCGACGGGAAGAAGAGCTGCGCCTCGTCGAACAGCAGCACCACCGCCGAGTGGCCTGCCCGCGGCCGCGCGGCGGACCGCGTCGAATGCGTCCCTCGGGAGGCAGTGGACCGACCATCCTCCCGGCAGGCCGGTGTCGTATGTGGAATAGAGGTCGTCGGAGACCTTTCTCCAGAGTGCCGCGTAGTCGAGCCCCGGCCGAGCTTGAACTCGGGCATACACCACCGGGGACACCGCGTGGACCTTTCGTGCCCGCAGTTCGCGCACCAGGTAATTCACGAGCGTCGTCTTGCCGAAGCGGCGTGGAGCGATGACCGCGGACATGGCTTAGCGCGGAGAGTCGATCCAGAATCAACGCCGCGCGAGCCTGCGGCCCGATGGGATGTTTCTCGACATCGTCCGGCGTGCCCGCCGTCCTCCAATTCAACTTGACGGGGACCTCCTCGTAGCCGATCGCCTCCCACCTCAACGGCTGGTCCCGCACCAGCATCTTCACCCGTGACGCTGTCCTCCACAGAAAGGAACAGCTCTAGGCGGCGACGCGAATCGCGGGATGTGCGAACCGGCATCCGCAGAGTGAAGGTGTGCTGGAACGGCCCGTCATCGCCCTCCCGCCGCCACTGATACCTGGCGATGGAGAGCTGCTCGGGCTCAATCGACGGGAACTCAGCGGGCCAGCTGGCGCGCCAGTCGCCCTTCACGTCCCACCGATCCGCAGGTTCCACTCGCGCGGCTCGTCCGACTCTGATGACCAGCGGGGCATCCAAGTAGGCGAGATCGCGACTCGGGTCGGCCTGGACCAGCGAGAGCGTCGCGCGGGCCCCCGACTCTCCGACCCAGTTGTGCTGCACCTTCAGCAGCGGCTCGTGAACAGCCTCCGCGGCTGCGCCGCCCACTCGCCCAGCATCTCAGCCGTCACCATCGCGGCCTTGAGGCGCGTCGTCCGGCAGAACTCGTCTACACGTCCCGACAGACTGCGGACGAGCGCTGTCCGCTCCGGCAGTGGACGCTCGGCCACCGCGGCGCGGACCCACTCGGCAGACGATAGCTGCCAGCCTGCTCGCCAGATCGGACAGCTCGCGGTCCAGTTCCTGCAGCGCCGCCGGAGAAGCTCCCGGATCGGCCAGGGCCTCGGCCCTTGCCTCGGGCGTCAAGCTTTCCAGAAACGTCCGGGTCCCCGAACCAGTCGAGGAGCGCGTCTTCGATGGCAGCCCCACCCACCGGCGGCCGCAGCCACCGCTCGGTCCTGGCCTCGCCCAGCTGCCGCACATAGTCGACGAACTTCTGCCACCGGTGCCGACGCTCCGGGTCGGCGAGCAGCCTGGCGAGTTCGAGGTTGGATGCGCCCTCCAGGGCATAGGGGGCGTCTTCGTCCGGCCAGACGAGCCAGTGCCGGGGCCTTCACGAGCGCGTCCTGCCCGGAAACCATCCTGACGATAACTCGCAGTTCCTCGGCGCCGACGGCAATCGTCGCGAGCAACTCCTCCGTCCCGGCGACGCCAAGCACCGCATCGGCCTCATCGAGCACGGCCCGAGCCCCAGGGCCAGAGTGGCCACGTCCTGCGACGTCGGCAATCGGGACGTGGCCCGCTGCAGCTCGCCCGCCAAACCGTGTAGGGCCTGGAGAGCGCTCAGGAGGTCTTCGAGTCCTTCGGGAACCGGGCTGCTCCAGTTCCTCGACGGCTTCGCGCAGGTAGCGCTCGATCTCACCAACTTCGTCGGCCTCCGGGCAACATGCCGACAGCAGCCACCGCGTGACCGCCGGCCGCTCGGTTTCAACCGCAGACACGCCGAGGGACAGGGCCTCGGGCTCACCAGTCGGAATGGCGGCGCCGCCCGCCTGGGCCGTCACCTCCGCGAACTCGAGAGCGGCAGCCCACCGTGCCACATGCACCAGGGGATCCTCCGCGAGCGCGGCCGACGAGACCACTTCCTGCAAGACGCCGTCGGCGTCGCGGACTGCGGTCTCCCGCACCTGCACGACGCCTTCTTCCAGGAGACCTCACCTTCGAGGCCACCATCCACGGCGCGCAGCAGCTGCGGCGCGTTCTCGTGCAGCTCTCTCCTCAGCTCGTGACCGCTGAGCCCGCGCATGAGGGCCAGCCAGACACCCACCCTCGCCGAGGCCTCCAGTGGGAGATCCCCGAGGTCTTCGATGGCGCGGTGCAGCCGCTCCGGTGTGGGCTCGTCGAGGACCAAGGCGTTCAATGCCGCGACACCGAACGCGAGAGACAGCTCGCGCCACTCGGCAATGTCCAGCGTCGTCGGCGTCACCCCGCCCCGCAACACGGACTCGAGCCGGGGAGGAACGGGGACGCGCGAAGCCAGCCGGTAGCGCCGCCAGCACCAGCGGAACGCCTCGATGGCATTCTCGACATCGGTTGGCAGTGCGGCCTGGGTCACCGGACGGAACCGATCCAGCGGCAACGCCGGTGTCTCGCCCAGCCGGCTGATGAGCAGCGGCGTCGGTTCCGTCAGCGGAAGTTCGTCGACTCCGGATTCCTCCTCGACTTCGGTCTGCGGCGTGATGCCGAACAGCCCGTCAACCGAGTCCGCCCCGGCCGGATTCCCGCCCGGCCAGCGCTCGAACTGAGCGAAGTGGTGCGTCGGCTGCTGGCGTGGCGTACGTGCGAGCTCCATGCGCATGACGAACAGCGTGTCGGAGCGGAACGCGTCGCGGCCGAACCAGTAGTAGAAGCGGTCGCCGTGCACCGCGATGCGGGGCCCGCGGTCGTTCGCCGGCAGCGGCTCCACGGTCAGCCGCGTGCCGTCGTCGGTGGCATCGGCCACGATGGCTTCGCGCCAGTTTGCGGGAGCCCCGCCCGGGAAATAGTCCCGGACGAACTCAGGGACCTTGATGTAGTGCCGCGCCATGCCTGATCGCCCTGGTCAGAAGAGCTTCGGACTCTTGCCGGCGCGGCCATCCGGCCCACCAGGCATGGCCGGCTCCGCTTCTGGTTTGGCTTTCGGCTCGCTTCGATCGAGCACCGCCCGCAGCCCGGCCTCGCCCAGCAGGTTCCGCGCGTGCAGCTCGCACTCCCGCCACGACTCCTCAGCCGTCTGCGTGAGTTGCCAGTCGTAGAACCGCGGCCCGAGGCGGCTGGCCACCGGCTGCGGGTGCCTGGCCCGCCCGTCGTGGCCAAGGCCGTAGTCGGCCAAGCGCAGCGTCTCGGGCAGCAGCCAGCCCTCGCCCTCGTTTTGCGCCAGGAACGCCTCGATACCCTTGTCGCGGTCGCCGCCGTGCGCGCGGACCTTGTCCTCGAGGTCCGCGAATGCCACCATCGTCAGCACCGTGTGCCGCATCTCGGGGTCCTTGTCCTTGTCAACCCGCCAGAAGCCCCGAGGATTTGACGCCCGGCTAGACGCGACTTCCTCCGATGGATCAGCAGGAGCGTCGCAGTCCTTCAGGAGATCGCGCATCACCGCTTCATCGACGTTCATGGCAGCTGCAACCAATACATCTACAATGCAACAGAGGCGAAGACGTTCGGCCTCGGTCAGTGCCCAATCAGAGCGCCAGGCGCTTCCAGACCCCAGCCACCGCCAAGCGAGACCATTCAGACAGCAGGTCAGCCGCTTCGCGATGTCGGCAATCATGATCCCCAGTTCGGACGATGTGGGGGGAACCGGCGAGTCCTCGACTACGAACCAGTTCAGATGAAGGCCGGCACAGCGCGCTCGTGCAACAAAGTCGTAAGTGAAGGAGTTCAGAGCAACGGAGAGGCACTCTGGGACTCCGGCGGTATAAAGTAGTGGGACGGCATTGCCGTGAGGGAAAGGAGCCGTCACAGTCGACACCATTGTCCGCTCGTTGGTCGATGCAGTGACGCCCATAAAGGAAACGGCCGAACGTGTTCCTGACTGTCCTTCGCCCTCGGCGAGGTCGCCTGCGAGAACTCGGTCACGCGCGTTCGTACGCATCCTCCTCGGTCTCCCGGATTCGTTCTAGATGCTTAGCTATGGATGCAGTGCGCCATGTGCCGTCGCCCATCACAAACTGGGGTCGACGACTCATGGTCCTGTTGAATGTCGCGCCATTTTGCCGCCCTTCCCCTTTTCCGGATAACTCCATCCCTTGCTGTTGCCATCATCGAACTGGCCGATCATCCTGCCCTCGTAGACGGGCAGTCCAATCGCTCGGCCAGTCGGAACCAGTGTGGACTTCGATTTGCCCTTACCAACGACAATCGATAGCGCGGCACGCCAGCATCCTCAAACGTGACTACAGGAATGTCTTCCTCCCCTGTATCCACGCGTCCGCCTCCCTCGACAGGAGCGACCTCGCCGGGATATCGGCCCTGGAACAGGCAGCGCGTCGCATGGCGGTTGCGCGCAGCGGATGCGGTAGCAGGCGTCCGCGCCACGTCGCCGGGCTTCAGCAGGTGGCCGTGCACCACACGCGCCTCGGCGGCCCGCCGCTCGGGGCCGGCTGTGGTGTCGAAGAGCCAGTCGTCCAGCTCGATGTCCACTGGTCGTGGTTGCGAGGGGTCCACGCCCGGGCTCGCCCACAACTCCGACGGGTCGCCAGTCGCCCTTCAGCCACCGGCTGCATTTCCGTCCGGCCGGTAGCCCTGCGCCTCCCACACCGGCCGTGGCGGGAAGAGCTTGGAGTCGTTCGTCATGTCGAACTCGGGTGGGCGTAGGTGATGCCCCACCCGTCCGGGCCATCGTCACCGAGCAGCACCGGGAGTTCGGCAGTAGATCTTCTCGAGGATCTCCAGGTCGCGCGCCGACTGGATCTCGAGGATGGCCTTCGACCGCGGGCTGAAGCGGTCCACTCTGCGCCCGCGCGTGCCGTGGCCAGCTCCTCGCCCCGCTCCCAGTCCTCCAGCGCCCGCCGCATGAACGCGGTGCGGATGGCCTCCGTAGTCCCGCCCTTTCGACGATGATCGGGTTGAACGGTGGAGCGGTGGATATCGAAGATGGCGTCGCGGTTCTCGAAGCCGAACAGCCATTCCCATCGGCATTTGTCCAGGAACAGCCGCCGCAGCCCGCCCGCACCGTGGTCGGAGTAGAGACCGGACGGGACGATGAAACCGGTCGGCCCGCTGGCAGCAGAAGGCGTGCGCCTGCTCGAGGATCAGCTTGTAGAGATTCAGGTCCGCCGAGCCCTGGTGGCGGAATGGGTGCGCGGTGTCCGCGTAGCCGTGACCTCTTCGCCCGCGCCTCGCGCCACCGCTCGTGCAACACCACGTTCTGGCTGCCGCGGACGATCGAGAACGTGTCGGCATCGTCCTCGGGTCCCCGAAGGCGAATGCCGCGGCACCCATGTAGTTGGATTGCGCCCGGAAGTCAGCGCTGTGGTCGAGCCGCCGCTCGACCACTGCGTCGTCGAAATACCGCGTCTGGCAGTCCAGTGCCTCCTGCTTGCCATAGACCCAGTAGAGCGGATCGATGTTCGCGAAGAACTCCTTCGAGTTCGGCTTGGCGATGTCCCACTGGTGGGGTTGCCGAGAATCGCATCGGTTACGGCCTTCCGCTGCCCAACACGTCCGGAACCCAGCCCCAGTGGAAGAAGCGCCTTCTCGGCGGCTGTGCTGCCGGCTACCGTGCGCGTCGCTTCCCGGCTGGCGCCGCCAGCGTTGTCGTGGCAGCGGCGCGTCAGGCCAGATCGTCCGCCGGCCAGAACCAGCACGCGCACCACAGGTCCATGGCCTCGCGGATGGATTGCCAGGCAGGGGAGCCCAACAGCTCGTCGCGATAGATCCGGGCGCGCTCGTCGGCCTCGTGGACGGGCAGATCGTGGAGGCGCGTCAGCACGCCCAGCGCGCCCGCATGGGCGGCATCGGCCGCCGCTGCAGGTCGTCGTGGAACAGCGTGCGGCCGGCGAGGAACAACCGCAGGTCCGGCAGCAGCCGGTCCTTCACGAATGCCTTAAGCGCCTTCGCTGTGCGCGCATCCTCGAAGTGCTTCCCTGTTGTTGTGACTCCTGTCGCCGCCTCCCGGTTCTTCCAGCGCCATCACCGGGTAGTGCCGGAAGGTGTCGAGCCACGCGCCCACCAGCGCGTTCCCCACCTTGATCTTGTGGTCGAGAAACGAGAACGGCAGGCGCCCGGTCCATGGTCTCGATCCACAGCGCCAGCCGGCACAGTTCCACGGCCAGCGGTCGAGATCCGCCGCCGTAGATGCACCGCTCCACCACGTGGCGGCGCAGGTGGGACTTGAGCCGCGGCTCGAACAGCGGATCGTCAGGGCGCCCGGGCAGCAGCTCCGCGCCCAGCGGCTCATTGCCCGCCCGTCTGGTCGCGGCGCCGCCAGCAGATGCACGATGGAGCGATCGCCGTGGGGCAGTGATGCGCCCGTGCTGGTGGAGCGAGGCATGAGCGCGTCGGTCAGGAAGCGCAGCGCCGACACGGGAAGGCGCCGAGCCGCATCGCCGGGTCGCACACCTTCAGGGCCAGGGATGTCCTCGGGACGCTTCGGCGTCCAGCCGCGGCCGACGCGTCCGGATCCGGCGTGCCGTCGGTCTTCGACGGCGGGTCCTGTGCCAGCGGCCGGTGTCCGCTGCACGGTGCGGGCACGGCCAGTCCGGGACGGGTATAGAAGGTGCCCGCGCCCTTGCGCGTGCCGCCCCAGCGCACCAGGTACCACTCCCCCGGCAGCACCACGCGGCTGACGAGCTGGCGCGCCTTGCGCGCGACGTCTTCCTCGTATGCGGCGGCCCCGTCTGGCGTAGCCTTGCCCTTCTTCCGCGAGACGAGCCTGCCCACCTCGACGGCCTTCCGGGCCCACGTCTCCGCCCGGCTCCGCGTCGCGTGCCGCTCGTCGTCTTCCGGCGCCTCTTCAGGCTCGTCCGGCTGGTCGCCCTCGGCGGCGTCCGCCAGCAGCGTATCGTCGTCCGCGCCGGCGGCGGCGTCCTCTGCCTCGCCATCACCCGAGGCGCTCTCGTCTTCCCCGGTGTCGGACTCTTTGCTCGTGTCCTTCATCTTCTCGAGCAGGGCCTTGAGGGCCTTGTCGTCCATGTCCGGCAGGTGCGACAGCGGCAGCGCCGGCTGGTTGCCCACGGCAAGGAACACCACCGGATCGCGTGCCGGCGCGGTCTTCAGCTCGAAGTCGAGCAGGCCCTCGTAGAGGATGCCGATGTATTCGCTGGAGAGGCTCGAGAAGTCCACCACCGGTGCGGGCACCCACATGCTGGACCGCCCCTGCCGGACCTTCACCCGCGTGTGCGGGTGATCTTCTCCAGCAGGTGGTGCACCTCGCGGTCGGGCATCAGCGCCTGTTCGAAGCAGGCGGTCTCGAACACGGCAAGGGCGCGCAGCATGCCGTCGGCGTCGCCCGCATTCCCGGGCGCGAAAAGGTCGCGCCATAGGCGGGCACGGTCAGCGCGGATGATGCGTCCCATCGTGCACCAGGCGGAACAGCGCCAGCACGCGTGGCCAGGCGTTCCACGACCGCGCCGCGGCCGCCGCTGCGCGCGGCGCCCTTCCAGTTCGGCCAGTAGCCTGGACAAACCAGTAGGCGTTGTGGGCACAGGGCGTTGTCGCGCGGCAGCAGCTCGCGCGACTCGGCAATAGCACCACCACCATCCGCATGACGATGCGGACGGCGGCGCGGTGGGGATGAGGCGGGGCTGGACGTCGGCGCAGCGGTGCTTCAGCACTTCGCCGGGCCTGCACCAGCAGTTCCACGGCCTCGCGCACGCTCGCCCAGCACGGCCGAGAGCTCCGCCTGCCCCTTGCGGCTGTCGAGCACGGCCTGCAGCAGCGGCGGCGCCTGCCCCTTCACTGTCGGCGTCCACAGCGCCGGCTGCAGCAGCGTGCGGAGCGCGCCACCCGGGCGAGAGCCCACCTTCTCAAACCAGAGGTCGGTGTCCCACTCGCACCAGGCGTCGGCGTCCAGGCCGGTAGATTCAGCCGCCATTGTCGCCCGTTGGTCAGCATCGCCAGGCGTTCGTCCCCAGCGCGCAGCCACCGCCGCACCTGACTCACCGTGCGCAGGCTGCGGCCGATGCCGATGCGCTGTTCGCCATCAAAAACACCGCCAGTGTGCCGCCGTGACCACCTCTCCAGAGCTGCCGGGGCTTCACCACTCGCCGGTGACGATGCGGAAAAACCACCCGGCGCCGACGGCGGCGCCGCGGGCCCGTGTCCCGAAGCCTTCGGAAAAGCCGCACACGGTTTCGAGGACGAAGGTCACCAGCGGCGCAATCTGCCCCCTGTCGTCCTGCGCGCCGCGGCCGTGCGGCGCAAGTCACGCTCGTGGTAGAACGGCAGCGGCGCGGGCTCGTGCGGCGCACACCGCCTTCAGTCGAGGCGCGTCGAGCAGGAGGCCGCCGTGGCGCAGGCGGTCCCACCCGGTGTCGAGCGCGTTCACGCCGCACCTCCGGGCAGGCGAATCTCCATCGCCACGGGGGAACACCGGGCCGTGCCCGACATGGCGTGCCGACGTGGCAGCAGGTGTTTGAGGATCCGGTCGCGTTCCTTGTCGAGCTGCTGACGAATCTCCTCGTAGTGCTGGCGCCGGCGCTGCACCTCGGCCTGCTTGTCCTCGATGGATGGCCGATGGCTTCCAGCCTTAGCGGCCTCGGCAAAGAGTCTGCTCCGCGTCGCGCCTCCAGCAGTTCGCGGATCTCGCGTTCCAGCTTCGCGATGGTCGTTCCCGGCAATCAGCGACGACACCTCGGCCTGACGGCTGCGGTAGCTTTTCCTCGTCCTCGCGCGCGTGGTCGCCCATGGAGGCTGTTGCTCGGCCAGGACCCGCGGTGAGCGACTCCGCGTGGCGGGAGACGGAGTGTCTTGAGGTCGGGCAGCGCCTCGTCCAGCAAATCCTTTCGGGCGACTTGCTTCGGGTCGACGGGGCGAGCGCGCCGAAGATCCACCGCCGCACGGTGGGGCAGCAGGCCCCGAGCGTGCCGCGCGCGATCGGGAACTGCAGCGTCCGTGACCCAGTCGTGAAAGGTCTCGCGCAGCTCGTTGACGGCCAGCTCCTCGACGGTGAGCAGCACCAGGGCCTCGGCGCCCGCGGGCACGTCGCCGCTGCGGACGGTCCAGCGCGACACCTCGTCGCCGGTGTTCGGGAAGCGTCGTCCTCGTGAGCAGGGACAACGCGCGCTGGAGCATGGGATGCGACAGGTGCATCAGCATCACATCCGCGCGGGCTGAAGATGCGCCCGGCACTCTCCAGCAGCGGCCTGGAGAAGGCGCCAGCGCGACCGCCCTTTCGACAGCCCCACGGTCCTCCGGCGCAGCGATCGTCCACCACCTCGCCCAGCCGGGGAGCCCGGGGCTGAGCAGCCGGCAGGTCATCTCCGTGGCCGAGCAGTCGAGCTGCGGGCGGCCGGGCGTGGATGGCGAGCGCGGCCTCGAGTGTGTCGCGCAGGGCCGGACCGTCCAGTCCAGTTCCGCGGCCAGCGCGCGCAGCTCCTCCTCCGCTCCTCTCCGTCGTCTCCCGTCGCGATGGTGGCGTCGGCTTCGACGATGGTCTGGCCGCGGGCCGAGGCCACGGCGCGGTCGAGATCGGCGCGGACCCGGATGCGCTCGCCATCCACCAGCCGGCGGTGAACGGCTTCGTCGAAGAGTTCGTTGACAGAGCCCGGTGTCCCTGCGGATCTCGTCGGCCTTCTCCACCACGTGCGCCAGTGAAAGCCAGATCCTGGTCCTGGTCGGTGACGAAGTAGTGGATCGTGACGTCACGCGCCTGACCGTGGCGGTCGATGCGCCGTTCCGCTGCTCGAGCCGCGAGGGGTTCCACGGGCAGTCGAAGTGCAGCAGGTAGCGCCGTGCGCTGGAGGTTCAGCCTTCGGCCGCGGCGTCGGTGCCGAGCAGGATGCGGACGGCGTGCGCAGGATCGCGCCAGTGCCTGCTGACCGCGTCGCGCTCCAGTTCGTCCATGCCGCCGAAGAGCGTCAGGATCCGCTCGGGCCGTAGCGCGTTCCTTCAGCCGCCGCTCCGTGGAAGTCGAGCGTCGCCCGTACTCCGTGAACACGACCAGCCGCTCGTCATCCTCGCCAGGTCTTGCCTGGCGGAGGCGCTTCGTCGATGAGGGCCAGCGAGGGCTTATCGAAGCGCGCATCCGCGGCCGGGTCCTGCGCCGTCACGTTGTTGCGGGTTGTGTCAAAGCCCAGTCCAGCAACGACCCGGTCGATGGCGCCAATCTCTTCTTTCACCTCCGGGGCCACGGTCTTCAGCCAGGCACCCACGACACCCGCGGCGGTCGCTTCGCGCGACTGCGCTTCGGCGGTCGTCGCCGGTCTCGGTTTCGACGGTCCGTTTACCGCCAGGACCTCGGCGTCGGCCGCAGCCTCTGCCTCGTCCACGGCCTCGCGGCAGCGACGCCACGACTCCGCGAATGCTGTCGGGCAGCTCAGCAGCCGCTTGCCCAGGATCTCCACCGCAAAGCTGCCGGCGCGGCGCCGCCGCTGGTCGCCGGCGGCCACAAGCGCACGGACCCTGGAGCGGAAGGCGCCGAATGCCTTCGCCGAGCGCCACTTCCCGTGCCGACAGCGACAGCACCAGCGGCCGCGGCGTATTCCTCGTGCAGAACTTCGGCGGTGATTTTACGCGCGTTGATCTCCCGCTTCAGCCGGCGCAGCACCACCTGCTGCACGCGCCCTTTCGAAGCCGGCTTGAGTTCGCTGGTCTGGGCAAAGCGAACTGGATCAAGCATCTCCAGCAACCCTGTGAACGAGCGCGTGTGGCCGTTGTGCGGCGTGGCGCTCAGGAACAGCCGGTGCTCGAACTGCGGCGCCACCAGCCGCAGCATCCGGCACAGGTCGCTGTCGTCCCCGAAAGGCGCCGCATCAGGTTGTGGCAATCGTCTACGATCAGCAGGTCCCGTGGCAGGTGCGGGAGCCTTCGGGCGTCTCGGCACGCCGCCAGGAACTGGTCCAGCACGTCGGGCTCGCAGGTAGTGATACGACGCGATGATGCGGCTGAACGAACGCCACGGGTTGGCATCGAGGCCGATGCGCCCGGAGCTTGTCCGTCTCGGCCCGGTCCACCAGCCGAACGGCAGCGCGAACTTCTCCCACATCTCGTCGCGCCACTGCAGGTGCAGAGAGGCGGGCGTGAGGATCAGCACCCGCTGGATTCGTCGTCTCAGGAGTAAGTTCGCTCAGGACCAGGCCCGCCTCGATGGTTCTTCCCCAGCCCCACGTCGTCTGCGATGAGCAGGTTGACGCGCGGCATGCGGAGCGCCTTCAGCAACGGCATTGAGCTGGAAGTCCTCCACCTGCACGGCGCCATGGAACGGCTGAGATTGGCAGCCGGGCGGAGCGGGCCGTCTCCGTCGGGATCGAGGTAGGGCGTCGCGGCCGTCCAGCGGGACGCCCGGACCAGCGCGTCGAAGTCGTCGCCGCGCATGGGGTCGGTGCGCCCGGTTCGGGCAACGCATTGGCTCCAGCACGATGCGGTGGGGTTCGATCTCCCAGATCAGGCGCTCTCAGGCGGCCACTGGTCGTCCTTGTATTCCAGGTGGCACCAGGTGGAGCCGTCCACGCTCCCCGTCGTGGGGTTCTACGGCAGAGATGACTCCGCGGCGGTTGCGGACCGTGGCGAACATGCCGGGGCGGGGCGGTGAAGCGCTCATGCCGGGGCCTGCTCCCCGTGAAGCACTACCCGGTCGGGCAAGGACGTGTAGTCGATGTCGAACTGGGCGCACACCGCTTGCCAGGTGGTCGCGCCCAAGAAGCCGCCGATGATGCCCTCGCGCTCGGCCTGGGAGCGGTGCGGGAAGCTGCCTTCGATGGCAGCTGCCGACAGGGTGTCGCGTGCGGCCTGAGCCCACGCTTCGGGTACGTCCGAAGCGTCCTGGCCGCGCCCCTCGACGATGAAGAATCCGAGTACCAAGCGTCTCCCACGGATTTCCCACGCAGCGTCGATGTGCCGCCACATCTGGTGCCGGGTGGCCATCCACGAGGTGTGCGTCGTCGGCCCGATCTCTGTTCGCTTGCCTTCCACGACGACGAGGGTATCGGGTGTCTCAATGAACACGTCCGGGTAGCTGGCGCCTTCGAGCACGTGCCAGCCTTTGCCGAGCCCCGCGGTCCGCAGCTCCGCGAGGGCGGACTCGACAGTTGCGGGATCCCCGGCCGCCAGCCGAGCCCTGCGATCGTCGTCTACGGGCTTTCCCGGGGGCACCTCGAAGTTCCGGATCAGCCACGACAGGAGGGAGACCGGGGGTAACAGCGGCCTCTCATCAGCGCCCCAGTATCCACGCCCGAAGGTGAAGTCGACATCCTCAGAGATCATGCGGCCGGTCCCGTGCCGTGGGAGGGCGAGGAGCTGGCGCACCCAGTCGTCCTGGCGCTGTTGCAGGCGATCGAACACCGGCACGACGCGGGTCTTCGAGGAATCGAACTGTCCACCAGGCATTTCCGACGCCCCTAACGCTGGACGACCTTACCGACGCACGCCTCGACCACGTCGGCAATGACAAACGCCTTCTGGAACTCGGCAACCGCACCCCCAGCCAGCTTCTCGGGACTGGACACCAGCTCGCACCGTGCCTTGTTGTCGATTTCTGTCAGATAGCGGCCGAGCGGCGCGTCCTCGTCGCTGCAGTCGTCGTCATCCCACTCACGGGCTGCCTCTCCCAGCGCCTGGCGCAGGGATGTGGCCAGTCGACGACGCTCGTCGGCCTTGATACGGAAGTTTTCCAGCGTGTCGGTGTGGAGGAACACCGCCGGATGAGCATCTTCGTGCCGCCGGTAGCCGCGCGGGCAGCAACCGCTCAGCCGGAAATAGACCCACGGCCCTCGTCGTCTGTCGTTCCAGGACGTCCGATACGCGTCGATGTTGGCCCCCTTGGAGTCGATCTCGACCTCGTATCCCATCGGCTGCAGCGCTCGCCTCACACGTTCACCTGCGGCCTCAATCACGTCGGTGATCCGGTCTTCCAGTTCCTCGCGTGCATCGATGAGTTCGCTCACCTCGTCCCAGCGTTCCAGGATGAGCCGGTCCACATCGCTGTAAATGGCTGCCACGGTGTTCCTCCTCAGTTCCGGCCGGAAGCTGGCGTGTGCCGCGTCCGGGCAAAGGCATCCAGCAGGTTTCGAACCGCGTCGGCCGTCAGTGCCGGACCGCGAGCCGGTTTCAGCGCCGCAAACGCGTCCAGCAGCGCCGTCAGCGCGTCCAGGTCGGTGACGCCGGAGCCAGGTGAGGTGAACAGCTCCGTCAGCGTCACTCCTCTCCGGGGATGGCTGATCGTCGATGCCGTCACCGGAGCCAGAATCGGCTGCCGGCTCCGCGGCGGGCTGAGGTCGATTCGCAGCTCCTCGGAAACCTTCACCACCTGATCTTTCGACAGCGCCTCGGACAGCATGCCACCAGGTCTTCCTGTCGGCTCTGGCCGAAGGCCAGCCGGTAGACGGCCAGCGACCGGCGGAGCCGCTGCGCCTTGGCGGCATCCCTGCTCAGCGGCAGCACCGGAACGTGCCGCTCGATGGTGGCCCCGCCATCGGTGGTGAACACCCAGTAGGGGCTGATGTCCGAGGTGTTGCTATCCCTCCCTGCTCCGCGTCCCTGAACATGCGCCGCCACGGGTCGGGATGTCCGCCGCTGCCGATCGCCGCGGCTCCGGCGGCGACGTTTCGTCGCACGGCGTGGTTCTTGTAACGGTGGACACGGCCCTCGCGCTGCTCCATGTCCACGGGTTCGCTGATGTTCCAGTGCCGACGGCATGGCAATAGTGGTGGAAGTCGAGGCCTTCCTGCCCCACCGACGTCGAGCACAGCACGAACGGCCAGAAGGGCGAGTTGAAGGCCCGCCGCACGACGTCATCCCGCTCACCGGCGGCGCCCTCGTCTGTGGCTTTGGCCCCGAAACGCACGGCAAAGCGACTCCTGAACGCGCCCCGCTCGGCGTGCATCGACACGCGCCGGGTGGCGCGGTCCATCTCGATCACGTCCATGCCCAAGTTGGCCGTCCTGGTCCGGAGGGCGCTCGCCATCCCGGTGGCCAGGGCCGCCGTAATGTCCTCGAGGGAACGGCCGCGCTTGCCCTGCGCGTCGATCAGGACGCGCATACTGTCCACGACAGCCTGGACGCCACCCTTGGCTGCGAACTCCACGACGCGGCGCCACAGGGCTCGTCTGGGCCCTCGCGCCGGACGGCCTCCTTGACTTCGGGGAGGTTGAACAGCGTGAGAAACCCGTCTCCCACGGGGACAGCTGCGTTTCGAAGGGACAGGCTCGAGGCGCGCTGAAGGTCACCGGTAACCTTGCCAGCGCCCGAAGCGCCACGACGCCTGGCGCCGCAACGGCCACCCAGGCCAGCACGTCTGCGAGATCGGCCGGCTGCCGGCCGAGTTCGAGCCGCTTGTTCTCGTAAGCCTTCACGAGGGCGCGGGCCTCGTTCACGTGAAGTTCCGCATCGCCCGCGTCGCGGTCGTCAGGGTCGTTGTCCTCGTTCTCGGACTGCGTGCGAACTGGCGGCCGCCAGATGAAGGCCTCAAGTGGGACTGACCGAACCAGCGCTGGTTGGACGAGGCATCCGCCAGCGAGTCCAGCAGGATTGGCGCTGCCCAGTACCATCGATCGTCCTCGGCCTCACCTTCACCTGGCGGCAGGCTCGCAAGCGCCTCGGCCAGCCGCTGGCTCGTGGCGGCGATCACCTCAGGTAGGGTTGGCAGCGGCTCCTGGCCATTGGTCCGGAGCGATGACGCCGTCTCCAATGGGTCGAACCGCGACGCCAGGCTGAAGCAGGGGTACACGAGCCCGAGCACGGTCATGTTCTGCGGCTTCCCGTCCCGGGTCGAGAACCGGAGCAGCGGGCGCGTCTTCTCGCGCGCGCCTTTCTCGTTCGCGCCGTCGAGCCCTTCGTCCGGTGCCCCCGAGAGCCGGCGTTCGGCTTCATAGCTCAGGAGAGCCGCCACCGCCTTCGGCACGACCTGCCACGATGAGAAGATCAGGCGCTTGGTGAGCCGCTCGGCCTTACCGCTGAACGGTCCCTCGGCCTGGTAGTAGGGGCACGAGGGCGGAATCCACGGCACGTCCCACGCGCCGGCCGCATCCAGATCCGCCATCAGGCTCCGAAGCCGCACGTTGGCGGGGTC
The DNA here is from genome assembly GCA_041394685.1 of Vicinamibacterales bacterium. GTDB lineage: Bacteria > Acidobacteriota > Vicinamibacteria > Vicinamibacterales > UBA2999 > VFZN01. The sequence continues at coordinate 156,453 of JAWKHU010000040.1, forward strand.
TACCTTCGCGTATCGCTGGATGTCGTTCCACGAGAGCAGCGCCGACGGCCCCACGCTGAGCGCCTCGAACAGCGTCGTCGTGTCGGGCCGCGCCACGGCCTCGCTGAACTCGCGCTTCAGCTCGTAGTCCTCCATAAAGTTCAGGAGGTACGGCGCCGACTTCCAGTATTCCAGCGCGTCACCGGACTCGGTGGCCCGGCTCACGCGCTGAAGCGCCAGGTAGTGCTCAACGTCAGTGGGGGTGAGGCTCGGGACCTTGGCCGGGACTTCGGCCAGCATGCCGTTGCGATCCGGCGTGACCGCCAGCCGCTCGGTTCGGACCACGACGCGCCGCAGCTCCTCCTGGATTTCGTTCCTGACCGCTGACAGCGCGTGTCCATCTTGTGCCGTATATCGCATCAACTCGCGGCGATACTCGCCCAGGCTCCGCTTGAAGCGCTCCGTACGGCCTTCCTCGTTCTGAAGGAACCGCACGGTCTGCACGAAGTCCGCGAAGTGATCCTCACCGCCGGCTTCGTCGTCCAGGGTGTACATCTTGTACGGCGTCGCGGAGAGCAGCAGCATCCGCGCCTGGCCGTAGTCGAACAGGCGCCGGGCCAGCAGGCCGGCACTGTCCTCGCCGTCGAGCAGGTGCTTGAACCTCTGGAACTCGTCCAGGATGACGAGGTCGGGCTCGAGGGCCTCGACACAGCTGACGGCGAGGGCGCTCCGCAGCTCGCCGACAATGCGGTTCCGTTCCGCCCGCTCTTCGGCGCCGAGCTCGTTCCGGCGCCCGATCCCTTCGAGCAGGGCCAGAAAACGCTCCCGCAGCGGCCGTTCTGCCTCGTAACGCTGCGCAAGCTCGCGTTGAAACCCCGCTTTCAGATCGATGTTGATGGTGTCCCGGTCGAAGTGGTGCACACGCTCGTCGAAGCCCGCGCGTCCAGCCGAACCCGCGAGCACGGTGACCGACGCCCGCCGGTTCTCCTTCCAGTCGTCGGGCAGCAGCCAATACAGCAGTGCGCGCTCCTCCGCGGTTCCGAGGCTCGACCGCAGGCTGAACGACGTGCCCGGCGTGAAGGACACGAAGTTCAGGCGGTTCCGCGCCAGGTCCTTGATGGTGGATGGCAGCAGCGTGATGCGCGTGGGCAGCGCGATGTCGTCCGCATCCGTAATGTTGAGACGGCTGACATTCTGCCGGGCGATGCTGGCGTTCGAGCAGATGTAGACGATGTCGATGCGGCGGATGTCGGAGTCCCAGAGCTTGTCCACGACCTTGGCGACAACGCCGCGGGCCACCAGCGTCTTTCCAAGGCCGACTTCGTCCGCGACCAGGAAACGCCGGACCGATCGGTCTGCTCACATGCGGTCGAAGACGTATTCCACCGTGGCGCGCTGGAAGTCGCGGAGCCCGCCCAGAATCCGGTCCAGATCGGGGCGCGCTACTGGGCCTGGCACGCCTGCCCCCTTTCACGAAGCTCCCAGATGGGCGCCCACATCGCGTCGAACTCGGGTGGCAGCAGTTGCCGGCCCTCTTCCGTCGATCGAAGGTCCGCCACCAGCCGCTGGACGTAGTCCAAGCGTCCCGGATCCCGGTCGAGTGCCCGCAGGAACGACTCCAGCAACGCCGGGCCTCCGGCCGACGACCAGCGTCCGTTTGTGAGGGATGCATCATGGCTCCCTCGGGCGCCTCGGCTACCTGCACCGGGTCGTCGGCCAAGAGCAGCAGCAGGTATCGGACCAGATGCGCGCGGTCCGACAGCATGGCCCGCAGAACGAGGTCTTCGCGATTCTCCGGCCCACCGACCAGGGGGAGCTTCACCGCGAACTCCCGGCTCTGGCGATGCGGCCCCTTGCCGACCTCGATTCTGAACGAGAGGAAGCGCGATAGGGCCAGAGGTGAGAGGTCCTCGAACCGAGCGGCGGCCTCGTCTGCCGGGTCGAACGTTCGGGCGCGTTCGGCGGAGAGGGTGACTGGCCAGCAGGCAACGGACACCTCACCGGGCAGTTGCAGCGGACCCGCCCTTCGCACGGTGAGGTTGTAGGCGTCCGGCCGGTCGGGGCTGGCCGAGCACACCAGCTCCAGCCTTGCCGTGGAAAGCGCCAGACAGGCCTCTTCCAGCCATCTCTCGACGTTCTCCTGCTCCTCGTCACACGCCCTGCTCAACGGACGGGTGACCGGCTGCAGAATATCGACCAGTCGGGTCGCGCCTTGTTCGCTGGCCAGTAAGGCATCGATGCCGACCGACTTTCGAGTGCCGACCAGCTCGACCAAGAACTCCACGTTGCCGTTGAACCCGGAGGCAGTGGCATTGGCCGATCCCGTCAGGACACGGGCGGTATGGCCATCGTCCACCACGTAGCACTTGGCGTGGAGGCCCGTCAGACTGCCCTCCAGCCCTTCGTCTTCGGACGCTTCTTCCTCGGGCTCCGGGTTGGCGGCGTCGGCAACCGTGAACACCTGCGCGATGCCATCCGGCCACTGGCTGATTTCCTCGAGAGCCGACACCGTCGAGATCAGCACGCCGTTCGGAGCGCCCTCGAACAGGTCCCGGAGGAAACCCGGCGTCAGGAACGGCGACATCACCAGCAGACGCCGGCCGTCGTCTCGAAACGGGTTGCGGCGATGGCCGTCGACACCCAGCGGCCAGAAGCGGAGGTCCTCGAAGCCATTGGGCAGCTCGAAGTCAACCCTGCGGACCTCCTCGGCCAATCGTGCGACCCGAGCCGACACGGGCCCTCGATCCCCTCCCCAATGGCAAGGCCGGGCAGCGCCGCCACGAAGTCCCCGAGCGGATGGTTCCGCGCTATGGCGTTCTTCCGGTCGAGCAGCGGTCCCTCCAGGACCAGCACCGTGTCCCAGGACCGGTCGAAGGTAAGGTTGCGAGTGAGGCACACGACGCGGTAAACCACTTCGCCCGTGTCATTCGTGAATCGAGCTTACCCACACCTTCGGATGGAAGCTGCCACCTCCGGGCGCCTCACACTGGATCACCGTCTGCTCGAGATACGTGAACTGCGGGGTACTGCCCTCCGGGCACGTAGATCTGCCCCGCCTGGCAGAACACCGTGAGTTTGCGAGCGTAGCGCCGGAGACTTTCGAGCACCTCCAGCGACTGCAGCCTGACGCGCCCTTCGTCGTCTTCGGCGTCGAACAGGGTGAATGCGAGCGGTGCCACGAGCAGCGCCGCCAGGTCGAGCGAGCATGTAGTGCCAATGCCTTCGTCCAATGAAAACCCGTCTGGCGGACGGAGCACATCCAGCAGCTTGGTTCGAGCCAACGGGTCATTGATCATGACGGCCTGGCCAATCCATCGGAGATGTCGCGGCCGAGGACCACCGCGTTCGACCAGCGGAATTCCATCGCGCCGAGCCCGACGCGCCGCCCCACAACTCGAGCGCCCGAGGATTCCTGAAACGCGCGAGACCCTTCTTCAGCGCCCACTCGCGTTGTTCCAGCAGGTCCCGGGTGGCCTGGCTCTGCCTGAGGCCTCGGGTGAGCTCGCTTCATATGCCAGCCTGAACCATCGCTCCACGAAGTCCTGAGTCTGCGGGCCAATCCGGCCGCCGCCTTCCGCGACGCACAACCAGAAGTCGGGAAGCTGCCATCCGGCCATCAGGGGCCGCTGGACAGTGAAACGCGCATGCCACTCGTCGAACTCGTCCACAAGCGTCGCGACCTGTTCGGTGTCCTTGCGGAGGGTTGTCAGAAAGAGGTTGTAGAGCACCGTCGCGCCCTGCATCGCCAGTGAGAACGCGTGGGCATGGCGCAGCTGCCGACGCAGGTGGGCCGGCAAGTCCTCTTCCGGCGAGGCCTCCCGGCGAACGCCGCATCCAGACCGGACATGTTCCGGTCGATCCACCAGGCGAAGAAGGACTTCGGCGCAGACTGCTGAACTCTCTCACACAGGTATGCGGCCTCACCTCGCGTGAGATCGAAGTTCGCGAGGTCCGGGAAGTCGTCCGGGGCCGGAGGGACGCCGCGGAAGCCCATCCGCCCGTCGCTCAGCAACTCGCCATCATCATTTCTGGCACTCCGCCCCTGACTCCACAGGCGTTCGAACCGCTGATGGAACTGCTCCTGCGTGCCATGGAACTGCAGGATGCTCAGCCGTCGCAGGCCGCTCCAGTAGATGTTGCTGGGCAACCGCTGCAGGTTGCGTCTGGCGCGTTGGCCGATCACGCCCGCCTCGCCGGTCCCGGCGACGCTCTCGACAAGCACGTCGATCAGTCTGATTTCGAACTGCCGGCCCCGCCGGCCGACCTCACCGGCCGGCACTCGCTTGCGCTCGAATTCCTGATACATCCACGGCACGAACAGGAAGTACCGCGCCCTCGTCTGGAGCGCGCCAGTGCCCGGGAATAGCAGGTCGGAGAAGGCGTCTCTGATCACCGCCAGCCCGAGCTCGTCTCGCGTGCCCTGCTCCCGGAACTGGGACAGGATGTCTTTCATCTGGCGGCGCTGGCGTTCGGAGCCGTCGAGCCAGGTGAATGAGGATGTCATCATGCCTCGCCCTCGCCGGCGGAACTGTCGCGGGCGACCAGCGCGCGAGCGACCGACGTGCAGAGAACGCGACTCGGCACCAGGACCGGCACCGGCCTGAAACCGTCGGCGCGCACGTAGAGGATGGCCGCTTCCAGCTGCGCGACCAGGCCCCGGGGGAGAGGTCCTGAGACGACTGCCGAATTCAACATGCCGAGGAAAAATGAGGTGGGCAGATTTTGCCACAACTAATGCAGAGGCAGCGCTCTGAATCTGTCGCCCCAAACAGAATTCGCAATTGTCGAACTATATGCATGAGCTGATGCGCAGTCGGTCTTACGCGCTTCGTCACACCTGCTCCGGCCTCCGCCCCCTCGTCCTCTGTCGCGAACTCGCGGTCCACCATCACCAGCGCCCGCTCGATCTCCGCTCTGAGGTAGAGCAAAGTCGCCAGATTGCGGTCCTTCACCAGTTCCTGCCCACACTGCGGAACCGCGCCCCGAACGGCGGACCAATCTTGCGCGCCAGACGGTCGCGCATTCTGGGCTCGAGGTAGGGCAGCACGTCGGACAGCCACCGCCGGGTTCGTTCGTCCAGTGTCCACCACCCGGCCGAGCGCATCGGGTGTTCGGCCTCGGCGCCGGGAGGCCACGAATCGAAGGGATCACCCGCGTCGCCTCACCGCCTGGCCTACCGCAACGCCACGCCCTCGAAGTCCTTCCGGATCTCCTGAATGAGCTTGTGCGACTCCGCCAGCGCGATGCTCTTGTGCACCTTCTCCGGCTCCCGCGCGTCGACGATGTCGAGGCGATACTGGCGGCCGGTCAGGAACACATCCGCCGCGTACTGATACATGCCGCTGTAGGCCTCGTCCACGAAGTGCATGAACGGGCCGCTGACCGACTGCTCCGTGATCTGTCGCCCCGGAGTGATCGGTATCACCAGCTCACCGTCTCGATAGAGACGCAGCTCCTGGAACTCCGCCTTGAACTCCATCGTCTGGCGCGTCGGGCGCACGGGCGTGCCGCTGAGCCCGGCTGAAACGGCTGTCAGCGCCGACGCCCACATGCTGCCCTTCGTCTGCCCGAAGTCCGGCTTCACCTCGAAGGTGACCACGGAGTCGAGCCAGCTCGTCGCGTTCCGATGCCAGTCGTAGAAGGGCTCGTCGGCCGGGTTGAAATTGCCGTCCTTGATCTTCTTGGCGCGCCGCTTGTACCGGTTCGCCGCCTGCTGCAGGTCGGCCTGCACCTGGATCTTGCCGATGAAGACCGGCGTGATGGCCGTCACCGTGAACCGGCCGCCGTCGAGCACGTAGGTCGAGGCGTTGAAGGGCTCGGACAGGATCTTCTCCTTGAGCAGTTCCGTCGGTAAGCTCCCGCGGCGGCACTGGCAGCAGCGCCGCATCCGGCTCCGGCCCTCGAACGAGACCACGGCCGGGTGCGCCAGCGCCTCGCGGACACGGTTCACCCGCACTGCGCCGGATATGCCCTCGGCAAGGAAGGTGTTGATGCCAATCACCTGCCCGGCCAGGTTGACGAGCGGCCCTCCAGAGTTGCCCGGCTGGATGAGGAAGTCGCCGAGCAGCGCGCCCGGTTCCACCTTGAGACAATGCCCTGCGTCATCAGGAAGGTCTGGCTGCGTGGCGAGCCGAACGCCGTGGCCGGGATGCCCGCCCGCACGGTTCCCTCCCGATCCTCCGGCAGCAGCGCCACCGGCTGACGCCCGCGACCGTGGAGGGTGCACCTTCAGTATGGCCAGGTCGTTCCCTGGATCGAGCATGACGATGTCGGCCACCACCTTGCGGCCATCGGCACTTCCACGGCCACGTAGCGGGCGTTGGTGACGACGTGATGGTTCGTCGCGATGAAGCCGTGCTCGTCCACGAGCACGCCGGACCCGTGACCCGCGTCGGCGTGCACCTTGACGATGGCGGGGTTCAGCCGCTCGTAGATGGCCGCGTAATCGTAGGCGATACGCTCTGCCTCCTGCCCGAAGCCCGGTCGGGGCACGCAGAGCGCGCACAACACCAGCAGCACTGCAGAACACGCACGATTCATCCTGACCACCTCCGGAGGACGCCCGGGCGTCAGGCCCGGCGCGCACCGATCGTGCATCGATGGTGTGTCAGGGGAGGACGCAGGGAGCGGGAAGGTGCGGAGCAGCGAGGCCGGCGGTCCGGCAGGACGTGTCGCGGCGGACGGGCTCAACCGCCGCACGTCCCGCCGAAATGGTTCGGATGCGATCGAGGGCTCACTCGAAGGCGGCCGTGAACGTGGCGAACGCGGCCTCGCTCTCGAGATACGTCATCGGGAATGGGGGCCGAGGAGACAACGCGCCATCGTCTTCGCGACCGCCCTCGTTCCGCACTTCGCACTCTCAGTGCACCCACCCCCTCGCTTTCCTCTCCCGTCCACCACCCCGCCTCACCCTCCGCACCAGCGCATTCCACTCCCCCACCTGCCGCATCACCCACTCCATCGTCACGCCTCCATCGAAGGTCAGCGTGCGCTCGAGCGACGACTGGATCCGGGCGCCGTCATTTCGGCCGCGCGGGAGCACCTGCTCCGTTTCGTCGCCGGCGTGCCACGGCTCGAGCGCGAGGACGAGGCGCTGGAAGATGCGCTCGCCGTCGAGCGGGTCCAGGCACGTGGCCGTCGCGTGCACGGTCCGGCGCGTCAGCAACAGCACCGCACGCTCGGCGGACTCCCGGACCGTGTCGCATCGAAAGCCACACGCGCCGACCACACCGATGACGTCGTCAATGGTGAAGCCTTCGTATGTAGCGCGCTCCACCGCCTCGAGACTGCCAGACGGCGTAGGCGTTGATGGCCTGGTGCCCGCGATAGCCAAGAGCGCCATGGAAGACCTCCACGACACGCCTGGCCAGGCGCTCGGCGTCGCGGCGCGTTCGGCACCCGCACGAGACGCTGGAAGTTCTCCGCCTCACCTCCGATGCGGAAGCCCATCGCCTGCACGCGGTCCGCGCGCGTTCCCGCCATCCACGCGGCGGTGGGTTCGTGCGGCCGGCCGAGGACACTTCCATGAGGACCAGCTCGCCCGGCTCGCTCGCATTGGACGTAGACCTGCAACGCCGGCGCGATGTCGATGGCGAACACGACGAACCGGTGGTCGCCCAGCGCGGCTTCGCCGTCCCACAGACAGGCCGCGGTAATCCATGCCGCCAGGGACGGCACGAGCGTCTGCTCGAGCGCCGCACGCGTCAACGGCACGTCACCGCCGTCGATCAGGCGCGCCGAGGCGTCGCGTCCGCGGGCCAGACGGGGCGCGCGCCTGCGCGCCACCGGCCGGTGGCCTCGGTCCACACGCGACGGCACGTCAGAAGCGGATGCCCACACCGCCGTAGGCCCTCGGCACATTCAGCTCCGCCCCCGTGACCCGCATGCACTGGAACGTCACGCCGGCATGGCCCGCCAGGTGGCTGGCCTCCTGCGCACGCGCCTCGGAGGGCATCACCACAGCGAGTGCCAGCAGCAGGAACAGTGGAGCACACGCGTCATCACGAAGACCTCCAGCACAGGGCGCGAGCGTCATGCCCGCGCACGCGACCAGTGTCGGTAAGGGGTGCGTCACCGGAGGACACAGCTTCAGCGAGCGGCCTCGCGATGCGAACACGCTGGCCCGACATGCGTAGCGCCGCGGGTCGCAGGCGCGGTGACAGCCGCTGACGGGAGGACTCCGCGGGGTCGAGGGAAACCTCAGGCCCCTCCGCGCCAGAGCTCTGGAACTTCTGGTACGCCCGAACTCTTCGCGCCGATTCACTTGGACATCTGCCTTGCATGCGGCGTGCTGGTACGGCTCCACGGGGGTCTCCGCCCCGGAGAGGACGATGCTAGGATGGCCGACGACGTGGATGCGGTTGCTGAACGACTCGCACGGCTGGAGGTCACAGTCGCCACGGGCTTCGCCGAACTCGGCGCACGACTGACTGGCGTCGAAGGGCGCGTGGACGGGCTCAACGCGCGCGTCGATCGGCTCGAAGGGCGCATGGACCGGCTCGAACGGCGAATGACTTCTCTCGAGCAGCGGATGGAGCTGCTCGAGGAGCGGATGGCTCGACTCGAGAAGCGCATGGAGACGCTCGAAGCGCGTTTCGACCGCCTGGAAAGCCGGATCGACGCCCTGAACGCGAAGCTCGACGTCACCGTCGAGTCCCTCGAGTCGCGGATGAACCTGATTCTCGAGCGGCTCGACGCGCACACCGCGGAGATGCGTACCGTCCTGCAGGCCATCACCGCCGAGCATCGCGCCGACCGCCGGCTGATGTACGCCATGCTGCAGGACCACGGCGTGCGCCTTCAGGCACTGGAAGGCCGGCCGGTCTCCGGCAACCACCCCTCGTAGCCCGCGCGTCGGAGACGCGGACGGTGCGAGATTGCCGACCGCTGGGTGCGGCTGTCGCAGGTCGAGCGTCCGAGTCTGGCTCGTTCAGGCAGCGGCCGGCGCGGGCTCTGGCGTCGGCTCGGGGGCGAGGCGAAGGCCCGTGATGCCCAGGCGGTCGCAGGTCGCCCGCCAGGCTTCCGGCGTCATCTCACCGCTCGCCAGCTCGCTGACGACCGTCCCCGGCGCGACGCGGTCAGTGCCACGCACCATGTGGATTGGTCTTCCCAGCTCGGAGTGCATCTCCCACCCGGTGTGGACCAGCGCATTGACGATGCCGGCAATGGCCAGGTTCATGGCATTGGCGACCTGAACCTCGCGAGGAATGTCGTCGCCATCCAGGAGCGCGGCGCCCAAAGCCGCCAACGCGTCCTCTCCCGCTGGAAGGTCGTCAATCGTCCTGTCACCCAGCACCGTCCGCATGGCGGCCGCCAGCTCCAGCATGCGCGGCAGGTACACCAGCCGCCCGACATCGGCCCACGTGATCGGGCGCAGCCGGGCGATCGCCTCGTCTCCAACCAGATACCGGACGAGCGCATCGCGGTGACCGCCACTCCGGCGGCAGAGCGGACACCCGCACTCCCGGCGCGAGCCGTCGGCAAGGCCGCGCAGGGCCGCAACTCGCTCGTCAAGAGAGGTGGGAATCGTATGCGTCGGCTTGCCGCACGGCTGGCGTCGGGCTCGCGCGTTTCACCCGGACGACGGCCATGAAGGCCGGTTGCGCCACGAACGCCTCGAACCCTCGATGATAGGTGGGATGAAGCCGCTTCGAGCGCGGGCACGACCTCGAACATCACGAACCGGTGCCACACAGGCGTGAGAGAGGCCACGCGTCTGTGGCGCCGATGGCGGCGGCAGGACCGCGACGGCGGCGGCCACGCGGTCGGCGGCGAACTCCTGCTCCCGCGACACGGCCATGGTCGTCCGCAGGAACAGTCGCGTACCAGCGGAATGGCGCCTCGGAGCAGGGTGTCGCCCGTCGCCTGCAGCTCGGTCGATGCCTCCCCGCGTCTTGTAGATCCACGGCCCCAGCGCAACGTAGCTCGACACGTAATGGCCGAACCGTGCGCGATGACGGACTCGAGCTCGACGGGCGTCAGGACTCCAGGAGCGGGGCACTCACGCCCATGACCGCGCGCCGGCTGCCGATGCCCATCACACCGCCTCGATGCGGGACGAACGCGTTGACGTCGTTCAGCAGTACACGTCGCGCGGTGGCGGCTGCTCAGTCGCGGCGGCCACACGATCGATCAGCGCGCAGGACGGAGCGTCGTCTCGACCGGGAGGCGGGGCCCGGGCGCCTCGAAGCGGTCGACCCGTGGAACCAGCGCCCAGAGAATCGTCGCAGCGCCGGCGACGCAGAACAACGCCAGGCGCGGTGACACGTGTGAGGCATACGTCCACCTGCGCATGGCAGCCACACCAACGCTGATCGCGAGCGCGAGACCGTTGATTCTGGAATTCAGAATTTCTGAACTCTGAATTCCTGACACCCTACGGCTCGAAGTCCACCCCTTCTGCGCGATAGGCGTCCACCACCGTCGTGCTCACACACGCAAACGTCACCTTCTCGATCGTCGGCGTCTTCAGCGCCGCGCGGATCGTCGTGACGGCAATGTGCGGCCTCCCGCAGCGGGTAAAGCCGTAGATCCCGGTGCTGATGGCGGAAACGCAATCGTCTTCAGCCCGTGTCGCTGCGCCAGCTCGATGGCCGACTGGTAGGCCGAGGCGAGCAGGTCCGCCTGTGGTCGGCGCCACCGCGCGATGGGGCCCACCGCGTGGATGACGTAGCGGGCCGGCAGGTTGAATCCCGGGGTGAGGCGCTTCGCCGGTCGGACACGGCGCGACGCGTCGGCAGGCAATACATCCGGGGCCAGCGGCCGCGTGGATGGCGCCGCTGACATCGCCGCCCGGCGTCAACTGCTCGTTGGCGGCGTTCACGATCGCATCGATATCCAGGAGCGCTGTGATATCGATGAGCTGGGACGACAGAGCTCGACCACGCATGCTGGGGTGCCCGGGAAGCATACGTCGGACGGACGAGTCGCGCATCACCAAGCTCAGCCGGCTGCGTGCAAAACGGCTCGTGACGGCGTCAGACGCCGACGCCGCGGCGGTCCGCTTCCAGCAGGGATCGCACCTTGTCCACGCCGTCCACCTGCATGACCAGCTCCTTGAGGAGCCCGTCGTGGATGTCGTAGACGAGGCCGTGGAGCAGCGGGCGCCGCCCCCGCTTCCACGCGTTCTGGACGATGGGCGTGCGCGCCAGGTTGTAGACCTGCTTCAGCACGTTGAGCTCCACGACGCGGTTGAACCGGGCCTCGGCCCCCGCCTGCGCGTCCAGCTCGCTCTCGTGCCGCCGCACCGTGTCGCGAATGCCCGCCAGCCAGTGGTCCACCAGCCCGAACGACTCGTCGCCCATGGCCGCCTTCACGCCCCCGCACTGGTAATGGCCGCACACGATCACGTGTTTCACGTCCAGCACCTCGACGGCGTACTGCAGGACGGAGAGCAGGTTGAGGTCCGCCGCCAGCGCCTGGTTGGCGATGTTGCGGTGCACGAACATCTCGCCCGGCGCCACGCCGGTGAGCGTCTCGATGGGCACGCGGCTGTCGGCGCACCCGATGAACAGGAAGTGCGGCTCCTGCTTCCCCGCCCGGCGGCGAAAGAACTCCGGATCCGCGCGCGTCACCTCCTCGACGATGGCCCGGTTGTTGTCGAAGAGGCGCTTGAGATTGTCCATGGCGAGATGATCCCGGAGAAGAATGCGAGGCTAGTGGCTGGGGCTCACCGGCGGCAGCGCTATGCCCACGGTGCGGAAGTCGATGTGCTTCAGCGCGGCCGTCTGCCGGAAGTCGCTGATGAACTCCAGCACGTCGTGATCGATGTGCCGGCAGGCGGTGCCGTCGATCTCGATGCGGCTTCCCGGCGGCAGGTTGTCGAGCACCTGCGCCAGCGAGCCCTTGTGGAGGAACGACACCTGCTCCTGCAGCTTGAGCCGCGTCAACACGCTGCCCTTCGGGCTCACCACCGTGAAGCACGGATAGCGCAACTGGTCGAACAGGATGAAGAGGAAGCCGACTGCGAGACCCACGACGATCCCGACCAGCAGGTCCGTCAGCAGGATGGCGACGACCGTCACCATGAACGGCATCCACTGCTTGCGCCCCTGCCGCCACATGTAGCGCACCAGCGTCGGGTGCGACAGCTTGTAGCCCGTGTAGATCAGAATCGCGGCGAGCGAGGCCAGCGGAATGAGGTTCAGGAGCGCCGGGATGCTCATCACGGCCACGGCCAGCAGCAGGCCGTGCAGGATGGCGGAGCCCTTGGTCTGCGCGCCGGCGTCCACGTTGGCCGCGCTCCGGACGATCACGCCCGTCACCGGCAGCCCGCCGGTCAGGCCCGCGGTGATGTTGCCGATGCCCTGCGCCGCGAGTTCGCGGTTGGTCGGGGCCTCGCGCTTGAACGGGTCCATCCGGTCGGTGGCCTCGAGGCTGAGGAGCGTCTCGAGGCTGGCCACAATCCCCAGCGTGACCGCGATGCGCCACGTCTCGGGACGGGCGATGGCCGACCAGTCCGGCGTGGCGAAGAGGGCGCCGGCCGCCGCAAACGAGTCCGGCATCGGGAGGGCCACCAAGTGCTCGCTCCCGAGCTGCAGCGACGGATGCAGGGCGGGCAGCACCCATTGCCCCACGATCCCGGCCAGCACCACCGCCAGCGGCCCTGGCAACAGACGGATCCGGCGCAGCGGCGTCTTGTCCCAGACCAGCAGCATCGCCAGCGCGATCAGGCTGAGCACCACGGCCCCGGGCTCGATGCGGTTGAGCGCATGGCCGATGGCGCTGAAGGTGTTCTCGCCGGTCGCCTGCACGAACGTCTCGTCGCCCTCGTAGTCCAGGTCATAGCCGACCGCGTGCGGCACCTGCTTGAGGATCAGGATCAGCCCGATCGCGGCGAGCATGCCGCGGATGACGCTCGACGGGACGTAGTAGCCGATGATACCGGCGCGCAGCGCCGCGAGCCCGAGCTGCACGCCGCCGCCCAGCACCACCGCCGCCAGGAACGCCTCGTACGATCCGAGCGTCGCCAACGCCGACACCACGATGGCGGTGAGACCCGCCGCCGGGCCGCTCACCATCAACTGCGAGCCGCTGAGCGACCCGACCACGATGCCGCCGACGATGCCGGAGATGATGCCGGCGAAGAGCGGCGCACCCGACGCGAGCGCGATGCCGAGACAGAGCGGCAGGGCGACGAGAAAGACAACGACGGCCGCGGGTACATCCGTGCGCCAGGCGGCGATGAGCGACGGCTGCGCGAGCGGCTCGGTCACCTGCGCGCGGGTGGCACCGGCATGGGCCAGGCGTTGGACGATGGCTTCCGACCAGGTCATGAGGCTCTAGATTATGGAGCATCGCGCACGGTTTCGTGATACCGTCACCGAGTCGTCACGGTCTGGCGGCGCTCTCCATCCAATTCCTTTCTGTTTCTCATCTGGCTCTCATCTTTCTGTGATGAGCTAGGCGGCGGTTCGAGTCGCGGCCATCCCCCGCGCGCCGCGATCCGGGTTCTCCCCACAGGCCCGCGTCGCTCTACGCGTCTTGCACTTGATTGCTCGAACGCGCACCCATGACGGGTGCGCGCATGGCCATTCGCCTGCGCGAACGCACCTGATACCGGGGGAACGTTCGTGTTCTCGGATACCGCTCTGCCCGCGTCGCTGTCCGCGCTGCACCTGGCGCTGGCCATGCTCCGACGCCATCGTGCCGGTGCTCGCGGCGCCCTCAGCCCTTTCGTGTTCCCGTCGTTCCTCTTCACGGCGCTGCCCTGGCTGAGCCCGGCGCCATGGGCGCTCGCCGCCGGCGTCGGCGCGCACCTGCTCTGGATCATCGCGTGCGAGGTGCTGGCCCCTCCCCCGGCGCGCGCACCGAGTGCACCCGCGCGCCCGGCAGCCGCGCGGTCACAGGCCGCAGCGGCGGCGGCAGCCACCGCAGCTCCGTCTTCGACCACGCGCCCCTCCGCACCCCCGCGCGGCTTCCAGCCAACCACGGTGCTTTCCGTCATCGAGGAGTCCGACGAGATCCGGACCATCCGGCTCGCGCGTCCGGAGGGCTTCGACTTCCAGCCCGGGCAGTTTGTGCCGGTACGCCTGCAGATCGACGGCAAGCCGCACGTGCGCTGCTACTCCATCAGCTCGGCACCGGACACGCGCGGCTACCTCGAGATATCGGTGCGAAACCAGGGCCTGGTGTCCGGGACGCTGCACGCGACGATGCGCGCGGGCGCGACGCTGTCCATCAACCGCCCGGCCGGCCAGTTCGTGTATCCGGGCGGAGACGATCGCCCCATCGCGCTGCTCGCCGGCGGCATCGGCATCACGCCCCTGCTGTCGATGCTGCGGCACGCGGTGGCGTCGGACCCGACGCGTCCCGTCACGCTGCTCTACTCCGCCCGCCGCGAGCAGGACATCGCCTTCCTGGACGAACTGCGCGTGCTGGCCGCGCGCCATCCGCAGATCCGAGTTGCCATCACGCTGACGCGACCCGCAGCGCCCTGTCGCACCGAGGACGGCGTCCGCTGGCGCGAAGGCCGCATCGATGCGGCCCTCATCCGCCAGTACGTGCCGGCCCCGCAGCACACGGTGTTCTGCCTCTGCGGGCCGCCGGCCATGCTCGACGCGCTCACCACGCTGCTCCCCACCCTGGGTGCTCCGGCGCCACAGGTGCGGTTCGAGCACTTCGAGACGGCCGTCGCCGCCTCGCTGGTGAACCCCGCCGCGGGGGATCGGGCGGAAACCACGCCGGCTTCGCAACCCGACACCGGCTACCGCGTGACCTTTGCCAGCAGCGGCCGGTCCGCTGTCGCCGCCGCCTCCACCACGCTGCTCGAGGCCGCCGAGGCCGAAGGCATTGCCATTCCTTCGTCGTGCCGGTCGGGCGTGTGCCAGGCCTGCCGCACGCGGCTCGCCGAGGGACAGGCGGACTGCCGCTCGGACGTCCTCGACCCCGACGACCGAGACGCTGGATTCGTCCTGCCCTGCGTGACGTGGGCCACCAGCGACTGCGTCCTGGACGCCTGACCCGCGCCCGCCGATGGCCGAACCCGCCGCCGCCCGCCCGTTGAACCTCGTGCTCCTCGTTGCGGGGATGGTGTGCGCGGCAGCCGCACTGACGGTGCTGATTGGGTTCGATGGCTGGTCATGCTACGGCGCGCCGCTGGGCACCCGCGGGTGCCCCTGCCGGCGGCACGCGCGGCTGCGGCCGTCGGGCCAGGTGCGGCCTGACGCTGGGTGTGGTCGGCGCCATCGCCATGCTGGGGACGCTCCCCTACGCCGTGCGGAAGCGGTGGTCGCCACTGCGAAAGGTCGGCACGGTGCCGGGCTGGCTGGAGGTCCACATCTTCTTCGGCATCATCGGGCCCGTCCTGGTCACGCTGCACACCTCGTTCAAGTTCAACGGGCTCATCTCGGTGGGCTACTGGCTGATGATGACGGTCTGGGCGTCCGGCTTCGTCGGCCGCTACCTCTACGTCCGGATCCCCAAGACGATTCGGGGCGCCGAGCTGAGCCGCACCGAGATCGATGCGCAACTGGCCGATGCGCGCGCGCGTCTCGCGACGCTGCCGCTGCCGGACGAAGCGCGCCGGGAGATCGAGGCGTTCGAGGCCGCGGTGCTCCCCGCCGATGGACGAGTGCCCGGAATGGCCGACCTCTTCCTGGGCGAGTTCCGCGTCCGCACGCGCCTGGCGCTGATTCGACGCCACCTGCGGGACGCCGGCGTGGATGTCACCGCCGTGCAGTCGGCCATCGAGCTCGCCTCGGACCGCGCGACCATCCAGCGCCGCCTCGCGCATCTGAAGCGCACGCGCCACCTCTTCGAGCTCTGGCACGTGTTCCATCGGCCGCTCGTCTTCGTGATGGCCCTCATCGTGGGTCTGCACGTGGCCGTGGCCCTCTACCTCGGATACGCGAGCTTCGGGTCATGACGCCAGCCTCGCGAAACCCACTTGTACACGGGGCGCTCCTCGCCGGGGCCGTCGTCTGCGCCCTCCTGCTGTCGGCGCACCCTGCAGACGCGCAGCTCGGCGCCCTGGTGTCGCCCGGACGGCTGACCAAGGCCCACGCAGAACTGGAGGGCGTGACCAACTGCCTGCAGTGTCACTCCGCCGGGCGGCAGGTGGCGGCGGACAAGTGTCTCTCGTGTCATCGGCCGGTGGCCGATCGCATCGCGAAGAAGGTGGGCGTGCACCGCGACGTCACGACCGACTGCGTGACGTGCCACGTCGAGCACGCGGGCCCGGACGCGGAGCTTCGACCCTTCGACGTCCAGTCGTTCGACCATCGCGCCGAAACCGGATACGCCCTGGACGGCCGGCATGCGCCGCTGGCGCAGCAGTGCGCCACCTGTCACAAGACCCGATCGTTTCTCACCGCCAGCACCGCCTGCGCGTCGTGCCATGCCGACCCCCACAGGCGCACGCTGGGGAACGACTGCACCGCGTGCCATTCCACCGCCGTCGCGTTCACCGACGCGACCACGCGCTTCGATCACACGCGGGCGGCCTTCAGCCTCACCGGCGCACACACGACCGTCGCCTGCGTGAACTGCCACGCCAACCAGGTCTACAAGCCGGTCGCCTTCGACACCTGCGAGCGCTGCCACGAGAGCCCGCATACGCCCCCGCTGCCCGGGGCCTGCAGCAGTTGTCATAC
>JAWKHU010000041.1:0-170859 GCA_041394685.1 Vicinamibacterales bacterium
CGTACTTCAAGCGGCTCGCCGGTATCTCCTCGCCCGAGGACGCCGCGCGCTATCGAGACGTGCTGAGCCCGGACCCCGCGGTTTCCGGCCCCGCGGACGCCTACTTCCGCAAGCAGGAGCCCATCCACGCCTCGATGCTGCGCAGCTCGATCTCGCCCACCATGGTGCAGGCCGGCTACCGGGTGAACGTGATTCCGTCCGAGGTGAAGGCCACGCTCGACGTCCGGACGCTGCCGGATCAGGATCCGGATGCGTTCCTTGCGGCAGTGCGGCAGGCCATCGACGATCCCGCCGTGGACGTGGCATGGGCCGCGCGCGACGTCCGGCCGCCGGCGCCTCCGGCACGTCTGGATTCAGAGGTGTTCCGCGCCATCGAGGCCAACGTGACGAAGCACTACGAGGCCATCGTCCTGCCGACGCTGCTGACCGGCGCCACGGACATGGCCTATCTCAGCGCGAAGGGCGTCCAGTGCTACGGCATCGGCCCCGCCCTCGACGTGGAGGACCAGACGCGTGGATTCGGCGCGCACAGCGACCAGGAGCGCATCCTCGAATCCGAGTTCCAGCGCTACGCGCGCTTCTATTTCGACGTCGTCCGGGATGTGGCGGGCGCGCGTCGGTAAGGAAGGGACCCCATGACCCGTGCACTCGCCGCCGCGCTGGCCGCGGCCGCCGTCGCCTGTACTCCCGCGGCCCCCGCCAGGACGTCGATGACCTATCCGCAGACCGCCCGGGGCGACGTCGTGGAGGACTACCACGGGACCGAGGTACCGGACCCGTACCGCTGGATGGAGGACCTGGACGCACCCGCGGTCGCCGACTGGGTCGCGGCGGAGAACGCGGTCACCGAGCCGTACCTGGCGAAGCTGCCGTTGCGCGAGCGGCTCACCGGCCGATTGACCGAGCTCTGGAACTACGCGCGCGTGGGCCTGCCGGCCACGGAAGGCGGCAAGATCTTCTACGCGAAGAACGCCGGGCTGCAGCGGCAGTCGCCCATCTACGTCCGCGACAACTGGGCGGCCGCCCCGCGGCTGGTGATCGACCCCAACGACATCTCGGCCGATGGCAGCGTCTCGCTGGCGCAGTGGACCGTGTCGCCCGACGCGCGCCGGCTCGCGTACGGACTGGCGGAGGGCGGCGCCGACTGGCGCACGATCAAGGTGCGCGACCTGGCCTCGGGCACGGATCTCGACGACGAGGTGCGCTGGATGCGGTTCTCGGGCATCTCGTGGACGCGCGACTCGCGCGGCTTCTTCTACTCACGCTACCCGGAGCCGCCCGCGAACAAGGTGCTCGAGGCCGCGCTGTCCGGACAGGCCCTCTACTATCACCGCGTCGGCCGTCCCCAATCCGAGGACGTGCTCGTCTACGAGCGTCCCGACCTGCCCGGATGGCTGATCGGCGGCAGCGTCACGGAGGATGGCCGCTACCTGCTCATCGTGATGGCCGAGGGCTCGGGCAACCAGAACCGGCTCTACTACGCCGACCTCGGCAGCGCGCGGTCGCCCAACGTCAAGGCCTCCGTCAAGCCGCTCGTCGAAACCGATGACGCCGAGTACGCGCCCATCGGCAACGTCGGTCCGCTCGTCTACCTCCGATCCGACAAGGACGCGCCGAACCGGAAGGTCATCGCCATCGACGCGCTGGCTCGCCCTCCGAATGGAAGACGATCGTGCCCGAGCGGACAGAGGCGCTTCGAGAGCGTCGGCCTGATCGGCGGCCGCATTGTCGCGCACCTGGTGGACGTGCAGAGCCGCCTGCAGTTGGACGGCCTGGACGGCACCGACCAGGGCACCGTCCGCTGCCCGGCGTGGGGACCGTGGAGCGGCATCAATGGGCCGCGAGGACGCGCCGGAAATCTGCACGCGTTCAGCGCGCTGCTCACGCCCTCGACCGTCTTCCTCTACGACCCCTCGGCCGTGCAGAGCACCGCGTCGAACCCACCCGCGCTTCCCGTGGACCTGAGCGGGTTACGAGACGACGGCGATGAAACACACCCGAAGGACGGGACGCGGGTGCCGCACTTCATGACGGCACGGAAGAACTCGCCGCGCGACGGCAGCAACCCGACGATGGCATACGGGGCATGGCGGCTTCTCCATTTCGACGACGCCGGGCTATCGCCAGGACGTGCCCGCCTGGCTCGAGCTGGGAGGCGTCTGGGTCACGGCCAGCATGCGGGGCGGCGCCGAGTACGGCGAGGCGTGGCACCGGGCGGGGATGCTGGACCGGAAGCAGCACGTGTTCGATGACTTCATCGCGGTGGCCGAGGACCTGATCGCCCAGAAGATCACCTCGCCGGCGAAACTTGGCGCGATGGGCGGCTCGAACGGCGGCCTGCTGGTCGGCGCGGTGGTCAACCAGCGCCCGGACCTCTACGCCGTGGCGCTGCCGGCGGTGGGCGTGATGGACATGCTGCGCTACGACCGGTTCACGGGCGGACGGCTGTGGGTGGGCGAGTACGGGTCCGCCGCGAACCCGGAGCAGTTCCCCTTCCTGATCAAGTACTCCCCAATCCAGAACATCACGCCGGGCACGTGCTATCCCGCGACGCTCGTCACCACCGCCGACCACGACGACCGCGTCGTGCCCAGCCACTCGTTCAAGTACGCGGCGACGCTGCAGGCCGCGCAGGGCTGCGACAAGCCCGTCTTGATCCGTGTCGAGGTGTCGGGCTCGCATGGCTACCGACCCACCGACAAGCTCATCGCCGAGCGCGCCGACCAGTGGGCGTTCGCCGCCGAGGCCATGGGCCTGAAGCCCTAGACGCCGCGGGCGTCCGGATGGCAGCATCGGGGGATGGCCGCCCGCGATGCCTTTGTCGCCGCCCAGCAGCGCCTGCTTGCGCGCTTCGATGTCGATGCGACCTCGCGATTCGTCCACGTCCCCGTCGTGGACGGCCCGGCCCACGTCCTGACCAGCGGAACCGGTCCGCCTGTCGTCCTCGTGCCCGGCTTCGCCGACCCGGCGGTGATGTGGACGCCGCTGGTCGCACGCCTGCAGGGGTTCACGGCGATCGCCGTTGACCGGCCGTGCTTCGGCCTTTCAGGCTGCGCCAGGCACGAGACGGCGACGATCCGCCGCCTCGCGGTGGACTATCTCGACCAGGTGCTCGATGCGCTCGGCATCGAGCGCGCGTTGATCGTCGCCAATTCCCTGGGGTCGTTGTGGTCGATCTGGTTCGCCCTCGACCGCCCGGACCGCGTCGCCGCCATGGTGCACGTAGGATGTCCGGCGCTGGCGCTGGGAACCTCGGCCCCCCTGCCCATGCGCCTGATCGGCACGCCGATCGGCCGCCTGTTGCTGGCGCTCATGCCGCCGTCGGCCGCGCAGGTGGAGCGCTTCGCCCGCGACATCGGGGGCGAGGACCTCTCGCAGCTGCCCGAGCTGCGCGACGTGCTCGTCGAGGCCCAGCGCCTGCCCGGCGCGCTGCCCGCCATGCGCGAGCTGCTGCGCGCCCTGGTCTCTCCGCGCGGCGCGCGCCCTGCCGTGGCGCTCACCGCCGACCAGTTGTCGGCGCTGCGCCCGCCCACCCTGTTCGTCTGGGGAACCGAGGACGTATTCGGCGGCCCTGCCGTGGCGCGGGACGCGGCGCGATTGGTGCCGGGGGCCCGCCTCGTGATGATTCCCGGTGGCGGTCACGTACCGTGGATTGGACACACCGACGCGGTCGCCGCGGCCACGGTGCCATTCCTGCGGGCGCAGGTGCCGGCGGCCTGAATCATCCGGGATCCGGTCACCGGGCAGCCGCGCCTTACGGGACCACCACCATCACCTCGTTCGACTCCGCACCGGCACCGCACGCAGCAGACGCCTGGACACGAATGTAGTAGGTGCCCGGTCCGACGGCCGCCGACACCGTGGTCACGAGACCCACCGAGCCGGCATAGACGTTACTGGCGCCAGGCGCCGAGCCCGCTCGCACGACATATCCGGTGACCGGGCCGCCCGACGCTGCCGGCCACGAGATCGTGATGACGCCGCCGGACTGCGAACCGCTCAACACCGGCGTCCCCGGAACCGTGCAGGCGGGGCCGACCACCACGGACGCGTCGCCGGACGGCGCACTGGTGCCGCCCGGGCCGAGCGCGAAGACGCGCAGGTAGTACGTCCCCGCCGCCACCGGACCGCTGACCGATGTCACGGCGCCAACCGCACCGTTGAACACGTTCGATGCGCCGGGGCTCGTGCCGGCCTGCACCGCGTAGCCGCTCACGGCGCCGCCCGAGACCGGAGGCGACCACGACAGGCCTATCGAGCCGGGACCAGCGACCGCCGCGACGTTCTGCGGCGGGCCGGGCGGCTGCCCGACGACAGCCACGACGTCCGCCGTCGCGGGCCCGGTGCCGGTCGCGTTCTGCGCCAGCACGCGGACGTAGTACGTGCCATTGGGGATCGGCGAGGTCACGCTCGTCCCGGCGCCCACGGCACCGGCGTAGACGTTCGAGAGACCCGGCCCCGTGCCGGCCTGCACGACGTAGGTGGAGATCGGTGTGCCCTGGGCCGGCGCCTGCCACGACACCGTGATGACGTTGCCCGCCACGTGCGCCTGCAGGTTCTGCGGCGCGCTGGGCAGCGTCGACGCGGACGCGCTGCGGAACGCCTGGACAATGGGGAATGCCTCGGCCTGCGAAAGGGCATTGTTCTGTCCGGCGGTGCCGGTCGGCAGGCCGACGTAGGCCACGCCCGGATTCGACAGGTTGAGGATGCGCGGCGCATTCACGCCGCTGCAGGCGTAGGCCATGACCGAGCGGAACAGCGTGCCGGCCGTGCAGTTCTTGTAGCCGAAGCTGTAGGCGCGGAACGGCGAGGACGACACCGGGTCCTCGATCGAGTGGTTGTTGCCGAAGTTGTGGCCGACTTCGTGGGTGAAGGTGTACTGGGCGAAGCAGCCCCGCGCCGTGACGCCGTGCGCGTAGCTCGAGCTCGGCCCGAGCCACGCCACCCCGCAGGCCCCGCCGGCCGTGCTCGCGACGACCGTGTGCATGAGGTCGGTCTCACCGCGTTTCGCATGGCGGCCACTGTCGACGAGGACGTGAACGCGTTCAGGTCCGCGGACATGTTCGCGGGATCCCGGACGAAGCCAACGAGCTCGCCGGCAGCCGACTGCGCTTGGTGGCCGACAGGCCACTCCGCGAGCACGCGGTGTTCGAGTTGGCCACGCCCTGCGCGATCAGGGTTTCGATGGCCGTCCGCCCGCCCGCCGCGGTCATGGCGGCCGCCGTGGGGTAGACGAAGATGTCCACGACCCGCCGGCCGATGGGCGCGAGACGTCATCGGGCGCAGCCCTGGACCCGGTCTGCCGCCGGCGGCTCGAGAGGCGGAAGCTCGACGCCGAATCCATCGATCCAGTTGTTCCACGGTCGCGAACCCGCCGGCACCGGTAATGGTGTAGAGCGCACCCGCGGTGGACACCGTGCCGGACACCACATCGCCTGTCCAGGTCAGGGTCACGGTGCTCAGCGGGTCGCCGGCCACACGGCCCACCCACGACTGATGTCCGAAGCGGTCGCCTCGAGCCAGGCCCTGGGCACGACGGCCAGCGCCGTGTCCTCGAACAGGTTGAGCACGAAGCTGCCGGACAGGTCGCCGGCCGCGGCGGCGGCGCTGGCGGCCGAGAGGCGGTCGAGGCGCAGGCGGGCGCGGCGGGCGCGCAGGACCGCGGGCCGGACCCGTCGGCCGGACGCGCGTCGAGGGCGAGGCTGCCCTCGAAGAGCGGCGCAATCGCTCCTGGGCGCGAACCAGTGCGGTCTGGAACGAAAGGATGCCCGCCAGTGTGACGACGGCGGCGGTGAGTGCGGCAGCTGGCCTGTGCATGGCGCGGAGTACGGGTTCAACCCCTATGCCACAGCTTCAGGTGGTGCAGCCACCAGATTCGTGCGCCCGCCACCGGACGTGCGCCGAATCGGTGCAGTCCGATTACCAGGCTGCAATTCCCTCCTCTACTCGTCGCGCAGCACCACGATCGGATCGACCCGCGACGCCCGCCACGCGGGGACCGCGCACGCCAGTGCCGCCACGGCCACAATCGTGAAGCCGACCCCTCCCATCGTCACCGCGTCGGTCGGCTCCACGCCGAAGAGCAGCGAGGTGACCACGCGGGAGAGCGCGACGGCGCCGACCAGACTCCAGCGCCACCCACGCCCGTCAGCGTGAGCCCCTGCGAGAGCACCTGGCCGAGCACGCGACCCTGGTCCGCGCCGAGCGCCATGCGAATCCCGATCTCGCGACGACGCTCGGCCACCATGTACGACAGCACGCCGTAGGTGCCGATGGCGGCGAGGAGCAGCAGCGAGGCCGGCGAAGCCGCCAATGAGCTGCGCCGAGTTCTCCGGCCGCCGGATGGAATCGGCAAAGACCTCGTCCATGTCGCGGAGCGACGACGCACCGATTGCCGGCCTGCGCACGGCGGCCTCGATGGTGGACGCCAGCGACGAGGGCAGCGTCGTGCAGCACGATGTTCATGGTGGCCGGCGCGAAGCCATTCGGGACGTTGGCCACCTGCTCGACGAGGACGTAGAACTCGGTGCCCGTCTTCTGTCCACGCCGCCCTGCTTCACGTCCCCTGGCGACCCCCACCACCGTGAACCACGGATCTGGTCGCCGCAGCAGGGGCGAAGCCGCTGGCCGATGGGATTGAGGTCCTTCCAGAACGTCTGCACGAGCGTCTCGTTGACGATGGCGACGGGCGCCGGCGCGGTGGCGTCGGTCGGCTCGAACGCGCGGCCCTGCACGATCGGGATGCCCATCGTCTCGAAGTAGCCGCCCATCACGTTCTGGTAGTAGTCCACGTTCTCGAAGGGCCCGTCCGGCGGCGCCGTGTAGTTGTCGATCTCGGTGTCGTTGGCATCGACGCGTCGATCCGGCGGGAGCCCGGACATGGCCGAGGCCGCCTGCACGCCGGGCACGGAGCGCAGGCGCTCGAGGAGCCGGGCGTAGAGCTGCGCGCGTGGCGCCGGCTGCTGGTAGTTGGCCGGCGGCAGCATCATCTGGAACGTGACGAGTCGGGATCGATCGAAGCCGGCATCCACGGCGGCCAGCCTGTAGACGGTGCGCAGCAGCAGCGCGGCACCCACCACGAGGACCACGGCCAGGGCGACCTCGGCCATCACGAGCCCGCGGCGCACCATGTGGCGGGGCCCGCCGGTCGAGCCGCGTGCCGACCCGTCCTTGAGCGCCGCCGACAGGCTGGCCAGCGAGGTGTGCAGCAGCGGGGCCAGACCGAACACGATGCCCGTGCCGACCGATACCGCGCACGTGAACGCGAGCACCGTGGGGTCCACGGCCACCTCCGCCGTCCGCGGCAGGCTGCCCGGATAGGCGTCGAGGATGGCGCGGATGCCGACGCGCGCCAGGACGATGCCCGCCGCCCCGCCGGCCAGCGCCAGGATCACCCCCTCGGTCATGAACTGCCGCAGGAGTCGTGCACGCCCCGCCCCGAGCGCCGTCCGCACGGCGAACTCGCGCCGCCGCGTCTCGGCACGCGCGAGCAGCAGGTTGGCGAGGTTGGCGCACGCGATCAGGAGGACGAAGCCGACGGCGGCCTGCAGCACCCAGATGGCACGGCTCGCGCTGCCGATGATCTCCGTCTGTACCGGTGTCATCTGCAGCCGGTGGCCCTCCGGCGTGTACACGTGCGTGGTGGCGCCGACGCGCTCGCCCCAGGTGGACACCAGCGAGTCGAGCTCGGCGCGGGCGACATCGGCGGAGACGCCGTCCCGGAGGCGGCCGATCAGATAGAGATAGTGCGATCCGCGGTTCTGGCGGTTGGCCGGATTCAGCCCGAGCGGCAGCCAGATCTCGGTGTGCCCGTCCATCACGTCGGCGCCGGGCGGCATGATGCCGATCACCTCGCGCGTCACCCCGTTGATGTCGACCATCTGGCCGAGCATGGGACGGCCGCCAAAAGCCGACTGCCACAGCTCGTGTGAGAGGATCGCGACACGCGGCGGCTGTGGTGGCGGCGCCCCGCGCGTCTCGGGCGCCGGCGCGCCGGTCACGTCGGTCTCGCCGGGTGCGAAGAGACGCCCCTGGGCGGCCGGGATCCCCAGCGCGGACATCAGGTCGTCGGTGACCAGCGCCGTGCGGACCCTGACAGGGCGCTCGCCCGCCATCTGGTTCGCTACCCCCGCCGAGAACGCGCCCACCGCCTGGAACGACTGGTTGATCTCGCGGAACTCGAGGAACTCGGGCGGCGAGACCCAGAACTGATCGAAGCCCATGTTGGGGAAGCGCGTGGTGAGGTACATCAGCTGCCCGGGCTCCGGGTAGCCGAGGGGCTTGAGGATCACGGCGTTCACAATGGAGAAGATCGCCGTGTTGGCCCCGATGCCGAGGGCCAGCGTGGCAACGGTGACCACGGCAAAGCCCGGGGCACGCGCGAGCGTTCGGACGGCGTGGCGGATGTCGGCAAGGAGGCGTTCCATCGTGGGCATTGGACGGAACAGGGCCGGTTGGGGTTGCACCTCTCATCGGCATCTCATCCGCAACTGGTACTCGTGGGGACCGAGATGATCAGCCGGTCGCTTTCGACTGCGGGCGTCCTCGCCGTGGCGCTGACCTGCGCCGGCGGCGCCGTTCTGGCGCAGGCCCCGCCGCCCTTCACCCTTGCCGACGCGCTCGGACTGGCGCGGCGCGAGTCGCCCGAAGCCGCCGCGGCGCGCGCGCGCGTGGCCGCAGCGCGGGAGGCCGTGGACGCGGCCGCCTGGTGGCCCAATCCGGTCGCCGAGTTCCGGACGGAGAACCTAGCGTCCGGCGTGTCCCGCTCGGTGCTTCCGCTCGACACCTTCGCCGAGGTCACCCAGGTCGTGGAGCTCGGCGGGAAGCGGGGCGCCCGGCGCGGCCTCGCCGCTGCCGATGCCGGCCAGGCGGAGGCCGCGGCCGCCGTGCTCGACGCCCGTCTCGCCCTCGACATCGCGCGCGACTACCTCGACGCCGTCCGGCTGCGCGAACGCCAGCGCTCCTCTCGGCCCACGCGGCCGACCTGACCGAAGCGGCTCGCGTGCTCGAGCGGCGTCAGCGTCGGCACGACGGCCGAATCCGAGCTGCTCCGCCTCCGGACGGAAGGCGCCCGCGCCGCGAGCGACCTGGTGCGGGCGGAGCTGGCCGCCACCCGCGCCCTGCTCTCGCTCACGGCACGGCTCGGCGTCGAGGCCACCCTCGAGAGCCTCGTCCTGCCCGACCCGCCGCCGCTCCCGCCGCCCGCCGACGGACAGCTCGCGCGGCGGCCCGACGTGTCGGCGGCCGCCAGTGCCGTCCAGGTCGCGCGCCAGGCGTTGCGCGTCGAGGACGCGCGGGCGATCCCGGACCCGGCGCTCAACGCAGGCTACAAGCGCACCGTCGGCTACAACACCGCGCAGGTGACGGTCACCGTCCCGATTCCGCTCTTCAACCGCAACCGTCCGGCGCGCATCCTGGCCCGGGGCCAGGTCTCGGCCGCGGAGCTCGAGCAGGCCGCCGTGGAACGGCGCCGCGCGCGGCGACATGGCCGCAACCCGCACCGCCGCCGGATGCTGGCGCGCGGCGGCCCCGCGACGCCCGCCAGACGCTCGTGCAGCCTGCCGAGGGCGCGCGACGCCGCGAGGGCATCGTTCTCGACCGGCGTCCTGACGTCGCTCCGCCTCGTGGACGCCGAACGCCTATACCGAGGCGGCCCTGGCCGCCATCGACCTGCACATCGACGCGGTGAGCGCGGCCATCGAGGCCCGGCTTGCCGCGGGAGAGGACCCTCTGCCATGACGTTCGTTCGACTGCCGGCGCTGGCGCTGGCGCGCTCGTGGCCCTCGCCGCGGCCGCGTGCGGCGGCGGCAGCGCGCCGGAAGCCGACGTGGCCGCGGCCCAGCCGCCGCCGACCGGCCACGACCACGGTGACCGTCTCGAAGGATGCGGCGGGCGTCGCCGGTATCGAGGTGGCCCCGGCGCGGCTCGTGGAACGCACCGATCCGCTGCAGGCATCAGGCGTCGTCGCCTTCGACGAACGGCGCACCGCGCATCGGGTCGCTCGTCGAGGGCGTGGTGCACGAGCTGCGCGTCCAGGTCGGTGACCGGGTGTCGGCGGGCCAGGTCGTCGCCCGCCTGCACAGCCACGTCGTCCACGACGCGTGGGCCAGCTACTTCAAGGCCCAGGCCGAACAGCGCCGGCTCGAGGCGGAGCTCGCCTTCGCGCGCACCGCGGAGTCGCGCGCCGAACAACTGGTCGAGGACCGGGCCCTCTCGAAGCAGGAGCTCGAGCGGGCGCGCGCCGACGTGCTGGCCGCCGAGCAGGCGGTGCGTGCCGGCACCGCGGAGATCACGCGCACCATCCAGGAGCTGGAGCACTACGGCATCACGCCCACCCCCGATGCCGACCCGCGCGCCCAGGAGGACGTGCCGGTCACGACGCCGTTCGCGGGCGTCGTCATCGAGCGGGCGGTCACCGAGGGCGCCGCCGTCACGCCGGGCACGCCGCTCCTGACCGTGTCCGACCTGTCGCGCGTCTGGGTGCTGGCGGAGGTGGACGAAACGATGCTCGGCCGCGTCCAGCAGGGCGTGGGCGTCGCCATCCGGACGCCCGCCTATCCCGACGAGGCGTTCGACGGCACGCTCGCCACCATCGGCGACGTCGTCAACCCGACGACGCGGCGGGTGACGCTGCGAATCGAGTCGCCCTACCGCGACCGGCGCCTGAAGCCCCAGATGTTCGTGACCGCGACGCTGGGTTCGACGACGCCCCGTCGCGTGCTGGTCGTGCCGTCCCGCGCCGTGCAGGACATGGAAGGTGAATCGGTCGTCTTCGTGCGGACGGGCGAGGATCGGTTCACGCGGCGGAGCGTGACGACCGGGACGGACGTGGACGGCCAGATCGAGATCGTGCGCGGCCTCGCCGACGGCGAGGTCGTCGTCACTGCCGGCGCCTTCCTGTTGAAGTCCGAGATGCTCGGGCCGTCCTCCGAGGAGCCCTGAGCGATGGTCGAACGCTTCGTCGCGGCCACGTTCGGCCAGCGCGTCTTCGTCCTCCTCTGCCTCGGCGCGCTGGTAGTCACCGGCGTCGAGGCCTTCCGCCAGCTGCCGGTGGAGGCCTTTCCCGACCTGACCAACAACCAGGTCGTCGTCATCACCGAGGCCCCGAGCCTGGCGGCGCCCGAGGTCGAGCAGCGCGTCTCCTATCCCATCGAGACGGCGCTCATGGGCGTCCCGGACACCGAGGAGGTGCGCTCCATCTCCAAGTTCGGCCTCTCCATCGTCACGGTGGTGTTCGACGATGCGGTGCCCGTCTATTTCGCGCGGCAGCTCGTCACCGAGCGTCTCACGGACGTGCGCAGCCGCATTCCGCAGGGGCTGGACCCGGTGCTCGGCCCGGTCGCCACGGCGTTCGGCGAGGTCTATCAGTACGTCGTGACCGGCGAGGGCGTGGACCCGATGGCGGCCAAGACCACGCACGACTGGGACGTGCGCACGCGACTGCGGTCGGTGAGCGGGGTGGGCGAGGTCAATTCCTGGGGCGGGCTGACCAAGCAGTTCCAGGTGACCGTCGATCCGGTCAGGCTGGAGAAGTTCGGCCTGTCACTCGGCGAGGTCCTGCAGGCGGTCGCCGACGACAACCAGTCGTTCAGCGGCGGCTTCATCGAGCACCGGGACGAACGCTACACGGTGCGCGGCATCGGCCTGGTGACGGGCATCCCCGATCTCGAGCGCGTGGTGCTCAAGTCGTACGAGGGCGTGCCGGTGCTGCTGCGCGACGTCGCGGACGTCGAGGTGGCGCCGATGCAGCGGAGCGGCGCCGTCACGCGCAACGGCCGCGGCGAGGTGGTCGGGGGCATGGTCATCATGCTGAAGGGCGAGAACGCCCACGACCTCTCGCAGCGCGTCAAGGCGCGCATGACGGAGGTCGAGGCGACGCTGCCGCCGGGGATGCGCATCGAGCCGTTCTACGACCAGAGCGACGTCATCGATCGGACCACGCGCACCGTCCGCACCAACCTCATCGAGGGCAGCCTCCTGGTGATGGTGGTGCTGTTCGTGTTCCTGCGCGACGTGCGGGCGTCGCTCATCGTCGCCGCCGTCATCCCCCTGTCGATGCTGGTGGGCTTCATCGGCATGCGCATCTTCGGCGTCTCGGCCAACCTGATGTCGCTCGGCGCCATCGACTTCGGCCTCATCGTGGACGGCGCGGTCGTGATGATGGAGAACTTCGTCCGGCGGCGCACGCTCGACGAGACGGGCCCGCCGGCGACCGCCGAGCACGCGCACGCGCACCGCATTGCGCTCTTCCGCAGCGCCGCCATGGAAGTGGCCCGTCCGGTGCTGTTCGGCGTCCTCATCATCATCGCCGTCTACCTGCCCATCTTCACGCTCGAGGGGCTCGAGGGGAAGATGTTCCGGCCCATGGCCATCACGGTGTGCTCGGCGCTCTTCGGGTCGCTGCTGCTCTCGCTCACCGGCGTGCCCGTGGTGTCGTCGTACCTGCTCGCGCTCCACGGCCATCATCCCGAGGAGCGCTGGTTCGTGCGCCTGCGGAGCGCCTACACCACGCACCTGCAGTCGCACATGCGGCATCCGCTGGTGACGATCGGGATTGCGCTGACGGTGGTGACGGTGGCGCTGGGGTCCGTCCCGTTCCTCGGCACGGAGTTCATGCCGCGGCTGGACGAGGGCTCCATCCTGATCGAGACGCGGAAGCTGCCGTCGGTCTCGCTCGAGGAGTCCGTGCAGATCTCGACGCGCGTCGAGCGCCTCCTGCTCGACACGTTTCCGGAGATCGATCAGATCGTCACCAAGCTGGGACGGCCCGACCTCGCCACCGAGGCGATGGGCATCTACCAGGGGGACGTCTACGTCATCCTCCATCCGGAAGACGACTGGGACAGCGGCCGGACGAAGGCCGGGCTGATCGACGCGATGGCGGAGACGCTGCAGGACATCCCGGGGCTGTCGGTGAACTTCACGCAGCCGATGGCCATGCGCCTCGACGAGGTGGTGTCCGGCATCAAGGCCGATGTGGCGGTCAAGGTGTTCGGGCCGGACGCCGCCATCCTGGAGCGCATCGGCGCGCAGGTCCTGGACGTCATCGAGCACGTGCCTGGCGCGGCGGACGTGCAGGTCGAGGTCCTGTCCGGGGCGGCACAGGTGGAGATTCAGCTGGACCGTGACGCGATCGCGCGCTACGGCCTCCACGTCACGGACGTGCAGGACGTGGTCGAAGCCGCCATCGGCGGTCGGGCGGCGACGGAGCTGCTGGACGGCGCGCGCCGCTTTCCCGTCGTGGTGCGGCTGCCCGAGTCGGCGCGCCGGACGCCGGACGCCATCGCGGCGCTGGTGGTCGTCGCGCCCGGCGGCGAGCGCGTGCCGCTCAACAGGCTGGCGAACGTACGCCTTGCCTCGACGCCCGAGGCCGTGAACCACGAGAATGCCGAGCGGCGGCTCGTCGTGCAGAGCAACGTGCGCGGGCGCGATGTCGGCAGCTTCGTGGCCGAGGCCCAGCGGCGCCTGGGGGCGGCGGTGACGCTGCCGACCGGCTACTACCTGACGTGGGGCGGGCAGTTCGAGAACCAGCAGCGCGCGACGGCCCGACTGGCCGTGGTCGTGCCGCTCTCGCTCGTCATCATCTTCCTGCTCCTGATGGCCACTTTCGGGCGTGTGCGCTGGGCGCTCCTGATCCTGGTGAACGTGCCCTTCGCGACGGTCGGCGGCGTGGCCGCCCTGTGGATCCGCGGTCTCACGCTGAATCTCTCCGCGTCGGTGGGCTTCATTGCGCTTTTCGGTGTTGCGGTGCTGAACGGCGTCGTGATGCTGGCGGCCATCCGGGCGCTCCGCGAGGAACAGGGGCTGCCGGTGCACGAGGCCACCGTGACCGGCGCGGCGTCGCGCCTGAAGCCCGTGCTCATGACGGCGCTGGTCGCCGCGATCGGGTTCGTCCCGATGGCGCTCTCCCACGGCGCGGGCGCGGAGGTCCAGCGTCCGCTCGCCACCGTCGTCATCGGCGGCATCGTCACCTCCACGCTGCTGACGCTGATTGTCCTGCCGACGCTCTACGACCTCATGGAACGGTGGGTCGAGCGGCGCGAGGCACGTCGCGACCTCGGGGCCGCCGGAGCCTAGCGACATGCGCATCCTGGTCGTCGAGGACGATCCGGAGATCAGCCGCTTCGTGGTGCGCGGCCTGGCGGAGGAGCGCCACGTCGTGGACCTCATCGAGGACGGCGGCTCCGCAGTGGACCTGGCCGCCGCCGAGGAGTACGATGCCATCGTGCTCGACGTCATGCTGCCCGGCATGGACGGCTTCGAGGTGTGCCGCCAGCTCCGCGCGCGCGGCATCGACACGCCCGTCATCATCGTGACGGCGCGCGACGCGGTCACCGACCGCATCGCCGGACTGGACGGCGGCGCCGACGACTACCTGGTCAAGCCCTTCGCGTTCGAGGAGCTGCTGGCGCGGCTGCGCGCCCTGGGCCGCCGCGGCCGTACGCGCCACCTCACGCGCGTGCTCGAGTACGGCCCCATCGCCGTGGACCCGGTGGCCCACACCGTGACCGTGCACGATCGGGCCCTCACGCTCACGGCCACCGAGTACCGCCTGCTGGAGTTCCTGGTCCGGCGCGCGGAGGCCATCGTGACGCGCGATCAACTGGCCCAGCACGTGTGGGGCGGCGACTACGATCCGCTGTCCAACAACGCCGACGTCTACGTCGGCTACATCCGGCGGAAGCTGGCCGCGGTGGCGCCCGAGCCGCTCATCCACACCGTGCGCGGCCTCGGCTACATGCTGAAGGAGGGCGGGAGTTCGTGATCCGTCCCGCACGCATGCAGTCGTTCCGCGCGCGGCTGACCATGCGCTGGACGCTGGCGGTAGGCCTCCTGCTGGGCATGGCCAATCTGGCCGTGTACGCCGGTGCGCACGTGTACGTCCGGAGCTGGTTCGACCACAACGTGCGGACGGTGGCGGCCACCGAGGCGGCCTCGTCCACCGACGGCGACGAGGACGTGCACCTGCACGAGGCCTCGTTCTCGCAGCTCGAGTCGGGGGCGTTCACGGAGAAGGTGGTGCAGATCTTCGATCGCAGCGGCCGCCTCCTCCTCCAGTCCACGGCCCTCGCCGGCGCGCGTCCCATCGTGCCTCCCGCGCTCCTCGACCAGGCGTTCGCCGGCAGGGCGCCGCTCGTCTCGACGGAGGTCGCCGGACGCCCCGTGCGGCTGACAGTGCTGACCGCGGACCGCGAAGGCCAGCCGTACGCCGTGGCCGTCGGCCTGTTCGCCGACGATGTGGAGCGCGGCCTGGCGTACCTGGCGTGGCTGCTCGCCGCCGTCTGGGTCGTCAGCCTTGGCGCCACGGCGGCCATCGGCTACGCGCTCGCCTCCCGCGCCCTCGCGCCGGTGGCGCGCATCACCGAACGCGCCGCCTGGATTGCGCAGGGCCACTTCGAGGGCCAGCTCGATCCCCCGCCGGTCGACGACGAGGTGGGCCGGATGACGCTGCTGCTGAACTCCATGCTGGACCGCCTGCGCAACGCCGTGGAGGCCAACCGGCGGTTCGCCTCGGACGCCTCGCACGAGCTGCGCGGACCGCTCACGGCCATGGCCGGGGAGCTCGACGTCACGCTCCGCCACCCGCGGTCGGCCGAACGCTACGAGGAGACGCTGCGCCACGTCCGCGGCCGCTTGTCGGCGCTCATCGGCCTGGCCGAGGACCTCATGCTGCTGGTTCGCGCGCAGGAAGGGTCGCGCGAGATCATCCGCCGCGAGATCGCCCTCGCGGGGCTGGTGGACGATGCCTTCCATCGCCTGGCGGCCACGGCCGGCAGCCGCGGCGTGACGCTCCGGCACGAGGGCCTGGGCGACGTCGCGTTGTACGCCGACGGGTCGCTCATCGCCCGCGTCGTCGACAACGTGATCGCCAACGCCGTCCACTACAACCGCGACAACGGATGGGTGGAGGTCACGGCGTCGGTGGACGAGCCGGAGGCGGGCGCGTGGGAAGCGGCCATGGTCCGCATCCTCGTCCGCGACACGGGCCCGGGCATTCCCGCAGAGCAGCAGGAGCGGATCTTCGAGCGGTTCTACCGGTTGGACCAGTCGCGTGCGAGGCACACGGGTGGCAGCGGCCTGGGCCTGGCCATCTGCCGCGAGGTGGTGGCGCTGCACGGCGGCACCATCCAGGTCGGCAGCAGTTCGCCGGCAGGAACGACGATCGAGATCCGCATGCCCGGCCGACGTCTCGAGGCCGCCGATGGCGCCGTCGGCTATGCCGGTGCGCCGCCCGGCGCGCGGCGGCCGCCCGCCCCCCCCGCCACGACGCCGAGCTGACGCGCGTCGCGCCGCGGATGACGCCGAACGCCCAGGGGCCGCGGATGGCGCAGGGCCGGACCAGTCATGCGCCGCAGATGGCGCAGATGGCACAGAGGGCCGGAACGGTTACGGGCCGCAGATGGCGCAGATGACGCAGAGCGCCGGAACGGTCGCGGGCCGCAGATAGCGCAGATGACGCAGAGCGCCGGAACGGTCACGCGCGGCAGATGGCACCGATGAGACAGAGGGCCGGAACGGTCACGGCCGCAGATGGCGCCGATGACACGGAGGCTGGAATGGTCACGCGCCGCAGATGACGCGGATGACACAGAGGGCCGGAACGGTCATGCGCCGCAGATGGCGCAGATGGCACAGAGCGCCGGAACCATCACGTGCCGCAGATGGCGCAGAGTGCTGGAACGGTCACGCGCCGCCAACGATCAAGCGCGCAGCGGTCAGGGATCCGCAGATGGCACAGACTGCGCTCACGCGCGCCTGGGCCGTCGGTGCCCGGCAGGGTTCTGCGCCATCTGCGGCCCGCGCTCCGGAGTCTGCATCCTCTGCGCCATCTGCGGCCCGTGCCCCCGAGTCTGCGTCCTCTGCGTCATCTGCGGCCCGCGCGCTCCTGAGTCTGCGTCCTCTGCGCCATCTGCGGCCCTTGCCCCCCGAGTCTGCGTCCTCTGCGTCATCTGCGGCCCGTGCCCCCCGAGTCTGCGTCCTCTGCGTCATCTGCGGCCCGCGCTCCCCGAGAGTCGGTGCCTCTGCGTCATCTGCGGTCTGCGCGCTCCGAGTCTGCGTCCTCTGCGTCATCTGCGGCCCGCGCCCTCGAGTCTGCGTCCTTTGCGCCATGTGCGGCCCACGCGCTCCGAGTCTGCGTCCTCTGCGTCATCTGCGGCCCGCGCCCCTCGAGTCTGCGTCCTTTGCGCCATGTGCGGCCCACGCGCTCCGAGTCTGCGCCCTCTGCGCCATCTGCGGCCCGCGCGCTCCGAGTCTGCGTCCTCTGTGCCATCTGCGGCCCGTGCCCCCGAGTCTGCGCCCTCTGCGCCGTCCCGCGGCCTGCGCGCTCCGAGTCCGCGCCCTCTGCGCCATCTGCGGCCCGCGCCCCTCGAGTCTGCGTCCTTTGCGCCATGTGCGGCCCGCGCGCTCCGAGTCTGCGTCCTCTGCGCCGTCTGCGGCCCGCGCGCTCCGAGTCTGCGCCCTCTGCGCCATCTGAGGCCCGCGCCATCTGCGGCCCGTGCCTCGTCACGCGCCCGGGCGGTGCTCACCCGCGACGGGGCCTCCGTCCGGGCCCAGATCCTGCAGGCGGACGTCGCTGCGCCGCATCATGGCCGCGAACGTCGCGACCAGCGCCGCGTCGAACTCCGTGCCCGCGCGCTCCTCGAGGTAGGCCAGAGTCTTCAGCTGCGGCCATGCCTCGCGGTACGGGCGGCGCGTGCTGAGCGCGTCGTACACGTCGCAGACGTGCACGAGCCGCGACCCCAGCGCGCACGGGCGCGGGTAGTGCAGGACCGGATACCCGCCGCCGTCCAGGCGGATGTGATGCTCGTAGGCCACCACGGCGGCCAGCGACAGGTCCTCGTCGCTCTGCAGGATCAGGCGTGCCCCATCCACTGGATGGTGGTTCATGATCGCGCGCTCCTCGTCGGTCAGCCGGCCCGGCTTGGTCAGGAGCGACAGCGGAATCTTCGTCTTGCCCACATCGTGCAGCAGACCCGCGACACCCGCGGCACGGACCTCCCGCCGGCTGGCGCCGAGCGCCTCCGCGAGCGCCATCGACAGCACCGACACGTTGAGCGCGTGCGTCGTCGTGTACTGGTCGAACTCCTTCAGCCTGATGAGCGGCAGCCACATGCCGTAGTCCGCGTGCATCGCCACTGCCAGCGACCGCACCACGCCCTCGGCTTCGGCCATCGGGATGGCGTGCCCGTGGCTCACCTGCGCCTCGAGCCAGCGGTAGGTGTCGACTTCGGCGGCAAGCTCGGGACCGCCCGTGGCCGGTACGACGGGTACAGCCTCGCCAGGCCGATCGAACTCCAGCGCGACGGAGCCAAACCGCACCCCGAGGTCCCGCATCTGCCGGCGGCCGGAGGTCTCGAGGTCGGCGTGCGTCAGCCGCAGGTGCACCTCCTCGAGGAACCCGTCGAACTGATCGCGCGTCGGCACCCGATCGAACTCGATGCGGGACACGCCGGACGCGGCAAGCCGCGACGACCAGTCCCAGTGGCCGAGATCGCGCAGCGCCTCGCGCCCGAAGAGCACCTCGCCGTCGAGGAAGGTGAATGGCGGACAGGCCTCGGTGGCGAACAGGCCCGCCAGGTCCTCATACGCGCGGTCGATGCCGTGCTCCCTGGATGGGTGGCCCGCCGGGTAGAGGGCCATGCCGGAGAGCGCCTGGGCGAAGGCGTGAAGGAAGCGAACGGGATCGGTCATGCCGTGGGTCCAGACACCGCGGCCCGGACGGCGTTGTGGGTCGATGCGCGTGCCAGGTCGAGATAGGGCGTGGCGTCCGCGTCGCCGGCGTGGCCGCGGGCCAGCACGCCGAGCGCCGCGAGGCAGAGATCGTCCGGCGGCGCCAGGCGCACGCGGCCGAAGATCGTGCGGCCGCCGTCGACCAGGCCCACCAGCGCGGCGACGGCGCGCGCGTCCGACACCTTCTCGAGTGCGTGTACCGCGAGCACCCGGACGGCATCCGGCACGGTGCGATCGGCAGCGAGCGCCGCGACGCGAGGCACCAGATCCCGCGGGCAGGCGGAGCCGCCGCCGAGCCCGCGCAGCGCGAGGGCCACCACGCGCCGCTCGCTGTCGCCCAGCGCGCGTCGGAGCACGGCATCGCGCTCGGCGGACATGGTGAGGCAGACGCGCACCGCCTCGTACCGCACGCGCCAGTCGGCGTGCCCGAGCCAGGCGGCCATCGACACGCCCGTCACCGCGCCGCCCTGCTGTGCGAGCAGGTAGAGCATGTTGCGCTGCACGTACCAGCGATCGTCGTCGAGGCGCCGCCGGATGGACGCGCTCAGGTCGAACGGCGCGCGCGCGAGGCGGTCCAGCAGCCGCCGACGCGTGGCGCGATGGCCCGAACGGGCCAGGGCGTCGAGCAGGGCCTCGTAGCTGTCCAGCGTCATCCACGGCTGGAGGACGTCCAGCCGATCGAGGTCGATGCGGTCGTCGGCCAGCCAGATGTCGAGCGTCTCGCGGCCGACCAGCCGCGCGCGCAGCGCGGCGGCGGCCTCGCCCGCATCGTCCGGGGCACGCTGCAGCAGGTCGAGCAGGTGCGGCGCGTGGCCGGCGTGCACCGCGCGGTCCACGGCCTGAGCGGCCACCCCGCCCATCTCGCCGATCTCGAGCGCCATCTCGACGAGACGCACGTCCCCGTCGAGGATGGGTGCCCGCGCGGCGTCTCGCGCGTCGCGCGGGCCGGCCGGCGCGTCGGCGGCGTCGCCGCGGTCGTGGCTTCCCCCCGGGTCGTGCCCGGACGCGCGCGGGTCACCACCGCCCGCATCGTGGCGTGTGCCTTCCGTACTGCGCTGCGACTCGGCGGACAGGTCCGTGAGCAGGCGGCTGTACAGCTCGGGGTTGGGATCCTCCAGCCGCCAGTCGATCAGCAGGCGCGTCACCTGCGCGCGGAGCGCCTCGCTGGCGACGTCGCTGCGCACGGGATCGCCGGCGCCCTGCGCCGCCAGCTTGGCGAGCATGCGCGCAAGGCCATCGGAGATCGTCTCGCCGGTGACGTCCGCCGTGGCGTTCAGGACGTCCAGCACCGCGCGCGGGTCGAGGCCGTGCACGGCATCGCGCACGAAGCCGGCGCGCGTGCCCTCGGCGCGGCTGACGCGGACGAGGCGCCGCAGCGTGGCGGGGCTCAGCGCGCCGATCAGGCCGGACGTCCGCGAACGCAGCGCTTCCGCGTCGCTGGGCGTCGCGGTCCGCAGCGTGCGCGCGATCTGCAGCAGGTAGCCGACCACCAGCTGGTCGTAGGCGCTGGCGCCGTCGTGCTCGTCGATGGCCCGGGCGACTTCGGTGGGCGTGGTGTCCACCCGTTCGGCCTCCCCGGCCGCCCGGCCCGCCATCGCGGCCTGGGCGAGACCGAGCCAGAGCTCGGCCCCACGCCACTGCGAGGTCACGGCCCCGGCCGCGTCGGATGACGTGTCGAGCGCCAGGTGATCGAAGACCAGGGGATGGAGCCGGATATGGCGCCACGCCGGCAGCGAGGCGGGTGGACGGAGGCCCAGGGGATGGTCGAACTCCGCATCGGTCGACAACACGCGCAACGCGTCGGCCATCTCCGACGCCTCGAGCCCCTTCACGAGGCTGATGGCGCCGAGCTGGTGCGCGTGCAGGGTGTCGGCCAGACGCGCGATCACCGGGTGTGCCGGATCCGTCGGGACGCCTTCGACCACGAGCTGGCGGCGTGCCACGCCGATGGCGATCTGCTCGCGATCCTCCAGCAGGCGGCCGGCGCGCGCGACGAGACCCTCGGCCACCTGGGCGAGAGCCGGATGACCCGGCGGGTACATGGCATGCCTGTGCAGCGCCGTCGAGAACTCGACGAGAAGGGTGAGGACCTCGCCGGGCATCGTGCTCTCGGCGCGGATGCCGACCGTCACGACGGAGGAGCGTAGTGTATTACCCGGGTTGAGGCAATCCGCGGGCCGGCGGAACACCGGCGGGTAAGAGGTAAGCTGTCGCCCGTGCGTTCCGCGGCGGCCCTGCTCGTCTGCTGCCTGTCCGTGCCGGCCCTGGCGGCGGGACAGCCTGCGGCTCCACGTCCGGATGGCACCTTCGCCCTGCGTGCGCCCGGCGGCGCGGAGACGCTCGATCGCCTGAACCTCACGCCTGCCGACCGCGGCCGCGCGCTGGTGCTGCTGGCGCGCGCGCTGCACGGCGCCGGCGCCACGCCCATCTCCAGCGGCGTCGCGATCACCGTCGGCGAACTGTTCGGTCCCTCCGCGGTTCCGCTCCCGTCACCATCGGACCTCGCCGCCGGCGAGGAGGACGATGGAGCGGACGTGGTGCTCGCGCCGTTCAGCGAACAGACATGGCGGCGGATCCTCGCGCTGGAGCCCCGCGCCAGCGTCTTCGGCGCCATCGTCGCCTCACGCGGCGCGCTGCTGACGGCGAGCGGCGCGCTGCAGGCCGACGGCACGGTCCGGACCTGGCTGGCCGACGAACGCGATCTGCTCACCCAGATCGTGCGCCGCTGGCCCGGCGCCTTTGCGCTCGCGGGACCCGCGCTCCGGCTCGACGCCCACGGGTTCGTCGTGCCGGGCGGCCAGGCCGCGGACGCCGCGTGGACCGCACTGGTGGGGGCATCGCCCACGCGGCCCGCGCTCTTCCTGCGCCGGCTCCTCGATCGACACGACGGCCAGCTCGCCCGCTTCTTTGCCACACTCGCCAGGCTCGACGACGCGCGGCGGGCCGCGGTGGTGGAGCCGCTGGGCGGCGAGGATGCGACGGGCGCACTGGCGGCCGTGTATGCCCTTGCGCGCGAGGCCGAGGCGCCGTGGGAGCCGAACCTGCATCCGTATCAACTGAGTTATGCCGACCTCCCGGTGCTGCTCCATGCGCTCGACGACCTGCCGCTGACCGCCCTGCCGCGCACGGCGGGCTGGTGGCCCGCACTGCTCAACACCGGAATCGGATCGCGAGAGGACGCCGCGGAACTTCTCGCCCGCCCCCCGGCCACGCCGGCCCTTGCCGCCACGCTGCGTCGGATGCTCGACGGCCCGCCGCGCCGCAGGCGTGACCATGTGGCCGTGATCGCGCTGGCGCGCCGCGTGCTGCGCGACGCCGATCCGCCCGAGTCCCAGGCCGACGCCGTCTTCGCGCTCGGACAGTACGCCCGCTACCGCGGCCTCCTGTTGATGCTGGACCGGTGCGACATCGACCGCCCGGCGGTGTGGGCGCGTGCGGTGGACGCAGCGCGGCGGGTGGACGAGGGCGGCGGCGATGAGCGCGACCGGCGGCTCGGCCTCTTCCAGGGTGCGCTGGCACTGGTCGAACGCGCACGGCTGGCCGGCAGCCTGAGCGCGGCTGATGCCGGCCAGGTCGTCGCCGCGCTGGCCGAACCCGTCGCGGCCGGCACGCCCGTGGAACGGGCGGTGGGCACGTGGATCACCGACGTCCTGGCGCCGGCATTGCCCCCGCTCGTGCGGCCCGATCGCTTCAGCGGCCGGACCGCGTACGAATCCCGCATCCTCCAGGCGCTCGCGGGGGTCCCCCTCGACATGCCGCAGCCGCTCAGCTGGGAGGGTCTCGACTACGTGGTGGACGTGAGTGCGGGCGAGCTCGACCGCATCACGCGTATCCGCACGCTGCTGCCGACGCCCGGCCTCGACGCCGCCCTCGAGAGCGGGGATGGCGGGGCGCTCGACGCGGCGCTGCGCGCGCTGGTGTACGCGCCGGCACTCGGCGACCCGGACGGCGGCGTGGCACTCGGCCCCGACGTGGTGACGCGCCACGACTTCGGCACGCGCGCCCGCGCGGGAGGCCGCGAGTTCGCCTGGCTCCCGGCGCAGGAGCGCAGCGGCGCCGGCGCACCCTGGCACGTCGCCGGAAGCCTGTTCGGCCTGGACCTCGCGCTGTCACGGTCCGCTCTGCGCCGGCTCTCCACCGACGAGATGCCGGCAGTGCCCACCGTGAACCTGAACGACCAGCTGACGCTCGCGCGCACGGCGGTGGCCATCCTGCCGCGCGACATGCACGACCGGGTGCGCGACGAGATCGCCGCCGCCATCGCCCGCGGCCGCGCGCGCGTCCAGGCGGCGGCCGACACCGGCGCGGTCCTCGCCCTGGGCAACGCCACGTCGTTTGCCGTCATCGATGCGCGCACGCTCCCCTGGACGATGGCGGCCGATCCCGGCGCGGCGAAGGCGCGCTTCAGCCTGCGCGATCTGCTCTGGCTGGGGGAGCCCGACCTGACGCCGGGCGAGCTGGCGGCCTGGGGCGTGATGGGAGACGCCGTGGACGGGCGGCTCGCCACGCGCCTCGACGCGCCGATTCCCCGGGACGTCCTGGCCGGCCGCCCCGACACCGGTCTCCTGGCAACCCAGGTGCCCGACTGGCGCTGCGGCTCGCCGAGCTCACCGCCGCGCGCCACTTGCCCTCGGTCCTCGTGCCGGGGCTCCTCCTGTACGCGACACAGGCCTACTGGCACGACGTCGAGGCGCGCTTCGCCGACGACTGGCCCGCCATGATCCGCGGGGTCGCCGCGCTGTCGGAGTCCCGCGTGGAAGACTACGTATCGGCGCTCGCGAGCGGGGGGCCCTGCGGCCCCGGTGACGCCCGGCCGGACCCGCCCGCAACGGGCGCCGCGGAGGCAGCCGGAGAGAGTAGAATCGCCCCCTCGGAGCGCAGCATGCAGGCGAGGCTCGTCGCGGGACTGGTCGGAATGGCCGTGTGGACCCCGGGAGCGCAGGCACCCGACCTGTCCCTGCGCATCGTCTCGCCCGGGCCGGACACCTACTTGTCGGGCCCGGTGCTGCTGAAGGCCCTGGTGGAGCCGGCGCCCCGCGCCCGGGAGGCCGCCCGCGTGCTCTTCTACGCCGACGGCCGCCTCGTCTGCAACATCGTCGACGTCGTCCGGGCCGAGTGTCCGTGGGACGCGGGCGCCGAGGTCAAAGAGCACCTCATTCGCGTGGTCGCCGACCTCGACGGCGGCGGCCGGCTCGTGTCGACAGCGCGGACCAAAGCGCTGGACCTGGCCGAGCGCGTGACGGTGGACGTCGTGCAGCTCACGGCGGTGGTCAACGACGGCACGCGCTTCGTGAAGGGCCTGGCCCGCGACCGATTCCGCGTGCTCGAGGACGGCGTGCCGCAGACGGTCACGCACTTCTCCAACGAAGGGTCGCCGCTGGAGCTCGTCGTCGCCATCGACGTGAGCCAGAGCATGGCGCCGAACATGCCGCAGCTGAAGAACGCGGTGCGCAAGTTCCTCGCGGCGCTGGGACCCAACGACCAGGTCACGCTGGCCCCATTCAACGACAACCTGTTCACGCTCGCCCGCCGCGAAACCGTGCCCGCCGCACGCCTGCGTGCGGTGGACCGCCTGGCGCCGTGGGGCGGGACCGCACTGTTCGACGTGATCGTGCGGGGCGTGCAGCTGCTGTCCAAGCAGCCGGGCCGCCGCGTGCTCGTGGTGTTCTCGGACGGCGACGATCGGTCGAGCCACGCCACCATCGGCAACGTGGAAGACGTGATGCGCTCCACCGACACGACGCTCTTCATGGTGGCGCTCGGGCGCGGCGCGCGCGAAGCGCAGCTGCGCTCCGGCGTCCAGCGGCTGGTCACGCTCTCCGGCGGACGCGGGCTCTTCGTGGAGCGCAGCGACAAGCTCGAGGACGCCTTCGCCGAGATCGTCGAGGAGCTGTCGAACCAGTACCTGCTCGGCTACCAGTCCACCAACACGCGCCACGACGGCACCTGGCGGGAGATTGCCGTGGACCTCCCCGGCACCGGCCACACCGTCCGCGCCAGGCAGGGCTACCGCGCGCCCGGCGGGGAGTAAGCGCGTGCCCGTCCCAGGCCGGCTCGCCCATCGTCTCCGCGCCGGTTGTCACGCCATCTGTGTCATCTGCGCCATCCGCGGCCTCCGTGCCATCTGCGGCGTGCCCACCCTCCGTGCCATCTGCGTCATCTGCGGCTTCCCCGCCATCCGTGCCATCTGCGGCCTCGGCGCCATCTGCGGCCTTCTGGCCATCGGCGGCCCCGTCACGGCCCTTGCCCAGGCCGATGCCCAGCTGCGATTCAACGCCCGGACCGAGCTCGTGCTGGTGGACGTCAGCGTCACCGACGGCCAGAGCAACCCCGTCACGGACCTCACCGTGGCCGACTTCGACCTCGAGGTGAACGGCCAGACACGGCCCATCGCCTCGGCGCAGTTCGTCTCCACCGTGACCGACGCACCGGCAGCGCCTGCGGCCGCCGACCAGCCCAGCACCAACGACGCGCCCACGTCGGGGCGCCTGCTCCTTTTCGTCGTTGACGACGGGCACATCCGGGTCGGGGGCGCACAGGCGATCGTGCGGACGAGCGAGATGCTCCTCGATCAGCTGGCGCCGGGCGACATGGTGGGCGTGGCCCGCCTGCCCACTGGCATCGGATCGGTCGAGTTCACGGCCGACCGCGCGCGCGTGCGCGACGCCCTGCGGCGTCCGGCCGGCAACAGCACCGGCCCGATGGGTTCGACCCAGGTGCAGATCAGCGAGGCGTTCGCGCTGGAGAACGGCGATCGGGACACGTGGCAACGCGCGGTCGAACGCGAGTGCGGCGGCACGACGGACCTGGGCCGCGAGGCCTGCGCCGACGCGCTGGAGGCCGACGGGCGCAACGCGCTCAGCGAGGCCAGCGCGCGGGCGGCGCAGACGGTCAGGTACCTGGACGTCCTCTTCGAGCGCCTCGCCCGCCTCAACACGCCCGTCCACGTCGTGATGATCTCGGAAGGACTCTTCGTCGGGCGCGCGCCGACCAGCCTCCTCGATCTCTCGCGCCGCGCGGCCGAGGCCCGTGTCACGCTCCACATCGTCCGCCCCGCCCGGTCGCTGATGGCGGATGCGTCGCGCGCCGTCGCGCCGGGGCAGTCGTTCTCGATGGACGACTACCTGCTCCGCGACGGGCTCGAGCAGCTCGCCGGGCAGACGCGCGGCCGCCTGATCGAAATCTCGGCGGGCAACGGGTCCGGCGCCTTCCAGCGGCTCACGCGCGAGCTGTCGGGCTACTACCTGATCGGGTTCGAGCCCACCGATGCCGACCGCACCGGCCGTCAGCGCCGGATCAAGCTGCAGGTGCGCCGTCGCGGGCTCACCGTGCGCGCCCGCCCGACCTTTGCCCTGGCGCGCGACGTGACGCCGCCGAGCGCTGCCGCGGCGACGACCGACAGCAACCGCACGGCCGAAGACGTGGTGCGCGACCTGCTGTCGTCACCGCTCCCAGACCGCGGCATCCCGATCCAGGTGGCCACCTTCAACACCACCGATCCCGGAGACCCGCGCGTGCGCGTGATCATCTCGGCCGCCATCGGCGCACCGGCGACCGAACCGGCCGAGTGGCCGCTCGGCGTGCTGGTGCTCGACAGCCACGACAAGGCGGCGGCCGGCCACGTCGCGCGGATGATCCTGGCGCCCGCCACGCCGCGCGCCCCCTCGCCGCGCCTGCTGCAGACGACCGTGCTGCTGGAGCCCGGCGAGTACACGCTGCGGCTCGCCGTGGCCGACGACGAGGGGCACACCGGGAGCGTGCATCACACCATCCGGGCCGGGCTCACGCCGATGCCGGGGCGGCAGGAGATCACCGATCTGCTGGTGGCGTCCGAGCCGCTGCCGCCAGATCCGGCGCGGCTGCTGCCGGCGCCGCGGGTGGACACCGAGAGCGTCTCGTTCCAGCTCTCGGTGTCGGGACAGAACAACGCACAGCTGGCCAACACGTCGGTGACGATCCAGGTGGCGGAGTCGGAGAGCGCACCGCCGCTCACCTCGGTCGTGCTGCCGCTCGCCCGACGCGAGGCGACGCTGCGTACCTTCGGCGGGCTGCTGCGCCTCGGCCTGATTCCACCCGGCGACTACGTCGCCCGCGCGCTGGTGGCCGCGCCCGGCCAGCCCGAAACGCGCGTCACGCGGCGCTTCCACTACGAGCCCTCGCTGGCGCCGCCGCCGGAACGCACGGCGGAGCGCACGCCGGCCACGCCGGTCTCGGTCGACGACGAGGTGCTGCCGCCGCCCCCGCCGCGCA
Source organism: Vicinamibacterales bacterium (assembly GCA_041394685.1). Lineage (GTDB taxonomy): Bacteria > Acidobacteriota > Vicinamibacteria > Vicinamibacterales > UBA2999 > VFZN01. Next base: position 26,980 of record JAWKHU010000041.1, read on the forward strand.
TTGCCGTGAGGCTGCCGACCTTCGATCCGGCCACGGTGCTGGCGCGCCCGGTCGTGGATGCGTTCCTGGCCTCGCTCGAAGGCCTGTACCCGCCGTCCCCCGACGCCGAGCGGGTGCTGGCCCGCGCCCACGAGGGCCGCTACGACGCGCCGGAGCCGGGCCGGGGCGGGAGCGCCGAGGACGAGACCGTCTTCGCGTTCGTGCGGGGGTTGTCGGAGCTCGAGAAGAAACGGTACCCGCAGGCGACGGCGTGGTTCCAGGTGGCGCTCAAGGCGGGGTCCGAGTTCCTCGGGTCGGCCTTCTACATCGGCGCCTGTCACGCCGCGCTCGGCCACGACCAGGAAGCCGTCGGCGCCTGGCAGATGTCGCTGCTGAGCGACGCGGCCGACGTCGTGTACCCGCCGCTCGTGGACGGCTTGCTGCGCATGGGCGACGGCCTGCAGGCCCTCACCTTCCTCGACGAAGCACCGGACGCGTGGGACGACACGACCGCCCGCGAGGAGCGGCAGGCCACGGCCGAGGCGATGACCGGCGCGTACGTCCCGGCCCTCGAGCGCCTGCACGCGCTCATCGAACAGCGTCCCGACGACATGGACCTGACCTTCCTCGCGCTGCAGGTCATGTACCGGATCCGCCAGGAAACCGGCGCGCTGGGCGGCGCCGACCGCGAACGCTTCGCGTTGTACGCCGCCCGCTACACCGAGCAGAAGGGCCCGCAGGCGCCGCTGGTCGCGACGTGGCTGCGCTTCGTCGTCGCGCGCTGATCGACCTCCGGCGCTCCCGCCGTGTTTCCCGCAAACCATTGATGACGCGCAGCTTAGCGGCGCTGACAGAAGTATTACAGTCGTGCGACGTGGCACCTGCTACCGTAACAATCCGCATGGCACAGCTGACCGCTACACAGATTTACGGCCGGAAGCACTCCACCGGCATCAACTGGATCACCGTCGTCGCGATGACGGCGTTCCACATCGGCGCCGTCGCCGCCTTCTTCTACTTCGACTGGGGCGCCATCGTCGCGATGCTCGCGCTCTGGTACATCTCGGGCAGCTGGGGTATCGGCATGGGATACCACCGCCTGCTCACCCACCGCGGCTACAAGACGCCCAAGTGGGTCGAGTACTTCCTCACGATCTGCGGCACGCTGGCGCTCGAGGGCGGCCCGATCTTCTGGGTGGCCACGCACCGCATCCATCACCAGAACTCGGACCACGAGGGCGACCCGCACTCGCCGCGCGAGGGCACCTACTGGGCGCACATGGGGTGGATCATGACCGGCAAGGCCATGCATCACGACACCCACATCCTGAAGCGCTACGTCCCGGATCTCAGCAAGGACCCCTTCCACGTGGCGCTGACCACCTGGCACTGGGTGCCGCAGGTGGTGGTCGGCCTCGGCCTCCTCGCCTTCGGCGGCCTTCCCTACGTGCTGTGGGGCGTGTTCTTCCGGACGGTGTTCGGCCTGCACTGCACGTGGGCGGTGAACTCGGCCACGCACCTGTGGGGCTCGCGCCGCTTCGCGACGCGCGACGACTCGACCAACAACTGGTGGGTGGCGATGTTCACCTGGGGCGAGGGCTGGCACAACAACCACCACGCCCACCCCGTGTCGGCCCGCCACGGCCTGGCCTGGTACGAGATCGACATCAACTGGATGGGCATCAAGGTCCTGGAGTTCCTCGGCCTCGCCACGCAGATCAAGGTGGCCAAGCTCAACCAGGCCCTCGAGGAAGAGGCGGCGTAGCGGCGCGACCGCCGAAGGCAAAGGGCCCAAGGCCCAAAGCAAAAGGCACAAGGCAAAAGGCACAAGGCAGAAAGAGAGGGCGCTACGGCGCCCTTTCCTTTTTGCCAAGGACGCTGCCCTCCCTTTTGTGCCTTCTGCCTTCTGCCTTCTGCCTTTGCATTCTCCCCTGCCATCTCCTATCGTGATTTCCCATGACCCGCCGCCAGACCGCGGTCGTCGTGTTCATCGTCCTGTGCGTCGTCCTCGTGGCGGCGGCCGTGTCGCTGAACGTGGGCTGGATCCTCGTCAACGCGAGCAGCGTGCTGCCGCTCGTCCTGGGGGTGTTGGCCTTCTCGCTGATCATCGCCGGCATCGTGGTGTTCACGGTATTCCTGGTGCGGGAGTTGCGGCGCAACGAGCAGCACGACGCGTTCATCAACGCGGTGACGCACGAGCTCAAGACCCCGATTGCGTCGATTCGGCTGTACCTGGAAACGCTGCAGGCGCGCGAGGTGGGCGAGGCGCAGCGCCGTGAGTTCTACCAGGTGATGCTGGCCGACGCCGACCGCCTGCACCACACCGTCGATCAGGTGCTGCGGGCCGGCGTGGCCGGATCGCGCACTCAGCTGGCGCACCGGTCGGCCGTCGACATGTGCGCGCTCGCCGCCGAGTGCGCCGAGACGACCCGGCGGCGGCACCATCTCCCGGACGGCGCGGTGACGCTGGCCACGACCGCGCCCGCCCAGCCGCTGCTGGTGGACGGGGACGCCGACGAGTTGCGGACGGCGCTGTCGAACCTGCTGGACAACGCGGTGAAATCTCGCTGGACAAGGTGCAGGTCACGGTGGAAGTGGCCGCGCCGGCGCCCGACAGCGTCTGGGTGCGCGTCCGCGACCGCGGCGTCGGCATCCCGCGTTCGCAGCTGCGCCGCATCTTCAACCGCTTCTACCGCTTCCAGTCCAGGGGCTACAAGATCAAGGGCACCGGCCTCGGCCTCTTCATCGTCAAATCGATTGCGCGCCAGCACGGCGGCCGCGTCTTCGCCCACAGCGAAGGCGAAGGCGAGGGCGCCACCTTCACCCTGGAACTCCCCGCTCCGAGCACCAGGCGGAGGCCACGGACGTGGCCGTCACGCCGCACCCGGCATGACGGGCACTTCTGAATCCTCCGTTCTGACTTCTGAATTCTGACTTCTGAATTCCGACTCCGCCGTTCCCCTCCCCATGCCCCGCATCCTCGTCGTCGAAGACGAAGCCCATATTGCCGACGGCCTGCGCTTCAACCTCGAGGCCGATGGCCATGCGGTGGACGTGGACGGCGACGGCGACATCGCGCTGACGCGGCTGCTCGGCTCGCGCGGGGCGTACGATGCCGTCATCCTCGACGTCATGCTGCCGGGGCAGGACGGCTTCCAGGTGGTCCGGGCCCTGCGAGACGCCGGCGAGTACGTCCCGGTGCTGATGCTGACGGCCCGCGGCCGTCCGGAGACGTCCTCAAGGGCTTCGAATCGGGGGCCGACGACTACCTGCCGAAACCCTTCGAGCTGGCCATCCTGCTGGCGCGCGTCCGCGGGCTGCTGCGGCGCAGCCAGTGGGCCCGCTCAGGCCCGCACGAACCGGACCCCGCACACGTGCTGCGGGTGCAGGACCGCACGCTCGATCTCGACGCCCTGGAGCTTCGCGTCGGCGGCCAGACCTACCAGCTGACGCAGATGGAGAGCGACCTGCTCGCGTACCTGATCCGCAACGCCGGCAAGGCCGTCTCGCGGAAGGCCATCCTCGAGAACGTCTGGGCCCTTCACGAAGACACCGACACCCGCGCCATCGACAATTTCATCGTGCGCCTGCGCAGGTACCTCGAGGACGACCCCACCAAGCCGCGGTTCCTGCTCACGGTACGCGGCGTCGGATACAAGATGGTCGACGTCTGAATTAAGAAGTCAGAATTCAGAAGTCAGAATTCAGAAGTCAGAAGTTGATGCTGAACAACAGAAACGCCGTGTGCTGGGTGGCGCGGAAGTTGTCGTCCGAGGCCACGAGCAGGGTGCGCGTGCCGTCCGGCAGCGGAGGGCCGAAGGCCAGCGCCTCGAAGTTGTCGAGGAGCGCCAGTTCCGGCGGCAGGCTGGATATGAGCGTGTCGAAGTCGAGGACGGGTGTCTTGGCCGCCGGCCTGGCGGTGGCGCCTCTCGCTGACGCGAGGCCCGACACATCGTCGGCCGACGAGACGTCCACGAGGGACACGACCACCGTGTTGCGCACCCGCCGCGTCGTCCGGTCCACCAGGCACGCCCGCTCCAGCGACAGGAACCGCGTGGTGTCGAGGGCGAGCACGTCCGTCAGGCCGTTCTCCCCATCGTCACAGATGTCGTCGAGGCCCTCGCGCACCGCGGTTGGCGCGATCGGGTAGATCCACTGCCGGCGCGCGGACCAGCCGCTCCCGGTGCGCACGAACTCCACGAGACGGCCGGGGCCGCCGCGGCCGCCGCCGAAGGGCCTGCCGTTGCGATCCATGGCGTCGGCATCCGTGTAGAGCGGCTGTTCGAGCCCGGCGATGAGCCGCCCGTCCGGTGTCGCGGTCAGGGCCTCCGCGCCCTGGTTGTCGCGAAGCCCCCCGCCTGCGGGGCCCAGCGCGAAGGCGGCCGGCCACTCGTCGATGCGCGTGGCCGTGAGCGCCCGATCGATGGAGATGAGGGCGATGGGCCAGTCGCCGGCCGGAGGCTGCCCGGGCGCCCCGGTCGAGCGGTGCCCCTCCTCGCTCGCCACGAAGGTCCCGTCCGGCAGGGCCGCCAGCCCCTCGAGATCGGCGGCCGTCACGCGCCGCGCGTCGGTCCCGGGTCCCGGCGTCAGTGTCACGATGTCGCCGGGCACGACGTGCAGGGCGCCGTCGTAGCGCACGTCGAGCCACACTAGGCGCGCCGGCTGACGGTCGTCGATGGCCGCGAGATAGCGTCCGCTGACGGGGTCACGGGCCAGCCCTGACACGCTGCCGAGCACGTGCAGACGGTTGGCGAGATCGCCCGGCGGAAAGACCACGCTGCCGACGAGCGACAGGCGGACCGGCGATGCGGGAACGGCCGAAGGAGCACGCGAGCGGGGTGCGCACCCGGCGAGCAGCACGAGACCCAGGACCACGACGCCCGCGACGCCGCGCACGCACCGACGACGCGGAGCGATGCGGACGACGTGCGGCAGGCTCACCGCCACGATTCTGCCACGCCGCCGCCTGCCGGGGTCACCTGCGGATGTCGTGCGCGTACAGCCGGTCCTGGTCCCCGGAGGATCAGCAGGCCGTTCGTGATGATGGGGTGACTCCACGTCGGCGCGTTGCCGGTCTGCAGGGTGAAGCGTCCGCGTTCCCGGTATCCCTCTGGCGAGGCGTCGGCCAGTCCGACGACGCCACGCTCGCTGAACAGGTGCAGGTGTCCGTCCGCGTAGATGAGCGAGCCCTTGCCGACGCTGCGGTCGCGCCACGCCACCTCACCGCTGTCGAAGGCCAGCGCCGTGAGGATGCTGCTGTTGAAGCCGTAGACGTGGTCGCCTACGAGAACCGAGCTGGCGTGGTGGTTGCGCATGTCGCGGGTGAAATACACCTCCTCCGCCGACGCCAGGTTGCCGGCCGCGCGCACTTCCACCAGTGCCGCGCCGGTCCCGTAGTCGGACGAGAAGAACACGCGGTTGCCCCGGACGATGGGCGTGGCGATGTTGGCCGTGCGGTTGGAGGCGCGGTCGTAGGACCAGAGCAGGCGGCCGTCGCGGGGGTCCACGGCCATGCCACGGGACGCGGTGAAGAACACCGCCTGCTGCAGGCTCCCGGTGCGCAGCAGCACCGGTGAGGAATAACCGGCCTCGTCGCCCGGCTGCTGCCACAACACGCGGCCGTCGGTCTTGTCCACCGCGACGATGGCGGCCCGGCGCCCGCCGGCGGCGAAGACGATCCGATCGCCGACGACGAGTGGCGATTCGCTATAGCCCCAGTAGGGCGTCACGCCACCGAACTGCCGGACGACGTCGATGGACCAGATGCGCCGGCCGGTGGCCGCGTCGAGGCACGTGAGCTCACCTGTGCCGCCAAATGCGTACACGACGGTCCCATCGGCCGTAGGCGTGCTGCGCGGCCCGTCGCCCTGCTCGTTGCGGAAGCGCCGCCCGTTCGGCGTCTCCCACAGCTTCTTGCCCGTGGCGCGGTCGAAGGCCATCACGTACTCGACGCTGTCGCGTGCACCGATGGTGTAGAGCCGGCCGCCCGACGTGGAGAACGAGGAGAAGCCGGTGCCGGCGCCCGTCCCCTGCCAGGCCAGCCGGGGCCCGGCCGCGGGCCACTGCTCGAGCAGTCCCGTTTCGGGCGAGACGCCATCCCGGTTCGGCCCGCGCCACTGCGACCACTCGGCCGGGACCGACTGCGCCGCTCCCAGCGCGGCCGCGAACGACCATCCGACGATGACCAGAAGGCGTGTTCGGAGTGTCATGGGGTTCTCTTGGGGCTTGGGACCTGGGACCTGGGGCTTGGGACCTGGGGCTTGGGGGCTTGAGGACCTGAAGGCTTGGGGACCTGAGGGCTTGAAGGCTTGGGGACTTGGGGGCTTGCGGGCTGCGCCCGTTACCTCACGGCCGGTGCACGTCCTCTCGCCACGGTGCGGCCGCACTCAGCGGTTCCCCGCACACTGCACCCGCACCTTGCACCCGGCACCCGCACCCTGCACCCGCACGACGCACCCTGCACCCCGCACCGCACTCGGCACCCGGCACGAGGCACTCTGCACCTCACTCAACCGCCTGCTCCCGTGCCGGCATCGTCGCGAGGAAGTCGGCTTCGAATCGACCACGGTAGTCCTCCACGAGCGTCTGCACCCGCTCGAACGACGATGAGCGGACGATGAGGCCTGCGTGGTGGCGCTTGTCGAGCCGCCACACGACCTCGGGGTCGGCATAGGCGTCGGTAGACGGATGCTCCTGCCGCGCCAGCGACACCAGGAGCCCCGCGTACTCGTCACGCGGCGCGTGGACGTCGTAGGGGCCCTCGCCGCCCGCCATCTCGATGCGCGCCCACTCGGCCCACAGGTTGAGGCCCGTCGCCGCCTCGACGAGGTCCGCGATGTGGGCGCCGCCCACGCGGGCCGACGTCTCCAGGAAGACCAGCGTGCCGTCCTGCGCGCGGATGTACTCGCTGTGCGACACGCCGCGCACCAGGCCCAGCGAGCTGAGCACCCGGCGGTTCAACTCCAGCAGTTCGCGATCGAGCGCCGTGCCGCGTTCCAGGACCATGCTGGTGAACACCCCTCCGCCATGGGACACGTCGAAGGGCGGCGTGCCGTACCGGCAGCCCACCGCCATCCGCACCTCTCGTTCATAGACGATCGAATCGACGTGAAAGACGTCCCCGGCGACGAACGCCTCGAGCAGGTAGTACGACGACCGGTCGCCCAGCTCGGCAATGGCGGCCCAGAGCGCCTCCTCGTGCTCGATCTTGCGGATGCCAATGGCGCCGGCCTGCAGGCGGGGCTTGAGGAACCAGGGCGGCGGCACGCGCGCGCAGAAGGCGCGGATGCGCTCGTCGTTGAGCACGTGGACGAAGCCCGGGACCGGGAGGCCGTCGCTGGCCGCCTTCACCCGCATGGCGAGCTTGTCGCGAAAGTGACGCGTGGTGGTCTCGCCCATGCCGGGCACGCGCATGTGCTCGCGCAGGGCCGAGGCCTTTTCGAGGTCGAAGTCGTCGAGCGGCACGATGCGGTCGATGGCCTCGCGCCGCGCGAGGTGGCTGACGCCCAGGATGAGGTCGTCCATCTTCCACTGCTTGTTGACGTCCGGCACGGTGAACACCTCTGCGAGGCACTCGCGGGGCCAGCCGGCGTCACGAAGGCTCTCGGACGTGACGAGCAGGACGCGGCAGCCGAGCCGATGCGCTTCACGCAGGAAGTCGAGGCCCTTGAAGTACGACGCGAGGCAGAGGATGGTCACGACGGAATTATGGATGATCCCGCCGATCGCGCTGTCGAGGCGGCGCGGCCCGCCGCATGGCGGGCGCGATCCTGGTGCGAGGGGAATGCTACGATTCGCGTGTGAGACTCGTCGTCACCGCGATCGCCGTGCTGCTCCTCGTCGTGGGCGCTGTCTTCTACCTCTGGGAGCAGCCCGCGCCCAACGCCCCGCCGGCCGCGACGGCCGAGCCGGCTGCCGCCGAGCCGGCGCCGCCGCCGAAGGCCGAGCCCGAGTCGCCCGCGCCCGAGCCGGAGCCTTCCCGCGCGCCGGTCCGCAAGGCCCCGGTGGCCCGCGCGCCCGAGCCCGAGCCCGCGCCTGCCGAACCTGCGGCGCCCACCCTGGCCACGCTCGTGCTCGAGAGCGACGTGCCCGGTGCCTCGGTCTTCGTCGACCGTCAGTACGTGGGCACGACGCCCCTCCGGCTCGAACGGCTCGAGCCAGGGGCCAAGCAGTTGAAGCTGACCGCCGACGGCTATGAGGGCATCGAGCGCCGCGTGGACCTGGAGCCTGGAAACAACCCGGTCAACCTGCGCTTCCGCGAGGTCCGCCTCAACCAGCGCATTCCGGTCACCCACAAGCACGGCATGGGGAGCTGCGAGGGCACGCTCGTCGCCACGGTGGACGGGCTGGCCTACGAGACCAGCAACGCCAACGACGCGTTCACGCTGCCCTTCGCGCAGGTCGAGACCTTTGCCGTCGATTACATGGAGAAGAACCTGCGCGTGAAGCAGAAGGGCGGCAAGACCTGGAACTTCACGGACAAGGCGGCCGCCAACGCCGACGCGCTGTTCGTGTTCCACCGCGAGGTGGAGGCCGCGCGCAAGAAGCTGGCCGAGGGGTACGCGGCGGTCCGCTGAGGCCAAGGTCAGCGGTATAGTGGGATCATGAGACGCATCCTCCTGTTCGCGGCGACCAACGTGGCCATCATGGTCACGCTGTCCATCGTCCTCAGCATCCTGGGGATTCGGGGCATGGCGGGCTGCAGGGCCAGCTGCTGTTCTGCCTGGTCTGGGGCATGGGCGGCGCGTTCATCTCGCTCCAGATGTCGCGGTTCATCGCCAAGCAGGCGATGGGCGTCTCGCTGGTGAACGGCCAGACGGGCAACGCCGACGCGGACTGGTTGTTCGCGACGGTCCATCTCCTCACCGATCGCGCGGGCCTCCCGATGCCCGAGGTCGGCATCTACAACTCGCCGGAAGTCAACGCGTTCGCGACGGGCCCCAGCAAGCGGCGAAGCCTGGTGGCCGTGTCGTCGGGCCTGCTGCGCGCGATGTCGCGCGACGAGGTCGAAGGCGTGCTGGCCCACGAGGTGGCGCACATCAGGAACGGCGACATGGTGACGATGACCCTCATCCAGGGCGTCGTGAACGCGTTCGTCATGTTCTTCGCGCGCATCATCGCCGGCATGCTCCGCAATGCGGTTGACGAGCGGATGTCCGGCGCCGTGTACCTGATGACCGTCATCGTGCTGCAGATCGTGCTGGGCATCTTCGGCATGATGATCGTGGCCTGGTTCTCGCGGGCCCGCGAGTTCAGGGCCGATGCCGGCGGCGGCGCGCTGGCCGGCCGCCACAAGATGATCGGCGCGCTCCAGCGGCTGCAGCAGAACACCCGGATGATCGACACCTCGCACCCGGCGCTGAACACCATGAAGATCTCGGGCCGTTCGAGCTGGGCGACGCTGATGTCCACGCACCCTCCGCTCGAAGCCCGCATCGCGGCGCTGCAGCAGGGCCTCTGATCCGGCGTGCGGGTGTGCCGGCGCCGAGACGCCCATGTACGCTGAAACGGTCGAGGCCGACGGCCACCTGATCGACTCCGGCAACCTGCAGTCGATCCTCACGACCATCGTCGAGCACCCGGCCGAGTACGAGATCCTCAAGCTCGAAGTCGGGCGCACCAACGAGTCGCCGTCCCGGCTCGTCCTCAAGCTCGACGCGCCGACGACGAGCTCGCTGGAGTCGCTGCTCGCGAAGCTCTCGGTGTTCGGCTGTTACGTCAAGGGGGCGCCCGATGCCGTCCTCCGCGCCGCCGACATGGACGGCGCCGCCCCCGACGACTTCTACTCCACGACGAACCACCGCACGTCCGTCGCCCTCGACGGCCGCTGGGTCGTGGTCGCCCACCAGCGGATGGACGCCGCCGTCGTCGTGCACGACGGCGTGGCGGCCTGCCGGAAGATTCGTGACATCCGCGCCGGCGACCTCATCGTCTGCGGCATGCAGGGCGTGCGCGTGCAGCCCGACCTGCAGTCGCGCGAGAAGCCGACGTTCGGCTTCATGAGCAACGAGGTGTCGTCGGAGCGGCGGGTCGAGACCGCCGTCGCGCGCGTGGCGGGTATGCTCAGGCGGGCGCGGGCCAGCGGCGGCCGGATCGCGTTCGTGGCCGGGCCCGTCGTGGTGCACACCGGCGGCAGCGACTACTTCTGCGAGCTGGTGGAGCGCGGCTACGTGCAGGTCGTGCTGGCGGGCAACGCCCTGGCCGTGCACGACGTCGAGGTGGCACTGTCGGGCACGTCGCTCGGCATCGACCTCGGCTCCGGTCATCCGGTGGAGCACGGCCATCGCAATCACATGCGCGCGATCAACGCGATCCGCCGTGCCGGCGGCATCGGCCCGGCCGTCGAATCGGGGCTGCTGACGCGCGGCATCATGCACGCCTGCCACGTGCACCGTGTCCCCTACGTCCTCGCCGGCTCCATTCGCGACGATGGTCCGCTGCCCGAGACGGTGATGGACCTGATTGCGGCGCAGGACGCGTACGCGGCCGCGCTCGACGAGGTGGACACGGTGGTCATGCTGTCCTCGATGCTCCACAGCATCGGCGTCGGCAACATGCTGCCCTCGTGGGTCAAGGTCGTCTGCGTCGACATCAACCCGGCCGTGGTCACCAAGCTGGCCGACCGCGGATCCACCCAGACGGTCGGGATCGTCACCGACGTGGGGCTCTTCCTGCACCAGCTGGCCACCGCCCTGCGCGACTGAGCCGGCGGCCCGGGGCCGCCCGGCGCCGGCACGGGCGTGACCAAAGGGCGTGCATGCGGCAGGCCCGGCGGCGTATGCTTCGCGTGCGCGCGGATGGGCACCCGCGGCAGAGGATCGGGAACCGCTCCGGAATGTCATGCACAGAACGCTGATCACGGCCGCCGACCTGGCCAGCCACCTGGGAGACCCGCGCTGGGTGGTCATCGACTGCCGGTTCGACCTGGCGAACACGGCCGCGGGCGAGGAGCAGTACGTGGCCGGGCACGTGCCACGCGCCCGCTACGCGCACCTGGACCGGGACCTGTCGGGGCCGAAGACCGGATCCAGCGGCCGGCACCCCCTCCCCACCGTGGAGGAGATGGCGGCGCGGTTCGGCGCCATGGGTATCGGCCCCGAGACCCAGGTCGTGGCTTATGACGCGGACTCCGGGATGTTCGCCGCCCGGCTCTGGTGGATGCTGCGCTACATGGGCCACGATGCCGTGGCCGTGCTCGACGGCGGCCTGGCCCGGTGGGTGGCCGAGGGGTCACGCGCTCCAGCCCGGCCGCGTGACGCCCACACCCGTGACCTTCGTGCCCGCCGTGCGGGACGACTGGCGGTTGACGGCCGACCAGCTGAGCGGCGGCCACGACGGGTTGCTCGTTGACGCCCGCTCCCCGGAACGCTTCCGGGGCATCAACGAAACGCTCGACGCCGTTGGCGGTCACATCCCGGCGCCTGCAACTACTTCTTCCAGGACAACCTCGCGGCCGACAAGACCTTCAAGCCGGCCGACGAGCTGCGGCGCCAGTGGGAAGCCGTGCTCCAGGGACGAACGCCCGCGGACGTGGTGATGTGCTGCGGGTCGGGCGTGACGGCCTGCCACAACCTGCTGGCCATGGAGGTCGCGGGGCTCACGGGATCCCGCATCTACCCCGGCTCCTGGAGCGAGTGGAGCTCCGACCCGGCCCGGCCGGTCGAGACCTAGCGGCGCCTCGGGGCCACTCGCCCGGAGCGGCCCACGCACGTGGGCAGAGCAACCTCAGGGCCCCGACTCTCGTCCAATCTCCTCGAACGACTTTCGAGGAGACGAAACGATGGCCCTGCGCATCCTGTTCACGCTGGCGATCCTGGCCGGACTGGCCGCGGCCCCCGTGGCCCAGCAGCCGTTCGAGTGGCATGCGGGACGCCGCGCCGACTCGAGCTGGGCGGAAGACATCGGCGCCCAGATCGAGCGGGCCGTCGACCGCGCCGTGCGGGCGGCGGAGCGGATTGCCGAGCGGGTCTCGACCCGGAGCGACCGCGTGGCCGAACGAGCCGCCCTCGAGGCCGAGCGCGCGGCCGACGCCGTGGCGCGTCGCGTCGAACGCTCGGCGGACCGCGTCGCGGTGCGCGCCGAGCGCCAGGCCGAACGCATCCGCACACGGGTCGCGCGGCGCATCCGCCGCGAGGCCTGGGGCTATCGCGGCCGTGACGGCGGTGCCTGGACCGACCAGCAGCCCATCGACGCCAACCCCTGCCAGGACATCGGGCCGGACGACGACCGCTACCGGCACTGCGAGGTGCGTGAGGTCCGCCTGCCGGCGGGTCCGCTGTCGGTGGACGCCAACCGGAACAGGGGCATCCGGGTCGAGGGCTGGGACGGCTCGGACGTGCTGGTTCGCGCCGTGGTCTCGTCCCACGCCCGCGACGAGGCGGCCGCGCGCCAGCTTGCCAGCGGCGTGGAGATCCAGACCGGCAGCGGACGGGTTACCGCGTCGGGGCCCTCCACCAGCGGGCGCGAGGGCTGGTCGGTCAGCTACCGCATCAGCGTGCCGCGCCGGACGGATCTCGACCTGAACGCGCGCAACGGCGGGATCTCGGTGGCTGGCGTCACCGGCACGATCACCTTCGACACGACCAACGGCGGCGTCCGCCTCAGCGACCTGGCCGGCCGCGTCGTCGGCCGGACGCGCAACGGGGGGCTGCGCGTGGCCTGGGCGGCACGCAGTGGGAGGGCGAGGGCCTGGATGTCGAGACCTCCAACGGCGGCGTGACGCTGGCCATTCCCGAGACCTACAACGCCCAGCTCGAAACCCGGACGGTCAACGGAGGCTTCCGCTTCGACTATCCGCTGACGCTCACCGGCGAGCTGACACCCCGCCGCGGCATCTCGACCCGCCTGGGCACCGGCGGCCCCCGGGTGCGGGTGGAGACCCACAACGGGGGCGTGCGGGTGGAGAGGCGCTGAGCAGAGGTGCCGGGTGCCTGGTGCCGAAGGGGTGCCGGGTGCGAGTGCGGGGTGCAGAGGTGCAGGGTGCCGGGTGCGAATTCCGGCATTCTGAATTCTGAATTCTGCATTCTGAATTCAGACTTGCCTTCCCCCCCTTCTGCCTTCTGCCTTCTGCCTTTTGCCTTTTGCCTTCTGCCTTCTGCCTTTGCTGTTCCCCTGTTGCCTTTTGCTAGAGTGAGTGGTCATGGCGACCACCACCAGCCTGCCGATTCTCGACACCGATGCCGTGCTCGCCGCGCTCAGGCAGCTGCGGCAGGCGCAGCCCGTCGGGTTCACCGCGTTCTACTCGAGCCAGCTCGGAGGCGTCGTCACCGACCCGGCCCTCATGGTCATTCCGTTCGACGACCACATGGTGCACCGCGGCCACGGGATCTTCGACACCGCAGGCCTGGTTGACGGCCACATCTACGACACGGACGCCCACCTCGATCGCTTCATCCGCTCGGCCGATCACTCGAAGCTGGCGCTGCCGGGCACCCGCGAGGAGATGCGGGACATCATCATCCGCACGGTCGCCGCGAGCGGGCGGCGTGACGGCAGCATCCGGTACTGGCTGTCGTCCGGACCCGGCAGCCTCGAGCTGAGCCCGGCGGCGGGCGCCCAGCCGGGGTTTTTCGTGATGGTGTTCGGCGGGCTCGCCTATCCGGATCGCTGGTACAGCGACGGCCTGCGGGTGATGACCACCACCTACCCCATCAAGCCGTCGCTCTACGCGGTGACCAAGAGCACCAACTACCTGCCCAACGTGCTGATGCAGATGGAGGCGAAGGCGGCCGGTTTCGACAACGGCGTGTTCCTGGACGCCAACGGCCACGTGGGTGAGAGCTCGAACATGAACGTGGCGTTCGTCGGCCGCGACGGCGTGCTGCGCCATCCGCGGTTCGATCACATCCTGGCGGGCTGCACGTCGCGGCGCGCGCTGGAGCTGGCGCCGGCGCTGGTCGAGCAGGGGCTCATCACCGGCGTCGAGGTCGCCGACCTCTCGGTCGCCGACGCGCTCGACGCGCGCGGATGCTGCTGCTCGGCAGCTCCGTGAAGGTCGCGCCGATCGTGGCCTGGGACGACCGCACCATCGGCGACGGCAGGCCCGGCCCGGTCGCACGCGCGCTCCTGGCGCTGATCCAGGAGGACATGCGGACGAGCGACCGGCGCATTCCGGTGCCCTACTGAATACACGGAGGGCACGAAGCCTACCAGCGGAGCAGGCGCGTCACCTTCACGATGAACGAGCGGTTCGACAGCGTGGGGCGGCCGGGGCCGAAGGTGTCGCGGCCGTCGCTGTAGACGACGAAGAGCTCGCTGCCGAGGACGTACTCCCACCGGAACCGCGCGTTCGTGCTGATCGTGTTGGTGGCGGACTGGTACTGCGCCAGCACCGAGAAGAACCGGCGGTTGGTCATCGTCCAGGTGAAGCGGCCGGTCAGGAGCTTCGTCGTGAAGTCCCCCCACGGCAGCTTCGCCTGGTTCCACGAGACGGTCGGCTCCAGCAGGAAGTTCGGCCCCATCTCCACGCGGCCGCGCCAGGTCACCTCGCGCAGCGTGCCGTCGAAGAAGGTGCCGGTACCCAGCGTGAGGCGCCCGTTGACCCGCCGCTGCTGGCCGAAGTCGTAGTTCAGCTTCGTCTGCGTGAACGAGTAGTTGCCGACCGGCACGATCACGTCGCCACCGATCTCGAACGGCTCGATCAGGCCTTCGAAGCTGCGCGTCACCTCGAGGCTCACCTGGTCGCCGCTGTTGAACTCGACTCGCGTGGTGCCCTGCGCCTCGCGCGTCTCGAGTTTCCGGCCGGGACCGGTGATGTAGTCCAGCGACAGCTCGTAGGAGTACTTCCGCACGGCCGAGGGCTGTGCGGGCCTGGGGCTGAAGCGGAACTGGCCGAAGGACCGCCGGAACGCCCGCCTGCGGAGGAATCCGACCTCCGGGTTGAAGTCCTCCCCCACGCTGAGGTGCTCGCCCTGCACCCCCCAGCGATCGTGGTTCCAGTCGTAGCGCCCCCGGTAGCTGCTCTGGTCGCCGGTGCGCCCCGGCGTCTCGGTCCTCGCGTAGTAGCTGACGATGTTCACGTTGTCGTACAGCTGGAACTGCGCGTCGGTGCCGAAGGTGTAGCTGTTGGCGGTGGCGCCAAACGCCGGGTTGCGCGCCGTGCCCATCACGCCGATGCGGCTGCGCCGCAGCACGTCTCGCGTGAGACGGAGCACCGAGAAGTTCGTCCCGAGCTTGCCGGCCTCCGGGACGTCGCGGGTCTGCATGTTCAGCACGCCGACGTTGTAGGGGCCCGAACGTCCCAGCAGCCGCCCACCCGCCAGGATTGGCACCACCGTGCCATCGTCGAGGCCGATGCGCCGTGAATAGAAGAGGATCGGCGCGACGTTGTTGTTGCCGCCGCCCCCACCTCCGCCACCACCGCCGCCCCCGCCGCCACCACCGCCGGTACCGCCAAACGAGAAGATGTCCTGGCCTTCGAGGAAGAAGTCCCGTCGCTCCGGGAAGAACAGGCTGAAGCGCGTGAGGTTGACCTGGGCCTCGTCGTCTTCGACCTGGGCGAAGTCGGTGTTGTAGGTGAAGTCCGCGATGAGCGTCTGCGTGAGGCCCCACTTGGCATCGACGCCCCATTCGGCGTTGCCGTCGTTGTCCAGGGCCGGCGACACCGTCCGGTTGGTCACGCTGGACCCGAGCACGTAGGGCTTGACGTCGAGGTTGATGGTGCCCTCGGGCATGCGCATGCCCACCATCGACGCCGCCGAGGACACCTTCGACAGCCCGCGCCGTCCCCACGAGCGGGGCACCGGGTTCAGGTAGGTCAGCTCGTTGCGCCAGCGCACCATGCGGCGCACGTTGAAGCCCCAGACGGTGGCGCCTTCGCGGTAGCGCAGCGACCGGAACGGGATCGAGAACTCCGCGGTCCACCCGCCGTCGAAGTCCGCGGTGCGGACGATCCAGAGCGGGTTGAAGTTGTTGTTCGGCTGCTCGTTGGTGACCACCCAGTCGAACATGCCGCCCTCGGAGTTCGACGACATCCCGAACCCGTTGCGCCGATCGTAGAAGGTGTCGATCAGGAGGGCAACGTGGTCGTTGTTGTACATGTTCGAGCTGTCGCGCCGGAGGTCGCTCGTCACCCGGCGGTCCGGCTCGCTCTCCCACATGCGCGCGCCGACGTACAGGTTCTTGCTGTCGTAGAAGATCCAGACCTCGGTCCGGTCGTTGGCCGGCTGGCCCTCGTTGGGTTCCTGCTGGATGAAGCCGGACATCGCCGGCACGTCCCGGTACGGGGCCTCGTCGAGCACGCCGTCGATGATGAGCGGCGAGGGCGCGGGCATGGCCCGGATGGTGGCATTCCCGGAGTCATCGCGGTTGATGACCTCGGGCGGCACAGGCGGCGGGGGGCCGTCCACGAGCTCTTCGAGCGGGGTCGCGGCGCTGCCGCCACCGGTCACGCCTTCCACGCTGCTCTGCTGACCGGCGGACTGCGCCTGAAGGGTCGCGGCCAGCCCCGCGATCCAGAGACAAATGAAGACACTTCGGACAAGGTTCACGCGCCTGAACACGACCGTGTATTGGACCACGTGTCTTCGGATGTCTCAACCCACCTGAGGCATGAGGGCGCACACGGCCACGAATCGGTGTAGTAGCCTGACGCGCGATGACCGGGCGACTCGAGCAGATCTGGATCAAGCGGATGAAGGGCGGCCCGATGGATCCGTGCGACACCGCCCGGGTCCGGGCCGGCCGCGGGCTGGTGGGCAACGCCAACCAGGGCGGCAAGCGCCAGGTGACCGTCCTCTCACTCGAGACGTGGAACCAGGTCGTCGCGTCGCTGCCTGCGCCGCCGCCCCCGCGCGCGCGTCGCGCCAACCGGCTGGTGAGCGGCGTGGACCTGGCCGGCACGCGTGGGCGCGTGCTCCGCATCGGCGGCCTGCGGCTTCGGATCTACGGCGAAACGCGGCCGTGCGAACAGATGGACGACGCCGCGCCCGGCCTGCGCGCCGGGCTCTCGGCGCCCTGGGCGGGTGTGTCTTCGGCGAGGTGCTCGAGGACGGTGAGATTCGCGTGGGCGACCGCGTGCAGGTCGAGGCCGAACCGGCGGACGCGGGCGCTCCACCCGCGCCCGGACAGCGCGCCGAGGGGACCCGGAATGACCGGGCGCCCCCTCGACCGCCGTGTGCCTGCCTGAACCCGACCTTGAGCGCGAACTGGATGATGCGCGGATCGTAGGCCGCGGTGATCGTGCCGAAGCCGCCGCTGCTCCGGTTGCCGTTGGGAGCCCGGAAGTTGGTCCGGTTGAGCAGGTTGAAGAACTCGGCGCGGAACTCCACGTTGCCGTTCGGCCAGGGCATCGCCACCCGCTTCGACGCCACGAAGTCGATCGACCAGAAGCGGGGCCCGCGCACGCTGTTGCGCGGCGCATTGCCGAACGGCTGGCTCGGATCCGTCGGAATGACGACGGCGTCGCGATTGAGGTAGTTGGTGGGGCCACGCTCCCCGTCGGCCACCAGCACGTCACCGGTCACGTTGGGACGGTAGTTGTTGGCGCCCCGGAAGTCCTGCTGGATGCCCGACACCTGGAAGGCGGCTGCCGGCGTGTAGGTGAGCGTCACCGACTCGCCCGCCGTGATGGTATTGATGCCGGCGAGCTGCCAGCCGCCCAGCAGGGCGTCCACCACCGCGGAACTGTCCGACAGGAACCGGCGGCCGCGACCGACCGGCAGGTCGAACACCACGCTCGTCGTGCTGTTGTGCGGCTGGTGATAGGCGGAGAGGCCGAAGTCGGCATCGAGATTGTTGATGTCCTGCGGCGCCGGGAAGTTGCCGTTCGGGTTCTCCAGCGAACCGGCGCCGTTGTCCTCGGTCCTCGACAGCGTCAGCGAGCTGAGGATCGACGCGCCGGCGCCCATGCGCCAGTCGAACTTCGCCTGGAAGGCGTGGTAGCGCGACTTCCCGCCGTTGAACGAGTAGGTGATGTCGGCGAACTCCGGAATCGGACGCCGCTGCTGCAGCGGAATGGTACCGGCGCTGTTGTTGGGACGCGCCTGGTTGTAGTTGGCGAAGAGCAGCAGGTCGTCGGCGCGGTTGCCCCGTAGGCCAGGTCCACGAGCGCGCCGGGCCAGAGCTGGCGCTGCACCGACGCAAACCAGCTCTGTACTGGCTCGAGTGATAGTCCCGCGGCATGTAGGTGATGTTGGCCGCGAGCGGGTTGAACTGGGACGGGTCCGTCAGCCCGGCCGGATACCCCTGCTCGGTCGTCCGGAAGTCCGCCTGTCCGGGCGTCTGCACGACCACGGCGTTGATGACCTGCGGGCCGTTGATGGGCAGGACGTTGGCGCCGCCCGCGCGGTGGAAGTGGACGTAGCTGACGCCGTAGCCGCCGCGCACCACCGTGGAGGGGTTCAGCGTGTAGGCCAGGCCCAGGCGCGGCCCGAGGTTGTTGCGATCGGGCTTGATGGTCGAGCGGCTCTCGAGGGAGCCGTCCGTCGCCAGGCGCATGCTGAGCGTGTCCGGGTCGAAGTTCGAGAGCACGTTGTTCTCTTCCACCCACGGCGTGGCGTACTCGTAGCGCAGACCGAGGTTGACGGTGAGGCGGTCGTTCACGCGCCAGTCGTCCTGCAGGTAGAGGAAGTGCATGTCCTGCTCCAGGTTCGCGACCAGGATGTTGCTGAGCGCGTAGGTGGAGCGCTGGCCGAACATGAAGTCGGCGAGGTTGTAGAGGTTACTGGCCGCGGCGCCGGCCGGACGCGAGAACTGGCCCGAGTACTGGTCGCGGCCGTAGAGCGGGTTCACGTCCTGCACCTCGGTGTAGATCTTCTGGTACTCGTAGCCCGACTTCAGCGAGTGACGGCCCGCAATCCACGAGTAGTTGACCTTCGGGTTCCAGACCTCCGGGTACTGCCACTGCGGGTTGGTCGCCTGCCGGCCGAGGTCGGAGTAGCCGGTGATGAGCTGCGTGGGCAGCCCGGCCGCGACGCGCGGGTCCGAGGGCAGCCCGGTGATGCCGTACACCTCGTCGGCCGGCGCCTGGCCCTTGAACAGGGCGTAGGGGTTCTTGCCGGCGACCGTCCGTGACCAGCCCATGCGGATCTCGAGCAGCGACCGGCCGTTCGGCGTGTAGGTGACGCCGGCGGCGAACTGCTTGTTGGTGACGTAGGTCTCGGCGTTGCCTGCCCCGCCCGACGGCCCGGGGATGTTGGGCGTGTCGAAGATGTTGGCGTCGCGCCAGCCGTAGCGGCCGAACGCCGACAGGCGCGGGCTCAACTGGAAGTCCACCTTGCCGCCCGCCTTGTTGGTGTCGTTGGTGAACTCCTGCAGGATGGCCAGGTTGTTGGTCGCGGTGCCCCGGGACGGATCCGGCAGCTCGCCGAGCACCTTGCGCGCGAAGGCCGTCATCGGAATCGGCGTGCCGGCCGGGTAGGTGACGCCCGTGAGCGGATTGCGCACCGGCACGCTCAGGAGGCCCTGGCGCTGGTCCAGCGTCGCGATGGTCGTCGTGGCCGTCTGGCCGCGCGTCTGGCGGAACAGCTCGACGTCGGCGAAGAAGAACGCCTTGTTGCGCAGGATCGGGCCGCCGAGCACGCCGCCGAACTGGTCGCGGTCGAACTGCGGCTTCACGCCCGTGGACGGCTTGAAGAACCCGGTGGCGTTCAGGTCGGTGCGCCGCATGAACTCCCACGCCGACCCGCGGATGCGGTTGGTGCCGCTGGCGTAGGCCACGTTGATGGTCGCGCCCCCGAGCGGCCGTATTCGGCGCTCATGTTGTTGGTGACCACCTTGAACTCGGCTACCGCGTCCGGCGGCGGCTGCATCACCTGGTTCGAGTAGCCCTGGTTCGACGTGCCGTAGGCGTTGTTGTCCACGCCGTCGATCAGGTAGTTGTTGAACGTGGACCGCAGGCCGTTCACGTTGAACGAGCCCTCACGCGGGGTGAATCCCCCGGTGCCGATGGCCGACTGCCGCACGCCGGGTGACAGCAGGGCCAGCGCGGAGTACTCGCGGCCGTTCAGCGGCAGCGCTCGCGTCTGCTCACCGGTGATCACCTGGCTCCGGTCCGACGAGTCGGTCTGGAGCAGCAGCGCCTGCGCGCTCACCTCCACCCGCTCCGTCACCGACCCGACCGCCATCGTCATGTCCACGCGCTGGCGGGCGCCCACCGCGACCTGGATGTTGTCGGCGATGGCCATCGAGAAGCCGTCCTTCTCGGCGGTGAGCAGGTAGGTGCCGATCCGCACCGTGAAGAACTCGAAGTTGCCGTTGGCGTCGCTCGCACGTTCGGCGCCGACGCCGGTGGCGGTGTTGGTCAGGGTCACCTTCGCCCCGGGCACGACGGCCCCGGAGGAGTCCTTGACGGTACCGACCACCGTCGCGGTTTCGAACTGTGCCCAGGCGGGGGAGAACGAGAACAGGGTCAGCACGCAGGCGACCCCGAAACGGAAGACAAGGCTGGCATGCATAGGCCAGCCACGCTAGCAACCGCTCTTGAACGCTGCGTGACGGCTGCATGACGTCCGCGCGACGCCGGTTCAACGGTGGTGCGCCATCTCGGCTACACTGCCCGCATGAAGAAGCTCCTGGCGGGCTGTCTCGTGGTGATCGTGCTGGGCATCATCGCCGTCGGCGTGGCCCTGTTCTTCGGCTACCGGGCCGCCCGCCCGATGATCGAGGGCGCCACCGCGTGGGCCGACCACGCGCGCGAAATGGCCGCCGCGTCGGACCGCATCGCCAACAAGGACCCGTTCGACCCGCCGGCCGCGGGAGAGCTCGACGACCGCCGGGTCACCCGGTTCCTCGCCGTCCAGCAGCACGTTCGCAGCACGCTCGGGCCCCGGTGGCAGGACCTGGAGACCCGGGCGCGGGCCTTCGAGGACACGGCGCGCACGGGAGGCCGCAACCTGTCACTCAGCGAGATCGGGACGATGCTCTCCGACTTCGGCTCCCTGCTCGTCGACGCACGCCGCGCCCACGTGGACGCGCTCAATACGGAGGGGTTCTCGCGGGACGAGTACTCCTGGGTGCGGACGCGTGTCTACGAGGCCGCCGGCATCGAGCTCGCGGAGGGCGTGAACTGGGGCGAGCTGGAGAGCATGGTGCGCGACAGGGCCGCGCAGGCCGGCGTCGAGGCGCCCGAGGTGAAGCTGCCGGAGATTCCCGAGGCCAATCGCACGCTCGTGCGGCCCCACATCGAGGAGCTGCGGCGGTGGCTGCCGCTGGTGATGCTCGGTCTCTGACGCGTCAGCGGAGCGCGAGCGCAGCCTTGCGCGCGCGCGCCTCCACCGCACCGCAGACGAGGTCGCAGAGCTCGAGCACCGAGTCGTCCGCCACCTCGTAGAAGACGAAGAGCCCGTCCCGTTTCCGCGCGACCAGGCCCTGCCCGTGCAGGACCTGCAGGTGCTTGGACAGGTTGGCCTGGTTCAGCCCCGTCGCCTCCATCAGGGCGCTGACGTGCAGCGGCCCGCCCCGCAAGGCGTCCAGCACCTGCAGCCGCGCCGGTTCCGACAGCACCTTGAAGCGCGCGGCGACCGCCGCGAGGAGCGCGGGCGAAAGCGTGCGGTGCCTCATGCGCCCGCCTCCGCGGACACCGGGTGTCCGGCGCTCTGCCACGCCTCGAAGCCGCCAACCAGGTTCACGACGTTCGTGCGGCCCGCGCGCCGCAGGACCGACGCGGCGATCGCCGACCGCGCGCCCGAGAGGCACTGCACGACAACGGTTCCATCGGCCGGCACCTCCGCCAGGCGGGCGGGCAGGTGCCCGAGCGGGATGTGCAGGGCGCCGGGTATGTGGCCCTCGACCCACTCGGTGGCGTTCCGCACGTCCACCACCGTCGCCTCCCGTGACGGGATCGCTCCCAGGTCCTCGGCCGTGATCTGCGGCACCGTCCCCACCGCCACCCCGCGCTGCGCCGCACGCCGTACCGTGTGGGCGTCGAACACCCCCGCCACGCGGTCGAGGCCGATCAAGGCGAGCTGGCGGACCAGCTCGACGGAATTCGCCTCGGTCATGTCGTCGACGATGAAATACAGGTCGGCGTCGTACGGCAGGAACCAGCCGGCCCAGTTCACGAACGAGCGGTTGAGCGGGATGTTGAGCGTTCCGGGCAGGTGCTCGGCCGCGAACTCGCCCGCCGACCGCGTGTCGACGACGATGGCGCGCCCGGCGAGGAGGCGCGCGAGGACCGTGTCGTCCAGGCGCGGCGGCGCATGGAAGCCGCCGAGGATGCGCGGGCCCGACTTGTTCAGCCGCTTCATCATGGCGAAGTAGGCCGGCGGCTCGGGCTGCCCCGCGAGCACGGCCTCCACGAAGGCGTCCTCGTCGGTCATCCTGAAGGCCCAGTTGAAGCGCCGCTCGTAGCCGAGTGTGCTGTAGGGCACCGCGCTGATGCCCTTGCCGCAGGCCGATCCCGCGCCGTGCCCCGGCCAGATCTGGAGCCATTCCTCGTTCCGGTTGAACGCCTGCAGGCTCCCCCACAGCGTGTGCGCGCCCTTCTCCATCGTGCCGGCGATGTTGGCGGCGCGTTCCAGCAGGTCTGGCCGCCCCACGTCGCCGACGAACACGAAGTCGCCGGTGGCGGCCGCAATGGGACGGTCGGCGGCGGCCCCGTCGGTAATCAGGAACGTGATGTGCTCCGGCGTGTGGCCGGGCGTGGCCACGACGTCCACGAGGATCCGGCCGACCGTGATGCGGTCCCCGTCACGGAGGAGCGTGCCCTCCGACGCGAACTGATACTTCCAGTCGGCGTCACCTTCGTCCGACAGATAGAGGCGCGCGCCGGTCCGCTGCGCCAGCTCGCGGGCGCCGGACAGGAAATCGGCGTGGATGTGGGTTTCGGTAACGTGCGTGATCGTGAGCCCTTCGCGGGTGGCCTCGTCGATGTAGCGCTGCACGTCGCGGTTGGGATCGATCACCAGGGCCTCGCCGGTCGCGGCGCAGCCGATGAGGTAGCTGACCTGCGCGATGGCGGGCTCGTAGAAGCGGGACACGATCATGACGGTCGCTCCATATATGAATATATGACTATTCAGTAATATACATGCGACGAGCCCCAGGGCAAGCCCCCCCAAGAGGGTCAGGGGAGGTTGTCGATGGCCACCGGCTCGATGGGGTCGGCGGGCGTGAAGCCGAACACGCGACCGTAGAAGTAGAGCTCCGCCTCGAGGCTGCGGACGATGTTCTCGGCTTTCCGGAAGCCGTGCTGCTCGCCCTCGTAGGTGATGTAGGCCACGGGCAGGCCCTTCCGGCGGGCTGCCTCGGCCATCATCGCCGACTGGTTCGGGGCACCACCTTGTCGTCGAGCCCCGGAACAGGATGAGGGCCGACGACAGCCGGTCGGTGACGTGAATGGGCGACCGGGCCGCGTAGACGTCCTTCGAGGCCGGGTAGGGCCCGATGAGCGAGTCGAGATAGCGAGACTCGAACTTGTGCGTGTCGTGGGCCAGCACTTCGATGTCGCTGATGCCGTAGTAACTGGCGCCGGCCTTGAACACGTCGTGGAAGGTCAGCGCCGCCAGCGTGTTAGCCGCCCGCGCTGCCGCCGCGGATGGCCAGACGTTGGCCATCGGCCCGCCCTGCCTCCACCATCGCGCGCACCGGCGACGGCGTCCTCGACGTCGAGGACGCCCCACTGTCCCTTCAGCCGATCGCGGTAGGCGCGTCCGTGCCCGGTGCTGCCGCTGTAGTCCACGTCGAGCAGGGCGAAGCCCCGGCTCGTCCAGAACTGCACCTCCGGGTCGAGCACCGCCTCGGTTGCCGACGTCGGGCCGCCGTGCGTCAGCACGAGCAAGGGTGGCCGGGCGCCGGCTGGCGCCTCGAAGTCGGGATTGTGCGGGGCGTAGTAGAACGCATGGACCTCGCGCCCGTCGGAACCCGCCGTGAAGGTCACCGGCTCGGGCGCCGCAATCCAGGCCGGGTCGATGGGCTCGCTGGTGGATGCCCGGAGCACCTCCGGCTCCATGGCCGCCAGCGTCATCTGCGCCACCGCCGGCGCCGTCGTCGGCGAGGCGCCGATGAAGTAGAGCGCGCGTGCGTCGGCCCTGATCGACTCGAGGACGTCGAGGCCCAGGTTCACGGGCTCCCACCGCACCGGGTCGGTCTCGACGAACGCCAGCTTCCACCGGCCCTGCTCGACGTAGGTCGCCGCCAGCCGCCGCGCGTCGAAGAACGCGTAGGTGACCATGGAGAACGTCCACTGCGGCTTGCCGAACTCCGCCTGCATGGGGTGCAGGGGCTCGATGCCCGCTCCCGCGCCCTGGCGATACAGGTTCCACCACCCCGTCCGGTCCGACACGAAGTAGAGGCGTCCGTCAGGCGACCACTCGGGCTGGAAGATGGACTCGTCGGCGCCACCCGCCACCTTGACGCGTTCACCCAGCGTACCGTCCGGCCCGACCGCCGCCGTCCACAACTCCGTACCGTCCCACGGCATGTTCGGGTGGTTCCACTGCAGCCAGGCCAGCGTCCCCCGTCCGGGGAGACGACCGGGTCGGAGTAGAAGTCGGCGCCCGACACCAGGACGACGCCGGGTGAGCCGCTGCCCTGCACCGGGATGCCCGATCGCGGCGGCCGGCTCGCCCGGCTGACGATGATCTTCGCGGACGGCCAGCACGCGCCCGTGCGTAGGGTCCACGCGCAAGTCGGCGAAGTAGACGCCCTCGTCGGTCAGCGGCCGCGGGTCACCGCCCTTCGGCTGCACGCTACACCCGCTGGTCCTCGAAGTTGGTGAAGTAGACGTCGCTATCGTGAACGGCCAGCACGCCGCCGCCGTACTCGTGCACGCGCGAACGCGCGCTGAATCCGGCCGGCGTCACGTCGAGCGTGCGACCGTCGCGCGTGCGCCGGACGACCACGTAGCGGCCGCCTTCCGACGCACGGCCTTCCACCCAGTAGACGTCGTCACCGTCGAGGGCCATCTCGCCGAAGCGCAGCGCGCCAGCGGTCACGCGAGCCGCGGTGAGCGGCGAGGTCCACGCGCCGTATGGCGCCACGGTCTTCACGGGTTCGGCCTCCTGCGGCCTGCAACCGGTTCCGGTGCACGCCGCCACAATCAGCAGTCCCAGCCACGAGCGGACGGGTACGCCACGCATCGTCGCCCTAGTAGCGGCTCGCCAGCGCGGCGATCAGCCGCACGAGCGCCGCGGCGTCCCTCAGGTCCATCACCTCGACGGGCGAATGGGAGTAGCGCCCGGGCCACGACAGCCCCACGTCCATGGCCCCGGTTGCCGCGAACGGCGAGGCATCGGTGCCTCCCGACGTCACGCCAATCTGCAACGGCAGCGTCGCCTCGGCCGCGATGGCCGTTATCCGATCGGTCGTGGCGGGGGTGACCAGCGACCGGCTGTCCAGGCCGCGCAGCACGGCCCCGCCGCCAAGCGGCGCGAGCGCGACGCGCTGGCCGTCCACGGGGGTGTCGCTCGACACGAAGGTGTCGACAGCGAACACCGTGTGGACCTTGGCGTCCCGCATCTCCTCGGCAACGGCCGACGCCCGCCAGGCCCGTCTCCTCTTCGACGGACCAGACGAAGGTCACCGGGTTGGTGAGTGCGGCGGCATCGATCAGGCGGAGTGCCTCGACCAGCACCGCGCTGCCCACGCGATCGTCCATGGCACGCACGGTGACTCGGGATCCTGCGAGGCGCACCACCTGCTTGCGGACGGTGACGGTCTGGCCGGCCGCAACGCCCGGAGGCCTTCACGCCCGCCGGCGTCGTGGCGCCGGTGACGACGCGCAGGTCGTCCAGCTCCGGCTGCGCCCGCGTCGCCGCCCCGTAGCCGCGCCGCGGCGCGAGCACGGCCCCGACGGGCCCCTGCGGTGTGTGAATCAGCACGGGATGCGCCTCGTACACCGACAGGTACATGCCGCCCCGTGTGCGCACGCGCATCGTGCCGTCCGGCTCGATCGCGTCGATCTCGAACCCGACTTCGTCCATGTGGGCAACGAAGACGAGCGGACGCGCGCCCTCGCCCATCGTGACGCGGATGTTCCCCTTCGCGTCCACCTGCGGCTTCGCCGTCGCGGGCAGGCGCTTCAGGATCGTGTCCCGTACCGGACCTTCGTGCCCGGACACGCCGTACTCGCGCGCGATGGCGGAGAACGTCTCCATCAGGCGGCCCTCGAGCTCGTCGGCGCCGCCGGCCGCCGGAACCTCGGGCGCCGCGGAGGCGGGCTCCGGCTCGTCGCCCGCGGGGTCGGCATCGCGAAGCGGCCCGTATCCGGCCAGCGACCCGACCAGGCGCGCGAGCGCGTCGACATCGCGCGCATCGGCCATCTCGACCGGCGTCTGCGCGAAGAGCACCGGCACCGAGACCACGTGGACCGGCGTCTGCGCGTAGGCGGCGCCCAGGTTCACGGCCAGCCGCTCGGCCGGAAGCGTCTGCACGGTGACGCCAGCCGCGGCCGCACGCTCGGCGAGGTAGGCGTCGGAGGCGGCCACGACGGGCCCCTGGCCCGGCTCACCGGCGGAGCCTGCCGCATCATCGGACGGCGCCACGCCCCCGCGGAGCATCACCACGCGATCGGGCTTGAGCGTCTCGAGCAGCCGCAGGAGACCTCGGTTGCCGAATTGCGACTGCCCCACCCACGCAATCGACACGGTTCCTGGCGGACGCGGCGTCGGCGCCTCGCCCTGGCGCCGTACGGCTTCGACCACCGCCGCGGCAGCCGCGCGGTACGACACGGCCACACCTGCCACGCGTCCGCCGCCGACGTCGGCTGCGCGCTCGCGGAGGCTCACGGCGTCGAGCATGCGAATGCCGAGCGCCGCCGCTTCGTCCCGCGACGTCGCGCCCACGTCCACCCAGAGGTCGTCCAGCGTCTGGATCCGCGTACGCTCCTCCTGCGGGCGAAAGCCGTTCAGGTGCGTTGACGGCGTCGCCGTCACGCCGGGCACGACACGGCCGCTCGCGGTGCGGACCAGCACCGGCTGCCCCACCAGGAACTGCGCGCCGAGCGGGTGTGCGGGGGCCGGCGTGTGGCGATGGACGCGGAGGTAGCCGTCGTTCGTGATGGCCGAGACGAGGAGGCCCGGCTCGTCCAGCGGCGCCACGATCAGGAGGTGCGGTCCTGCGCTGCCGCGCCGGAGGATCGTCATGGTCCCGAGGTTGTCGGCTCGCACCCGTGCCGAGGCAGGCAGCGCCATCTCGATGGCCTCGCGCACGGCCGCCTCATGGCCGGCCGTGCCCGGGATGGAAGCCAGCTGCAGCAGACGGGCGGCGGGGTCTGCCGCGGCAGGACTCGAGCAGAGCAACGTAGCCAGGATCAGGGGGACGAGACGGCGCATCGCACGATTCTACCCATCGGGCCGGGCCCGGGCGCCGTTGACCTTCGGCACGCCGGATGGCATCGTCTGCGGACGTGATCACCAGACGGGCGGCGCTGGCACGCCTCGGCTGCCTGTGGGCCGCGGACGCGCTCGCACCCGCGGCCCTGCGCGGCGCCATGCAGGATGCGGCGCCGGCTGAAGACGGGACCGGCGTGACCGCACGTCCGGTGGCCGACCTGGCGCGCGCGGTTCAGCAGGGCACGCTGTCACCCGAGCGCATCGTCGAGGCGTACCTCGCGCGCATCGCGCGGCTCGACCCGGCCCTGCACGCCTTCGTGACGGTCACGGCCGAGCGGGCCCGGGCTCAGGCCCGGGCGTTGACGATGCCCGGACGCGCGGCGCTTCGGGAGCGGCCGCTCGCCGGCGTGCCCGTCGCGCACAAGGACCTGTTCGAGACGGCCGGCGTACGCACGACCGGCGGGTCGCGTCTGTATGCGGACCGGGTGCCGATGCGCGACGCCGCGCTGGTGGCGACCCTCGCGGCGGCAGGCGCCGTGATGCTCGGCAAGACGAACACCCACGAGCTCGGCGGCGGGGTGACGACCGTCAATCCCTTCTATGGCACGACCCACAATCCCCGCGATCCGTCACGCATTGCCGGCGGGTCGAGCGGCGGGTCCGCGGCCGCGGTGGCAGCCGGCCTGACACCCGTGGCAACGGGCAGCGACACGGGCGGGAGCATCCGCATTCCAGCCGCGTTCTGCGGCTGCGTGGAATTCAAGCCCACCTACGGTCTGCTCGATACCCGTCGGACTGCTCGGCGCCGTCCCGACCTTCGACCACGCGGGCCTGCTGACCCGTTCGATGGACGACCTCGTCACGGTGTGTTCGGCGCCTGCGTGCCGGGAACGGACCAGGCCGCCGGCCGGCTGACACAGTCCGCGGCCTGCGCGTGGGCGTCGCTCGCGGCTATTTCTTCTCGGATCTCCAGGACACGGTGGCGCAGTCCGTGGAGTCGGCGCTGGGACACCTTCGCGACGCAGGAGCCATCGTCCTCGACGTGCCCCTGCCCGTGGACGATGAGACGATGGCGCGGGTCTTCGATCCCATCGTCGTCGCGGAGATCTCCGCCACCTACCGTTCGGCCTGGCTGAAGCAGCCGGAGGCGTTCTCGGCCGAGTTCGCGGCGGTGTTCGACGTGCCGGTGCCCGGGGCGGCCGAGGTGGCGGAAGCGGAGCGGGCGCGGCAGGACTTCGCGCGCCGGATGGACAGGGCGTGCCGCACCGTGGACGTGGTGGCGATGCCCGCGGTGCGGACCACGGCTCCCCTCATCGAGGGGTCCGGACGGCTGCTCCGCATCCTGGCCAACACCTGGCCGTTCAATGCGGCGCACGTGCCGGCGCTGACCCTCCCGTGCGGTCCGCCGACATCGCTCCCCGTCGGGCTCCAGCTGGTCGCCGCGGCCGGGCGGGACGTCGCCCTGCTGTCGGCGGCGCGCGCGCATCGCGCGTGCATTGGGGTAACAGCTGGCTGCGTGGCATTTCCCAAGAAACAGCCCTGTCCGGATGCCGCTGGCAGCGATACTGCTGGACCCAAGGACCACCATGAATCCGAGACTCCGCTCCATTGCCCTGCTGTCGGCGACCCTCGCGCTCCTGGCCGCCTCCCCGAGCGCGCAGACGGCGACCACGCCGCGGTCCGCTCAGGCGCCCGCGCCACTCAAGGTCACCACGCCGCAGCAGTTCTTCGGCCACGAGATCGGCGCCGACTACGTGCTGCCCAACTACACGAAGTTCAGCGAGTACGTGCGGAAGCTCGATGCCGAATCGGACCGCATGACGGTGCAGAGCATCGGCAAGACGGCAGAGGGCCGCGACCAGCTCATGGCGATTATCACGGCGCCCGAGAACTTCAAGCGCCTCGATCGCTATCGCGAGATCGCGCGGCGCCTGTCGCAGGCCGAGGGGCTGACCGACGACCAGGCCCGCGCGCTGGCGCGCGAGGGCAAGGCGGTGGTGTGGATCGACGGCGGCCTGCACGCGACGGAGGTGCTCGGCGCGCAGCAGCTCACCGAGACCATCTACCAGTTCGCGAGCCGGACCGACGAGGAGACGCAGCGCATCCTGCGCGACGTCATCATCCTGGCCGCACACGCCAACCCCGACGGCATGGAGTTGGTCTCGGACTGGTACATGCGGAAGGAGAACCCGCAGCAGCGCAGCACGGGCGGCATCCCGCGGCTCTACCAGAAGTACGTCGGTCACGACAACAACCGCGACTTCTACATGATGAACCAGCCGGAGTCGACCAACATCAACCGCATCCTCTACCGCGAGTGGTTCCCCCAGATCGTCTACAACCACCACCAGACCGGGCCCACGGGGACGGTGATGTTCTCGCCGCCGTTCCGCGACCCGTTCAATTACGTCTACGACCCCCTGGTGGTGAACATGCTGGACCAGGTGGGGTCCGCGATGCACGCGCGCTTCGACCAGGAGGGGAAGCCCGGCGTCACGACGCGCTCGGGCTCCAACTACTCCACGTGGTGGAACGGCGGCCTGCGCACCATGCCGTATTTCCACAACCAGATCGGGCTGCTCACCGAGACGATCGGGAACCCGACGCCCGAGCAGATCGGGTTCGTGCCGGACCGCCTGCTGCCGCGTGGTGACCTGCCGGCGCCGATCACCCCGCAGACCTGGCACTTCCGCCAGTCCATCGACTACTCGATTACGGCCAACTACGCGGTGCTCGACTTCGCGCAGCGCTACCGCGAAACGCTCCTCTACAACATGTACGTGATGGGGCGGAACTCCATCGCCAAGGGCAGCACCGACACCTGGACGATGTACCCGCGCCGGATCGCCGAGGTGAAGGCCGAGATCGCCAAGGCGATGAAGACCGACGCCACCGACCCACGCACGGTATCGGGGGGCCGGGTGCAGACCGTGCCGACGCAGTACTACGACATGCTGCGCAAGCCGGAGTGGCGCGATCCGCGCGCGTACGTCATCCCCGCCGACGCCGGCGATTTCCTCACCGCGACCAAGTTCGTCAACATCATGATCAAGGCCGGCCTGACGGCGCACCGCGCGACGGGCCCGCTGACGGTCGGCGGCAAGACGTATCCGGCCGGCTCGTACGTGTTCAAGACGGCGCAGGCCTACCGGCCCCACCTGCTCGACATGTTCGAGCCGCAGGACCACCCCAACGACGTGCTCTATCCGGGCGGGCCGCCCATTCCGCCGTACGACAACGCGGGGTGGACGCTGGCCTACCAGATGGGCCTCCCCTTCGACCGCGTGTTCGAGGACGTCACCGGTCCGCTCGAGAAGATCCCCGACCTGGTCACCCCGCCGGCGGGTCAGGTGACGAGCGCGCAGGGGGCGGTCGGCTTCACCGTCCCGCACCGCGTCAACGACGCGTTCATCGCCGTGAACCGCCTGCTGAAGGCGGGTGAAGAGGTGTTCTTCGTGCCCGACCGCTCGTACCAGAGCCAGGACGGCACGGGCGTCATCTACGTCACCGCCAAGCCCTCCACCACCGCGGTGATCCAGAAGGCGGCCACCGACCTCGGCCTGTCGTTCACCGGTGTCACGAGCCGGCCGGCGGGGGCCCTGTACAAGCTGACCAAGCCCCGCATCGCGCTGTGGGATCAGTACGGCGGCTCGATGCCCTCGGGCCACGTGCGCTGGCTGCTCGAGCAGTTCGAGTTCGACTTCGACGTCATCTACCCGCAGGCGCTCGACGCCGGCAACCTCAAGGCCCGCTACGACGTCATCCTCTTCCCCGATGGCGGCATCCCTGAGTCAGATCGCCCCAGCGGCTTCGGCGGTGCGCAGCCGGGCGCGCAGGACGTGCCGGCCGAGTATCGCGACCACCTGGGCCGCGTCACCATCGCCAAGACCATCCCGCAGCTCAAGCAGTTTGCCGAGGCCGGCGGCGTGCTGGTCGCATTCGGCGGATCGGCCGTGCTCGGCTACCACCTCGGCCTGCCGCTGAGCGACCACATGGTCGAGATCACCCCTGCCGGCGAGGAACAGCCGCTGCCCCGCACGAAGTACTACATCCCCGGCTCCATCCTCCACATGGCGGTCGACAACACCAACCCGCTGGCCTTCGGCCTCGAGAAGGACGTGGACGTGTTCTTCGAGAACAGCCCGGTGATGCAGCTGGCGCCGGACGCCACGCTCCGCGGCGTCTCGCCGGTGTCCTGGTTCGATACCCGGGAGCCGCTCCGGTCCGGCTGGGCCTGGGGCCAGCACTACCTGCAGGGCGGCACCACGGCCGTCGAGGCCACGCTCGGCAAGGGCCGCGTGTTCCTGATCGGCCCGGAGATCACGTTCCGCGCGCAGCCGCACGGCACGTTCAAGTTCCTGTTCAACAGCATCTTCTACGGCACGGCCGAGGGGGCCGGCGACGGCGCCTCCACGACCAGCGCGCGGCGCTGAGCCCGGACGCGGCCATGGCAGGCTACGGCGCAAAGGACCTGGCGGAGAGCTTCCGCACGGTACGCAGGAACACCATCCAGGTCGCGCAGGACATCCCGGAGGACCAGTACGGGTTCCGCGCGGCCGACGGCGCGCAGAGCGTGGGCGAGATGCTCGCCCACGTCGCCGCCGCCACCATCTGGGCAGAGCAGCTGCACTTCGTCGAGAAGAAGACCGAGGTGAGCTACGAGGACTTCGGCCGCTACATGGCGGCCGGCAAGACGGTTGCCGAGACGCTGGTCTCCAAGGCCGACATCCTCGCGGCGCTCGAGGCGAGGGGCCACGCGTTCGCCAGCGGCCTCGAGGCGCTGTCCGACGAGGAACTGGGACGCCACGTGGCGTTCCCCACGCCCATCCAGCCGCCCAGCAAGTCGCGGTTCGAGATGCTCCTGTCCGTCAAGGAGCACGAGATGCACCACCGCGGCCAGCTCATGCTCATGGAGCGGATGCTGGGCATCGTGCCACACCTGACGCGCGCCCGGCAGAACCGCTAGCCGGGCGGCGGATGACGCCGGCGGATCCGCCAGAGGTCCGCGAGCGCCACGGCCAGATCCGGCGGCCGCACCTTCGAGCCGGGCACGTGCGTCCACGCACGCAGCGGCGCTCCTCAGCCGCGCGGCATTCCGCGCCAGCCGGCCGCGCGCGGATGAAGGCGCCAGCAATTCCACGTCGAACCCACCCCGCTGACGAAGGGCTCGTCGAACAGCCGCCACACGACGGGCCCAGCGCCGAACAGCTTGGCTCCGCACACGCTGCGTGTCGTACACAGGCAGCGCGAGGCGGCGGGCCGCCGTCGCGAATACGCGGCCCGCGTAGCCGGATGGCCCTCCGCTCGATGGCACGGCCCAACGCTTTCACGCGTGATCCCAGCACGAGGTCGCAGTGCGGATGCTCGTCGAGCACCCGCGCGAAGCCGTGAGCACGGCGTCGAGCGGCGTGGACAGATCGGCGTCCCAGTAGCCGACGTACCGCGGGGCCATCGATTCGGCCGCCGCCATGCCCGCCCGCACGGCATCGGCCTTGCCCCGGTTCGGCGCGCGGCGGAGCAGGTCGGCGTGTCGTGGGTGGCGGCCCACCATGGCCGCCAGGATCTCGGCAGTGCCGTCGGTGCTGCCGTCGTCGACGAACAGGCATGACAGGTCGCCACGCGCGAGCGCGGCGTCGAAGGCCGCGACCGGCAGGCGCCGTGCCTCGTCGAAGCAGGGGACGACGAGGAGATTGCCGGGCAGGATCACGGCCGGCCGGCGATCGTGACGGTGGCGACGCCGATGTCGCGCGTCGCGCCGCGATCGTCCACCGCACAGGCAGGATCTCGTGCGGCCCGGCGGTGTCGCCCAGGTCAACGGCCACTTCACCGCCCGTGGCCGCATCGGGATACGCGGGATACGGCGCCACGAGATCGGGCCGCGCGATGGACGGGCGTGGACGACCCCACGAAGCGTCCGTCCACGTACTCGTCAACGCGCCTGACGTGGCCGTCGTCGAGCGCCCAGCCGGCCACGCGCGTGACGCGGGCGACCGCTGCCCCCTGGCGGGCTCGTCCAGATAACCGAACGGCAGGTGGTTGTCGGACGACGGGGTGGCGCCGGCGCAGCCGGCGGCGGTCACGGCGGCACACGCGACGATCCACGAGCCAGGCCATGCGCGCCTCATCGCGAGGATCCTATCCGAAACACCACGACGTCGATGACGGGCCCCGGCCGCTCGAGGCGCGAGAGCGCGGACAGTGGCAGGAAGAAGGCATCGAACGGCTCGATCGGTGCGCTGGTCACGCCGGGCACGAATGGTGAGAACGAGGCACGGCGCCACGGTTCGCCCGCCGCTGACGCGGCCAGTTGCGCCGGCGTCACCGCAGGAGCCGCCCACCCGGGATATCCGGCGGTTACCACCGCCGTGCAGGGCGGCGCGCCGTCCGGCAGGCGATTGCGGAAGACCTCGAGGCGCCCGGCATCCACCCGCGGTGCGAGGAGCGCCACGCGGTAGAGGCG
Organism: Vicinamibacterales bacterium; assembly: GCA_041394685.1. Lineage (GTDB taxonomy): Bacteria > Acidobacteriota > Vicinamibacteria > Vicinamibacterales > UBA2999 > VFZN01. The sequence continues at coordinate 60,628 of JAWKHU010000041.1, forward strand.
CGAGACGATCTCGCCTGACACCGGACCATACGCGGCCATCGCGAACTGGATGCGCCGCTCGACCGACGCCGCCGTCTCCAGGAACTGGGGCTCGGCCTCCGGTGGCCCCCAGTACACGACCGGACACGCAGCCGGGACCTGCTCCACCAGCCAGCGTCCCGCAATCGTCCGTGTATCGTCGCGCGCGAGCAGGCGGTCCATCCGGATGCTCTCAATCAGCGCGGCCCCGGTCAGCACCACGGCTGCGGCCACCGTCAGGCGGCGCCAGCGTCCGCGCGGCGCGTCGAGCGCCACGCCGGCGAAGACCGCCACGAACGGCACCAGTGGGAGAACGTAGCGCGACACGATCACGTGGCCCAGCCAGAGTGGCAGCGCCATCCCGATCGCCGCGGCGGCGCAGACGACGGCGGCCGCGCTGCCGGCACGGCGCGTCGCCATCGCCACCAGCAGCCCCGCCGCAGCGAGCCAGGGGCCGCACGCGAGGCCCGGGCCCGATGCGAGCGGGCCCAGCAGGTTCGACAGGCCGCGGAGCGGACTCCACGCCCCGTCAGCCCCCTGCCGCTCGTAGACCGCGCCGCCCAGCATCCGCGCGATGCCGGCCAGTTCCGCCAGGTGTGCCACGAGGTAGGGATTGAAGGCGACGAAGGTCGCGGCGGAGGCCGCCGCCGCGACGGCCAGGTCACGCCAGGGCCGCGAGGACCCGAGCCAGACACCGAGGAGCACCGCGGGCGCGAAGAACACGGCGGTGTACTTGGTCGCGACCGCACAGCCCGCGAGCGCACCCACGGCAACGAGGTCGCGCAGGCGCCGGTCCTCCGGTGGCAGCGCCGCCGCCCACGACACGGCGAAGGCGGCCATCGTCATCATCAGGGTGTCGGTCACGGCAAAGTGCGCGTCCCGTACGGCAAGCGGCGCGGTGGCCGCCAGGGCGGCGGCGACGAGGCCGGCCGCCGGCGATGACAGTCGAGACGCCAGCGCGAACACGGGGAACACGACGGCTGTCCCGGCCACCGCCGACACCAGCCGGGCGAGCAGGAAGTAGGGGTCCGCGGACGCACCCGCGTGCGCCAGCAGCGACGCCGGCACCGAGGCGTCCATGGCCCGCACCGCTCCGTGGAACACCGCGAAGACGGCGCCGACGATGGTGGACATGAACGCCGGGTAGACGAAGAACCGCGGATCCTCTCCGAGCCGCCAGGCCGTCTCGATCACCAGCGACTCGTCCGGACGGACGTAGTAGTTGGACCAGAGCGGGAAGCCGAAGGCGATACCCCAGCACCGCAGGCCGAGGGCCGCGAGCGCGATCGCGCCGAGCGCCAGTTGCGTGCGGGACGGCCGCCTCATCTCCGCTCCGCCTCCAGCATGACGTAGGGGCCCTCGCCGCCGCTCGGCTCGTCCGCGACGAGCCGGGATACCCACCGCGCCGGCAGCCGTCCCGGCCAGCCGAGCGGCGGCACGACCCAGCGTCCCGTGAGCGCGTGAGCGGCCAGGTTCGGCAGCGACAGGTAGTGCAGCAGGTCGAACACGCGGTGCGACGCCGCCGTGAGGTAGTACGTCGCACGCGTCACCTCCAGGCCGCGCGCGTGGAGACGCGACCGCCACTCGTCGGCGGACGCCGTGGTCATGTGGCGCGACTTCGCATCGAACCATGCCGCGTAGCGCGCGGCCACGCGAAGGTGAGGCCGAGGCGGCGCGCGGTCGGGACGGCGAGCATCGCGGCAAGGCGGTGAGCTCGGCGCGGTCACGATCAGCCGTCCTCCCGGCCACGCAGCACGCGGGCGGCTTCGTCAACCCGGTCGAGCCCGTCGATATGCTCCAGCGTGCTGTTGGCGATGATGGTGCCGAAGGCGCCCGTCCGATACGGCATCGCGGTGCCGTCGGCGCGGACCAGCAGGCGATGACGGCGACGTCAGGTGGCGGCAGCGAGGGCTCCGGCGTCCGGATCGAGCCCGATGTCGAACGGCACGCCGAGGGCTTCGGCGAAATGACCATCTCCCGCGCCGAGGATCGAGGACCGGTCCGTCGAACGGGGCGAGGTCGCCCACCGGTTGCGCCTCGGCGCTGCACCACATGGCACGAAACGCCGGCACGTCGCGGGCACGGGCGCGGAAGCCCGCTATCCGGCAGGCCGGCCAGCGCCTGTCCGCTCGCCAGCCCACGCGGCGAGGCCCTCGACCCACCGTTCCGTTCGGTCCACGGCAGCGCCTGGGCGTCGTAGACGCCGGCGATCGTCCCGCGCTCCCGCGCGTAGGTGGCCGGGTGCTCGAAATGCGAGCGCGACGCGTCGAGCGAGGGCGGCGGCATCGCGCGGCTTTGCCAGCGCGCGCCCATGCCCGTGCGCTGCGGGCTCCCCGCACGCCAGGGAGATCGCTGGCCACGACAGGCGTGCCGCTGAGCATGCTCTCGACCTGCACCATCCCGAAGCTCTCGGTGCGGTTGACGCTCGGCAGCACCGAGACGTCACTGGCGGCGAACGCATCCGCCAGTTCCTGCGGGCTGAGCTCGCCCGTGAACACCACGGGCGGGTCACCGCGGCGAGCCGGCGTTCGAGCCCCTGCCGTGCGCCCGTTCTCCGACGACCAGCGACTGATCGCCGGTGATGAGCAGCTGACCGGGCCCACGCGTTGGCTCACGAGCGGCAGCGCGTCGAGCAGGTAACTCCACCCCTTCTCCGACGCCAGGCGTGCGGCCAGCACGACGTGACGATGATCGGGCCTGAGGCCGAAACGCGCGCGAATGGCCGCGATGCCGCGTGCGGAAGGCGATGGAGGAACGCAATGGGCGGCGGGATGATCGCCGTATGCGCGCGGCAACGGCGGCGAGTGCCGGAGGGCACTGGAGGCGTAATCGGCCGTCGTGACCAGCACACCGTCGGCCGCGGCCAGCGCGCGCCGGAACACCGGCTGGCAGACGGCGGACAGCAATCGCTGCCCCCCAGCGGGTGCCAAGAGTCGACGTCGCAGGCATGCTGATCGCCACGGGCCGATCGTGGCGGGCTGCGAGCCGGCGCACCCGCAGACGAGGTCGGATTGGCCGGCATGCTGCACACGACCAGGTCGTGGTGGGATGGCGCGCCGGGCGCTCGAGGCAGCGCCGGCGTGATCACGCCCTTGCCCACACGCCCCAGACGGGCACTCGCACGATCGCACGCCGTCCACCTCGTCCTCGACGGGCAGCTCGGCCGTACCCGCGACGTCAGCACCGTGACCTCGTGGCCGCGCGCGGCGCAGCCCTTCCGCGATGCGCTGCACCTGGATGGTCAGGCCCGAGATATTGCGGGCGGTAGTAGGTGGTCGCGAAAGGATCCGCATGCGCGCTCGGTCGAGGAACGCCACGCAGGGTGACGACGCTTCCTCGCCGCAGCCGCGGCGAGAACAGCACAGGCTGCACGCCCGGGTGCGCGGCGACCACGCGCACCCACAGGCTGGCGGGCGGCTCGGCGAGCAGGCGGAAGCGGAAGGTCGGCGCGGCGGTGTGGCGCCAGTCCCACGGGTGCGCGTAGGCGCGGCGCAGCACGGCCCCGCTGCTGTCGTCGATCACCTCGAGCTCGTAGAAGGCGACGTCGTAGGTGGGCGCGGTCGCCAGCTGGAACCTGATCGCGCCGATGCCCGCCCTCGGCGTTGCCACGCGCTCGTCGAGCACCAGACGGGCAGGGTGGTTCTCGAGGGCAGGCGCCGCGCGGCGCGACGGTGGGACCGTTGAATGCCGCGTAGGTGGTGACGACGGTGTGGTCCGCAAGCGCCACAAGGCAGCCCAGGGCCGCCACGACAACGAGGCCCGCACGCGTCACGACGGCGTGCCTCGCGCAGATCCAGCCCGCGCGCGCCAGGCGCGAGCGCCGCGAAAGGTAGCGGCCCTGCGGCTGGTAGTCGAACACGAGGCCGTTGTAGACGTGCAGGACGATCACCAGGACGAGCGCGGTGACCCGCACGCCAACGCCGCAAGCGCCGCGCGGTCCCTTGCGCGCCACAGCACCACGAGCACCCAGCCCGCCAGCGCAGCACAGCACGTCGAACACGCGGTAGACGTACGGCACCGGCAGCGGCAGGTTCATGTGGTCGAAGGTCATGACCGCCGACCGTGCGTGGCAGCAACCACGAACCCGCGGCCAGCCAGTTGCGCCAGCCCCGCCAGGCTCACGGGTGGTTCGATCACGAGGCCCTGCGCCTCGCGCATCAGGCGAAGCGCGTACCCGAGGCCCGTCACCTCGCCGTAGAGCGTGAGGTTGCGAGCGAGCGGGAGCCCGCACACGGCCAGCGCCGGCGCGACGACGGCAGCGGCAATCCGCAGTGCCGCTCCACCGGACTCCGCGCCGCGCATCCGCCAGATGACCAGGAGCAGCCGCAGGCGCAGGCATCAGAAGGTGAAGCGGCCCAGCAGGAGCCCACCAGCGGCGGCGCCAACGCCGGCAAGCGTCCACCACGAACGACGGCGCACGTCGGCCGCCAGCGCCCACGCGAGCAGGCCTGACATGGCCAGGCTCCACGGTTCCTGGTTGACGTAGGCGCCGAGGAACAGGACCTGCGGCACCAGGCTCACCAACGCAGCGCCCGTCCATGCGGCGAGCGGCGACGCCCCAGTGCGCGCGCCGCGGCAGACGGCGGCGGTGAAGACGAGCACGCAGAGCACCAGGAACGCGCGCTCCTGTCAAGCCGTCGGCACCCGCGCGGCGCGCGGCCCACGCCCCGAGTGCGGGGCCCACATAGGGGACCGGGGTGTTCTGGTAGCTGTAGCGCGCGACCAGCCGTCCGGTCGGCTGGAGCAGCGCCGTCTCATAGGCGCGCGGTCGTCGGCGCCCATGACGGAGGCGGTGCTCCTGCAGGAGGAAGCGAACGTTGTAGTGGACGTGCGCGAACTCGTCCGGCGCGCCTGATCGAAGGAATCAGCCGTGACCAGCGGCACGACACGGCTCCGCAGGCCAGCAGCAGCACCACGGGGCCGGCCACGCCCCGGTCAGCCACGACGCGCATCCGGCAGCGGCGCCAGCAGCTGCAGTCCACCGCGGACGGCCAGGCTCACCCAGCGGAGCTTCGCACCGAGCGGCTCGGGCCTCGTGCGGCCGGACACCGCCACCGGCGTCTCGAGGACACGCAACCGGCGGCGGCAGGCGACCCCCGCCAGCAGGTTGTTCCGGGACGAGGCTGTCGGGCCGCAGGGCGCGCCAGGCATCCGCGAACGCGGCGCCGCGCATGAGCCGGTACGGTGCGTTCACGTCGTGGACACCGCGCCCGAAGCGCAGGCGGACCGTTGCCCGCGCCAGGTGCGTGAGCGAGCGCCGCAGCCGGGACCGCGCCGGGTCGATGCGGCGGACCGTCATCAAGTCGTAGGCGTGCCGCGCGGGCCACCAGCGAGCGAACACCTCCGGGCCGATTGCATCGTCGGCGTCGATCTGGAAGACCCAGGCGGCGCCGGCGACCTCGGCGTACGCGCGGGCGAGCGTCGGTCCGTGACCCCGGTTGTCGTGACGGGAGGCGGCGACGCGCGGCTCCCCGTCGGTCACGCGCGCCAGCAGCGCCGGCGTCTCATCGGTGGACCCGTCGTCGTAGAGATGAATCACCGCGTCGATGCCGAGCGCGGACAGGACGGGCAGCCAGGTCGCGAGCAGCGCCGGGATCCGATCGGCCTCGTTGAACATGGGCACGATCACGGCGAGCTCTCGCGAAGGACACATGCAGATCCGCGGGTATGATACACGTGGCGTTCCGCCGTGACGCGGTCGGCGGCGGTCGTGTCGGTCGATGTCACACGTGTTCAAGCTGTCCGCCGCGATGGCCCTCGCCGTCGCCCTGATCGCCGTCGAGGGTCTCGCGCCAGCGACGGCGCTTCGACTCTCCCTCCTGCTGGCCGTCTCGTCGATGCTGCTCTTCGGCGGCGCCCTGCGCGTGGGCCGTATCAGGGTGGGTGCGTCCGGACTCGACCGCTTCTGCCTGTCCGTCACCACGCTCTGGGCCACGTTCCCCGCTCTCATCCTCGCCGACGCCGTTGTCGGGCGCTGGGATCTGGCCGCGCTCCTCGTGGCTGCGGCGCTCGCGGGAGCCGTGCGGCTGCGGCGGCGAGAGGCGGCCGCGCTCGACCTGCCGCGCGTGATCGTTCCGAGCGGCGTGTACGCGCTGGCGCTGGCCTACGTGGTCGTCAGCGTGGCCGCGCCGTTCGGGCACTTCGACGCGCACTCCCAGGTGCGCGAGTTCTACACCGACGGCTTCCAGCGATTCGGCGTCGTCCACGCGCTGGCGGCTCACGTCCCCCCCGCCAACCCCTTCGTCGCCGGCCTGCCGCTGCGGTACTACTGGTTCTCGCTGGCGCCGATCGCAGCGCTCGTGCAGGCCGGAGGGGCCACGGTGTTCGACGCCTGGAAGGTGCTGCTCACGTGGCAGGCGTTCGCGTTCGTCGTGACGCTGTGGTGGGTGACGGCGTCCGTGCTCGGCAAGGTCGCGGCCTGGGCCGCCTGCGTCCTGGCATTCGTGCTTCCGTCAGCCGAGATCCTGTGGCACCCGCACCTGGTGGAGTCGTTCCGCCAGGCGCTCGGCTCGGCGCGAGGCGTGTGGCCGGCACTGGCCGGACTGGCCACCATCGATCCGGATCATGTAGTCGGGGTGCTGGTCACGTACAGCGACCAGCTGTTCATGGAGGACTTCCTCTACATCCCGCAGAACGCCGCGGCCATCGGCCTCTTCGTGATCGCGGTCTGGCTGGCGGCGGCAGGGCGCTGGATGGCGGCCGCGTGGGTGACGGCGCTCTACGCCGGCACCAACACCTTCTTCATCATCCCGGGTGCGGCCGCGCTCGCCGTGACGATGACGGGTTCGGCGGGCTGGCGTCGCACGGCCACGACGGGCGTGTGGTTCGCGGGCTGGGTGCTCGTGTGGGCGGCGTTCTGCCGGATCACGCCGGCGCCGGGCGCCCTCACGGCCGGCGTGGGCCTGGCGATCGCGGCCGCCGCAGGCTGGTGGTCGCGCCATGGATCTGATCCCGGCGCCGCAGGCGAGGTGCCCGTCGTGGCGGTTCGTGCCGCGGCCGTGGCGCTGGTGCTCACCCTGGCGGCCGCGGCCGCGCTCAGGCCGGAGCAGGTGCTCGCGGGGCTCCTCGCCAACTACAGCCCGGCCATCCTTCTGGGACTCGGCGCGGTCGCGTGGCTGGCGGCGGGGAACGGCGAGCCCGGCCACGCGAGGCGCGCGACGCTGCTCGTCCTGTGCTTCGGTACGGCGTTCTGGCTGGCGGCGCTGGTGATCGTCGCGCCCTTCTGGGTCTCGCTGCCCGAGACGGTTGCAGAGGCCGCGTTTCGAGTCGGCGACCTGGTGAACCCGTTCAACTACTACCACAAGGCCGCGAAGGGCATGCGGCTCACGTGGTGCCTGCTCGGAGCCCTGGCGCTGGCAGGACCGCTGGCCATCCAGCGCATGCGCCCGTCCTTCCTGGCCGTGGCCATCGCGCTGCTCGTGCCGGTTGCCTCGGCCACCACCATCATCCGGCCGCTGACATACCTGCGCGACGAACCGGCACGGGAAGCGCCGGCGGCCGCCCTGCTCCGATCCCTCGGCGCCACGCTGGAGACGGTGGTGCTGCTCGAGGACTTCCGCGGTTCCCGCATCAACCAGCTCGCGCCCGTGTCCACGTTCTTCATCCCGAGCTGGTCGGACGGACAGCGCTCGCTGTCGCATGCCGCGGGCACGTGGGCGGATCAGTACGTGCCCACGCCGCTGGCAGGAGAGGTGTCCGAGCGCGAGCGCCTGAACGGCGAGGTCTTCGCCGCAGCGGACCCGGGTGCCGCCATCCTGCGGCTGCGCGAACGCTATCGGATCGACTACGTCCTGCTGCGCGAGAAGCGCGCACTCGGACCCGCCTTCACACTGCTCGTGGACTGGCCGGGCGGATATCTCTACGCGGTGCGCCCCGCGCCACGCTGATCGGCCGTCATCGGCCTCCGGCCGGCGCCATGGGCGGCCGGCGCGCGTTCACGCGATCGGGTGCGTGCAGTGTTTCCTCGAACGCCCCGTCGAGGAGGTGGTCGACGACCTCCACGCCCTGCGCGAAGCTGTGGTCCTGATTGGACACTTCGTACTTCCACGCGCCGAACCGCCCTCGAGACCAGACGCCCCGCGCCTCCAGTACCGGGTGCAGGCCGGCGAGCACCCGGTCGCGGTCGAGGGAGGGCACGGGGTACCCGTGGTCCAGCCGGCGGTGCCAGCAGTGGTGGACCATCGACGCATCGGCCAGGAGGCCTGCCGCCACGAGCCCCCTGACGGTGGCGCCAGTCACGTCGGGGTCTTGCAGGGGCCGATGGGGCGATTCCGCGACCTCCGCCATCAGCGACCACGTCCGTGCGGGGTCGGGCACGTTGGCCGGCGCGTAGCGGGAGAAGTGCGTCACGCGGTAGAACGGGCACTCGTCGCCGGGGAAATACATCCAGCACTTCGTCGCCAGCTCCGGCGGCGCCGTGCCGTGGAGGCCGACGCCGATCACGTGGGTGGACGTGCGCTCGAGGCCGTCGGCGAGCGGGCCGAGCGGCCCGGCGAGATCGCTCATGCGCACGAGGCGGTCGATGGGCATCGTGGACACGAGGTCGCGGTAGCGGATGCGCGTGCCGCCGGCCAGCACCACCTCGCGCGCGGCCGTGTCCACCGACACGACCGCCTGCCGCATCCGGATGCGGCCCGGAGCGGCGGCGTCCAGCCGTGCGGCGAGGGCGCGCCAGATGGCGCCGGTGCCTCCACGCACGGGAAAACGGAACCGGTTGTTCGGCCCCCACGCCACATCGTCACGACCGAGGCGCAGGTTCTCCCGCACCCGGTCCACATCGGCCACGGCCACGCGGTCCCCGATCCAGTGCCACGCCATCCTCTCGGGCGGCCGCGCCCAGACCTTGGTGTTGTAGGGGCGCATGAACAGGCGGGCCACGGCGTCGCCGAACGTGCGGTCGATCCACGCGCCGAAGTGGGGCGGCGGGTCGGCGTCGGCCTGTCGGGCGGCCTCGGCCAGGCCGTCGATGGCGGCAGCGGCCTCGGCCGGGGGCAGCCGGTGCAGGTTGAGCTGAAAGGGGTACGGGACGAACCGGTCGCGCAGGCGCACCCACGACTCCCGCTCGTGGAAGTGCCAGCCGTCGGCGCCGAGCAGGTCGTCCATGAGCGCGTCGAAGTAGCCGTAGTGACTGAACTGGACGTGCCCGCCCAGGTCCCAGGTGAAGCCGTGCGCGTCGACGACCGAGGCCGCCAGGCCGCCGGCGGACGCCTCCGCCTCGACGAGGATCAGTCGGTCTCGCCGCGCGCCTGCAAGCGCCACGCCGCGCCGAGGCCTGTCGGGCCGGCACCGATGATGAGGCGGGAGGTGGTTTCGGCCGGCGACGCAGCCGCGGGGTTGGACACGACGATCCCTGGATTATGGCGGCTTCCGGCCAAGGCGGGTGTCGGGTTTCGCCGGCGCCTTGCGTTCTCCCAGACATGCCCATGTTGTGCACGGCTTCCGACGACGCCCCCGCCTGCCGTATGATCTGCGGGTGGTGCGGGGCGCCCCTGCGGGCGCCCGGCCTCAGCTGGCCGCCCCCTCCCAGGGCGTGACCGACGCGCGTATGGAGCCACGGTCGCTGACCGCCCTGTTCGAATCCGCCGGCCGCGGCGATGCCGCGGCGTCCGAGGCGCTGTTCACGGCGCTGTACACCGAGCTGCACCGGATGGCGCGGCGCGAGCTCGCGCACGGCCCCGGCTACGTCACGCTCGGCGTGACCACCCTCCTCCACGAGGCCTACATCAAGATCGCGGGCCGGGACGGTGTGTCGTTTCCCGATCGGCCCCGGTTCATGGCCTATGCCTCGCGGGTGATGCGCAGCCTCGTCATCGACCACGTGCGCAACCGCCGCGCGCGCAAGCGCGGCGGGCTCTTCGAGATCACGGCCCTGGAGACGACGATTGCCGACCGCGTCGAGAACGAGCAGGAGCTGCAGCGGATCAGCGACGCCCTCGACGAGCTGGCCACGCTGGACGCCACGCTGTCCGAGGTCGTGGACCTGAAGTTCTTCTGCGGCTTCTCCTTCGCCGAGATCGCCGCCATGCGTGGCGTGTCCGAGCGCACCATCCAGCGTCACTGGGAGAAGGCGCGGCTCTACCTGTACGCGCGCTGGGCGACTCGGCGTCCCTGGAGGGTGAGGGGATGTCTGCCCTGTCGGGCGAACGCTGGCTCGTGCTCAGCCTGCACTGGACGAGGCGCCGTGCCGGACGCCCATCCGATCCGGGACGTACCGGGGTAGTGCTCGGCGTGCGCGAATCGTTGCCGCCGGCACGGGCGGGCGGCACGCTGGCGGACCGCCCGGCCCTATACTCGTGTGTCCCCTGTGAGCACGCCCGACGCCCCCACGCAGTTCGAGCCCGGCGCGCCGCCCGACCACGAGCGGCGCATCGGTCCCTACCGCCTCGTCCGTGAGGTCGGACACGGGGGCATGGGCGCCGTCTTCCTCGCCGTGCGCGACGACGACGTGTTCCAGAAGCGCGTGGCCGTGAAGGTCCTGAAGCGCGGCATGGACACCGATGCCATCGTCCGCCGCTTCCGCCACGAGCGCCAGATCCTGGCCGGCCTGGATCACCCGAACATCGCGCGCCTGATCGACGGGGGCACGACCGACGGCCTGCCGTACTTCGTGATGGAGTTCGTGGACGGGGCGCCGCTGACCGACTACTGCGACCAGCACCAGCTGGACACGACGGCGCGACTCGATCTCTTCCAGCAGGTCTGCGCGGCCGTCCAGTACGCGCACCAGAACCTGGTGATCCACCGGGACATCAAGCCCGCCAACGTGCTGGTCACGTCGGACGGGTTGCCCAAGCTGCTGGACTTCGGCATCGCGAAGCTCCTCAGCCACGATCACGACACGGCGGCGCCGCTCTCGCAGGAGGGTGCACGCGCCCTCACGCCGGAGTTCGCCGCCCCCGAGCAGCTCACGGGCGGCACCGTCACGACCGCCACCGACGTGCACGCCCTCGGCCTGCTGCTCTACGTGCTCCTCGGCGGGCCGAACCCCGCGGCCGGGACCAGCGGGTCGGCGGCCGACCTGATCCGCGTCATCGTGGAGACCGAGCCGCCGCGCCTCTCGCAGGTGGCGCCCGCCGGACGCCAGCTGCGCGGCGACATCGACAACATCGTGGCCAAGGCGCTGCGCAAGCAGCCGTCGGAACGGTACGCGTCCGCGACGGCGTTCGGTGACGACCTGCGCCGGTACCTGCGGCGTGAGCCCGTGCGTGCGCGTCCCGACACGCTGCTCTATCACGCATCGAAATTCCTCCAGCGTCGCGCCCGGCCGCTGGCCGCGGCGCTGGCCGTCGCCGTGCTGGTGGCCGGCCTGGTGGGATACGGCGCCCTGCGCCTGGCCCGCGAACGCGACGTCGCGCGGCTCGAAGCCGACAAGTCGGCGCGGATGGCAGACCTGCTCACGACCCTGCTGACCGGCGCCGATCCCTACGGCTCGCGCGATGCGGAACCGACGGTGCGTGGCCTGCTGGACGCCGGCGCGGCGCGGGTGCGTGCCGAGCTCGGCGACCAGCCCGCGCTGCGTGCCGAGATGCTGACCGTCATCGGGCGCGTCTACCTGCGGCTCGGCCAGTTGGAAACCGCCCGGCCGCTGCTCGAGGAGGCCGTCGAGGCCGGACGCGGCACGGGCGGGGCGACGCCGCGTCTCGCCGCGGCACTCAACGAGCTCGGCGTCGTCTACCGCGAACGCGGCGACACCGCGGGCGCCACTCCCGTGCTCGAAGAAGCCCTGGCCATGCGGCGGCAGGTGCTCGGCCCCCGGCATCCCGACGTGGCCATCACCCTCGTCGAACTGGCGCGCGTCTTCGAGGACCAGGTGCGGCTCGACCGCGCCGAGCCGCTCTACCGGGAGGCGCTGGACATCCGGCGTGAGGCGTTCGGCGAGCACCACCGCGAGACGTCCACGTCCGAGGCAGGGCTGGCGCTGGTCCTGCTGCGGCGGGGTGAGATGGATCAGGCGGAGCCGCTCTTCCGGCAGGCGCTCGCCACCAGCCGCGCGGAGCTCGGGGAGGACCATCCCAACGTCGCGGCAGGCTGGAACAATCTCGGTCTGCTCCTCATGACGCGTGGCGACGCGGCCGGAGCGGAGCCGATGGTGCGGCGGGCGTTGGACATCAACCGCCGGAGCTTCGGCACGCGACATCCCAACCTCCTGAACAACCTCACCAACCTCGCCGCGATCCTCTACGACGAGCAGCGCTATGCCGAGGCTGCCGCGATGGCGATCGAAGGCCTCGAGATCGCCCACGGCGGCGGCGAAGGCCAGGAGTCCTCGATCGCGCGCCTGTCGTTCCAGCTGGGACGCGTGAGGCTGGCGCAGCACCGGCCGGCCGAGGCGGAGGTCCTGCTGCGGGAGGCCGTGGACCTGCAGACGACGCTGCTGCCGGCCGGAGACTGGATTCTGGCCGCCAGCAAGAGCGCACTCGGCGAGGCGCTTATCGACGAGGGGCGCTTCGATGAAGCCGAGCGGCTGTTGTCGGACGCCACCGGCGTGCTTCGGGACGTCCCCGGTCGCGAGGGCCGCGAGGCGGCGGCCACACGCGGCCGTCTCGACCGGCTGGCGCGCGCGCGAGCCGCGGTGCACTGAGCCGGCAGGTTTCGGCGGCAGGTGCCGGACGACGAGGCGTCAGCGCGCGCCGAGTCCCTGGTCGGTCACCAGGATGAGCTCGAAGTCCGTACGATTCACCGCGGGCTTCGCCAGCAGACCGACGACTGGCCAGGCCATGTCGCGGGGCGCGGAGGAGCGGAAGGCGAAGCCGAGCGGTCCGCAATCGGCGTCTCCGGCATCCACGCGGATCGGGCTCGCCCACGCCTGATGCCGGTCAACGTCGGCCGACGCGAAGAGGTACTCGTCCCAGTACGGCGCGGCGCCCACGATCAGCTTCCCGACCAGGCCGAACGACGAACGACGCTCCAGCACGATCGCCCGCCCGTCGGCGGCCGTGCGCCCGTCGCGGCCGAGGATCGCAATCGCCCGCTCGCGGCGGCCCTGCGGCGACCCGTCCCGTGTCTGCGTGAAGAGGAGATCGAGCTGCCATCCCGCGCGGGTGGCGGCCGCCACCTCGCGCGAGGCATCCGCCACGTCCTTCCTCGTCGCGACGACGGTTCGCGATTCGACCGGCCCTGCCGCGGGACTGCGCTCTGCCAGGAGCACGCCGCGCGCCGAGAGGCCGGGCCAGCTGCGGAACGGCGGTCTCACGAGCACACGCGCTCGATACCCCTCGGCCGCCGCCGCGGTGACTGCCGCAGGGAGGTCGTCGAGCTTCTCGAACTCGATGGCCCTCCAGCGACCCGGTGCCGGCGCTCCCGAGACTCGCTCGAACACCACGTCGTACCACCCGCCGATGACTCGCGTGGACGCCCGCGGCACGAAGCCGCCGGCGATGAGGTCGTCGAGGGCTCCCGGCACGTCCTTGTCGCGCACGACGCGGTACTCGACCGGTGGGGCGCCGGCGTCCACGGCCTGCAGCACGGCGACCGAGCACGGCAGGCCATCGCTCACGGCCGCAAGGCGCAGCCCGCGCCGGGCCTCCGCGTTCAGCTCTCGTTCGACGGACCCCAGGCCCGGGCGGATCCAGGCCAGCGGCCGGTCGGCGGCCAGCACCGCGCAGCCGGCCAGCACGGTTCCCATGACGCCGACGCCGAGTGCACGACGCGCGTGTCCGGTCATGACGGACATGGTAACGCCGTCGAACGGTGTACCCAGCGCCGCACCGGACCGTCGCATTCCGGATGGCGATTCCGTTCTCCCTGATAGCCGGCCACGACTGGTGCCGGTGCAGGAGGTTCGCATCATGAGAGCAGTACTCGCAGCCGGGATGCTCCTGGCTGGCATCGTCACGACGGTCGGCGCGGAACGCGGGGCGGGGCCCGGACAGCGGAACACGCCGGAGGTGCCGCCGGGCCTCGAAGCCCCCGCCGGCCACGACGTCTTCCTGATCGCGGAGGCCGAAGGGACGCAGAACTTCGTCTGCGTTGCGACGCCGGGCGGCCTGTCGTGGCGATTCACGGGGCCGCAGGCCACGCTTTTCGTGCGTGTCGCCGGCCACCCGTTTCAACTGGCCACGCACTTCCTCAGCGCGGACGCGAGCGGCGCCGCGCGCCCGACGTGGCAACACTCGCTCGACACCAGCCGGGTCTGGGGTCGTGTGCTCGCCTCGTCAGCGGATCCGGCCTACGTGGCACCGGGCGCCGTGCCGTGGCTGCTCCTCGAAGCCGCCGCATCGGAACCCGGTCCCGCGAGCGGCGCGATCCTGTCGCGCACGTCCTTCATCCAGCGCGTGCACACGTCGGGTGGTCTCGCGCCCGCGAGCGGGTGCACGACCGCGAACGATGCCGGCGTCCAGGCCCTGGTCCCGTACACGGCCGACTACGTGTTCTATCGCGCGCGCCGCGAGCGGTGAGCGCGGCGCGGATGGGTGAGGCGCGTGGCCCACGGCCCGCGCCCACCGCGTTCACCGTGCGAGCGCCTTGATGCGCGCCAGCAGCGCAGGGTCGTCGGGAAACAGACCCGCCGCGGGCAGCCGTTCGAGCATCTCGACCCAACGCGGCTCCCGGGCAAAGACGTCCCGGAAGATCGGAGCCGCCTCCGCTTCCCGGCCGATCGACGCCAGCGTGACCGCGTGCCAGAACGGCAGCTCGACGATCTCGGGCGCCAGGCGGCTCGCCTCCGCGTACTCCTTCAGCGCCTCGTCCACCTTCTTCTCGGTCATGAGCTCGTCGCCCCGATTGGCGTGCCCGTATGCGCGCTCCAGCCGCAGCAGGCGACGGAGCTCGACGAGGGGCTCCGGATGGTCCTCGATCCGCAGGTCGAACACGCGATCCGCGCCGACCCAGGGACGCCCGCTGCCCTGCGCTTTCACGACGAGCAGCGCCGCCGACTGGCGGCCTCGCGCGTCGCCACCCGCGGCCTGGCCTGCGTCGAGGGCGGCCAGCAGCCGGTCCGCGAGGTCGCCGCGCGACGTCTCGAACGCCTTCGCCATGGCAGGCCACACCGTCGCGTTCGCCATCATGTTGGCCTGCACCGAGTACTGCGTGCCGACGTGATGCCCCGCGGCAGCGACGGCGGACGCGCCCGTGTAGGCATCCACCCGTCCCTGCGCATCGATCATCGCGACCTGCCGGCCCGCAGGCTGCGGATCCCGGCCCACCAGCGTCTCGAGCGCGTCGGGCGCGCTCATCCCGTCGCGCATCAGGCCGAGCCCGCGCAGGCCGTACCCCGGATCGACGAAGGACTGCGTGGCGACGGCTCCCACGCCTGCCTCGGCCCACGTCACGATCGAGCCGACCGAGAACCAGTGCGACTGCACGGCCACGCCCATCTCCCCGGTGGCGGGGTCACGCGCCACGATGGAGAAGGTGTGCGCGAAGGGGTCGGCCTGGACGGCCGCCGACGCCGCGACGAGGACCGCGGCGAGGCAGGCGATTGGGAGTCGGGGCATGAGGAAGTGTAGCGCTGGCGCGGCAGCCCGGCCGCGTGACGGAACGTCGGCCACCGGCCCGCCGTCTATATGCTATGACTCTCTAGGCATAGAGCAACGAGGTATTGATGAGCCGCCACCCCGTGGACTTCCTGCACGGCACGCTCGAAACCCTGGTCCTGAAGACGCTGACTCGCGGGCCCATGCACGGCTACGCGATTGCGCGGTGGATCGAGGACGCGACCGGCGAAGCGTTCCCCGTCGAGGAGGGGTCGCTCTACCCGGCGCTCTACCGCATGGAGCGCAAGGGCTGGCTCGAGGCCGAGTGGGGCACGTCCGAGCTGGGCCGCCGCGCAAAGCTCTACCGGCTGACCCGGACCGGACGGCGCCAGCTGGCCGACGACGCGGCGGCGTGGGCCACCTTTGCGGGTGCGGTCACCCGCGTGCTGGCAGGGGCCTGACATGGTGCGCCGACGACTCCGCTCGTGGCTCTGGCGTGTCCCCGTGGAACAGGAAGTGCGGGAGGAGCTGGCGCTGCACGTCGAGCTGCGCACGCGCACCCTCGTGGACGAGGGCATGTCGCCGGCCGTCGCACGCGCCGAGGCCGAACGCCGGCTGGGCGATCCCGCGCGTATCCAGGCGGCGATGCACCGCATCGGACACGATCGCAACCGCCGCTGGGCGCTGGCCGACTGGGTGTCCGCCTGGCGCAGGACCTACGATTCGCCGCACGCCAGGCGCGGCGGCAGCCGGGCTTCACCGCGGCCGCGGTCCTCACCCTGGCCGTCGGCCTCGCCGCCTCGACCGCCATCTTCAGCGTCGTGCACGCCGTGGTCCTCGCCCCCTTCCCGGTTGCGGAACCCGACCGTGTGCTCGCGGTGTACACCACCAGCCCGAACGGCCGGAGCAACACGTCGGTCGGGAACTTCGACTATATCCGGCAGCGCGCGACGACCCTCGACCCGCTGGCCGCGGCACACCTGGTCAGCGTCAACCTCGCGGACGCGTCGCAGCCGGAGCGGGTGTCGGCCATGGAAGCGACGTGGACGACGTTCCAGGTCTTCGGCATCCCGCCGCTCGGGCCGCACCTTCGGCGCCGACGAGGATCAGCCGGGCCGCCATCGCGTCGCCGTGCTGACCGAGGGCCTCTGGCGACGGCGCTTCGGCGCCGATCCCACCATCGTCGGCCGGCGCGTGCGCCTGAACAGCGAGCCCTTCGAGGTCATCGGGGTGATGCCCGCTGCCTTCGATGCCGTCGCCTACGGCGCGGACCTCGTCATCCCCACCGCCTTCACGCCCGAACGCCTCGCGATGCACGACGAGCACTTCCTGGATCTGTTCGGCAGGCGGCGTGCCGGCGTGACGATGGCACAGGTGAACGGCGAACTGGCCCGCATCGCCGAGGGGTTGCGTCGCGACTTCCCCAAGGACAACCTCGAACGCGGCGCCGAGGCCGAGCGTCTCGACGCGGAGATCATCGGCAACTATCGACAGCGCCTCTTCGTCCTGCTCGCGGCGGTCGTCCTGGTGCTCGTCATCGCGTGTGGCAACGCCGCCAACCTGCTGCTCGCGCGCCTGGCCGCCCGCTCCCAGGAGCTCGCCGTCCGCGCCGCCATCGGGGCCGGCCGGTGGCGCATCGTGCGCCAGATCCTGGCGGAGAGCCTGTTCCTGTCCACGCTGGCCGCGGTGGCCGGCCTGGCGCTCGCCTCGTGGCTGCTGCCGATTCTCGTCGCATCCGCCCCCGACGGTATCCCGCGGTTGGAGAACGCGAGCCTCAGCGCGCCGGTGCTGGGCATGGCGGTGCTCGCCGCGCTGGCCACGACGGTCATCGTCGGCGCCCTGCCCGCGTGGTACGCGACGGGCGGGGACCTGCGTGGCGACCTGGTCGAGGGGCGGGGCCGCGGCCCCGCGATCCGGCCGTGGGTACGCCAGGCGCTGCTGGCGGCGCAGGCCATGCTGGTGTTGATGGTCCTCGCGGGTGCCGCGCTCCTGATCCGCAGCGCCATCAACCTGCAACAGATGCCGCTCGGCTTCGACACCGCCGACGTCCTGCGCGCGCGCGTGGGGCTGCCCGCTGCCGAGTACCGCACGTCCGCGGTCGTGCGCGGCACCTTCGAGGACCTCCTCGCCCGCGTCACCGCCGCGCCCGGCGTGGGGGCGGCCGCGCTCAACTCGCAGGCGCCGCTCGGCGGCGGCCGCAGCTCCAACGGCATCATCCCGGAAGGACGCCCGATCGGACCCGAGAGCATCATCCTCAGCCGCAGCAACTTCATCAGCCCCGGCTACTTCCGCGTCATGCGGATGCCGCTGGTCGCGGGCCGGGCGTTCGAGGCGTCCGACATCCGCTCGTCGCCGCTGGTGATGGTCATCAACGAAACGCTCGCCCGCGAGGCGTTCCCGGGCGGCGACGCCCTGGGCAAGCGCATGGTGTGCTGCGAGGGCAGCCCCGACGACCCTCGCTGGAAGATCGTGGTTGGCGTCGTCGCCGACGTGCGCTCGAGCGGCCCGGCCGGAGACGTCCGCCCGGAGTTCTACCTGCCGATCGCGCAGATTCCGGACGTGGCCTGGGCGTGGGTGTCGAACACCATGGACGTCATGGCCAGGCCGGCGTCGGGATCGCCGGCCGCCATGGCCGGCGTGATTCGCACCGCCGTTCGCGACATCGACCCCGCGCTTCCCGTCTACGCCGTGCGGACGCTCGACGAGGGCGTGCGGGAAGCCACCGCACAGGCTCGATTCAACATGTGGCTCATGACGCTGCTGGGCATCGTGGGGCTCGGTCTCGCGGCGCTCGGCATCTACAGCGTCATCGCCTGGCTGGTCGAACAGCGGACGCGCGAGATCGGCGTCCGCCTCGCCCTCGGGGCGCCACCCGGATCCGTCGTGCGGCTGATGGTGGCGCACGGTCTCGTGCCGGTTGCGGCGGGCCTGGCGGTCGGCCTCGTCGGCGCGGTGCTGGCGGGACGCCTCCTGCAGGGTCAGCTCTTCCAGGTTCGCGCGGGAGACCCGGCAACCCTGGCGGCAACCGCGGCCCTCCTGCTCGCCGTCGCGACGCTCGCGGCCGCCATTCCGGCCTGGCGCGCGACGGGCATCGACCCGGCGCGAGCCCTCCACGACACGTAGCGCCACGGTCACCGCGCGCGGCTACAATCCGTCGTGTGGAGACGATCTTCAGTGCCTGCACCACGGCAGCCATGGTGGGGTGGCTGCTGCTTCTCGTCGCGCCGCGCTGGCGAGTCACCCAACTGGTGAGCGGCGCGATCATCCCGCTGGGGATCGCCCTCGTCTACCTGGTCCTGATCGCACGGCACCTGCCCGGCGCACGCGGAGGCTTCGGGTCCCTGGCCGACGTGGCGATGCTGTTCTCGCAGCCGGGGCCCCTGCTGGCGGGCTGGGTGCACTACCTGGCGTTCGACCTCTTCATCGGCGCGTGGGAAACCCGCGACGCCGCCCGTCACCGCGTACCGCATCCGGCCGTCGTGCCGTGTCTGGCACTCACCTTCTTCTTCGGTCCGATCGGCCTGCTGGCCTACTTCCTGCTGCGGACGTGGCGGACGCGGACGCTGGCTCCCGACGCGGGATGATGTCCGCCCTGTGGCGCGAGCTCGCGCGTCGCGACCGCGCGCTGGCCATGGGCGGCCTGCTCATGGCAGGCGGCGCCCTCGCCTGCATCGTGCTGATGCCCCTTGATGGGCGCACCATCCTGGGCATCGATCCGTGGATCAAGCCCGCGAAGTTCTGCGTGTCGATCGGCGTGTACTTCTGGACCCTCGCCTGGTTCATGGGCGAGGCGGATCGGGGCGCGCGGGTGCGGCTCGCCGTCGTCCGCTGGACGGCGCTGGTCACCTTGACGGGCGAGGCCGTGCTCATCGCGATGCAGGCGGCCCGTGGAACCACGTCCCACTTCAACGACGCGATGCCGTTCGACGCCGCCGTCTTCCGGGCGATGGGCGCGATGATCGTCGGCAACACCTGCGCGATGCCCCTCTTCCTCACGACGCTCTGGCGGCGCATCGAACCCGCCCGCGCGGGCTACCTGCTGGGCATCCGCCTCGGCATCGTCCTGTTCGTCCTCGGCAGCCTGCAGGGGTTCATGATGGTCGTGCAGCACGCGCACAGCGTGCCGGGCCCCGACGGCGGCGCCGGACTCCCGCTCCTGAACTGGTCCACGACCATGGGCGACCTGAGGCCGGGGCACTTCCTCGGACTGCACGCGCTCCAGGTCATGCCACTTGCCGGTGCCCTGCTCGACCGCGCATGGGCGACGCCGGCTGCCGTGCGGCAGTGGACCGTCGTAGGGTTCGCCGTGCTGTGGACCGTGGCGTGGGCGGCGCTGATCCTCCAGGCCATGGCGGGCGCGCCGCTGCTGGCGAGTCTGTACAATGCCTCATGACGCGCGCGCGGCCCGTGCCATCCCGCCTGTTCGCGCTCGCCGCGGGCCTGTCCGCGGTGGTGCTCACCGCCGCGTGCGCACCTGCGCGGCCCGCTGCGCCTCCTCCGCCCGATCTGTCTGAAGTCGGTGCAATCGATCCAGCCGTCCGCTCGCTGGTGGACGAACTGACGGCGGCCGTCGACGCCGATCGGGGCGATGCCGCCCGGTGGGGCCGTCTCGGGATGGCGTTCGAGGCCAACGGGCTTCTGGTCCAGGCGGCCGAGGCCTACGACACCGCCGTGGCCCTGGCGGATGCCGAACCTCGATGGCGCTACCGCCGCGCCATCCTGCGGGCCCGCCGCGGCGAGGTGGAACCGGCGCTGGCCGATCTCGATCGCGTCATCGAGCAGGCGCCGTCCTTCGCGCCGGCGCGCTGGCGGCAGGGCCTCTGGCGGCTCGACCTCGGCCGCACCGACGATGCGCTCCAGTCGTTCCGCGCGGCCGCACAGGCAGCGCCCGCAGACCCGGCCGGTCCCATCGGCATCGCCCTGGTGCACCTCACCCGGCGCGAGGACGCCGACGCGGCGGCGGAGCTCGAGCGCCTGCTGCAGACGGTCCCCGGCGAACGGTACGCGCTGCAGCTGCTGGGTACCGCCTACCGTCGCCTCGGCCGCGAAGACGACGCGCGCTTCGCGCTGAGCGTCGGCAAGTCTGGCGAGCCGGTGTGGGCCGATGCGTGGAGCGACGAGGTGGACCAGTACCGCCGGGGCTTTGCCGCCCTCCTCAAGCAGGCGACCCAACTCGGGCTCGAGCGCCGCTTCGAGGAGGCCATCGCCCTGCTCGAACGGCTGCGGGCGGAGCGGCCGGAGGACCGGGACCTGCAGGTGTACCTGGGCGGCATGTACGCGTCGGCGGGCCGGGTCGCCGATGCCGAGGCCGTGTTGCAGCCGGTGCTGCAGACAGACCCGCGCCACTTCGACGCCACCATGCACCTCGCCACCGGCTACCTCTTCGCGGGCGCGCTCGATCGGGCCGCCACCTATGCCGCACGCGCACTCGACCTGCGGCCCTCCAGCGCCGACGCCGCCAAACTGCGCGGGGTCATCGCCTGGCAGCAGGGCCGGAACGCCGAGGCGCTTCGCGTCTTCGACGATGCCGCCCGGTCGGATCCGCGAGACCCGATGCCGCATCTCTACATGGGCATGATCTACGGACAGCAAGGGCGCTACCCCGACGCGCGCGGCATGTTCGAGCGGGCGCTTGCCGTGAACCCGCTGCTCGGCGATGCCCTGATCGGCGTCGCCGACACCTACGCCGCCGACGGCCGCTTCGGCGATGCGCAGGCCGCACTCGCGCGCGCCGAGCAGGCCGAACCCGGCAACCCCCGCCTCGCCGCCGCACGAGCCCGCATCGAGTCGGCCGCCAGGGGTGCGCGATGACTCGTGCCGCGCTCTGCCTGCTGCTGCTCGCGGCCGGGGCGTGTTCCACGAGTCCCGGCGATCCCGCGACGCCCGCGCCGGCGGCATCCCCCGCCGCGCCGGTCTGGTTCGAGGATGTCGCCGTCGCCAACGGCCTCGCCTTCACGCACCGGTCGGGCCACCAGTCGCGTTATCGCCTGCCGGAGATCATGGGCGGCGGCGCCGCGCTGCTCGACATGGACGGCGACGGAGACCTGGACGTCTTCCTCGTGCAGAGCGGACATCTCGACACACCGGAGGCACCAGCCGGCCACCGCCTCTTCGAGAACGACGGGACGGGCCGCTTCGCCGACGTGTCGGACAGCCACGGCATTGCCTCGCTCACCGGGTACGGCATGGGCGCCGCCACCGGCGACTACGACAACGACGGCGACGTGGACCTTTACGTCACCGGCTTCGGCCGCACGCACCTGCTCCAGAACGACGGCCGCGGGCACTTCACCGACGTCACGGAGGCCGCCGGCGTCGGCGCCGCCGGCTGGAGCACCAGTGCCACGTTCACCGACGTCGATGCGGACGGATGGCTGGACCTGTTCGTCACGCGGTACATCGACTGGACGCCGGACCGCGAACGGGAATGCTTCAGCCTGACCGGCCAGGTGGACTACTGCAGTCCCAGGAATTACGACGCGCCCAGCACGGACCTGCTGTTCCTGAATACGGGCCGCGGCACCTTCACCGACAGCTCGCAGTCAGCGGGCCTGGTCGCCGCCGTCGGCAACGGCCTGGGCGTCGTGGCCGACGACGTGAACGGCGACGGGCGGATGGACCTGTTCGTCGCCAACGACGGCATGCCCAACCATCTCTGGATCAATCGCGGGGACCGCCGCTTCGAGGAACGCGCGCTCATGAGCGGCGTCGCCATCGACCAGGATGGGTCGCCGAAGGCCGGCATGGGGGTCCACGCGGCCGACGTGGACGGCGACGGCGACAACGACATCATCGTGATGAACCTCGACACCGAGTCGGACTCGTTCTTCCGGAACGAGGGCGCGTTCTTCGTGGACGCGACCACCGGCGTGGGCCTCCGCGTCGCGAGCCGGCGCTACACGCGCTTCGGCGTCGCCCTGCTGGACTTCGACAACGACGGCCGCCTCGACATCTACGAGGCCAACGGGCGCGTGGGGCTGCAGTCGGACACGTTCGCCGCGGACCCGTACGCCGAGCCGAACCTGCTGTTCCGCGGCCTCGAGGACGGGCGCTTCGAGGAGGTGCTCCCGCGCGGGGGCACCACCGAACCGCTCATCGCCACGAGCCGTGCGGCGGCTTTCGGGGACCTGGACAACGACGGCGGCATCGACATCGTGGTGGCGAACCGGGACGGCGCGCCGCACCTGCTCCACAACGTCGCCCCGCAGCGCGGCCACTGGCTCCTGTTCCGCGTCCTCGACGCGCACGGGTGCGACGCCATCGGGGCGCGGCTGACGGTGGACACCGGCGGCCGCACGCTGCGCCGGGACGTGCGCACGGGATACAGCTATCTCGCCGCCAACGACCCGCGCGTCCACGTCGGGCTCGGCGCCGCCGCGAGCGTGGACGGGGTCGTCGTCACCTGGATCGACGGCGCGCGCGAGCGCTTCGGGCCGTTCGACGCCGACCGCATCGTGGAGATCGCCCGCGGACGCGGGACCGCGGTCGCGTCCGGTCAGTAGCCGGACGCGTACCGCGTGTTGTAGAGCGGGTGCAGGCGGGCGCGGGCGGGCGTCCTGGTTCCCGGCAGGGGCTCCACCGTCTCGCCGTCGCGCGTGTAGAGATCCATGTCCTTGCACCAGCCGCGCGCCTCGAGCACGACCCGCCGCGTCCAGCCCTCGGGCGGTGCGTCAGGGGCGGTGAAGTCCACGGTCACGGCCTCGCCCGGGCCGACGATGGCCACCGCGGAATCCTCGTCCGCCACCAGCGCCTCGACATCGCCAAACGCGGTGTACCACCCGCGCGGATGCCGTGTGTCGCCGAGCGGCGCCCGGGCCGACGCGTCGTAGTGCGGCGCACGCTGCTCGCCCGTCGTCCGGCGCGCGAAGCCCACGTCCTCCAGGGTCGCGGACGCCAGGGACAACGCGTGGCGGCGCACCTCGGGCAGCGGCTCCGCGTAGACGACCGACAGCCGGTCCCAGTAGATCTCCTGCGAGGTCGTCAGCCGGAGCGCGGTCGTCCCCGCCGGCAGCTCCGGGAGCGGCAGCGCCATGCGGCGCGGCATGCCGGCCGGGTAGCCGAACTCGGGCGCCACGACGTGCCAGCGTCCGTCACGGCCGCGCGCCTCCAGGGTGGGAGCCTCGTAGACGACGCCGGCCTGCCACGCGGCGAACACCGTCTGGGCGTAGGGATACTCGATCCAGCCGTCGATCACGAGCACGGGCTGTCCCGGCCCCCCGTCGATGGCCTCGTCGAAGTCCACCGTCAGCGCGAACCGTTCGGCGAGGCCGATGAAGCGGCCGCTCACCTGCCGCGGGCCAGCCGCGGCGAGGTCCGCGCGGCGAACGGCGTCGGTGAGGTCTGCACCGGTGTCGTCCACGGCGTGCGCAACGGCACGCTCGGTGCGGAAGTAGAGCGGCGTGCCCGTGGGCGCGGGGCCGTTGATGGCCTTGCGCTCGTCGAGCACCATGTCCCACCCGGGTGGCAGGTCGTAGGCCACGAGTGACAGTCGATCCAGGTAGGCGATCTCCTCCATCGGCTCGGCGATCTGCACGCGATAGCGGCCGTCGGCCAGTGGAGCGACGTCGGCCGGCAGCAGCACGTTCTCTCG
This sequence comes from Vicinamibacterales bacterium, assembly GCA_041394685.1. Lineage (GTDB taxonomy): Bacteria > Acidobacteriota > Vicinamibacteria > Vicinamibacterales > UBA2999 > VFZN01. The sequence goes on from JAWKHU010000041.1 coordinate 84,649, forward strand.
CGGGAACGGCTCCGAGTAGACACCCGGCCGCTCGAAGAACCCGATGCCGCCGGTTCCGAGCACGTCCGTGACGAAGCGATAGCGGGCGCCGTCCCACACGAACAGGACGGGACAACTGGACAGCTGACGCTGGGTCTCGGCGATGGCGTGGAGGCGGCCCGCCTCGAGATCCAGCTCGGTCTGGAACACGCCATCCGACCAGGTGAGGGCCACGAAATCGGCGCGCGGCCGGCCACCGAGGCCGACGGCCAAGGGCTGGAGGCTCTGCCCCGGCCCCGACTCGACGCGCGTGGTGTCGAACGCCGTCCAATGCGAGCCGGCGCGCACGGCCACCCGCGTCCCGAGCCCCGACACGTTGGAGCGCCGCTGGTCGCTCGTCGGGTCCCGGCCGCTGAGCGTGAGGGCCAGCGACGGCTGGCGCCCCGGGCCCGGCGCCCACATCACGGCCGCGCCGTCGTCGCCGATGCCGACAATGGACGGCCCGCGTGCGGGGTCGAGCTGCGCGACGGCCCACCCGCCGGCGGCGGATCCGGCGCCCGACGCGGCCACGGTCGCCCACGACGCGGTATCGAACGCCGCCCACCCTCCGCCGGAGGACGCGACCAGCTCGAATCGGCCGTCGCCGTCCACGTCGGCGGTCGCCAGCCGCGCGTCCGGATCGATCGAGGGCGGCAGCCGCTCGGCCCGCCACGCGCCGCCGGCATCGCGACGCCAACGTTCGAGGCCGCGCTCGCTGCTGGTGTACAGCTCGGGCACGCCATCGGCGTCGGCGTCCGCGGTGACGAGTGCCGCAATCGGGGCGGCGGCGAGATTCGTCGCGCCCGCATCGGTGGCGTAGGTCCACACCCGGCCGTTCAGGAAGACGTCGTGCGGCGGTGCGGCTTTCAGCACGATGACGTCCACGTCGCGGTCTCCATCGAGATCGGCGACCGCGATGCCACGCGACGGCCTCCCGTCGCCCGCGATGCCGGCCGCGGCGCCGAGGCGGCGGAAGCGGCCGCCGCCGTCGTTGTTGAGCAGCTCGTTCGGGCCCCGGCGGTGACGAGCCAGATGTCGAGATCGCCGTCGTGGTCGGCGTCGAAGACGGCGCCGTCGATCACGTCGAGGTCATCGAGCGGGACGCCGGCATCGGCGGTGCGGTCGGACCAGGCGCCGTCCGCGTCCTGGCGCCAGATCCGCGGTCCACCCGGCCGCGCCAGCACCACGTCGGCGCGCCCGTCGTCGTCCAGGTCGCCCCACAGGGCGGCGCGCACGTCCGGGACCGCGGCCAGCGGGTGCGACGCGTTCCAGGTGAACCCGCCGGCACCGCCGCGCAGCACGGCGTTGCCGCCCGTGCCGTCCAGGGCGGACGCCACGAACACGTCGAGCGCACCGTCGGTATCCATGTCCGCGAGGGTGATCGAGCGGTCGCCGGGACCTCGCCGCCAGGGGATGGCACCGGCCACGAGCGGCGCGGCGTCCTGGACGACGGGCCCCTGCGGTGCGGGGGCGGGTGGGGTGGGCGCATCCACGGTGATGACCTCGGACAGCGGGCCCATGCGCGTGTACTTGAACTCGGCGACGAGCGCCTGGGGATGCCCGTCGAGTGCCTGGAACCGCTCGAGCATTGCCGCGGCCTCGTCCTCGCGCTGCAGCCGGCGCAGGGCGAGGAACGCGCCGTAGAACGCGCTGCGGAGCAGCGGCTCCTGCTCGGCGGCCCGTCGATACCACGCGAGCGCCGCTTCCGGATCGGTGCTGAGCCGCAGTTGCCCGGCGAAGTAGGCGGCGAACCCGTCGGGCGGCATGCTGTCCGCAACCCCGGTGATGAGCGGGCGCGCCTCGTCGTCACGGCCCTCGTGCGTCAGGAGGAGCCCGAGCACGTATCGCGCACGCCGGGCGACCGGCGCGGCATCGACGAGCGGCCGCAGCAGGTCTTCCGCGCGTGCCTCGTCACCGGACCCCTGCCGGTTCATGAGCGCGACGGCGAGGTTGAGCCGCGCTCCCGGCCACGACGGCGCACGCGCCTCCAGCGCCTCGAACGCCGCCACCGCCGCGCCGAAGTCGAACTGCCCCATCAGGCCGACGGCGCGGTTGTTCTCCTGGACGAGGGTGGGGCTGACGGGCGATGCCGAGCCCCGCCGGCTGGCCGGCCCCGATATCGCCGCGCCGAGCGACACGACGAGCATCCCGATGAGGACCATGCGCCTGAGCATCGGGAAGAAGGGTACGACGGGGTGGGGGTGGGAACAAACTCAGAATGCAAAAGGCACAAGGCAAAAGGGGCCGACCACGGGAGTGCCGGCGTCTCTCATGCCCGGTACTTCAATGCCCCAACGCAGCAATCATTTCTGCATTCTGAATTCTGCATTCTGAATTCCGCGGGACGCGAGGCCGGCCCTCGCGTCCCGCGGCGTCTTACCAGTCCACCTTCACGCCGATGCGGGCGATGGTCGGACCGATGATGGCGACCGGGCGGAGGAACGCCGAGCCGCTGTTCCAGGTGATGTTCTGGGCGGCGTCGGAGTTGGTCAGGTTGTAGACGTCGAAGAAGACGCCCAGCTTCTGGGACGGCGCGAGCTGGAAGAACTTCTCGGCGCGGATGTCCAGGATGGCGATGCTGTCCTGGCGCCGGCTGTCGATGGGCTCGGCCAGGATGCGCTGCGTGCCGTAGTTGATGCCATTGGCGGCGCCGGCGAGGAACGTGCGCCCGAAGGGCTGTCCCTGCTGGAAGCGCAGCGCGGGCGTCAGGCGGATGCCCCAGCCGGCCTCGTAGCTGCCGTTGATCTTCATCGTCCACATCGAGAAGTTGAAGCGACCGTCGTCGGTGTTGATCAGGTCGTTCGGCGTGGACGGCGCGGTCACGGAGCGGAGGTTGTTGCCGAAGTACGCCGTGGCCTGATCCTGGTTCCAGCGCATGGCGAAGGAGCCCTGCAGCGACCACTTGCCCGCCTGCCGCTTGTTGGCGGAGATCTCGATCGTGTGGGCACTCGCCGCTGCCCGGCAGGTTCGTCGTCAGGTTCGACACGCCCGCCCCCAGCGCCGCGGCGCTGAGGTTGAAGCCCGGAATCGAGGCGCCGTCGTCGGAGGTGCCGAGCGACCCGTCCGGACCGGGGTCGCGGATGAGGATCGGCACGTTGTACGCCTCGACCGGCCGGTTCTGGTTCACGAGGACGCGGAAGTTGTCGATGGAGCGGTAGACGTAGCCGCCCTGCACCGCCAGCCGGGCGCGAGCTCGTGCTCGACCCAGGCCGACACTTCCTTGGTCATCGTGTTCTTCAGGTTCGGGTCGATCGACGAGCTGGCCGCGCCACCGCGCGAGGCGATGATGACGCCCTGCTCGCCCGCGTCGTAGAGCAGGTTGCCGTTGGTGTCGGTCCAGCGGTACCGGTTGTACCAGTCCGCCGGATTGTTGTTGACGTCGGACGCGAGGCCCGTGCCCGGGTTCCACGCATACATCGCGTAGTTCGCCTTGATGACTGCGTGCGGCCCTGGCCCGTCACGTCGTAGACGAGGCCGAGGCGCGGCACCGGGTTGTTGAACGTGTTGACGTTGTCCACCGCATCGAAACTGAGCTGCGTCGGGTTGAAGGCAGAGACCGGCGGTCCTTCCTGCTGCGGCAGGAAGCTGCGCACCGATCGAACCGCAGGCCCAGGTTGAGGGTCAGACGCTGTGAAACGCGCCAGCTGTCCGGGAGGTATAGAAGCCCATCGTCAGCAGGCCCTGCTCCGACACCGACGGCGACGCGAAGAGGTATACCTCCGATGCGTTGCCGTTGTTGAGGATGCAGGATGTCGTTGGGCACCGAGCCGTTGACGTCGATGCCGCGCTCGTCGGTGAAGGTCTCACGGAACCATTCGCCGCCGACCTTGAAGTTGTGGTCGCCCGCCCAGCCGTCCTTGAGAATACGTCATCGAGCCCGCGATCTGGTTGCGCGAGGGCGTCCGGAACCAGCCGCCGCGATTGCCGCCCGACACCGTCTGGTTGCCGATGTCCTGGTAGGCGGGATCCTCGCTGTAGCGGTAGTTGGGCCAGATGTAGCGGAACTGCCTGCCCCGCACCTCCACGAAGGCCCGGTCGGTGAGGACCGACTCGTAGCCCATCTTGTAGGTGTGCGCCCAGTAGCTCTGCTTCCACGTGGAGTCCTCGGAGCTGTGCCGCGCGGAGGTCGCCCCGATGACGAAGGTGTCCAGCCGGTTGGGCTGCTGCTTGCGCGCCCACTGGCCGTAGCCTGTGATCTTGTTGTTCTTGCGAGACGGCGTAGGCATTCCTCGCCGAGATGTTGCGCAGGTCGGTCTCGAACGCCTTGACCGGGAAGTTCGGCAGCGCCACCTTCACGTTCTGGTTGCGCAGCGAGGTGTACCACCAGATCTTGTCCTTCTTCAGGTAGCCGCCCACGTCGCCGTTGAGATCCCGGTAGTTCTTCAGCCGGTTCAGGTCGGACGGCTGCAGGTCGCCGCACCGGCCGCCGGGACACAGGAAGGTGTCGGCGTCGTCGATGTTGCTGCGCTGGATGCTCTCGTTCTGGTAGTCGGCGTACAGCTTGCCGTGATACTCGTTGCCCCCCGACTTGGCGATGAAGTTCGACCAGACGCCGGGCCACGGCATCTCGGCGGTGTGGCCCTTGGTCTCGATCGCGACCTCGTCGATGGACCCGTAGTCGTAGTAGAAGCCCGACCCGCCGGTCCCCTCGGTGTTGACGATGCCCTCGACCATCGGCCGGTGCTGGTCTTCCTTGGTGTCGTAGGCCGCATACCCGGTCTGGGTGCCGGCTGCGCTGCCGCCCACGTCGATGCGCGTCAGCACGACCGCGGGCGCGGCCGCCAGGACCGTCCAGAAGTCGCGCGCGTTCGGCAGCGCCGAGAGCTTCTCCTGCCCGAAGCTCGTGGCCGTCGTCGTCGTCGAGACGTCGACGACCGGCGACTCGCCGCTGACGGTGACGGTCTCCTGCAGGCTGGCGACGCGGAGCTCCGTGTTGACGGTGGCCGTGAAGCCCAGGCCCACGCGGACCCCTTCGCGCAGCACCGTTCCGAAGCCCGCGAGCTCATAGGTGATCTGGTACTCGCCCGGCGGAACGGCGGGAAAGCGGTAATCGCCCTGCTCGTTGGTCACGTCCGTGCGCGTCCCCTGCATCGAGGGGCTGGAAATGGTCACGGTGACGCCGGGCAGGACCCCTCCCGTCGCGTCGGACACCTTGCCGTTGATGGATCCTGTGGTTGCGCTGACCTGTGCAAACGCGGGTGATGCCGCGCATGCCAGGCACAGACTCAGGACGAAGACGCCGAATCTCGCCATACCAGCCTCCAAAACAATTGGCCGCGGGCAGTTGAGGTCGAACAACGTCCGAACGAGTGCGCGCCAGGCTGAAGAGACAGGGGACCGGCCTGCCGAACAAGTGCCGCGGATTCTAAAAGCGGCCCGGTTGGCGATGCAACTGAATACTCCTAACTGTCTCGGCCATGCAACGAAGTCATGTTGCATTGCGCTGACGGTATGTTTCGCGCGGCTGTTGGGAGAGGGACGAGGGAAGGAGGGGACGTGGGCTTGGGGCGTGGGGCTTGGGGCTTGGGGCGGGCTTGGGGGCTTGGGGGCTTGATTGGGTAATTGGGGGATTGGGGAATTGGGGGGACCTCTAGTCCGGGTCGCGCAGTTCGTCGTCGAGGCGCGCGTCGAGCCTGGCGGCGTCGGCCGGCGTCGCGGCCGGTTCATCGCGGCTGCCGCGGGCGACGCGCCTCAGGAACAGCGCGAGCACGCCTGCCGCAATCACGGCCAGCAGGATGGGCACGCCCCACACAATCCGGCCGATGGGCGTGTCGGAGGGGTCGGAGAGGATGGCGGTCCCGTAGGTCGCCACCAGCTCGTCCACGATCGCGTCGCGCGATTCGCCGGCACGGAGCCGTCGGGAGATGTCGGCCCGAAGGTCGAACGCCTGCTGTGAGGGGCAGTCCGCCAGGGTGAGGCCCGGACAGAAGGGGCTCATGACGTCGCGATAGATGGCGTCGGCCTCGCGCTGCACCGCCTCCGGCTGCGCCGTTGCCGCCGGCGCCGCGTCCGATGCCTGGGCGGGTTGCGCCGCGCCCGCACCCGCGGCCAGCAGGAGGGCGGCTGCACAGAGGGCCGCGCAGGTGCGTCTGAGCATTTGGCGATTATGTCGCAGGCCCCTGGCGCCCCGCGCAGGTCACCGGGGCCAGGGATTGGAGAACCGCGGGTCGGTGAGGAACGCCTCGTCGGTCAGGCTCTCGAGGAAGGCCACCAGCGCCCGTTTCTCATCCGGCGTGAGGTCGATCGGCTTGACGAACGAGCTGCGACGCGGGCTCTCGGCGCCGACGCCCCTGTTGGGCCCGTCGGCCACCGTGCGCCCGCCCGCCGCGTAGTGCTCGATCACCTCCGCGAGGGTGGGAATGCTGCCGTCGTGCATGTAAGGGGCCGTGACGGCGACGTTGCGCAGGCTGGGCGCCTTGAACTTGCCCATGTCCTCCTCGTCCTCCGTGATGGCCATCACGCCCGTGTTCGGCGCCGGGTAACTCCCGCGTCCATCGATGTTGTAGAGACCGGTGTTGTGGAACTCCACCTCCACGAACCCCTTGCCCACGTAGTCGGCGGTCTCGGTGAAGTTGAAGCCGCCGTGGCAATGGAAGCACTCGGTGCGCTCGGAGAAGAACAGCTCCTCGCCGCGCTGCGCGAGCGCCGGGATGGCGCCGTAGTCCTGGCCGAGGCGGAACCGGTCGTAGGGAGACCGCCCTGTGAGCAGCGTGCGCTCGAAGGCCGCAATGGCCTTGGTGATGCTCTCGAGCGTGAACGGATCCGTCTGGTTGGGGAAGGCGGCGGAGAAGAGCGGCGCGTAGCGGGGCTCGGCCCGCAACCGCGCGAGCAGCGCCGTCTCCTGACCCGACAGGCCCAGTTCGACCGGCTCCTCTCCGAACATCGGCACCAGGGCCTGCGTCTCGAGGCGGCGCTGCGTGGGATTGGCCCACGTGAGGACCGGGCTGTAGGCGATGTTCCCGAGGCTCATGCTGCCGCGCGGATGCACCTCACCCGTCACACCGACGCCGCGGGGCTTGTCATCCGCGAACGCACGCGACTGCTGATGGCAGTTGGCGCACGCGAACGTGCCGTCCGACGAGAGTCGTGTGTCGTAAAACAGGTGCCGGCCCAGCTGCACCTTGGCCTCGCTCATCGGGTTGTCGGCTGGCACCTTCGGCCTCGGCAATCCGGGAGGCAGGTCCCAGATGTACCCGTCTCCGGAAACGGGGGCCGCAAGCGTCAGCCGGACACCGCCGAGCTTCCTGACGTACGCGACCAGCTGCCACCGGGTGCGTTCGTCCAGTGTCTGCGTGAAGCCCGGCATGCCGCTCTCGGGGATGCCTTCGGTCACCACCCAGTAGAGTTCCCCGTCGGCATGCGCGCGGTACTCGGGGTTCGTGAGGTTGGCGGGCGCAGGCCGGCCGGCGGATGGGGCGGGCCCGCCGGTGCCGTCGGCGCCGTGACAGCGCACGCACGCGGATCGAAACGCCGCCTCTCCGCTCTCCAGATCCGCGGCCGTCAGCTCGAGGGGGCTGACGAGCATCCGCGACTGGGCGGGCGCGTGATGGACGTGCGCGGTGGGCGCCTGCGCCGCCGCCAGCGCCAGCAGCCCGATCCAGCAGGCCGAGGTCAGCGCCAGCGCGGATCCGATCCCGCGCGCGGTCACCGTTCCGGCGCCGCCGCCGTCCCGGCGCCACGCGCACGGAACACCGTCTGGCCCCCGCTGCCGTCGATGAGCCCCAGGGCGCGCAGCACGGGCGTGCACTCCTGGTCGTCGCGCCCGGACATGCAGCCCATGGCGGTCTTCTCCTGGTTCACGTCGACGTTGGCGCCGGCGAGCAGCGCCGCCAGGTCGAACTGCACCACGTCACGCGCCACGTCGAACCCCGCCAGGTCCACCGCCACCCGGTTCGGATGCTTGCACGAGACGGGCACCACGCTCGGCTGGCCGCCCGGCTCGCACCCGGTGCTGCCCAGGTGCACCATCCAGCCCTTCGGCTGCCCCGTCGTCCGGAGGTCGATGCGCGCGAACTTGTAGCCCGCGTTCCACGACCAGAACATGCGGGTCAGGTTGAGGGGAGAGGGCGACACCGTCGGCTCTCGATGGTTCTGCGCGAACGGGACGCCGAGGTCGAAGCGCACGCCCGTGTACGTCCCGGGCGCCACCGTTCCCTCGACGACGTCTCGCAGCTCCGGTGTGCCGCTTGCGCACGTGGCGGAGCCGTCCTCGAAATCGAGCAGCGCCACGCCCTCGGACTGCCAGAGGCCGTCTTCCGTGAGCGCCACCGCCACCTCGGCCCCGTCCGCGCGCACGAGCCGGACATTCGAGACGTAGAAGCGCAGGTCGGTCACCGACACGGTGGACCGCGTCGTGCCGATGCCGTCGTACTGCTGACCGCAGGCGAACGTCTTGCCGCCGACCACCGCCGCGAAGCGCACGGCAACCGGGGTTCCCTGCGCAAACGCGGGCGCGGCCGCCAGCGCCGCCAGCAGCACGGTCGTCACCACCATCCTCGAGCGGGCCATCGTCAATCTCCTCGAATTCGCCGGCTGGACGCCGGGGCGAGGACCATTGTGGCCAGCGGGCCCGAGGGAGGGAATGCGGTAAAAGGTCGCAGTCCCCGCCGGAGGGCCTACTTCCCGTCCAGTGTCACGATCGTGATCGCGTTCCAGTCGTTCATCGGGATCACCAGCCGATGGCGCTTCGAGTCGTAGGTCATCGACGCCGCGCTCGGAATGCCGGACGCGATGAGCTCCGCCGCCTGATTGGGCCGGATGCGGGCGACCGTTCCCTCGCGCACGCTGCAGACGTACTTGGTCCCGTCGGCGAGCACCACGAGGCCGTCGTTGCCCGCGTGCGTGGAGTGCTCCGTCTTCAGGAGCTCCCCGGACGGCGAGAACGTCAGCACCTCGTCCGAGCCGATGTTCACCACGACGATGTTGCCCGCCGGGTCAAAGGCGATGCCGTTTGGCAGGTTCAGCGGCGCACCGCTGACGAACACCGACGACTCCCCGCCCGGCGTGATCTTGTAGATGCGCTGCGTGCTGCGGTCCTGCGTGCCCGTCTGCGTCGCGTAGACCGTCCCGTCGTCGGCCACCTCGAGGTCGTTGAACCGCAGCGCGCCAGGCACGCTGACCGCGCCCATCGGCGCGCCCGTCTGCATGTCGAACCAGCGGACGGTCTCGATGTCCACCACGTAGAGACGGCCGTTGGCGATGTCGCTGCCCAGCGGGTGGTTGAGCGTCAGGCCGTTGCGGTTGACGCCAATCCACTTGAGCGTGTGCGCGGTGCCATCGGGGTTCACCAGGGCGACGTAGCCGTCGTTGGGCACGACGTCCTGCGGCATGCCGGCGTTGACGGCTACATACAGATCGCGCTCGGCGTCGTAGGAGATGCTCTCGGCAAAGCGGAAGCCGCCGTACGTCTTCGCATTGGGCGTCAGCTTCAGGGGAGGCCCGGCCTGGAACGGCTGTGCAGAGGGCGCAGGTGTCTGAGCCGCCAGCGGCACGGACAGGAACAGGGCGGCGACTGAAAAGAAGACGGGAAGCGATCGGCGCATCGGAGACTCCGGACACGGGTTCGGGAAACGTCCACCGGAATGCAGGCCCCCGAACGGGCATACACTCCGTGCCATGTCACACCTGCGCGCCGGCCTGCTTGCCGTCGCGGCCGCCATGGCGATGGCCGCGCACTCTGCCGCCGTCACACCGTTGCGATCGGCCGACGGTCAGTTCTGGGACATCCAGGACACGTCGCCCTGGGCCCAGGACAGCGGCGCCATCGCCACCGGCGGCCGGGCCAATCCCTTCAACGGCTTCGGCTACCTGAAGCTGGAGGTTGGCCGCCCGGGCTCGGCCCCGACCGTGCGCAATCAGTACCTGCGCGGCTTCGACCTGGCCTTCGACGGCGAGTCCCGCTTCGACAGCGTCACGCCCGTCCTCGCCGACGGGGTCGTGGTGTCGCGGGCCATCTACGCGCCGCCCACGAGCGACTACCTCCGATACTACGACAGCGTTTACAACAGCACGGACGAGCCGCGTGCAGTACGGGTCGCCTGGGGAGGGGCCGCCGGTGCCTTCGAGGACGGCGGGCGCGTGGCGGTGGCGGTCACTTCCAGTGGAGACCGGACCATCGATGCGTCCGACACGTTCGTCACCCTCATGCAGAACGCGCGTGGCGCCGCCGACCCGCGGCAGGGCCCGTCGGGCCACGGCCCCTCGGCACACGTGCTCGGCACGACGCCCGGCGTCTTCACCGCGGCGGGCGACATGTACGCCGACCCGTTCGCCAACCCGTACCCGGGCTACGACCCGGCGCACGTCGGCTACGTCTTCTCGCTCGCGCTGGCGCCTGGTGAAACCCGGGCCCTGGCCACCTTCGTGGTGAAGGGCTTGAGCGAGGTGTACGACCCGCGGGGCGGCTTCCCCATCCCGCGCACCGACGCGCTGCTGTCGAACTGGTCGTCGCCCGTGTATACGGGACCCGACGCGCGCGTGCCGGCCGCCGGTTCCGAGATCGCGCGCGTCACGCGCATCGCCCGGGACCTGGTGGCACGGCCCGACTTCTCCGGCCTCACGCCCCGCGAGCGGGCGCGCGTCGCCAACTGGCCCGCCGCGGCCGCGGCTCCCGAGCCGTTCACGGTCGTGGAGCAGACCGTGCCTGCCCTGGCTGCCGCGATGACTCGCGGCGAGGTGACGAGCGCCGACATCGTCCGCGAGCACTCACGCGCCTGACCCTACGATCGACACGGTCCCACCTTGCACGCGGTGCTGGCGATCAACCCACGCGTGGTCGCGGACGCGCGAGCCCGCGACGCGGAACGCACCGCAGGCCGCGTCCGGGGTCCGTTTCACGGCGTGCCCGTCGTGCTCAAGGACAACATCGATGCGACGGAACTGCCGACGACCGGCGGCGCACGCGCCCTGGTGGGACACCGGCCCCGGCTCGACTCGCACGTGGCCGCGGGTCTCAAGGCCGGCGGCGCCATCATCCTGGGCAAGGCCAACCTCGACGAGTTCCCCTTCGGTGACTTCGGCGTGAGCACCGTGGGCGGCACCGTTGGTAACGCCTACGACCCGTCGCTCAGCACGGCCGGGTCCAGCGGCGGGAGCGCGACGGCCGTCGCAACCAGCCTCGCGCCGATCGCGTTCGGCACCGATACCTGCAACTCGCTCGAACCCCAGCTCCTTCGCCTCGCTCGCCACCATCCGCACGACGCGCGGGCTCACCAGCCGCGCGGGCGTGATGCCGCTCAACACGTTCAACGACGCGGTGGGCCCGATGGCCAAGACCGTCGGCGAGCTCGCGCTCGCACTCGACCTGGTGACCGGCGTTGACGCCGAGGACCCCGTCACCGCCGACGCCGACGCGCACATCAGCGGCTCTTTCGCCGACGGCCTCGAGGCCGCCACGCTGGCCGGCCGGCGGTTTGGCGCCTTCCGCCAGCGGTTCGTCGGCATCACCGGCGAGCGCGAGGCCGCCGACGCGATGGAGGGCGTCATCCGCGACCTGCGCGCCGCAGGTGCCACCGTCGTGGACGTCGCCATCCCGGACTACGACGCCGAGTACGACCGCGCCCGTGGCAGCGCGCCCGGGTCGCTGCTGGCCGGGTGGACCGCCTACCTGTCGCGCGGGGCGGCGCCGGGTGAGCGGGTGCTGACCGTCGCGGATCTGATCGCGTCCGGCGGCATGGCGCCCGGCGGTCAGCGCCGGCTCGAGGACGCGAGCCGCCCAACGCCCGCCGGCCCGGCGCTCGACGCGGCAACCGAACGGTTCTACGCCGCCCGCACGCGATTCCGTCAGCTTTTCGTGGACCTGATGGACCGCGAGCGGCTCGACGCGATCCTCTATCCCGCCAACCAGGCCCGGCCGCACACCCATGACGGCGGCGCCGAGCGCTACGGGACCGAACCCGGCACGTGCCACGAGAGCGCGGCCACCGGCTTGCCGCAGGTGACGGTCCCCGCGGGCTTCATGGGCGGCCGCTATCCGGTCGGCGTGTCGTTCCTGGGCCGCATGTGGACCGACAAGGCGATCCTCGGCCTCGCGGCCGCCTACGAGCGGGCGACCCACCATCGCCGCCCGCCCGCGACCGCGCCCTGATCGGTGCCGACGCCTAATGGCGCCGCCGGCGCACTCCGATAAGTCCGGGTGCCCTCCCAAGGCACGACGCCCATGCTTCTGCGCACGACTGCACTGTTCTTCGCGCTTTCGGTGGCCGGTTCCGCCCTTCCGGCACACGCCCAGTCCGAGCACGGCACGCTCAGCGGCCGGGTGACGGACAGCTCGGGAGGCGCCCTGCCCGGCGCCACGGTGTCCATCAGCGGCCCCGCGCTGTCGAAACCCGTCGTGGTGGTGACCGACGAGGTGGGCCAGTACGTGACGCCCGCGTTGCCGGCCGGCACCTACGCCGTGACCTTCGAGCTCGCAGGCTTCGAGGGCCGCGTGAGCCCGTCGGTGATGGTGCGTCCCGGCGAGCTCTTCCTGCTCGATCGCCAGCTCGACCTGGCGGCCTTGACCGAGACCGTGACGGTGACCGGGTCCGCGCCCGCACCCGAACCGCCCCCGGCCGCCGCCGAGCCCGAGCGGCCGCGGCGTCCGCTCCGGACGCGCCCCGAGGTCGTGCCCGTCCCGCGTCCCGTCCTCGCCTCGGTCTGCGGTCCGGCCGTCCCCGACGACTCGAACATCGCACTCGGCCACATCGTCTCGCACCGCGACGATGCGCGGCGCGAGATGTACGGGAACGGCGACGTCCTGGTCCTGGACGTGGGCGCCGACATGGGCATGAAGCCCGGCGCCAACTTCGTCGTCCGGCGGCGCTTCCGGTACGGTGACAAGTCCGCCCCCACCAAGCAGGCCACCTACGGCCAGCACACCGCGGGGCTGATCCAGGTCGTGGAAGCCACGCCGGCCACGGCCGTGGCCGTGCTGGTGTACGTGTGCGGCGAGGTGATGGCAGGCGATGCCATCGAACCGTTCGACCCGCTGCCGGTCCTGTCGGCGGCGAGCGCCGGCGAGCCGGCGTTCGACGATCCCGCGCACGTGGTCTTCGGCGCGCTGGATCAGCAGCTCGGCGCGCCGCGGCAGCTGATGGTCATGGACCGCGGCGAGGCGCAGGGCGTGGAGCGCGGCCAGCGGGTGACGATCTTCCGCCGGTCGTCCGACGACCTGGCGCCGGTCGTGCGCGTCGGCGAGGCCGTGGTGGTCGCCGCCCGCCCGCAGTCGGCCACGATCCGCATCGAGCGGGCCACCGAGGCGGTGGAAGTCGGAGACCTGATCGCCGTCCACCGCTAGGATTCACCGCCGGGGCGTCCTGCCCCGGCGTCAGGACGCGGGCGGCCACGGCCGCCCGCACCCGCACCCCTTCAGCTCAGCCATACGCGTCCCGCCGGTTCATCGCGAAGCCGTGGCGGGTTTCCTCCGCCGTTGTCGTTACTCAGGACAAGGGAGGAAACACCGTATGTCAGCAACCGCAGTCCAGAAAGCCCGTCCCGAGCGCGGCCCTCAACGGGGTCGACACGCCGACGCTCTTTGCCACGATCAACGCCGTCAAGGACAACCCGCCCCTCGCGAAGTTCCAGTTCCGCGCGAAGAACCACTGGGTGTCGGGCACGCACAGCCGCGGCACCGTCGAGACCTTCAGCGGCGCGGGCGGCGAGCACGCGCACGCACGCACGTTCACGCTCGAAGCCGACCACCCGGCCGTGCTCGTCGGCGGCGACAACGCGCCGCTGCCGGTGGAGATCGTCCTCTACGGCCTGGCCGCGTGCATCACGGGCGGTATCGCCAACATCGCCGCCGCGCGCGGCGTGACCCTGACCGAGGTCGTGACCGAGGTCGAGGGAGACATGGACCTCCGCGGCATCCTCGGGCTGTCGAACGAGGTGCGCAACGGCTTCCAGGGCATCCGCGCCAACTTCACCATCAAGGGCGATGCGCCGGCCGAGAAGCTGCGTGAGATCGTCGAGCAGTCGCGCGCGCGGTCGGCCGTGTTCGACGTACTCACCAACGGCGTGCCCGTCGAGATCGGCATCACCGCCAGCTGATCGTGATGACGCGCGTCTCCACGGTCGTCATCGGGGCCGGACAGGCAGGGCTCGCCATGAGCCACTGCCTGGCGGCGCGGGGCATCGGGCACGTCGTGCTCGAGCGCGGCCGCATCGGAGAGCGGTGGCGCAGCGAGCGCTGGGACTCGCTGCGGCTGCTCACGCCGAACTGGCAGAGCCGGCTCCCCGGCTTCTGCTACGACGGTCCCGACCCGGACGGCTACATGTCGATGCCCGACGTCGTGGCCTACCTCGAACGGTACGCCGCGTCCTTCGGGTCGCCGGTGAAGTCCGGCGTCGCCGTGGAGTCGGTCGCCCGCGTGGGCGAACACCTGGTGGTGCGCACCACCGGCGGCGACTGGTCCGCGCAGTCGGTCGTGATCGCCACCGGCCATTCCGACACGCCCCGCGTGCCGGCGCTGGCCGGACGCGTACCAGCGGGGATCGCACAGCTGGTCCCCACGCGCTATCGCCGTGCCGATCGACTGGCCGACGGCGGCGTCCTCGTCGTCGGCGCCTCCTCGTCCGGCCTGCAACTGGCGGAGGAGATTCACCGCTCCGGCCGTCCGGTGACGATCGCGGTCGGCGCCCATACGCGCCTGCCGCGGGACTACCGCGGCCGCGACATCCTCTGGTGGCTCGATCGGATGGGTGTCTTCGACGAGACCACCGACGACGTCTACGACATCGCGGTGTCGCGCTCTCAGCCGTCGCTGCAGCTCATCGGCCATCCGGATCACGTGACGCTCGACCTGGCGACCCTGCACCGTACCGGCGTCCGCGTCGTCGGGCGTCTGCTCGATGTCGAGGGCGACACGGCCGTTTTCGATGACGACCTCGTCGCCACGACGGCCGCCGCGGACATCAAGCTGGCCACTCTTCTGCGGCGTGTGGACCGCTTCGCCGAGGCGGCAGGCATTCCGTGCCAACCAGCACCGCCATTCCAGCCGCACTGCCTGGGGTTCGCGGACGCCGAAACGCGCCTCGACCTGGCCGCGGCCGGCGTGAAGACGGTGGTCTGGGCGACGGGCTTCCGCCGCCACTACCCGTGGCTGCACCTGCCGGTCCTCGACGGCTGCGGCGACATCCGCCACGAACGGGGCCTCACCGACGACCCGGGGCTCTTCGTCATCGGCCTGCACTTTCTCCGGCGCCGCAAGTCGGCCTTCCTCGACGGCGTCGGCACCGACGCCCGCGAGCTGACCGATCACGTCGCCAGCCACCTCGCCCGCGTCGGCGCGGCGGTGGCATGACCCGCACACGTACCTCATGACCACGTCGCCCTTCTCGAGCCGATACGATGCCGTCATCGTCGGCGCCCGGCCGGCCGGCGCCGGCACGGCGCTGCTCCTCGCGCGCGCCGGGCTCCGCGTGCTCGTCATCGATCGGGGCCGCCACGGCGCCGACACGCTGTCGACGCATGCCCTGATGCGGGCGGGCGTCATGCAGCTCGCCCGCTGGGGCGTGCTGCCGCGCATTGCCGCCGCGGGAACCCCGCCGGTCACGCAGGCCACCTTCGTCTACAGCGGCGATGCGACCACGGTGGCCGTCAAGCCCGCGACGGCGTGGATGCGCTGTGCGCGCCGCGCCGCACCGTGCTGGACGCGGCCCTCGCGGATGCCGCCATGTCGGCGGGTGCACAGGTCGTCTACGGCACCAGGCTGGTGGACGTGCTGCGCGGCGGCAGCAGTGCCGTGCGCGGCGTCGTCGTCGAGACCGAGGACGGACGAGGTCATCACGTCCTCGGCGCCGCTCGTCATCGGCGCCGACGGCCTGCGGTCGGCCGTCGCCAGGCTCGTGGGCGCTTCGCCGACACGAACGGGACGCTGGGCGGCGGCGACCGTCTTCGGCTACTGGGAGTACCTTCCGGTGGACGGATACCGGTGGCACTACCATCCGGGCGTGAGCTCCGGGGCGATTCCGACCAACGACGGCCTGACCTGCGTGTTCGCCTCGATCCCCGCCACGAGTTTCGCCAGCGTGTTCAAGAGCGACATCGCCGCCGGCTACCGGCAGGTGGTGGCGGCCGCCTCGCCCGACATCGCGGATGCGCTGCCCACGGCACGCCTGCACGGCTCGCTCCACGGGTTCGCGGGGCACGTCGGACGCTTCTGCCAGTCCACCGGCCCGGGCTGGGCGCTGGTCGGCGATGCGGCATACTTCAAGGACCCGATCACGGCGCACGGCATCACCGACGCCCTGATCGACGCGGAGCTGCTGGCACGGGCGGTCGTCGACGGCAGGGCCGAGAGCCTGGCCGGCTACGAAGACGCCCGCAACCGCCGGGCGGAGAACCTGTTCGACGTCACCGATCGCCTGGCGTCGTTCGCATGGACGCTCGACGAGGCACGCGCCCTGCATCGCACGCTCTCGGAAGAGATGTCGCGGGAGGCGAAGATGGTGACGGGATGGGCCGCGGAGGCGGTCACGGCATGACAGTCGACGTCGGCCAGACGGCCACGCGGGAGCTGACGCTCACCGCCGAACACGTGCGCAAGTACTCCCAGATCTCGGGAGACTTCAACCCGCTCCACTACGACGAGGCGTTCGCCGCCGGGACGAAGTTCGGCCGGCTGGTGGTGCAGGGCGGCCTCACGACGGGCCTGCTCCACGCTCTCGTGGCCATGGACCTGCCAGGGCCCGGCACGGTGTTCCTGAGCCAGAACTGGAAGTTCACCGCGCCGGTGTACATCGGCGACACCATCGCCGCCCGTGCCGAGGTCTTGTCGGTGCACCCGTCGAAGCCGGTGACCCAGCTCGGCATCCGCGTGACGCGACAGACCGGCGAGGTCGTGCTCGAAGGCGAGGCCTGGTGCTACACCTTCACGCCGGCGCCCGCAGGCTGACCGTCACCCGTGGAGGCGGGCGCCGCGCTCGCCGACGCGCCTGTCCGGCCGCATCCCGCGCGTGAGCCGCATCCCCGGCGCCCGCATCTGCGAGAAGAAGGCGATGGCGTTGTCCACGTTGCGCTTGAGGATCTCGGGGTTCGGCTCGAGCGACCACTCGCCCGGTTCCTGTGAGTTCCCCACGACGATCCCGTCCCGACGGGGATTGATGCTCGCGCCACCGCCATCGGGCAGCCGCCCCGACGCGCGATAGTCCACCTCGGGCTGCGGGACGATGAAGGTGAGCTGTCCCTTGATGGGCACCAGCTCCTTGTCGCCGAAGAGGGCCGACGACCCGAGGCCCGTGCAGTTGGCGATCACGGGCTCGGGCAGCGCGGCCAGATCACGTGGCGAGTCGAAGCGACGGATGACGATCCGGCCGCCCGCGCGGAGGACGTCCTCGCCGAGCGCATCGAGGTAGATCGACGGCTCGATGGCGAGGTTCGACTGCCGCACGGCATAGCGAGACGGGAACGGGTGCTCGCCGGGCCCCAGCACCTCCCGGTCGCGTCCCGTCCGCAGGTGCTCTGGAACCAGATCCGCTTCGGCCCCGGCTCCGCGCGGCTCGGGATCGTCGGTGGCGTTGTAGCTGTCGATCCAGTACACGCCGTAGCGCGGACCGACCATGAGCTGGAGCTGGCGGTAGGAGACCTCGGCGGCCGCCACGAACTGCGCGTCCCAGGCCGGCGTCCGGCGCTCCGGCAGGATCAGGGCGGTCGTCGGCGTGTAGCCGGCCCATGACATGTTGGACGTGGTGTCGGGCGGCACCGAGGCGGCGTAGATCGTGACCTCGTAGCCGCGCCGCTGCAACTGGCGCGCGGTGCACAGCCCGTTGGCCCCGCAGCCGATCACCGCCGCCCTCCGGACACCGGCGGGCTGCGCGAGGTCGGCCACCAGCGTGCCGCATCCCCACGCGAGCGACATGCCCGCGCCGCCGTGCCCGTAGTTGTGCACGATCAGGCGGTCGTCGGCCTTCTCCGCACGAAGGACGAAGCCGCCGTCGCGGTGCGGACGCAGGCCGACGGTGGTGCGGATGACGCGATCCCACGAGACACGAACCGGGGCCAGCCTCACCGGAGGCCGCGCCGGAGCCGAGGCGGCCACCTGCGGTGGACCCGCGGGGCGACAGGCGCCCAGCGACGCGCCGAGCAGCGCCGAACCACCAGCCTTGAGCATTCCGCGATCTCGTCGGTCGTGTGCATATCTGCCTCCGCCGCGCGTGCGGGTCCGGCGGGAACGGTATCACGCCTGTTGCATCGCGCCGCTTGCGCGCGCGGCTGCCGTGACACAGTGGAGCGATCCGGCCTCACGCGCCTCGCATGCCCATCCGCCACAGGACCTCATGACCCCAGACTTCGAGCTCGGCCTGGATACCTTCGGCGACGTCACCCTCGGCGAGGACGGCACGCCGCTGCCGCATGCGCAGGTGCTCCGCCAGGTGATCGAGCAGGCCGAGCTGGCCGATCGCCTCGGCCTGGCGTTCTTCGGCGTCGGCGAGCACCATCGTCCGGACTTCGCGATCTCGGCGCCCGAGGTCATGCTGGCGGCCATCGCCGGGCGCACCAGCCGTATCCACCTGGGATCGGCGGTCACGGTGCTGAGCACGGACGACCCGGTGCGCGTGTTCCAGCGCTTTGCGACGCTCGACGCCGTGTCGGGCGGCCGCGCCGAGATCATCCTGGGACGCGGCTCCTTCACCGAGTCGTATCCCCTCTTCGGCTACGACCTGTCGCAGTACGAGCTGCTGTTCGAGGAGAAGCTCGATCTGTTCTCGGCGCTGCTGCTGCAGGAGCCGGTGACCTGGTCGGGCCGCTCGCGCGCCGAGCTCACCGACCAGCGGGTGTATCCGCCGGTGGAATCCGGCCGGCTCCGCACGTGGATTGGCGTGGGCGGCAGTCCGGAGTCGGTGATTCGCGCGGCGCGCTACGACCTGCCCCTCATGCTCGCCATCATCGGCGGCAACCCCGTCCGCTTCCGGCCCTATGCGGACATGTACCGCCGGGCGCTGGTGCAGTTCGGCTCGGAGGGCCACCCCATCGGCGCGCACTCGCCCGGACACGTGGCATCCACCGACGAGGAGGCGCGCGAAGAGCTCTGGCCGCACTTCCAGAAGCTCATGGGCCGCATCGGCGCGGAGCGGGGATGGCCGCCCATCACGCGCGCCAACTTCGACCACGAGGCGGGCCCGGACGGGGCGCTGTGCGTGGGCTCACCCGACACGGTCGCCGCCAAGATCGCGCAGACCGCGCGCGTCCTCGGCCTGTCGCGCTTCGACATGAAGTTCAGCAACGGCACCCTGCCGCACGCGTCCATGCTGCGCAGCATCGAGCTCTACGCCACCGAGGTGGCGCCTCGCGTCCGCGCCCTGCTCGCCGGCTGAGCACGCGGGCGGCGCCCCGCCCCCCGCGCCGGCCCGTGGGAGTAAGCTGTGGACCTCGCGCGCATCGCCGTCCCCACATGCGGCGTGGCCGCGCGCAAGGAGGCTTCGACATGAGCAGGACTGGTCTGTCCGCGACGGTGGTTCTGGCCCTGGCCCTCGCCGGCGCGAGCGTGGCGTCGGCCCAGGGGCTCCCCGTCCCCGGCGTGGATCCCGCGCGCGACGTCCCCGGCGCACACGAGATGCCCGACCCGTCGATCGACCACAAGGTCGTGTTCGACATGGCCACCGCCAACCCGAAGGATGCCCCCGTGCACCCGATGCTGCAGGCGGTGGCCCGCTACCTGAACACGCTCGCCAAGACCGGCGTGCCGGCCAGCCACCGCAAGATTGCGGTCGTCTTTCACCAGGGCGCCACCGACTACATCATGAAGAACGAGGTGTACAAGGCCAGGCACGACGGGCAGGACAACCCGAACCTGGCGATGATCCAGGCGCTCGACAAGGCGGGCGTCGACTTCCGCGTGTGCGGGCAGGCGGCCCTGGGACGGAAGATCGACCCCAAGGACATCACGCCCGAGGTCCAGCTCGACCTCTGGGCGCTGACGACGTTGATTGCGCTGCAGCAGCAGGGGTACGTCAAGATCGGGCAGTAGGCGGTCGGGCTGTCGCCGGTAGAATCGGAGGAGCCCCTGAAGGGGCTCTTCCTGTGTACGACGCCTTCCCGATTCCACGGCCGCGCTTGCGGGCTCCGGCCTTCGCCCGGCACGATCGATCACGTCGATGAGTCCACTCGCGCGCCTCGCGCACTGGCTGGCACTGGCCGCCGCGCTCCTGCTGTTGAACATGACGCTGACGGTCGCGAGTGTCTGGCCCACGCTCGGCGTGCGGCCGACGGCCCGTCTGTCGCTGGAGACGGTCCTGCTCGCCGCCGCGTTCGCGCTGTGGAGCGCAGCCGGCCGCCGCATATCGCGGCGCGTGCTGGCAGTCATCGCGGCCGTCTGGGTCGTCCTCGCGCTCTCGCACTACCTCGAGATCACGAGCCGTGCGCTCTACGGCCGCAGCGTCAACCTCTACTGGGACCTCAAGCTGCTGCCCGACGTCGGGGCCATGTTCGCCTTCGTGGCGCAGCCCCGCATGCTGGCCGCCGTCGTGGCGGGCGCCATCCTGCTGCCGCTGACGCTCTATGCCGTGCTGCGGTGGGCGGTTGGCCGCGTGGCACGAGCATCCGCGGATCCCCGGATGGGCCGCGCACTCGCGACGATGTCCGCGCTGGCGGTGGCGGCGGGTGCCGCGACGCTCGTGAACGCCGGCGCCGACGGGCTCTTCGTCCGCCCGGCCGCGGCCGTGCTGGCTGGCGAGGCCTGGGAGTTCGCGCACGAGGCGTCCGGCGCGGGGCGGCGGCCGCTGCCCCCGGCACCCGACGTGTCGAACGACCTGTCGCGCGTCGAGGGGGCCGACGTCATCCTGCTCTTCATCGAGTCCTACGGGGCCACGAGCTGGGACCGGCCCGAGTACGCCTCGGTGCTCGCGCCGGCACGCCACCGCCTCAACGAGGCCATCGACGCCTCGGGGCGCGGCGTGGTGACGGGGCTGGTCGAGTCCACCACCTTCGGCGGCGAGTCGTGGCTGGCGCACATCAGCCTGCTGTCGGGCACCGAGGTCCGCGACGCGGACGTCAACCGCCGGCTCATGGCCGAACATCGCGACACGCTGGTCACGCCGTTCGCGCGGCACGGCTATCGGACCATGGCCGTCATGCCCGGCCTCCAGGCGCCGTGGCCCGAGGGCCGCTTCTACGGGTTCGACCGGATCTACGGGCTGCCCGACCTCGGGTACGAGGGGCCGCCCTTCGGCTGGTGGGACGTCACCGACCAGTTCGTCATCGCGCGCATGGACGCGCTCGCCGTGGCCCCGCGCGATCGTGCCCCCGTGTTCGTCTTCATGCCCAGCATCAGCACGCACGCGCCGTTCACGCCGGTGCCGCCGTATCAGCCGGACTGGAGCCGTGTGCTGACGTCAGCCCCGTACGACGAAGGGCCGCTGACCCGGGCGTACGCCGAGGTTCCCGACTGGACGGACCTCGGGCCCGGCTACGCGCGGGCGCTTTCCTACACCTACGACACGCTGGCCGGATACCTGCGCCTGCGCGCCGACCGCGACCTGGTGCTGGTCATCGTGGGCGATCACCAGCCGGCGGCGCTCGTGAGCGGCGAGGGCGCGTCGTGGGAGGTGCCGGTCCACGTGGTGGCCAGCCGGCCCGCGGTGCTCGAGCGCCTTCGCGCGCACGGGTTCACCGAGGGCCTCGCGCCCGCGCGCCCCGACCTCGCGCGCATGGACACGCTGATGCCCATCCTGCTCGACGCCTTCGGCGACCCGCGGTAGCCCGTGCTGTTCACCGAGCCGGCGTTCCTGTTCGGGTTCCTCCCGGTCGTGCTCGGGCTCTACTATGCGGCCCCGCCCGCGCCCGCAACGCCCTGCTCGTGGTCGCCAGCGTGCTCTTCTACATGCGCGACGGCGGCGCGTTCACGTGGGTCATTCTCGTCGCCATCGGCATCAACGGTGCCGCGGCGCTCGGCATCGACCGGCTGCGAGGCTCACGCGCGGCGGCCCGGCTCCTCGCGGCGACGGTCACGCTGAACCTCGTCTCGCTGGCAACGTTCAAGTACGGCGGGTTCCTCACCGACAACCTCAATGTCGTGCTCGGCGGCGCCGGTGTCGGGGCGCTGCCCCAGCCCGACCTGCTGCTGCCCATCGGGATCTCGTTCTTCACGTTCCACTCGATCTCCTACCTCGTGGACGTCCATCGCCAGCAGGCAGCCGCGCAAAAGGGCGCGATCGGGACCGCGCTGTACCTCCTGTTCTTCCCGCAGCTCATCGCCGGGCCCATCATTCGCTATCACGAGATCGCGGCGCAGATCGCCGCCCGTCCCCACGACCTCGACGGCTTCACGCTCGGCGTGCGGCGGTTCATCGTCGGCCTGGCGAAGAAGCTGCTGATTGCGGGCATCGTGGCGCGTCCGGCCGATGCGGTCTTCGCGATGCCGCCGGCGGAGCTGAGCGCCGCGCACGCGTGGCTGGGCGTGGTCTGCTACACCCTGCAGATCTACTTCGACTTCTCCGGCTACTCGGACATGGCGATCGGCCTCGGGCACATGTTCGGCTTCACGTTCCCCGAGAACTTCCGCTATCCCTACATCGCCCGCTCCGTCCAGGAGTTCTGGAAGCGCTGGCACATGACGCTCTCGGCGTGGTTCCGGGACTACCTCTACATCCCGCTCGGCGGGAATCGCCGCCGGCCCGCGCGCGTCTATCTGAACCTCACGCTCGTCTTCTTCCTGTGCGGGCTCTGGCACGGCGCCAGCTGGACGTTCGTCGTCTGGGGGCTGCTGCACGGCCTGTTCCTCGTCATCGAGCGGATGGGCCTCGGCGCCTGGCTCGAGCGGCAACCCCGCGCCGTCGGACACACCTACACGCTGCTGATCGTCATGGTGACGTGGGTGTTCTTCCGGGCGGAGACCCTTGCCGGTGCGGGCGCCGTGCTCGCCGCCATGGCGGGGCTCGGCACGGCGGCGGCCACGCCCTTTGCGCCGTCGTGGTACCTGACGCCCGAGCTGCTGGCGGTGCTGGTGGCCGGCATCATCGGATCGACGCCGATCGTGCCCGTCCTGCAACAGCGGCTGGCCCATGCCGGCGGAGGAGACGGCGAACCCGTGCTCCGGCAACCGTGGGCCATTGCCGCGGCCGTCCTCCTCGTCGCCCTGCTGGGCACGTCCCTGACACAGGTGGCGCTCGGCGCGTTCACGCCGTTCATCTACTTCCGGTTCTGAGATGCCCGTCGCACGCCTCGCGCCCGGATTGAACCGCCTGCTGGCGGTGCTCTTCGTCCTCGCCATCGCCCTGCCGCCGCTGGCCACGGTGGCGGGCGTGGGTGGTGTCGGCGCGTCCGAGGAGAACCGGGAACTGGCCGAGTGGCCCGCCGTGCCGCACGACCGGATGTCCCTCGCCGCCTGGCCCGACGCGTTCACGAAGGCCTTTGCCGACCGCTTCGCCTTCCGGGCGGCGCTGGTGCGGGCCCAGGCCGTGGTCCGCGTACGGGTACTCGGCGCGTCCCCGTCGACCGACGTGATCCTCGGGCGCAACGGCTGGCTGTTCTACGGCATCGATGGCAGCGTCGAGGACTACACGGCCTCCGAGCCCTTCACCGATGCCGAGCTCGAGCACTGGTGCGCGACGCTGCAGCACACGCACGACTGGCTGGCGGCCAGGGGCATCACCTACCTCTTCGTGCTGACGCCGGACAAGTATGTGATCTACCCGGAAGAGATGCCTTCCGGGCTCCAGCGGTCCGGACACGAGCGGCGCGCCCGGCAACTGGTGGAGTACGTCCGCGCCCGGTCCGACGTTCCCATCCTCGATGTGACCGGCGCGCTCGCCCCCGCCGGCGGCGAGCGGTTGTTCCACAAGACCGACACGCACTGGAACGACCTCGGCGCCTACGCCGCCTATGCGGCCGTCATGCCGCGGCTGGAATCAGCGGGCACCGGGCCCGCCCGATCGCGCGTTGATTTCTCGCTGCGCCAGGTGCGCACCCCGGGGCTGGACCTCGCGCGCGTCCTCGGCCTCGCACGCGTGATCGAGGAAGACGACCTGCGGCTCGAGCCGCGCGGCGCCTCACCCTTCGAGGTCGTCCAGCCCGCCGATGCGCGCCGCGACCTCATGTACGACCGCGTCGTCACCGAGCGGGCGGGCGCCGGTCCGCGTGCGGTGGTGTTCCGGGACTCGTTCGGCTCCGCGCTCATCCCGTTCCTGTCCGCCCACTTCAGCCGCGCCGTGTATCTCTGGCAGAACGACGTCGAGCCCGCGGTCGTGACCGCAGAGCGCCCGGATGTCGTCATCCAGGAGTGGGTCGGCAGGCACCTCTACACGACGACGCCCTACGATGCCGTCGGCGCGCTCGACGAGAGCGGCGGCCGGTCTCAGCAGTAGCGATCCGGCACGTCGAGGACGATACGGCGGCGGCGGAGGTCGTCGAGTCCGGGGATCGCGGCATCCGCCGGGATGCGCGGCCCCCGGAGGCCAGGGATCTCCACGCGGTCCGCGAGGTAGCGGCGGCTCTCCGCGAACTCCTCCGCGTACTCGTCGGTCGGGAACCGCAGCGTCAACGCCACCCCCGCATCCGTGGGCTCGATCGCATACAGCGGGTTGACGGCCAGGACGCCCGCGGGCGGAGGCAACGCCGGCAGGGGAGAGCGGCGGAAGATGTCGGGGTCGCCGCTGGCGATGAGCGTGAGCGACGGCTCGTCGCCGAGTCCGCCCGGCGTGTCGGAAGTACCGAGATCGAGACCCGCGCCGGCCAGCACCTGGTCGAGCAGGCGGCGATCGCTGAAGAGCCGTGGGCCGAGCGGGGCGAAGAGCGCCTCGTAGCCTTCCGGGGGCAGCGTCATGCCGGCCGAGACGTTCTCGCCGCGGGCGCTGTGCAGGTGAGGCATCACGATGGTACCGGCCGGGCCTGCCTGTCGCAGCATCTCGTCGGCGAGCAGGCGTTTGTGCCAGATGTACGGGAACGCGTCGGACAGCACCACCGTCGGGCACGTACCGCGTTCGAGCGGCAGCGGTTCATTGGCGTCGCAGCAGATCGGGAGCGCGGCCGGGGCCGTGAACGTGCGCGCCAGCCACAGCTTCCAGAAATACACGTCCGCCAGCACGACCTCACGCCCCGGCAGGCACGACGTCAGCACGCGCGTGAGGTGCCCGGAGCCGCCGCAGAGGTCCAGCACGCGGCCCGTGAACGCACCGGGCGCCCCCGCCAGGACGCGCAGGATGGCCTCGGCCATCAGGAACGTCGGATCCGAGAAACGGTAGACGAAGTAGGTGCCTTCGGGGTCCGGGCTGAGGATGTCGATGGCGGCCCGGTAGGTGGCACCATCCGGCGCCGACAGCAGACCCTCCAGCGCGCGGCGCCCGTCGTCGTCGAGGCCGAGCAGCACGGCGCGGGCGCGATCGTGATGACCCGCCTCGAGGGCGCGAATGGCCTCGCGACAGGTGTCGTCGGCCTTCAGCACCGGGATGCCGGCAACCACGGGAAACGCACAGCAGTCGCACCAGATCACGCCCGACTCGATGCGATCGGTGGCGCGGACGAGCGCGGCGTTGTCGAGCAGGTTGAGCCGTCCGCCGCAGAACGGGCACCGCAACAGGTCGAGGAGCGTCGTGCGCATCAGTGCGGCCGCCCCAGGCGGTCGATGAGCGTTTCACCGCGCGCACCAACCTCAGCCCTCCGGTAGTGCTCGACGCCGAGCACGCGCGCGGCATCGGCCTCTGGCAGGCGGTCCAGAACGTCTCCGTCCACCTGCGAGCGATGGCAGCGAAGGGCGGCCAGCTTGCGGCGCGCGAATGCACCGGCGTCGATGGTCACGGTGGGCGCAGGCGCCTCGGAGCCGAAAGCATCGGGATCGATGCCGAGCACCATCACGGCCGCCGGGACCGCGTCCGGTCCACGCACGGCATCGACGGCCGCCCGCATGCTCCCCGCCGGCATCGTCACGTAGTAGAGGGCCGGCGCGGCCTCGCCCAGCGCACGAATTGCCTGGGTGGTGCGCTCGTGAACGGCGACGTGATCGGGATGCCAGTAGAGGCCGTCGGCATCGAAGGTGACGACGAGGTCGGGGTGAAGGCGCGTGATGACGTCGCGAATGTCCGCTTCGAGCGCGCCCGGGTCCTCGAACGGCAGGTAGCCGTCGCGGTAGGCGCGGAGGATGACGTCCTGCAACCCGAGGACGTGAGACGCGGCCTCGAGCTCCTCGACGCGCGCGGGCCGCGCGCCGTCGCCGTCCGGATCCCGAAGCTCTCCGCGCGAGAGGCAGAGGAGCGACGTCCGGACTCCCGTGGATGCACACCACGCCAGCAGGCCGCCGCAGGCCAGCGATTCGTCATCGGGGTGGGCGAGCACGGCCAGCAGTCCGCCCGTGGCCTGACGGTGGTCCACCTCACGCCCTCGCGCCCGCGTGCAGGACCAGCTCCGCGAACACCGCCTCGTAGCCGCGCACCATGTGCGCGGCGCCGAACCTGGCGGACGCACGCGCGCGGATGCGGGCGCGATCGAGCGACAGGGCTTCGGGCAGCGCGGCCACGAGCTCCTCGAGCGTGTCGCGGACCACCCCGGTGACGCCGTCCTCCACGACCTCGTCCACCGCGCCGCGCCGCAGGGCGGCGACCGGCGTGCCACACGCCGCCGCCTCGGCGAGCACGAGCCCGAAGGACTCGCCCTCCTGGACGGGATAGACGAGGGCGCGGGCGCCGGCGAGCAGGGCCACCTTGTCCGACATGTCGGCCTCGCCCACGACACCACGCGGTCGTTGTCCACGAGCGGCGCGACCTGGCTGCGGAAATACTCGTTGTCGGCCGCGGCCAGCCGCAGGTGATGACCGGTCCGCCTGGCGAGCTCGATGGCCTGGAGCACCCCCTTGCCCTCGGTGAAGCGACCGAGGAACAGCAGGTAGTCGTCGGTCACGCGGCCGTCGTGCACGTAGTCGTCGAGGTCCACGCCGTGGTGCACGACGCCGGCGACCGCCAGCGGCGCCAGCGCCGTCGCCTGCGCGCGGGACACCGCGATGAAGGGAGCCGAGCGGCACCGCGACCACAGCGCGATCTCGGACGGACCCGGCAGGTGATGGACGGTCTGCGTCATGGGCACCGGACAGACCGACGTGAACGGGATGGCGAGCGGCACGTACTGCGCCTGGTAGTGAATCAGGTCGAACGATGCCGCACGCTCGACGGCCGCCGCGAGGTTGCACAGCTCGCACATCTCCCAGGGCCAGAGCGTGGGGTCCTCGCGATAGCCGAGCGGGAGAATGGCGTGGAGGCGCGCGCGTGTGCGCGAGCCGCCGGTTGCGAAGAGCGTGACGTCGTGTCCGGCATCGGCGAGGCCGTCGGCCAGCAGCGCCGTGAGCGACTCGATCGACCCGGATCGCGGGGGCGGCACCGGCAGCGCCACCGGCGCGACGATGGCGAGGCGGAGCGGCCGGTCAGCCACGGGCCACCTCGAGGAGGGCGGGCAGGACTCGGGCGGCGTCGAAGTGCTCCCGCGCGATTCGGGACGCCGCACGCGCGTGCCGCGCGTAGTCGCCCTCCAGCCGTGCGAGGCCGTCCACGGCCTCTTCCGGCGTCGAGAACGCCAGCAGTCCCTCACCGGCCGGCAGATGGCCGCTCCAGCCCGTGTCCTGGACCAGCGCGGGCCGGCCCGCGGCCAGGTAGCACTCGGTGCGGTCGCTGAACCACCCCGACCGGCGGGACACGTAGGCGTGCTTGGCCACGCCGAACTCCCCTTTCGAGCCCTGGACGAAGGCACGGTAGCCGTCGGGCGTGCGCGACACCGCCATGGCATCGACGGTGTCCCACCCGTGCTGGCGCAGCAGCGCCTGCGGCCCGTTGACCGCCAGCTCGAACCGGCTGGGCGTACGGCCCGGCAGGTCGATGAAGCGGACGAACTCGCGGTCCTTGTTGCCGTCCACGTCGGTGAAGCTCTCCGTGCGCCACGTCATCACGGTGGTGAATCGTTCCCCGGGCGGATCGCCCGTCTCCCACAGCCGCATGACGACCGGCTGCCACGTATGGTGCCACGCGAAGCCGCCGTCCGGCACGTCGGAGGCCGCGGTGCCGATGTTGGCGCCGAAGGTGAAGAGCCGGTCGAACCGCCGGAAGAAGTCGACGTACCAGGCGTCGCCCTTGGCCAGGGCCAGCTGCGTGAACACCGGGTCCGTGTCGATGAACACCTTCCGCGGGACCGCCGCGTACTCGTCGCGCCAGAACCACGAGCCGCCGGAGAGGTCGATGAAGAGGTCCGCATCGGCACACCACCGGCGGACCGTGTCGCGCGACTGCCCGTGATAGGTGCCGTCGTAGTTGACGAAGCTCCAGCGATCGCCCAGGCCGTGCGGCGCCAGCGCCTGGTGGATGTAGGTGGTTCCGTATGCAGGGTTGGTGGCGCGCGCATTCTGCACGGGATCGTAGACGCACTCCCCCGTGTCCTCGATGTAGTAGACCTCGTGACCCAGGTCCCGGAGGCCCAGCAGGTACATCAGCGAGCACCAGGTCACGCCCCCCCACGGATAGCGGGCGATGATGCCCGCCAGCACGATCGTCACGAAAGCGCCTTCAGCAGCTCGTCCACCGACTCGGGCTCGTCCAGCGAGCGCCCCACCGACAGCCGCGCGCACATCCGGCGGTACAGCTCGTTCGATCGCAGCAGCGCTTCGTGCGTGCCCTGCGCGACGAGCCGGCCCTCGTGCAGGACGAGGATGCGGCTTGCGTCACGGATCGTGGACAGGCGATGGGCGATCACGATCGTCGTCCGGCCGGCCCGCAGCCGGCGGAGGGCCTCGAACACCGCTTCCTCCGAAATGGCGTCGAGCGCAGACGTCGGCTCGTCCAGGATCAGGATGGGCGCGTCCTTCAGCACGGCACGCGCGATGCCGATGCGCTGCCGTTCGCCACCCGACAGCGTCGCGCCCGCTTCGGCAACGGGCGTGTCGTACCCGTGCGGGAGCCGGGAGACGAACCCGTCCACGAGTGCGGCGCTGGCGGCGTCACGGATCGCCTCGTCGTCGGCGTCCAGGCGCCCGTAGCGGATGTTGTCGCCGATGGTGCCGCTGAAGAGCACCGGATCCTGCGGCACCATCGCGATGCGCTCGCGCAGCGTCCGCAAGCTGTACTCGCGCACGTCGCCGCCGTCGATGAGCACGCGGCCCGACTGCGGCTCGAAGAACCGGGGAATGAGGCTGACGATGGTCGTCTTCCCGGCGCCGGTCAGGCCGACCAGGGCGACCAGCTCGCCCGGATGGGCGGTGAAGCTGATGCCGTCGAGGATCACGCGGTCGCCCTCGTACCCGAACCGGACGTCCTCGAAGACGATCTGCCCCGTGATGCCCGATGCGTCGCGCGCACCGGGGTCGTCGAGGACCTCGGGCTCCGCGGCCAGCAGCTCACGGACGCGGCGCACGCTCACGCGCGCCTGCTGCAGGGAGCCGGTGGTGTGGGCGATCGAGGACAACGGGCTGTACACGGCGGCGAGATAGGCGACCACGACCAGGAGGCTGCCCACCGTCAGCGAGCCGTCCAGGACGTGCAGGCCGCCGACGATCAGGACCAGGGCGGTGCCGGCGAGGGTGATGGCCGTCACCCAGATGGAGAACTGCGACTCCTGCCACGTGAGCCGCAGCCGCGCCTGCATCGTGTCGGCGCCGATGCGTCCGAACCGGTCGCGCTCGAACCCCTCGCGCGCGAAGCTCTTCACCGCGGCGATGGACGTGACGATCTCGAACGCGCGTTCGAGCAGCGACGCTTCCTGCGCCTTCACGCGCTCGGCACGGTCGTTCATCGTCCGCGAGTAGTGCCGCAGGCAGACGTAGAGGAACGGGGCCACGGCCAGCGAGAGCAGCGCCAGCGTGGCGTCGACGCTGAGCAGGATGACGAACATCAGCGACAGCGTGAGGCCGGCGGTCACCAGCGGGAAGATGCCGCCGATGATGAGATCGTTGACGCAGTAGGCGTCGGCGTCGATCCGGTAGACGGCGTCGCCGGTCCGGCCGGTCACGTGATGGCGCATCGGCAGCGCCTGCAGGTGCGCCAGCAGCCGATCGCGCAGGGCGTAGACGACGCGCTGGCCGGTGTCCACCTGGAGCTGCGTGTGGGCGGCCCGCACGAGCTCGTGCGCGAGCTGGAGGCCGAACCCCGCCAGCGCCACGAAGGCCAGCAGCAGCGCCGGCCGGCCGCCGGTCAGCGCATCGGCCGCCGACCCCAGCAGGCCGGGGAACGGCTGGCGTCCGAACACGTTGTCCACGAGGGCCTTGAGCGGCCATGGCGCCAGCGCGGCCAGCCCCACTTCGACGAGGGCCAGGAGCACGATGACGACCATGCGGCCCCGGTAGGGCCGGAGCAGCGAGAGACTCCAGGACAGGGCCGACATCGCGGACTCAGGCCCCCGGCGCCGCGGGGACGCCGGCGGCGGCTCCGGCCGGTGCGGCCCCCCCGGCCGTGGGGTTCCCGCTTTCCGCCGACACCTCCACCATGCCCGCGCTCTCGACCATGCGGCGCAGCGACCGATCGACCACACCGGCGGCCCGCGTCACCTCCAGGCGGTGCGGGCGGCGAGCACGGTGAACATGCCCGAGGGCGAGGGCGCCACCCGACGCGCGGTGCAGCGACATCACGGCGATGCTGCCCGCCAGCAGGACTCCCGCGATGGCGATGGCCTGCAGCGTGCCCGTCATGCTGGGACGAAGCTGGAGACTGACGCGGACGAGACAGCGGCCCTGCGCGTGCTCCTCCACCAGCCCCCGCGCGTACGCCACGCCCAGCGGCCGACGGCAACGCTCACGTCGCGGTCGGGGTGCCAGCCTTCGTCCACCTCCACCACCGGCGCCGGCCGCGCCGCCCGCATGACGCCGATGAGCTCCGAGAGCAGGCCCTCGATGCTCACCCACTGCTCGCTCCAGTAGGCGCGCCGCTCGACGCCCCCGAACGCGAGGCGCGCCGCGCGGCCGAAGTCGGCCAGGTCGGGCAGGGGCACCTTCCACGGCCGCCGCGTGACGTGCTCCGGCGCAGCCGAGTGCGGGAGGGAGGACAGCCCTGGAGCCGCCCGCGCAGCCGCGCCAGCGGATGGATGATGTGCAGCCAGGCGATCAGGCCCTAGTACCAGCCGGCTCTGCCGGGGCCCCATCGCCCGATGGGCGGCAGCCCGCAGGTCGGACCACAGCGCGAACTGGATGCAGCGCACGATCGTCACCGTCCACCCGGCGGCGCCGATGAGCAGCAGGCGCGGGTCGGGCGTTCCCACGAACAGGTCCACGATGCCCGCAATGACGAACGCCAGCGACACCGCCATCCACGCGGAGGAGTGCGGCAGGTGCTCCGAGGCGATGCGCGTCGGCGTGGTACGGACGGGAACGCGGCCGTGCCCCACACGCCCGTGTTCACGCGACGGCCGCTCCACGACTGCAGGAAGGGCAGCGGGCTGTAGATGTGCCCGCGCCACAGCATCTGGCCGCGCACGAACTTCTCCGGGTGATGGGCGTCGAGCCACGTCTCCCCTTCGCCGTATCCCACCTGCTGGCGCCAGTAGGCGCCCACCGTTGACCGGTGGTGGTGCCAGACGAGCGCCGAGGGCGCGAACCCGATCTGGTGTCCGCGCGCCTGCAACCGCCAGCAGATGTCCACGTCGTCGCCGGCGCGGAGGTAGACGGGATTGAACCCGCCGACGGCCATGAGGGCGTCGCGGCGGAACGCCATGTTGCAGCCCGGCGTGCTCGGCCACGCGGTCCGTCAGCAGCACGTGCGTGGGCCCGCCCGGCGCGCGCGCCACCGACTGCGCCACCCAGTCGTCGTCGGGCGGGACGCAGTTGGCCCGCCGGCGCCGATGAACTGCCCGGACCGGATCGGCTGCACCAGGTAGGTGAGCCAGTCGGGATCCACGCGCACGTCGGCGTCGGTGTACGCGACGATCTCGCCCGTCGCGTGCGCGAGGCCGATGTTCCGGGCCAGGCTCAGCCCCCCGTTGGGCACGTCGATGACGCGCACGCCCGGATACCGGTGCGCGATGGCGCCCATCCGTCGCGGGAGCCGTCGTTGACGACGATCAGCTCGACGTGCGGGTAGTCGAGGGCACAGAGCGACGTCAGGCAGTCGTCGATGGTGTCCGCCGCGTTGTAGGCGCACACCACCACCGACACCGACGGCGAGGCGGCGCGCTCGGGCGCGGGGAACGGCGCGGTCTCGAACGCCGCCGAGACGGCCGCGAGCGCGGGCTTCGGCTGGCGGTCCGCGTCTACCAGGCCGAACGCCCAGTCGTCCACGGTCTGCCCGCCCCGCCACCATTCGTCCGTCCACGCGAACGCCACCGCCCGCATGCGCCCTCTTCGAACGCGGCGCGGACGTGCTGCGCGGTGATCCGCGCGGCCGTCGAGACCCTCGCGCAGGCTGTCCGCGCCGGCCTCGGCCAGCAGCAGGGGCCGGTTGCCCGCAACCAGCTGGAGGCGGGCGAGGTAGGCGCGCAGCTCGGCGTCACGGTGGAGGTAGACGTTGAAGCTGCAGACGTCGAAGCAGTCGAGGTCGAGGTACTCGGTCGGCGGGTAGTTGACGTAGGTGAGGAGCGCCGGGGCGCCGCGTCCTTGCAGGCGTCGTAGAGCGACCGCAGGTAGCGCTCCGTCCGACCTGGCCGTGCCACCGCACGACGGGAGCCGGGACCTCGTTGCCCACGGCGAACATCAGCACCGCCGGGTGCCGCGCCAGGCTCCGGACGGCGGCCGCCGTGTCCTGCCTGATCTGTCGGGCCAGCGCGCGGTCGTCCAGGAAGGCCACGTGCTGCGTCCAGGGCACCCCGACCATGACCTTGAGGCCATGGCGCAGGGCGGCGTCGAGCAGCGACGAGTCGGGCACGGTATACACGCGTACCGTGTTCAGGCCCGACTCGGCCATCAAGGCAAAATCCTGGTCAATCCGCTTGAGCGTGGGGAAGTGGACGCCGTCGACGTCTGGGGCAAAGGTGCCATACGTCACACCCTTGACCAGAAAGCGGTGACCCTCGACTTCGAGAAATTTGCCGGCTGTACGAGGACCGGCAGGTGCGAGGCTCATGAGCGATACGGCGATCCAATTCTTCGCACGCCGCCGCTCGTGAAGTCAAGACGATCCACCGGTCGGGCTGGCGTCCAGCCCGGCCGGATCAGAAGCGCAGGCGGGCGGCGAACTGCCAGCTGCGCGGGTCGGCGACGGCCGTCACCTGGTTGAAGGACGCCGAGGGGTTCGTGGGATAGGCGCCGGATCCGAAGTTGGTGTTCCGCGCCACTTCGTTGACGGCGTCGGTGAGGTTGAACACCTCGGCCAGGGCTTCCAGCCGGACCGTGGGCGTGAGTGCGAAGCTCCGGCTGACACGAAGGCTGAGGTTGAAGAATGTGTCGCCCTCACCCGCATTGCGCGGGATGAACGCCCCGTTCACGATCGGCCGGCCGGCCGTGCCCTGGATGGTCGTCACGCCAGACGTGATGTTGAAGGGCGCCGCCGAGTAGGCCTGCACCAGCGTGCTCACCTGGAACCCGTGCGTCAGCCGCTCCATGGCCGTCCTGGCCGGCGACAGGGGGCTGTTGACGCCGCCGGAGAAGACGAACAGGTGCCGCCGGTCGTTGTCCGCCCTTCCCCAGTCCTTCGACAGGTCCGTCGGGTCGATTGGTCCGCTGAAGAAGAACTCACCCAGGTTGTTCATCGCCTTCGCGAGCGTGTAGCTCGCGCGGTAGTAGCCCCAGGACGAGGGCCGCTGCGAGAAGGAGACCAGCAGCCCGTGGTAGGTGGACGTACCGGCCGAGGAGTACTGCGAGTTGTTGGCGTAGTCGGACACCGGGCGGCAGCCGTTGTTGGTGCCCGACGCCACGCAGGTGGGCACGTTCTGGTTGATCGACATCAGCAGGTGCTCGCCACGCAGGTACAGTAGCCGACGCTCACCGTGCCGAGCCGCCCGACCTGCCGCTCCACCTCCAAGCTCGCCTGCCGCGAGTGCGCGTTCTGGATGTCGCGCTGCATCGTGGACAGGTTCGGCAGGGTGACGGAGGGCACCGGCGCCGCCAGCACATTGGGAAAGACCGGCGCGCCGGCCTGGCCCGGCGACAGCGCGATGCCCGTCTGGCGCAGATTCGCCAGGTCCGTGGTGTTGTCCGCCGACAGCAGCGCGTTGGCCAGGGCCCGCAGCGGCACGCGGTCGAAATACAGACCCGCCGCGCCGCGGATCACGAGATCGCGCGAGGCGGTCGGCGTCCAGGCGAAACCCGCGCGCGGCGAGAGGTTGTTGGTGTCGGTGTCAATCGTGTCGAGGAACTGCAGATCGTACCGAAGCCCCAGGTTCAGCGTCAGCGAGGGGGCCGCGCTCCACTCGTCCTGCACGAAGAACCCGACGTTCGGGTTGGTCTGGCTCACGGCGGCATCGCCGAAGGTCTGCGAGAAGCCAGCGTTGTTGTAGGCGCCGCGCAGGAAGTTGGCCAGGGACGAGAAGGCATAGGATCCCTGGCTCGCGCGTGGAAAGGTGATGCGATCGTCGTTGTAGACGACGTCCACGCCGCCGCGCAGCGAGTGGGCGCCGCGCTGCTGGGACACGGTGTCCACCGCCTGCAGCATCCGGTTGCGGCGGCCCTGGGGCGAGAACGACAGGGTGCCGAACGAGGCCACGCCCGCGATGCTGACGGCAGGACCGACCGGGTCGGACGGCAGCGCCACGAGGTCGCTGTTGGTGAACTGCACCCGCGTCTCGTTGACGGTGCGGCTGCCGATGGTCAACGTGTTGCTGAACGCGACCGCCTGGTCGCGGTTGTCGAGACCCGCCGACGCGGTGGGGGCGCTGAGGCCGCCGGCGCCGCGGGAGTTGTCGGACGTCACGTCGTAGAGGCTGTAGCGGACGCTCAACTGGTCGCGCCCGCTGAAGGCGTGATCCAGCTTGCCGAGCAGGTTCACCGTGCGGACGGGATTGTCGTACAGGCCGGTGGCAATGGGCTGGCCGGGATAGCCGGCGTCGGCGAGCCCGGCGTTGACGGTGGCGACGTTCGCGTCGCTGATCGTGGTCAGGCCCGTCTGGTTCAGGCGACGGACCTCGGCGTTCGTGAAGTAGAAGTCGGCCTCTGGCGATGGCCCCCGAGGCTCGCGCCGAACTGCTGCTGCGACATCGGCAGCGTCGTGCCCGACAGCGCGTTGGGCGCGTTGAAGGCATCGTCACGGAAGTAGCCGTAGAGCGTGCCGCGCGTGTCGTTGGTCCCACTGCGCGTCACGACGTTCATGTAGCCGCCCAGCGCGCGGCCGAGCTCGGCCTGCCCACCCGAGGTCACCACCTGCACTTGTTCGATCGCGTCGATGCCGTAGGGCATGCCCGTCAGCCCGGCGGCATCGTCGTTGGCGGAGAGGCCGTCGACGATGAAGCTGTTGGAGAGATTGCGCTGGCCGCCGACCGACAGGCCGACACCGGACACCGCGGAAGTCTCGGCGAAGAGCTGGGTGCTGTTGATGTTGGGCGGCGCCACTGACGGCGCCAGCAGCGCGACGTCCAGGAAGCTGCGCCCGTTCAGCGGAAGGTTGCGAACCTCGGGCTCGGGAATCGTGGCCGCGATCTGCGTGCGCGCGGACTCCAGGACGGGCGCGTCGGCCACGACCGTGACCGCCGTCTCCACGCCCTCGAGCGCCAGCGTGATGGGCAGTTCGAAGGCGCTGCCGACGGTCAGCGTCAGCCGGCGCCTGAACGGCGAGAACCCCGCCTGGGTGACGGTGATCTCGTAGGGGCCGATGCGGAGATACGGAAACCGGAAACGTCCCGACGCGTCGGTGGACGCCGAGGCCGTCACCGACGTCTCCGTCTGCGTGGCGACGACCGTCGCACCTGCCAGGGGCGCGCCCTGCGGGTCCGCCACACGTCCGCTGACACTGGCGTAGTTGAGGGTTTCCTGGGCGTACGCGGCACGTGCGGCGCCGACGGTCACGACGAGCAGGAGGGCGAGGCCGAATCGACGAGGGGACATCGCGGCCGGAGTGTAAAGCGCCGCGGCGGCCGGCGCGATGCGGTGTATTGACGCAGGTACGGACCAGGCGTCCGGCCGGGCTAGCGCTTCTTCTTCAGGCTCGAGAGCGGCACGAACGACGACGAGGCCGACGGCGTCCGTGGGCCGCGACCGAAGAATTTCCGCCCGAGGTAGTACACGGCACCAGCCACGATGGCGACGACGCCGGCGTCCTGCCACACGGCTAGAGACCCCACCCCAGCAGGCGCCCGCCCTGATAGACGATGAACGACGCCGTGTAGGCGAGCGCGGTCATGTAGCCCACCATGAACAGCGGCCACCGCCACGTGCCCGACTCGCGGCGCACGACGGCCACCGTGCTCATGCACTGGCAGGCGAGCACGAAGAAGACCATGAGCGAGACGCCCGCCAGCGGAGTCATCAGGGGCGCCCCGTCCGGCCAGACCGCCGAACGCAGCGTGGCACGCAGCGGCTCGTTCGCTTCGTCGGCGTCGGAGATGTCGAAGACGATGCCGAGCGTGCCGACGAAGACCTCACGAGCGGCGAACGCCCCCAGGATGCCGACACCGATGCGCCAGTCGAAACCGAGCGGGGCGATCACCGGCTCGATGATGTGGCCGAGGCGCCCGGCCACGCTGTACCGGAGCTGCGCGCCGTTCTCCCGGCTGTCGATCTCGGCCAGTTGTTCGGCCCGCGCCTCGTCACCGATCGCGGTGGCCTGAATCCGGGCCCGGCTCGCGTCGGCCTGCGCGGCGACATCGGCGTTCTTGGGATACGACAGCAGCGCCCACAGCACGATGGTGAGCGCGAGGATCACGGTGCCGGCGTCGACCAGGAAGGTCCGCACGCGCTGCCAGACCCGCGCAGGAGCACGCTCAGCACGGGAACCCGGGCAGGCGGCAGCTCGAGCACGAGCGTCGGCGCAGGCCCCCTGAGCACGGTTCGACGCAGGACGGCGGCTGCCGTCAGCGCGGCCACCACCGAGAGGGCGTACATGGCGAAGAGGGCGACGGCCCCCGCGCTCAGGAACCCGATGCGCGTGCCCGGCGCGAAGACGGTGGCCGTCACCAGGACGTACCGGGCAGGCGCGCGCTGCACGAGGTCAGCGGCAGCACCAGCATGGTGAGCAGCCGGTCGGTGCGGTTCTCGAGCGTGCGCGTCGCCATCACGGCCGGCACCGCGCACGAGAACCCCGAGAGCATCGGCACGAACGCCCGCCCGTGCAGGCCGACGGCCCGCATCACCCGGTCGATGACGAACGCCGCACGGGCGAGATAGCCGACGTCCTCGAGCAGCCCGATGAACAAGAAGAGGAGCGCGATCTGCGGCACGAACACCACGACGTTGCCCACGCCGGCGATCACCCCGTCCACGATGAGGCTCGTGAGGGGGCCCGGCGGCAGCATCGAGGTGACAGCCCCCTGGGCGGCGGCCACCGTGTCCTCGATCGCGGCGATGGCCGGCTCCGACCAGCTGAAGAGCGCCTGGAAGACGACCATCATGACGGCCGCGAAGACGAGCGCCCCGCCCACCCGGTGGGTCAGCAGTGCATCGAGCCGATCGGTCAGGCTGCGGCGGCGTTCGGCGGGCTGCTCGCAGATGTCGGCAATGAGGTCATCAACCACGCGGTAGCGGGCACCGATGATCTCGAGATCGATGTTGCGGCCGGCAGCCGTGGCGCGGTCGTGGAGGCGGCGGACGGATGCGCGGAGCGAGGCGGGGATGCCGGTGAACTCGTCCCCGCCGTCGTGGTCGAGCGACAGCATCAGCCACTGGGCCCAGACGCGGGCGTCCTCGGGCCGCTCCATCAGCCGTTCGCCGAGGATCTGCGCTTCGAGCTCGGCAAGGTCCACCGTCATCTCCGACGATCGCTCGACAACGGGCGCCCGGGGCGTCTGCGGGTCGGCAATCGCCTCGGCCAGCGCCGCCCGGAGCTCGTGCATGCCGAGGCCCTTGCTCGCGACGGTGCGCACGACGCGTGCGCCCGTCAGCGCCGCCAGCCGTCCGGAGTCGATGACGATGCCGTCGCGTTCGGCCTCGTCGGTCATGTTGAGCGCCACCACGACCGGGCGGCCGATCTCCAGGATCTCGAGCGTGAGGTACAGGGCGCGGGCGAGCGCGGTGGCGTCGGCGACGACGAGGATGGCGTCGGGACGGCGGGGACCGCGGCCCAGGAGGGACTCGACCGCGATCTGCTCTTCCCGGGACCGCGCGCTGAGCGAATACGTGCCCGGCAGGTCGGTCAGCTCGACCGACTGGCCGTCCGGCAGCGCCACCGTGGCCGAGCGCCGGTCGATGGTGACGCCGGGATAGTTGGCCACGCGCGAGCGCGCCCCCGAGAGGGCGTTGAACAGCGTGGATTTGCCGGAGTTCGGGTTGCCGGCGACGAGCACCAGCGCCTGACGGGCGGCCGGGCCCCGCGCCAGCGCCGTGGCGCTCATGTCACTCGACTTCGATGCCCAGGGCGTCGGCGCGGCGAATCGACAGGGCGTAGTTGCGGACGCGGAGCTCCACCGGGTCCCCCAGCGGAGCCTCCCGCTGGACGGTCACCGTGGTCCCCGGCACCAGACCCATTTCGAGCAGGCGCCTGACGACGGTCCGCGCACCGGACACGCGTGAAACGACTGCCGATGACCCAACCGGAACGCGGGCGAGAGGGCGACGATCGATCATGGTGTTGAAAGTGAGATTGAATCTCACTTTCAAGATGCTATCACGGCTGTCGGTTCGCGGTGCAAGGATTCCGCACCGCTCGACGCCCTATCCGGGCCGGTGTGCCAGGGTGGGCACCGAGGCGGGCGCCCGGCGGATGCGCGTCCGGCACTCCCAGGCATGTGCCAGCGCCAGCAGACGGGGCTCGGACCACTCCCGGCCCAGGATCTCGAGGCCGACCGGGACCCCCACCGGCGCCGTGGCCGACGGTGGGGTGAAACCGCCGCAGAAGCATACTGCAGGCAGCCCGGTCCCGTTGGACAGCACGCCGTTGCGGTCCACCTGCTCCTCCCCACCGGCACCGCCAGCCGCCGCTGGTGCGGGTGCAACAGCGCGTCGAACCGGCCCCCGTCGAGCACCCCGGTCAGCATTGCCCGGAGCTGGTCCCGCCGCGCGAGCATGCGCGCGTGCTCCGCGGACGAGGACTCTCCCGCCCGGAGGGCATCCGCCGCGAGCCCCTCCCGCAGGCTCGGGTGGCAGGTGCCCGTCGCCACCAGCTCGGCGAGCGTGCGGACCGGCGCGCGGTCCCCGTGCCGTGCCAGTACGCCGCCATCGCGTCGGCGAACTCCATGCTCATCAGGCTCAGCCCGTTCGTGAGCGCGGCCAGGTCGGGCAGGCGGACGGGCTCGACGACGGCGCCGAGCGCCGAAAGGCGTTCCACGGCCTGCCGCACCACGGCGTTGACGGGCTCGTGCACCCGATCGTGGCCCTGGCAATCGGTCAGCAGGGCCGGCGGGCGCCCGCGAGGGCGTCCGGCCCGAGTCCGGCGCGCCAGTCCGGCGGCAGCCGTCCGGCCCCGCGTGAGGTGACGGGGTCCGCCGGGTCCACGCCTGCCATCACATCGAGGACGAGGGCGGCGTCCGCCGCGGTCCGGGCGATCGGTCCCACTTCGTCCTGCGTCGGGCTGAACGGCATGATGCCGCTGCGACTGACCAGGCCGCGCGTCGGGCGCACGCCGACGAGCGCGCACGCCGAGGCGGGGACCGGATCGACTGGCCCGTGTCGCTGCCGGTGCCCAGGACGGCAAAGCTGGACGCGACCGCCGCGGCGGTGCCTCCACTCGATCCGCCCGGTGTGCGGTCTGTCTCATACGGGTTGCGCACCTGACCGCCGAGGAGCTGACCGAGCTGCCACCGAACGCCAGCTCGGTCATGTTCGCCTTCGCGAGCACGATGGCGCCGGCCGCGCGCAGCCGGGCCACGACGACAGCATCAGCCGCGGGACGGAGGCCGGCCAGCGCACGCGCGCCACCGGTCGTCGGCAGGTCGGCCGTGTCGAAGTTGTCCTTGAGCACGATCGGCACGCCCCACAGGGGTGGCAGGGGCTCCCCGCGGCACGGCGGCGGTCCCACTCCGCGGCCTCGGCTTCCGCCCGGGTGTTGATGGCGAGCAGCGACCGCAGCTCGGGACCCCGCCGATCGTAGGCGTCGATCCGTGCGAGGCAGGCGCGGACCAGGTCGAGGCCGGTCACGCGGCCGGCGAGCATGGCGTCGTGGACCGATGCCACGGTCGCCTCCATCACCACTGCCGCGGCGTCGCGCGTGCTCACAAACCGCAGGCCGCGGGCACCGAGACTACCGCCCGGCCGACGGCGCCGCCGACGGCTGCAAGTACTTGGTGAACCAGTCCACGGTCCGCTGGAGGCGGTCGCGCTGGTAGCTGGGCACCGTCAGGCTGTGGAACTGGCCGGGATAGATGACCAGTTCGGTCGGCACGCCGAGCGAGCGCAGCGCCTGGTACATCTGCTCGCCGCCGGCGATCGGCACGTTGAAGTCCTTTTCGCCGCCGAGGAACAGCGTCGGGGTCTTGATCCGGTCCGCGTGGAGGAACGGGTACGAGACGCGCGTCCAGACCTCCGGCGTCTTCCACGGCGGCCCCATCTCGTTGTCGTACTGCACCGCGTACTGGTCGTGGCCGTACATCGAGAACTGCATGGAGCTGCCGGCACCGCTGACGGCGGCCTTGAAGCGCGGGTCGGTGGCGATCGTGTAGTTGGTCGAAATGCCTCCGTAGCTCCATCCGCCGATGCCGAGCCGTGCGGGGTCGGCCACGCCCTGACGGATGGCCTCGTCCACGGCGCCCAGCAGGTCGACGACCTCGAGATGTCCCCAGTCGGCGAAGATGGCCTTCTGGTACGCGTGCCCGCGGCCCGAGCTGCCCCGGTAGTTCACGGCCAGCACGACGTACCCGTGCGCCGCCAGGAACTCGCGCTGGAAGTCCCAGTCGTACTCGTCCTGGCCGTTCGGCCCGCCGTGGATCATCAGGAGCATGGGGTACGGGCGCCCCGCCACGTAGCCGGGCGGACGCGTCAGCAGGCCATGCACCTCGGTGCCGTCGGCGCTCTGCGACTGGAAGTCCTCGGTGGTGCCCAGCTGCACCTCCGCCAGCCATGCGGCGTTGTGATCGGTCAGCCGCCGCATCGCGCCGTCGTCGACGGCGTAGATCTCGGCCGGCTCGGTCGCGGTGCTGCGCAGGACGGCGTAGTTGCCGTCCGTGCCGGCGCTGGGACTGGCAATGACCTGGTTGCCGCGCGTGAGCGGCTCGACGCCGCGCGTGGACACGCGGGCGGTGGGCACCGTGGCGAGCTGCTGCCGGCGGTCGTCCTCGATCACGAACGACAGGAGCTCGCCGTCGGTGGACCAGGCGATGTTGGACACCGCGCGATCCAGTTGCGACATGAAGATGGCGGGCTCGACGACGGGCGCCGCATCTCCCGCCGGCGCGGGCATCACGGTGAGCTTGTTGAGGTCGTACGCGTAGTTCCTGTCGTCGTCGGCGAGCAGCACGGCGAGGCG
This sequence comes from Vicinamibacterales bacterium, assembly GCA_041394685.1. Lineage (GTDB taxonomy): Bacteria > Acidobacteriota > Vicinamibacteria > Vicinamibacterales > UBA2999 > VFZN01. The sequence continues at coordinate 126,010 of JAWKHU010000041.1, forward strand.
GTGGCCGTCCGGGCTCCACGCGGGCCGGCCGGACTCGCTCTGGGGCGTGGCCGTCATCTGGCGGGGCTCCGCGCCGGCGGTCGCACCGACGACCCACAGGTCATAGTTCTCGGTCCGGTCGGGATCGGCATGCGCCCGCTTGCTGATGAATGCGAGCTGCCGGCCGTCGGGCGACCATGCGGGACTGCGGTCGCTGACCTGGCCGCTCGTCAGGACGGTGTGAGTGCGCGCCGCGACGTCGAAGACGGCGATGTGGTCGTACACGCGCGTCAGGTAGCCTTCGCGATCCGCCTTGAAGCGGTAGCGATCGATCACGATCGGCGGCGGCGTCTTGCGCTTCCACCCCTCCTTCTTCTCCGGCTCGTCGTCGGGGTTCTCGTCGGAGATGACGAAGGCGATGCGCGTGCTGTCGGGAGACCAGCGGATGTCGGAGACGCCGCCCTTGATGTCGCTGAGCTGCTCGGCCTCGCCGCCGGCGCGGTTGAGCAGCCAGATCTGCGCGCCCTTCTTCTTCGTCGCTTCGTCGCCTCGTGCCGCGACGAAGGCGAGGTACTTGCCGTCCGGGCTCCACTGGGGGTTGGATTCGCTGTCGGGCGAGGAGGTCAGGCGCACGCGCTCGGACCCGTCCCACTTCACCATCCAGATGTCGGTGTTCCGCTTGTCCTGTTCCACGTCGATGGTCGTCGCCGTGTAGGCGACCCAGGCGCCCTCTGGCGACCGCTGGGGATCGGCGAGCGTGACGACGCGCCCGTGGTCGTCGAGGCGGAGGGGCCGGCGCTCCTGGGCGCCGGCAGCCGGAAGGGTCACGACGGCGACGAGCACGACGAGCCATGCGCGCATGCGGCAGAGAATAGCACCGGGAGCGAACCCCGGGAGTAGAATGGCGCGATCGGAGGCTCGAGCGCGTGGCCACACTTCTCGACAAGGTCTGGGACCTGCACGCCGTCCGGCGGCTGCCCACCGGCCAGACGCAGTTGTTCGTCGGTCTGCACCTCATTCACGAGGTGACGACGCCGCAGGCGTTCGCCATGCTGCGCGAGCGCGGGCTCACGCCCGCCTTCCCGGAGCGCGTCTTCGGCACGATGGATCACATCATTCCGACCTCCAGCCTGCGCCGGCCCGCGGCGGATCCGGTGGCCGAGGAGATGATGGCCACCCTGGAAGCCAACTGCCGCGAGCACGCCATCCCGCTCTTCGGGCCCGGCGACGCGCACCAGGGCATCGTGCATGTCATCGGTCCGGAGCTGGGGCTGACGCAGCCGGGCATGACAATCGCCTGCGGAGACAGCCACACCTCCACGCACGGCGCGTTCGGCGCCCTGGCCTTCGGCATCGGGACCTCGCAGGTACGCGACGTGCTCGCGTCGCAGTGCCTCGCGATGGACAAGCCGAAGCTGCGTCGCGTCCACTTCGCCGGCTCTCGCGGTCCCGGCGTGACCGCCAAGGACCTCGCGCTGGCCATGATCCGGCAGCTCGGCGTCAACGGCGGCGTCGGCTTCGCCTACGAATACACGGGCGAGGCGGTCGCGGCCATGACCATGGACGAGCGCATGACGCTGTGCAACCTGTCGATCGAGGGCGGTGCGCGCATGGGCTACGTGAATCCGGACGACACGACGTTCGCGTTCCTGCAGGGCCGTCCGCACGCGCCATCCGGCGAGGCCTGGAGTCGCGCGGTCGCCTGGTGGCGGAGCGTCGCCTCCGATGCGGGGTCGAGCGCCGACGACGAACAGGTGGTGGACGTCTCTCGCATCGCACCGGTGGTGACGTGGGGAACCAACCCGGGCCAGAGCGTCGCCGTGGACGAGCCGATCCCCGATCCCGCGTCGCTCCCGGCCGGCGAACGCGACGCCGCGCTCGAGGCCCTCCAGTTCATGGGCTTCGTGCCCGGCGCCTCGGTCCGCGGGCGTCGCGTGGACGTGGCCTTCATCGGCTCGTGCACCAACGCGCGGCTGTCGGACCTGCGCGCGGCCGCCGACCTGGTGCGCGGCCAGCGTGTGGCCCGCCACGTGCGGGGCCTGGTGGTCCCCGGTTCGCGCGAGGTGCAGCAGGCGGCTGAACGCGAAGGCCTCCACGAGGTGTTCGCCTCGGCCGGCTTCGAATGGCGGGAGCCGGGTTGTTCGCTCTGCCTCGGCATGAACGACGACAAGCTGGCGGGCGCCCAGACATGCGCCTCGTCGTCCAACCGCAACTTCCGCGGCCGGCAGGGCAGCCCCACCGGCCGCACGCTCCTGATGAGTCCGGCCATGGTGGCGGCAGCCGCCATCGCGGGCGAGGTGGTGGACGTGCGGAACGTCATTCCGGCGGAAGGGGCGGTGCGATAGCGCGTCGAGGATTCTGTCGGTCACGGGGCGCGGCCTGCCGCTGCCGGGCGACGACATCGACACCGACCGGATCATGCCCGCGCGGCACCTGCGGGCGATCACCTTCGAGGGCCTCGAACGCCACCTGTTCGAGGACGACCGCGCGCACGACGCGCGCGACGGACGGGTACACCCGGTGGACGACCCGCGCTACGCCGGCGCGTCGATCATGGTGGTGAACCGCAACTTCGGCTGCGGCTCGTCACGCGAGCACGCGCCGCAGGGCATTGCCCGCTGGGGCATCCGGGCCATCGTCGGCGAGTCGTTCTCCGAGATCTTCTTCGGGAACTCCGTGATGCTGGGCCTGCCGGCGGTGACCGCCTCGCCCTCCGATGTCGCGGCGCTCCAGCAGGCCGTGGCCGCCCACCCGCAGGCGGAGCTCCGCGTGGCTCGACCGATGCGATGAACGTGCGGTAGGTATCATCCGGCAGTTCGAACACGACCAGCTGCTCCAGCTTCTGGGCCAGGTTGCGTGTCGTTTCGAACTCGGATGGGAACCCGAGCGCCACGTAGTTCTTGGCCTTGCTCAGCTCCTCCGCGGGTACCGCCGCGCCGATGCCGTCGAGTTCGACGAAGAACTCCTTCAGGGCCTCGGCGGTCTTGTCGGTCTGGACACCGGCCGTGGCGAAGAAGGGGCCCGCGGACGAGCGCATGTCGAACATCGACGCGGCCCCGTACGTGTAGCCGTGCTCCTCGCGCAGGTTCTGGTTGAGACGGGATGTGAACGATCCGCCGAGGATGGTGTTGAGCACGTCGAGCGTGGCGTAGTCGCGCGTCGAGCGTGGCACGCCGACCCAGCCGATGCGGATTTGCGACTGGGCGGCGCCCGGCTTGTCAACCAGCACGATCTCGCGCGCGGTGAGCTGCGGCGCCTGCGGAATCGGCGCCACGCCGGTGCGCGAGCCGCTCGACGGCCACCCGCCGAAGACACGCTCCAGCGACGCCTTCACGGCATCGGCCGCCACGTCACCCACGACCACGATCGTCGCCGACCCCGAGGTGTAGTGCTCCTTGTAGAACGCGCGCGCCTCCTCCGTCGTCACGGCCTCGATCGCGGGCGCCAGGCCCGACGCCGGCGTGCCGTAGCGGTGCGTGGGGCCGAACACCACGCGCGGGAACGCGTAGCCGATGATCGAGGCCGGGTCGTCCTGCGCCTGGACGAGGGACGTCAGCCGCTCCTTCTTGAGCCGCGCCAGCTCCTGGTCCGGAAACGACGGCCGCAGCACGACGTCGGCCAGCAGGTCGAGTGCGGGCGTGAGGTTCTTGACCGGCGTCGACAGCCGGACGGCCGTGTAGTCGAACGTGCTGCCCGTGGCGAGGTCCGCCCCCAGGTACTCGACCGCGTCGGCCAGCTCGAGCGCGCTGCGCGACCCGGCGCCCTCGTCCAGCATCGCGGCGACGAGGCTGGCGAGCCCGAAGCGTCCCGTCCGGTCCAGCGAACTGCCGCCCCGCAGCAACACGTTGACCTGCACCAGCGGGACGCGATGCTGCTCGATGATCCAGACCGGCACGCCGTTCGAGAGCGTGGTCTTCTGAATCTCCGGCAGGCGCAGCTCCGGCGGCGGCCCGGCGGGCGGCGGCTGGCTCCGATCGACACCCTGCGCGAACGCCGAGGTCGCGACGAGCGCGACGCAGACGGCGCCGGCCACGGGCCGCAGATGGCGCAGATGGCGCAGATGCCGCAGAGGCCGCAGATGCTGCGAATGGCAAGGATGGTGGGAGGACGGCACTGGCTCACTCATGATTCGCTCGCTGACGATGGGCGGCACGCTCGCACCGGGCAACCGCACTCCGCATTCGCACTCTGCACCCGCACTCTGCACCCGCACTCCGCACCCGGCACCCTGCACCGCACCCGGCACGCGGCACAAGGCACCAGGCACGTCTCTCTATCGATTCACGGGAAACTTCGACAGCTTGCGCTGCAGGGAGCGGCGATGCAGGCCGCGCACGCGTGCGGCCTGCGAGACGTTGCCCTGGCAGTCCGTCATGACGCGCTGGATGTGCTCCCACTCCACCCGCGCCAGCGAGGGGACCGTGAACTCGCGCGGCGAGTCGGTGGTCCCGTCCACCTTCTCCAGCGCCGTCGCCACCTGGTCGGCGTCCACGGGCTTGGTCAGGTAATCGGACGCTCCGCGCTTCAGTCCCTCCACGGCCGTGGCGATCGCGCCGTACCCGGTCAGCACCACGATGCGCGTGGTCGCATCGATGGCGTGCAGTTCGGCGACGACGTCGAGGCCGTGGCCATCGGGCAGGCGCAGGTCCACCAGCGCGAACTCCGGGCTGTCGGCACGCGCGAGGTCGAGGGCCTCGGCGACCGTCGCCGCACGGGCCACCTCGAAGCCCCGGGCGCCCAGCGCCTTCGCCATGCGCGTCGCGAACACGTCATCGTCGTCGAGGAGGAGCAGGGTGCGGGCGTCGGTCGTCATGCGGGAACCGTCCCCGAAGGCGCCGTCGGCAGGCGCAGCGTGGCCGTGGTTCCGTCGCCGGGGGCCGACGACAGGGTGAGGGTGCCGCCCCAGTGCTCGGCAAAGGTGCGCGCCAGGAACAGCCCGAGGCCGAAGCCGGCGCCGGTCGGCTTGGTCGTGAAGAAAGGCTCGCCCGCACGCTGGAGCGTGTCGGCCGCCATGCCGACGCCGTGGTCCTCGACGCGGAAGCGCACCTCGCCCGCCTCGGTGGAGACGAACAGCTGCACGCGCGCGTCGGGGGCCGAGGCCTCGAGCGCGTTCTTGACGAGCGTGCGCAGCGCGCGCACGGCGGCTTCCAGCGGGACACGCACCGGCGGCAGGTCGTGCGCCAGCGAGACGACCACACGCGGGCGGTCGCGATCGAACGTGTCGAGCGTGGCATCGACCACCGCCGATACCGGCAGCGTCCGGGCGGCGTGGGCCACCGACGCATCGGCGCGGCCGCTCATCTGATCCAGGATGTCGCGGCAGCGCTCCACCTGCGAGCGGATGAGACGCGCGTCCTCGGCTACCTCACTCGGCACGCCGGGCGTGTTCGCCGCACGGTCCAGCTCGCGCGCGGCCACGGCAATGGCGCTCAACGGCGTCGCGAGCTCGTGGGCGGCTCCGGCCGCCAGGGTGGTGAGCGAGGCCAGCCGGTCCTGACGGGCGGCGACGCGGCGGGCCTCGGCGAGCGCCTGCTCGCGGGCCTCCAGCGCCAGCCGGATCCGCGTGACGAAGCTGGCCGTCAGCAGTGCGGCCACTACGAACGCCACGCCCATACCGACCTGGTGGCTGAGACCGGCGGCCATGCCGGTGTGCATGGCGTGCGGATCGACGAGCGCGCGCAGCGGCGTGATGAACAGCACTCCGTACCCCGCCATCGACAGGACCGCGGCCGCCCACGTCCACGACGCGTTGAGCGTCACGGCGGACAGCGTGATGTAGACGAGATAGGCGATGGTGAACGGGTTCGAGGGCCCGCCGGTCAGCACCAGCGGGGCCGTCAGGATGCCGATGTCGAACAGGATGAAACCGCCGAGCGTGGGCTCGGAGGGCTCCGCGCCGCGCCGCAGCAGGAAGTGGAGCCAGAGATTGCTCGACGCGTGTGCGACGATCAATGCTGCCACGCCCGTCACGGGGAGCTCGACGTCGAGGCCGGTCCACGCCACGATCATGGTGGCGGCCGCTCCGGCGGCCACGGCCCATCGAAATCGGGCCAGCCACCGCGCCGTGACGAGCGGACCTGCCTCGGGCGACCACATCGCGCCATTGTCTGCCGACTGAGCCGTCAGCAGGGGTGAGTCAATTTGCCGCACCCGTGTCGTCATGGCTTCTCCCGTAGCCTACAGGCAATGCGCGTCTTCCCTCGACTCCCCGCCCTGGCCGTCGCCATCCTTTCCGTCGCCGGCACGTCCGCCGCGCCCGGGCCGGAGACGTTGCTCTCCGTGCCCGGCGCCAGCAACCAGACCCCCTCGGCCGCCGCACTGGGCAACGTCGTCGCCGTGGCCTGGAGCGCCCAGGCCGAGGGCGGCAAGCCCGACGTCTACGTAGCCGTGAGCCGGGACGCAGGCGCCAGCTTCGGCACACCCGTCCGGGTGAACGCGGTGGCCGGAGAGGCGCGGGTGGGCGGCGAGTTGCCGCCGCGGGTCGGGCTCGTCGCCCGTGGCAACGGGGACCCCGAGATCGTCGTCGCCTACGGCGCCAAGGCGGAGACGACCGCCATCAAGCTGGCACGGTCGATCGACGGCGGGCAGACGTTCAGCGAGGGTGAGGCCCTGCAGGCGCCGGGCGCACCGGGCGATCGCGGGTGGCACGCCATGGCGCTCGACGCCGACGGCGCCGCGCACGTGATGTGGCTCGATCACCGCGGGCTCACGACGTCGAAGGCGGGCGATCACGCCGGGCACGAAGCCGAGGCCATGGACGGGCTCGCGATGGCACTGAAGTCCGGCCTCTACTACTCGCGGGACGGCGCGCCCGAACGTGAGCTGGTGAAGGTGTGCTACTGCTGCAAGGTCGCCATGGCGGCCGGCCCAGGCGGCGCGCTGTACACCGCGTGGCGGCAGGTCTATGCCGGGAACATCCGAGACATCGCCTTCCTGGCCTCGACGGACGGAGGCCGCACGTTCGGCGAACCCACGCGGGTCAGCGAAGACGACTGGCACCTCGCCGGCTGCCCCGATGACGGCCCGGCGATGTCGCTGTCGGCGGATGGCGGGGTGCACATCGTGTGGCCGACCGTCATTGGCGGACCCGAGCCCGAAGGCGCCATCTTCTATGCGGTGTCACACGACGGCCGTGCGTTCGGCCGGCGGGTGCGGGTGCCGACGCTCGGCAGCCCGCGCCCGATGCACCCGCAGGTGCTGACCAGTGGGGGCCGTGTGTTCGCGGCCTGGGATGAAGTGATCGACGGGGTTCGCCAGGCGGCCGTGCGCACAATCGCCGTGGATGCCGACGGGCGCCTTCAGGCGGGCGCGGTCGAGCGGCTCGGCGCGGCAGGCAACTCCTCGTCCTACCCGGTCCTGATCGGTGCGACGCGCGGTCCGCTCGCCATCTGGGTGAGCGGACAGCCAGGCGCCTGTCATACGCCTCGCCGCTATCGGATCCTGACCCGACGTCTCGTCGCGCCGCCCACGGTCCGGCAGATGACCGTCTACCTGGGCAGGCGCTCCGGCATGTCGGCGACGACATAGGCCATCACCGCCAGCGAGGCTGCCGCGCGTGACACCTCCCCGGGCTGGATGCGCTCGACGGTGTCGGCGGCCGTGTGGTGGATCGTGAAGTCGCTTCGTCGCGTCCCCGCATACGCCATCATCGGCACGCGCCCCGCCTGCGCGATGGGGCCGATGTCGGCGCCTCCGCCACCGGGCCCGATGCCCTGCATGTCGATGCCGGCCAGCAGCGTGCCGATGTCGTCGATCACGCGCCGCGCCGCCTCGGGTCCCGAGAACGCCAGGCGGGCCGGCGCGAACACGCCAGAGTCGGATTCGATCGCGAAGACGTGGTTCGAGGAGCCTCGGCTTCATGCCCGGTCGCGATAAGGCATTCCCGCCCCGGAGCCCGTTCTCCTCGTTGGTGAAGAGCACCAGCCGCACGGTTCGCCTCGGCTGGATGCCGAGCGCCTTCATCAGGCGCAGGCCTTCCCACGTCGCAATGCAGCCCACCGCATCGTCGGACGCGCCGGCGCCCGGATCCAGGAATCGAAGTGACAGCCCACGAGCACGATCTCCTCCGGATGCTCGCGCCCGAGCGATCTCCCCGATGACGTTGGCCGATTCGACCTCCTCCTCGACATGGGCCTCCATCCGGAGGCGCACGCGGACGGTGCGGCCGCGATTGACGATGCGGTGGATCCGCTGGGCGTCCTCCACCGAGATCGCCGCCGCAGGAATCCTGGCGCCCGACTCCGCGTACTGCATGCTGCCGGTGTGCGTGGTCCGCAGGCCCATCGGCCCGACGGAGCGCACCAGCGCGGCGACCGCCCCTGCTCGGCCGCCATCCGGGCCCCGTTCGTCCGGTACATGACGGTCTGGCCGTAGTCGGTGAACGGCACGTCGAAGAGCACGATCCGGCCGCGCGCATCGGCGGCACGGCGTCGCAGTTCGTCGGCGCTCCCGACCACGAGCACCTCGGCCTCGATGCCCTCCGGCGGCGTGGCGACGCTGCCACCCAGGCCGATCAGCGGGATCTCGTGGTGCGGCGGCTCGGTAATCTCCAGGCTCTCGCGGCCCCGGACCCAGCGGGCGACCTGGACGGGCTCGGTCCGCACGCGATCGAGTCCGTCCTTCTTCATGGTGTCTGCGGCCCAGGCAATGGCGCGCGTCAGGTTGTCGGACCCGGTGAGCCGGGCGCCGTAGGTGTCGGTGAGCTCGGCCAGCCGCTCCCAGGCGAACTGGTCCGCCTGGGCCGCCTCGATCAGCCGCTGGGCCTGCGGTCGATAAGGCGCGAGCCAGTTGGGCGCCTGGATCTGGCCGGATCCCGACAGGTCGGACGGGAAAATCAGTGCAACAGCGGCAGCGGCGGCGACGAGGACGAGGCCGGCCGCCAGCCTGGGAAGGGTCCGGGACATGGCCGCGGATTATAATGGGAGGTCCCTTCGGGTCCCATGTCATCGCTCGCGCGAGCCGTTTACATCGTCGTGGGATTGACGTCGGTCGGCCTGGCCACGCTCGGTGCCCTGTTGCCGGGCATGCCGACCACCGTCTTCCTCCTGATCGCACTCTGGGCGTTCTCGCGCTCCAGCGAGCGGCTGCACGCGTGGGTGAAGCGCGTGCCGCTCTTCCGGGAGGCGCTGGTCCACGCGGAGCGCTATCACGCCGAGCGGAGCATCACGCGCGGGGTGAAGCTGATCGCCGTGGGATGCGCCTGGACGTCGGTGGCCCTTTTCTTCCTCGGCCGCGGCCTCCAGCCGTCCGTCACGGCCTACCTGCTCGTCACGCTCGCCATGGCCTGCACGGTCTTCATGGCGCTCACCCGCACGGCCCGCCCGACACCCACGCGCGTCCGCCAGCCCTGATCGGTCGGCGCCCTCCGCCTCTCAGAAACCCAACGCGTAGACCAGGCGGAAGCTCCGTCCCATCTCGAACAGCTGATCCTTCAGGTAGTTCAGGTGATTGCGGTAGCGCGTGTCGGTCGCGTTCTCCAGGCGCGCGGTCACCGTGTGGAGCACGCGGCCATGCGTGAACGAGTAGGAGCCGAAGGCGCGGACCGTTGCGTAGCCGGCCGTCGGCGTCTCCTCGCCGAAGACGCGGTTCTGGTCGGCCGCGGCGGTGACCGATGACCCGACCTGCAGGCCGTTCTTCTGGTACCGCAACCCGGCGACTCCGCGGTAGGGGGGCATGCGCGGCAGGTTCTCCCCGGTGCCGTCGAGCGTCCCTCGCACCATGTCGAAGGTGAACTCGGCAATCCACTCCGGCGTCACCTTCACGTCGCCGTGCGCCTCGACGCCCCAGAGCGTCGCGTCGCGTCCGGCGTACTCGACGTACGGGAAGTCGGAGTCGTGTCCGCCCTCCTCGCCGTCCTCGTGCTGGAAGCCGAAGCGGGCGTCGAACTCCGCCTCGCGGGCCTCGAACTCCTCGTCGCTGATCGGGTTGCGGAAGATGAACTGGTTGATGTTGTTGCGGAAGACCGACAGCTCACCCTCGAAGCGCTCGCCGCGCACGCGGAGGGCGAGATCCAGGCCGAGCGCCCGCTCCGCCCGGAGGTCGGGGTTACCGATCTCGTAGGCGAAGTTTCCGAGGTGAGGGCCGAAGAAGTAGAGCTCCTCGAGCGCCGGCGGGCGCGCCGCGCGCGCCACGCTCGCCGCGATGACGAGGTTGTCGTTGGCCGCGGCAGGTCGGATCAGCAGGCCGAGCGATCCGGAGACCTCGGTGAATTGCCGCTCGGGCAATCCGCCGAGCGGCGCGTAGCGGGCGTGATCCAGGCGGCCGCCGAACTGCAGCGTGCTGTGCGGCCAGGCGACTTCCTCGTAGAAGAACGCCGCCGTGCTGTTCTGATCCACCGGCGGCGACAGGGCCTCTTCGCCGGTCGCCTTGAACTGGCGGTTGAGCAGCCAGCCGCCGAAGCTGCCCAGCAAACCGCCCGCCTTCCGGTGTGAGAGCAGCACTTCGCCCTCGAGGGTGTCGTTCTCGAACACCGTGCCGACATCGGTCCCCTCGAGCTCCTGGTGCTCGTAGCGGCGGATCCCGAGCGTCGCGCGGTAGGACTGCACGAACCCCGGCAGCGCCGTACCGCCCGCGCGCACGTTGAACGCGTGCCGGCGGGGCGTCAACTGGACCTGGCCTTCCTCGACGATGGGGATGCCGTACTTCATGTCGGTGTAGCCGTAGCTCGCCCCGACGTAGGAATGCTCGCCCGTCCACGATCCGCCGAGGCTGGAGGTGGCCGTGCGGGACTGACTGTTGGCCACGGAACCGTCCGGCGTGCTGTAGTCGCCGATCCGCTGGCCGCTGCCACCGAAATGGAACGCCCACTGCCCGGTCCCGACGTGGACGTCGCCGGCGCCGCCCGCCTGCCCGCCGTTCGAGCCGAGGTCGAAGGTGAAGTTCCCGGATGTGCCGGAGAAGCGCTCGGTCGGGATCTGGTCCGAGATGATGTTGACCAGACCCCCGATGGCGTTGGCGCCGTAGAGCAGCGTGGCGGGCCCGCGTACGACCTCCACCTTCTGCGCGGCCGCCGGGTTGACCGGCACGCCGTGGTCGCCCGACTGACTCGAGATGTCGCCCGTGCGCTGCCCGTCCTCGAGCATGACGACGCGGTCGCCGTCGAGGCCGCGGATGACGGGCCGGGCCGGCGCGGCGCCAAACGCCCGCATCGCGACGCCGGGTTCCGATTGCAGCGTCCCAGCCACCGTGGCCTCGAGCTGACGCGTGAGGTCCTGTCCCGTGAGCACCGAGGTGGGCTGGTAGGACTCGAACTGGGGTCGGGGGTTCGGGCTGACCGAGACGACCTCGGCGAAGTGCAGGTCGAACTCGACGGCCATGTCCAGGCGCACGGGCTCGGACGCGACCGTCACTTCGGTACGGCGGGTCGTGTAGCCCTCGGCGCGCACGCCCACGTGATACTGCCCGGGCGGCACGCCGTCGAACCGGTAGGTGCCGTCGGCCTCGCATGGGTCTCGCGCCGCAGCTCGTCGATGACGACCAGCGCACCCGCCATCGGGACGCCGCTGTCGCCCTGGGTGATGACGCCCTGCACCGTCGTGCCCGACTGGGCGGCCAGCGCCGCCGGGAGCCAGAGGAGGAGGACCAGAAGACTCAGGCGCCGCGCATTCCGCATATCCTGTGAGCGTACGGGCGATCGGCGGCAACGCCAACGGGAGCACGGTGAGCTGCGGAAGCGTGCCGATGAACGGTCGCCTGGACACGGTGAATGGCGCGGCAAGGAGGACGGGTGGTTCGCATCGGGTTCGTGGCGGTGTTGGCGGGCGGGATGGCGCTGGCTGGAGCGATGCCGTCCAGCGCGCAGACGGGAACGATTCGCGGGGTCGTGACGACCGACGCGCGGACGCCCCCGCCCATCCGGGTGTCGTTCGACCAGCGCGTCTGCGGCAACGAGCTGCCGGACCAGTCGGTGCTCAAGGCAACGGATGGCGGCCTGGCCAACGCCGTGGTGTCGGTCACCGGCGTGAAGGCGAAGTCGGCCCCTGAAGAGGCGGTCGTCCTCAACCAGAAGTGCGCGTTCGTACCGCGCGTGCAGATCGTGGCGCCGAACGGCCGCGTCAAGACGTCGAGCACGGACCCCATGCTCCACACCACGGTGGTGTCGCAGGCCGACGGACGGCAGCTGTTCAACGTCGCGCTGCCGGCGCCCGGCATCGAGCTCACCAAGTCCATCGGCAGCGCGGAGGTCCTGCGCGTGGGGTGCTCCACCCACCAGTGGATGCGCGGCTGGCTGGTGGTCACCGACGAGGCGTCCGCCGTCACGGGTCGGGACGGAGGGTTCACGATCTCCGGCGTGCCGCCCGGCACCTACGAGCTCCGGACGTGGCACGAGAGCCTCCACGCCGCCACGCAGAAGGTGACCGTCCAGGCGGGCAAGACCACGGATGTGCGCATCCAGGCGAAATAGCCTGCCTGGGGTATGCCGCTATTGACGTTAGATATGCATACGATCTAGGCTCTTTCGTATGCGCACGACACTCGACTTGCCGGAAGGCCTGGTTGAGGAGGCCCGCGACGCTGCCGGGTTCAAGTCCAAGACTGACACGGTGGTCTACGCCTTGCGAGAGGTGGTCCGCCGCAAGCGGCTGGAAGAGCTGAAGGGGCTGTTCGGCACGATGCAGATCGAGGTCGATATCGCCCGGTCCAGGCGACGTCCAGCCGGCAGCGGAGCGTGATCCTCGTCGACACATCGGTCTGGGTCGCGGTGCTCCGCTCGGCATCGGCGCCGGAGGCCGCCATCCTGGCGCAGCTCATCGATGCGGACCTGGTGGTCCTGCCCCTGCCGGTGCGGGTGGAACTGATCGCGGGGGTCCGGGCGCAGGACCGCGCGATGCTGCGCCGGCGGCTCTCCGCACTGGTCGTGGCACGCCCCACCGACGAGACCTGGGCCCTCCGGAGGCTGGCTCGAACAGGCCTCCGACAAGGGTCAGCGCTTCGGCGTCGGCGACCTCCTCATTGGGGCGCTGGCCGCCGAGCGCTCGGCACTGGTCTGGTCCCTCGACTCCGATTTCGAGCGCATGGCCCGCCTCGGTCTGGTGCAGCTGTACGGCTGACGCGCCGGCTGGTACGGTTGCCGCCCGCCGGGGTCACGGCATACGATGCCCGGTGGCTGCCCCGTCGGGCGGCAGGATTTCCGACCCACCAGACCCGCGATGATCAAGCGACTCTGTGCGATGTTCGTGGCGGCCGGGCTTGCGGCCGTGCCGCTCGGCGCCCAGGCGCCCGCCTCCGGTAACCAGGAGCGCGACTTCCTCAGCCGCGTCCGCCGCCTCACCGTGGAGGGCCGCCGTGCGGGCGAGGGCTACTGGGCGCCCGACGGCAAGCGGCTCGTCTTCCAGAGCGAGCGCGACCCGGCAAATCCCTTCTACCAGATCTACGTGCTCGACTTCGCCACGGGCGAGACCACGCGTGTCTCACCGGGGATGGGCAAGACGACCTGCGCGTTCTTCAGGCCCGGCTCCGACCAGATTCTGTTCGCCTCGACGCATCACGATCCCAGGTCGAAGCAGCTGCAGGACGAGGAGCTGGCCTTCCGCGCCTCCGGCAAGGAGCGCCGCTATGCCTGGGACTACGACCCGGAGATGGAGATCTACGCCTGGGCCGAGGGGACCGGCGCCTACACGCGTCTCACCAACGCGCGCGGCTACGACGCCGAAGCCAGCTACTCGCCCGATGGCCAGTGGATCGTGTTCTCGTCGATGCGCGATGCGTACAACCGCACGCTCTCGGCCGCCGAGCAGAAGCAGCTCGAGACCGACCCGAGCTTCTTCGGCGAGATCTACATCATGAAGGCCGACGGCTCGGGACAGACGCGCCTGACCACCGCCAACGGCTACGACGGGGGGCCCTTCTTCACCCACGACGGCCAGCACATCGTCTGGCGGCACTTCGACGAGCAGGGCCTCATTGCCGACGTCTGGACGATGAAGCTCGACGGCTCCGAGAAGACACAGATCACGGACTTCACGTCCATGAGCTGGGCACCCTACGAGCACCCCTCCGGTGAGTACTTCCTGTTCGCGTCCAACAAGCTGGGGTTCGAGAACTTCGAGATCTTCATGGTGGATGCGGCCGGCACGAAGGAACCCGTGCGGGTGACCTACTCGGATGGCTTCGACGGACTGCCGGTCCCCTCGCCCGACGGGACGCAGCTCGCGTTCACGTCGAGTCGATCGGGCGGCGGGGCCGGGCAGATTTTCCTCGCGCAGTGGAACCACCAGAACGCCATGAAGGCGCTGGCGGCGGCGCCGCCGCGCAAGTAGCCGGGACGCCGCACGGTCGAGACGGTCGGCCGCGTCTGGAGACTCGCATGCGTGCTACGATTCGACTCGTCCTGCTCGCCACGCTCCCGGCGGTGCTGCCCGCCTCGTCCCGGGCCCAGGCCGCCGCGCCAGCCTCGGTCGGTACGCGCGCGCACGTGGAGGCACTGGCCGCCGATGCGCTCGAAGGCCGCCTCGCCGGCTCCGAGGGGGAGCGAAAGGCCGCCACCTACCTCATCGCGGAGCTCGAGCAGCTCGGCGCGAAACCGCTGCCCGGGCAGGCCGACTTCCGGATGCCCTTCACGTTCACCGCCGGGTCGAAGGATGGCGGGTCGACGATCACGCTGACGCGAGAAGGCGCGACGCCGCGCGCGTTCAGCGCGCCGGCCGATGTGCAGGCGCTCTCCTTCTCCGACACCGGTGAGGTGAGCGGGCCCGTCGTGTTCGCCGGCTATGGGCTCGTCGTGCCGGAGAGCCAGAACTTCGGCTACGACAGCTACCAGGGCCTCGACGTCACGGACAAGATCGTCGTGGTGCTGCGCTACTTCCCCGAGGACGCCGATCAGCAGACGCGCGCGGCCCTGGCGCGGTACTCGGACCTGCGCTACAAGGCCCAGGCGGCGCGGCAGCGCGGGGCCAAGGCCCTGCTCGTCGTCACGGGCCCGAACTCGCCGAACGCGGGCGAGGTGGTCCCCATGACGTTCGACACGGCGCTGGCGGGTTCGGGCCTCGTCGCGGCGAGTGCCAGCGGCGCCGTCGCCGACGCGATGTTCGCGGCGGTCCCGGGCAAGACGCTCGGCACGGTGCAGCGGGAGTTCGACACGGGCAATCCGCACGTCGCGGGCTTCGCGATTCCGGGTCTCAGCCTGACGATCGCGGCCGACGTCGAGCGCGAGCGCCAGACCGGGCACAACGTGGTGGCCTACCTGCCCGCGACCACGCCCGTGGACGGCGTGGCGAAGCCCTGGGTGGTCGTCGGTGCGCACTACGATCACCTCGGCCGGGGCACGACGGGCGGGTCGCTGGCGGGCAAGGAACAGTCCGGCCAGGTTCACCACGGGGCCGACGACAACGCGTCGGGCACGGCCGCCGTGCTGGCCATCGCCGGCACCCTCTCGCAGCAACCCCGCAGCCGCCATCTGCTGATCGCGTTCTGGTCGGGCGAAGAGCTGGGCCTGCTGGGCTCGGCCGCCTTCGTCAACGCGCCGCCGGTGCCGACGACGGAGATGGCCGCGTACCTCAACTTCGACATGGTGGGCCGCTCCACCGACAACAAGCTCACCGTCCAGGCCACGGGCACGAGCGCGACGTGGCCGAGGATGCTCGAGCAGGCCAACGTGCTCGCGGGCTTCGACCTGGTGCTGCAGGAAGACCCCTACCAGCCCACCGACGTCGGCAGCTTCAACCAGGCGAGCGTCGCCTGCCTCGCCTTCTTCACCGGCGCGCACGCCGACTACCACAAGCCCAGCGATACCCCCGAGAAGATCAACTACGAGGACCTGGACCGCATCGCCGACTTCGGCGCCGACATCGCCTCGCGCGTGATGAAGCTGGATGAGGCGCCGCTCTTCACGAAGGTGGAGGCCAGGACCGAAGGCGGCGGCCGCGCGGGCATCCGTCTCTTCACCGGGACGATTCCGGACTACGCGACCGAGGTGAAGGGCCTGCTGCTGGGCGGCGTCATCGGCGGCGGACCGGCGGAGCAGGCCGGCCTGCAGAAGGGCGACGTCATCGTCGAGATCGCGGGCCAGTCGATTGCCAACATCTACGACTACACCTACGCGCTCGAGCTGCTGAAGATCGGCGAGCCCGTCAAGGTGGTGTACGAACGCGGCGGCGAGCGGCGCGACACCACCCTGACGCCGGCGGCACGCAAGTAGCGCCAGACGCGCCGATGGCCGGGCTTCGCCGGGCGGCGCGCGCGTGCGGCCTGCTGGCAGTCTTGCTGCCGGCGGGGTGCAGCGGAAGCGCCGGTCCTCCGCTGGCCATCCTGCCGGTGAGCCCGAGTCCGCAGCTCACCGCAGACTGCCACCTGCCTCCGGTGTCGGTGCAGGTGCAGGGCGGCAGCGGAAGCGCCCTGTTGTCGGGCCAGATGACCACCGTGACACGCGACACGGCGCTGTCGCTGGCCTCCGGTCCCCTGCGCCTCACGATCGCCGGCGACGGACGATGGGCGGTGCGGTCGGTATCGGCTCCGACCTCCTCCTCGCAGAACGGCGTGGTGGCAGCAGGACCACCGTCCACGGTGTTCTGGCAGGGCCCGGCGGTGCTCGGCCTCACGCCCGACGCCGGGCGCACGATGGACGTGACCATCTGCACGCCGTGAGGCACGTGGGGCCGCGCCACAGCTCGTCCGTGCTATTCTCCCGCGCCGGAGGCACCTTCCCATGACGCCACGCGTTCCGGCGATTGTCCTTGCGGCGGTTCTGGCCACACCACTCTGGCTCGGCGCGCAGTCCAGCGTCGCGGGCACCTGGACGCTCGTCATCAACGGGCCTCAGGGGGTGGTCGATTCGGAATGCGTCCTGACCCAGCAGGACGACAAGGTGTCCGGCACCATGACGAGTCCGGCCGGCGAGGCCAACGTCACGGGCACCATGAACGGCACGACGCTTTCGCTGGCGTTCAACGTCGTGACGCAGCAGGGACCGCTCGACATCACCATGACGGCCGAGGTGACGGGCTCCGAGATGAAGGGCACGCTCGACTTCGGGATGGGCACGGCCGACTTCACCGGCACGAAGAAGTAGCCGGCCGCCTCGCGGTTAGTACGCCACGAGGTTCTTCGCCGCGGTCACGATCTCGTCCAGGCTCACGAGGAAGCGCTCCTCCAGGGGAGGCGCGTAGGGAACCGGTGTGTCGAGTGCGCCGAGCACGCGTACGGGCGCGTCGAGCGACTCGAACGCCTCCTCCTGGATGATGGCGGCCAGGCTCTCGCCGATCCCGCCCGTTCGCGAGTCCTCGTGCACGACGAGCACGCGGCTGCAGTGGCGGGCCACGGACAGCACCGCGTCACGGTCCAACGGCGCGAGGCTGCGCAGGTCCAGGACCGCGGCCTCGATACCGTCCGCCGACAGCCGCTCGGCCGCGCGCATGCACTCGTGGACGTAGGCGCCGTAGGCGATCATCGCCACGTCGCCGCCGGCGCGCCGGAGCGCCGCCTTCCCGAGAGGCAGGGGCGCGGGCGCCTCGTCGCCCAGCACCTGCTTGATGCGCGGATCCCGGTAGAGGGCGATGTGCTCGTAGAAGAGCACCGGGTCCGGATCGAGACGGCCGCGGCCATGAGCGCCCTGGCGTCGGCGGGCGTGGACGGCACCACGATCTTGAGCCCCGGGGTGCGGTAGAACCACGGCTCGGTGTTCTGCGAGTGGCACGGGCCGGCGTGGCGGAGGCCGCCCCATGGCATCCGGACCACCATGGGCACGCTGGCGCCCCACCGGTAGCGGATCTTGGCGGCGTTGTTGACCAGCTGATTGAAGCCGGTGGCCACGAAGTCGTTGAATTGCATCTCGCCGATCGGGCGCTGTCCGGCCAGCGCCGCGCCGACTACAGACGCCGAGGACCGCGCTCTCGGCGAGGGGCGAGTTGATGATGCGATCGCCGAACTCCTCGAGCAGCGGACGCAGCAGCAGGAAGGCGTTGCCATGCATGGCCGCCGACGTCCTCGCCGTAGACGAAGACGCGGGGGTCGGCGCGCAGGGCGTCGCCGACGCCGAGCATGACGGCGTCGAGCAGCGTGCGCCCCTTGCGATCGAACGGCAGCCCGGGATCGAGGTCCGGCAGGTCGGCGGTCAGCGGGGTCGCGATCCGGCGAGACGGCTCGAGCAGCTCCACGCGCACGCGCGGCGCCTCGCCGGCGCAGACGCCCACCCCGGCATGGTCGCCGGACGGCCAGGCCATGTCGATGACCGCGCGCCCCTCACCCTCGACGAGGTCGTGGGCCCAGGCCTTGATGCGGTCGAGCTCGGTGTGGTTGATGACGGCGTCCTGCTCCAGCTGCGCGGCGTACCGCGGCAGCGGGTCGCGCTTCGACCAGAAGTCGTAGAGCTCGCGGTCCGCGTACCCGCCCGCGTGCAGGGCGTGGTAGTCCCACGAGGTCTGCGGATCCTTGCCGAGGTACAGCATGTCGTCGTGGTGGGCATGCCCGCACATGCGCATCGCAACCGTCTCGATGAGCGTCGGGCCGAGCCCGCGCGGGCGCGCTCGGCCGCCCACGTGAAGGCCGCGGCCACGGCCTCCGGGTCGGTGCCGTCCACCGAGATGCCGGGGATGCCGTAGCCAACCGCCTTGTCGGCGAACACCCGGACGGCGGAGGTGTCGGGCACGGGCGTCGAGAGGGCCGTCTGGTTGTTCTCCACGCAGAAGACGGCCGGCAGGCGGCGGGCGGCGCAGGCGTTGATCGCCTCGTGCCATTCGCCGAGCGACGAGCCGCCCTCGCCGATGAAACAGACCGCGACGCGCTCGCTGCCCTCGCGCCAGAAGGCCGTGGCCATGCCCGCAATCGAGAGCGAGCCGATGGCCAGCGGCGCCGTGGCCGGCAGCACGCCCCAGCCGAAGTCACCGGTGTGGAGGTCCCTGCCGTACATGGGCGGACCGTCCTTGCCCATCTGCGCCGTGAGCACGCCGCGCACGGCCTCGGCGTCGTGACGCATCGCCAGCGCGATGCCGATGTCACGAATGACCGGGGCCACCACGTCGCCGCGCCAGGTCCCATCCTCCCCGCGATGCGCGGGCCCTCGACGCAGACGGATGCCGGCCGCGTAGATGGCTTCCTGGCCGAGCGAGCGGAAGCCCTTGCCCTGGAACGGCGTGTCGCCCCAGCGAACCTCGCCGCCGGCGAAGAACTGCTTGAGGCGGTTGTCCACCGCCCGTGTCAACACCATGCCGCGGAGGATCTCGATGCGCTCGTCCCGTGTGAGGGACGCGGCGATGGACTCTCGGCGCAGGAAGCCGTCGCAGGCGTCCACGATCTCGGCGCGCGCCTGCTCCATCCGCTTGACGGCCGTCGTGCCCGGCGTGGTGTGGTCGGTGCCCTCGGGCGCCTTCAGCCGGTCGTAGCGGCGGCGCGCCAGTTCCCGCCGGAATGCGGTGCGAAGCGTCTCCAGGCCGGCGGAATCACGAGGCTTGAGCTTGCCGCCGCCGACGGCGTCGAACACCTCGAGCGCCAGGTCAACCACCAGCGGGTGGCGTTCGGTCACGAACGCGGAGAGACGGCTGGCGAGGCCGGACAGGCGCGAGGGAGGAGAGGCGGCGGCGCGGGGCATGCCACCGATTGTGGATCAGAGCGGCGGCCGATGAGGCGGATGGGGGCGGAGGGTCCCGCATTCGCGCGGTACAGCATGGGCGGACATCGGAGAGAATCACCCGATGGCACTCACCCGGCGCGCGTTCATCGAGGGGCTGGCCGTTGCCGGTGCCCTGCCGCTCGCCCGGGACGTCACGACACAGGATGCGCACCCCATGTTTGGACTGATTGGACGGATGAAGGCCGTGAGCGGCCAGCGCGACGCGCTGATCGCCATCCTGCTCGAAGGCACCGGGAACATGCCGGGCTGCCTCAGCTACATCGTCGCGCGGGACCCGGCGGACGCGGACGCCATCTGGGTGACCGAAGCGTGGGACACCAAGGCGAGTCACGAAGCGTCGTTGGCCCTCCCCGCTGTGCGGGAAGCCATCCGGCGAGGCCGCCCGTTGATCGCCGCCTTCGAGCAGTCGGTTCCCACCGAGCCGGTTGGCGGGCAGGGGCTGGAATGAGGCACGTCGGCCTCATCGGCGGCATCGGGCCCGCGGCGACGGCCTTCTACTACCGCCACATCACCCGTGCGTGGGCGGACACCGAGCCGCGCCTGGAGCTGACCATCGTCCACGCCGATTCCCGCGAGCTGGTCCGCAACATGGCGGCCGAGGCCGGGGGACCGCAGGCTGCGGTGTTCGAGGGCCTCACGCGCCGCCTCCAGGCAGCCGGCGCCGCGTTCGTGGCCGTCACCTCCATTGCGGGCCATTTCTGCGCGCGCGAGTTCGAGGCCGTCTCGCCGCTGCCAGTGGTCAGCATCCTGCCGGCCGTTCGGGGCGCGCTCGACCGCCTTGGCGCGGAGCGGGTCGGCATCCTCGGCACGCGCGTGGCGATGGCCTCGCACCTCTACGGCGCGCTCGAGGGGCTCCAGGTCCTGCTGCCCGAGGGCGACGACTTCGCCGGGACCGAGCGCGAGTACCTCGCCATGGCGCTGGCAGGCGCCGCGTCAGCGGTGCACCGGGACTACTTCGTCAGGGTGGGCCGCAGTCTGCGGCAGCGTGGGGCGGACGTGATCCTGCTGGCCGGCACCGATCTGTTCCTCGCCTTCGACGGCGTGGACCCCGGGTTCGCCACACTCGACTGCGCGCGCGCCCACGTCGACCTCATCGTGCGTACCGCGCGCGAGTAACCCGGACGCCGCACGCGCCCGGCAGGTTCCGCAACCCGCGGAAACGTGGCAGACTTACGCCCGGTCCCGCGACAGAGCTCAGCCAATGACCCCACACGCATCCACGCCCATGACCCTGTCGGCGCTGCTCGACTCGAGCCCCGCCGACCACACCGCCATCATCCTGCCCGACCAGGATCTCCGTATCTCCTACGGCCAGCTCAGACAGCAGGTGCAGGACCTGGCCGAGGCCCTGGCGTCGATCGGCATCGGGCACGGTGACCGCGTGGGCATGGCGCTCCCCAACGGCCTGCCCACCATCGTGTCGTTCCTCGCCGCCTCGGTCGCCGGCACCGCGGCCCCGCTGAATCCGGGCTACAAGGAGGACGAGTTCCGCTTCTATCTCGAGGACACGAACGCCAAGGTGCTCCTGCTGCCACCGGACGGGCTCGACGAAGCCCGCCGCGCCGCGGGTGCAGTGCCCATCGTCACGGTCCGGATGGACGAGTCGGGCACGGTCTCGCTCGAGGGCGTCACGGGTCGCAAGCCCGTGTCCACACCGGCGGTTGACGACGTGGCCCTGATCCTCCACACGAGCGGCAGCACCGGACGGCCGAAGCGCGTGCCGCTCAGCCACGCCAACCTCTCCATCTCCGCGCAGAACGTGGCGCGCAGCTACGCCCTCACGTCCGACGACGTGTCGCTGTGCGTGATGCCGCTGTTCCACGTGCACGGGCTCGTGGCGTCCACGCTGGCGACGCTCGCCAGCGGAGGCACGGTGGTCGTGCCCGGCAAGTTCTCGCCGCTCTCGTTCTGGCGCGTCGCCCGCGATGCCGGGGCGACGTGGTACTCAGCCGTCCCGACCATCCATCAACTGCTGCTGGCGCGCGTGCAGAAGGGCGAGGCGCGGCCGGCCGGCGCGGAGAAGCTGCGCTTCATCCGCTCGTGCAGCGCCTCGCTGCCGCCGCAGGTGATGCACGACACTGGAGTCCGCGTTCGGGGCGCCGGTGCTGGAGGCCTACGGCATGACCGAGGCCGCGCACCAGATGTCGTCCAATCCGCTGCCGCCCGGCGAGCGGAAGCCCGGCTCGGTGGGCCGCGAGTACCGACGTCGGCATCTCCATCCGCGACGATCAGGGCCGCGAGGTGGCGGCGGGAGAGCGCGGCGAGGTCTGCATTCACGGCCCGAACGTCATCACGGGTTACGAGAACAACCCCGACGCCAACGCCACGTCCTTCTTCGACGGCGGCTGGTTCCGCACCGGCGACCAGGGCACCCTCGACGACCAGGGCTACCTGACGCTGGTGGGACGGCTGAAGGAGCTCATCAACCGCGGCGGCGAGAAGATCTCGCCGCGTGAGATCGACGAGGTGCTGCTGGCGCACCCGCAGGTGGCCGAGGCCGTCTGCTTTGGCGCTGCCGCACCCGACGTGGGGCGAGGAGGTCGCGGCGGCCGTGGTGCTGCGCGAGGCCGCCACCGAGGCGGACCTGCAGGCGTTCTGCAAGGAGCGCCTCGCCGAGTTCAAGCGTCCGAAGCAGATTCACATCACCGAGACGATTCCGCGCACCGCCACCGGCAAGATCCAGCGCCGCATCGTGGCGCAGGCCTTCGCGCCCAAGGCGTAAGGCCCGATGCGCATCGTCATTGTCGGCGCGGGCGCCATCGGCGGCTACATCGGCGCGCGCCTGGCCAGGGCCGGCGCGGATGTCGTGCTGCACGCGCGAGGGCCGCACCTGAAGGCCATGCAGGATCACGGCCTGCGGGTCGTCGGCGACGACGAGACGTTCGAGGTCGCGCCGCAGGTGACGGGCGACCTGGCCAGCGTCGGGCCGGCCGACGTCGTGTTCCTCGGCGTCAAGGCGCACGGCCTGACGGCGGTTGCGCCGTCGCTGGCGCCACTGCTGGGTCCGGACACCATCGTCGTGAGCACCCAGAACGGCATTCCCTGGTGGTACTTCCAGCTCGGCGCCGGCGAGCACGACGGACTGCACCTCGAGTCGGTGGATCCGGGCGGGGTCATCGGCGCGGCCATCGAGCCCCGGCGCGTGATCGGATCACTCGCCTACTTCGCCACGGATCTCGTCGAGCCCGGGGTCATCCGGCACATCGAGGGCAACCGCATCAGCTTCGGCGAGCCGGATGGGACGAAGTCGGAGCGCGCCCGGCGCATCGCCGAGGCCCTCATCGCCGCCGGCTTCCGCTGCCCCGTCACCCCGCGGTTCCGTCACGAGATCTGGGTGAAGCTGCTGGGGAACGTCGCCTTCAATCCGATCAGCGCGCTCACGCGCGGGACGCTGGAGGAACTGGCGCGCGACCCGCAGGTCGCGCCCGTCATCCGCGCGATCATGGCGGAAACCGAGGCGGTAGCCGGCCGCCTGGGGATCGAGATGCCCGTCACGATCGATCAGCGCATGGCCGGGGCGGAGAAAGTGGGCGCGCACAAGACGTCGATGCTCCAGGACCTGGAGTCCGGCCGGCCCATGGAGCTCGAGGCCGTGGTGGGCGCCGTGGTGGAACTGGCCGATCGGCTGGACATTCCGGTGCCGACGACGAAGACGGTGTACGCGTGCGCGAAGATGCTGGACGCACACGTGCGGCGGTCGTGAGACGAAGGAGGGCGCGGTGAACGTGCACAACCGTTGGTTCCAGCTGGGGGCGTCGCTCATCGCCATGGTGATGATCGCGAACCTCCAGTATGCGTGGACGCTGTTCGTCCAACCGCTCAGGGCCGGCACGGGCTGGCAGCTGTCGGACATCCAGTTCGCCTTCACGCTGTTCATCCTGTTCCAGACGTGGATTCAGCCGCTGGACGGCTGGTTCATCGACCGGCTGGGCCCTCGCGGCTTCATCAGCGCGGCGGGCGTGCTGTGCGGGCTCGGGTGGGCGGGCATGGGCTACGCCACCTCGCTCCCCATGCTCTACACGCTCTACTGCATCGCGGGCATGGGCGCGGCGTTCGTCTACAGCGGGTCGATCGGCTCGGCCCTCAAGTGGTTCAAGGACCGCCGCGGCCTGGCATCGGGCATCATGGCCGCCGGCTTCGGCGGCGGCACGGCGCTCTTCATCCCGGTCATCTCCTGGCTGCTCGCGTCCAGCGGCTATCGGGCCGCGTTCGTCGCGACCGGCGTGTTCCAGGGGGTCGTGATCCTGATCGTCGCGCAGTTCCTGCGCCACCCGCCGCAGCACGACCAGGTGCAGGGGGCCGGCCCGCGAACCGCGGCGGGGCCAGACCGGCACCACTACACCACGCTCGAGATGCTGCGGACGCCCCGGTTCTACGTGATGTACCTGATGTTCGTGCTCATGGGCACCGGCGGCCTGCTCGTCACCGCCAACGCCGGCCCGATGGCGCGGTCACGGGGGCTCACGGCGGCGGCGCTCACGCTGGCCGCCACGCTGAGCCCGCTCGCCAACGGCGGCGCGCGCGTGTTCTGGGGCTGGGCGTCCGACCGGCTCGGACGCGAGAACACCATGATCTTCACCTTCCTGCTGCAGGCCGTCTGCCTCATCCTGGTCGTGGCGGTCGGCTCGCGCTCGGGAGGCCTCTTCGCCCTGACGCTGGTGCTCGTAGCATAGCTCACGTGGGGCCAGATCTACTCGCTCTTCCCGGCCACCACCGGCGACTACTTCGGCGTGAAGCACGCCACGTCCAACTACGCCGTGCTGTACACGGGCAAGGGCGTCGCGTCGATCATCGGCGGGTGGTTCGGGGCGTTCCTGTACGAGCGCTCGGGAAGCTGGGAGATGGGCTTCTACGGCAGCGCCGCCATGGCGTTCGTCGCCGCGCTGCTCGCCATCGGGCTGCGCGCCTCGCGGGCGCGTGCCGACGTTCCCCTGGCCGTGCCCGCCACGGCCAAGTAGTGAGTCAATCCGCCCGCAGGAGTTCCATGCCGCACGAAACCGCCGCTGCCCTGGCCCGCGAAATCCTGGACGCCTACGCGGCGCCGCACGCCATCGACACGCCGCCCTCCGGGCGCCCGGGCGGGCTCTCCCTCGACGAGGCCTATGCGGTCGAGGCGGAGGTGGTGTCGCTGCGTGCGCAGGCCGGCCACGCGCCGGTCGGCGTGAAGGTCGGGTACGCCAGCAAGGCCGTGTGGCGCGCACTCAAGCTGGAGACGGTCGTCTGGGCGCACATGTACGACGACACGGTGGAGCACACCACGGGCGGCACGACCACCCTCGACGTGTCCGGGATGTACGCGCCGAAGATCGAGCCGGAGATCGTCTTCAAGCTCAGGAAGCCGATCGAGGGTGGCAGCGACGCCGCCGCCATCCTTGCCTCCGTGGACTGGCTGGCGCTCGGCTTCGAGATCATCGACTGCGTGTTCCCGGACTGGAAGCTGCAGCCCGTGGACTTCGTGGCCTCGCGAGGGCTGCATACGCGCCTCATCGTCGGCACGCCGATGACCGTCACGCCGGAGAACATCCCCGCGCTCGCCGACGTGCTCCCCTCCTTCGGCGTGACCCTGCTCCGGGATTCCCAGACGGTGGCCGAAGGTTCGGGCCGCAACTGCCTCCGCAGCCCCGCACTCTGCCTCGGCGAGCTCGCGTCGGCGATGGCCGCGCGCGGGGTGCCGCCGCTGGACGCCGGCGCCCTCATCAGCTCGGGGACGCTGACCGAGTCGCAGCTCCTCGGCGCCGACCAGACGTGGGCGGCGACCGTCACGGGCCTCGACCTGCCGACACTGACCGTCCAGACCGTGCGCGGCTGAGGTTCGCCGGCGCCGCGCCTCGACGGCAAAACAGGCGACCAAAGACAGAAGCGTTTTCCTCTATAGCGCACCCGCCCTGCTGCTGCGGGCAGGGGGGATGCCCGTCCTCCGCGATCGTCACGCGCGGCCCGCGTATTGCTTGAAGCGTGCTGGCGGCAGTGTCGCCGCCAGTGGTCCAGCGGGACCGTGAGGAAGCGCATCCATGTTCATGCCCAGAGGCCGCGCGCGCGCCGATCGTCGAACCCACATCCGAACGGCCGTTGCCCCGGCAGCCCTGCTCGCGGCCCTGACCAGTCTCGCGGTGCTGACCGCCACGGACGCCCGCGTCCCGAACGACGCCGTCGTGCCGTCGGCGGCACCGGCGTTCGGGGCAACCGGCACCATCCTGCAGACGCCCACGTTCTCCATTGCCGACGCGTCGGCGCCAGAGGGGAACAGCGGGACGCGGACGTTCGCGTTCACGGTGTCGCTGGCGGGCGCCATGCCCGACGCCGAGTATCGCGTCCGCTACGCCACCGCCGATGGCACGGCCGTGGGTGCGGTCGAGTCGCGCGCCGCCGCCACGCCGGTGTCGATTCCCGACATCGGCCTCGCCTCGCCCTACCCGGTCAGCCTCGCGGTCGCCGGCCTGTCCGGCACCATCGACGACGTGTCGATCACGCTGAACGACCTCACGCACACCTACCCCGAGGACCTGGACATGCTGCTGGTCGGTCCGGGTGGCCAGGCGGTGATGTTCATGTCGGACGTCGGCGGCTGGAATGACGTCTCGAACATCGACCTCACGTTCCAGGACGGGGCGCCACCCCCGTCCGACTCGCAGCTGGTGAGCGGCACCTTTGCTCCCACCAACGTCAGCGCGCTCGAGTCGCTGCCCGCCCCCGCGCCACCGGGTCCCTATCCCTCGGCGCTGTCCACCTTCCGCGGCACCGATCCCAACGGCACCTGGATGCTCTACATCGAGGACGACTTCATCACGGACGTCGGCACGATGGCGGGCTTCACGCTCACCTTCTCGCTCTCGGGGACGGGGGACTACATCCCCACCGCCTCCGAGCTGGTGTTCCCGCCGGGAACCACGTCGCTGCCGGTGAACGTCAGGGTCAAGGGCGACACGACCATCGAGCCCACGGAGACCTTTGCCGTCAACCTGTCGTCGCCGGTCAACGCCGTCATCGGCGACGCCCAGGCAGTTGGCACCATCTTCAACGACGACGGCCCTGGCGTGGCCGTGGCCGTGGATGACAGCTTCGCCGTACCCTTCGGCACGCCGCTGGTCGTCCCGGCGCCTGGCGTCCTCGCCAACGACACGATCAACGGCGGCGGGGTGATGACGGCGGTGCTGGTCTCCGGCGTGAGTCACGGCACGCTCGCGCTGAGCGCCGATGGCAGCTTCACCTACACCGCGACCGCCGGCTACGCCGGGCCCGACGCCTTCACCTATCGCGTGTCGACGACGGCCGGCAGCAGCAACTCGGCCACGGTGCGGCTCGCCGTGTCCGTGCCCGCGGCCTTCGACGACGCCTACACGACGCCCGCCAACCAGCCGATCGGCATCGCGGCGCCTGGCGTGCTGGGCAACGACGACAGCAACGGCGGCGGCGCCATGACCGCGGAGCTGGTGTCGAACCCGGCACACGGCGCGGTCACCCTCAACACCGACGGGAGCTTCGTCTACGTTCCCGCTCTCGACTTCCTCGGCGACGACACCTTCACCTACCGGGCGGTCACGACGCGCGGAGCGGGCAACGTCGCAACGGTGACGGTCACGATGACGACACCCACCACGGTGCAGGCCCCGACGGGCTTCCACGTCGAGTCGGTCGTCGGCACCACGGTCACGGTGCGCTTCACGCCGCCGGTCCTGGGCCCACCGCCCACCGGCTACGTGCTCAAGGGCGGCGTGCTGCCCGGCCAGATCCTGGCGGAGATTCCCACCGGGAACACGGCTCCGCTCTTCACGTTCCAGGCGCCCACCGGCTCGTTCATCCGCATGCACACGCTGTCCGGTGCATCGCAGAGCGTGGCGTCCAACGAGGTGGCCCTGCACGTCAACGTGCCCGTGCCCCCGTCTCCGCCCACGGGCCTGGTCGGGCTCGTCAATGGCTCGTCGCTGACGCTGCAGTGGAACAACACGTTCGAGGGCGGCGCGCCGTCGAGCATGATCCTCGGCGTGACCGGCGCGCTCACGCTGTCGGTGCCGCTGGCCCGCGGCGAGGCGTTCTCCTTCGCCAACGTGCCGCCGGGCAACTACATCCTGCGGGTACGCGGCGTGAACGGCGGCGGATGGGGGCAGCCCTCCAACCCCGTGAACCTGACGTTCCCGGGCCCGTGCTCGGGCGCGCCGCTGCCGCCGTCCAACTTCATCGCCTACCGGATCGGCAACACGATTTACGCGGTGTGGGATCCGCCGACTGACGGCCCGGCGCCAACCAGCTTCACGTTGAACGTCACCGGCGCCTACGTCGGGAGCTTCGACACGGCCGGCCGCGCCCTCAGTGGCGTGGCGGGCCCCGGCGACTACAAGATCGAGGTGATCGCGCGGAACCCCTGCGGGTCCAGCGGCCCGACGCCACCGCAGACGGTAACGATTCCGTAGCCACCAATACGAAGGGCCGGCGCCTTGGGGCTGCCGGCCCTCCTGGTCCTCCGCCGATGTCCGGTAGCCGCTACGGCTGCGAGCCGGCGGGCTTCACCGTCGTCGGGTAGGTGTAGCCGAACTGGTCCTTCATCTGGTCGAGGTACGTCTTGTACTTCGCCTGGTCGTAGTAGTACTTCCGCATCTCCGGCCGGAACCGCTCCATCGTCGCCTTGTTCATCCAGGTGGCCGGCTGGTCGTCGGGGCGGATAAAGGGCGTGTAGGTGCGCTGTTTGAGCTGCACGGT
Source organism: Vicinamibacterales bacterium (assembly GCA_041394685.1). GTDB lineage: Bacteria > Acidobacteriota > Vicinamibacteria > Vicinamibacterales > UBA2999 > VFZN01. The sequence continues at coordinate 154,244 of JAWKHU010000041.1, forward strand.
CTCGAAGTACTCGCGCGCGCCCGAGAGCACGTCTGGCCTGAGGACCACGTCCATGGCCGTCAGGGCCTGCACGCGGGCGCCGGCGTTGACGCCCTTGTGGGCAATGGGTGTGGCCATGGGAATGGCGTTGGCCCAGTTGTGGCCAGGGCCCGCCTGGAAATTGGCCGGGTAGCTGAGGACCACCGTCGGCACGTTCCACGTGATGTCGCCGATGTCGTCGGACGGGCCGCCGAACTTCTCGTCGTCCGGAATCAGCTCCGCACCGCGCAGCGGGCGGATGGGTCCGGAGGCGAGTCCGACCTCGGGCACCTTCATTTCGCGCTGCGTGGCCTTGGCCAGCGCGATGTCGTCGGCGCTCCACGTGGGAAGGCCGACGCGCGTGATGTTGGCGTGCATGGCCTCGGCCAGCACCCGGTTGGTGTGGCGGGGCCAGGCGGTGCCGAGCACGCGCGAGGTCCACGTCGTGTTCGTCATCAGCGCCGCTCCCTGGGCCATCTTGTCGCCGATGTCCCACATGTTCTTGATCGACTCGTAGTCGATCTCGCGGAAGTAGTACCAGACGCTCGCGTTCCTCGGGACGACGTTCGGCTGATCGCCGCCGTTGGTGATGGTGTAGTGCGTCCGCTGCAGGCGAACGCAGGTGCTCGCGGCGGTAGTTCCAGCCGTGGTTCATCAGCTCCACGGCGTCGAGGGCCGAGCGGCCGCGCCACGGCGCTCCCGCGCTGTGCGCGGTCTCCCCCTCGAAGGTGTACTCGATGGACACCAGGCCGCTGCCGCCGCTGTCACCCCAGCTCGTGGACAGGTTCGAGCCCACGTGGTTGTAGAGCACGACATCGACGTCCTTGAAGAGCCGCACGCACGTAATAGGCCTTCGTGCCGAGGAGCTCCTCGGCCACGCCGGGCCAGATCATCAGCGTGCCGGGCAGCTTCTCGCGCTCCATCACGCGCTTCACCGCAATCGCCGCGACGATGTTGAGCGGGGTGCCGGAGTTGTGGCCCTCGCCGTGGCCGGGCGCGCCCTCGACGAGCGGGTCGTGATAGGCGACGCCCGGCTTCTGCGAGCCCTGCGGGATGCCGTCGATGTCGGAAGCCGAACGCGATGACGGGCTTGCCGCTGCCCCAGCGCCGCGGGCGGTGGGGATGCCGGCCACGCCCTCTTCGACGGTGAAGCCCTGGCCGCGCAGGAGGGTGCCGAGATACTTCTGCGTCTCGAACTCCTGGAAGCCGATCTCGCCGAAGCTGAAGAGCATGTCGTTCATCTGCTGGCCCAGGTCGAACAGGGCCGGTGACGACACCTCGGCATCCACGAGATCCTTGAGCACTCTGGACGCGCGGATCGACGGGCGCCGGGGCGGCCCGCTCTCGCGGCCTGACGCTCGGCCCGCGGGAGTGCCGCCAGGGCCAGCAGCATCACCATGGCCACACCGAGCGCGACGTGTGTCTTCCTCATCATCACGGCAGCACTCCGACTCCCGACTCCCGACTCCCGACTCCCGACTCCCGACTCCCGACTCCCGACTCCCGAGAGGAGTCTCTCCCCGAAAAGAGATTCGATCCCGACGTCCAACGCGCCTTACTTCCCTGCGCGGCGGATTCCGTGCGCACGGTCGGATAGGTGATCCCGAACTGGTCAGCGAGCTGATCGAGGTACGTCTTGTAAGGTCTTGTCGAAGTAGTAAGCTCCGCATCTCGGGCCGGTAGCGGTCCATGATCGCCTTGTTCAGGTGGATGGCCGGCTCGTCACCGGGGCGCAGGAAGGACGTGTACCAACGCTGCTTGAGCGTTGTCGAAATAGTCCACTGGCGCCCTTGACCACGACGGGGGCGCGTGACCGAATCGATGACAGTCATGGCCTGAACCTTGGCGCCCGCCACCGTTCCCTTGTGCGCGATGGGGGTGGCCATGGCGATGGCGTTGGCCCAGTTGTGGCCGGGGCCGGCCTGGAAGTTGGCCGGGAAGCTGAGCGACGCGGTCGGCACGGTCCACGAGATGTCGCCGATGTCGTCCGACCCGCCGCCGCGCTTGGTCTCGTCTGGAATGAGCTCGGTGCCACGGAGGCTGGTGGCAATCTGCTTGGCCAGCCCGTTCTCGGGAACGCCCAGTTCACGCTGCGTCGCCTTGGCCAGCGTTTCGTCGGCCTCGGTCCACTTCGGCAGCCCGACGGTCTGGATGTTCGCGAAGATGGTCTCGGCGAGCGTGCGGTTCATGCACGACGGCCACGCCACGCCGAGCACGCGCGAGCTCCACTCGGTGTTGGTCATCAGCGCGGCGCCCTCGGCCATCTTGTCGCCGATGTCCCACAGGTTCTTGACGGTGTCGTAGTTGGTCTCGCGGAAGTAATGCCCAGACGCCCGCGTTGCGCGGCGACACAGATCGCCGCCGTTGGTGATGACGTAGTGCGAGCGCTGCTGCAGGCGCAGGTGCTCGCGCCGGTAGTTCCAGCCGTGGTTCATCAGCTCGACCGCGTCGAGGCCGACCGGCCGCGCCAGGGCGCACCGGCGCTGTGCGCCGTCTCACCTGGAAGGTTATGCTCCACGGACACCATGCCGTTGCCGCGCTGCCCAAGCCGTGCCCGAGGTTGCCGCCGACGTGGTTGTAGAGCACCACGTCCACGTCCTTGAAGGCCGGCGCGCACGTGAAGTACCTTGGTGCCGAGCTGTTCCTCGGCGATGCCGGGCCGGATCATCAGCGTGCCCGACAGCTTCTCGCGCTCCATCACGCGCTTGGCGGCGAGCGCGGCGAGATGTTGAGCGGCGTGCCCGAGTTGTGGCCTTCGCCGTGGCCCGGCGCACCCTCGATGATCGGGTCGTGGTACGCGACGCCCGGCTTCTGCGAGGCCTGCGGGATGCAGTCCACGTCGGAACCGAGGGCGATGATCGGATGGCCCGAGCCCCACTTCGCCACCCACGCCGACGGGATGCCGGCCACGCCCTTCTCGATCGTGAAGCCGTTCTGCTCGAGGATGCCCGTCAGGTATTTCTGGGTCTCGAACTCCTGGAAGCCGAGCTCGCCGAAGCTGAAGACGGTGTCCACCATCTCCTGCCCCAGGTCGAACATCGACTCCACATCCTTCGCGGCCGTTTCCTTGAGCGTCACGATCCGTGGTTCGAGCGTGGGCGCGACGAACGGTTCGGCGGGCGCGGCGGGCTGGCGCCGCTGCGCCTGCACACCCGCGATCGACAGGACGACGATGGCCGACAGGCCGGCCAGCCTGGCCAGGGGTACACGCATGGGTCCTCCTCGAAGCGCCGTTTGGGCCGTCGGGGGTCGAGTCGTGCAGGCGCGGAACGGCCACGAGTCACGACCGGACACCGAGGGTGGGGTGGCGGGATTATAGCCGAGGCGCTTCCAGCGGCCCGGGGCCATCTACAATCACCTCGTGGCCACCAACGCCGCCGACGTCGTCAACCTCGTCGGGTTCGCCACCGGAACGGCGCTGTACGCGCTCCTGCTGGTCCTCGTCCTCCGGCGGCGGACCGGTGGGGCGGAGTCCCTCCGCCGCTCCGACGCGCTGCCCTTGGCGACGGCGCTCCTGGGCCTGGCCTGGAACCTGGGCGAGATCGGCACCTACGCCGCGCCACGGCTCGGCCTCGCGCTGGACTCCCCGGGCGTGGTCGCCGTCGCCTTCCCGGCGCTCGGCCTGCTGGCTGCCGTGGTCGTCCATTCGGTCGCACGAGGCCTGCGCTACGGGCCATTGGTCATCGGCCTCGGCTACTCCCTGAGCGCCACGGCCGCCGCGCTCCACCTGCGGACGATCCTGACCAACGACCCGGCCTGGTCCACGCGCGCGTTCCAGCTGCTGACGGTGTCGTTCAGCCTGCTGATCGTGCCGCTGGCCGTCCTCACGCGCTCGCAGCCCAACGGCCGGCGCGCGCTCTGGGTGCTGGCCCTCGTGCTCTTCGCCGTCTCGGCCACGCACCTGGGCAGCTTCCACACCGACGAGGACAGCTGGTGGATGCAGGTCCTCGGCCACCACGCCGCGATCCCGCTCGCGTTCGCCATCCTCTACCAGAACTACCGCTTCGCCCTCGGCGACCTGTTCCTCAAGCACGCCCTCACCCTGCTCGCGGTGGTTGGACTGGCCATCGCGGGTTACTCGGTCGTGGCTGCCATGCCCGCCGGACCGGCCGCCGTGGGCGTGCTGCTCGGGCTCTGGGTCGCCACGGCACTGGTCACGCCCGGCGTGCGGCGGCTGGTGGCGCGGTTCGTGGACGCCGTCCTGCTGGGCCGTGCGGACTACTCCGTGCTGCGCACGGACATGGCGCGCGAGGTGGCGGACCTGGCCTCCACCGACGACGTGCTCGCGGCCGTGTGCACGCGGCTCACCCGCGCGTTGAGCGCGGATCGCGTCTGGGCGGAGACCGGGACCACGCCCGCCGCCGCTGCGCTCTCCGTCTCGCGCCGCGTCACCGTGCCGACCACCGACGCGCCGCACCCCCAGATCGTCGTCGGCACACTGGCGGCCGGCCGCCGCCTCCTGTCCGACGACGAGGACCTGCTGGAGGCCGTCGCCGTCATCGCCGCGCGCCGCATCGACGCGATCCGCCTCACGCTGGAACGCTACGAAATGGCCCTGCGCGAGGAGGAGATGCAGAAGCTCGCCGCCGAGGCCGAGCTCCGCGCGCTGCGCGCGCAGATCAACCCGCACTTCCTCTTCAACGCCCTCACGACGATCGGCTACCTCGTGGAGTCGGCGCCGACGAGGGCCGTGCGCACGCTCATGCGGCTGACGCGGCTGCTGCGCGGCGTGCTGCGCCCCGAAGGCGAGTTCACCACCCTCGGTCGCGAGCTGGAACTGGTGGAGCACTACCTGGACATCGAGCGCGAGCGGTTCGAGGAACGGCTGCGCGTGCGGATCGACGTGCCGAGCGCGTTGCGCGCACTGCCGATCCCCTCGCTCGTGCTGCAGCCGCTGGTCGAGAACGCGATCAAGCACGGCGTCGCGACGAGCGTCTCGGGCGGCGACGTGGAGATTGCCGCACGCCTCGACGCCGACGGCCGGCAGTTGCACATGCGGGTCGTCAACACCGGGACGCCACTGCCGGCCGACATCCTGCCAAAGGCCGACGGGCTCGGCCTCGAGAACGTGCGACGCCGCCTGGCCGGCCACTACGGCGCCCATGCCGGGCTGTCGCTGTTGCCCGACGACCGCCAGCGCACGGTCGCCGCCATTCACCTGCCGGTCTCCGCACCGGTCCAGGAACCCGTGGAACATGACGAGGCCGCTGCGAGTCCTGCTGGCCGACGATGAGCGGCCGGCGCGCCGCTATCTGGCCAACCTGCTGAAGACGTTTCCGGACGTCGAGCTCGTCGGCGAGGCGTCGAACGGGCGCGAGGCGCTGGACCTCATCGCGTCGGCCGCGCCGGATCTCGCGCTGCTCGACCTGCAGATGCCGGAGATGGGCGGCCTCGACACGGCCCGCCTGCTCGACGCGGACGCCGCGCCGCTCGTCGCTTTCGTGACCGCCTACGACGAGTTCGCCGTCGAGGCGTTCGAGCTGAATGCCGTGGACTATCTCCTGAAGCCCGTGGAGCGCGACCGGCTGGCCGCCACCCTGGAGCGCGCACGCACGCGCGTCTCCGAGCCGGACCGGGCCGAGCGGCTGACCGCCGCCTCGACCGCCCTGGAACAGGCGACGCGTCCGCAGCTGCTCGAGCGCATCCCCGTCCGCCGGCGCGACGAGGTCCTGCTGCTGCCCGTCCGCCAGCTGGCGTCGGTCGTCGCCGATGGCGAAGTCCTGCACCTCACCACCATTGCGGGCGACAAGTACTCGCTGAGCCACCGGCTGAACGCACTGGAGCAGCGGCTGGACCCCCGCCGCTTCCTCCGCCTCGGCCGCGGCACGCTCGTCGCCGTGGACCAGATCCAGCGCGTGAGCCCCATGCCCGGCGGGACCTATCAGGTCACGCTCGCCAACGGCCAACAGTTCCAGGCCAGCCGGCAACAGTCGCGAGTCCTGCGCGACACGCTGCTGCGCCTCTAGTCGCGCAGGACCGGCGTCCATTGACGATTGTCAATTGTCGATTGACGATTCATTGATGATTGCGGGATTGGCGCATCCGTGAACTCGATTGCGTCAATGGCGCACCGCACCAATGTGGCAATCCTGATTGAGGCATTGCGGCATTCGTCAATCGTCAATGGATCGTCAATTGACAATCGACAATCGTCAATGGCCTGCCCTAGCATGAGGCATGCGCAGCCCCGCCCTCGCCCTCCTCCTCTGTCTGGCGTCAGCCAGCCCGGTCCTGGCGCAAGGTGACCCGGTCGCGCGCGCGCAGGCCATCCACGCCCAGTCCCCCGTCGTTGACGGCCACAACGACTACCCGTGGGCGCTCCGCGAGCGCGACGTGGGCGGTGACTTCACGAAGGCGGACATCACCGAGCCGGTGCCCTCGCTGATGACCGACATCCCGCGCCTGCGGCGCGGCGGCATGGGGGCGCAGTTCTGGTCCGTCTACGTGCCCGCCGAGATGCAGGGCAAGGAGGCCGTGCGCGCCACGCTCGAGCAGATCGACATCGTCCATCGCATGACCGAGCGCTGGCCCGAGACCTTCGAGCTGGCGCTGACCGCAGGCGACGCGGAGCGCGCCAGGCAGGCGAAGCGCATCGGCTCCATGATCGGCATGGAGGGCGGACACTCCATCGACAGCTCGCTGGCGACCCTCAGGCAGATGTACGCGCTCGGCGCCCGCTACATGACGCTCACGCACTCCTCCAACGTGCCGTGGGCGGACTCGGCCACCGATACGCCGGCACATGGCGGGCTGACGAAGTTCGGCGAGGAAGTCGTCCGCGAGATGAACCGCCTCGGCATGCTCGTGGACCTGAGCCACACCTCGCCCGACACCATGAAGGACGCGCTGGCCGTGGCCGAAGCGCCCGTCATCTTCTCCCACTCGTCCGCACGCGCGCTGTGCGACGTGCCGCGTGACGTGCCGGACGAGGTGTTGCAGATGCTGCCGAAGAACGGCGGCGTCGTGATGGTCACCTTCGTGCCCGGATTCATCTCGCAGGAGGTGGCCGACTGGAACACGAAGCAGGGAGCGCAGGCCTCCGCGTTCAGAAAGCAGTTCCCCAACGACGAGAAGGCCGCGCGCGCCGCGCTCGATGCCTGGACGAAAGCCAACCCGGAGCCGCGGGCGACGCTGTCGCAGGTGGCCGACCACATCGACCACATCCGGAAGGTCGCCGGCATCGACCATATCGGCCTCGGCGGCGACTTCGACGGCATCACGAGCGTGGTCGAAGGACTCGAGGACGTCGCCAGCTACCCGCGGCTGACGGCCGAACTGCTGCGCCGCGGCTACTCGGACGACGACGTCAGGAAGGTCCTGGGACAGAACGTGCTCCGCGCCTGGCGCCAGGCGGAACAGGTGGCCACGCGCCTGCAGCAGCAGCGCGGCCCCTCGACCGCGACCATCGCGGCCCTCGACGGCCGGCAGTAGGCCGCACGGGAACCCGGGCCGGAATCCTGCGGTGAGCACGCGGACCGCCATCATCGCCAGCGCCCTCATCATCGGGGCCGCAGCCGCCATCGAACTGGCGATGGGCCGGGTGCCGATGTGCACGTGCGGCTACGTCAAGGTCTGGCACGGCGTGGTGCTGAGTTCGGAGAACTCGCAGCACCTCAGCGACTGGTACACCTTCTCGCACGTCATCCACGGCATGCTGTTCTATGGCCTGCTGTGGCTGGCGGCGCGACGGCTCCCGGTCCAGACGCGCTTCGTGATGGCGGTGCTGCTCGAGGCGTCGTGGGAGATCCTCGAGAACACGCCGATGGTGATCGACCGCTACCGCGCGGCCACCATCGCGTTGGACTACTTCGGCGACAGCGTGCTGAACTCGGTGGCCGACATCGCCGCCATGGCGGCCGGCTTCGGCCTGGCGCGCATGATTCCCGTCGGCGCGACGGTGGGCCTGGCGGTCGCGATGGAGCTCTGGGTCGGCTTCCTCATTCGCGACAACCTGACGCTCAACATCATCATGCTCCTCTACCCGGTCGAGGCCATCAAGCGCTGGCAGGGCGGCGGTTGACGAGCCCGGTCCGCGGCCGCCGGAGCTGACGTCTCACGCTCCGAGGACGCGGAAGCCTTCCAGACGCGCCGCTCGCGCCAGCGCCGTGTCGAGCGTGACGAAGTCGAACGCATCCGGCTGCTCGCGCGCCGCCACCAGCGCCGCCGCCAGCTGCAGCGCATCGGCCGCGGTGAGCGCATGCACGTTGACCAGCCGCTCCGCGCGCTGGCGCACCACATCCACCAGCGTCACCGCGTGGCACTGGCGCAGCCGCTGCATCACCTCCTGCCTCACGCCGCCCAGCAGGTCCTCGAGGCCCGAGGACGTCCGCTCGAGCCGCGCGATCGCGGACAGGATCTCCACCGACGACAGCGTCCAGACGATGGCATGCGGATCGTCGCGCACCAGACGCCGCATGTCCGCCGAGGCCGGTTCGTCCACGAACAGGGGCACCAGCGCGGAGCTGTCCCAGAACCTCACCGGGTGCTCTCGCGACGCGCCCGCAGCAGCAGGTCCAGCGCGCTGGCGCTCGCCTTCGGCAGCCTGGCCGGGGCCTGGCGTCGGACCCACTCGCCGAAACCGTCGGCATCACCGCCACCCAGGATCCCGAGGCGCTGCAGTTCCTCGATCCGCGCGGCCGACTCGCGGCCGGAATCCGAGGCCGTCGAGCGTCCTCGTCCATCGCGGACGGCCTGGCGGGGCGTGAACGGCACGATGCGCGCGACCGGGGTGTTCCGATCCAGGACCGTCAGCTCTCCGCCTTCGCGGACGTGCGCCAGGTGCCGCGACAGGTTGTTCTTCAAGTCGGCTATTTTGACCGTCATAACGTGGCTATTATAGCCTCATCCTGCCCTCGACCGCCGGGCAGTTGCCGGACCGCGTGCTATGGTGCCGTCCCATGCCGCGACCCACGCCGTTCCGCCTTCCCCTCGTTGTCCTTCTCCTGGCAGGCCTCGGAGCGGTCGAGACCGGTTCGGCGCAGCCACCGCCGGGCCGGACGACGCTGGTGCGCGCCGCGCGGATCATCGACGGCCGCGGCGGGTCGCCGATCGTCAACGGCGGCGTGCTGATTCGGGGCGACCGTATCGAACGTGTCGGCCCGGCTGCCGGCATGTTGGCCGACCAGATCATCGACCTCGGCACCGCGACGATCCTTCCCGGCCTCATCGACCTGCACACCCACCTCACCGACGAGGTCGGCACGAACTGGGAGTCGGCCCTGTTGACCACAACGCCCGGGCGCGCGGCGATCTACGGCGCGGTCAACGCCCGCACGACGCTAATGGCGGGCTTCACCACCTGCCGGGACATGGGACCCACGGCCCTACGTGGACATCGACCTGCGCTACGCGATCGACAAGGGTTCGGTGCCCGGGCCGCGCCTGCAGGTGGCCGGCAGCTACGTCTCCGCCACCGGCGGGCAGGCGACGCGCGGCAGTTCTCCATCTACGTTGACGTCCCCATCGTCCGGAACCTGGCCGACGGCGTGGACCAGGTGCGGCAGGTCGTGCGGACCAACCTGAAGCACGGCGCGGACTTCATCAAGATCGGCGACGGGCGCCGTGATGTCGAAGGGCATCCCGCCGGGCGCGCAGCAGTATTCGGACGAGGAGCTTGCCGTGGCCGTAGGAAGCGACGCGGTGGGGCAAGTTCGTGGCGGCGCACGCGCACGGCACCGAGGGCATCAAGGCCGCCATCCGCGCCGGCGTGCGGACCATCGACCACGGCAGCATGCTCGACGAGGAAGCCGCGCGGATGCTGAAGGAGAAGGGCGCCTACTTCGCCCCGACGCTCTACGTCAGCACACCATTCTCAACGACAACCAGGCGCTCAGCATCCCCGACTACCAGGTGGAGCGCGAGAAGGCCATGCAGGGCACGCAGGGAGCGCGTTCCGGATTGCGCTGGACCAGCACCTGCCCATCGCCTTTGCCACCGACGCCGGCGTCTTCCCCCACGGCGAGAACGCGCGCGAGTTCAAGGTCCGCGTGGGCCTCGGCCAGTCACCGATGGCGGCCATCGAGGGCGCCACACGCATCGCGGCCGAGGCCATGGGCTGGTCTGACCGTGTCGGCACGCTGCAACCCGGCCTCTACGCGGATCTGATCGCCGTGGCCGGCGACCCGCTCGCGGACATCAGCGAACTGGAACGCGTGCAGTTCGTGATGAAGGATGGCGAGGTCTACAAGCGCAAGTAAGAAACCACGGAGGGCACGGAGGGGCACGGAGGGCACAAAGACTACAAAAGGAAGAGAGATCCCGACAGACCCGTCAAGGCTCCGGGCGAGAGAGGTGTGGCGCCCTTTCGGGATTCTTCGTGCTCTTCGTGCCCCTTCGTGCCCTTCGTGGTTTCTACTCCGTTCGCAGCGCAATCAACGGATCCACCGTCGTCGCGCGGCGGGCGGGGGCGAGGCAGGCGAGCGCGCCGGCCAGGAGGAAGGTGAGGGCGACGCCGCCGATGATGAGCGGGTCGCGCGGTGCGGTGTCGTAGAGATAGGCGGACAGGACACGTCCCAGGATCGAGGCCGCGATCACGCCGACGGCGAGGCCGACACCGACCAGCAGCAGGCCCTGTCCCAGCACCATGGCCATGACCTGGCCGCGGCTGGCGCCGAGCGCCATGCGGACGCCGAACTCCCGTGTGCGTTGCGTCACCGAGGTCGCGATCACGCCGCCGATGCCGGCGAGCGTGACGAGCAGCGCCAGGCCCGCGAAGACGCTGAGGAGCGTGGCCGTCAGCCGCGGTGCGGCGAGCGCCTCTGACCGCAGGTCCGCCAGCGTCTGGATCCCTTCCACCGGCTGGTTGGGATCCACAGCGTGCACCGTCTCGCGCAGCGTGGCCGCGAACGCGTCGGGCGGACCCGCCGTGCGCACCAGCACCTGTCCCGCGAAGTTGTTCGGCGCCTGCGCCATCGGGATGTAGGCCTGCGCCACTGTCTCCTGCGCGAGCCCGAACTGGCGCACGTCGCCCACGACGCCGACGACCATCACCCAGGTGTCGCCGCGATCGGTCGAGATGCGGGTGCCGACCGGATCGGTGCCATCCCAGTACCTCGCCATCGCCTTGTTGATCACCACCACCCGCGTGGACTCCGCATCGTCGAGGGCGGTGAACGCGCGGCCGCTCTGCAGCGGGATGCCCAGTACGTCGAAGTAGCGGGGGCTGGTCACGCGGACGTCGATGGCGGGCCGGCGATCCGGGTCGTCGGTCACGCGGCCTTCGATGTCGAAACGGACCGTGCCGGGGGCGGATCCGGCCAGCGGAACGGCATTGGTGATGGCGGCCGCGACGACACCCGGCTGCGTCTCGACGCGATCCAGGACGGGTTGATACAGCCGCCGCAGCGCGTCGATGTTGCCGTAGCGCGAGAAGTTGCCGTAGACCTGCGCCGAGAGGACGCCGTCGGCCCGATAGCCGGCATCCACACGCTGCAGGCGCAGGAAGCTGGCCAGCAGCAGCCCGGCGCCGACGAGCAGCACCACGGACACGGCCACCTGCGCCACGATGAGTGCGCTCTGCACGCGGCGGCGGCCGCTGCCGTCACCAGCCTGCAGCCCGCCCTGCTTGAGCGCGGTGGTCAGGTTGACGCGGGTGCCCAGCGCCGGCAGGGTGCCGAACAGCACGCCGGTCACGACCGACACGAGGAGCGTGAAGCCAAGCACGGACAGGTCGATGCCGACCTCACCCGTGCGCGCCGTGAACCGGGCGACGAACGTGGTGAGCATGCCGACCGTGGCATACGCGAAAGCCACGCCGACGACGCCGCCAGCCACGGCCAGCAGCGTGCTCTCGGTGAGAAGCTGCCTGGCGAGGCGGCCTCGTCCGGCGCCGAGCGCCGTGCGCAGCGCAAGCTCGCGGTCGCGGCCCAGCATGCGCGCCAGCGTCAGGTTGGCGACGTTCGCGCACGCGATCAGCAGGACGAGGCTGGTGATGCCGAGGAGGATCAGGAGCAGCTCGCGTGCGCCCTCGGTGAGGGCGGACCGGACGTCCACGGCTGTGGCCTGGAACCCGGACGTCTCGGGCCGGTACACGCCCGTGTTGTCGGACACGAAGCGCTGATTGATCGTCGCGATGGCGGTGGCGGCCTCGGCGTGGGTATGGCCCTCCTTGAGCCGGCCGAACACGCTCAGCCCGCCGAAGGCGCGGCGGTTCCGGTTGATGGTGCGCTCGGCCGCCGCGCGGAACGGGCATGCCAGGACCGGCATGTAGACGTCGTTCTCCTGCGGGTAGTGCGGCACGTTGGGCAGGACGCCAATCACGCGGTGCGGCCGATCGTTCATCTCGAACACCTGCCCGACGATCTTCGGATCGCCGCCGAAGCGGGTCTGCCAGTAGGTGTGGCTCAGAATCAGCACCGCTTCCGCGCCGGGCACATCGTCGGAGGCGACGAACGTGCGGCCGAGAACGGGCTCGATGCCGAGCAGGTCGAAGAAGTTGGCCGAGACGACGCCGGTGCTCACACGGTCCGGCTCTCCGCGATTCAGCAGGTCGAAGTTCATCTGGTGGTACTCGACCAGCCCGTCGAACACCTCGGCCTGCTCGCGGTAGTCGAAGTACTCCGCGATGGCGACGCCCAGCGTGTTCTGGCCCGAGAGCGGCGCCGACTGGCGCACCACGACGAGGCGATCGCCGTGCTCGTAGGGCAGCGGCTTCAGGAGCACGCCGTTGATGACGCTGAAGATGGCGGTGTTGGCGCCGATGCCGAGGCCGAGGGTGAGCACGGCCAGCAGCGCATAGCCGGGATGGGAGAACAGCGTCCGGACGCCGTAGCGGACGTCCTGCACGAGCTCGTCCACCCAGCTGATCCCGCGTGCCTCGCGTGTGTCCGCCTTGTGCTTGTCCATCGGGCCAAAGCACCTCACGGCGCGTGCCCGCGCCTCGTCCGGGGACAGCCCCGCCGCCACCCACTTCTCCGTCTCGCGCTCGACGTGGAACTGGAACTCCGCGTCGAGATCACGGTCGAACCGATCGCGCCGCCACCAGTGCCGGAATGATCCACGCTGCATGGCCAGATTCCCGGATCACGAAGCCGCGGATCCTCGCAGCACCTTGCCGACGGCCTCGATCATTCGCTCCCAGGTTTCCGTTTCCTCGCGAAGCTGCTTCTGCCCCGTGCGCGTGAGCTGGTAGAACTTCGCCTGGCGGTTCTGCTCGGTAGCTCCCCACTCGGACGCCACCCAGCCGGCGGTCTCGAGCCGCTGCAGCGCGGGATAGAGCGAACCCTGGTTCACCCGGAGCGCTTCGTCGGACATCTGCTGAATCCGCTGCGAAATGGCCCAGCCATGCATCGGCCCGAGCGCGAGCGTGCGGAGGATCAGGAGGTCGAGCGTGCCTTGGAGGAGATCGAGGGGGCGGGGCATGGAAAGAATGGCGATAAGCGAATCTGGAGATCTGGTTGATGTGGTGATCTGGAGATCGATTGGAGGATCTCGAGATTTGGTGATCCAGCTCGTGATCTTCGTGCCTTCGCCTTCGTGATCTTCGTGATCTTCGTGCCCTTCGTGTTCTTCGTGCCCTTCGTGGTTCGTGTCCTTCGTGGCTAAGCATTCACCTGCTGTTGTCGAATGTCAACAACAGACGCCGACCGCGCTCCAGAGGGCCGGGACGGACGGTGGGATGCTGAAACCGCCGCCGCGAGTCCGTCCAAGACGGCATATGGACGCCGTCCTCGATCACTCGGTGCTGTTGAGCCCCTCGAGCAGGCGCAGGATCTCCTGCTCGCCGCACTCGCCGGTGGTAGCCGCGATGACATTGCCCGTGCCACGCGTGAGGTCTGCGATCAGATCGTGCGGCTCGAGGCGGAGCGCGTACCGTCTTCTTTCATCCTCCATGCGCTGGCGCCCGCACGGCTGGCGCATGCGGAGTCGCCGTTCGTGAAGCGGCTGCAGACCTGGCCGCGGGGCTACCCCGGGGACTTCGAGACCATCGAGTACCTCGTCGGCGGCACCAACCAAGCGCCGCGCGGGACGCCGGCGTGGTGGGTCGAGCAGCTGGCGCTCACCTCGCCCATCGCGGTTCAGCACCGCTGCAAGGTCCGGCAGCAGGCGGGCGAGATCCGGCGGGCTGTGGCCTCCAGCGCCGCCGCGCGGATCCTGATCCTGGCCTGCGGCGGCGGCCGCGATCTCCAGGTGCTGATCGACGAGGCCGCAACGCTGGACGGGGCACATCTGACCCTCGTGGACCAGGACCCCGACGCGGTCGTCCTGGCAGCGGATCGGGGACGGCTGCTCCGTGCCACCGTCACGCCCGTCTGCTCGGACGTCCTGCGCGGCGTCCGTCGCGTAGAGGGAGCCTTCGACCTGATCCTGGCGGGCGGGCTCTTCGACTACCTGGAGGACGCCACCATCGCCCGCCTGCTGCGCGCCGCGCACCGAAGGCTGGCACCCGGGGCACGATCTACTTCACCAACATCGCCGAGGGGAATCCGTTCCCGCCTGGATCGAATGCTTCGGCGGGTGGCACCTCATCGAACGCAGCCGCACGCGAATCGAGGCCATCGTCGAGGCCGCGGACATCGGCGGCCGTCTCGCCCTGGAACACGACCAGACCTCCCTGGCCTGGCTGGCCCGCGTCACACCCGAGGCCGAGGCAAGAGCCCCGCTTGCGATAGCCGTCGGCCAATAAAGGGGGGACGCGGGCTCGTCCCAAGCCCAGGCCCAAGCCCCAAGCCCGCAAGCCCACAAGCCCCAGGCCCCAAGCCCCCCACGCCCCACGCCCCAAGCCCAAACTTTTCTTCTCCAACCCCTGTTCGGTTTTCCGCGGTGCGACGTTTAGAGGGTAGACACGGCGCATTTCGGAGGACCCCCGCATGGCCACGACCCTCGACGACCAGAATGCCCTCTCCGCCAGCCCCGCGGCCTGGCTCCGAAGCCAACGTCGCCCCCATCACCCGCCTGGTGAACACCCGCGCCCGGCGCACCAGGCTGCCGCCCCAGGACCGCGACGAGCTGCTCTCGCTGACCTGGACGCACCTCGTCAAGGACGACTACCGCGCGCTGCGCGCGTACCGGGGGGACAGCCCCATCCACGCCTACCTGAAGCGGGTGATCGAACGGGTGGTGCTCGACATGCGGGTCCACGAGTGGGGCAAGTGGCGGCCGTCGGCGGAAGCACGGCGCCTGGGTGAGGCCGCGGTGGCCTTCGAGCGGTCGGTGGTCCGTGACGGCCAGTGCGCGGACCGTGCGCTCGAGACCCTGCGATGTGCGGGCGGCAGCCTGCCTCCGGGCGCCCACGAGCGGCTGCTCACGCGGCGTCCGCAGGCGCGCCGGCAGATGGTGAGCCTGGACGAGGCGGCCACGCTGGCAGCACCGGTGACGGCAGATCCGTTCGTGCGGCTGCTCGACCGGCAGCGCCGGCAGCGGGCCATGCGCGTGGCCGCGCGGCTGAAGCACGTGATCGCCAGCCTCCCAGCCGAGGAGCAGCGGCTCGTGATGCTCCGGTACGGGCGCGGCATGAAGGTGAGCGAAATCGCGCCGACGCTGCGCGTGGAGCAGAAGCGCCTCTACCGCCGGCTGGACGCGGTGCTGGCGCGGATGCGGGCGTCGCTGGAGGAGAGCGGTGTCTCGCGGGGCGACGTTCGAGAGGTCGTAGGGGGCCGCGTGTCGCACCTGCCCGGGGTGCTGAGACGAACCGCAGACCGGCGCGGCTCAGCGGTGTCATGAACGAGGGAGGGCACTCGCAGGTGCGGGTGCCCTCCGCATCCTGCCGCTACTTGATCGCCGCCACCACCCGCTTCACGAACTCCGCCTCGTTCCCGCGGTGCCACCGCCAGACCACGACCAGGTCGTGCTCGGGGGAAATGGTGATGGTGTTACTCCCCGCGCCGCGGGCGCCGTAGACGGTGGTCGGCAGGCCCGGGTAGTTCTTGCCCATGGTGTTGAGCCACCAGAGGTAACCGTAGTCCGGGCCGTGGGCGCTGGCCGTCGTCGCCGCCTTGACGTAGGCGGGCGGGATGATCTGCTTGTCGCCCCACTTGCCGCCGCGCAGCCAGAGGTAGCCGAAGCGGGCCATGTCCCAGGAATGAATCCACACGCCGCCACCCCAGCGCGTGCCTCCGCTCACCGACGCCGTGCGGCGGCCGTCGATGTCCACATAGCTGTTGTGGTACGGCACCCACTTCCACGCGTTCGAGGCGCCGATGACGTCCATCACCTCGTCGCGGAAGACCTCGGGGACCGGCTTCTTGAAGACCCGCAGCAGCGAGAGCGCCAGGCGGTTGATGCGAACGTCGTTGTACTCGTAGTAGCTGCCCGGCCGCTGCAGCTCGCGCGGCTTGCGCTCGCCCTCGCCGAACGCCTCGTGGCCGACGAAGTCGTGCTTCTTGCCCCACAGCTCGCCCTCCCACTCGGTCTCCTGCTGCAGGTGCATCTTCCAGGTGATCTGCGAGTTGCGGGGCGAATCGTACCCGCCGTCCATCACCGTCTTGTTGACGGCGTCGTCCACCGAGATCTTCCCGTCGCGAACCCCGATGGCCGCCACCGTGGACAGCATGCTCTTCGCGACCGAGTAGGTGGGATCCACCCACGTGGTGTCGCCGAATTCGGCGACCACGTAGCCCTTGTAGATGACGAGACCGTTGGTCTTCGCGCGCCAGGTGGGA